>NZ_KQ031379.1:0-1549 GCF_000963615.1 Rhodococcus sp. PML026 | reverse complement strand
CGCCTCATATGGAGGTCGGCCTGTCAACGACGGCATGGTGAAGCGGTGGCACGCACCGTCGTGTGTGCCACCGCTTCCTGTTGCCGGGATGGTGATCGATGCGAGTGGGAGGTGAGCGTGTCGTAGTGTTCGACGCGTCGTCAACTCTCATATACGCGGGTTGGTTACCGCAGGACGGACTGTTTCGGCTGGAGTGGATCGCAAGTCTATGAGTCGAGCGTGATCCCAACGCGCAGTTGAGGATTGCTCATAGGCGGCTAGCGGGTCACTCCCAGACGCTCGGCCACATCCCACATCGTCGTCGACCGTTCATTCCGGACATCTATCCCGACGCAGATCGCTACTTCGGCGTCGGAGCTTCAGTCATTCCTCGAGCGTGGCCAACGACCAGCACCAGCCGGCCAGCTCTCGTGCGATCCCGGCATTGGCGACCACCGCACGTTTACCGCGTTCGTCGAAATGTTCCCACCGTGCGTGCAGCCGCCGGTTCGCTTGATGTCCTCGCGCTTTGGCTTTGGGAGTCGACGCCTTCCACCGTGCCACCAGTTCACGCCCCGGCCGATACGGCTTGCGATGATGCCAGGCAGCCTCGACCAGCAGTCGGCGTACGTGAGCATTGCCGGTTTTGCTGACACCGCCCTGCGACCGGGATTCACCGGAAGAATGCTCGGTCGGGATCAACCCGACGAACGCACCGATCGAGCGGCCGGTCAACCGGTCCCACTCACCGATCTCCGTCGCCAAACCGAACGCTGTCAACGTCGCCACCCCACGAAGGCACCCCAGCCGGGTCACCACCGGAGTGAACGACGAATGCGCAGCCATGTCCGCGATGGCGGTATCGAGACGATTCCGGCGTTCGGTGGTGGCGATGACGGTCTCGTAGGCGGTGTCGTAGGTGATCTGCAGTGCACGTGAATCGAACCGCTGGCGACGTAACCACAGATCGTGGGCTGCGGTCCAGGGTTTGCCGCCGCTGTAGATGATCCCTTGACGCAGCAGCACATGTGTCAGGCGATGCTGTGCGGACACCAGATCGCCGCGGCAGTCCTCCCTTGCTCGCACCAGATCACGAGCGGACTCCTGCTCGGTACTCGGAATCAGAACCGGCACAATAGAACTCAAATGAAGCAACCGAGCCAAATGCCGGGCATCACGGGCATCGGTCTTGATGCGGTCACCAGGGGGACGCTGAATTTTCGACGGTGCCGCCACCACACAATCGACACCGGCGGCCAACAGAAAACGGGCCAGACCGAAACCGGTCGGGCCCGCCTCGTAGACGACATGCACCAGTCCTGGCAGCGAACGAATCCACTCCAGGATTTCTTTGTGATCAGGCGACATGCGACGCTCGAACAACTCGCCCGTCTCGCCATCCAAACCGCACGCCACCACCGATCGTGCGTGCACATCCAAACCAACACTCGTACGATGATTCTTCACTGGGGCCTCCCACATCTGTGGCTCTACCGGCCAGGACCCACTCCTGTCGGCAACCCACGCTTACATGCGGAGGGGCCCCAGCCAAGACCTCCATACCGTCTAT
>NZ_KQ031378.1:0-1732 GCF_000963615.1 Rhodococcus sp. PML026 | reverse complement strand
TCGCCGCATGTGATGCTCCTATGAGTGTCAAGTGGCAGTTTTCTGGGTGAGAAGTTGGAACATTTCGCGGGCGACGGCTCGTTTGAGGCAGCGGATTATGTCGCGTTTGCTCTTGCCTTCAGCGAGTCGTCGGTCGCGGTATTGCTGGGTGCGGGTGTCGTATTTGAGGCGGGCCATGACGATGACGTGCAACGCTCGGTTGGCCTGCCGGTTGCCGCCGCGGTTGAGTCGATGGCGAGTGGTTTTGCCCGAGGACGCGGGTAGGGGTGCGACACCGCAGAGGCTGGCGAATGCTGCTTCGGAGCTGACGCGGTGGGGGTTGTCACCGACGGTGATCAGCAACTGTGCTGCTGTTTCGTAGCCCACCCCGAACCGGCCGACGAGGTCTTCGGCGGCATCGTCGATGAGCACTGCGAGATTTTTGTCCAGTGCTTTGATGTCGGCGTCGAGGAGCTGGATCCGTCGCGCCACCGACCGCAGTGCAGTCTTGATCGCCGCGGTCAGTGCACCTGGAGTGACGGCGGTCGGCCGCAGTGCTGCGCATGCGTCGATCAATGCGACTGTTGTCAGACCCCGGAGCTGTTCTCGAATCGGTTCGGGCGCGTTGACGACGGCAGATTTGAGACCTGTGATCGCCTCGGCGCGAGCTTTCACCGCGGAGCGACGAGCGTTGTGCAGGAACCGAATCGCCTCGACGTCCCCGTCGTGGGTCTTCGGAATCGTGCGAGCCAGCCCGGCCGCAGCGATGCGAGCAGCACTGTAAGCATCGAGCGGATCGGACTTGCCGTGAAAGCGCCGCGAGCGGCGGTCGGTGCGGTCGACATCGACGACCTCGAGGCCCGCTGCGAGCAGGACCGTGGTCAGCGCGGAGCCGTAGCTTCCGGTGCCTTCGATTCCGACTCGGACGACGATGCCGGTCCCGATCAACCATGCCAGCAGTGCGCGGTAGCCGGCGCCGGTTGCCGGGAACTCTCGGTCGCAGATTTTGCGGCCGAGGTGGTCGATGATCGCCGCGTGGTGGGTGTCTTTGTGAGTATCGATGCCTGCAATGACGGCGAGGCTGACATCGGGTGGGTTTTCGGTCATGCTGGACACTGGTTATCCCTTCGACAGGTGACCACGCACCGGCCGGGACGGCGGACAACACAGTGACGGGACTCTTTGGTCAGGCTCCTATCAAGTCACTCCGCCCACCGGTCGCGTGTGAACGATGTCCGTCGAGGCGAAGGCCGACACATCACATGAAAGACAGCCATCGGCGTCAGAGCGGAAACGAGTCATACCTTCCACCTCGACGAACAACTCCAGTATCACTGAGTGGAAACTCGACCCCTGCTACGAAGTTCCACTCACATGCCTCGATGGATTCGTTCCGCAGGCTCCACTCACCTGCCTCGACGGATTCGTTCCGCAGGCTCCACTCACAGAAGGGGGCGCAGCCCCTCTACGCCAAGATTCGCTGTAGGAACTGTCGGGTACGGGGCTCGGTCGGGTTCGCGAGAACCTGCTCGGGTGTCCCGCGTTCGACGACGACTCCGTTCTCGAGGAACAACACCTGATCGGCCACTTGCTGGGCGAAGCGGATCTCGTGGGTGACGATCACCATCGTCCATCCTTCGGCGGCAAGGCCTTTGATTACGCCCAGTACTTCGCCGACCAGTTCGGGATCGAGCGCGGAGGTCGGCTCGTCGAACAGCATCAGCTTGGGGCGTAAGGCGAGGGCTCGGGCGAT
>NZ_KQ031377.1:0-4054 GCF_000963615.1 Rhodococcus sp. PML026 | reverse complement strand
ATTCGTACATGTTGCCCCACGGCGGCCTGCCGGTGGCGATCCCGCGAAGGATGATCGACCCGATATGCAGGGTCAGTGCCACCATCACCAGCCCGAGTCCGCTACGCCCGAAACGTTCGGATGGAACTCGCCGGGGTGCGTCGGGAATGCGTCCGGGCGTCGTCGACGTGGCAGCAATGATCCGAGCACGAAGTCGCTCCGTATTGTGCAGTTCCGCGCTACGGGTCGTTGCGAGCTGTGCGAGGAATGCGATCGCGGCGAGGAGATAGACCACGAAGGCGGTCTCGAAGCTGATGTCGCTCCACCGGGCGAGGGTGTCGTCGATCGGCATGGTGCTACACCGTTTCTCTGTCGTGGTTCTCGGACGGGCTCTGCGTGTGCGGCCAGATCTTCAACCGAAGGGTCTGGAATTCCGGTCCCCAGCCGGCGTGATCGGTGCGAGCCAGGCCACCCATGTCCACTGGCGAGAGACCGCGCTCGCCGGGGTGGACCCGGAACCAGACACGGCGACGTGTGATGACCAGGGACACCAGTAGTCCGGTCATCATCGTGACCGCGAACACGAGCACCCACCGCTGCGCGGGGTCGTATCCGACCTGGAGGTTCGCGAATTCCTTGGCACCGTCGAACCGGACGACGGTGCCGTCGGAGAGGGTCGTCGATTCTCCGGGCCGCAGGTTGACCCGGTCCTGCTTGACCAGCCGGCCCTGGTTGATCATCTCCTGGTCCAGGGAGAAGATCGACTGCGGGATGCCGGTGTCGAGACCGGTGTCGCCTTTGTAGATGTCCACTGCCACCGCGGGATCGACCAGTTCCGGGAAGCGGGAGGAGAGCAGGTTGCCGTTGAATTGCGCGGTGGGCGCGAAGAGTCCTTCGATGGCGATCTGCCCTCGGCGGCGCTCCTCGGCGGTGGCGTAGGTCCCCCCGGGTGGGTCGAATCGCAGCGCGCCGCTGCTGAGGAACGTGGTGGCGTCGTCGGGGCGGAACTGCAGCGCTTCGGTGCGGGTCTGGCCGTCGGGGAAGGTGACGGTGAACTCGGGGGCGTAGCCGTGTCCGGTGAGGTAGATGCGTTCGTCGCCGAGCCGGAGGGGTTCGTTGACTTTGAGTTGATAGTCGCGCCAGGTGTCGGCGGCGATGTCGTCGGCGCTCTGGTAGGAGATGTTCGAGGTGAACATCTCGGCCTGACCGTTCTCGAGGTAGTCGGCGGTGAAATCTCTGACCCGGATACAGAACGGCTCGAGTCCGGTGCCGTCGGTGCTGTTGCCGGCGCGAAAGGAGTCGTAGATCGCGGGCGAGGTGTTGCAGAAACCGGGCCCGTTGTCGGCGATGACGATGACCGAGCCTTCGTAGCCGAACAGTTTGCCGATCGCGATGGCCGCGAGCAGACCGATCAGCGAGAAGTGAAACAGCAGGTTCCCGGCCTCGCGGGTGTAGCCCTTCTCCGCCGAGAGAGTCAGTGCCCCATCGGGCTCGGGTCGAACGGCGGTACGCCACCCTTTCAAGTGCCGCGCGATGTCGGCGATCACCTTCTCGGGGTCACCGGCGAGGGTGCCCGAATGATGCAACGGTAGTCGAGTGAGGTTTCGCGGTACTCGAACAGGTTGTGCGCGAAGAGCTTTGCCGTGCTCGATCAACCGGGGAGTCAGACAGCCGATCAGCGACACGAACAACAGGACGTAGATCGCGGTGAACCAGGAACTCGCGAACACGTCGAACAATTCCAGCGTGTCCATCACCGGCCCGAGAACCGGACGCGCGGCAATGAAAGAATCGACGGCCTGGGTATTGAGATTGCGCTGCGGCAGCAAAGCGCCGGGGACAGCTGCGGCGGCGAGGAGGAACAGCAGCACCAACGCTGTCCGCATCGACGTCAGTTGTCGCCACCGGTTGCGCAGCATCGCCACTGTTCTGCGCACCAGTCCCGGCGAGTGCGCACGGGGGTGTTCGTCGATCGTCATCTCCGCACGCCCTTCACCGACCACCATCTAAATACTACGCGACATAGTAGTTTGCGGGGTTCGGTGTGATGGAGCGTGGTCGGCGCAGCAGCGAGAACGCCAGTGCTGCACCAGCGCCGGTGGCGGCAATCCATTCCGGAACGCTGCCGGTGATCGTCGCCGGGGTGAGGGTGGTGCTCAGTGACACCTCGGTGACGACAGCTGCGGGGGTGAACAGCTCCGTGCGCTCGACGACCTCCCCGCGTGCATCGATGACGGCGCTGACGCCGCTGGTGGCCGACACGACGACGCTGCGCCCGTGTTCGACCGCTCGTACCCGCGACATGGCGAGTTGTTGATAGGTCATGTTCGTCCGACCGAAAGTGGCGTTGTTGGTGGGCACTGCGATCAGCTGGGCACCGGCGCGCACGGAGTCGGTGAGCAACGAGTCGAAGGCGACCTCGTAGCAGGTGGCCACCGCGACGTGCACTCCGGCGAGGTCGAGGACGCCGTTGCCCTGGCCCGGGGTGAAGTTTCCTGCCTGGGCGGCATAGGGAGAGAGTGCGGTGACGATCGTGCGCATCGGCAGGTACTCCCCGAACGGCACCAGTTGCCGCTTGTCGTGCCTCTGCCCGGGCCCGGTGACGGGATCCCACACGATCGAGGTGTTGCTCGTGGTGCCGTCGTCTCGGCGGAGAACCGTGCCGACGAGTACGGGGACTCCGACGGCGCGGGCCGCGGCGTCGATACGTGCGGCGGCGTCGGGGTTGCGCAGGGGATCGATGTCGGAGGAGTTCTCCGGCCAGATGACCAGGTCGGGTGCGCGTACGCGGCCGGAGTCGATGTCGGCGGCGAGCTCGATGGTGCGCTGAACATGGTTGTCGAGAACCGCGCGTCGTTGGGCGTTGAAGTCGAGACCGAGACGCGGGACGTTGCCTTGCACCAAGGCGACGGTGACCGTGTCCTGCTGCGGCGGAGCGAACAGTGGAGCCACCACCGTGAGCGCCCCTACAGCAGTGGCCACACCGATGCACGACGCTGCTGCAGTTCTGCGGGTGATGCGACCGGAGGCAACGACGCCGGCCAGAGCGGACCCGATCAGCACCACGACGAACGACAACCCCGGCGCGCCGATCACCGCAGCCAGAGGCAGCAGCGGCCCGTCGGATTGACCGAATGCGATGCGGCCCCAAGGGAAGCCGCCGAACGGGACCCGAGATCGTGCCGCTTCCATCGCCACCCAGGCGCTCGCCACCCAGACCGGCGCCCACGGCAGTCGGGACATCCGATCCGCTACCGCACCGAACAGTGCCACGAAGAGTGCTTGAACGACGGACAGCGCCAGCCACGGCACCGATCCGACGTACTCCCCCACCCACGGCAGCAGAGGCACGAAGAACGCCGAGCCGGCGACGAAGCCGTAGCCGGCCCCCGCACGCGCCCCTCGCCCGCGCACAGCCAACAGCAGCATTGCAAGTGCTACCGGAGCGAGAAACCACAGATCGATGGGCGGGAATGTGGCATACAACATCAGCCCGGATGAGGCGGCGGCGAGGAGCCGGATCCACGCGCGGACTCCGTTGCTGCCGGTCACCCACCGCGCCCGGCTCGGGTCGTAGACGAGAGGTCGAGGCCCGGGCTCGATGCCGGGAGCCGATCTCATGACGGCACGCGCGTGCAGCCGGTACCGGAGGAGCCTCTGCCGTTCATCAACTACTATGGTGCATAGTATTTTATGTGATGGCAACTCTGCGGCGGTGACCGATCCCCTTCCGTCGACACCCAGCACCTGTCCGAGATACACACCCGAGAACGAGGATCCGTGAACCGCTCGCCCACCACGTCTCCCACGCGGCTGCGTGCTTACGCAGTGACTCTCGTGCTGACATTGGTCGCTACCGCGCTGACCGTCGACTACTGGGCGCAAGAAGCATTGGTCGGCTCTCCGATCCCACTACCGATCCTCGAATTGCGGCTCGCCTTCAACCGCGGAATGGCCTTCAGTCTGGGCAATTCGCTGCCCCTATGGGTGATCGTGTCGGTCACGGCGACGATCACCGCCGGGGTCGCGGCCTACGGATGGCACAGCGCTCGGCACGGGGAGCAGTGGACCACGG
>NZ_KQ031376.1:769045-980200 GCF_000963615.1 Rhodococcus sp. PML026 | reverse complement strand
CCGCCGGAGCCGAAGTGCAGCGAGAGCGGGATGTTGGCTTCCTGGGCGAACTCGAACACCGGGTTCCAATGATCGGTATGCCAGGACGGCAAGCCGATGCGGTCCGGGAGTTCGGGGAAGGTCCAGGACTTGACGCCCTTGTCCGCGGTCCGCTTCATCTCCTTGACGGTTTCCTCGACGTCCCAGTACGGCAGACCGGCGAGCGGAATCTGCCGGCCGGGGTCGTAGGCGCACCACTCCTCGATGATGAAATCGTTGTAGGCCCTTGTGCATTCGTTCGCCAATGCGAAGTCCTTCGACTTCTGGAACGTGGAGCCGGCGAAGCCACCGAAGTTGGGGAAGCACAACTGTGCGTGCACACCCTCGGTGTTCATGTCCTTGATGCGGTCCGAGATGTCGTAGCACCCGGGCAGCATGTCGTCGTAGGACCGCGGATCCATTCCGAAATCCTTCGGATCCTTACCGGCTACGGCGTTGAGGGCGAAGTTACCGGCCTTCTGACCCTCGTAGATCCACCAGTCGTTTCCGTCCTCGGCGCGTTCGATGCGCGGGGCGTCATCTTTGAACTTCGACGCCACACGGTCGGTCCACACCCGTGGGTGTTCGATGACGTGGTCGTCGACCGAAATGATCTGTACATCGTCGCCTAGCATGCGCCTTACTCCTCTGGTCCGTTATCTTGGTCACCTATCCGGTAAGCCTTACTGTACGCACAACTAATGGCCTGTGTCACTGGGGTGCGGCTGCGTCTTCGGTCCTGGACGTGGCGGAGCTGGACAGGACAGGGAGGTCGGCGAGGAATTCACCGACCTTGTCCACGAACACCGAATTGTCATCGCCTGCAACCATGTGCCCGGCTCCTTCGACGAGAGTCGATCGGGATCCTGGTATCACCGCGAGCAGTTCCTCGACGCCCTCCTGACTCACGATGTCCGACTGCGCGCCGTGCACCAGTAGCGTCGGGCAGGCCACAGCAGAGGCGGCTCGGATCAACCGATCGTGGTTGTCCTGTGGCTTGTTCAGGTTGGGCCCGAGGCGGTGGAACGCCGGGTCCCAGTGCCAGTACAACCGGCCGTCCTCGCCCACACGCGTGTTCTTGCGGAGACCCTCGATGTTCTTCGGGCGTACCCGGTGCGGCTGATAGGCGGCCACGGCATCGGCGACCTCCTCGAGGTTCGCGAACCCGTTGGGCGCGCCGGTCATGAAATCGGTGATGCGCTTGATGCCGGACGGCTCGATGCGGGGAGTGATGTCCACCAGCACCAGGGCGCGTGCGAAGCCCGGATTCTCACCCTCGGTGATGAGGCTGGTGATACCGCCCATCGACGCCCCGAACACCACCGGGGAGACCGGGTGCCCTGCATCCGCGCCGAGTTGATCGACGATACCGCGAACGTCGTCTGCCAGGTCGTCCATGCCGTACCGCGCCGCGGTGTCCCAGGCGCTCTCGCCGTGACCACGGGAATCGATGGTGAAGACCGTCCATTCTTCGTCGGCGAAGCGGGTGGCCGCGCGGTCCCACGAGTGCCGCGTCTGGCCGCCGCCGTGCAACATGAGAATGGTGCCGCGTGACGTCTCGGCCGCGGGGCCCCATCGATCGGCGGCGATCCGGCCTGCGCCGCCCTGGAAGTCGTGAGTCACTGGAGAGCTCGGAGTCATGGTGTTCTGCTTCCTCGTCTGGTGTGGTGTTCCAGTCCTTACTATCATCTAATCGAAAGCCATACCGTTGCTATATCCACATTGGCGGAGGTAACGTTCGTCCGATGTACAGGTGCGTTCGAGAGTTGACCCACCGTCCGATGCGGGACGGGTCCGCGGTATCCAACGCGCACGTACCGGCCTTTCTGGCGCTCGAAGTGGCCGGATACGCCTGGAACGACGCGCTGGCCGAGGTCAGCGGGGGTGAACTGACCGCAGCGGATGTGGTGATCGTCAACATCGACGCGAACTTCTCCCGTGAGCTGCTCGTCGGCGAGGCCGACTTCTACGTGTCGCTGCGCAGAATCGGTCGCACCTCCTTCACGCTCGAGACGTCCATCGGTCAGGGTGGCACCATCGCGTCGGTCGCCACCTTCACAGTGGCGTACATCCGCGACGGTGCCCCCGCCCCGCTCTCGGACCGGTTCATCGAATTCCTGCGGGTCCTGGAGGTCTAGATGTCTCCGACCCTCGAGCTGAACACGGTGGACGAGCTGTCCACCGGCTCCCTCGAACCGGTCTCCGCCGCGGACGTCGTCAGCTGGATCGACCTGTCCACCACAGCGTCCACTACAGTGTCCACCACCACGGCGTTAGCCGATGTCGTGGTTGCCGTTACCGCTGCAGCGCGTGCATCGCATCGGATACTGATCGGCGTGGGTTGGCCGGGCGCAGGTGTCGCCGACGAGTTGCTCGATGCGCTCACCGTCACGGTGCACGACGATCCCGCCGGTGCCCACGACCGCAGGACCGTCCTGGCCGCACATCTGTACACCGATCTCGACACCGATCTCGATACCGCGCTGGCACGTATGGCCGCGTCGATCGCGGCCACGCCGATGGCCGCGGCGGTGACGTCGCAACTGCTGCGAGCCACTCGATCTCTTCCCGTGCACGAGGCCCTGATCGCCGAATCGTTCGCGTACTCCACCCTGCAGGCCGGGCCGGAATACGCGCGGTGGTTGGCAGCGGCGAACTACCGGCCCACCGCCGAGCACGGCGAGCCGGTGCAGCTCCGCCGCGATGGAGATCGACTGGTGATCACGCTGAACCGTCCGCATCGACACAATGCCCTCGACGCAGCGATGCGTGACGGCTTGGTCGACGCTCTGACGGTGGCGACGATGGATGCGACGATCACCGACGTCCTGCTGTGCGGCAATGGTGCTTCGTTCAGCAGTGGCGGCGATCTGGCCGAGTTCGGTACCGCATCGGACCCCGCCACCGCCCACCTGATCCGTACCCAGCACCGGCCGGGCGAGCAGATACATGCGCTGGCAACACGACTCGGCGACCGGTGCACCGCCTCGGTGCACGGTGCGGTGATGGGCGGAGGCCTGGAACTCGCCGCCTTCGCCGCACGCGTCGTCGCCGCACCGGACTCGAAATTTCTGCTCCCCGAGCTCTCCATGGGACTCCTCCCGGGCGCGGGCGGGACAGTGAGCGTTCCACGCCGAATCGGCCGCTGGCGAGCGGCCTCGATGATCCTCGGCGGCAACATCATCGACGCAACCACAGCGCTCGACTGGGGTCTGGTGGACTCCGTCGAGCCGAACAACAGGAGAATCTGATGGGCGCAGTCATCGTCGAAGCAGTGCGAACACCGGTCGGACGCAAGAAGGGCGGGCTGTCCGGGGTGCACCCGGCCGATCTGTCGGCACTGGTACTGAGCGAACTCGTCAACCGAGCCGGGCTCGACCCGGTGCGCGTGGACGACGTCATCTGGGGTTGTGTGGGGCAGGTCGGTGAGCAGGCGAACGACATCGCCCGCACTGCGGTCCTGTCTGCCGGTTGGCCGGAATCGGTCCCCGGAGTCACCATCGATCGGCAGTGCGGATCATCCCAGCAGGCGCTGAACTTCGCCGTGGCGGGCGTGATCGCCGGACACTACGACGTGGTGGTGGCGGGCGGGGTGGAATCGATGTCCCGCATTACCATCGGGCTAGGCTCCTCCATCGGCGGAAACCCGAGCGGTCCGAAGTTTTTGGAGCGGTACGGGGTGACGCCCAACCAGGGAATCGGAGCGGAGATGATCGCCGAGAAGTGGGCGCTCACCCGCGCCGACGTCGACGCGTTCGCCGTGCGCTCGCACGAACTGGCGGCAGCAGCGCAGGACGCCGGTCGCTTCGATGCGCAGATCGTCCCGGTGACCGCCGCGGACGGCAGCGTCGTCTCGCGGGACGAGGGCATCCGGCGCGGCACCACGGTAGAGACCCTCGCCAAGCTGAAGACGGTCTTCAAGGAAGACGGGGTGATCCACGCGGGCAACGCATCTCAGATCTCCGATGGTGCGGCGGCGCTACTGATCATGAGCGACGAGGCCGCCGCCGAGCACGGTCTGACCCCGATCGCCCGGATCCACACCGCCGTCGTCACCGGCGCCGACCCGGTGATGATGCTCAGCGCACCGATCCCGGCGACCGAGAAGGTGCTGGCGAAATCCGGATTGAATGTGGGCGACATCGGAGTATTCGAGGTCAACGAGGCATTCGCACCGGTGCCGCTGGCGTGGTGGAAAGAAATCGGTGCAGACTTCGATCTGCTCAATCCCAACGGCGGTGCCATCGCGCTCGGTCATCCCCTCGGCGGATCGGGTGCCCGGATCCTGACCGACATGATCAACCACATGCGCAGCAACGACATTCACTACGGGCTGCAGACGATGTGCGAGGGCGGCGGACAGGCCAACGCCACGATCCTGGAACTGCTCTAGTCCCCGGCGACGATCATCTCCTGAGCGAAGCTGGCGGTGATGGTGCCGGACCGGTCGGCCACCGTGCCCGTGTACCACCCCCGCCGGCCGTGCACCGGACCCGAATTCATGGTGACCCGGACCGGGCCGACCCACCGAGGAACGCGGTGGAACCACACGGCGTGGTCCAGGCTCGGTCCCACCGGCCGGTCCGATCCACGCGGTGGTGTCAGCGGAGTCGAGAAATCGGACATGTACGTCAGTGCCGCGGCGTGGATCAACGAATTCTCCGAGGGCAGAGCGGCGTGCGGAACGGCCCAGAAGTCGGTCGGTAGCGCTCCGGGCTGCAACGATTGCGGCAGGTGTACATCGAACCCTGGCGGCGGAGTCTCGAACCGATCGTACTGTGACACATCGGTATCGGGGACGGAGCGCTCGGCTGTGGGATCGTCTTCACCGTGTGCTGCGAACAACGCCGACATCGTGAACAGGGCCCTACCGTCCTGCGAGGCGACGACGCGTCGGGCGGAGAACGTTCTCCCGTCTCGATCGATTTCGACGGCGAAGTCGATGGGCATGTCGGTCCGGCCGCCTCGGATGAAATAGCAGTGCAGCGAGTCCGCGTGCCGGTCCGTCTCGACGGTCGATCCGCACGCGATCAGTGCCTGGCCTGCGACCTGGCCGCCGAACAGGGAGTAACCGGTGTCCTCGACGAAGGTAGATCGAAAGGTGGTGCCGTGCATTCGATCGACGTGCAAGATCTGGGCCAGGGACACGGGCGATGTCGTGCCGGCCTCGTTCGGGGTGCGCGAGCCGTTCGGGTTGTCGATCTGCGTCACGGCGGTCTCGTTTCGGCTGGTCATCGGGCAGGGACGCTGCAGCGCCACTTACCGTAACTATTACCATAGTGCTGCGCTGGGCTACGGGTTCGCGTCCGATGCGTGCGGAAGAGTCATGCGAACGTGCTCGGCCGAGGGTTCTTCGAGCGCGGCACCGAGGGGTAGATGCAGTAGCACCAGATCGGCCGGAGCGCCGACGTGCACGGTGCGCGGGGCTCCTCCAGGATCGTCCGCGGGTGCCAGATATGCGGCGAGAGCTGCTGTTGCGCTCAGAGTTTCGTGCGGCCCGACAACCGCGTCGGTGGCGGTACGCCGCCTCACTGCGGACGCGATGTTCGCCCACGGATCCGACGGCCCGTACGGCGCATCGGAGGACAGTGCGAGGGGCACAGCGGCGTCGACGAGCGAGCGGCACCGGTACAGATCGCCGACGTCCCGTGGATCGACATCGCGAAGGTAGTCGTCACCCCGATCGGCGAGGAAACCGGGCTGCGTGACGACCGTGAGGCCGTGGCGTCGAATCTCGGGTATCGACTCCTCTGGAGTCAGTGCGCCGTGCTCGATGCGGTCCCCGGGGACCGCCCCCACCTGATCGAGCGCCAGCAGCAGAATCAGCAGGTTCTCCCGTGAGACGCAGTGCGCTGCAACGGCTCTCCCACTCCGATGAATGTGTTCGATCAGCGCCGCCAGCTCGGTGAGGTCCGGTGGATCGGAGTCCGCGAGCACGATCTTGTACGGACCCACCGTCACGTTCGGGGGCCTGGGGCCCTCGATGGGACTGCCCAGCAGGTGCACTCGCTGGCGAAGCGCACCGGATCCGGCGGCGTCCGCGATTGCCTGTTGCGAGGTGGGCGTCAGGTCTGGAGTCGCGTCGGTGACCGCGGTGATTCCGAATGCGTCGAGTGTGCGGCTCACCTCCGTCAGGTCCGGTGGCCCGGTGCTCGGCAAGCGGGTGCGGAGCCAGTCGTCGGCCCGCCACAATCGACCCGTCGGCTCGCCGGAGGCGGTTCGTTCGATTCCCGGATGATCCGCCGATGCAAGTCCGACCTGCTGCACGGCAACGGAATTGAGCATCCACATCGCCCCGCTACGATGCTGGATGCGCACCGGCGACGCGCTGTACAGGGCGTCGAGACTCGCGCAGTCCAGCTCGCCTGCCACGGTCTCGATGTACCCGACGCCCCGAATCCATCCGCCGCGTGCACTCGCCCGTCCCAGTGACGTGGCAAGTTCGGTTCGATTGCGGACCGCAGGCGGACCGCATCGAACCGAGTCCGCGTCGGCGGCCATCGCATGCAGGTGCAGATGATGGTCGGTGAGACCGGGAATGAGCGCGCCACCGCGAGCGTCGATGGAGTGGGCTGTGCTGCGGCGTAGATCCGGGCCGATCGCCACGATCGTTCCGTTCACCACCAGCACATCGGTGCCCGATCGCCCGTCGACCTCAGCATTGCGAAACAGTATGTCGCTCATGCGATACCGAGTTCCCGCAGTACCTCGGCGGTATCGGCTCCGGGTGCAGGGGCAGAGCCCGTCGGCGCGCGGTACTGCGGTGGTGTTGCGAGACCCGGTGCCGGTCGTGAGGGTGCAACAGTCGGACCCGCCAGGGTCGCGCTCACCACCGCTGACATCGAGATATCCCACATGCGGCCGCCCGCACCGGACATCGCGCAGGCAGCGGCCGTCAGTCCGGCCAGGGGATCCGCGATCGCGTCGCCGACGAACAAAGGTGCTCCGTCGTCATCCAGGGCCACCAGTCCGCTCGAGGCGGCGACGTCGTCACCGAATCCGACTCGATTTCGTAGTCGGCCGTGCGAGGTTATTGAGATCCAGGTCGTACCGCGTCGTACGTGCTCCTTCGCGTCCAGCCCGAATGCGGCAAGTGCGCGAGGGCGGGACGCCTCTATGACTATATCGGCTGCAGCGACCAGAGATTGGAGCCTGCGGCGCTCCCGAGGTGCGGTTGGGTCAAGGATGACGGATCTATGCCCACCGTGTAACAGGCGGTAAAACTCGGCGTTGCCACGACGGGCGCCGTCGGGCCGCGTCGGAGTTTCTACCTTCACGACACGTGCGCCAGCCAGACCGAGCAGATGTGCGCACAGCGGCCCAGCCCACAGCGCGCTGAAGTCGACCACCAGCATTCCGTCGACGTCTCGGGGAGGTCCCGGTTGCGGCGGAGCGGACGGAGGGCTCCAGCCCACCGAGCCGCCCGCGATCCCCAGCAACTCGGCGCGGTCGTCGAAATCGGCATTCGAGTGCCGGGCGATCCATTTCGCCACCGGGGGCCACGGGTCTTCGCCAATCTCGGCCGAGATCAGTGCGGCTAGCAGCGCAACGTCGTCGGGTCGGGCACAGGACACAGCCGCCCATCCGTCGGCGGATTCGAGCAACCTGCTCCGGCCTCCCAGCGACATGGCACCCGCACGCGTCCAACCCGTGAACGCCGCTCGTTCGGCGAGCAGGCGCGCCCCATCCAGGCAAACCCGTCCACCCGTCGCGGTGTCTATATGTCGGGTCAGCGCCCGGGCAGCCGACGCAGCATCACCCGGCGGCAACAGGGCCGGACCGTCGACCCGGCCGGTGAGTTCGACAATGCCACTCTCGGACCAGTCGCACTGGGATTGAAAAGCGGACATGACCGTCAGCTTAGGCTGCGAGGACACGGCTTTCACAGAATGCAGACTCGTACGCTGCCAGAGTCCATGTGTGCACCCAGTCAGGGCTTAGGCGGAGGTTGCACCGCATCTTTTCACTGCTAACGAGGTGGACAGAGTGTGCTTTCTTCAGTGATCGCGGTGCAGGTAGGAAGACCGAAGAATCGGCGCTCGTACTCAACGGTGCAGTCGACGACCACCGAAGCCGGTGTGGGCACCCCCGCGGACGACATCCACGCTGCGAAACGCTGACGAAATTTGTTGCTAGTGGCTGGATATGCGCTGCCCAGCCTGCCTGTTGATCGAATGACTACGACCGGCGTCGTGCCCATCGTTCGAATGACTGGACGCCTATCCGAAAGATGTTGCGCCGACGAAGGAACGCTTCCGTGAAGCCCTCCTCCCACTGGTTTGGAGGCGGAGAGGTGCCTGTGAGTTTCAGGTCCGGACTGTCTGTCGATCTCCGTTGCCTCACGCGCTCGCGGCCAGAGCCGTGCTGACCTACATCGGCGCGTTGGTAGCTACCACTGAAGAACGGTTCGTCGGCCAACGCAGGACCGCGATGCAAGCCCGGCAGGGCCGCACAACCACCCACCGCACGCTCACGTCGCTCGATGAAATCACCATCAGCGTCCAGCAGGGGCACCAGAACAGCCCCCCGCTGACGGTTGCGACGCGATAGGGCTGTATGTGTGCCGACGACCTCCTCCTGGCCTCCGGCAAAGTGATCACCGGGCAACTCTCGACCCGGCAATCAGCTCGCAGGTCACGTCTGCGCCGGACATTGGCAGCGACGGCACACTTGCCTTGTACGCCGCGGTTCGGCACAGCACCGTTACTACAGTCCAGGCACTCGTCGCCCGTTCCGCGACAAGATTGGGTGCGTTCCGGGCGACTCGGTCATGTGCGCGGTTCTGCACCGGCGGTGTCGACGCGAACAGTGTCACCGCCGGCGCGTTTCGCGGTGTACATTGCCGAGTCGGCCCGGCTGCACGTCTGCTCGAAATCAGTGAGGAGGGTGGCAGCGTCGGTGTGTGCGATACCGATACTCACTGTTGCTCCAGCGTCGGCGTGCGAGACGAAGTGCTCTCGCAGCGCTTCGGCGCTTTCGACCGCGACTGCGGGATCGACGTGGGTGAGTACCACGAATTCTTCACCGCCCGAGCGGGCGGTGATCGCCGGATGCACGAACACGGTGTGGATAGCATTGGCGGCCGCGCGCAGGACGACATCGCCGTGGGTGTGGCCGAATCGGTCGTTGATCCGTTTGAAGTCGTCGAGGTCGATCACCATGACCGTCGCCGTTCCCGCCTGATTGCCGTACTCGGCGATTGCCGCGTCGAGTCCGCGTCTGTTGCGCAGTCCGGTGAGCGGATCGTAGAAGGCCGTGGCGGCATCGCGGCGCAGAAACAACAGGAGCGTCTGAGTGAGAACCGGTGCGGAGAACAACACGAGTATCAGCAGAAGCAGGTGGGCGTAGGCGAGGACAATATCGGAATCCGGCGCGGTGATCGCGCGGGCGAACAGGATTGCGACGACAGCGACGGCCCACACCTGATGAGCAAGAAACATTTTCGGGCTGTGATAAGTCGCGACGTAGCTACCGATGACTCCCAATGCTGCTGCGAACCCCAACGCGACCTCTGGGTGCGACCACATCAGCAGCGATGTGGTCGCGCTGATCTCGAGGTAGAGCACGTACACCCGTGAGAGGGTCTTGGTGGGCCAGGGACCGCGGATCCACATCACCCCGAGGACGGCATTGGTCGCCGCGGCGACGAGCGCGAACACCCGCCCGACGCCGTCAGGGATCCCGTCAGGTGTGTATGCCACGAGAATGCACAACACCGCGTACAGCCAGCACCAAGTACCCACAGCGATGTGGGCGCGGCGGAGAAGGGGATTGCTGCGGTGATAAGCAGTGGTCCAGGCGTAGTCGGCGGGATGGTCCCACCATCGTCGAAGTTCACGCATGCTCGCGTTCGGCCTGTCATTCGAAGTAGACGCCACCGCGGCCCGGTAGGCTACCGGGCCGACCCCTCGTCCCTGGGTGACCGCATTCATTGAAGCAGACACAGACCGCGCAGGCTCCACCTCGGCGGCAATCCGCTTTCCTCACTCCGGATCACGTCGCCAAAGCCGATGCGGGTGCCGTTCGGGCCGGGTGCGCTGGCGGCGATGATCACCTCGTCGCCGTCTACGAGAAAGGTTCGGGTTTGACTGCCGATGGTGACGGGTTCCTTTCCGCCCTATGTTAGTTCGATGAAGGCTCCGCGCTGGTTCTTGTCGTGCCCGGAGCTCGTGCCGAGAGGGCATCGCGTTGATGAGCACTCTCGAGGACCTCGGCACCTGCTTACTGGACTGGTTGCTGAGGTTGCGTGGGTCTCGATCTTGAGGCTGCAAGGAGCGGTGGTCGCGCGTCGATGACGCGGCCTATGCCGTCTGGCAATTGTCCTCGAAGGTAAAGGCTGGTTTCCACGCCTTTGCGTTCTCAGCCGGCCCGCATGGGGCAGCGCGGTCAGCAGCATGTCGCTCGAAGGCGAGGGCGTCACTGCGACTGAGAGCTTTCGAACTCAACTCACAGTGTTGAGCACGTAGCCGTGCTTAGGAGATGATTACGTCCTACAAAAATTCGGCCTGGGTGACCCGTACGGGGTTTGCGGCAATCTTCTGCATGCGCCTAAGCAGCTCGAGAATACCGGCGAGATGATCGGCGTAAAGAGCGCAACTCTTGAAACTTGAGTTTAAACCATCGCGTTGTGGTCGTCGAGCATACCGCTCCAGGTCAGGAGCTTTGTCAACATTTCTTGACGGTGCGGTAACTGCGGTTTACGTCGGGCGCGCCCGAGGCCATCGTGTTCGCACGGCGAGATCGGTGCCAACACTCGCAGTCACCTGCTGCGTCGTCGGACCTCCGCGCTCGTCGACGCACCGACCAGTTGGAACTGCTCAGCCTAGGTGGCACCGGGCCCGCTAACCGGGCAGACGTTGTTGGACTGCGTGAGACTTCGCAGGACGCTCGACCCTGGAACTCACTCAACACTTACTCAACACTTTGATTGGAAGTCACAGCTGGACAAGCTGATCGAACCTGGCCGAGTCCGTTGTGCACCGCAGTCCGGATTCGGAAGTCATTGTCCGTCAGCGTTGGGTCCTCGGTCGGTCACAGTGCCGAGAGTTCTCTTTGGTACGCCGGTGCGACTCGCTCACAGGTGAATGTCGACGCGCTGGTCGGGCTGCATAGTGAGCAAGGTGAGTGCGCGGTGAGTCGGTAACGCTGATTGTCGGCGGCCCCGGGGTATCTTCTCTCACCATGCCCGCATTCACCGATCTCCTCGCGGCTTGTTCTGCGGATCCGCGCGTGAGGGGTAGGCAGTTCGAAGACCTGTGCATGTGGTTCCTGGCGAACGATCCCCAGTATCGCAACGTCCTCCGACGTGTCTGGTTGTGGGACGACTGGCCTGGACGGTGGGGTGCGGACGCGGGCATCGACCTGGTTGCGGAGGATCAGGAGGGGCGGCTGTGGGCGGTTCAAGCCAAGGCCTACGGCGCGCAATACTCCGTCACTAAGGCTGACGTGGACACGTTCCTGTCCGAGTCGTCCAGGAGGCAGTTCCACTATCGCCTCCTCATCGCAACCACTGACCGGATACACCACGTCGCACGGAGAACTATCGACGCCCAGGAGAAGCCGGTAGGACTGCTGGGCCTCAGCGATCTTGTCACGGCAGACGTCGCGTGGCCGCCCGACCCCACGTCGTTGCAACCATCCCCACGACCGAAACCTGCTCGACCACACGACTATCAACGTGAGGCAATTGATGCTGTGGTCGCAGGGTTCGCCGCCGCTGATCGCGGGCAACTGATCATGGCGTGCGGGACTGGAAAGACGCTCACGGCGCAGTTCATCAGCACGGCGCTCGACGCGCAGCGCACGCTGATCTTGGTCCCGTCACTCTCTCTCCTGAAGCAGACGATGCGGGTGTGGCAGACACAGGCGCCAGTCGAGTTGCTGCCGGTGTGCTCCGACGAGACCGTGTCACGTACCGAGGACAGCCCGATCGAGAACGTGAGCGAACTCGGCCTACCGGTTACGACGGATCCCGTCGGTATTTCTGAATTCTTGCGCAGGCAGTCCGGCCCCCGAGTCGTCCTGTGCACTTATCAGTCCTCCTCACAGATTGCCGAAGCGTTCACGCTCGCCGACGTGCCACCATTCGACTTGGTGATAGCTGATGAGGCGCACCGTTGTACCGGTCAGCAGTCGTCGCCTTTCTCGACTGTGCTCGACGGCACGCGGATCAAGGCGGACCGCCGGCTTTTTATGACCGCCACACCCCGGTATTTCACCGGGCGAATCATCAAAGCCGCGAACGATGTTGATCTCGAAGTCGCCTCGATGGACGACGAGACCATTTTCGGAAAGGTATTCCATCGACTCGGGTTCAGCGAAGCGATCAGCCGTGACCTTCTCACCGACTACCAGGTAGCGATCGTCGGGGTCGACGACGCCACTTACCGCAATTACACGGAGAACGGCACTCTAGTGGCCCGCTCGGGCGCGGACGTCACGGACGCACGTTCCCTCGCCGGTCAGATCGGGCTGGCGAAGGCGATGCGCACGTACGACCTTCGGCGAGTCATCAGCTTTCACTCTCGGGTGGCTCGTGCCCGGACCTTCGCCGCCGAGATGCCCTCGGTGATCGAGTGGATGCCGGACATCGAGCGCCCGTCCGGAAGTCTGTGGTCGACCCACACATCGGGGGAGATGTCTGCCGGCGCGCGCCACGTCTTGCTCCAGCAGCTCACTCACCTAGGGGACGATGAACGCGGCCTGCTGGCCAATGCCCGGTGCCTCGCCGAGGGGGTCGATGTGCCGACGCTCGATGGCGTCGCATTCATCGACCCGCGCCGCTCCGAAGTCGACATCGTACAAGCGGTCGGCAGGGCAATCCGGAGAGCCGACGACAAGGCAATCGGCACCATCGTCATCCCCGTCTTCGTCGACGGCGACGCGGATCCCGAAGCAGCACTAAATGATTCCGCGTTCAAGCCGGTGTGGGACATCATCAAAGCGTTGAGGGCACACGACGACGACCTGGCCGAGCAGATCGATACGCTTCGCCGCGACATGGGCCGACTCGGGCGCGCACCGCGAGTGCCGGACAAGATACACCTCGACATGCCCGTTCAGATCGGCGAAGACTTCGCCCGAGCGTTCGATGCCCGACTCGTCGAACAGACGGCGCAGCCATGGGATTTCTGGTTCGGACTCCTGGAACGGTACGTAGACGAGCGCGGAGACGCGGCGGTACTGCAGACGCACACTGTCGACGGCCACCGACTCGGTACCTGGGTCTCGATACAACGCACCCACAGATCGAAGGGCCGCCTGAGCGCAATTCGGCAACAACTTCTCGAAGCCCTACCGCGATGGAGCTGGGACCCCAAGGCAGATCAGTGGGAAGACGGATACCGGCACCTCCGCGAATACGTCATTGTGCATGGTACTGCCGAGATCCGCGACGACTACGTGTGCGACGACGAGTACCGCCTCGGGAAATGGGTCGGTAAACAGCGCAGCAAATGGTCCGCCGTGCAGACTCATCGCAAGGAACGGCTCGAGGAACTTCCCGGGTGGACCTTGGATGCCCGAACCGCTCTGTGGGAAAAGTCATTCACAGCGCTCGCGAAGTACGTGCAGGAGCACGGCCACGCGAATCCACCAAGAGGCTTGGCCGTCGAGGGCATCGATATCGAGACATGGGTCCGCCGCCAGCGGCGCCATTGGGACGAGCTGACCGACGAGCGACGGCGACGACTGCGGGACCTTCCTGGGTGGACACTTAACGCGGTCGAAGAAAAGTGGAATACGGGCTACCGGCATCTCGTGGCGTACGTCGAGAAAGTCGGCAGTGCAGAGGTTCTGCAGTCGTACGATGCAGATGACGGTTACGCCTTGGGTAAATGGGTCAGCGTTCAACGCCGTACATGGGACAAGATGACTGCGGGGCGGCGTAACAAACTCGCCGAGCTCCCGGGCTGGACATTGGATGCGAGAGGGGGCTGGTGGGAGGAGTGGTTCACCAGCCTCAAGGCGTACGTGGCGGAGCATGGAGACGCACGAGTACCAGGCTCCTATGTCACGGCGGATGGTGCCAAACTCGGCGGGTGGGTGAGCAATCTCAGGTCGACGTGGGACTCGTTGGCTGACGAGCGACGTAAACGGCTCGAACGACTTCCTGGATGGTCGCCGAACACACGGGATGACTCGTGGGAAAACTGGTTTCGGCTGCTCGAAGTCTATGTGGCGCAACACGGGACGGCTCGTGTTGCACAGGCATACGTGACCAAAGACGGGAAACGTCTCGGATCCTGGGTGGCCAATCAGAAAACGAAGTGGCAAACCTTGAGCGGTGAGAAACAGCAGCGGCTAGCGAACATCCCCGGGTGGGCGCGCAATGTTGCGGATACTCAGTGGGAGGAAGGTTACGCGCACCTCGTTGCGTACGCCGAGGAGAATGGCGACACCCTGGTGAAGGCAAGACACGAAGTAGACGGCTTCAAACTGGGTCAATGGGTCGTAACTCAGCGAGCACGGTGGGACTCGCTCCCTGAGGAGCGGCAGGCCAAGCTGAGGGCAATGCCTGGGTGGACCGTGTCAGTTCACGACACTCGCTGGGAAGAGGCATACCTACAACTCAAGCAATACGTCGACCAGAACGGACATGCGAGCCCGCCTCAGACCTACGCAAACGTTAGCGGGTTCAAACTTGGTACCTGGGTTGCCGGGCAACGTCAGGGCAGGGCCAAGGGTCGGCTCAGTGAAGACCGTTGCAAACGGCTTGCGGCGCTATCCGGTTGGGTGTGGAACGCCGTACCCCGGTCCCGCAACTAACTCCGTTCACCCGTTCGATGGTTAGCCGTTGCCCCAGTTCCAGCCCGGCAAAGACTCCAGTTTTGCTGATCGCTCGGCTTTCATGTTGTCCCTCCCACGCCACTGCTCCCGAACCCACCAGCCGAGTTTCACGCCTTGTTCTATGTGTTCGTCCGGGGGCTTGATGCGCCCTTCGCGGGCGACATATTGCTCTAGCATCTCGAATTTTTGGTTCCAGATGTGATCGATTTTTGTGCCCCAGAACCAGCCGGGTATGGCTTCCAACTGAGCTTGTTTGTCAGAGTCGAGTCTTGTGTGCTCACGCCGACGGAGCCTGGCCCATTGACCGATCTTCAGGCCGTCCTCGACGAAGTCGACCGGAACGTTTGCATGGCCTTCCCTTCGTGCGTAGGAACGCAGCAGCTCAAGGTGCTGCGTCCAGGAGTCATCGTTGGCGTTCCAGGTCCATCCGGGCACAGATTCCAATCGGCGTCTTCGGTCCTCAGTCATCGCGGTGCGGTTTGTCCGTTGCTCGCCGACCCAGACCCCCAGGTTGACGTCGGCGGCAACAAACCCGCGAGGGACCCTAGTGTGCCTTTCGCGCTCGGCAAAGGCGGTGACCGCGGCGTACCCCAGTTCCCACGCTTCGGCGAACGGATCCCATGACCATCCTGGTACCGCTTCCAGCAGGTCCCGGCGTTCCTGCGTAATGTCGGCGCGGTTGGCCCGTTGCTCTCGAACCCAGCTGCCGATGTTCGCCCCATCTTCCTTTAAGCCTTGCGGAACGAGAGCATGTCCTTCTCGTCTCTGATACTGCTTGAGCAGTTCGAGCTTCTGCTGCCACATCGCGGCTCGTGCGTCCCACACCCAACCAGGCAACGACTGCAGACGCTCCCGGTCGTCTTCGGGTAAGTCATCTCGATTCTTCCGCTGGACGGTGACCCATTTTCCGAGCCGGTAGCCGTTCTCCGCGTGGTTGTTGGGGACGCGTGCGTGGCCTTCGCGTGAGACGAAAGTCAGAAGAATCCCGTATCCGCGGTCCCATTTTTCGGTCTGTGGCGTCCAGGACCAACCCGGCAGAGCCTCCAGGAGCGCTCTCCGAGCTGCGGACATCTCGTCACGGTGGGTTCGCTGCGACGCAACCCACTGCCCGAGCCTCACACCATTGACGACCAAGCGCGGAGCAGGCTGCGCACGTCCCTCTCGCTCGGTGAAGGTCCTCAATGCCTGGTAATTCTGAGCCCAATTGACTTCACGGGTGTCCCACACCCAACCCGATAGTGCTTCGAGCTCCCGTGTCCTTTCTTCAGGCAACTCACCTCGTTTGTACAGACCACGCTGTGTCGCAACCCAGCTCCGGAGGTTGAAGTCACCGACCGCGTATGGAAAAGGAACGTCGGCGTGGCCATGTTCGGCTACGAAATTCTCCATGAGTTGAATCCATGTACTCCATTGATCCGCCAGTACGTCCCACGTCCACCCGGGGAGTCGATCCAGCGCGGACCGCCTGTGGTCGCTGAGGGTCTTGTTAGTCAAAGCGATCCGTTGGACGCTCGCCCATTGCCCGAGCGCATACCCGTCGACGACGTAGTCGACGGCCACCCTTGAGGTGCCCTTGTCTGCGGCGTATTGCTCCAGCATCCCGTACCAGAAATACCAGGGGGCACTCGTCTTCTCGATCAAACGAACATCGAACGCATCGACGAATGCCTTCCCGACGGTGTGCGCCACGTCCAGGTGAATCTTATCCGGAATGCGTGCGCGCCCACCCGTGCGGCCGAGTTCGCGGCGCATCTCGTCGATCTGCTCCGCCAGCTGTTCGTCGTGAGAGCGCAGAGCAGTAACGACACGCCAGACCGACTTGAATGATGAATCTTTGAGTGCGGTTTCGGGATCCGCGGCGGTATCGATGAATACTGGAATGACAATGGTTCCGACGGTTTTGTTCTCGGCCAGCCGAATTGCCCGCCCGACGGCCTGAACGATGTCTACCTCCGAGCCCCTCGGGTCGATAAAGGCGATGCCGTCGAGGGTGGGAACATCGACGCCTTCGCCGAGACATCTTGCGTTGGAAAGCAATCCGCGCTCCCCATCATCGAGGTGACGAAGACGTTGAAGGCGGACATGCCGCTCGCCGGACGACATCTCGCCCGAGGCGAACCCGGTCCACAATGTTCCCGGGGGCCGCTGCTCCGCGGGCATCCATTCGAGAATGTCGGGCATTTCCGCCGCAAACCGCTTGGCGCGAAGCACACGGGAGTGGAAGCTGATCACGCGGCGAAGGTCATATTTTCGCATCGCTTTCGCAAGCCCGATCTGGCTGGCGAGGGTACGTGCGTCGGTGTCCTGGTCCTGTCGACGGATCAGAACGCCGTTGGTCGCCCACTCACGAAATGTCGAGTTGTCGACCCCGACGACAGCGACTTTGTAATCGGTGAGTAGTCCGCGTCGAATGGCTTGTCCGAAACTCAGACGGTGGAACACCTCCCCGAATTTCGTGGCGTCGTCCATCGACGCGACTTCCATCTCCGAGCCACGCGCCGCCGTCAGCACCCGTCCGGTGTAGTAGCGCGGTGTCGCCGTCATGAACAGCCGCCGGCGGGCTGCGATGGCGTTCGAGTCGAGAATCGTTGCGAATACAGTTGATTCGTCGCCCGCGACACGGTGACTCTCGTCCGCGATGGCCAGGTCGAAGTGCGGGACTTGTCCGAGGGCGAATGCTTTCGCGATCTGCGGCGAGGACTGATACGTCGAAAACACCACACGTGGTCCACTGCGTTGAAGGAACTCGGCGATCTCGGCGGGGTCGTTCTGAACTGGGAGGCACAGCTCGCTGGTGTACGCCAAGGCTGCGTCGTCCTGGGTGACGGTTTCATCGGAGCAGACTGGTAGCGCCTCGAACGGTTCGGTCGCGTTCGTCCTCCATACCGCCATCGCCTGCTTCAGCAGGGACAAGGACGGCAACAGAACCAGGGCTCGTTGCGCGTGGAGTTCTTGCTTGATGAACAGAGCCGTGAGCGTCTTTCCTGTACCGCACGCCATGACGAGCTGACCACGGTCGGCGTTCTGGAAGCCGTCCACGACGTTGTCGACCGCTTCGGTCTGGTGATCGCGCGGTAGGGCCGGCTGCGGTGGTGGGATGGGATGTAGAAGGTCCGGGGACTCCGCCCAGTCGATCTCGGCAGTTTGGAGGTCGGCCAGGCCGATCAAGCCGACCGGTTTCTCCTGGGCGTCGATAGTTCTCCGTGCGACGTGGTGTATCCGGTCAGTGGTTGCGATGAGGAGGCGATAGTGGAACCGCTTCCTGGACGACTCGGACAGGAACTTGTCGACGTCGTTCTTCCTGACGGCGCGATCCGAGGCATATGCCTTCGCCTGTACCGCCCAGAGTTTTCCTTCGTTGTCTTCGACCACGAGGTCGATACCGGCGTCGCTGCCCCATCTGTGCTCCCAGTGGTCCCAGAGCCAGACATTGCGAACAGTTTGTCGGTAGTACGCGTCGTTCTCGAGGTACCACTTGCAGATGCGTTCGAACTGCCTGCCCCGGATGTGGTTGTCCTTGGAGAGGTTGCCGTACAGGGTGGCGAATGTGCCCATCCTGGAGACGATAACCGTCCTTGCCGACCGGCTCGTTTCCTTCACGGGTTTGACCCGAAGCTCGAGCTCGAGATCAGGCGCGCACCTGCGCCTATACGAACCCACTTTGGCGCACGTGAGCAAGGGCGGTGGGCGTGACAGCTTTGTAGGTGCGTCGCAGGAATCGCAGCGAACAGTGGACGGCCGCAAGTACGATCGCCCGCGCCTTCAAAGCCAATGCCGAAGTAGTATTTTACGACTAAGCCGCGCTCCGCGGCATCGTCCCCGCACGCACGCACGCACGCACGGATCGTGATCGATCGCGACCGGAGTCGTCATTCAGGTGTCGGTTGCGTTTTATTCGCGGCCAGGACCACGATTCGCAGGGCGATGTGGATGAGTACCGCGGCGACACCGGAGTCGACGTTTTTCACGTAGCCGTGTGCGAGAAGGTTTCGGGTATTCCAGCCGGCTGGGTTATTGCATATGGCGTTGAACATCCGACGATCGTCTTCGGGGACGTCGTACTCGGTGCAGAAAAGGTTCAACATGACTCCCAGGCCGACGTATTGGCCTGGCGACTGTCCCTGTTGCAGTCGATATATGCCTTGGTCGGCGGCAATTACTGCAGTGCGGAGCATTGACTCGATCACTGGGGTTGTGGTGTACGCGGCCGCTTCCGGGTCGCCCGACCAGAAACGAAACAGTGCGCGGCACAACCGAGTCGAGGTGTCGCTGGTCATCGCGGGACCAACGTTGAGCACATGGTGCAGGTTCTCGGCTGGCGGCGTGCCGAAGCGGTGGACGATCTCATGGAGGGCGGCGGCGAAGATCGGTGCCCAATGACCGAGAAGCTGGGTTTCCCACTTCACCATGTCCATGTCGAGACGTTCCGCGTCGGTCGTCGGGGCCCAGAGTGGCAAACCCTCTGGAGTCTGCAGTTGAGTCGAGAATAGGGCGGTCAGGGGAGCGAGGGCGTATTGCTCTCGGACGCGGCGTTCGGTGGTGGCGATGGGTCCAGTGACTGCGGTGAACGACGCGAACGCAGACAGCGCCTCCGACCAGTTTGCTGAGGGCTCGTCGGGCGCATCTCCGGCTTCGGCGGTCGGTCTCGGCGATGTGTCAGCGCCGAGAACTGCGTCGACACACGACTCCCACTCCTCCTGGAACTGACGCGACGATGCGGTGAGGTGCATCATTTCCAGGTCGAGCTCTCGGACCTGTTGGAGGCGGACGGTGGCTTCGTTGCGAAGCACTGGGTCATTCGAGCGCTCTGCCAGTTCGACCGCCTGGTGGAGGCGGGTCGCTTTCATGATGTTGTTGGTTTCGCTGTCCGCCTTGTCGAGGAAGGTGTGGACTCGGCGTCGCCAGATTTCGGCGCGCTCCGAAGGCGACGTGGCGGCCTCGAGGGCGAGGTTGAGGATGCGGTCTCGTTGAGTCGGGTCGGGCCACTTCTTCTCGGCTGTGGCCAACAAGCGCGCGGTGGTTCCCGGACTGCCCTCTCCAGTGAGTGTGATCAGCGCGCTGACCACGGACCCGAAGGGTGGATCGTCCTGTCCGAGGATCCGCTCGACGAGGACGCAGAGCTGGTCGATGGACGTACTCAATGTTGTGTCGTCGTCGATAGCCCGACTGAGCCGGATAGCAGCCCGGCAATCCGCAACGGCGTCGTAGTTGCGCGCTTCTAGTGCGGACGCGTCGATGTATGCGGCGATTGCGGCACGCGCGTGGTTGAGTCTGTCCCTGCCGCCGACCTGGAAGAGCAAGTGGTGAAGTCGTGCTCGGGTCGGGGCGTGCTGGACGAGTCCTGCGAGACCTCCCCACGTGGCAACGATGGTCGAGTCCACTGACCTGGTGTCGGGTGGGTTGGTGCTGTCGGGTCCGCGGAACTCGGGGAGCAATCGAACGCGTTCGCTTCCCGACGACCTGTCGAAATCAAGTTGATACCGCAGCGACCACCATGCAGCGCGGTGCTCCAAGGTGAGGTGGTTGCCGCTGTCGGTGTCATCGCTCTCATCGTCGACCATACGGTGGTCGACAAAGACATCACGAGCAGCGGCGTATCGGCGGTACTCAGAATCGTGTTCCGCCACGCTATCGAGGGCGTCCGCCGCTTGATGAAGCTTCTCGTCGTCGGGTTTGGATGACTCCTCTGATTCAGCATTCAGCTGGTTAACTTTTCGATCCTCGCCAGGATCGGGCGGGTGGGGATCTGTGACCATGACAGACAGTGTGCAGGCGGGGCCCGACAAAATCTTCGACGCAATGCCGTGCTGACGAATCGCCATCGGTAGTTGCGTGCGGGGTGCGGTCGCTGATGCCTTGCTCTTCGGTGTCACGAGCGTGTCACATGTCGGGACTTACGACGGTGGATTCGGGTGGTGCTGATTGGACGATTGACGCAGTTCAGAGTATCTGTGATGGTTCCATCCGGACGTATCTGGTTGTCTCGCAACATACTTGTAAGCGAGCGGTCAACGGTTCAATCCCGTTAGGAGGCTCTCTTGGCTCCGATTCCGTCCCTGGGATCGGAGTTTTTGCGTTTCGTCGCGGATCGGCTCCTCGGTTTCGGATACCCGACGGCGATCGGAGTCAGGTATCCGAAACGGGGGAGCTGATCGAGCGGACGGCCCGCATCTACGCTCTTCGTCGGAATCCACACCCTTCGTAGGAGGTGTCGATTCCGATTGGGGGCGTGGATTCAAGTCTTCGCTGCGCAACCGCGGGCCCACCACATCGCTACGAGGCGGAATACGAGGAGACGAGTCGTCGTTGACTCCATCGACGGTGTTCGATCCCAATGCCCCGGGTACCAACCATCAGCCGCTACGAGCGGCCACCTGCCGAGAGGCGCACTGGCGAACACCGTCACCCAATACTGATCAGAGCCGCGCACCCAGAGGTGCGCGGCTCTGTTCGTTCCACAAGCCCGGTATCACTGCTCGTCTTGCTTCTCCACGGAAGCCATCGAACCCATTTCGGCGGCGAATTCTGTCGCCATGGCCTTCGAGAGTGCCTGCGCAGCCGACAGCGGACGCACCATCACGGTGAAATTGTCGATCAGGCCGTCGGAGTTCAGGTGGAGGATGTCGCAGCCGTAGACGGTCACGTCGTCGATACGGGTCTCGAAGAACAGGACGTGATCACGGCCGCCGATGTCTTCGACGGTTTTCACGTAGCGAAGGTCCTCGAAGACGCGGGTGACGGCGCGCAGTATCGCCGCGGTCAGCTCCTTGCCGTGGTACGGCTTGAATGCGACGGGGGAGCTGAAGACGACGTCGTCGGCCAGGGTGGCGGCCATGGCGTCGTGATCGTTGGCCTCGACGGCCTGTCGGAACTGCTGCACGCGTCATCTCCTGGGTGGGGCCAGGGCCTGAGACACCCTCGGCTGGTGACCGAACCATACACAATTTTGCGACTATGAATGGGTGATCGGCGTTTTCATCTGCGTCCCGCGCGGGTGTCGAGAACTTCGAGGACACGGGCACCCCAGCGAAGCGATTCCTCCTCGAACATCCGTCCGCGCATCAGGGTGAGATACGGGCCGATGCGATCGGCGGTGGCCAGGAACTCGGTCTCGGTACGTCCGTCGAGCAGGCGGTGCGCCATCCGGTCGTACCGAGCCAGCTTGTCTCGTGAGAGCTGCATTCGTTCTCGGATCGCATCGGTCATCGGCTCGAGGTCCCCGGCTTCGAGAGCGTGGATCGCAACCAGGTGCTCGTCGCGAATGGCCGGAAGCTTCGGTTGCCGATGGCTCACCTGGCGCAGCGCTGCGCGTCCCTTGTCGGTGAGGCTGAACAGGCGTTTGTTGGGTCGACCGTCCTGTTCGACCAATCGCGCCGAGATCACCTCGTCTCGATCCATTCGATCGAGTTCGCGATAGAGCTGTTGGGGAGTGGCAGTCCAGAAGTTGGCGACGGTTGCGTCGAACGCCTTGGACAGGTCGTAACCCGACATCTCCCCGTCGACCAGTGCGGCGAGCACGGCATCACGTAGCGACATGATCCAGGACAGTACCCGTCGCGAGGCGGCGGGCGGGCCAGGTATTAGACAACTTGTTGTATATTGACGTCGAGGTAAAGAACGGTGGACGTGGTGGATCAGACGAAACAATTGCGATACGTAGCCCTGGGCGACAGCCAGACGGAAGGGCTGAACGACGGCAACGACGACACGGGCTTTCGTGGTTGGGCCGATCGGCTCGCCGAGCACATGGCTGAGGGCGCAGACGGGGTCGTCTATGCCAACCTCGCGGTACGTGGTCGTAAGGCCGCGCAGGTCAAGGCCGAGCAATTGCCGGCCGCTTTGGCGTTGAAGCCGACGATCGCGTCCGTTGCTGCGGGTGTCAACGACATTCTGCGACCGCAGTTCGATGCGCGGACCGTGGCAGGTGAAGTGGGCGCAATGTTCGCCGCGCTCCGAGCGGCCGACTGCACAGTGATCACCATGACGTTTCCCCGCCTCGCTCACCCGGTCCCCGGAAGGGCCGTCATCGCCAGGCGTATGACCGAGCTGAACGCCGAGATTCGCAGAGTCGCAGCCGAATACGATGTCGTCGTGATCGACCTCGAGAAGCATGACGTGGCCTCTGATCCCCGGCTGTGGAGCTGGGACCGACTGCACCTGAACGAGACGGGACATGCGCGGCTCGCGGCGGCCGCCGCCTACGCCCTCGGTCTACCGGGTGCCACCGACGCATGGAATCTTCCGTTGGCACCGCTTGCCAGACCGCGCCTGCACTCCCGAGTTCGCGCCGACCTCACCTGGGCCGGAATGTTCCTCGCGCCGTGGTTGACTCGTCGGATTCGTAAACGCTCCTCGGGGGACAGTCGTACGGCCAAGCGGCCGGAGCTGACCGCGGTACTCGGGTAGAGCCGGGCGAACCGACGCGAGCAGACCTGGTGAATCAGAATCCCGGGCCGAGATCTGCAGTGTTATCGACCAAGCTGCGCCGCATCCAGCTGTACACCCTTTCGTCGTTGAGGAGGGTGAAATGGTGAGCACTGTAGATCGCGAGACCGTCGTCCGGTCGAAGTCCGATGTTGCGGAGCTTGTTTCGGCCTCCGGCGCTGTCGGTACGGACCAGACCGTCGCCCACGAAGACTCCGACCGGGTTGCGCGGACTTCCGGTGACGACCGCGGACGCGTGATGATGACGCACCCGTTCCGGAACCGAGATGTCTATGGCGGCACCGACATCGAAGCTGTCGGTGTAACGAGCATGACCGTCCTCGTCGGTGATCGCTCCGTGGATCAGATCACGGATACCGGCACTTCGACGCGCCAGTAGGTTCGCGAACGGCCGGGTCTCGGGTACGAGTGCCATTGCGGCCGCGGCGACGTGGACGCCGTGAGCAAGTGGCGCGCCCAGATGTGGTGTCCCCAGAGTGAATACGTCCGTCAGCAGATCCACCTATCGTCGACCGCCTTCGGCAGCGTGGTGAGCAGCGCTGCGTGAGACCAGCCCGCCCATGGAATGTCCGACCAACGTGATCCGGTGTACCCGGACGGGCCACGCCGGTACGAGCTGCTGCAGCAAGTCCGACAGGTCGGCACCATTGGCTGCAATTCGGCGTCCGGTGTTGTAGCGCAGAAAGATCGAGGTCGTCCCGGCTTCGGCGTCCAGCCGCTCTCCGTATGTGGGCCGCCCACCGAGCCGCCATGCGTATTCCGTTTCGACCAGCCCATGGACGAACACCACGAGGTGCGCTCCCGCGGTGGGAAACCCGTCGGCCAAGGCTCGGTACTCCGGCGGTACAGGGCGTCCGTCGACTCGAATCGACATCGGATGGGCCAGTACCCGGGCTGTTCTCTCCATGTCGTCGCCGATGAGACCGTTCAGAACGGCGATGGTCTGCGCGCCACGGCTGGTGTGCGACGGTGACGGCCGCGAGTCGTCCTCGGCCACGTCGTCGCCGTCGGTCAGGGAGCCGTCAGCCAGGGAGCCGTCGGTCAGGGAACCGACGATCTTGGCTGCGCCGGTGCAGGCGGCCGCGATGCTCGCGTACGTGCCGGCGGCGATCGCGTCGTGCATCAGTTGAGTCGGCAGGGCGGCGGGACCGATACCGAGCTTCACGGCAGCAAACGTGCGTCGTGCAATTGCCGAGTGGACCGCACGAACGCCACCCGCAGCCGACGCCAACTCGCGAAACGTGAGCTCGCCGAGCTCACCCCACTCCTGCGTGCGCCGAGATTTCTTCCCCGGTCCAGGTTTCGTCCCCACCACATTCAGCGTACGCGCGTCCACTGAAACTGCCGGCCCAGCAGAATCGGCGTCTCAGCCCCGGCGGCCGACCACCGGGTTGAGCTCGGAGTTCGCGAGGCCACCGGGCTCGATGCCGGGGAGGAATTCGCGCCAGGTGCCGCTGATCAGGGTCGGCGACTCGACGACGCGGGTGCCGTCGGCGAAGTAGGTGGTGGCCAGTGCGCGACGCGGCTGTGTCGTCCGGTTTGGGCCTGCGGTGTGGAAGCACAGCGCGGAGTGGAACGATACGTCTCCCACGGCGAACGGCTCGGACTCCACCGCCACCTTGCGCGTGTGGAAACGCTGGGTGACGGCCTCGTCGTAGGAGGTGCCGACCTTGTCGAATTTGAGGTCTGCGACTTCGCCGAGAACGTCCCGTCCGCGCGCGAACGACAGTGGACCCATCGGGCCCGGAATGGCCGACATCGGCATCCAGGCAGTGACGGCGTCGGTGGTCTGCAACGGGAAGTGCTCGGCGTCGTGGTGCCACGGTGTGCGTCCGCAGCCGGGCTCCTTGGACAGCGCATTGTCGTGGTACAGCCGAACGCCGGGCACGTCGAGCAGTGCCGCGGCCAACCCGCCGATCCGGGGTGACAGTGCTACGGCACGCATCAGGTCGTCGTGGAGCCACATCTGCTCGAGCGCGGTGAACCGGCCCGCAACGTCATTGCCGTGCTCGGCTCGCAGTAGTTCGTCGAGCCGCTCGGCGAGTCGACGTACGACGGCAGGCGAGAACACGGCGGGCAACCGCACGAAGGCGTGACGGGCGAATGCATCGACGGCCGCCGGGTCGAGATCGTACGGCTCGGTGAGTTCACGCTCGACTTGATCGTCGGTCGCCGCGTCGATGTCGGGCAAGCCGGGACCGTCGACCAGTTCTGCGGGTGCGGCGTCGTTCGCGGCCAACGTGACGTACCAGTCCCACCAGTCCTGATCGTTGCCGGCCCAGTCCTGGTCGATACCGCCCTCGCGATTGCGTTCGGGCAGAAGCTCATTGGTGGCAGGGTTGTTCAGAGCCACAGCAGGGCCGCCCCGTGCGAGAAGGTGTAGGAACCGGACGCGTCGCGACACGAAGCGAGGTAGTCGCCGAGCACGGGGGCCGCCTCCATCTCGTCGAGTGACACGGAGTCGTCGAAGGCACACCGCTGCAAAAAGCCCTCGGCGACAGCGCGATCGGACGTTCCGGTGGTGTACGAGACGCGCTGATCGCGCACGTCCGCGCCCGCGCGGATAAGCGCGTCGCGCACCTGCTCGGCCGTCGTGTACGGCGTCGCTTCGCGCACGCCGGCGCGGAAGGCATCGTAGAAGGCGATGTAGTGGGAGGCCTCCGTTGCCTGCGCGACCAGACCGAGACCATCGGGCACCAGTGCGGCCACGAATCTTTCGGCCGCGACATCCAACTCCGCGGGAGGAAGGGCGTAGAGCGCGTGAGTGGCCCACACGACGTCGTAGCCGGCGTGATCGGCGGGCAGATCCTGCAGCGTCATCACCAGATCGTGCCGGGCGACGAAAGGCGCGGCCAGAGCTCCGCGCGCCTCGGCCACCGAGAATTCGGATGGGTCGAGCAGGTCGTAGGCGACTTCGGGTACCGCGGACAGGTCGGTGTACCGGCGGAGCGCAGTGGGGAATTTACCGCTGCCGCAAGCCACGTCGAGTAGCGACCAGCCCTCGTGAGCCCGGCCGGCGAGCAGCGTCGGCCAATCGGCTGCCAACGCCAGCTGGTGATAGTCCTCGGTGGCCAGAGCGTAGAACGCCTCCATACCCGTGCGGCCCGCCTCGCTCCAGTGCTCGAGACTGCGTTCGGCTGTGTCTCCGCTGCTCACGAGATTCCTCCTAGGAAGCCAACTACGACGCACCGGATGGGGCGTCATGGTTGACTCGGTCCAATGTCCAACATAGCTCCGAATTCGCCGACCGACACTGCCGTCGTGCTCATCGACGGATTGCGGGCGATGCGTCGCGGGGCCGAGGCGCTGGCGGGCCTGCCGCCCGAGTCCTACGCCGAGCACCACGCCGCCTTCGAGATGCTCTCCGATCAGCGCGGTCTGATCGCCCAGCACTTCGCAGATCGGCTGGCCGGGATGGGGAATGGACCGCTCTCGGTGCTGTCGGTGGGCTGCGGAGACGGCTCACTCGATGCCAGGCTCGCAGCAGGCCTGGTGCTGCGGGCACCCGGCCGTACGGTCCGGTACGTCGGCATCGACCCCTGGATCGGCAGTACCGAGCTCTTCGCCGCCACGATGGCGGCGCTCGAGGCCGCCGAACTCGACGCCCACGCGTACGTTGCATCGTTCGACGACGCACCCGTCGACGAGACTTTCGACGTCGTGATGTTCGTGCACTCGATGTACTACGTCGCAGACTTACGAGCAACGTTGCGTGCCGCGCTCGCCCTGCTGCGACCCGGCGGCGAACTGTGGGTGGCGATTGCGCCGACGGCCGCGCTCAACGCACTCGTCGAAGTCCTCGCCCCTCCACTCGAGGGCCATCGGCAGTGGTTCAGCGCCGACGTCGAGAAAGCATTCGTCGACGCCGAGATCGTCCTCGACGACACGGTGACTCTCGATGCGCTGGTCGATCTTTCCGCCGCGAGCGACGACGTGCTGGACTTCGCGGTGCAAGCCCGGTTGACGCCCGAGCTGCACGAGCCGGTGCGGGCCTACCTCGCGGCGGTATCGGTTCCGGATGCGGTTGCCGGGCTTCGAGTTCCGCATCCGGTCGACGTGTTCAGCGCGACCCGTCACTGAATGCCTCGACGCCACTGAACGCGCCGATTCGAGAAAGGTGGACGGAGGTCAGGTCCAGGCCATGCGGGAGCGGTTGTCCCAGTAACTCTGCGGGGACTCGGCAATGTCCAGGTCGGCAATGTTCAGGTCGCAGGGCCCGATCACGGCGCGGTCGACGGAGAGCGCAGCGATGTTCTGTTCGAGTTGCGCCACCGTGGCGGCACCGGAGAGCACCACATCGGCCCACGGTTGCGCGAGGGCGACGGCCAGTGCGAGCGCGTCGCGTCCGACTCCGGCCGAGTCGGCGAGCGCGGAGAGTTCGGAGTTCTCGGCGACGAGTCGGCCGTTCGCCATCGCCTCTTTGACGACGACGAACCAGCCGGCCTCGTGCGCCTCCGCCAGGGCGGGGGCGACGGACGGTTCGAGGGGATTCCACGTCGACTGCACCGAGCCGAACACCCCGGTAGCGAGCGCGGCACGCACGACTTCGGCCTGGTGCGGCCCGCTGGTGCTGATGCCGATGCGCGTGCCACCGGCTGCCAGCGCGCGTAGATCGTCGAGCAGGGCTGCGTCGCGAAGGGCAGGGCTGTCCGGGGTGACGCTGTGAATCAGGTAGTGGTCGGGCTTTCCGCCGAGGTCGCGCACGGTAAGCGGCCACTGCTCGGCCAGACGTGCAACCGAGTGTTCCTTGACCTCGTGTACCTCCGCGCCCCGCTGGAAGTCGGCGACATAGGCATATCCCCACTTCGAGCCGATCACGAGTTCCTCGCGCCGGTTCGGACGGGCAGACAACCAGCTGCCGAGGAACTGCTCGGCCAGACCGTAGGAGCGGGCGACGTCGAAGTGCCGAATGCCACTGTCCCAGGCGGCGTCCAGTACTGCGTGGCAATGTTGCTCGAGCGCAGCCGGGTCGAACCGCCCGTCCACCGCACACGAATGCCCGATGGTCAGATACTCCGGGCGTCCGAGTGCGGCAAGTCCGAGACCGAGTTGCGTCATGCCCTGAATACTCTCATCACTGCCGCCCTCGGAGCCTCGCCGCGAAACCGAGGAGCCGATTCGCCCTTACCAGCCGGTGGTCAGGACTCTGTTCAACGAGTCGACGAAGTAGTCGACCGATTCCTTCGAGACGCACAGGGGCGGTTTGATCTTGAGCACGTTCTGGTGGTCGCCGGTGGGTTGCATGACGACTCCCAGTTCGAGGAGCCGGTTGCAGATGGCCTCGGTTTCCTCGGTCGCAGGCTCGAGGGTGGTGTGGTCACGGATGAATTCGAGTCCCAGGTACAGACCCGATCCGTGCACGGTACCCACGATCGGATCCTCAGCGGCGAGCGCTTGCAATCGAGACTTCAGGTGCCCACCGACGACGCGCGCGTTCTCCTGCAACCCCTCTTGTTGGATGACGTCGAGCACGGCGAGGCCGATCATCGACGACACCGGGGACCCGCCCGTCGACGAGAAGAAGTAACCACCGGTGCGGTAGCGGTCGGCGATCCTCCGGGAGGTCACCACAACGCCGACGGGTTGGCCGCTGCCGATCGATTTCGCGACCGCCACGACGTCGGGAATCGCCTGCTGTTGCTGGAAGCCCCAGAACCATTCGCCGAGTCGGCCGTAACCGACCTGCACCTCGTCGGAGATCGCAAGGCCACCGTGCCTGCGGACGGCGGCGTACACCTGCTGGAGGTAGCCGTCGGGAAGTGCGACACCTCCGGCGTTGCCGAAATAGGACTCGGCGATGAACCCGGCGGGGAGAGTCCCTGCAGCGGCCAGGTCGTCGATGAACTGCACGGCCTCGGGGGCGTAGCGGGCCGCATCGTCACCGCGGTGCTTTCCTCGGTAGGAGTTCGCGGCGTCGACGGTGTGTACCCAGTCCGGCCGGGTGGCAAGGGCATTGGGATTGTCGGCTATCGAGGTCGAGACGGCGTCGCTGGCGAAGGTCCACCCGTGGTAGGCCTCTTTCATGGCCACGATGTCGGTACGTCCGGTCGCGGCCATCGCGATGCGGATGGCGAGATCGGTGGCCTCGGAACCGGAGTTGACGAAGAACACGGTGTCGAGTTCGTCGGGGAGGGTCGCGGTGATGCGTTCTGCGAATTCCGTGATCGCGCGATAGTTGAAGCGCGAGTTTGTGTTCAGCAGGTGCATCTGCCGATGGGCGGCCGCCACCACCTTCGGGTGGGCATGGCCGACGGAGGCGACGTTGTTGACCATGTCGAGGTAGACCCGGCCGTCGACGTCGGCCAGGTACTCACGCCAGCCACGCTCGATACGGGGAGGCTGCGCGTAGTAGTGCTCCTGGACCTCGGCGAGCAGTCGTTCGCGGCGCTCGAGGGTGTCGTCTTCGGGGGCGACGACGGTAGCGGGCAGCCCGAGTGCCGGCGCTGGGTCACCGGCGAGTACCGACCAACCGTGGGAGTACGAGGGCTCGACGCGCAGTGGTATCGGCCCCGAGTTCGATCGGGTGAGCTGGACGTCGATCGGTGTACGCGCCGGCAGCACAAGGGTATTCGGCGAGTTCGGTACGCCCACGAAGTGGACGGCGTCGTCACCGGACGTGACGGTGATGCCGTCGTCGGTGTGCGTGGTGTAGCAGTCTGCAGGTACGTCGAGCGTGGTGTCCTGGGCGAGCCAGATGGTCAGCGCAGTCGAGATCGTGGCCGGCTCTGTGGGAGTGCGGCTGGGTCCACCGGTGAGCCGAGCAGACCACGCAGGTACCACAGCGGCGGGAGCGCCTGCATCGAGTGCGGCAAGCGCGGCGGCCGTCAGGGTGTGTCGGTCGAGCCAGCGCCCTTCGTCGTTGACGGAAGACGTGGTGCCCGCGTCGATGGTCACGGCGTCGGACATACCGGCGACCAACGGTTCGCCCTGCCAGGTCGGTCGCGGCCGGGCGTCCAAACCCAGTGCCCGACGGATGGTTTCGGTCATCACGGGGCAGGGCACCGATGTTGCTTGGGTGAGGATGCGGAATTCGCGATCCAGCGCGGAGTCGGCGTACGAGTTCCCGGCGTCGAGGCGTACCTGCTGACGGCCGCTGAGTACGAGGACCACTCCGCGCAGGGTGACCAATGGCCACAATGCCTCGATCTCGTTCTCGCTCAGCGGACGTGCGGCATGGAAGGCGCGGATGGCGGGCAGTGCGTCGACCGGCGCGAAGCCGTCGTGGTGCAGCAGCGAGGACAAGGTCACCGCAATTTCGTTGACCGCCCACGATCGACTGACATCGCCGAAGTCGATGACGGCGTCGGGGAGCGACCCGGGTGCCGTCGGCGCGAGAACGTTGTCGTCGGTGATGTCGAAGTGACCGAGTTGACGGGGCAGGTCGGCCGACACCGAATGCAACTGACGCATGGCCGATGCGGTGACGTCGGTGATGAATTCGCTGACATCCTGGTCCGGCTCGTCGGGCAACAGCGTCGCGATGACGCGATCGGCATGGCGCAGATCCCATTGCAGCACCCGGCCCGACGCCGGGTGGTCGACATCGGAGAGTGCAACGCTCACCTTGCCTGCGAGTTCACCCATCCGCGCGGCCGTGGCGGGGGAGAGATAGTTCGAACCCATCAGCGTTGTGCCCGAGATGAATTCGATGACCCGGCCGTGGATGCGCCCCTGCGACGAGTTCCACCATGCGGACATAGGTCCGCGCGGGCCGACGACCACCTTCGGGGTACGCAGCGTCGGCTCTCGCTCGGCAACGATGCTTGCGGCGAGGTCCTGCAACTCGATCTCGGACTCGCTGAACACCGGGTTGCTCAGCTTGAGGACGCCGACCGGGTTGCCGCTGTCGATGTCGCGAACCACGAAGTTCTGGTCCTGCTGGCTGCCGAGTTCGGTGAGGGTGCATGCCAATCCGAAGTTTTCGTCCATCAGCCTACGGACCTCGTCGGACTCGAGGGTCGGCGTCGGTAGCTCGGGCTGGGCGAAGAAGTCGAACACGGTGTCAGACATGGGTTTCCTCGGTCTCTTTCTCGAACACGGTCTTGCCGCCGACGATGGTGCGTACGACCGACACAGCCAACAGATTGCCTCCGTCGAGTACGTCACCGTCCAGTACGACGAGGTCGGCGTACATGCCGGGTTGCACTCGACCGACCCGCGAATCGGCATCGAAGGAAGCGGCGGAGTCGAATGTCGCGTGGCGTAGGGCGGCGTCGAGCGGTACCGCGAACTGCGGCTCGTTCGGTGGCAGCGAGTGGTCGGTGGCCGAGCGTCTCGTGGTGGCGATGTACAAATTCGCCAGCGCTTCGTGGGGCGCGGTCGGGGCATCGGTGCCGAATGCCAGGCGGGCCCCCGCAGCGGTGAACAACCTCCACGGGTAGCCGCGTTCGACGCGGTCGTCGCCCAACTGGGCGCGCCAGTTCGGTTGGATCGCAGGGTCGGAGTGCACCGGCTGTACCGATGCCGTGATGCCCAGCCGAGCCATTCGGTCGGGTGTCCGATCGCTGACGATTTCGAGGTGCTCGAGCCGCGGTCGTCGATCCCACGGCGGATTGACGTCGATCATCTCCTCGAGAACATCGAGGGCCATGTCGCTGGCCAGATCGCCGATGGCATGGATGGCCAGACGCAGTTGTGCAGCATCCGCGGCGACGACGACGGGTAGAAGGGCCTCGGCGCTCCACAACAGGTCTCCGTTGGTGCCGTTGGCGTACGGGTAGTTCAACGCTGCGGTACACGCGTCGATGACACCGTCGAGTACTAGCTTGATACCGACGAGCTCGAGCCACGGTGTCGGGTCGTTCCGCAGCTCGAGAACACGGTTCACCTGGTCCAGATTGCGCTGCGCGTCACCGGTATCGACGACGAGCCAATGTGCCGAGACACGGACCGGTAGCCGGCCTTCCGAGCGCTGCGCGACACCGCACAGCGCGCGCCAGCCGTCTTCGTCCATCCCCATGTCGACGACCGAGGTGACACCGGCGGCCGCGAACGCGTCGAGTGCACGCCCTATGTGTCGCTCTCGATCCTGGTTCGAGGTGACCGAAGACAGGTAGGCCCAACCCAATTCGTGCGCGGCGCGTTCGTACAGCATCCCGGCGGGTGAGCCGTCGGGAAGACGCGAGATCCGGCCACCGGCCGGATCCGTTGTCGTCGCGTCGATTCCCATCGCTTCGAGTGCGGCGGTGTTGACCCAGATCGAGTGCATGTCGTTGGAGTCGAGGAACACCGGAATGTCCGAGACGACCTCGTCGAGCATGGCTGCGGTGGGTTCACCGTCGATGGCATCGAAGAGCCATCCGCGGCCGCGCAGCATGGTCGCCTCGGAGCCGAGGGATTCTCGTGCGTCGACCAGCCGGCGTCGAATCTCCGCGAGATCGCCTGCGTCGGTGAGGGCTACGCTGCTGAGCCCGGCACCGAGCCACAACAGGTGTACGTGCGAGTCGACGAATCCGGGGAGGACGAATCGGCCTTCGAGGTCCTCCGTGACGTCGGCGGACGCCGCGTGCGTGGTGCCGGGCAGGTGCACCTCGGCGATGTGGTCGCCGTCGATCACCACACGATCGGCCTCGGCCAAGGTACCGTCGGCGACGGCCTCCAGGGTGCCGGAGGAACTGAGGATCCTGCCGTTCACCAGTGCGGTCCGGGTGGTCGGGGTTGTCATCGAGATGTCTCCTGCGGTAGCGAATCCGATTGCCGTGCTTGTTTTTCTGCCTGTTCGACGCGGGTGGACAAGCGTGCGACGAGAACGACCGGTACGACCAACAACCAACTGGTCACGCCTACGACCCAGCCGAATGTGCTGTAGCCGAACGACTCCACGAGCCAACCACCGAACGCTGGAGCGAAACTGGTACCCACGAGATACACGCCGAGCGAGGGACCCGAGAATCTGCCGTTGGCATCCAGGGCGGCCGCGGTGGCGATGAAGAACAGGAACGCCGCCAGGTACACCGAGTTCCACGCGACGAGCAGCACGCCGTACACCGTGGGATCGGTGGCGAGGGACGTACCGAGTTTCAGGGCGCCACCGACGATCAGTAGAACCGCCATCGGAAGTGCGCGGCCCACCCGGTCGCCGAGCAGGATGAGCACGAGGGCCGCGAAGAATCCCCCTGCGCTGGATGCGCTGAGAACCACACCGAGTGCTGCGTCGCTCAGCTGCGCATTGTCTGCGCCCATGGTGCCTGCAATCGCCCAGAGGGAATCCTCGCTGATCGCCCACACCGCGTACATCACCAGCAGGGACACTCCGGCAATTGTGATGCGCCGCGTGCCGACCGAGGCGGGCGGCTCGACAGCCCGTCGCACCGGGTCGGGTGAGTCGAGTACGGGTGCGGCGGGCAACCAACCCGACGTCACCAGGAGAACGATCGCCAGAGCCGCGACGAATCCGTAGACACTGCCCAGGCCGACCCCGACCAGCGGGATCACCGCGAGGACGAGGGTCACGACGGCTCGGTTGACGAGTCCGTTGGCGGCCGACATCCGGTTGGGATTGCGCAGTGCCGCCAGAGCTGCACCGCTCGCGGCCAGTGCGCCGCCGGCTCCCGCACCTCCGACGATGACGCCGACGACAGTGACGGTGGCACCGAGCGGGAACGCAGCGACACCGAATCCGAGTGCGGTCACCACGAGACCGACTCGGGCTACCGCGATCCGCCGCGACCCCTCGGCCAGTCGGGTGACGGCGATACAGGCCAGCGCGGTGGCGAGCAGCGAGCCCGTCATGATGGTCCCCGCCTCGGCGACGCTGACGTCGAGGGAGTCCTGGAGTGCGATCACCATGAACGGCAACAAGTTTGCGGTCAGCAGGCCGAGTACGGACATGCCGAATGTCGACGTCGCTCGTCGAGTGTTCAGTGGAAGCCGGGTGGCGTCGGGCGTCAGTGGAATGGTCATGATCAGAGAGGCGATCCGTCGGTGGTCGCCATGGCACCGGCGACACCACCGTCTGCGCAGCGGGCTACGGCGACGACGAGGGGACCGTACGGTGCCCGCCACTCACTGTGCAGGGTGTCGTACGAACCCGGCGGAATCGACACCGTCCCGGTGACGGCGCTGCCCGTCGTGTGGAGCGGCACCCGCACTCCGTCGACGAAAGCCTGTACGTCGTCGATGGAACCGCCGTCGATCCGGACGGCGAAGGTGAGTTCGTCGCCCGCGGAGCCCGGCCGAATCTGCACGTCGGTCACTGCGATGGAGGCATCCGAGTCACCGGCACCGACGATGCCGTCGAACACGTGCTCGTCGGTCAGTGCCGGGGTGCGTGCGGGAGCCACTCGTCGTGCCCCGAGGGCATCGACGGAACGGGCGAGACGCAGCAGGGTCGAATCGGAGTAGGCAGCACCGGCCAGGGTCAAGCCCACCGGCATCGACGTGTCGCTCATCGACCCCATGGGAACGGTGACGGTGGGTATGCCGAGGTGGCGGGGCACGAGATTGCCGTTGGCCACCCAGACCCCGTTGCGCCAGGCGATGTCGGCGGACGCGACGTCGACATCGGCGTCGGCGGGACCGACATCGGCGACGGCCGGAAAGACGACTGCGTCGAACCGGTTGTCCTGCAACCACTTCTCGAAGTCGACGCGGCGGACCTCTTCCAATCCGCGCATGCCGGCCGCCACCGACGGAATGCGATCGAACGGCGTCACCCCTGCCTTCGCCATGGGAACGTAGTCCGCCAGATCGTAGGCCGTGTCGAACGGCAGAATGCCGTAGCGATCGGGTAGCGCGCCCGTGGGATGCGGGAAGATGCGCGCCCCGTCGGTCTCGGCCAGGCCGCGCAGACCGGGCTGCCCGTTCGAGGCCAGGAAGCTGTCGAACGCCCACACCGAGAGCTCTTCCAGCTCGCGGTCGAGGAACTCGGCGGGAACGAGACCGCGGTCGACCATGGTCTGCGAGTTCGGGTGCAGGCCTTCGTAGTTCTCCACGACGGGGAAGTCGGTTTCGATCACTTCTGCGCCTGCAGCCACCAGATCGTCGCGCATGGAGTGCCACAGGGTCATCACCGAATCGCGGGTGTGGATCGGATATGCGCTGTCGGGATCGCCGTTGACGTACAGGCGAGGTACGGCGAGCCGGAGCCCCTGCAACGGCAGTGGCGGCAATTCGGTGAAGGACGCGGGCCGAACATCCGAGGCCGGGGGGATCGACACCCACTCCTGCATGCGCCACAGGTCGCCCTCGGTGACCGCGTCCTCGGCCACGACCACGTCCAGTAGGTGCAGTAAGTCGTCGACCGTACGGGCATGCGGCACAACGACATCCATCGTGGGCACCAACGGCCAGTTGCCCCGCACCGAGATCACCCCGCGAGAGGGCGTGTAGGCGACGAGCGCATTGTTCGACGCGGGAGCGCGGCCCGAGGACCAGGTTTCCTCGGCGAGCCCGAAGGCGGCGAAACTCGCAGCTGTCGCAGTACCCGATCCGTTCGACGATCCCGAGCCGAACGCCGAGGTGAGAAACTCTGCGGAGTAGGGACTTTCGGCGCGTCCGTAGAGTCCGCGCTGCATTCCACCCGCTGCCATCGGCGGCATGTTGGTCAGGCCCAGGCAGATGGCGCCTGCCGCTCGCAGCTGAGCCACGGCGAAGGCGTCGTCGGTCGCGACGAGGGTCTCGAATGCGGGCGAGCCGGCCGTCACCGGGAGGCCGCGCACCTTGTAGCTGGACTTGGCGGTGTAGGGGATTCCGTCCATCGGGCCGAGGGTCTGTCCAGCGCTCCGGCGCCGGTCGGCTGCGCGGGCTTCCTCGAACGCGTCGGGGTTCAGAACCGGGACGGCGTTGAGGCTGATGCCGGTGCGGTCGTAGTGCCCGATTCGATTGAGGTAACGCGCTACCAGTTCGACGCTCGTCACAGTGCCCTCGGCGAGCGCGGCGGAAACGCCGGCGACATCGGCCTCGACCACGGTGAAGGAAGAAGAAGTCATGACAGAACTAAAACACACACTGTCGGTTTTGGGAACGGGTGAATCGAAAAAAATCCCGACATGCAAGGCTGTCCGTACTTCGACGACCGCCCGAGAGGAGGCGACCATGGCACGACCACCTCGCGCCATTCTCAGCCGTGACCTGATCGCCCGCACCGCATTGGCCCTGGTCGATCGGCACGGAGCCGACGGTGCGAGCATGCGGGGCGTGGCGCTGAAATTGGGCGTGAACCCTACTTCCCTCTACAACCACGTCGCCGACCGCGCGGCGATGATCGAAGACGTCCGAGCGCTGGTCTCGGCCCGAATCGACTCGGCACCGCTACGCGAATTGCCGTGGGAGGAGGGCCTCGTCGAATGGGCGAGGTCCTATCGATTGGCGTTCGCGGAGCATCACCGCGCCGTTCCCCTCCTCATGACCACACGCGCATCGACCCCGGTGCTGTTGGCGGAGTACGAGGATTTCTCTGTTGCCGCAGAGGCGGTGGGCTGGGCGAGCAGGGATGTGTTACCTCTGCTGACCGCGTTCGAATCGTTCATTCTCGGCAGCGTCCTCGACATGTCCGGTCCGAGTGTCGTATTCGATCCGGCAGGCCAGGAGGAGGCTTTCCCGCGATTGGCCGCGGCCTACGAGACCGTGCAGGACGAGGATACCGACGATCCCATCGCCACCCGCGCCTTCGAGATGGGTCTGGCGATGCTCGTCGCATCGGCACGCCCGCGGTAGTGCGAGACCCGTGTTCGGCGCACTCAGTGTTCTCGCGCTGCGCTGTCACGGGACAGCAGTTCCGCCGTGTGCTCGGCGTCGGCGGGTCGGCCCAGTAGAAATCCTTGCACCACAGTGCATCCGGCTGCGGTGAGTGCGTCGAGTTGCGCCCGTGTTTCGACGCCTTCGCCCACGACGGTCACGCCGTAGGCTTTCGCCAGCGACACGATGGCGGTCAACACGTCTCGACCACGATCGGTGTCCACTGAGTCGATGTACGTTCGGTCGATCTTGAAACTGCCGATCACCGGGAAGCGCTCGAGGTAGGCCAGGCTGCTGTAGCCCTTCCCGACATCGTCGAGTGACAACGCAACTCCCATCTCGTGGAGTTTCGTCAAGTTGGACGCAACCGTGCCGGTGTCTGCGAGCCATTCCGTCTCGGTGAGTTCGAGAACGACGTCGTCAGCGTGCGCACCGGTGGTGAGTAGCGCGGCAGCCACTCGGTCGGGAAAGGCCGGGTCGCGTAGTTGCAGCGCGCTGATGTTCACACGCATGCCGACGCAGCCGAACTCCTCCCAGTCGACGAGCTGTCGACAGGCGGTGGTGAGAGCCCAATCGTCGAGAAGTGTTGCCAGACCAGTACGTTCGGCAACGGCAACGAATTCGGACGGTTCGATGGGGCCGAGTTTCGGGTGCTGCCAACGCGCCAGTGCTTCGACGGAGACGATACGTCCGGTCTCGATGTCGATCAGGGGTTGGTACTCGAGTGTCAGGTCGCCGGAGGCCAGAGCGCGGCGCAGGTCCACCGACATGGAGCGCACCCGGTCGGCGTCGTACAGGTCGCTGGAATCGAAGACGGCGTGTCCGGCCCTGGTGTCCTTGGCGCGGTACATCGCCAGGTCGGCCGATCGAAGGAGTTCACGTCGGGTCGAGCCCGCAGTGGAGACCGCAACTCCGATGCTGGCGCTCACCGGAATCGGGTCGTCGCCCTCGTCTTCCGCGGCGGGGGCTGCCAGAGCGGAACGGATGCACTCGGCGACGCGTTCGGCATGTGCGACGTCGTCGATGTGATTGCAGATCATCAGGAATTCGTCGCCGCCGAGTCTGGCAACGGTGTCGCCAGGTTTGGCGGTCGCGGCCAGGCGGCGAGAGAAACGCACGAGTGCGCGGTCTCCGACGTCGTGCCCGAGGCTGTCGTTGATGATCTTGAAATCGTCGACGTCGAGCAGTAACAACGCCACCCGTTCGTCGTCGTCGCGGGCAGATGCGAGCGCCGCGTCGATCGCGTCGTATGCCACCGCACGATTCGGCAGCTCGGTCAAGGGATCGTGCGCGCTGCGCCAGCGCAGCTCGCGGTCGAGTTCCACTCGTTCGAGTGCCGCGGAGAGCACTCCGGCAACTGCGGAGACGAATGCGATGTCTCCGTCGCCGAAGAGGTGTGGTTCTCGGCCGAACAGGATCAGTACGCCCCACAGTCCGGCACCGATGGTGATCGGAACGGCGGCACCGCTGCGGAAGCCCAGGGCAGCCATGGCCGAGGTGTCGAATCGTGTTTCGGATTCGACGTCGGAACAGACGGTGATCGCCTTCCGCGTCAGGGCATAACCGGTCAGCGACCCGTTGCCGGTGGCAAGCACGAAGTCGTGTGGGAGCGTGCGGGTGATCGCGTCGATGGACAGAAGCGGGTCGGTCGAATCACCCGAATGTCTGGCCAATGCCGCAGACTCGACGCCAACCAACTTGGCCGCCGTGCTCGTGGCCGCCGTCAGCACCGTGTCGAAGTCCGCAGTAACGGCAAGAGAGCTCAACTCGGCCAGTGCCCGTTGCTCGACTGCGATTCTCTCCGCCGACGCAGCCGCGGCCAACAGATCGAGATCGCGTTGGTGGCCACGGGTACGGTCGCGAACGATCGTGGCGATCAGGTCGGGTTCTCGTCCGGAACGTCGGACGACGAACGTGGACAACGCAACGGGAATGCCGGCGCCGGACACGAAGTGGCGTAATTCGGTACGGCCCTGCCAGAGACCGGTCGTCTGCAATGCATGTTCGACGTCGCCGGAGACCTCGAGTCCGCGGGCAGTGAAGAAATCTGCGGTGAACAGTCCTGACGGCGGCAGTTCCTCCAGGCCGACCAGGCGGAGGCCGACCGGATTGACGTCGATCACGCGGCCGGAGAACGCGGACAGGGCCACCATGTCGGGCGATTCGTCGAACAGGGCGCGGAGAACGAGCGGATCGAAGCCGGGATCGTCCATCGATATCCGTTTCGCACTCGTCGCGGCGACAAGCCGTTGGGCGACGCCACCGACAATCGCAGAAGTCAGCGGAGTTGCTGTTCCCTGCACACAGCATGGCGGTGTCCGCGCGAGATCACAAACACGCCGTTCGTCATCACGTATGTGCTACGTCCGGGTCCGCACCGGCGATGTGCGGACCCGGACGGTGAACGCGAATCGGGTCGAGCGGTCTTCTCGACGTGACGAGAGCAGGCTTCTACTTCGCCAGAGCCTCGGCGATGGTGACGACGCGCGTGGCCATGTGGGTCAGCGCTGCGGTGGTCGCGTCGTCCAGTTCGTTCTTGTTCTCGGGTCCGGTGACGTGGCTGACGCCGTAGGGATTACCGTCCGCGAACTTCAACCCGTCGGTGTATCCGGGCGGAACCAGGACGCCGCCGAAGTGCATCAGCGAGGTGTAGAGACCGATGAGCGTGGTCTCCTGGCCGCCGTGCGCGGTCTGGCTCGAGGTGAAGGCTGCGTATGCCTTGTTCGCGAGTTCACCCTTGGCCCAGTAGCCGCCGAGCGAGTCCATGAAGTTCTGGAACGGTGCCGCGGTGCTGCCGAAACGCGTCGGAGATCCGAGGATGACGCCATCGGCCCAGACGATGTCGTCGCCGCTGGCAGCAGGAAGATCCTTGGTTGCCTCGTAGTTGGCGGACCAGGCGGGGTTCTCGGCGAAGGTGCTGGGGTCGCGCGTCTCCGCGATGTGCCGCACGCGTACTTCGGCTCCAGCTGCCGTCGCTGCGTCGGCGAGCTTGTTCGCCATCGTGGATCCGTGGCCGGTTGCGGAGTAGTAGATGATTGCGATCTTCGTCATCGATGAGACCTTTCGTCGGGTGGACATCCGAAGTAGTTGCGATGTCAACTGCATTCGATGGTACCCACTATGATTGTTGTGTCAACTACTCGCGGTTGTCGGTTGTCGGTTGTCGGTTGTCCGATCCGTGGGCAGCGTCGATAGTGGTGCCATGACCGTGCGCAATGCCGAGGTACCCGACGACGTCTTCGCGGACGTGAAGAAGCAGGTCTCCCAGTTCGTCCGATCGCGGGTGGTTCCGCGTGAACTCGAGATCATGAACGCCGATTCGATTCCCGACGATCTCCGGAGACAGTCCGCCGAGATGGGGTTGTTCGGATACGCGATTCCGCAAGAGTTCGGTGGTCTCGGCCTGGACTTGGTTCAGGATGTCGAGATTGCCATGGAGCTCGGCTACACCACACTGTCGTTGCGGTCGATGTTCGGCACCAACAACGGAATCGCGGGCCAGGTGCTCGTCGGGTTCGGCACCGACGAGCAGAAGGCAACGTGGTTGCCCGGCATGGCGGCCGGCGACGTCGTCGCGTCGTTCGCGTTGACCGAGGACGGTGCCGGCTCGAACCCGGCAGGGCTGAGAACGACGGCAGTAGTGGACGGTACTGGCTGGATCATCAGCGGAAGCAAGCGCTACATCACCAATGCGCCCATCGCGGACCTGTTCGTCGTGTTCGCGCGAGTGGACCCGAAGCCGAACAGCGGCAACGGGATCGCGGTGTTTCTGGTCCCCGCCGACGCTCCGGGTGTCGAGGTCGGTGACAAGGACGCGAAGATGGGTCAGCAGGGAGCAGGAACCGCGGATGTGACGTTCACCGACGTCGAGGTCGACGCCGACGCTCTGGTGGGCGGCAACGGTGACATCGGATACCGGGCGGCGATGACGTCGTTGGCGCGTGGCCGCGTCCACATCGCAGCGCTCGCCGTCGGTCAAGCGCAGCGTGCCCTGGACGAATCCGTCTCCTACGCTGCGTCTTCCACGCAGGGTGGCGAGCCCATCGGCAATCATCAACTCGTCCAGGCGATGATCGCCGACCAGCAGACGGGAGTCATGGCAGGCCGGGCCATGGTGCGTGAGGCTGCCCGAGCCTGGGTGGAGGACACCGATCGACGGATCGCGCCATCGGCGGTGAAGCTGTTCTGCACCGAGATGGTCGGCACAGTTGCCGACCTCGCGGTCCAAATCCACGGCGGCGCAGGGTACATGCGCGGCGTTCCCGTCGAGCGAATCTATCGAGATGTCCGTCTTCTCCGCCTGTACGAGGGCACGAGCGAAATTCAGCGGCTGATCGTCGGCGGCGGTTTGATCCGTGCCGAGCAGAAGCGGAATCGCTGACCACCCTCGTCCCGCGTGGCGGTGGCAGGTCAGGTGAGCGCGCGCTGCGCGGCGACCCGGTCTGCGACCGTGCTACCGATAGCGGAGATCTCGGTAGCGAGTTCCGCGCGACTCCTGGTGTCCGACCCGTATACGAAGTTCGTGGGTCCCACTGTGGCACCGCAGTATTCGATGATGCCGCGCTCGATCTGCGTTCGAATGGCCTCATGGACGCCATGGCGCTCGAAGCTGTCTGCATCGTCTCCCGCGACGACGACCAGATGGATGGTGAGTCGGTCCAGCTTCTTCACGAATACTCTGTCCCCGTATTCGTAGGCCCAGCCCTCGACGAACACGCGGTCGATCCAGCCTTTCAGTAGTGCGGGCATCGACCACCAGTACATCGGGAAGACGAGAATCAGGTGTTCGGCGCGGTCGATCCGTGTCTGCTCCTCGGCTACATCGGACGGTGTGCTCCCGTTTCCACGAAACAGGCTCAGATCTGCAGCCGAAAATCGTGGATCGAAGCTCTCTGCGGCGAGATCTGCGGTCTCCACGGTGGTGCCGGTGGATCGGATGGCCTCGACTACGGAGTGAGCGACCTGATGGGTCAGAGAGTGCGGGTCGGGATGGGAGACTACGACGAGCGTGTTCATGGCTGTTCCTTCGGCTGGGGAAGATCGGCTATGTACGAACAGTAGGTTACTATTAGTACATAAGCAAGGAGGTGGCGGAATGGCACGGACGAGGCTGTCGCGCTCCGATCGAAACGCCCAGTTGATCGAGGTGTCCTGGGCTCTCGTACGCGCCGAAGGAGCCGACGCGTTGACTCTCGGACGGCTCGCAGAGCATGCCGGTGTCGCGAAACCGGTGGTGTACAGCCACTTCGCTTCCCGCGCCGAACTTCTTGCCGCTCTGTTCACCGAATTCGATGCCAGGCAGGCGGCGATGCTGGAGGAATCTCTCGACTCGGCACCCATGACGGTCCGCGGTCGGGCGAAGGCCATCGCCGACTCCTACGTGGGGTGCGCATTGGCCCAGGGGAGGGAATTGACGGGTGTGCTTGCGGCACTCGAAGGTTCGCCCGAACTCGAACAGGTCAAGCGCACCGCCGAGCGCGCCTACTTCGAGCGGTGTCGGGAGATTCTGCGTCCGTTCACCGATGCCGACGGCATGTCCACGCCATCTCTGACCGCCGTCTTCGGTGCCGCAGACGCGTTGTCCCACGGTGCCGTATCCGGGTCACTCACACCGGCCGAAGCGATCGGGGAGTTGACCGATCTGATCGTCGCCGCGGTCGACAGGTCCTGAACTCGGCCCGCCGGATCTGTCAGACGGTGGCGGCCGCCGATGCGGGGGCACGACGGTGGAATGCCGTCTCGGCCTCGAAGGCATGCGCGACCCGGAGCAGCAGGTGATCGGCGCGGTCGGCGGTGACGATCTGCAATCCAACCGGAAGACCGGAGGAGCTGAAGCCGCCGGGCATCGACAGCGACGGTAGGCCTGTCGCCGAGATCAGCGAAGCGGCCCGCATCCAGTCGAGGTAATTGTTCATCGGCGTGCCGTCGACGACGGCGGGGTACTCCTCGTCCGCGGGGAACGGAAGTACCTGAACGGCAGGCGCGATCAACACGTCGTATCGCGAGAAGAACTGCCGCACTCCGGCATCGAGATTCTTGCGAGCGGTGTTGGCGGAGATCATGTCTCGTGTCGTGAGCGCCATTCCCTTGTCGACGTTCCACTGCACGGCGCTCTTCATGCGGTGCCGATGTTCGTCCAACAGGTGCCCGTAGGCGGTGGCGAAGTCGAACGCACGCGTCGTCTGGAACACCTCGTCCGCGCCGGACAGGTCCGGGCAATCGACGTCCACACTGGCACCGAGTTGCTCGAACACGTGCAGTCGGCGGCTCAGGACGTCGATCACCTCACGGTCGACGGGTACGCCGAGACCGAAATCCGTTGTCCACGCTACTTTCAGCCCACGCAGCGAGCCGGCCTCCTCCGAGCGGTACGAGTCGTCGAGCGGGAGACCACGAGGGCTGGACGAATCCGGACCGGCGAGTGCGCGCATCAGAAAGCGCACGTCCTCGATGTCGTGCGCGAGCACGCCCTGCCGAGCGATCCAGGCCCACGGGTTCTTTGCGGGAAGCATCGGAATTCGGCCCAACGACGGCCGGTATCCGACGAGGTTGCAGAACGATCCCGGAGTGCGCAGCGACCCGCCCATGTCCGACCCGTCGCCCGCCGGTTGTATCCCGGCGGCGATGGCGGCGGCGGCACCGCCACTGCTGCCGCCGGCACTGCGAGTCGGATCGTACGGATTGGTGGTGGTACCGAACAGCGGATTGAAAGTGTGTGAGCCTGCAGCGAATTCGGGAACGTTGGATTTGCCGGTGGTGTTGACACCTGCGCGCTTGAGGCGGGCGACGATGCCCGAGTCCTCGGTGGGGATGTTGTCGGCCAGAATCGGCGAGCCGAAAGTCGTGCGCAGACCGGCGGTCAGGTGATTGTCCTTGTGCGTCATCGGGACGCCGTGCAGAACGGGCAGTGCCTCGCCGGACACCGTTGCGCGGTCTGCTGCACTCGCACGTTCGGTCGCCCCATCGATGTCGAAGGTCACGATCGCGTTGACGACAGGGTTGACGTCGTCGATGCGAGCCAGATGCGACTCGAGCGCCTCGCGGGCCGAGATCTCGCGATCACGGATGTGTGCCGCGAGCGCGCGCAGGGACAGTGACTGAATGTCGCCGGTCATGAAACTCCTCGCTTCGATCCGGATCGGCCGGAGTTGTTGTCGGAAGCCTGTTTCAAGACTGCACCACCGCGCGGAGCCCACCGGGCTATCGTCGTCCATTGAGCGTTTTCGCCGTTGGATTGGCGGTTTCGCTCAGACGGCTGGAAATTTCACACATGCAACATATCGGCAACGTGAACCGACTTGAGTGAGCAGGACATCCGAGCCCGGGGCTCGGTCGCAATCCGACGGTATGCGAAAGAGAGTCAATCATGTCCAGTCAGATCGACGGTCCACCGGCAACTGCGGATGCGCCCGAAACACGAATGCCCTGGGGACTGAAGACACTGTTCCGTCTCGTGTCCAGCATCGAACGCGTCGGCAACAAACTGCCGCACCCCTTCCTGCTGTTCTGGCTTCTGGCCGCAGTGCTGGCAGTGGTCAGCGCGATCCTGGCCGCACTGGGCACCGGGGTGGTGCTACCCAGCACCGGTGAGGTGTCGATGGTCCGCAGCCTGCTCAGCAGTGACGGCGTAGCCATGATCTTCGGAACTGCACTGGACAACTTCGCGGGGTTCGCGCCGCTCCCCATCATCGTGACCGTCATCCTCGGTGTGTCCGTCGCCGAGCATTCCGGTGTGCTCACCACGCTGCTGCGCGCCACCATCGTGAAGCTGCCCGCCAAATGGGTGACGTTCTCGGTTGCCTTCGCTGGGACCATGTCTCACGTCATGTTCGACGCGGCATTCATCGTTGTCCTTCCGCTGGCGGCAATGGCGTTCAAAGCGGCGGGCCGAAGTCCTGTACTGGGCATGATGGTGGCGTTCGTCGCCATCGCCGGTGGCTACAACGCGTCACCGTTGATCACACCCAGCGATGCCATCATGTCGTCGTTGACGACCTCCGCCGCTCAGATCGTCGACGCCGACTACAGCGTGACCCCCGTGGACAACTACTTCTTCAGTCTCGCGTCGTCACTGGTGATTTCGATCTTCATCACCCTGGTGGTGGAGTTGGTGATGGCCAAGCACATGAATCTCGATGCCGACGAGGGCGTCGAGGACGGAGCGGAGAAGCTGGCACTCGATCTCGAGCCGATCGAGAAGAAGGGAATGCGCCGCGCCGGAGCAGCTTTCGCGGTGTACGTGGCCGTCGTCGTCGCGGCACTGCTTCCTCCCTCGTCGCCGCTGCGTGGTGAGGACGGCGGGTTCGTACAGTCGATCGTGCTGCAGAACATCGCGTTCTTCATCGCGATCGCCTTCGTCCTGGTCGGATGGGTGTACGGACGCACCACCGGCAGTCTTCGGCAGCTCCGTGAGATTCCGGAGTCGATGGCCGTCGGCATCAAGACCCTTGCTCCGATCCTGGTGCTGTTCTTCGCGATTTCGCAGTTCCTCGCCTACTTCAAGTGGACCGGCATCGGCAACGTCGTCGCAGTCGAGGGTGCGGAACTGTTGAAAGCCGGGGGATTACACCCCCTCGTGGTGTTCGCCATGATGCTGGTGCTGATCTCGGTGATGAACCTGCTCGTCACCAGTGGTTCGGCCATGTGGTCGATGTTGGCCCCGGTTCTCGTGCCGATGCTCATGTACATCGACGTCAACCCCGAAACCACCCAGGCCGTCTACCGAATCGCCGATTCCTGCACCAACGCGATGACCCCGATGTCGGCCTACTTCGTGCTCACCCTCGGACTCATCCAGCGCTACAAGAAGAACGCGGGCATCGGTACCCTCGCCTCGTTCACCATCCCCGTCGCGCTGGGCATGCTGATCGTGTGGGCGGCGTTGTTCGCAGTCTGGTACATGCTCGGCATCCCGCTCGGCCCCGGCGCACCGATCCGATGACCGCAGTGACTGCCGCGTCGTACCGGATCAATACAGGTACGACGCGGAGTCCGCGGCCAGCAGACGGTTGCCGCTGCGCTTGGTGGCCCGCAGAATCGACACCACCGAGATCGCGTCGGCCAGGGTGGCCCAGTCCGAGGCAGTTGTCATTCGATGCAACGCCATTCGGTCCGGGCACGCAAGATTGACGAGCAGACTGTCCGAGCCCGCGAGGGCCACCGCGTATCGAACCTCCGAATGTGCGAGCAATAGCTCGACCAGTGCTTCGTGGTGTCGAGGCGGAACCTTGACCCAGGCAAGGGCTTCCGCCGAATACCCCATCAACGCCGGTTCGACGACCACCCGCAGTCGGGATTTGTTGGTCTGTTCCAGAGTGTCCATGTGGCGTCGGACAGTGTTCTCGGTAGCGCCGACGACGCGCGCAATGTCCGAGGTGGGCGTCCGGGCATCCTCGGCCAGGACGCGCAGAAAGCTGCGGTGCAGGGTCGAGATCTCCGGTCCCACACGGCCGTCCGGTTGGTAGCCCTCGTGTACGGGAGGCGTCAGGGCCGCGATCTGGTGCGAATCGAGAATCGCCGGCCGCCACTCGCGGACCGAGCGATAGACCCGCGTGATGGGATCTACCCGAATGCGTCTGATCCCGGTGATGCCGGGTAGGTCGTCGAGCATCAGATCCGCCAGATGGGCATCGTCGACCAGGACTTCGGCGACGCATTCCTCGTGCCCCGACGTGGCGTACACGAACATCGTGTCGTCGCGGCGCGCCAACCCGACTGCCACGGCACGTGCCATACCGACGTGACATCGAGCTCGCAGAACGACCGCGCCAGTCGCGCCGATGACTCCGACGACGCGCACGTCGCCGGAATCGAGTAGTTCCTTGCCGCGTCGGGTGACGGTGCGTTCGGGTTCGCCGAGCGCATCGGCGATGCTGACCCAGGACGCCCGGGGATTGACCTGCAGCGCCGCCGTGATTCGGCAACTCAGCGAATCCAACTCGTCGGAGCGCTGCCTCATGCGCACACCTTCGCTCGTCGTGCCGAAGTGCTTCGGCCGGTGCAGAAACAGGTTCGGTGCCCGAGGACCACCTGTCGATCCTCGGGCACCGGTACCGCGAAGTCCAGCTCAGAAGATTCCGCTGTATGCGTTGAGGGCGGGCTGGCCACCCAGGTGTGCGTAGAGAACGTTGGAGTCCTTGCCGATATCGCCCTGCTGAACCAGGTCGATGAGTCCGGCCATGGATTTGCCCTCGTACACCGGGTCGATGATCACGCCTTCGAGACGGCCGGTGAGCTTGATCGCCTCGATCGTGGATTCGACGGGAATTCCGTAGTAGTCGCCGGCCCAGCCTTCGAGGACGGTGATCTCGTCGTCGCGAAGCTCGCGTCCCAGTTCGATGAGTTCTGCGGTGTTACGGGCGATTCGGGCCACCTGATCGCGGGTCTGGGCGATCTTGGCGGACGCATCGATGCCGATCACTCGACGTGGCCGTTCCTGTCCGGCGAACCCGGCGATCATGCCGGCATGCGTCGACCCGGTCACGCTGCACACGACGATCGTGTCGAAGAAGACGCCGAGCTCCTCTTCCTGCTTCTGTACTTCGTACGCCCAGTTGGCGAAGCCGAGTCCGCCGAGCTTGTGGTCGGAGCCGCCCGCGGGAATGGCGTAGGGCTTGCCGCCCGCTCGCTCGACGTCCTCGATGGCCTTCTGCCAGCTGTCCTTGAATTCGATTCCGAAGCCCGACGGATCGAGGCGGACATCTGCACCCATGATGCGGGAGAGCAGGATGTTGCCCACCTTGTCGTTGACCGAATCCGGCCAATCGACCCACTTCTCCTGCACGAGAACTGCTTTGAGTCCGAGCTTTGCCGCGACCGCCGCTACCTGCCGCGTGTGGTTGGACTGCACGCCACCGATCGAGACCAATGTGTCGGCACCCTGCGCGAGAGCGTCCGGGACGATGTACTCGAGCTTGCGAGTCTTGTTGCCGCCGTAGGCCAATCCTGCGTTGACGTCCTCCCGCTTGGCCCAGATCTTGGCCCCGCCGAGATGTGCGCTCAGGCGTTCCATCGGGTGAACCGGGCTCGGGCCGAAGGTGAGGGGGTAACGCTCGAAGTCCGCGATCGCCACGTGCTGCTCCTTTGATCGGTGTGTCGTGCAGGATGCAATATATCGCATACTGTACGTCGGGAGGTCCGACAGCGAAAGCGGTGGGCTACGATATTTTGCATGCCGGTCCCCGTCGAGCTCGGAAAACACAAGCGTTCGCTGCTACGTGACAACGCCTACGTCTCGATTCGCGACGCCATCGTCGACGGCACCTTCGCCCCCGGCGAGCGGCTGCGGGATGCCGAACTCGAGCAGTGGCTCGGGGTGTCGCGTACTCCTATCCGCGACGCCATGGCCAGGCTGGAACTTGCGGGCCTCGTGCACACCCAGCCCGGGCGTTCGACCATCGTCTCGACCATCGAGCGCAAGGCGGTGCTGGACGCGCAAGCGGTCGCGGCATCCATGCATGCCCTCGCCGTCCGGACCGCTGTACCGCTGATGAACAAGCGCGACATCACCGCTATGCGTCGCGCCAACAAGGATTTCGCCGCTGCATTCACCCGAGGCGATGTGGACCTCGCGTTGGCCGGCGACGACGCGTTCCACGCTGTTGCCGTCGAAGCGAGCCAGAATCAGGTCGTTGTCACGGTTCTCGAACAGGTGACACCGAGCCTGCGTCGACTCGAACGCCTACGATTCGCCTCGCTGGTGGGACGCGATTCGATTGCCCAACACGAACGGATCATCACCCTGTGCAGTGAGGGTGACGCGGACGGCGCGGCCGCTGCCGTGCAGGAGAATTGGGAGTCGTTGTCTTTGCTCGTCGATCACGAGGACGGCGTACCGGGAAACTGACACCGTCCAGCGCCGGCGAAAAGCGGAGTGGACGCGCCGCGTCGGCGGCATAATCTGCACATGGCCGACTTCAACGACATCATCATCGACGAGTTCCGCAGCAACAGTGGCCATGTGTCCACGGCCGGCTTCGGTGATTCGCTCGTCGTTCTGCACACGATCGGGGCCAAGAGCGGCGCGGTGCGGCTCAATCCGCTCATGGCGATTCCGGAGGGAAGCAGCTGGTTGGTGGTCGGCTCGGCTGCCGGGTCACCGAAAGATCCAGCGTGGGTGCACAATCTGCGCGCACATCCGGCCATCGACATCGAGGCACCCGGGGACGAAGGTATTCGAACGGTTGCCGTGAACGCCAACGAGATTTCGGAATCCGAATGGGACCGGCAATGGCAGAAGTTCCTCGATGCCTCGGACGGATTCGCGAAATACACGGAAACGGCCGAGGGCAGGCGGTTTCCGATCTTCCGCTTGACCCCGACCGCCGAGTGAATCAGTTCTGCGTGTCTTCTTCGGGCGGGTGTGGGACATTCTCCTCGTCGACGTGAGCGCCGACAGCGGCCTCGTCCGGAGATTCTTCGCGCGGTCCGTCGTTGCTGCCCTCGGATGGAATCTCTGCACCTGCGTCGGTCGGCATGGTCATCGAGCACTCCTGATCGTCGGTCGGTTGTTTGCTGCGCTCTGCATGCCCCGCTTCCGACGGACTCAACCGTCGAGCGGTCGATTCCTGTTGACTAGCATCGTCAGGTATGGGACCCGATCGATCGATGACAGCTCGCGACCTCACACAGGCGATTGCCGAAGCGACGAGGTCATTTTTCGCACCGTCCAGTCTCGACGAGACTCTGCGCGGCGTGACGGAGAGCGCCCGATCTCTGATACCCGCGGTCGATTGCGCCGACATTCTCGTGGTGGCGGGGCCGAAGAAGTACCAGTCGCACGCCGCGACCAGTGAGCTGCCGGTGCGCCTGGACGCAATGCAGGAACGCCTCGACGAGGGGCCGTGCATCGATGCCGCACGAAGCGAGCTGTTCGTGCGGTGCAACGACTTCCGCTCCGATTCCCGCTGGCCACGTTTCGGTCCGGAGGCGGTGGGAGCAGGGGTTCTCAGCAGCCTGTCCTTCCGCCTTTACACCAACGAGGACACCATCGGGGCGCTCAATCTGTTCGCACTGACCAGTGATGCGTTCAGCGACGAGGACGAGGAACTCGGTCGCGTGCTCGCAACCCACGCTGCGGTGGCGTTGTATGCAGCGAACAAGACCGAGCAATTCAAGTCCGGCTTGGCTTCACGGGACATCATCGGCCAAGCCAAGGGCATGTTGATGGAGCGGTACGGAATCGATGCGGTACAGGCGTTCGACTTGATTTCACGGCTGTCGCAAACCCAGAACGTCCCGGTGGCCACCTTGGCCGCAGAACTCGTCGACCTCGGTTCCGAATCGAACAAGGAACGCTCGTCCAGATAGGCTCGCCGGCTGTTCACACCGTGTGCCGACGAGAGGGTGCAGTCGGCGGCACCGGATGGTCGTGAGTCGAGCCGGCTTGCTGGGTCGACCCGGCGTTCACTGTCGACCCGGTCTGTGCGGTTGCCTCGTAGACGCGTGAAGTGTCCTCGGCGATGCGGTCCCACGAGAAGCGAGATTGCGCACGGTCGGAGCCGGACACTCCCAGCTCGAAACGCCTGGACTCGTTGCGTAGCAGCAGGGCCAGCTCTCGTGCCAAGCGACGACGGTCGCCCGGCCTGATCGAGCGGCCGGTGACCCCGTCGATCACCAACTCTCCGGCGTAGCCCACTCCGTATGCGACGACGGGAAGTCCGCACGCCATGGCTTCGAGGGTGGCGATCCCTGCCGATTCGGTCGGGGACAGGCAGACGAACACGTCGGCCGACCTCAACAGCGACGACATGTGGCGATGGCGGACCGGGCCGGTGAACACCGTGCGCCCGGCCATGCCGTGTGCTGCGGCGACGGTGCGTAGCTGCGCCACGCCGCTGGAGTCGCGTGGCTCGCCGCCGACAACGACCAATTCGGTGTCGTCGAGTTTTCCGAGCAGTTCGATGATCGTCGATACGTCGGCGTCCGACCCGACGGTCGCCACCCGGCACGCGGCACCGCTGCGTGGTGCGGTCGGTCCGGATGGATCGAAGTCACTCAGATCCACCCCGGTCGGGACGATGGACACCTTGGCTCTGGCGACGCCCATCCGCGTCAACATGTCGGCCTCGTCGGGGCACGACGCGATGATGCGGCTCGCCGATCGAGCGATCTTCTTCTCCATGGCCGCCCGGGGAACCACCGAATCGGTGCCTGCCGTCGGGGGCCCGGATCGGTCGGTCGCGGCGAGACCGTGGAACGACATCACCGTGGGGACGCCCGTCGCGCCGGCGGCCAGTACGGTTGCCAGCCCCGATACCCATGAATGTGCATGTGCTACATCGGGTTTCGTTCGGAGCAAGTGATCGCGGAGCGAGGAGGCGAACGCACTCGTGTGAGGTATCGATTCCTCTTCGGTCATCGGGACAGCAGGCCCCGCAGACAGGTTGACCACCCGGTAACCGTCGGGGGTGAGCAGCTCGTCCTCGTGATCCGGGTTCTGCTTCCTGGTGTACACATCGACTCGGGTGCCGGCGCGGGCAAGCGACGAGGCCAGCCGATCGAGCTGGGCAGCCGATTGTTCTGCCTCGATGCCGGCCGCATCATTTATCGGACTCACGTGTTCGGAGACAAGCGCAACGTGCATATCGATTCGATCCCTGATGGGTTCGCACGGCCCCTTTCGGGCGCATAGCCCGGCACCGGTGAAGGGTGTGGGATATGCCGACCCGATTTTGGAGTCAGCGTGCTCGAGACGCGGCCAGAACGGTCATCGCAACTGGGCGTCGAACAACACCCTATTACGTGCAGCCGCGTTGCGAAACCTCACACGAGGGAGTTGCCATCGCTGGAACGCTCACAACGGGCCGAACCGACGTGCCTTGCGGCCGAAGCGGGGAGCGTGTTCGGTACGGCTACCGGGCACTGGATTGCGGTCGGTTCAACCGTCAACCGCCGACAATCGCAGCAGCGTAGCGTGTTTCGCCAGGCGCATTTGTGTATACACTGTTTCCACGCGGTTGAGGAGAAGCCCCGTAGTCAGGAAGTAGCGACTGCGAGATGTGCCCGACCGCGCTCTTCGACACCTGATGGTCCGAGACTCGTATTCTCGAGAACTGGTGTCAGAGGCAGCCGACAGTCTCCGGTCGCGAGCCGGTGGAGGTGGGCAATGGTGTTTCTACGGTCGGTGCACAGTGATCCGGAATCGATTCGATTGTCGTTCTGTGGGCCGGACAATCCCGAGGACGGCGCATTCGCGCTGTCCGTGGACGAACTCGTCGGCGGACCGGTCGTCATCCGCATCGTCGGGTCGATCGACAGATCGGCAATTCCGGTCATAGGCGAATGCGTGTCGGAGGCCATCGTGTGCGGGCGGTCGCTGGTCGTGGATCTGCTCGATGTCGAATTCGTCGACCCCGCAGTGGTTCCCGTCCTCTCGGCAGCTGCCTCGCGGCTCGCTGCACACCGGTGTCGCGCGATCGTCGCCTGTACACCCGAGCTGCAGCGACAACTCGATCCGAGTGGCGCTCACCTCGGTACGGAGTGCGTCCGCAGCGTCGCGGACGCCGTTCGAAGTGCGGTGAAACCGGCGAGATCCGAACAGGTTTCGAATTCCTGCACAGGCGAGACGCCTGCGCGGTCGGCGTGACCGGCAGTTCCGCACCGTGCACGATCGTCGCCGCGGTGTATCTCGCGGTGGTCGTCGGCGATCACTCGGGCGACAGCGCCCGATGAGTGCATGGGCAGTTCCCACGGTTGGAGTGGAGGAGGAGTTCTTTCTCGCCGACATCGACATGCTGCGTCCGGTGGCGGTCGGCCCCGGTGTCGTCGCGCATGCCCGAGCTGCGGGAATCGATGCCGTCTCGGAGCTGACCGAGGTACAGGTGGAGGCCAATTCGCCTCCGCTGCAGTGTCTTCGCGAATTTCGGGAGAACGTGATCTCCACCCGCGCCACGCTGTCGGCGGTGGCCCTGGCGCAGGGTGCCCACTTACTGGCGGCAGGCGTGTCGCCGGTTGCGCCTGCTGATCGTGGCCGCCTGCCCATCTCGGACGGCTCCCGCTATCGGCGTCTGGCCGAGACCTACGGGGCACTGGCAGAGAGCGTTGCCACGTGTGGGGGTCACATTCATGTCGAGGTGCCGGACAAGGAGACGGCGATCGGGGTATGCAATGTCGTGCGACCCTGGCTCCCGACACTTCTGGCCTTGACGTGCAACAGCGCTATACACGACGGCGTCGACACTCGGCACTCGAGTTGGCGTTCGACGGTGTGGGGCAGGTGGCCGACGGCTGGTCCGCCCCCTCACCTGAGTTCGACGGCGGAGTACGACGACCTGGTCGGCTCGATGATCGAGACCGGGATGATTCTCGACGAAGCATCGCTCTACTGGGATGTACGGCCCAGCTCCCACCAGCCGACGGTCGAGGTGCGGGTCGGCGACGTACCTGCCGTCGCCGAGGAGGTGGTGTTGTCCGCTGCACTGGTCCGCGGTCTCGTCGTCACGGCCCTTCGGTCCATCGACCGCGGCGAGCCGGCACTCGTCGTGGCCGGCAATCACCTCGCAGCGGCATACCACCGTGCCCGTATGGATGGATTGACCGGCGTCGCAGTGGATCCGAGCACCGGGAGACCGGTGTCGGCATCGAGTCTGCTCCGATCGCTCGTCCGCTACGTGGAACCGGCGCTGACCAGCACAGGCGACCTCCGCTGCGTGCAGACTTCTCTCGAACGTTTGACGCACCTCGGGAACGGCGCGCAACGCCAACGCCGGATCTTCTCGCGCAATGCAGACGCTACCGCCGTCGCTGCTCACGCAGCCCGTTTCACTACTGCCGAGTGGAACTCGCCGGTGGCACAGGACGCGGGTTGATCGCGGTGGCCGGCCTCGTCTGCAGGCGGCCCTGCCCGCGCCGCGACAATCGACCGATTCCGGGAAACGATCGACGATGCGACCGAAGGTGGTTATCGTGAAAGCCATGGCAAGCACTTCCGCCAGCATGCTTCGTGACGCCGGACTGAGGGTGACGCGTCCCCGAGAGTTGGTTCTCGATATCGTTGATGCACAACCGCATTCCGATACCGACACCATCTTGCGACTGGCGCGCGCCACCCTGCCCACGGTGTCGAAGCAGGCCGTGTACGACGTGCTCGATGCGTTGACTGCATCGGGTTTGGTTCGTCGTATCCGCCTCGCGGGTCACTCGGCACGTTACGAAACCAGAGTGGCAGACAATCATCACCACATCGTCTGCCGTTCCTGTGGTTTCATCGTCGACGCCGACTGCGCCACCGGTGAGCCACCGTGTGCACGACCCGCCCGAGATCACGGTTTCGTCCTCGACGAGGCCGAGGTGACCTACTGGGGAACGTGCCCCAGTTGTGCATCCGACCGATCGATCGCAGCCCGCGATCGTCCATCCACAATGCCCATCGGAAAGGACAATTCGTGACCTCCGACGCACGCCCACCCCACTCCGCCACCGAGACCGCCAGCACCAGCGAGAGCGAGAATCCGGTCATCGAGTCGCCGAAGCCCAAGGCGCACGCACCGCTGACGAACAAGGACTGGTGGCCGGAGCAGATGGACCTGTCCATCCTGCATGCGCATACCTCCAAATCGAACCCGTTCGGCGAAAAGCTCGACTACAAAGCGGAATTCGAGAAGCTCGACGTGGACGAGCTCAAAGCCGACGTCATCTCGGTGATGACCACTTCGAAAGATTGGTGGCCGGCCGACTACGGCCACTACGGCGGACTCTTCATTCGTATGAGCTGGCACGCCGCCGGCACCTACCGCACGTTCGACGGACGAGGCGGTGGGGGTCAGGGCGCGCAACGCTTTGCGCCACTGAACAGTTGGCCGGACAACGCCAACCTGGACAAGGCGCGTCGGTTGCTGTGGCCGGTCAAGCAGAAGTACGGCAACAAGATTTCGTGGGCCGATCTGCTGGTGTTCGCCGGTAACGCGGCGCTCGAGTCCATGGGGTTCGAAACGTTCGGATTCGGCTTCGGTCGGGAGGACATCTGGGAACCGGAAGAGGTCTTCTGGGGCCCCGAGGATCAGTGGCTGGGCACCGACAAGCGATACTCCGGCGAACGGGAGCTCTCCAAGCCCCTCGGTGCCACCACCATGGGCTTGATCTACGTCAATCCCGAAGGCCCCGAGGGAGAGCCGGATCCGGTGGCCGCGGCCCACGACATCCGGGAAACCTTCGCGCGGATGGCGATGAACGACGAGGAGACGGCGGCACTCATCGTCGGTGGACACAGCTTCGGTAAGACACACGGAGCCGGACCGGCCGACAAGATCGGGCCGGAACCCGAGGGTGCCCCCATCGAACAGCAGGGCCTCGGCTGGAAGAACGGTTACGGCAAGGGCAAGGCCGAGGACCAGATCACCAGCGGGCTCGAGGTGGTCTGGACGGAGACTCCGACGCAGTGGGGTAACGGCTACCTGAAGAATCTCTACGGATACGAGTGGGAGCTCACGAAGAGCCCTGCCGGCGCGTGGCAGTTCACTGCCAAGGACGGTGCCGGTGCGGGCACGATTCCCGATCCGTTCGGCGGTCCGGGCCGTGCCCCCACGATGCTCGTCACCGACATCTCCATGCGGGCAGATCCGGCGTACGAGAGGATCACTCGGAGGTGGTTGGATCACCCCGAGGAGCTCTCGCTCGCGTTCGCCAAGGCGTGGTACAAGTTGCTGCACCGCGATATGGGACCGGTGTCCCGGTACCTCGGGCCGTGGGTTCCCGAACCTCAGCTGTGGCAGGACCCGGTTCCATCGCTGGACGGTGACCTGATCGACGAGGCGGACGCATCTGCGCTGAAGTCGGCGATCCTCGACTCGGGCTTGACGATCGCTCAGCTCATCGGTGTCGCGTGGTCGTCGGTCAGCAGCTTCCGAGTCACCGATTACCGCGGCGGTGCCAACGGCGCTCGGGTTCGGCTCGAGCCACAGAAGAGTTGGGAGGCAAACGAACCCGAGGTCCTCCGCGAGGTGCTCGCAATCTTGGACGGTATACGCGAAAAGTTCGAGGGCTTGGCGGCCGGTGACAAGAAGGTCTCGCTCGCCGACGTCATCGTGCTGGCCGGCAACGCGGCCGTCGAGAAGGCCGCACGCGACGCCGGTTACGAGGTGACCGTCCCGTTCCGGCCGGGTCGCACCGACGCGACGCAGGAGCAGACCGACGTCGAATCGTTCTCGGTACTCGAGCCACGAGCCGACGGGTTCCGCAACTACATGGCTGCAGGGGAGAGCACTCCCGAGCAGGTGTTGTTCCTCGATCGCGCCTACATGCTGAATCTGACTGCGCCCGAGATGACGGTTCTTCTCGGCGGTCTTCGAGCCTTGGGGGCCAACCACGGTGGTTCGAGCCATGGAGTGTTCACCGATCGCCCCGGAGTTCTGAGCAACGATTTCTTCGTCAATCTGCTCGACTCCGACACCGAGTGGACGACGAGTGAGGACGGCACCTACGTCGGCACGGATCGTGGCTCCGGTAGCCAGAAGTGGACAGCGACATCCATCGACCTGGTGTTCGGGTCCCATTCACAACTGCGAGCGCTGTCGGAGGTGTACGCCCAGGTCGACAACGGTGGCAAGTTCGTCGACGACTTCGTGGCCGCGTGGGCGAAGCTGGCAGGCAACGATCGATTCGACATCCGGTAGCGCGGAGCCGATCACCGGGTGAGCCAGATGCGCCTTCTGGCAATGGCTTTGATTCGCGTCACCATGACAGGGCTGAGGCCGAACTCGCCGAACACGCTGCCGGGATCGCGGTCGAGGATCTCCAGCACGGCGCGGTAGTAGTCCTGAGTCGACATCGCGAAGGCGGACCGGATTTCGTCGTCCGGTCCGCCTCCGTGATTGACCCATCTCAGGGCGAAGTCGATCATGGCGCGGTCTGTGTCGGAGTAGAACGCTACCGGTCGCTCTGCCCCCGCAGAAGTACGTCGATTCGGCATAACACACCTCCTGGAACTGACTGTCGATCCGAAATTAGCACTGCTCGCGAACACGTGCCAAGGGTCCGGTATCTGCGATAAGGACCCGAATATCGGTCGTAAGCCCCGTGTTTGGACTGCCGTCGTGCGTGGAAGTCGATACACAGCTCGGCGTACGCGCCCGGGCCGTGCGGTCGAGCCAGGGGCCGGAGGTTCAACCCCTGCAGCCTCCGGCCCCGCGCCCACAGAACCAGTCGCTGAAACAATCCGGCGAACACCTTCGACGAATCAGGTACGGAGAGTGTGTGATGGACACCGATGCAGAACAGCGTCTAGCGACCGAGGCCGACGCCTCCTCGGTATGTAGGAAGATTGCCGACCTGGCACAGACGTACGACATCGCGATCGGCACCGCCGAATCGCTGACCGCCGGAAATCTCGCGGCCATGCTCGGCAAGGCACCGTCCTCGGGGCAGTGGTACCGCGGCGGAATCGTCGCGTACCACGAGAGCGTGAAGCACACGCTGCTCGAGGTCCCCGACGGCCCGGTCGTCAGCGAACAGGCCGCGACGGCGATGGCTCGATCGACGGCGTCGCTGGTCGGCGCACATCTGACGATCGCCGTCACCGGCGAAGCCGGGCCGCAGAGCCAGGAAGACCAGCCACCGGGGACGGTGTGGGCAGCGGTGTACGACCGCGGCGACGTGAGCACCGAATGCAAGCACTTCGAGGGTGAACCGGAAGAAGTTCTGGCCCGGACCATGGCGTTTTCCCTCGATACCCTGCTGCGCCACGCGCGGAAACGGGCCCACGGGTAGCTGACGCCGGGGGAGTGCAAACAACTGTTCGTCAACGAGATCGGAGCGCAGTATGAGTACCGATTCCAGTGTCCGAAGCCGTATTCAGCACGAGCTGGGTGTTCGGCCGTCGATCGACCCCGACGCGGAAATCCGCCGCCGGGTCGGTTTCCTCGCCGATTATCTGAGGGTCAGTGGCACAGCGGGTTTCGTGCTCGGCATCAGCGGGGGACAGGACAGCACCCTGGCCGGAAAGCTCGCTCGGCTGGCCGTTCGCGAGGCCGCGGAACTCGGTAACCAGGCCACATTCGTCGCGGTGCGTCTGCCGTACGGAACTCAGGCGGACGAAGCCGACGCCGTCGTCGCACTCGACTTCATCGAGCCGGACCGGACGGTCACTGTCGATATCCGCGACGCCGTCGACGCCTCGGCGCGCTCGGCCGCCTCGGCGCTGGATACTCCGCGTATCGCGGACTTCGTACGGGGCAACATCAAGGCGCGCGAACGCATGATCGCGCAGTACACGATCGCCGGCCAGGAGAATCTTCTGGTGGTGGGTACCGATCACGCGGCCGAGGCGGTGACGGGCTTCTTCACCAAATACGGTGACGGAGGCGCGGACGTCACTCCGCTGAGCGGTCTCACCAAAAGCCAAGGTGCGCAGCTCTTGCGGCACCTGAACGCACCGGAATCGACGTGGCGCAAAGTGCCGACAGCCGACCTCGAGGACGACCGTCCCGCGCTCCCGGACGAACAAGCACTCGGCGTCACCTACGCACAGATCGACGCATACCTGCAGGGCGGACCCGTCGACGACGATGCGGTGGACACCATCGAGCGCTGGTTCGACAAGACCCGGCACAAGCGCGCCATGCCGGTGGGGCCGGACGATCGGTGGTGGCGCACGGCCGTCGACTGCCGGCCCTGAGGCACCGTCGACGAGACGTTATCGACGGCGGTGGATCCGGGGCAGTAGGAACCAGAACGCGACGGCCGTCGACGCCACGACAGCGGCCGCGGAGGCTGCGGCGCGCACACCGAGCACTATCTCGAACGTCAGGGCGGCAGCACCCACCAGTGTCACTCCCAACATGGCGAGACCGCTGATGGCGAGTATGTTGCCGACGCGCACTATGACCCCTATTGCACGCTGCCGGAACAGGAGTCGGTGCATGCTGACGGGAGCCACCAACAGGATCGTCGCAAGCATCGACGCCGACACCGTCATCAGATAGACTACGTGGCCGGCCGTGGACAGCCCGTCGAAGCGGGCCTGGAACGGCAGGGTCAACAAGAACCCGGTCAGAAGTTGTACACCGGTCTGTACGACACGGAGTTCCTGTAGCAACGACGACCAATTGCGATCCAACTGCTGAGTGGGAGTTTCGTTGCGCGCTTTGTCGTTCCACGCACGGTGGTCCTCGTCCTCGTCCTCGTCCTCGTCACCCGTCGTCATCGACCAAGACTAGTGCGATCTCGACGGGTAGGCGGTGGAAATCGGACCGGTTCACGCAGTGTGTACATCCGCGGTCGACGTGCCGGTCGCACACTCTGGACACCCGGCACCGGACTCGGACGAGCCCGATGCCCCGGTTACGGACTTCCTCAGCGACGAACCGACGGACTCGAGGGCCGAATCGATATCGGTGAAAATCGGAATCGCAGCATCGAGTCCAACCAGATGCATCGGCCGCCCCGTGGTCGGCCCGGATGCAACCACCACCAACGAGGTTGAGCAGCATGCCTTTCGGCGAGCTGCGATGAGCACGCTCATGCCGACGGAGGCCAGGAAGGACACCCCCGACAGATCGACGATCACGGCTGCCGGCGCTGCCGTGACCGCTTGTTCGATGTGGTGGGCGAGATCGGAGGCGGTCGCGAGATCCACTTCTCCGTTGACCCGCAGAACAATTGCGTTGTCATGGTGTTCGCTGGTAATGCCGAGCCCGAGCAATTCGTTGTGTTTCATGGGGGGTCACCGTCCTTACCCTGTTCAGTGGCATGTTCGTCGAACAGCGCACTGCGGCGTAACCGAGACCGGCAAGGATTGCAGAACCGAGGCGAACCCGGTGCGAGCGGCGCTGTCGACTGCGGGCAGGGGCTACACCACGCTGTCCGAATCATACCCACTGTTCGTTTCTTCGTGCAGGCCGGTTCGAGAGTTCGAATGTTCGGCAACCGACTCGATCATCGCCGACGCAATCTCGCTGACCTTGATGTTTCTGTTCTGCGACTGCTCGGACAGCAGGGCGAACGCGTCGTCGGCGGAGATTCCGCGCATCGCCATGATGATTCCTTTCGCCTGGTCGATGTCAGCTCTCGTTTTCATCGCTGTCCGCAGGCCGGTGATTTCTCGTTCGGCCGACCGGGCGCGCTCGGTGATCGCGATGACGGTCTCGATCGAGGTGGCGAGCAGGGCCACCGAGACCTCGTCGAGTGGGTCGAAGCCGTCGGCACCCGTCCCGTAGATGTTCAGCGACCCGTGGCGGTGCTCGTCGGGCGTCAGCGGGGCCGACAAATAGCTGTGGACGCCCAGATCGGCCACTGCGGCAGCGAAGCGAGGCCAGCGAGCTACTGCCTCGTGCGCCTGTGCGCGAACCATACGTCCGCTGCGGATGGCGTGCAGGCAGGGGCCTTGACCAGCGCGATACTGGTCGGAATCGATGTCGTGCACAGCGGGGTCGGTGGACGCCACGGTTCGCGGTCGGCCGGTGTCGTCGAGCATGGTGATGCCGACGAGATCCGCGTCGGGAACCACGGCTGCGACCTCGGAGCACACGGCTTGAAGAACGGCATCGACGTCGGCACCGGTCAGGATCTTCCCCTTGATTCGGCGCAACGCTTGGATGTATTGCCCGATCCGGGCGAACGCCGAACCCGAGGCGTCCGGTGCGTCGTGAAGACGGTCGTCTTCGATGGAAAAGTCACTCATCTGGTGGGCTCGTTTCGGTCGGGCCCCCGCATGGACAGCAGGCAGCCACTCGTCAACTCCCGGCCCCGACTCGACCGAACGGGGTCATAATATACAGAGCCTCGCGGGTGCATTCGCACCTGTCCCGAGCGCACGCCCGCGGCCCCGCCGAACGCAGGGGTGGTCGCATCCAGGCCCGAGTCGGGGTATCCTACACAGTGATTGGGTGGAGACCACGCCCGCAGAATCGACTGCGGTACGAACCACGATCTTCCCCTGCCACAGTCTTCGATCTGTGGAGGTCAATGCCCATGATTCCCGAATCCTCGTCGTTTTCGATGTCCGTCGACCGCGGAGACGACGGCCCCATCGTCGTCTCGGTGCAGGGCGCACTCGAGATCCCCGGCAATACCCGCCTGTTGGCAGACTGCCTGGCGGGGTCCGTGCTCGCCTACCGACCGATGGTGGTCGACCTGGTCGGTGTCACCGAGATCGGTGATGCCGCAACCACGTACATCGTCGACGCGGCCCATCGGCTGTTGTGCCGTGGGTTTCGCCTCACCGTCGTCCTGGCCTCCTCCGCTGCCGACCGTAATGTGCGACGGCTCAGCGAACGTGTGCACGTCGAGCGTGCCGGCTCGCTCGGTCGGGTCGTCGGCGCGGCGACGACGCCTTCGCGACCTCGAGTCGCTGCAGTGGACGCACTGCAGGGGACTTACCTGTAGGTCGATAGCACCGCGGCCCTCGTGCGGACGGTGCTGCGGAAAGCCGTGTGTACCCGGATGTTCCGCCGGTGTCCGTCGTCGAGGCGTGAAGAAGTCGCGGTCCCGGCCTGTGTATCGAGTTCTAAACCCTTGCAGTGCAATGTGTTTGCTGCGAATTTCGGCGGGTAGCCGGATCGAGTCACCTGCTCGAACTTCGACCCGAACTGGAGTCCCTATGTTCCGACACACCGACTACCTACAATTCGATGCCAAGCCCGAGAAGCCGGATCCTGTGTACGCACACAAGCTTCAGGAGCTCATCGGTGGTGCATTCGGCGAGATGACCGTGACCATGCAGTATCTGTTCCAAGGCTGGAACTGTCGCATGGAGGGCAAGTACAAGGACCTGATCATGGACATCGCGACCGAAGAAATGGGTCACGTGGAGATGCTGGCCACCATGGTCGCTCGTCTGCTCGAAGGTGCACCGGCCACCGAGTCGACCAAAGCCGCTGCTACCGATCCCGTGGTAGCGGCAGTGATGGGCGGCATGGACCCGCAGCAGGCGATCGTGTCCGGCGGCGGTGCGCTCCCGGCGGATTCCAACGGCTATCCGTGGAACGGTCGGTACATCATCGCCAGTGGCAACCTGCTCGCAGATTTTCGTGCGAACGTTGCCGCCGAGGCGCAAGGGCGGCTGCAGACCGCGCGTCTGTACAACATGACCGACGACCCGGGCGTCAAGGCCATGCTGCAGTTCAATCTCGCTCGCGATACGCACCATCAGAACCTGTGGCTCGCTGCCATCGAAGAGCTGCAAGCCGACGGACTCGAGGACGTCGTAGCACCGAGTGCACTTCTCGACGAGGAGGCATCCGAGCACGCAACCGATCTGTGGCACCTCTCGGACGGTGAGTTCTCCTCGACCGGTGGCTGGGCGAATCGGCTTGCGCCCGACGGCAAACGGCAGATGGGGTTCCTCGCCGATCCGCAGCCTCTGGGCGGGAAGGCATCCGCGCCTGCACCCGATCCGAAGTTGTACGCGACGTACGACGGGGCCAAGGGAGATCCCGCGTCGGCCGCACTGGGTACCGAGAAGGGCGTCATGGGGAAGATCAAGGACGCCCTGGATCCCGACGAGAAGTAGGCCCGAACTCCCTGTGCCGCACAGCAGTTGCGACGCGAATATCGCGTCGCAACTGCTGCGGTCAGCTGACTACGTCCCGCAGAACGTTCGGAACCCTGCGCTGAAGTCGACGGGCGCGGGTCCGGCGTACTGCGACAGCTCGTCCCGACCGTCGAACGGATTCGTCACGACCGACAACAAGCGGTCGAAGGGCGCGAGGTCGCCCTCGGTCGCTGCTGCCAGCGCCGCGTCGACCATGTGGTTTCGAGGAATGTAGGCGGGGTTCACTCGGTCCATGGCGTCCGAGACGGACCGGAGGTCGTGGCCCCGCTCGAGCACCGCTGCGCGCCATCGTTCGAGCCACGGTGCAGCTGCCTCGTGCGGTACGAGTGACGCAAAATCTGCGTCGTTGCCCCGCAAATTTTCCGCCAACGCGCGGAAGGTCAGGGTCCAGTCGGCACGATGATCCCGCAGAAGCACGTGCAGTTCGTCGAGGAGACTGCCGTCCGGTTCGATCGCATCGAGGCCGAGCTTGGCGGCCATCAGGTTCTCGTAGTGCTGTCGGTAGCGATCACCGTAGGAGTCCAACACCGTCGTCAGCGCGCTGATGGCGCGGTCCGGAACCGAATCGACCAGCGGCAGTAGTGTTTCGCCGAATCGTGCCAGGTTCCAACCCAGGACGGCGGGTTGGTTGCCGTACGCGTAGCGGCCGCCGTGATCGATCGAGCTGAAGACCGTTGCAGGATCGTAGGCGTCGATGAACGCGCACGGCCCGTAGTCGATCGTCTCACCGGAGATCGTCGTGTTGTCGGTGTTCATGACGCCGTGCACGAAGCCGACGGACATCCACTGCGCCACCAACTGTGCTTGCCTGTCGACGACGGCCTCGAAGAATGCGAGGTATCGACTCTCCGCGCCCTCTGCCGGGAGTTCGGCAAGCTCGGAATAATGACGTGCGATGACATAGTCGGCGAGGTTCTGCGCGAGACCCTCGCGACGGGCCGCGAACTCGAAGGTACCTACGCGCAGGTGGCTCGAGGCAACCCGAGCCAGCACTGCGCCGGGCTGCGGACCTGCCTCTCGAACCACCTGCTCACCCGTCGTGACGACGGCCAACGACCGAGTGGTCGGGATGTGCAGAGCGTGCATGGCCTCACTGATCAGGTACTCGCGCAGCATCGCACTCACCACCGCGCGCCCGTCTCCGCCGCGGGAGAACGGCGTGGCACCGGAGCCCTTGAGATGCAGATCGACTCGTCGGCCGTGTTCGTCGTGCAGCTCGCCCACAAGTAGTGCTCGACCGTCGCCCAGCAACGGCACGAATCCGCCGAACTGATGACCGGCGTACGCCATCGCCGAGGGGGTCGAATCGGCCGGTGAGACAGCCCCGGACAACACGCCTGCGCCCTGCTCGGAGCGCAGCATCGACGGGTCGAGCCCCAGTGACCTGGCGAGGTTCTCGTTGAGGATCAGCACCCGCGGATTCGGTGCAGGTGCGCCCTGCCACGGCACCGTGAAGCCGGGAACGTCGTCCACCAACGTTGACTCCAGTCCCCATGACGGCGGGACCGATGAAGGCGGATTGTCGGACGCAGCTACCGGTCCCGTCGCGAATTCACTCATACTCCAGGGGTACCACGAGATCGGGTAATCACACCGATCTGCGTGGAATCACGACTCGGCACCTGCCCCGCGTCCACTCAGTCCGTCTGAGCCTGTGGCTGGTTCTGTGTGATGCAGTGAATTCCGCCCCCGCGGGCGAAGAGTGGCCGAGCGTCGACGGTGACGACGGTGCGGCCCGGGTATGCCGCCGACAGAATGGCAGCAGCCTCTTCGTCCGCGGGATCGCCGTAGCTGCAGGCGATCACACCGTCGTTGACGACGTAGTGGTTGATGTAGCTGTAATCGACGAAGCCCTCCTCGTCACGGAGAATCTCCGGTGCCGGAACTTTCACGATGGTCCATTTCTCACCGCGTGCGTCTGTGCTGTTCTCGAAGATCTCGAACACGGCCTTGCTGATGTCGTGATCGGGGTGTTCGGGATTGCGTTGGTCGTGCACCAGAACGACGCCGGGCGAGGGGATGGCAGCGACGATGTCGACGTGGCCTCGGGTTCCGAACTCGTCCGCGTCACGGGTGAGTCCACGAGGAAGCCAGATCACCGTGGTGGCGCCGATCGTGCGGGCAAGTTCGGCCTCGACATCGGCCTTCGACAGCGTGGGATTGCGACCGGGATCGAGTTGTACCGTCTCGGTGACGAGAACCGTTCCCAGTCCGTCCACCTGAATACCGCCGCCCTCGTTGACGATCGGTGAATCGATCATCTCGGCACCGGACTTCTCGACGACGAGCGCGCCGATCTTCGAGTCCTTGTCCCAGCGCGCCCAGTCCTGCGCGCCCCAGCCGTTGAACACCCAGTCGACGCCGCCGACACGGCCGTCCTCGGACAGCACGAACGTGGGCCCGATGTCGCGCATCCAGGCGTCGTTCAACGGTGCCTCGAGGATGTCGATGGGGAAAGCGCTCTCGAAAGTCAGATACGTGCGTGCGACGGCACTTTCGGCGGGGTCGACGACGACGGTGACCGGCTCGAATCGTGCGACGGCTCGCGCGACCTCGGCCCACGTGGTGCGAGCCTCGTGGTGCTCCTCGGGCGTGTCACCGAGCGAATACCCCTCGCACGGATAGGCCATCCACGTCCGTTCGTGCCGAGCGCCTTCCGCTGGCATCCGCCACTGCATCACTGCCTCCCACGCGCAGCGGCGGGCATGTCGTGGCCGATTGTCGACACGATGTCCGCGGCGGTGCGGTGACCCATGCGGATTGCGCCGTCGACGTGTTGGTAGCCCTCCGCGGCGATGTCGGAGCAGGAGAAGTGAATCGGGCCGACGGGGGTGCGGCTGTCCTTGCCGTAGCGGTGCAGACCCCCCAGATCGAAGCTGGCCGCGTACGCACCACGGGTCCATTCTTCCGAACCCCAGTCCGACTCGTAGTAGACGACCGGCTCGGTTGCCTTGGGCCCCAGGTAATGTGCGATCGATTCGAGGATCTTCGCGCGGCGCTCCTGCTCGTCGAGCTCGAACATCGCGTCTGCCTTGGCGTCGGACACGAAGCCGACCAGTGTTCCGCGGCTGTCCTGATGGTTGGTGTTGTCGTACACCTCCTGCACGATCTCGGAGGCACCGAAGCCGGTCCCCGACAGCCCGTCCTCGCGCCAGAACGGGGTGTCGTAGACGGCATGGACTTTGATCACCAGTCCGAGGGACTGATGCTGGTGCATCTGATGCTGGCGACGCGGGAGTGGCGGGTCGTAGGAGATACGCAAGTACAGGTTCGGCGGAACGGCGAGAACGACCCGCTTGGCGTGTACCTCGATGTCGCCGTCGGCGAATACTGTTGCGCCGTCGGAGTTCCACCGCACCGTTCGCACCGGCGCGGCGAGGATGACGTCGTCGCCGAGGGCGGCCGCCATGCGGATCGACACCTGCTGCATGCCACCGACGACGCGCTTGTCGAGGATGAAGTTCTCGTCTACCAAGTGCGAGAACGATCCCGCCGATGCGGCCATCAAGACTGCTTGCAGTGCCGAGAACGCGTGCGCAGGTTTGGTGAGCATGCCACCGGCGATGAACATGCCGATGTTTCCTCGTGCCTCGGCATCGTCGGACTCACGAATCAGCCACTGCTCGAACGAGATCGTGTCCAGTTCACGCGCCAGCGGGTGCGCCCACGGCTCCTCGGGGCCGACCTGGGCGGCCAAGTCGTCGAGCAGTGCGACGAGTCGGTCCATCTCTTTCTCGGTCGTCTCGTCGACGGGGAACGAGTCACCCGAGTAACGGGTGCGCTCGCCCGCGGCGGAGATGTAGACGGACTCGCCCTCGCGGTATCGGTCGAACGTCTCGAGGCCGAGCTCACCGATCAGCGCGATGAGAGATTCCTGATCGGGTGAGACCCACTGACCGCCGATTTCGAGGCTCGCACCGTCGATGGTGTTCGTCCAGGTACGTCCTCCGACGCGGTCACGCGCTTCCAGCACGGCGACGGACAATCCTGCTTTGCGGAGCTCGGTTGCTGCGGCCAGGCCGGAAGGGCCGGCCCCGACGATAGCGACGTCGCGTTCCAGAGTGGGCACTGTCGGGCTCCTTTGGTTGCATTACTGCTGATTCGGCCGTGCGATCTCGATTCTGTCCGGGATCGGCCCGAAAGCACACGCGACGAATTGGCTACTCCCGCGAGATCGCACGCTACATTTCGGCCAACAGGTCCTGTGCTCTCCGTCGTCGCGACGGCACCCCGGTGACCCGGCCTAGGACTGGGCTTTGCTGAATTCTTCGGACCCGGCTTTTTCCGCGCGTGACCGTTCTGCGCTGTGCTGGCGCCGGAGCATTTCTCGGTGGCCGTACGTAGCGTTGAGGATGTCGCTGCGATCGGACACCGACGAGCCCACTGCTCCAGCGACCGTGCCCAACGACGCCGCCAACCAGGCCAGTGACAGGTAGTCCGCCGTATTTGCTTCTCGCCCGATCTGAGCGGTGAGGAACTCGGGCGAGATCACCACGGCAGCAGAGAGCAACACGACCGCGAACAGAACGGCATACATACACAGCACGCCGGCCACGACGGTGCCGAGAGTGGCAGAGTTGTATATCCAGCGATCGGTGGTCGAGGAGCGGAACCGTCGGTGCTCCCAGAGGCCGTGCGGAAAGATCAGCCACACCGTGATGGCCACGATGGCGGCGACGCCGATCAGTGTGAGCCGGGCAGGTGTCATCGAGGCCGCCATCTGCCAGATGCTCGCGTAGAACACACCGAACGCCGACGCGGCGCTCGCGGCCGCGAGCACGCTCGACAGTGCGGGGACGAGACGCCACGGCCGATTGCAGCGAATCATGCCCATGATCATGCGTGTTCGGCCGAACATGCCGGGAGTGAGCAGGATTCGCTCGCCGCCACCGTCAGGGTCGGGGCCCGGAGCCCACTTGGACATCGACCGTCGCAGGTGTGGCCGCGAGGCAGTATCGCTGCGGAGGAGATCGTGCACGATGGCGATGGCCACCGCCACAGCGCGACGCCGTACTCCTATGGTGCCGAACGAGGGTACGTACAAAGCACCGGTCGAACCGTCACGCAATTCGGCGACGACGGGGCTGGCCCCGACGCGTCGCGGAACCTCGGAGATGCAGAGCACCAGGTCGAATGTGTTGGTGGCCTGAATGGCCTCCAGCCACTGACCCAACGGCGCAGAACCTGCCTCGGTGGGAGGCAGCGTGACTGCGGGCCGGGCCGTGTCCAGTCGGGCATCGGTTCCGTCGATCGTGATGGTGGGCGGAAGTTCCTGTTCGATGGCGGCCGCTATCGTCGACGCGAATCCCTCGTCGGCCACCAACCCGATCGTGATCGTTCGTTGTCCTTCGCTTTCGGCCCCCGAGCCGTTGTCTGTCTTGTCGAAAACCATCTTGTCGCGGTACCCCGGACCAGGCGCCCTCACACACCGAGCCGACGTCAGCACACGGGTTCGGGTTCACCATTCGAGATCTGGAAGCGGCTGTGCAGTGCGTCCAGTTGGCGGTGCAATTCGTACAGCGCCTGCTTCTGAGCGCGGGCCTCGTCGGTGTGCCACTTCGCGCTGCGGGGGTCGCCCACCCGGAAGGCCTTGTGGGCGTAGTTCTCGGAGACCTCGATTCGGCTCGATGTCGACGCAATTTCGGCCGCGAGCATGTTGGCGAACACACGGGCCTGAGCCACATCCGAACTGTCCGGCACGGCAATCCTCTCTGAACGTGGCGTGATACTCGCGATCACCATAACGGACCTGAAAAAGACCGCTGGATCGGTTTTCGCGCACAAACCATGCGACATAGACGAGACGCCAGTGCCTCTGCCGAAACGGGTAGTAGTCTGCTGTTCGTGCCCGCGACCCCGGACGGATCCGCAGCCCTGCGCGGGTCTGCCGTCGGCGCTCTGACGGCAACGATCACCGCCACCGCGCACGCATTCGGCGGAGGTATGTTCCCCTCCGACGCCGCGATCGTCCTGTTGGCACTGGTGTGCGCGGGACTCGGTTACGCCGCAGGCGCAGTGCCGATCGTCATCGCGCCTCGCCTGCAGCTGATGGCGACGCTGGCCGCTGCGCAGACGATCGGACACGTGCTGCTGACGATCGTCGACGGCGATCACCACGGTTCGGTGCTGACGCAGCAGATGCTTGCGGCCCACGCGATCGCGATCGTCGTCGGCGCGGTGATCGTGCACGGGGCCGAGCGTGGGATCTCGCACGCAGCCACCGTTGTTCGTCGAATACTCCCGATCCTGGCAATTCTCGTCGTCGACGACTCGCAGAGTGCCGCCCCGCTTCCGCTGTATCGCACACCCGGCGTCCACCGGCTCCTCGATCTCTCGGGCTCCGGGAACCGCGGACCGCCTGCCGCGTCGTACTGACCGCAGCCTCCCACCTACCGCTCCTGCACCGCGGGGGCGAGCAGAGCTGCGGCAATTTCTTCACGCGCACAGCACGATTCGCTCGACATCGAGTCGACCCGTGCCCACGGCGCGCGCCCACCCCTGCCTTCACGAAACGAGCTCTCATGTCCACACCGGAAAAGGAACGCGTCGCCGATCCTTCCCCGCCCACCCGTCCGTCCGGCCCGCGCAGCTGGCGTCCGCTGATTCTTCGTCTGCACTTCTACGCGGGCATACTCATCGCACCGTTCATCCTGATCGCCACCGTCAGCGGCGGCCTCTACGCCGTCGCCCCGACCATCGAACGACTCGTCTACCGCGACTATCTGCACGTCGACTCCACCGGACCGGCTGTCCCGGTCGCTCAACAGATCCGAGCCGCTCAGGCCGAGAGGCCGGATTTGACCGTGTCGGCCGTGCGACCCGCTGCCGAAGTCGGCGACACCACCCGAGTGCTGTTCACCGACCCGACCCTCGGCGAATCGCGACGACTGGCCGTCTTCGTCGATCCCGCCACGGCGTCACCGGTGGGTGAACTTGCCGTCTACGGCTCCTCGAGCGCCTTGCCGGTCAGAACGTGGATCTCGGAATTGCACCGACACCTGCACCTCGGTGAACCGGGCCGGATCTACAGCGAACTGGCCGCATCGTGGTTGTGGGTGATCGCGCTCGGCGGCCTGTACCTGTGGATCGATCGCTACCGACGCAACCGAGACCGGGCGACACTGCTCACCTTCGATCGTGAATCGAAGGGCCGCAACCGGTCCTTGAACTGGCATGGCGTAGCCGGTATCTGGATCGCCGTAGGTCTGATCTTCCTCTCCGCCACCGGACTCACGTGGTCCACCTACGCGGGTGCGAACGTCACCGACCTCCGTGCGGCGCTGAGCTGGACGACCCCCGCCGTCGCCACGACCATCGGTTCTTCCGACGCGGCGACCATGGGGGATCACTCGGGGGATCACTCCGGACACGGCGACAGTTCCATGGACATGTCGGCCGGTGCGTCGGCGACAGACAACAACGTCGGCCGCATCGATTCGGTGCTCGATACTGCCGCAGCGAACGGCATCGACGGTGCGGTGGAGGCATCGATCCCGGCGTCGGACGACGTGGCGTTCGTCGTCGCCGAAACCCGTCAGCCCTGGGTGATGTCGAACAACTCGATCTCGATCGACGGCAGCACCGGCGCGGTGATCGACACCCAGTACTTCGCCGACTGGCCGGTGGCAGCCAAGCTGGCGGCCTGGGGAATTCAGTTGCACATGGGCACGCTGTTAGGTGTGGCCAATCAGATTGCCCTGGTTGGGCTTTCACTCGCCTTGGCATCGGTCATCATGCGCGGCTACATAATGTGGTGGAAGCGTCGACCCACGAAGAGCGCTGGACTCACCGCAGGCCGGCCGCCTCTGCGTGGGGGACTGCGCCGCATCTCGCCGATCTTTGCGGTGCTCCTCGCCACGGCTGCCGTGGCCGTCGGCTGGTTCCTGCCCATGTTGGGGCTCAGCCTGGTCGCCTTCCTGGCGGTCGACTTCATGGTCGGATACGTCAGGCGGCCCGCGCACTGACGCGAGGAGGACGACGCGCTCTCGCCGGTCGGTCCGATTGTTTCTGCCGCCCTCGGGATACTCGGAGACCATGCCCGAAGGTGACACCGTCCATGCGCTCGCCGCGCGATTGCGGCGAGCGCTGGACGGCGTCACGCTACGGGCAGGGCGACTGAACGTGCCCGCACACGCCGTCGAGAATCTCGCCGGGCGAACCGTCGTCGCGCACCGGACGCACGGCAAGCATCTGTTCACCGATTTCGACGACGACACCACGCTGCACACCCACCTCCGCATGACGGGATCGTGGACGGTGGTGCGAGCCGGCCGCTCGATACCGCGGCGGGTGCAGCCCGATGTCCGCGTGCGGCTGGCCGCGGTGGACGGGCCGACCGCATACGGAATCCTGTTGCCGGTCGTCGACTACGGGTACACGGCCTCGATGAATGCGCTGGTCGCGCATCTGGGACCGGACCCATTGCATGCCGAGTTCGACACCGATCGTGCGGCATCGAACATCCTCGCGCAGGGTTCTCGGCCGATCGTCTCGACCCTCCTGGATCAGCGGGTCATCGCGGGGCCCGGAAATCTATGGGCGAACGAGCTGTGTTTTCTGCGTGGACTGTGGCCCTGGGCTCCGTCGGCAGGCGTCGACGCGGAGAAATTGGTGACTCTGCTCGAGCGGGCGATGCGGCATTCGGCGAGCACCCCCGGGGCCATGCAGGTCACCACCGGCGACACTCGTCGCGGCCGGACCCACTGGGTTGCCGGTCGGGCCGGTAAACCGTGTCTGCGGTGCGCGACCGTCATTCGTGTCGAGGCCGACGTGCCGAACGACCCCGATCGACGTCGAACATGGTGGTGTCCGCACTGCCAACCGGAGCCAGGGCGTTGACCGCGGGCAGGGTCAGAACGTCGAGTTCGTCGGGTGGTCGGCGTCGACGAGATCGCGAGCGACGGTGTGCAGGGGAAGGTTCTGTTGCTGCGATAGTTTCGCCAGTAGGTCGAACGCCTGTACTGCGTCGAGGTCGTAGCGTTCCATGATCATGCCTTTTGCCTGGCCGATGATGTCCCGGCTGGCCAAGCCGGTCCGGAATTGCTCGGTGTCGCGGGCACTGAGCATTGCGATGGCAGCATGCGCAGACAAGGCCTCCCCGATCGCTACCGCATCGGCGTCGAACGCTCCGGTGACGTCGCTGTACAACACCAGGGCCCCGAGGTCATCGGCGTTGCTGTAGAGCTGAAAGGCCGAGAGCGACTTGAAACCGGCCTCGATGGCCATCGCAGCGAACTGCGGCCATCGCGGTTCGGTTGCCAGATCGTAGGACACTACGACGTCGAGGTGACGGACCTCGGTGGGAATCGGACCTTCGTCGAGTTCGTACTGCAACCGACACAGCTTCTCGGCGATCGGGTCCGTCGATGCGACGACAGTGCGCTCACCCTTGTTCACCGTGGTGATGCATCCGGTGGTTGCGCCCGGAATGAGCCGAATCGCCATTCGGAGAATCTCACTCAACGTCTGCGGCATCGACCGATGCGTGTCGCGCAGCGATCGAGCGAACTGCGCGAGCGACAGTGCTTCGGACGTTCGAGACGTGTCTTGCTCGGCCGGTGAATCAGTCATTCACACGATCCTCTCGCGCGGTGGACCGTCGACGTCGTCGCGTCGGCGAGATCCTCGATCGTGCGCCTGCTTCTGGACGCCCTGTCCCGACCTCGAGGCCGGATCAATGGATTTTATACGGTTCGCGATGCGGTGGTCCGGTGAGTATCGCGGCGCATCATCGCGGGATGCACGAAGGGCCGCCGATCATTCGATCGACGACCCTTCCGGGGCTGCTGGTTACTTGAAGGTGTCCTTGATGTTCTCGCCGACCTTTTTGACGCCGGCCGAACCCTGATCCTTCTTGCCCTCGGCCTCGAGGTCCTTGTTGTTGGTTGCGTCGCCGACAACTTCCTTCGCCTTGCCGATGGCGTCCTCTGCTGCGTTCTTGGCCTTGTCGATGAAGCTCATGGCGAGTTCCTTTCTCGGTTCGGGTTGTTCTCGAAGGGTTGGTCGGAGCTCGACCGACGAAGCGCACGTCCAGATCGTGAGAGCTGGGTCACACCGAAAGCCGGAGCGTCGACGTTTCCGCAGGCTCGTCGCTGGCTACATTCGACCGATGATGGTCGCGAAGGTGGACAACTTCCAGCGCAGGCACCCCTCGGCAGGTTTCCCGCTGGCGGTGCTCTACAAATTCATGGACGACCGGGGCGGCTACCTCGCGGCATTGATCGCCTACTACTCGTTCCTGTCGCTGTTTCCCCTTCTGCTGCTGTTCACCACGCTGCTGGGAATCGTGCTGGCCGGAGACCCGGAGCTGCAGACCCGCATCATCGACTCGGCGATGAGTCAGATCCCGGTCATCGGTGACCAGCTCGGTCAACCGGACCGCCTCAGTGGCGGAACCACGGCCATCGTCATCGGCGTCGTCGGGTCGCTGTACGGCGGACTCGGAGTGTCGCTGGCCGTGCAGTACGCGATGAACACCGCGTGGTCGGTGCCGCGCAACGAGCAACCGGACCCCATCAAGGGTCGGCTGCGCGGATTGTTGCTGCTCAGCACTGTCGGCACCGCGATCATCGGACTGACGGTGCTGAACGGCGTCGCATCCTCGGGCGTGTTCGGGTTCGCCGGTGGTGCGCTCGCACTTGTCGGAGCGGTGGTGGTCAACGCCGCCGTCTTCACCGCGGCCTTCCGAATCGGCACCGCGCGGGACCTGAGCGTGCGAGACGTGCTCCCCGGCGCAGCGATCGCGGCGGTCGTCTGGCAGGCGCTGCAGTCGTTCGGCGGCATCTACATCCGCTACGTCGTGGGCAACGCGAGTGCAAGCAACGGCATCTTCGCCATCGTCCTCGGTCTGCTCGGTTTCCTGTACGTCGCGTCGGTACTGATCGTGCTGTGCATCGAGATCAACGCCGTGCGCGTAGACCACCTGCATCCCCGGGCTCTGCTGACGCCGTTCACCGACAACGTCGAACTCACCGAGGGTGACAAGAACTCCTACACCGGTCAAGCAGAAGCGCAGCGTAACAAGGGATTCCAAGACATCACCGTCACGTACGACGAGCCGAATTCGGTGGTGGACGAGGACTCGTCGAGCACGCGAGGCGACTGATCGGCTCCGCAAACGCGCGCGCGTTTGCGAGAACGGGAGCGGCGGGGCCGGGGCGGGGACTGATCGTGGCTCCGCAAACGCGCGCGCATTCGCTGGATGCGCGCGGAATAGCTGGGCGATCGGGCACTATTCCGCGCGCGGATGGCAAACGCGCGCGCGTTTGCGAGGACCGGGGCGGCGAGGACCGGGGCGGCGGGGCCGGAGCGGGGACTGATCGGGAACTGGGGCTGATCGGGCTGAATCGAGTCGTCGCCGGCCGGTCGGAAAAGTTTTCGGAATTATTTCGCGAAAGCGCATGCGCAAGCGCTTGTATTGGTCGTACGCTCCTGCAATCGAGCGACGCGACCTGCGTAGCGAGGACAAGGGAGTCCAGATGTTCAATCACCGTCGGAAGACCACGCTGACGATCGGAACCGCGTTGATGGCCGGTTCCCTCGTACTCGGACTGACTGCATGCAGTGGTTCGGATTCGGACAGCGTCAAGGTCGGACTCATCACCAAGACGGATTCCAATCCGTACTTCGTGAAGCTTCGTGAGGCAGCTCAGGCCAAGGCCGACTCCAGTGGAGCCGAATTGGTCGCTCTCGCAGGTGCATTCGACGGTGACAACGAGGGTCAGGTCGCGGCGATCGAGAACCTGGTCGGCCAGGGTGTCAAAGGCATTCTGATCACCCCGAACTCCTCCACCGGAGTCCTCGACGCGATCAAGAAGGCACGCGACGCAGGCGTCGTCGTCATCGCCCTCGACACGGCCACCGATCCCGAGGACGCGGTGGACGCGACGTTCGCCACCGACAACAAGGCGGCAGGCGTCAGCCAGGGCGAATGGGTCAAGGGCACGTTGGGAACCACTGCGCCCCAGGTCATCATGCTCGACGGCACCGCGGGCGGCACCGTCGACACGTTCCGTCACGACGGCTTCCTCGAAGGAATGGGCTTGACCGACAGCTCTCCCGAGATCGTCGGCCAGGAAAACACCAACGGCGACCAGACCAAGGCGCAGACGGCCATGGAGAACCTGCTGCAGCGCGCTCCGGGCGTCAATGCGCTCTACACGATCAACGAGCCCGCCGCGGCGGGTGCGTACCAGGCAATCCAGTCCGCAGGCCGCGCCGATCAGATCACCATCGGCTCGATCGACGGTAGCTGCACCGGTATCGCGAACGTCAAGTCCGGCATCATCGGTGCGACGGTGCTGCAGTTCCCGGCGAAGATGGCCGAGCAGGGCGTCGACGCTGTGGTCAAGTTCGCCCAGGACGGCACCAAGCCCAGTGGCTTCAACGACACCGGTTCTCAGCTGGTCACCGACAAGCCTGTTGCCGGAATCGAATCCCAGGACACCGCATGGGGCGAAGCGAATTGCTGGGGCTGATCGCAGAAATCCGTCGAGGACCAGGAACTGATTCGTGAGCACCGATACCGCCGCGCCTCCCAAGGCTCCGAGCCGGTTCAACGTGGGAACCATCCTGCGTGAACCGCTGCTCGGGCCCATGGCCGCGCTCGTCATCGCCATCATCGTGTTCAGCTCGATTTCGAGCTCGTTTCTCAACCCGCAGAACGTTTCTCTGATTCTGCAGCAGTCCGTGGTGGTCGGCATTCTGGCCGTCGGCCAGACGCTCATCATCCTCACCTCCGGTATCGATCTGTCGATCGGCGCGGTGGCCGTGATGGGCACCATCGTCATGGCGCAGACCGCTGGTGCCAACGGCCCGGTGGTGGCGCTCGGTTCGACGCTTGCCGTCTGTGTCGCATTCGGCGCGATCAACGGCGGGTTGGTGACGATGCTGCGACTGCCGCCGTTCATCGTCACACTCGGCACGTTCACCGCGATCCAGGCAGCCACCAGGTTGCTGGCCGGCTCCGAGACCTACCAGGTGCCGAGCGGGCCGCTGACACTGCTGGGGACGTCGTTCAAGATCGGTAGCTTCTCCACCACGTATGGCGTGGTGGTGATGCTGCTGGTGTACGCCGTGATGTGGTACGCACTGTCCCAAACATCCTGGGGCAGGCACATATACGCGGTGGGTGGTAGCCCGCAGGCCTCGGACCGCTCCGGCATCAAGTCCGGTCGCGTGCTGTTCTCGGTCTACATCGTCACCGGTGTCATCGCCGCGATCGCGGCATGGGCAGCGCTCGGACGAATCCCCAATGCCGACCCGAACGCCTATCAGAACGCCAACCTCGAAACGATCACCGCGGTCGTCATCGGTGGAACCAGCCTGTTCGGTGGCCGCGGCACCGTCATCGGGACTCTCATCGGAACTCTGATCGTCGGGGTGCTGCGCAACGGGCTCACCCAGGCCGGCGTCGACAGCCTGTACCAGAACGTCGCGACCGGCATTCTCGTCATCGTCGCGGTGGCCGTCGATCAATTCGCACGCAGGAGGTCACAGTGACTGCCCCCCTCGCTCTGGAAGCACGTGGTCTGGTCAAGACCTACGGCAGCGTGACGGCCATCAACGGCGCGGATTTCGAGCTGCGGGCCGGTGAGGTACTGGCAGTGATCGGCGACAACGGTGCCGGAAAGTCAAGTCTCATCAAGGCTTTGGCCGGAGCTGTCATTCCGGATTCGGGAGAGATCCTGATGAACGGCTCGCCGGTGTCGTTCAAGAACACCCGCGATGCCCGGGCGGCCGGGATCGAGACGGTCTATCAGGACCTGGCCGTCATTCCTGCGCTCGACATCGCCTCGAATGTCTACCTCGGACGCGAGATCAAGCGCAAAGGCATCAGCGGCAGCATCTTTCGGCGATTGGACATGCCGAGAATGCGCGACGAGTCGTCGAAGCATCTGCAGGACCTCAAGATCGGGATCAAGTCGGTCAACCAGGCCGTCGAGACGTTGTCCGGTGGGCAGCGTCAGGGCGTCGCAGTGGCTCGAGCAGCGGCATTCGGCCGCGGGGTGATCATCATGGACGAGCCGACCGCAGCTCTGGGCGTGCGGGAATCGGGCATGGTGATCGACCTGATCCGAACGATTCGTGACCGTGGGATACCCGTGGTGCTCATCAGTCACGACATGCCGCACGTGTTCGAGGTCGCCGACCGCATCCACATCCACCGCCTCGGCAAACGCGCAGGCGTCGTGGATCCGAAGAAGCGCACCATGTCCGAGGTCGTCGCGCTCATGACCGGCGCGGAGGAGCCGACCGATGAGGAACGCGCCGGCCTCTGATGTGTCTCGCCCGGTCGGCGTTTTCGTCGGGCTGGCGACACTCGATGTGATTCATCGAGTGTCGTCGCCGCCGGCGTCGAACCAGAAGATCACCTCGAACGCGCAGTTCGTTGCGGCCGGCGGTCCTGCCGCCAACGCCGCCGTCACGTTCGCCGCACTGGGTGGTACGGCCGTTCTCGTCACTGCGCTCGGGGACGATCCGGTGGCTGCCTTGATCAAGGCAGAACTTGCGGAATGCGATGTGCGCGTGATCGACTCGATCGCGGGCACCGTGAGAGCAGTACCCGTCTCGGCCGTGACGGTGATCGAGTCGACGGGAGACCGGTCGGTCGTCTCGGCCGACGCCGTGCACTCCGACGCCGCGCCGCCGAACGATCTCGATGCCGTGCTCGCCGGTGCCGACGTCGTACTCGTCGACGGCCACCACCCCCTGATCGCCCGCGCCGCCGTGGAACATGCGGCGGCGCGGGATACCACGTCGGTCGTCGACGCCGGACGCTGGAAACCCGTGATGAGCGAGCTGATTCCGTTCGTCACGGACATGGTGTGCTCAGCGGACTTTCGCACGCCCGGAGCGTCGGACACAGCTGCCACTGCAGCGACGTTGGTGCGCTCGGGCGTACGCACGGTTGTCACCACCCACGGCGGAGAGCCCGTCGAATTCTGGTCCGAGGGCAACTCCGGCTCCGTGGCCGTCGAGGCGGTCACCGTGGTCGATACACTGGGAGCCGGCGACGTCTTCCACGGTGCGTACGCGTACTACTCGACGCAGTTCGGCTCCGTGCAGGAACGTATCCGACGGTCGGCTCGCGTTGCGGCGCTGCGCTGTTCGGTCATCGGCCCCAGGGCGTGGCTACGCGAACTTCCCACCCACGTACTCGAAAGCGACAACAGTGAGCAATGACCGACAGGTGCAGGAAGCATCCCTCGACGAACTCGTGGAGCTGGCCGGACGGCTCGCCGTGCCGGGAGAGCGGCACATACTCGGCCTGACCGGTGCACCGGGTGCCGGAAAGTCCACCGTGGCACAGCAGTTGGTGGATGCACTGGGCCCCGAGCTTTCGGTGCTGGTTCCGATGGACGGATTCCACCTGGCCAACGAGGTGTTGATCGAACTGGGCCGGCTCGATCGCAAGGGCGCACACGATACCTTCGACGACGGCGGCTATGCGCGTCTCGTCGCCGCGATTCACGATCAACGCCCCGGCGATCCGCTGGTGTACGCACCGAAGTTCAGGCGAGAGATCGAGGAATCGATCGGGTCCGCCGTACCGGTCCCGTCGGACGTTCCGTTGGTGATCACCGAGGGCAACTACCTGCTGATGCAATCCGACGCATGGCCTGCTGCACGGGCGATGATCGACGAGGTGTGGTTCCTGGCTCCGCACACGGCCGTTCGGCACGAGCGTCTCGTCGCACGGCACGAGGCGTACGGGAAATCGCCCGAGGAAGCGCAGTTCTGGGCATTGGGTTCGGACGAACGCAACGCCGAGCTCATCGGTTCGACCGCGCAGCGCGCCGATCGAATCCTGCGATTGACATGAGACCGCCGGCGTCCGATACCCACGGAGACGACTGACATGCCCACCATGGACGACGTCGCACGGATCGCCGGAGTGTCGGTGTCGACGGTCTCGCACGTGCTCAACGGAACTCGTAAGGTCAACCCGGCGACCCGGCAACGCGTCGACGCTGCCATCGTCGAGATCGGATACCGGCGCAACGTCGTGGCGCGTTCTCTCGCGGCCGGTAGAACCCACACGGTCGGGCTGTCGATCGCGGCGCTGACAAATCCGTATTTCGGCAGCCTCGTCTATGCCGTCGAGCAGCGGTTGTCGGAGGCCGGTTACGTGTTGATTCTCGGTGACTCGCACGACGAGCCGACGTCGGAGCGGCGCGTCACCGATTCTCTGCTGGACCGTCAGGTCGACGGCATGATCCTTGCGCCTGCGGCCGGCTCGGAGGAGTCGACGATTCCCGAGATCATGCGCAGCGGAACACCTCTGGTGCTGATCGACCGTATGCTGGATATCCCGTGCGATCAGGTGGGCCCGGAGAACGAGCAATCCGCGTACGAGCTGACGGCCCATCTGCTCGACTCCGGACACGACCGAATTGCGATCGTCCGCGGCATCGAGGGAATCTCGTCCACCACAGAGCGTTTCGCAGGTTATGCCAGGGCGCTCGCCGACCGGGGAATCGATGTCGACCCTCGGTTGATTCTCGAGGGAAGGTCCAATGTCGAGGTGGCCGAGACGGAGGTACGTCGACTGCTGACGGGTTCGGACCGGCCTTCGGCTCTGGTGTCGATGAACAACTCGATGACCATCGGTTCCCTCAAAGCAGTTCGCGGCCTTGGTTTGTCGATTCCCGACGACCTGGCGTTCGTGTGCTACGACGATTTCGAGTGGTCCGATCTGTTCGAGCCGCGCCTGACGGCCGCCGCGCAGGACGTGCAGACCATCGGCAGAACCGCTGCCGACCTGTTGATCGGTCGAATCGAAGGCCGTGACGACGCGCCGCGATCCATTTCGGTACCGACTACGTTCACCCACCGCAATTCGTGCGGCTGCGCTGCAGCAACACGCTGAAGACCAGCCGCACCCGAAAGAGAGAACAGCCCATGCCGATTGCCAGTCCGGAACAGTACGTCGCCATGTTGGACCGCGCGAAGGAGGGCGGGTTCGCGTACCCGTCGATCAACGTCACCAGCTCACAGACCCTCAACGCGGCGCTGCAGGGATTCGCCGAAGCCGAGAGCGACGGCATCATCCAGGTGTCGGTCGGTACCGCGCTGTACCTGTCCGGCAATGCCGTGCAGAACCGCTTCGCCGGCTCGAAGGCGCTCGCGCAGTACGCCCACGAAGTGGCGCAACACTATTCGATCTCGGTGGCCCTGCACACCGATCACTGCCCCGCAGAGAACCTCGACGATTGGGTGCGCCCACTGCTGTCCGACGCGATCGAACGACGCTCGCGCGGCCTGGCACCGCTGTACCAATCACACATGTGGGACGGCTCCGCCGTGCCGCTCGACGAGAACTTGCGTATCGCACGCGAACTGCTCGATCTGTCGGTGCAGGCCGACACCATTCTCGAGATCGAGGTGGGAGTGATCGGCGGGGAAGAAGACGGGGTGTCTCACGAGATCAACGAGCAGCTGTACTCCACCGTCGACGACGCCCGCGCCACGATCGCCGCGCTCGGTGCAGGCGAGCGTGGTCGATACATGACGGCACTGACTTTCGGCAACGTCCACGGTGTCTACAACCCGGACTCGGTACATCTACGTCCCGAGATTCTCGACGAGATCCAGTCGGTCGTCGGTGCCGAAACCGGAAAGGACAAGCCGTTCGATCTGGTCTTCCACGGTGGATCGGGCTCGAGTGCCGCCGACATCGCGTCGGCAGTGGCGAGCGGGGTGATCAAGATGAACATCGACACCGACACCCAGTACGCGTTCACCAGGTCCATCGCGGGCCACATGATCGGCAAGTACGACCAGGTTCTCAAGATCGACGGCGAGTACGGCAACAAGAAGGCCTACGACCCCCGATCGTGGGGCAAGCCGGCCGAGTCGGCCATGGCAGCCCGCGTGGTCGAGGCAACCCAGATGCTCGGCTCGGTCGGACGCACGATGCGGTGAAGTTTTTCGGCCGAGTATGTAGATATCGGCCGACCGGCTCCGTCCCAGGGGCGAATGCAGAAAGAATGACTGCATCCGACGCTAGGAGACATCATGGCCAAGTACCTCATGCTCAAGCATTACCGCGGGGCCCCCGAGCCTGCCGGCTGGATTCCGATGGACCGGTGGACCCCGGCCGAAGTGCACGACCATATCCAGTTCATGCAAGACTTCGCCGCCGAGCTCGAGAAGACGGGCGAGTTCGTCGACGCGCAGGCCCTGGCCCCCGAGGGAACGTGGGTGCGGTCGGACGGGGCCGGAAAGCCCCCGGTCACCGACGGTCCGTTCGCGGAGACCAAGGACTTGATCGCAGGTTGGATGGTCATCGACGTCGAGTCCTACGACCGCGCACTCGAACTCGCGGGGCAGCTCTCGGCAGCACCCGGTGCCGGTGGTGAGCCGATCGGCGAATGGCTCGAGCTACGTCCGTTCATGGAGGCCCCCGCCACGATCGACGAGTGACGGCACTCGTGGATCCTCACGCGCTGCGGATGCTGACTCCGTCCGTGATCGGCGTCCTCGTCCACCGTGGAGCAGATTTCGCGGCGGCCGAGGACGCCGTCCAGGAGGCGTTGGTGCAGGCGGCCTCGGTGTGGGGAGCGTCGGCAGGGGCGGGTGACGCGCCGTCCGACCCGAAGGGGTGGCTCGTCACCGTGGCGTGGCGCAAATTTCTCGACTCCCAGCGATCGGAGAAGGCTCGACGGGATCGAGAGAACCGGGTTGCGGCCGAGCCGGAACCGGGCAGTATCCACGGCGTCGACGACACACTGCAGTTGTTCTTCCTCTGCGCGCACCCGGTGCTGACACCCGCAGCAGCGGTAGCGCTGACGTTGCGTGCCGTCGGGGGTCTGACGACGCGGCAGATTGCGCAGGCGTATCTGCTGCCGGAGAAAACCATGGCCCAGCGCATCAGCCGAGCCAAACGGGCGGTGCGTGACGTCCGTTTCGACGCTCCGGGTGACCTCTCGACGGTTCGGCGGGTGCTGTACCTGGTGTTCAACGAGGGGTATACCGGCGACGTCGATCTCGCGGCCGAGGCGATCAGGTTGACGAGGCAGCTCGCGACCCTGTCCGACGACGCGGAGACCGCTGGACTGTTGGCGTTGATGGTGTTGCACCACGCCCGGCGCGCTGCGAGAACCGGATCCGACGGCCGGCTGATTCCCTTGGCCGAGCAGGATCGGTCGAGCTGGGACACCGTCTCGATAGCCGAGGGAGTTCGGATTCTGCAGGCGGCGCTCGCTCGGGATCGGCTGGGCGAGTTCCAGATACAAGCCGCCGTTGCCGCCCTGCATGCCGATGCGCAACGGGTCGAGGACACGGACTGGGTACAGATCGTCGAGTGGTACGACGAGTTGCTCGCGATCACCGACAGTCCGGTAGTACGGCTCAACAGAGCTGTCGCGGTGGGGGAAGCGGACGGCCCGGCCGCCGGACTCGCGGCGCTCGCCGCCGTCGATTCCGCCGTACCGCGGTACCACGCGGTGGCTGCGCACCTGCACGAGAAGGCCGGCGATCTCCGGTTGGCGGCCGAGCTGTTCGTGCGGGCGGCCGAGTCGGCGTCCTCGGTGGCCGAGCGGCATCATCTGACGCTGCGCGCCACGCGAATTCGTACCGCAGGTCCGTAGAGATACCTGAAAACAGCGAACGGACCGGGCGGTTTTGTAATCGGATCGTTAGCGGTCGAAAGCGGAATTCGTGCAACCCTCGTATGGTGCTGATGTTGCCTGTGGGACAGATGAGAAGGAAGCTGACTCGATCCACCGCGGTGGTGACGGCGGCCGTACTGGCGTCGATAGTGTTGGCCGGAAATCCGGCGCAGGCGCTGCCGGGCACTACCGGATCGGCCGACGCGGCAGTCGGGGCCGTCGGAATCCACCAGGTGTCGGCAACGCGCGCGGTGCTGAACGTGTTCTCTCCGTCCATGAATCGGGTCATCTCCAACGAGGTGCTGCACTCGCCCGGAGGTGGTCCCGCGCCCACGCTGGTTCTGCTCAACGGTGCCCTCGGCAACGAGGACGGGGTCGGCTGGCTCAACAACTCCGGCGTCGAACAGTTCTTTCTCGACAAGAACGTCACCGTCGTCGCACCGATCGGCGGTCGGTTCAGCTTCTACACCGATTGGCAGACAACCGACCCGGTGCTGGGGACCAACCTCTGGCAGACCTATCTGAGCCGTGAACTACCCGCGGCCGTGGACGCCGCCTACGGCTCGACGGGCAAGCGCGGCGTCGCGGGCCTGTCGATGAGCGGTGGCCCGGCGTTGGATCTGGCGATCCAGGCTCCCGACGTGTTCGACGCGGCCGCGTCGTTCAGCGGATGCCCGGCACCGTCCAATCCGCTTGCCACCGCAGGCATCTCGGCCATGATCGCCGGCGGACTCAACAACCCGTTCAACATGTGGGGGTTGCCGGGAAGTCAGGGATGGCGAGACCACGACCCGTCGCTCAATGTCGAACGACTTCGTGGAACGGCGGTGTACGTGAGCTCGTCACGCGGTGCGCCCGGCGCCGTGGATCGCATTCCCGACGGTGCCGTTCCGCCGTTCGGCGGCATGGCGGTCGAAGCGATGGTCAACTACTGCACATCCATCTTCGTCGACGCCCTGCGTCGGGCCGACGTTCCGGCGACGGTATCCATGCGCGACGAAGGTGCGCATACCTGGCCGCTGTTCGAGGACCAGTTGCGAGAGGCCTGGTTCACCACACTGGCTCCGGCTCTGGGAACCAGCTGATTGCGCCGACGCGCTCGTGGGTAAGTGTCGATGGACAGACCACCGACGAAGGGATCACCGGAACATGTCGAAGGACGATTTGCACAAGGGCGACAAGGTCGAATGGCAGACCCACGGAACTACCACCGAGGGAACGGTGCAGGAGAAGATCACCTCCGAGACCGAAGCCGCCGGCCGCAAGGTCAAGGCCTCGAAAGACGACCCGCAGTACCGCGTCGAAAGTGACAAGTCCGGAAAGGACGCAGTGCACAAGCCCGAATCGCTCGACAAGAAGGACTGATCTCGCTCCGTAAGCTGCTCGAAAGTTGCTCCTGCTGACGATCTGTACCCTCGGCTGGGACGGATCGTCACTTTGGAGGCAACGATGGGGACGACCCCGATGCGGATTGTTCGTGCACGTTCGCGTCTCGGTCGGTGGGGTAGCGGTTGCCGCACGGGGAGGGCTCTTGTCGCTACGGGGACGCTGGCGACCGTGTCCGTACTCGTCGTGGGCTGCGGCGTGTTCTCCGGGGACTCGACCACGGACGCGGACACACCGTCTGCAGTGACCTTCACCGGGCAGATCGAGTCTCCCGACACGCTCTGCCTCGATGGAAGTGACACCGACACCGTCCGTCTCGCGACGTGCAACGGAACGCCGGCGCAGCAAGTAGTCGCCGAGGCCGACGGCACGGTTCGGTCGCAATCGCAGTGTCTGGTGCCGAAGAACAGCGAGACCGCAGCCGGTGTACCTGTTGTCCTCGGAAGTTGCGACGACAGTGCGGTCGCCAGTTGGACAGCGGGCGAATCCGGTGCGATCGGGCTGACGGGCACCGGCCTCTGTCTCGCGGACGACGCACGGCAGACCTCTCGGCGTGTGGCCGTGCTGGCCGAATGCGACGGCTCGTCGGTGCAGACGTGGACACCGGTAGCGGCCGCAGAACCGACCGCCGACAACCCCGGAGGAATTGCTGCACCCACCGGGGATCTGCCCGGCTGGAAGCAGATATTCGTCGACGAATTCACCGCCCCGTCCGCCACCGGCAGTTGGTCCAATCAGTGCGACCCCTCGAAGGTCGTCTACACCGGAGCCGAGGGCCAGCGGTGGCGCACGTATCCGTCGTGCTATTCCGACACCTACGACAAACGGCCGTATCGGCCCGATGCAGTGCTGTCCACTGCCGACGGCGCTCTGCAGTACCACCTCGGTCAGGTCGACGGCGTTCCGGCCGGAGCGAGTATCTCCCCACTGATCGGTGCCGACCAGTATCAGACGTACGGACGATATTCGGCGCGTCTGAAAGTCGATTCACCGGATCTGTCCGAGTACTACGCGGCATGGTTGCTCTGGCCGCAATCCGAGAATTGGCCGTACGACGGCGAGTTCGATTTCCCGGAAGGTGCGCTGTCGGGCAACGTCGGTGGGTTCCATCATTTCTCGGGCGAAGGCTCGTGCGCCGACGGGTGCAAAACGCCTGCCCTCGACATCGGCGCGCAGTTCACCGACTGGCACACCTACACCATGGAATGGTCACCGGGAAGGATCCGGTACCTCCTCGACGACACGGTCGTGTTGGACTCGACCGACTTCGTGCCGTCCACGCCGATGCGATGGGAGCTGCAGACCGAAACCAAGGGAGACGGAAACAGCGAGGGCAATCTGATCCTGGACTGGGTCTCGGTCTACTCCTGGAACGGCTGATACGCGGCCCGCGCCGAGCGCTCGGCACCCCAACTGCGTTCGATGTAACCGACGATCGTGTCGATGTCCGCGTTCGGAATCTTCTCCGGCTCACCCTTTTCCAACGGATCCGTGTGGAAGATGTACAGGCGAGACGCGAATTGCTCGAACGGTAGCGAGCCTTCGCCCGCGCGTTCGCCGTTCCCTGCCGTTCCGACGACGACTCCGTCACCCCAATCCTGCCCACTGTCGTTGTTGGGATTGAAGAAGTAGACCCGCATGACGCCGTCGGGATCGGGGGCAACACGCAGAATGGCGATGGCGTGCCACCCCACATACCGTGCAGCGCTGTCGGTTACGGCCACCCCGGCGGGTTGCGGGTGGATCAGCGGCTGATGGCCGTTGTACTCGGGGTGATAAGCGGCATGGAACTGCCGCAGGAAACCATCGAGATCGACCAGATTTCCGGTCGCGACGTCCACGTCGATATGGAACTCGCGGGCCGACCACCACCCGTGGAACTCGGGATTGACCCAGCGATGCGGATCGCCCGGTCTGTCGGCGCAGCGTCGGACCATCTCGGCGTAGATCCGGTCCAGGTGCGGAACCAGAATCAGCGATGCCGGGTCCAGATCGACCGGATCCGAGGTCGCGACACCACTTTCGCTGTCGACGGACGAGATCGACTGGCCCTCGAAGTGCATGACGATCTCTTCGTCTCGTGCCGCCCACACCACCATCTGCAGCAGGTAGTCGGGATCGTTGTACGCCCACATCGACAGCGCGCGCGCCGACTGGCACGTGGGATTGTCGCCCTGGCCGACACCGAGCGGTTGACCGAGCATGGAGAGCAACCCACCGAGCAATCGCGACTCCGGTGCCGGAACCGGACCGAAAGTGGTGATCAAGCGTTCTCGCACTGCGGGCGCGAGGGTGAGCGATAGCTGACGCCACAGGGACGGCACGATCGGCGGCTGATGCAGGATTCCGCGGTCGAGGAGCAGTGCCAATCCGTAGAGACTTTGCGCCGTCTCGGGATACACGGTTTCTTCGATCAGACGGTGGACCAATTCCGGGTAGCGAGTGAGGCACGTACGACCGGTGTCGGACAGCCCCAAGGCCTCGGGCAGGACATACGAGTAGTGGTCGACGAGATATTGCGTGAGTGTGGCGTGGTACGGCGAAACGAGACCGGTGTCGTGCATCGCCCGGGCGAAACCGCGGGCCTCGAACTGCAGTGCCTCGACGTCCATGGCCTCGAGCCGGTTCCGGTAGACCTCCACGCCCGGGTCCTCGCGGCACGCGTCCGTGGTGCCGAACAACGCCGTGGTCAACCGATCGAGTCCCTGACCGGACGTGCCGAGATCGACGGTCGGGTCGTCGCGATAGATCGCAATGCGCGTGACCATGGACTTGATGGTGTCGACCTGGATCGGACGCTGACGCAGAATCCGCCAGATCTCTTCGAGCAATTCGTCCAGCACACTGTCGTAGCCGATTTCCCCGGCAACGTAGCCGAAGAGATCGCGGATCAGATGTGCTGTCCGACCCGAACGGACTCGTTCCGATTCCGAGGGCGGGGTGAACAACACCTCGAGGTTCAGGGCGAGTACCTGGGAGAGGAAGCGTCGCGCATCGTCAGCTGTCACTGCGGGATGCTCGTACTCACCGGCGACGATCGCGACCATCCGCAACTCGCTGGCTGCTTCGAGAACCACGGTGTCGTCGTTGCCGCTGCGCAGGCTCGGACCCACGAACGCGGGAACGAGAATGTCCGGCTGCGCCCAGTCCGTACCGGCAAACAGCCCGGCGTTCTCCAGCACCGCGGCGCGTTCGCGTACCGCGCCACATCCGCCGGGCTGCAACAACACTCGGTGCACAGAATCCAGAACCCGTCGCACCTTGGTGCTCTTGCTGAACTCCGGTGCGGCGGCCAGCGCGTCGACGGCGTGATCGAGTTGCGCCAGCCGCGACACCAGAGCCTTGTCGATCGGTGCAGCGTCGTTCATCGTCTGCGTCGTGGGCTCTTGGTCGTTGCCGAGTTGCTGCTTCACACGTAGAAGTCCAGTTCTTCCTGTTGCTTGAGCAGGTCGCGCATCCGGTACGGATCATCGCCGAAGAAGTACAGCAAGCCCCAGTGGGTGCCGAAAGCCGTTCTCTTGGTGACGGTTTCCTCGACCGGTGCCGACAGGTCGTTGGTCTCGTAGTAGTCGTCGTCGGCGGTCACGTCGGGGATGACGAGATCGCTCACGACGCGTCGCCGTGGGTACACCCCGAAGCATCCCGCGTGACCGGTGGCATCGACCACCTCGCGCGGGAAGAAGGCGTCGATCTCTTCCTCGGTGGTCTTCGGGTCGAAGGCGAGAGCCAGGCCCTGGTACGCGTTGAAGCCGTACGCCCGCTCGAGGAGCTCGAACACCTTGAAACCTGGTGGACGATAGGCGACTTCGCCGAAGTACATCTCTCCGTCGCTGGTGACGAAGTACTCGGGATGGATGAACCCGAACTCGATGTCGAACGCCTTGATGAGCTTCTCGATCTGCACCGTGATCTGCTCGCGGTACTTCTCGAGTTCCGGCGTCGCGGGAACGAAGACGGAGTATCCGAGCGTGACGTACTCGGAGATGTTGAGGAACTTGATCTTTCCGTTGTGGATCCACGCCTCGACGGCGAACTCCCAGCCGTCGAGATGCGACTCCATCAGTACCGGGAACTCCTCGTCCGGGATGGAGTCGACTTCGTCGGGGGTCCGAATGACGCGGTGGCCCAGGCATCCTGCCTTGTCGAAGGCCTTGAGGTGGATGGGGTCGTTCGGGTCACCGTCGAGTTTGAGCAGCGTCTGGTTCACCCGACGCAGAAAGCGGATGACGTCCTCACGATCGTGTGCTTCCTCGAAGATGCCGACACGAATGCCACCGAGCTGTGCGCGGCGCTTCATCAGTGCCTTGTCTCGGAGCAGCATCGCCTGGCCGAACAACCTCGGATTGCCCAGCAGCACGGAATTGATGGCACCGGCCCACTCGACTGTCTCCTCGTACAGCGGTATCGCTACATCGACGCCTTTGTCTCGGAGAGTCTCCGCGATCTCGAGCGACCTGTCGTTGAGTCGCTCGAAGTTCCACGGTAGGTACGGAATGTCATGCTCGGTGCAGTACGCCTCGGCCCACTCGGGCGCGACGACGACGTAACGTCGATCGAACGCGTCCAGGGCTTCCACTGCGGCCAAACTCCAGCCCAGCAGCGCTACGAAGCCTTTGTTCGGGTCTTTCTCCAGCCTCTGTGGCCGATCCATGAAGTTCCTTTCCCTTGTGATGCGCGGTCGAGGTCCTTCGCTCCACCGTACAGAGGGTGTTCGGTGCCGCTTTCCGGACCCGGTGCTCGGGAAGCCGGGACGCGATGTGCACCGTCCCTCGAACTGTCGGGCCGGATCCTGCACGGGGCTGGCAATGCGCTCGTTTGCCAGCGAGATGATCGATACAAGATCATAAAAAGTCCAGATGCACGATTTGCTCGACAATTCGATTCGTGTGAATAGATTTTCGATCCGGAGCAACTAGTTTAATATTTAATCTCCAATTCGTACCGGTCGTATTTCTTTCAATTACGCCTCTGACCAGGCGTTTCAGGGTGAATGCGAATTCACTGCGCAATGTCTGAATCATCCCTATGATTCGAGATGCCGGCAATCAATTGTATTTATCCGCCGTGTTATCCAATGCGATGTTCGGTCTCTCGAAGGATGAAACCATGACTGTTTCGGGCCGTGCTGTTCTGAAGCGTTCCTTGGTAACGCTCGGAACCACCGTATTACTTTCGGCTTTCGTAGTTCACGCGCCACAGGCCGCGGCCGCCACCTCGGGACAGATCAAGACGCCCGCCGGGTTCTGCCTGGACAACAAGGGCGGTCTCACCGGACAGAACAATCCCGTCCAGATCTGGGATTGCAACGGTACCGGCGCGCAGACGTGGACCGGTACCGAGGACGCCACGATTCGAGTGCAGGGCCGATGCTTGTCACCGGCATCGGGCTATGCGGCGGCCGGCGTCGCGTTGACGACGTGGGCGTGCAACGGCAAGCCCGCGCAGCAATGGTCGATCCGGGGGGACGGCTCGATCTCGTTGCTGCAGAAGACCGGCCTGTGCATTCAGAATTCGCGTGAGGTCAACGGAAACCGACCGGTGTTGGCGAAATGCAACGGCTCTGCTGCTCAGAAGTGGATCACCGCGACCACGCCGTTTCCGACGACACCGCCCACGACGCCACCCCCCACGACGCCACCGACCACTCCGTCCACCACTCCCAGCGGGGTGGCAGCGCCGGTGGGCGACCTACCCGGTTGGAAGCAGATCTTCGTCGACGACTTCGCGAAGCCTTCCGCCGTCGGCAGTTGGGCCAACGACTGCGATCCCACCAAGATCGTCTACGGCGGTGCTCAGAATCAGCAGTGGCGTACGTACCCCAAGTGCTACAAGGACACCTATCAGAAGCGCCCGTACCGAGCGGACGCCGTGCTGTCCACGCACGACGGCCTGCTCGATTACGGATTGCACAATGTCGACGGTGTCCCGGCCGGTGCCAGCGTCTCGCCGGTGATCAACGCGGCAGGGCAGAACCAGACATACGGACGATACACAGCGCGATTCAAGGTCGACTCGGCAACTCTGGCCGAGTACTACGTTGCATGGCTGCTGTGGCCGCAGTCCGAAAGATGGCCTGCGGACGGCGAAATGGACTTTCCCGAAGGAAGTCTCGCGGGGCAGGTCGGCGGATTCCATCACTACTCGGGTGCCGGTTCGTGCGTCGGCGGCTGCCAGGACGTCGCTCGGAACATCGGCGCGAACTTCACCGATTGGCACACGTACACCATCGAATGGTCCCCGGGTCGCGTTCGCTACATCCTCGACGACACCGTGGTTCTGGACAGCACCAAGTGGGTTCCCTCGGGTCCGATGCGCTGGGAACTGCAGACCGAGACCAACGGCACCGGAAACAGCAACGGGCATCTGTTGCTGGACTGGGTTTCGGTATACAGCTGGGTAGGCTGACCCGGCCGCGTACCCAACCGACTGGGGCGTGCCATCGAGAGAAGGGGAGCGTCGATGACGGTCGACAAAACCGGTGCCGAGGTCGAGATCGCCCAGCAGGCGGACAGGTTCACGATTTCGGTCGAGGGCACGCAGGTCGGCTTCACCGAGTTCGCCGACGACGAGCAGGGCAGGCGCGTCTTCTTCCACACCGAAGTGGATGCGGCCTACGGCGGACGTGGTCTGGCCACGATCGTCGTTCGACACGCGCTCGACGCGACGCGTTCCGAGAACAAGCACGCCGTCCCGATCTGTCCGTTGGTGGCCGCGTTCGTCGGCGAACATCACGAGTACGACGACATGGTCGAGCCCGTCACGGACGATATTCGGCAGTGGTTGGCCGACCAGCAGGGATGATTCGTCGACCGATCGCCGGCGACGTGCGACGATCTGCACCATGACCGATCCCGGACACCGCCCCGGTGGCACCCATCTCTACCGTCGGTTGGTCACCCGGTCCGACGGCCCCTTGACGCCCGTTCGGGCGGCCAGGAGGCTCTCGGCGTACATCTACGGCAACATCCTGGTCCTCGCCGCGGTTGCCGCCTCCACGCCGAGTTCCATCGGGCACGGGACGGCGGCTGTTCTCGTAGCGGCCACTGCGGCAACGACTTTTCTCGCGCATGTATTCGCCGATTTCGTCGCCGGGAGCCAGATACCGGAGGCGCACGGTGATGCGACGGACGAACAGCGCACGTTCGAGGCCATCGAGGAATTCCGGGATGCCGTCCCCATTCTGAGCTCCGGGACGTTTCCGGCGGCGATGCTGGCGCTCGGGTGGCTGTCGGTGCTTCCGGCACAATGGGCCGAACTGCTGGCCGGTGCGGTGATCGTCGTACGAATCGCCACCATACCGATTGTCACGGAACGAGTTCGCGGGAACCGTCCGACGTTTCGGGCCCTGGTGATCGGGCTTGCCACTGCCGTCGTCGCGGCGCTCATCGTGCTGGCGAAAGTCTTCTTGGGTCACTAGCTGCCCCTCGTGGACGGATCAACCGCCGAACTCTGCGTGCAGCTCCGGCAGAAACCCTGCGAGGTGGTTCATCTCCTGTCCGCAGTGCAGCAGCAGATCTCGGGCGAGGTCGAGTCCGAGAACGAGGTCGCTCGGATCCACGGACGTACCCCGGCGAACTGCGCACACGGCCTGCTTCGGATCGGGAACGTGCAATCCTCGTAGGTTCAGATAGAAGCGGCTGCGCATCTCGGCACCGCCCTGTACCGGCCGAACCTGATGGGCGAGCCAGCCCAGATCCACCGGTGCGATGGAACTTCCCACTCGGCCGAAGACGACCGTCTGGTCTGCGGGAACGTCGAAACCGTGTGCAACAGGGTCACGGAAGCCGATACCCAGCTGCTGAAGCTTCGGGCCGACGTACTCGTCCACGAACGATGTGTTGCCGATGTACTTCGCCCTGTCCTGAATCGCGTGGACCGTGCGGTCCTCGGCGAGCGCGGCGTGGAGGTGGGCATCGGGGTGCCACAGTTTGTAGCGGGCCGCCTCGGCGGAATGCCAACCGAACCACCAATCCCACATCGCTGCCGTGACCCGGGGCATCGCGGTGCGCACCGCCACGAACGTCATGCCGTCGGCGCGTCGTCCGTAGCCGGTTTCGATCGCCGAATATCCCGTCGGCGCGAGATCGGTTGTGATGGAATCGAAGTGCGGGACCCACTCGGGCGCTATCGGCGGCCCCCCGACTGCGTCGGTCACGACGGCCGGTGCCGGTGTCGTCCGTGCGGCGAAGAAATGGGCATAGGGCCGTCCTCGGTCGATGTCGCGGTAGCCCTGGTACCGCTCGCCGCAGTCTTCACTCGAACCGGTGCCGGGAGTTGCGGCCGCTCGTGCCGCGGGGCCGAACACAGCCGTGGCTGCAGCCGCGGCGGCACCCACCATCATTTGTCGTCGCGACGGGCCGCGGCTCATCGGGCGGGGTTCCTCAACATCGGTTGAGACTATGACGTGACTTCGGCAACTGTCAATGGTGGGGCACTAGACTCCGTGGTATGAGTCCTGCCCGTCCCAAGGACGACGAGTCGAGAGTGCGTCGGCGCGACGAAATCGCCGCGGCAGCAATCGAAGTGTTGGCAACGCAAGGTTTTCGCGGCTTGACGCACCGGGCGGTCGACGCTGCAGCAGGATTGAGCCCCGGGTCGGTCAACTACCACGCGCCCACTCGCGGACGACTGTTGCACCTGGCGCTCGAGCTGTTGTTCGCCCGCGACTACGACACTGCCGGCGCGACCTTCGGTGGTCTGGTCGACGTCAAACCACTCACCGTGGACATCGTCGTGAACCGCATCATCGACTTCATCGAGGCGATGACCACCGGAGAAGCAACGAAAAGAGTGATCGCGCGCAGCATCCTGCTCGGTGAAGCGCAACATGATCGGGAAATCCGCGATCTGTTCGACTCTCAGCGGGCCGCGTTCGTCGCGTACACCCAGTGGATAGTCGCGTCGTTGGAATCCGAAGACCCCCAGGGGGATGCGGAGATGCTCGTCGTCATGATCGAGGGTCTCGTGGGGAGGCAGGTGCTGATCGGATCGCGGCTGCCACGTCCCGTCGTCGACCGAATGCTGCGCACGATCGTCGGCGCATCCCCGATGGTCACCGATTAGCCGATCAGCCACCGATCAGCCGAGCAACGAGTTCCGTTCGGTGTGGGTGAACGTGAAGATCGTTGCACCGAAGCTGATGAGCGCAGTGAGCAGTAGCACCTGCGGCCCGGTGATCACGACGCCGATGAACGCACCGACAGCACCTCCCGCTGCGAAGGAGCCCAGAAGCGTTGCGTAGCAGAGCCAGTCGTAGTGTGTTCCGCCGCCGAAGAGGTGACGCTCGATTCCCTGGCCGAGCTTGACCACCGTTCCGGTGACGTAACTGAGCGGGATGTACGTCTCCTCCTTCTTCGTGAACGCGGTGTTCAACGCGCCCAGCGCGAAGGCGACGAGGAGGATCGGGTAGAAGTTCACATTTGCCGACGACCACCCGGAGACGGCGATGTCGATCAGACCCGCCGCTCCCAGCGCAACGGTGGTCAACACCGTCGCTCCATGGGGGTGGTTGGACCAGTAGCGGCGCCGACAGATCGACGAGACGATCACGCCGCCGAGAAACGCGGCCATGAGGGCCAGTGCGGCCCAGGGTGACGCCCCCGGTGCCACCTCCTTGCCCTCCGGATGGCCGAAGTGTCCGACGACGGCTCGTTCGGTGTTGCCGGTCATGAAGGTCACGAAGTAGCCGGCGGAATGCAGGAACGCGACCGCACCCACCATGCCTGCCAGTCCGGACAGGATCCAGGACAGACGAGCTTCGGCGCCGACGGCTGTTTCGCGGCTGATCGCCAAGGGGGAAGTCATGACTCGATTCTCCGGGCGTGAGCCGCGGCGGCAAATCTTTGAGTCATCGGTCACACAGAGACAGTCGGGTGGGTGCTCGCCACCATCCCGCGGTGCATCACCCGGTTGCCGACCACCCCGCTGTGATCCGCGCGGTGCATCACACACCTGTTGTCCCACATCACCATGTCGTCGGGGGACCAGTTGTGCCGCAGCAGGTTGTCCTCCCTCGTCGAATGCCCCACGAGGTAGCGAACGGTGTCTCGTGCTTCGTCTTCGGTCAGTCCGCTGACCGCGACACAGCGAGCGGGCGCGGACAGCGACAGCGCGGTGCGTCCCGATATCGGGTGAACGGCGAAGAGGGGATGGTCGGCGGAAGAATCGGAATCCGACGCCACGCCGGTCACTCTGTGCGTCACCGTGCGCCCGGCCAAATGCTCCTTCATTTCCGCTGGAAGCGTCTCGTATGCGGCGTATTGGTCGCTGAACAACGTACTGCCGCCGGCCGCGGGAACTTCGACCGCGCGTAACGCGGTGTAGGCGGGTGGATTCGGAATGTAGGTGGTGTCGACGTGGAACGTGGACTTCGGCGGCGTGGAGCGGCCGACGTTGCTGATGACGTTCAGATCCGGACAGTCGGGAACAGGCGTCTCGCCTTCGGTGAACATCAACTCTCCGAACCGGCGCAGGAACGCCAGGAAGCGCTGATCGTCGACGGGCTGGTTCGGCAGGATCAACACCCCGTGTTCGGCGAGGAGCTCTCGAAGTTGCTCTATTGAAACCGATTCCAAGTTCAGATCGGCCATCTCGATTCCCAACGTCATGACGACGACTCCTTCACCGGCAGTTCTTCGAGCGCGAATGCGAACAAATCTTCGACGGTGATGCCCGCGGCTGCGGCCATCACCGCCAACACGCTGGACGGCGAATAGGAGCAGTAGAGGCTGGCTTCGAGAAACCACGGCTCGCCGTCCGGGTCGATGCGAAAGTCGAACAGGCCGTAGTGCCGACATCCCAGTGCGATGTGACTCGATCGTGCTGCTGCCCAGACTTTTTCGGTGATCGGATCCGTGACGTCGACCGTCCAGGCTCTGGTCTGCTCTTTCGCCACCAGGTAGAGATCGCCGTCGGATGTGCGATTCAGCTTGTCCGCACTACTGCGGACGGAGTCGACGGCGTACTCCTCGAGGGGCAAGCACACGAGTTCGCCATCTCGGACGATGATCCCGCACCGAACTTCACGACCCAGTGGAACGTACGTCTCCACCAGTGCAGCAGGCGAATACGTCAGAGCCTCTCGAATCGCGGGTGCCAGCCCGTCGGACCCGTGGACCAGCGAGACACCCATCGAGTTGTCCGAATCCACGGGCTTGACCACGACCGGCAGGGCGAGGTCCATCACGTCGTCGGCGGATCGGACGACCACGCCGTCGGGAACACGCACGCCGGCTGCCGCGACGACGGCGCGGGCGCGGGCCTTGTTCGCCGTCAACGCCATGAGGTCCGGACCGTTGCCAGGGTAGGGCACGCCCAGTAGGTCGAACAGGCTGCGGTACGTCGTCATACCCGGCATGCAGAACATCTGCGGAACCATGACGTCGAAGTCGCGCGCCGCGATGAGCTCCACCGCCTGTGCCAACGGCATCTGCTGCGCCGCAGCGATACTCGAATCCTCGAGACCGGTGGGAAAACTCCAGAGGCCGCCCGGGGAGACGAATGCGATCTCGAAGCTGTACGCGGGGTTCGTGCCGAGCGCGTCAAGGAAGCCGCCGGCGTAGACGCGAGAGAGGTCACTGTGAAAGCGGTCCACCGAGGACCCGACGAGCACCACGACCGACAACGTCATCAGTCGCCTCCGTTTTCCACGAGTTTTCCGATGTTGAAATCGATTCGGGACCAGCCACGCCGCTCGCGGAGGTTCCGGATCAGCAACGACGGAATCTGAAGATGATGTACCAACAGATACGGCAGGGGATCCCAACCGGTGAGGATGGCGTCCTTGCCTCGAAAGATGGTGCGGAGCCGAGATACTCGATCACCCTCGGTGATCAGACGCCACAGCTCGTGGTAGATCCAGTACGTCGGCCGGGCCGTCGCACGCGGCACGATCTCGGCATGTCCGTCGTCGAGGTACGCGGCAGCCAGGTCGGGGTGGTCGTAGAACATCGTGATGGCCGAGTGGGTGCGCGGGTTGCATTCGATGGCGTAGATCCGGCCGTCGGCGGCGGACTCGATGAAGTCGAACGACAGTTGCCCGGTGGTGTCGAGCGAAGAGACGAATGTCTCTACCCAGCGCAGGATTTCGGGCTTGTCCACCATCTCGTAGTTGACCTGGAAGGCGGACGACACGCAGCAGCCGTACACCTGCAGGCGACCCTCGCGCACCGTGCCGTGCGTGCAGTACTCCTGTCCGGCGATGAATTCCTGCAGGATCCACGGGTCGTCCTCGGTGATGTGCAGGCTCCGGGCGAACGAGGAGTTGCGTTCCGGCGTGTGCGCCGTCAACCGCGTCAGATCCATTCGGCCGACCGGGTTGTACGTGATCCGTTTGAGGATGTACTCACGGCCCGGCTCGAAGTCGAATTCGTCGATCTGGGCTGGGTCGGTGATGCGCTTGAAGTCGGGAACCCGGAGTCCCAATGACGCTGCGTGCTCGGAGAATCGGGACTTGTCGTCGACCATCCGTACGGTATCCGCGTCGCCGTGGATCACCTCGCAGTGCGCATCGAGGAGTGCACGCGCGTCGGCGTCGTGAATACTCGCGGCCGGGCTTGCCACGGGCACGAAGACGTCGACGCCCTCGCGGCGCACGATGTCCAGCAGAGCCTGCGCATATCCCGAATCACCCGGGTCGGGAATGCAATGGAAACGGTCGACAGCGCGGGAGAAACGATGTCCGGTCCAGCGGTACTTCGCCGATTCCACGAGGATCACCCGATGGCCGGCGAGATGGAAGGACCGTGCGAGTTGCAAGGCTTTGGTCATCTTGCCGCCACTGATCAGAATCGTTCTGGGCGAATCGGTTCGATGGGCGACGGGCCGGGTACCGCGCAGCGCCGCCACCCCCACCGCCGCGAGGTCGACGGGGAGGGTGACCGTGAGGCCGATCAGCGCCGCAACGGTGCGGATCATGTGCGCCGGATCAGTGTCACACCGTCGCGCAACGGAATCAGAACCTGTTCCACGCGAGGGTCGTTCGCGACATAGTCGTTGAACTCGGCGATGGCCCGGCCGTTCTCGTTCGGCTGCGGAGCGTAGGGCTGACCCTGCAACAGCGTGTTGTCGACGGCGATCACGGCACCGTCGGAGAGCAGATCGCTCTCGAGCAGGTACTCCACGTACCCGCGGTATCCGCTCTTGTCGGCGTCGACGAACACCAGATCGAACTTCCCGTCGAGCCCGTGCAGAGTATCCAGCGCAGGCCCTACCTGCACCGAGATGGCAGATCCTGCAGTCGATTCCGCGAAGCAGGACTGCGCGAACTCGGCCACGTACGGATCCACCTCGCAGGCGACGACCTCGCCGCCCGCGGGCAGCGCCTCGGCCATCGCCAACGCCGAGTAACCGGTGAACATACCGATCTCGAGCACCCGAGTCGCCCGCGTCATGTGCACGAGAAACGCCAGGAAGCGTCCCTCCACATGGCCGGAGAGCATCTCCATCTCCAGGGGCCCGGAACCGGAGACCACGTTGCGTGATCCCCAATCCGCAGAGCGGGTCCGCGACGCCAACGTGGCCAGTGCCGCAGATTCGGAGGTGGTGCAGGTGTCGAGATACGGGTCGAGTCCCGCGGCGAGATCGAGGGCCCGATGAACACGGGTGGTCAGCTCGTCGGTCACCCCGGCGTCGGCGTCGAGTAGCGCGGCTATCTCGCTGAGCTCGCGCGCCAGGATCGTCGTCGGGGTGACCGGACGCGGCGTCATGGCTGCATCGGTCACGGCGTGGGTGCGGTGAACATGTCGAGACCCTCGCCTGCCCGTGGGAAGTCCAGACAGATCTTCTTGTGCAACGACAGGACGTCGGCCAGTTCGCGAGGTTCCAGGTCGTTGAGGAAGCGGCAGGTGCCGATCGGGTCGGGCACCGCGGCGCGCAGAATCCCGTCCCGAGTCTTGAGGATGGATGCTGTTGCCTCGGTCAGCAACTCGGGTGTCAGGTACGGGCTGTCCAACGCCAGTCCGATGCTGCTCATGACTCCGAGCACGCGGTCTCTATCGGCCGTCGACAGGTGGCCACGTTGTTCGGCGACCGTCGTCGACAGGGCCATGTCGATGTTGATCGCGTGGCCGTGGAAGAACGGCGCGGGCGGCGTCAGCTCGAGCGTGGGACTCCACGTGTGCCCGAATGCAATGACTCGGTCGAGGTCGATCTCGTGCAGGTTGGGTGCCTCGAGCTCGAGCATCGTCGCGATTGCCGAGTACGTCAAACGGTCTGCGACCGAACGCAACTCAGGAGTTCCGTCGAGGTGGCCGAACCGGGTGCGTAGCAGTTCCGGGCCGTACTGCTCGAGCAACTCGAAGATCTCGAGGTTGCCGACCACGGAGATCTTGATGAGCTCCGCCATCCCGTTGCGGACCTGATCCTCGGGCAGTGTGCCGAGGAAGGAGAAGTCCAACAGCACCTTCTGTGAGGCGTGGTAGGCCCCCAAACGATTCTTGTGCTTGCCGTAGTTGACGGCCACCTTGATCGAGACGCTCGCATCGATCAGGCCGATCAACGTGGTGGGAATGCGGATGTAGGGAGTGTTTCGGCGGTAACTCGCGCACGCGAAACCGGCTACGTCCGTGGTCAATCCACCACCCACCACGAGGACCGGCTCGGTTCGCACGAGACCGAACGCGTCGAACTCGCCGACGATGCGCTCGAACGTCTCGAGTGATTTCGCGGTCTCCGCAATGTGGACCGGCACCACCGTCAGGGCGATGCCGTGGTGATCGAAGTATGCACCGATCCGGTCGCCGTAGATGGCGTGCACCGATTCGTCGACAACCATCAGGGCGCGCCCGTACGGACGGTAGCTGTCGGCCAATTCGGTGTTCTCGATCGCGAACACTCCGTCGACGTAGATCAAGTCGTATTCGATCCGCTCGTATCCCTCGACACGAAACGATCTGTCGCCGGCGACGACCTGGGCCTGAAGATTACTCACTTGTTGCTCCTGAGATGGTTGAAGGATCAGGCAAAATGCTCACTCCGCAGGCTCCGCTCAGGCTGAAATCAGTGCGCGGACGCGCTCGGGATCGAGTGCATCGACGGTGTCGGTGGCCGAGCCGAAATCGGTACCGGCAGTGTTCTCGTTCGGGAACGCGACACAGGTGACGCCCGCTGCCGCTGCCGCCTGCACTCCACCGGCGTTGTCCTCGATGGCCACACTGTCGGACGCGTTCTCGCCCAACGTCTTCAGGGCAAATTCGTACGACGCGGGGTCGGGCTTGCCTGCGTCGACCGAGGAGGCGTCGACGATGATGTCGAACGAATCGGCGGTGAGCTCGGGAGACAGGGCAGCGAGCAGTGCGTCGATGTTCTCTCGCGAGGTCGTGGTCACGAAGCCGACCTTCAACCCGTTCGCTTTCGCGGAGTCGATCGTGTCGGCCACGCCCGGTCGCGTCTTGACGTCGGATTCGCCGATCAATCGCTGGAAGATCTCGGACTTGGTGGCGTGCACTGCGGCCGCGTCCACCTCGGTTCCGGTGCTCGACGCGTATTCGCTGATGCGGTCGGCACCGCCGTTCGATCCGAGCATGGACCGGTAGTCGTCCTGCGACCAGTTCCAGTTCAGATTGTGGGCGGCGAAGGCCTCGTTGAACGAGCGTCGCTGTAGCTCGGAGGTGTCGACGAGAGTGCTGATGGAGCCGAACAGAATTGCGGGCATGGGTGCCTTTCGGAGCGAGAGACGTTGTACCAGCAAATGTCTCGCGCCAGCGCGATGGGTGGGTTGGTTCGGGGGGTATGCCCCATCGGCACCGAAAGGGAAACCTTCGAATTTTCTACCGCGTGCTCGCCTGTTCGCCGCGCAGTATCGGAGCCGCCAGAACCGTCGGTGCGGATCGCCCGCGAAGGGTCACGGACCGACCCGATTCCCACAGTTGCCGCTCGTCCGAGGTTGCGTGTTCGAGCACCGTCGACGATGTGAGCACGTCGGTATCGGGGTCGTCTTTTGCGAGATCGGTGAGCCGCGCAGCCTGATTCACCGTGTCGCCGATGACGGTGTACTCGAAACGGGACTCGGCCCCGATGTTGCCGGCGATCACCGGCCCGTACGTGACGCCGATACCGATCTCGAATCCGCCGTCGGCTCGAAGCGCGGCGGCGAGGGTGCGTGCAGTGCGCAGCGCCGCGGTGGCCGGGTCGGGATGATCGACCGGAGCGCCGAAGATCAGCAGGGCGGCATCGCCCTCGAACTTGTTGACGAAGCCGCCGTTGCGCTCGCCGTGTTCGACGACCACTGCGAAGAATCGATTGAGCAGGTCCACTACCGTCGCGGCGGATTCGCGCTCGGCCAGTGCGGTGGAGCCGACCAGGTCGATGAACAGGACGGCGACGGTTCGGTTTTCGCCGCCGAGACGGGGCGCGCTGGCCAACGCGCGCTGGGCGACGTCGTGGCCCACGTGCCGGCCGAACAGCGAGCGGAGTCGCTCCCGCTCGTCGAGACCGACGACCATCTTGTTGAACCCGTTCTGCAGTCTTCCGATCTCGGACGCGTCGTAGACGTCGACGCGGGTATCGGTGGCACCGGCCTCCACTCGCTGCATGGCAGAGCTCACCTGATGCAGCGGATCGGACACCGAGCGACCGACGAGGAACATGCCGCCGAAGCCGACGACGAGGGCGATGGCAGACAGCGAGACCATCGCGGGGGACAGGTCGACGTCCGGGGGTAGACGGTATCGATCAGTCGGCCGAGTCCGATCAGCCCGAGCCCCAGGATGGGAATGGCCGTGCTCAGTACCCAGATCAGGACGACGCGCAGTTTCACGCCGAGCGCCGCGGCGTCGGTGACCTCGCTGACTTCCATCACCGCGGCGGTGATCGGCCGCAGGGTGCGTTCGGCCACCAGGTAGCCCAGCGAGCAGGTCGCCAGTCCGCCGAAGCTGACGGCGATGGCCACGATGATCGACAGCGCAGCCCCGGCCGAGGCGTTGACGCCGACGAACACCGCAACACCGAGCGCCCACAACAGAACGTGCACGCCGAGTTGCCGGAGGGGTAGCCGGATCACGGCGATCGTGGTCTCGTCCGACGGCGTGCCGCCGGTGTGCAGCCACTCGACGAGCGGTCTCGCAACGCGAAGTCCGAGCGCGATCCCTATACCGATCGCGACCGGTAGGTATACGAAGAACGCGAGGTAATTGCGGTCAGGAGCGCAGCCTGCGGAGTGACCTCCAGAGCAGAACAGGATCTCCTCCGATCCGACCGGCAGCGGCAAGATGAACCGCGCCAACACGAAGACGATGACCGCCCCGATGGCGTTGGCCGACACCATTCCCGCCGCGTAGAGGCGCATCGGGGTGCGGGCGAGGGCGGACCTCAGTGCTGCGATCACTGGCGCTTCTTCGTTCTCTGCACGCTCGAACTCTAGGTGCCCCGACGAAAAGAATTCGGGCGATTCTGCCCGAGTGACTATCTGTGTCGACAAGTACCTGGTAATCTCCGTAACAGCTAACCACTCCTGTTCGACGATGAAAGGAACGACGGCGATGACCAGCACACTCTCCAGGAACGATGTCCTCGAGCCCGAGGATGTTTCCGCACGTTTGCTCGATTCCGCCGCCCAGCTGTCGTACGACCCGGCCGAAGAGGTCGACTGGGAGGCCGATCTCGATCCGTCCCTCTACGGTCTCAATCCGGAGTGGAGCACGCTCTACGGCACGAAGTTGTGGGACGAGATGAGCGAAGAACAGCGCATCACGCTCACTCGCCACGAGGTCTGCTCGATCATGAGCACCGGCATCTGGTTCGAGATGATCCTGCAGCAGATGGTGTTGCGCGATCAGTACTGCAAGGACTCGTCCAACTCGGATTTCCAGTTCGCGCTCACCGAGATCGCCGACGAGTGCCGTCACTCGATCATGTTCGCTCGGGCCTGCCAGAAGATGGGCATCAAGGCGTACCTGCCGCGCCGGTCGAGCATCGAACTCGGCCGCGGATTCAAGGCCCTGGCCTCCGCCGAGGTCGCCTACGGCGGCATCCTCGTCGCCGAAGAAGTTCTCGACGTCATGCAGCGCGACTGGATGCGCGGCGAGAACGTACTGCCCCTCGTGCGCACCACCAGCAAGATCCACGTCGTCGAGGAATCGCGACACATGACCTTCGCGCGCGCGCAGATGCGTGAAGACATCGAAGGCAAGAGTCCGGCTCGCCGCAAGGCCAGTGCGCTCGTCGTCGCGATCGCCGCTCGACTGATCGTGTCCAACATGGTCAACAAGGAGGTCTACGCAGCAGCGGGTCTCGACGTCGACCGTGCTGTGAAGGAAGCGAAGAACAACGCCCACCACCACACGATGATGCGCACCTCGAGCGAGCATCTGATGGCATTTCTTCTCGACTGCGGTTTGATCACCAAGCCGGCGGAGATGATCTACCGTCGTCTGCACATGCTCTGACCACACTGTTCGAGAAAACACTTTTCGAGGCCGTGAAGGACATCCGATAACCCATGCCGTTCGCGATCACGCAGAACTGTTGCAACGACGCATCCTGCCTGTCGGTGTGCCCGGTCAACTGCATTCATCCGACCCCCGACGAGCCGGATTTCGGTAAGACCGAGCTGCTCTACATCGATCCACGATCGTGCATCGACTGCGGTGCGTGTGCGGATGCGTGCCCGGTCGACGCGATCACCCGGGTGTCCCGGTTGACTCCGGACCAGCAGATCTACGCCGAGATCAACGCGGATTACTACCGCGACAAGCCGGCGGTTGCGGAGTGGGGTGAGCCGCGCTTTCCGGTGGCGACGGTCAACGAGCTGCCTCCGGTCAGCATTGCCATCGTGGGCACCGGTCCGGCGGCCTGCTACACCGCGCAAGCCCTGCTGCGCGTGCCGGGAACCACGATCACGTTCTACGACCGGCTGCCGACCGCAGGCGGTCTGGCGCGCTACGGCGTGGCACCGGACCACCTCGGCACTCGACGCATCAGCGAGCACTTTCGTGGAATCTTCGCGCACCCACGCGTGACGATGAAGCTCGGCATCGAGGTGGGCAAGGACGTCGATCACGTCGAGTTGGCTCGAAAGTTCGACTCCGTCGTCTATGCCGTCGGTGCCGACAAGGATCGAGCGCTCGAGATTCCCGGTGTCGATCTCGACAATTCGGTCAGCGCGCGCACCCTGGTCGGCTGGTACACCGGGCATCCCGACGTCCCCGCCGACGCCATCGATCTCACGGGCGTCGACCGCGTCACCATCATCGGCAACGGCAACGTCGCCCTCGACGCCGCGCGCATTCTCACGGCCGATCCCGATTCTCTGAACGGAACCGAGATCGCCCCACACGCGTTGGCAGAGCTCCGTCGCAATCGCGTGCGAGAGGTGGTCGTCCTGGCGCGACGAGGACCGGAGTTCGCGGCATTCACACGATCGGAGTGCAAGGCGCTCGTCGATCGCGCCGGAGTCGACGTCGTCGTGGCGGGACCGGACGGAATTTTCGACGCGATCGACCGGCTGCCGTTGTCCGCTCCCGCATCGGCGCTGGCCGGTGCGGCCCGGGTCGATCTCGGATCCGGCGCGCACGGGCGTCGCATCGTGTTCGCCTTCGGGCGGGCACCTTCTGCTGTGCACGGGCAGGGCTCGGTGGAGTCCATCGAGGTGGGAGTGGGTGAACACGCGGTCACTCTCTCGACGGAGCTGGTGCTGCTCGCGATCGGTTATCGCGGAACACCGTCGCCGGGCGTCCCGTTCGACGACATCACCGGCACCATCCGTAACGAGGGCGGCCGCGTCACCGCGGCCGACGGCACTCCGGTGCCCGGGTGTTACGTGGTGGGGTGGGCCAAGCGCGGGGCGACCGGTGGCATCGGCGACAACAAGATCGATGCCGAGGAAACAGCCGAGGCGTTGTTGGCGGATGTACCCACTCGAGGTATCCGGCCGCTGGGCTGGTACGGCAAGGTCAGTGCCGCCTTGGGAGACCGAGTGTCGCGAGCACGCTGACCGGTCGGTATTTCCCGGTTCTGTTCATGTTGTGTAGCAGTCTCATTCGAGTCTGAGCAATTCCGGCGCGCGGCAGGCCGCCCGGGGTTACCGTTGAGTATGGCTGAACGGGGGGCCAAGCCCCAGGTTTCTTTTGTGAGACGGACGATGCTGCGCGCAGTCCGGTCGTTGTTCAATCCGCTCCGGCCCGACGACTATCTGTCGATGATCAATCCGCTGTGGACCACTCGTGAGCTCCGCGGCAAGGTCGAACGTGTGGTTCCCGAGGGATCCGAGGCCGTGTCGGTGTACATCCGTCCCGGTTTCGAGTGGCAGGGTCACACGCCGGGCCAGTACGTACGGCTCGGGGTGTTGATCGACGGCCGCTATCACTGGCGGGCGTACTCGTTGACGTCCGATCCGGACCCGGAGGACGGGTTGGTCAGCGTCAGTCCCAAGCTCGTGCCGTCCGGCACGGTGTCGCCGTATCTGGTGGGTACCATCAGAACCGGCGATATCGTCCGGCTCAGCGAGGTCGAGGGTGAGTTCACGATTCCGAGTCCGGTTCCGGACAAGATGGTGTTCATCAGCGCCGGTAGTGGCATCACTCCGATCATCAGCATGTTGCGATCCCTGGATCATCACGACCAGGTCCGCGACGTGGTCGTGGTGCACTCGGTGCACAACCGTGAACAGTTGATGTTCGCGGATACGCTCGAGGAACTGGAAGCCAAGCACGGCGGACTGACGGTGAAGCTACGTATCACCAGTGACGAAGGTCGGATGAAGGCGTCGGAACTGGACGAACTGGTCCCGGATTGGCGTGAGCGAGAAGCATTCTGCTCCGGTCCGGGCGAGCATCTCGACGACCTGCGCTCGTACTGGAAAGACCAGGGCGAGTCGGAACGCTTCCATTACGAGAGTTTCCAGCCCGTCATCGGCGGTGGAGACGACGCTGGTGAAGGCGGAACCGTGCGCTTCGTCAACAGCGAGAAGGACGTCGAGTGCGACGGCGGCACAACGATTCTCGCCGCGGGCGAGGAAGCCGGCCTGGATTTGACGTACGGCTGCCGAATCGGCATCTGCCATACGTGCGTAGGTACCCTGAGGAAGGGGCGTTTACGTGACCTACGTAACGGGGATATCTCCGAACCTACGGGGCAAGCGGTTCGGATCTGTGTCAACACTGCTGAGGGCGACATCGAAATCGAACTCTGATCTTCCATTCGAACAGGGGAATGTATGTCTATCGACGAAACCACCAGGCGCGTCACCGACACCGATGAGCCGGTGAACCCGCTGGCGCACCTGAGTGACGAGACGATCGCCGAACTCGCCAAGGAGTTCGACGCCATTCACGACGAGGTGTACTCCAGCCTCGGTGACAAGGACCGCAAGTACATCACCTCGGTGATCGCAGCCCAGCGTCAGCTGCTGGTTGCCGGCCGCGTGCTGTTGCTCGGCTCCACCAGCAAGCCGGCGTGGCTGGCCGGCACCGCATGCCTCGGCATCGCGAAGATCCTCGAGAACATGGAGATCGGCCACAACGTCATGCACGGCCAGTGGGACTGGATGAACGATCCGGAAATCCACTCCTCGGTGTGGGACTGGGACACCGCGTCCACCGCCAACTCGTGGAAGCACTCCCACAACTACGTGCACCACACGTACACGAACATTCGCGGCAAGGACAAGGATCTCGGCTACGAGATCATGCGTATCGATCCACGTCAGAAGTGGAGCCCCGTCTACCTGGCCCAGCCGTTCTACAACGTGCTGCTGATGGCGTTCTTCGAGTGGGGCGTCGCCCTGCACGATCTCGACATCGAGGCTATCCGTCGCGGAGAGAAGCCCGTCAAGGAGCTCGTCGAGGACCTCAAGGGCATCGGCGTCAAGGCACGGAAGCAGTTCGTCAAGGACTACGTGGGCTGGCCGCTGATCAGTGCCGGGGCATTCGCGCTGGCGCAGCTCGCCTCGGGTGGTCGTCTACCCGAGAGCAAGAGGTCTCGCCTCGCGTCCAAGCTGCGGGGATCCGCGCGTTTCGGCAAGAACCGCCGGACGGCCGCCCTGTTGGACAGTCGGGTCAGTGGTGTCGAGAGCACGTTCCTCTCGACGGTGGCCGCCAACTTCACCGCCAACATCATTCGCAATGTCTGGTCGAACGCGATCATCTTCTGCGGTCACTTCCCGGACCAGGCATACACGTTCAGCCAGGAAGAGGTCGAGAACGAGACCCGCGGCGGATGGTACGTTCGCCAGCTCGTCGGCGCCGCCAACATCGACGGCGGACCGCTGTTCCACCTGATGAGCGGCAACCTGAGCTACCAGGTGGAACACCACCTGTACCCGGACATGCCCAGCACTCGGTACTCGGACGTCGCGCCGAAGATCAAGGACATCTGCGAGCGCTACGAATTGCCCTACAACACCGGGCCGTTCTTTCAGCAGTGGGGGATGGTCCAGCGGACCATCGCGCGATTGGCCTTCCCGGGTGGCAAGGTTCGGCCGAAGCCGGGCCCCTACCGTCCCGAGGAGAGCTGGCGTCGCAAGTTCGCCGAGGGTGCCACCAAGGACAGTGAGGCCGCCAAGACTCGCGGTCGCGTACCGGCCGAGCACCCCGCGGCGGGACCGGAGCACAACTCCGGTGGCGTCGACGTTCAGCCGCCGCCCCGTGGCGACGACTGAGTCTCGTTCCAGGACAGCTGGTAAGAACCGCGGCCACCCGATTTCCGGGTGGCCGCGGTTCTTTGTGTGTGTGTCGGTTGTGGGCCCTTACGCCATGTCGACATCCTTGGTCTCGATCAGTCTCTTGGTGCAGACCAGACTCAGCACCGACAGCAGAGCCAGCATCACGCCGATCGAGATACTGCCGAACGCGGCCGTGAGCGGTGCGGCAAGCATCGGCGGAATCGCGCCACCGAGAACGCCGGCGAGGTTGTAGCCCAAACCTGCTCCGGTGTAACGGAATCGGGTCTGGAAGAGCTCCGGAAGCAGAGCTCCGGTCGGGCCGTACGCAACACCGAAGATCGCGAGCGTCACGCACATGCCGATCACGAACGCGACCGGTGAGCCCGAGTCCAGCAAGGGGAACAGTGCTATCGACCACGGCACCGCGACGATGCACGCCGCCATGATGACCCGACGTCGGCCGACGCGATCGGAATAGGTTGCCGAGGTGGCGATGGCGATACCGAAGATCACCGCAGCGCCTATCCCGGTGACCAACACGAACGGGCGGTCGAACCCGAGGGTTTTGGTGCCGTAGCTCGTCAGGTATGCGGTCCCCATGTAGAAGAAGGCGAAGAGAGACGCCAATGCGCCTGCCGCAGTGATGATTTCACGCTTCTGGATGCGCCATGCGTCGAAGATCGGCAGTTTGGTCGGTGCCGAGTTCGCCGGAGCGTGCTCCTCGGCGAGCTTGTTGGCTCGAAAGACCGGAGTCTCTTCGATGGCCAACCGCATGTAGAGGCCGATGAGGACCAGAACAGCGCTGAGCAGGAACGGAATTCGCCACCCGTAGTTGAGGAAGGTCTCGTTTGTGTCGCCGAACAGCAGGCCGGTGGCGAGGAAGGTCGCACTGGAGAAGATGAACGCGGCCGAGGGTCCCAGCTGCGGGAACATCGCATAGAACCCACGCTTGCCGGCAGGTGCGTACTCGGCCGTGAGCAGCGTGGCACCCGCCCACTCTCCGCCGACGGCAAATCCCTGCCCGAATCTGAGCAGTACCAGAATGATCGGGGCTGCGACTCCGATGGTCGCTGCGCCGGGCAGTAGACCGATCGCGAAGGTGGACACCCCCATCAACAGCAGGGTCGAGATCAGGGTCTTCTTACGACCGATGCGGTCGCCGAAGTGGCCGAACAGCACCGCACCGACGGGCCTGGCGATGAACGCGACGGCGAACGTCGCGAACGACGCCACGGTGCCCGCGGTCGATCCGAGCGCCGGGAAGAAAATCGTGGGGAAGACGAGCGCGGCGGCAGTGCCGTAGATGAAGAAGTCGTAGAACTCGATCGTGGTGCCGATACCACTGGCAACCGCAACTCGGCGGACGCTCGTCTTCGTCTGCACCGCCGGTGGGGTCGGAGTGGCGACGCCCGGATCCTCGGGCGAGACAGCGGTCATGGTTCCTCCGTTTTTGTCGGGTATCGGGTATATGTGCGATACCGAATGCGACGAACGGTAGTGATCCGGGTCACCCGTGGGATACCCCCGAATGGGGGGAACGATGACCGCCCCACCCGAGCTAGTCCCAGTGGGCGGTCTCGACGGCAGCGCGATAGGTGTTCTCGAGAAAGGCGAGCAGAAGTGCGTCGGGGTCCTCGGCGGTGCGGACGGACTCGTACGGAAGTACGTACTGGCCGAGATCACGATCGAAGTACGCGGGGGCGGTGACGGCCGGATGACTGTCGTAGCCGTCCGGGTTCGGGTAGGCGTACGCGTAGAACGCGCCCTCCGCGGCCCCGCCCGGCCAGAACCCGGCGCTCGACACCTCGTCGCTGTATGCCTCGTGCATCACCCAGTCGGGACAGTTCGGAACACCACCGGGATGTTGTGGTGCAGGCCTTCCGGAGAATCGTGTGACAGCGAGATCGAAAGCGCCCCAGAAGAAGTGGACCGGGCTGGATTTGCGGCGGAAGCCGGCTCGAAACTCCGAGAACACCCGATCAGCGCTGACGAGCGCTCGCCAGAACTTCTGGACGGCATCGGCGTCGTACGACGCGTGCTCGACGTCCTCGGCGAACGGTGTCGCGTGTGGCAGTTCGACCGGCACTGCCACGATCGGAGCCTCCACGCCGAGCCCGGAGAGCAGATCGGTGTACTCGGCGTAGAAGTCGGCAACGGTTCGAGGCTCGAGCTTCATGGTTCGGCGCTCGCCATCGGTGGTGGCGAGGATCAACTGGTGTGCGAGAAAGTCGAAGCGAATCTCGAGGCCTCGATCGCCGAGCGGCATCAGCGACGTCGTCAGGCCCGAGGCGTCGACGTACAGCGCAACTCCCCACCAGTGGTTGAGCGGGGGAGACAACGCCATTCGGGTCTTGCCGACTATCTGGGTCCACAGTTGCACCGTGTCGCGCGTGTCCGCCCAGCTGTCGACTCGAAGTTCGGGCCACGCGTCGTACGAATTCGTCATATGTCGATGATGCACGGACGAGGGGAACCAGACCATACCTGTGCCGAGATGCCGGGGCAGCACCTCAGGCGCGCCTCAGGGTTCGTCGGTACGGTCGTCGGCAGTTGCGGTACGTCCGCAGCTCGTCAACGTGGAGGTGTCCGAGTTGTCCACCGACTCCAACCGGGGTGTTTTCGACGATGCTCGGGTCGCCGCCACGTACGTGGAATTCATGGGACCCACCGACGGATTTCTCGATCGCGGTGAGGCCGCAGCCTTGGTCGCCGCCGCAGACCTGGCCCGCGGGGTTCCGGTGCTGGACGTGGGTGTGGGGAGCGGCCGCACCACACCGCTGCTGCGATTGCTGTCCGAGCGTTACGTGGCAATCGACTACGCCCCCAACATGATCGACGCTTTCCGGAAGAATTTTCCCGATCTTCCGGCGCACGTCGCCGACGCTCGTGACCTGGCGGCGTTCGAGGACGGTGAGTTCGGCTTGGTCGTCTTCAGCAACAACGGACTCGATACCGTGACCCACGAGCAACGCCGCCGCGTACTGGCCGAATTCGCGCGGGTGACCGACGAGACAGGCGTCGTGGTCTTCTCGACGCTCAATCGAGGTGGCCGGTCGTATCTGGAGAGCCCGTTTCAGTTACGGCGACCGACGACTCGGCCACAGTTCTCGCTGCGAGCACTTCTCGTCGCCGTCGGACGTCGTCTGCTCGATCCGTCTGCGCAGGTGCGCGGTGTGCGGAACTGGCTCGTCAATCGGTCGAAAGCCGAGGATCACCGATCGTGGGCTCTGGCCCCGTTGCAAGCCCACGAATTCGCACTCGTCATGCACTTCTCGACCCTCGACGACGTCCGCACTCTGGTGGCCGGCGCGGGCCTCGAACTGATCGCCGTCTACGGCGACGACGGCGAACGCATCGCGCCGGACCGACACGAGTCCTCGGCCGACAACCTCACCGTCCTCGCGAAAAAACCTGCGCTGAAACGAAATTGACCGCGAGATACTGAGCTCGGAAGCGCCGAGGTCACAGTCTTTCCAGCGCGGCGGTCATCTTTTCCACGGTCTCCGGAGCGACCTTCGCCTCGAAGCCCGCCTTCAGGAACGGGCCCGCAACCTTTGCCGCACCGTTGAATTCGACGTGCGCGTGGTAGTCGATCCGGGTCGACCCGGGGCCCTCGGCTGTCAGCGTGATGTCGTCGACGCTGGTTGCCGTCTTGTTCTTTCCCTCGAGCACGACGTGATCGGGCTCGTCGGTGACCAACGTATACGTCAGTTCGGTGGTGACTCCGAACAACTTCGAGACGTTGTGCCACTGCGTTCCGACGGCCACCGGGCCGTCGGAGACCTGGGTGCAGCTCTCGGTTCCCGGATCCCACGCCGACGCATTGGAGAAGTCGCGCAGGAATGCCGCGGCCTTGTCGAGCGCGACAGCGGCGGTGAAGGTTCGGGTGACGTCGACCATGAGGTTCTCTCTTTCGATGGATCAGTTCTCGACGGTGACGCCGAGGTGTTCTGCGAGACGGCGCATCGTGCCGACGATCTGTTCTTCGGTCACCCTCGGAAAGCCGGCCATCTTTCGAAACTCCGGATCGGTGACGCGGGACCAGTCGTAGACCTGCGTCAGCGCTGTCCTGTCGTGGGCGACCTCCTCGAGTTCCCAGGACCACCGCGTGCCACGGGGTTCCATGCCCTGGCGATTGGGAATCCAACCGATGCGTCGGTCCTGCTCGAACACGAAGACGGTGTTCTCCATGACGTACTCGCCCAGTTCCGGTTGATACATATCCATCGCGAAGGTGTCGCCCACCGCGTTCAGCGGCGTCGGATCGATCGCGCCGCGGAGCATTTCCGAGCCGTCGACCGCGGCCTGGACCTCGGGATTGGCGAGCGCGGTGAAGACGGAGGCGGGAGGAGCGTCGATCACGCGGCGGACGGTCAGTTCGTGGGTCATGGGGCCACGCTTTCCGGTTGATTACGCTGGCTACGCAGTTACCCCCGTCTGCGGGGAAGGAAACTCCTGCCTTCCGACGGTTTTGCATTGCAGTGGACACAGCGACGAAACACCACCGCCACGAGGCATTCGTACAGTCGCCGAGTCGGACTCCGCACACACCAGGTGCGGAGCGCACCTTGCCAAGGGGTAGCCATGAGTGGAAATACCGTCCGCCTGCAGGCGATCAAAGACGTCGAGGCGTACGTGCCGCCTGCGGTCAGCTTCGTCGGAGACGAGAAGCCGGGCGAGATATTCGGTGAGAACGTCTTCAGCAAGGTCGTCATGCAGAAGCGACTGCCCAAGTCGGTCTTCAAGTCGGTGATGGCCACGATCGACAAGGGCAAGAAGCTCGACCCCATGGTGGCCGACGCGGTGGCGTCGGCGATGAAGGACTGGGCTCTGGAGAAGGGCGCAACGCACTACGCGCACGTCTTCTACCCGCTCACGGGGTTGACGGCCGAGAAGCACGACAGCTTCTTCGATCCCGTCGGTGACGGCAGTGCGCTCGCCGAATTCGCAGGCAAGACGCTGATTCAGGGCGAGCCCGACGCGTCGAGCTTCCCCAACGGCGGCCTGCGCAACACGTTCGAGGCACGCGGATACACAGGCTGGGACGTCACCAGCCCGGCGTACGTCCTCGAGAACCCGAACGGTAACACCCTGTGTATCCCGACGGTGTTCGTCTCGATGACCGGTGAGGCCCTCGACCACAAGACGCCGCTGTTGCGTTCGCAGCAGGCGATGGGCGGACATGCCGAGCGCATCCTGAAGCTGTTCGGACACGAGAACATCGAGAACATCGTCTCGTTCTGTGGCCCGGAGCAGGAGTACTTCCTCGTCGACCGGCACTTCTTCCTGGCCCGTCCCGACCTGCTCAATGCAGGTCGCACCCTGTTCGGCTCGAAGCCGCCCAAGGGTCAGGAATTCGACGACCACTACTTCGGTGCAATCCCCGAGCGCGTGCTCGGCTTCATGATGGACACCGAGCGTGAGCTGTTCAAGCTCGGCATTCCTGCCAAGACCAGGCACAACGAGGTAGCACCCGGACAGTTCGAGATCGCGCCGATGTTCGAGCGCGGCAACATCGCGGCCGATCACCAGCAACTGTTGATGACGACGTTCAAGACCATTGCCAAGAAGCACGGCATGGAGTGCCTGTTCCACGAGAAGCCCTTCGAGGGCGTCAACGGCTCCGGCAAGCACGTCAATTTCTCCCTCGGCAACTCCGACCTGGGATCGCTGCTGGTGCCCGGCGACAACCCCCACGACAACGCGCAGTTCCTCGTCTTCTGTGCCGCCGTCATCCGCGCGGTGCACAAGTACGGCGGTCTGCTGCGCGCATCGGTGGCGTCGGCGACCAACGATCACCGCCTCGGTGCCAACGAGGCTCCGCCCGCGATCATCTCGATCTTCCTCGGCGATCAGCTCGCCGACGTGTTCGACCAGATCGCCAAGGGCGCAGCCACATCCTCGAAAGGCAAGGGCACCATGATGATCGGTGCCGACACCCTGCCCGTACTGCCGACCGATCCCGGCGACCGCAACCGAACCAGCCCGTTCGCCTTCACCGGCAACAGGTTCGAGTTCCGCGCCCCCGGTTCGATGCAGACCGTCAACGGCCCGATGGTCACGATCAACACGATCATGGCCGAGGCGCTCGACTACATGGCGACCAACCTCGAAGCGGCCGTCGCCGACGGCACCGATTTCGACACCGCCGTGCAGAATCTGCTGACCGAGATCATCACCGAACACGGCGCGGTGGTGTTCAACGGCGACGGCTACTCCGACAACTGGCAGATCGAGGCCGAGGCACGCGGCCTACCGAACCTGCGTACGACGCTCGACGCGTTGCCGGAGTTGATTTCCGAGTCGGCGATGGAACTGTTCGAGAAGTACAAGGTGTTCAACCACCGAGAGATGCACTCGCGCTACGAAATCGGGCTCGAGCAGTACGCGTTGACGGTGTTCGTCGAAGCGCGGTTGACGCTGGAAATGGGTCAGACATCGATCCTTCCCGCTGCACTGCGCTACCAGACGGAATTGGCGCAGAACGTCAGTGCGCTCAAGGGCGCGGGCGTCGACGACGTGGACATGACTGCGCTGCACGCAGTCTCGGCTCCACTGTCGGAGCTGCGCGCAGCGTTGGCGACATTGAAGACCGCCCTCGAAGCGAATCCGGGCGGCGACGCTCTGGCCGAGGCCACCCACGCCAAGGACGAACTGTTGCCTGCGATGGCGGCTGTCCGTTCTGCGGCCGACACCCTCGAGGCAATGGTGGCCGACGATCTCTGGCCGCTGCCGACGTACCAGGAGATGCTGTACATCCTGTGAGTGAGCAATGTCTCGGATCGGAATAGCTTCATGGATCTCGGTCGTTCGAGTGATCAGTGGCAAGGACTGTGCACGCACTCGTAAGGAGATAGAGAACCATGAAGTTGTTTTCCCCGTTGACGCTCGGTGACCTGAAGCTCGACAACCGGTTGGTGATGGCTCCGCTGACGCGGGTGCGCTCAGGACGTGACGGAGTGCCGGGTCCGCTGGTGGTCGAGCACTACAAGCAGCGGGCGTCCCTCGGTCTCATCGTCAGTGAAGGCACCTACCCGAGCCATGCGGGCCAGGGCTTCCCCGGTCAGCCCGGTCTGGTGACCGACGAGCAGATCGAGGGGTGGCGCAATGTGGCCGACGCAGTGCATGCCGACGGCGGGCTGATCTTCGCTCAGGTGATGCATGCCGGGCGCGTGACCCACGAGGCGACGACGGGTGGCCGTGAGGTCGTCGGCCCCAGTGCCATCGCCATCGACGGCGAGACTCACACGTACGAGGGAAAGAAGGCGTACCCCACCCCGCGTGCACTGCGGGAGGACGAACTGCCCTCGGTGATTGCCGATTTCGTACAGGCCTCGAAGAATGCGGTCGCTGCCGGTATGGACGGCGTCGAGGTTCACGGTGCCAACGGTTACCTGTTGCACGAGTTCCTTTCGCCCGCCTCGAACCAGCGTGACGACAAGTACGGCGGTTCGCCGGAGAACCGGGCGCGGTTCGTGGCCGAGGTGGTCGAGGCCGTGGCCGCGGCACTCGGAGCCGGCAAGGTCGGCATCCGCATTTCGCCCGAGCACAACATTCAGGATGCGCTCGAGACGGACTCCGACGACGTGCGTGCCACCTACCGCGCGCTGGTCGAGCGGCTCGCGCCGTTGGGTCTGGCGTACCTCAGTGTGCTGCACAAGGATCCGTCGGGCGAGCTGGTACAGGATCTGCGGCAGGCGTTCGGTGGTGCCGTGCTCGTCAACAGCGGCTTCGGTGAGATCACCACTCGCGACGAAGCGCTGTCGCTGCTCGACGACAACGTCGGCGACGCCGTCGTGGTCGGACGTCCGGCAATCGCGAACCCCGATCTCGCGTACCGCTGGCGTGAGGATCTGCCGCTGAACGAGCCGGACCAGAGCACGTTCTACACCGACGGTGCCAAGGGCTACACGGATTACCCGGCTCTGCAGCACTGAGTGCTTCGCAGTGGTGTGGTTATGCGCCTGCGGGCGCGCAGGAGTGGAGCCTGCGGAACGACCCGAGAACAGAGCCACACCACTGCGCGGGGCGTACTCAGAAGTCGGCGGTCTTGCGGGCGCGGATCTTGCTGACGATCGAGAACACCACGGCGATGATCATCAATGCGTAGAGCACTATGGTGATGCCGCTACTGACCAGAATCGACGGGTCGCCCTCGCTGACGGCCAGTGCGCGGCGAAGTGATTCCTCGGCGAGTGGGCCGAGGATCACGGCGATCAACACCGGTGCGAGCGGAATGTCGTAGCGCCGCATCATGAATCCGACGATGCCGAGCCCGAGCATGAAGATCAGATCCACGATCGACGCACTGGACGCATAGACGCCGAGGGCGGCGAACACCGAGATACCCGCGTACAGGTAGTTCTTCGGGATCTTCAGCAGCTGCGCCCACAACGGTGCGAACGGCAGGTTGAGGATCAGCAGCACGATCATGGCCACGAACAGGCTCGCCAGTAGGGCCCAGACGATGTCGCCGCTGCGCTCGAACAACAGCGGTCCGGGCTGCATGCCGTACTGCTGGAATGCAGCCAACATGATGGCCGCTGTCGCCGACGTCGGCAGCCCCAGCGCCAGTAGCGCTCCCATTGCCGTTCCGGCTGTGGAGTTTCCAGCGGCCTCCGGTCCGGCGACACCGCGAATGGCACCCTTGCCGAACATCGGCTTCTCGCGCTTGCGGTCGAGCCTGCGCTCGGTGCCGTACGCGAGGAAACTCGGCACCTCCGCACCTCCGGCAGGAATGACACCGAACGGCACGCCGAATGCCGTGCCTCGCAGCCAGGCCGGCAGTGCGTCGCGGAACTCGGCCCTGCTCAGCCAGGGGCGGCCCTGCGATTTGATCAACGACCGGTCCTCGGGACGACCGATCTTCGAAGCGATGTGGATGACCTCGCCGAGCGCGAGCATCGCGACGGTGATGACGACGATGTGAATGCCGTCGAACAAGGCAGGTACTTCGAAGGTGAATCGTGAAGCGCCCGACGGACCGTCGATGCCGATCACGGCCAGGGTGAGACCGATCAGCAGTGCGGTCAATCCCTTGAGAGCGGAGTCGGAGACCACCGCGGAGGTAGCGATGAAGGCGAACACTGCCAGCGCGAGGTACTCGGCCGGACCGAAGTTGGTCGCCAACGATGCGAGCGTCGGGGCGAAGAACACCACCAGGGTCGTCGCGACGATTCCGCCGATGAACGCGCCGATGGCCGAGGTGGCCAAAGCTTGTGGGGCTCTGCCGTTCTTGGCCATCCGGTGGCCCTCGAACGTTCCGGCGATGGCGGTGCTGTTGCCGGGGGTGTTCATCAGGATGCCGGAGATGGAATCGCCGAACAGGCCGCCGAAGTAGACACCCGCGAACATGATCAGCGCCGCGGTGGGGTCGAGAGTGAACGTGACCGGCAGCAGAAGCGCCACCGCCATGGCAGAACCGAGTCCGGGTAGCACGCCCACGGCGGTGCCGAGCAGTGCGCCCACGAACACCCACACCAGGTTCATCGGAGTCAGCGCAGTGCCGAACCCGTCGAGAAGATTGCTCAATGAATCCATCGAAAATTCAGCTCCGTCAGAAGATCTGGGCGAGAACGCCGCCGGGCAAGGTCAGGCCGAGGCCCGCGGAGAATGCGATCTGGACGGCGCTCGAGACCAGCAGCGCGACGGCCGCGTCGAACACGTAACGGCGACCACCCAATCCGACCGAGACACCCCAGAAGAGGATGGCACCGGCGAGAACCCAGCCGAGCGGGTCGAGGAGAGCGATGAACACTGCCACCGATCCGACGGTGATCGACAGGGTTCGCCAGTTGCTCACGGTGCCGGTGTGCGGCACGCCGTCGTCGTCGACGCCGCGATCGATGACGTCGGGCTTGACCATGAGTTGGATGGTGACCAACACGGCGACCACGAAGCAACCGCCGGCGACGATGGCCGGAAAGACCTGCGGGCCAGGGGAGGTGGCGGTGGGAGGCACATCCATCGTGATGGTCCCGTAGACCAGGAATGCGCCCAGTGCGACGAGCAGTGCCGGAACGATCAGGCCGCTACGGCCCGTCCAGAAGGAGCGGGAGGTTGCGGTGTCGGGAGTCGTCGTTGTCATACCAGCCCCAGCTCTTCCAGAATTCCGGTGATACGTGCCTGCTCGACCTCGAGGAATTCCCCGAATTCGTCTCCTGTGACGACCGATTCCTTCCAGCGGTTTCGTTCGACGGCCGTCGCCCACTGCTCGGTCTCGACCATCTCGGTGACGATGTCGACGAGCGTCTGCCGGTCCTCGTCCGAAATCCCGGGCGGTGCAACGATTCCGCGCCAGTTCACGAGGTCGACGTTGTAGCCCTGTTCGATGAACGTGTCCACGTCGAATCCTTCGAGCGGCTCGGGCGCGGCCACGGCGAGGGCACGCACGTTGCCGGCTTCGATCTGGTCCCGGAAGTCGTTGAATCCACTGACCGCGACGCCGACGGTGTTGGACAGCAGCGACGTGAGTACCTCACCGCCGCCGGAGTAGGCGATGTAATTGATTGCGGCTGGATCGATGTCGGCTTCCTGGGCCAATTGGCCCGCCACGATGTGGTCGATGCCGCCGAGCGACCCGCCGCCGATCGGCAGGCCACCGGGGTTCGCTCGCCAGGCCTCGATCATGTCCTCGAGATTCTGGATCGGCGAGTCCTTCGGGACGACGAACACCTCGAAGTCCTCGGCGAGCTTGGCGATCGGCACGGTGTCGGCCAAGGTGGTGTCGGAGTTGTTGATCGCGATGCCGCCGAGCATGACGGTGCCGGTGATCATCACCGTGGTGGGCTGACCGCTGAGGTTCTCGAGTTGGCTCAGGCCGATGGTGCCGCCGGCCCCTGGAACGTTGACCACCTGCGCGTTGTTGACGATGCCGTCGCTGCGCAGCGCCTGCTGCGACTCGCGCGCGACCAAGTCCCAGCCGCCGCCGGCGGCAGCAGGTGCTATCAGTGTCAATTTGGCTCGGGCATCGGAGCCGCTGGCACTGCGAGCGGCGTCGATCCCGGCGACGGTGACTGCTCCCACCACCACCAGGGCTCCGGCCGTTCGTAGCAGGGTGGGCGATATCGCCATCAGAGACCTTTCGTGTGGTGTGTCACAGCGTCAGGTTAGATACAGTTTGTCTGATTAGTCCAGTTCACAACATCGAGGTCGATCTTCGGTGGATTCGAGCAACGGGAGAGACCGTGTCATTAGCGAGCGCAGTGGCAGTAGCGATGAGCAACACCCCCGAGGGCCAGGAAGCGTTGCGACGCGGTGCCGCGGAGGCAGAGCTGCGTCGGACCGAGCTGATCGTATTGTCCGTGGTGGACCGCGATTCCGTATCGGCGGAAGACCGTAGCGCGGCGCAGGCCGAGGTGGAGCGGACTCTCCCCGGAACTGCGACGACCGTGCGCGTCGAACCGGACGGCGGAGACCCGGCCGGCGCACTGGTCGATCTCGTCGCAGACGTCGGTGCGGGGATGCTCGTCATCGGGTCCAAGCGCAGATCGGCGGTCGGCAAATTCCTGATGGGCAGCACGGTGCAGCGCGTTCTGTTGGACAGCCCGGTCCCCGTCCTCGTCGTGAAAGCGCCGTGACCCGGTAGTATCGGACAAATCTCCCACCACTCGACCTCGAGGAATCATGGACAGCGATAAACCCGGGCCGGACACGGCTCCCCGCACTACAGCTACTACGTGCGAGGCGGTGTCCGGCGAATGAGCGTTCTGCTCACTCTTCTGCTCGGCCTGCTCGTCGTTTTTCTCATCACCGTCGCAACCGGTTACTTCGTTGCGCAGGAATTCGCTTACATGACCGTCGACCGGTCCCGGCTCAAGGCGCGTGCCGAGGCCGGCGACGCCGTCGCAGCTCGCACGCTGACCGTCACCAAGCGGACCTCGTTCATGCTCTCGGGTGCACAGCTGGGTATCACGGTCACCGGCCTGCTTGTCGGCTACGTCGCCGAACCGCTGATCGGGCAGTCGTTCGGAGCGATACTGGGCGGCGTCGGTGTTCCGACAGCAGTCGGTGTCGGCCTCGGTGCCGTTCTGGCGATCACGTTCGCGACGTTCGTACAGATGCTCTTCGGTGAACTGTTTCCGAAGAACTTCGCCATCGCCCGCCCCGAGCCGGTGGCCCGCTGGCTGTCGTTGTCGACGACCGTCTACCTCAAGCTCTTCGGTTGGCTGATCACCATTTTCGACCAGTCGTCGAACCTGTTGCTCAAAGCGCTGAAGATCGAGCCCGTGCACGATGTGGAACATTCGGCCAGCCCACGCGACCTCGAGCACATCGTGTCGGACTCGCGGGAGACCGGGGATCTGCCCGACGAGCTGTCGACGCTGCTCGATCGCATTCTCGACTTCCCCACGCGCAACGTCGAACACGCCATGATCCCGCGTTCACGTGCGGCGACGGTCCGCGACACCGACACCCTCGGTGAGGTGAAAACACTGATGGGCCAAGAACATTCTCGATACCCCGTGCTCGACGAGGACGACGGAATCGTGGGTGTGGTGCATCTGCACGACGTGTTGGCCTCCACCGCGCCGGATTCGACCCCCATCGCAGACCTCACCCGCGATGCGCTGATCCTTCCCGAGATGCAGAGCCTGCCCGACGCGATGCGCGAGCTGCGGGCGACACGGAACCAATTGGCCTGTGTCATCGACGAATACGGTGGTCTCACCGGAGTGATCACCATCGAGGACCTGGCCGAAGAGCTCGTCGGCGAGATCACCGACGAGCACGACGACGGCGTACTCGACCCGAGCCCGGTCAGCGCCGACGACGGCAGCTGGACGATGGCAGGGGAGGTGCACGTCGACGAGGTCGAGCGCGCCATCGGCGTCGACCTCCCCGACGGTGACTACGAGACCATCGCGGGATTCGCCATCGCCCATCATGGTTCGCTACCCGATATCGGGACCCGAATCGAGGTCGATCTGCCGCCGGACAACGCGGACCTCGCCAACGACGACGAGACGCCGATTCGATTCGTCACGATCGAGGTGCAGGAGATCGACAGTCACGTGCCGTCACTACTGACCCTCACCATCGACGAGCGGACAACCGAGCACGACGAGAATTCGGCCGAGTCCGATACTGCAGGAGCGCACCGATGAGCAACCTCTGGGTCTTTCTGGCCGTCACCATCGGTCTGATCGCTGCGAGCGCCTTCTTCGTTGCCGTGGAGTTCGCACTTCTTGCGGCCAAACGGCATCGCCTCGAGGATGCTGCCCCCAACTCGCGGGCGGCGCGGGCTGCTCTGCGCAGCTCCTCGGAACTGACGGTGCTACTCGCCGGATCGCAGCTCGGGATCACCGTCTGCACCCTCGCGCTCGGCGCGACCACCAAGCCGGCCGTGCACTACTGGCTCACGCCGCTGTTCGAGAGCATCGGCCTGCCCTACTGGTTCGCGGACGTCCTCGGCTTCGTCCTGGCCCTGATCATCGTCACGTTCCTGCACTTGGTCGTCGGCGAGATGGCTCCTAAGTCCTGGGCCATCGCACATCCCGAGAAGTCGGCAACGATGCTCGCAATCCCCATGCGCGCGTTCATGTTTCTCACGCGTCCGGTGCTGACGGCCCTGAACAACATGGCGAACTGGTGCCTACGCAAGGTGGGCGTCGAGCCGGCCGACACCGTCGGCACCGGGCAGAACGCAGACGACCTGCGTCAGCTCGTCGAGCACTCGGTCAACGTGGGAGCCCTGGACGCGAGTTACCAGGCACAGATATCCGGGGCATTGGAATTGCAGGATCTGACCGTCGGTGACCTGGTGGCCGGAAGTGGCGCGCCGACGTCGGTACCGTCATCAGCGTCGATCGACGACGTGCGGGAGGCGTCTCGGATCAGCGGCCATCTGCGCATCCTCGTCAGTGACGACGACGTAGTGAAAGGTGTTGTGCACGTGAGGGATACGTTGACCGAGCCGGAGTATCTCGCCGAGATCACCCGCCCGGCCTACACGCTGGATCGGACGACACCGGTCTACGTCGCCCTGCAGTCGATGCGCGAGACCAGACATCATCTGGCGCTGGTCGTCGAACCGTCGGCCGAGGCGGGTGACAGTGCGCGCACTATCGGCGTTGTCACCCTGTCGGATGTGTTGACGCGGCTGCTGCCCGAGCCTGTCTGATCTTCGGTCACCCCATACGAATCATCCCCGCCCGGCCTACACGGCCGAGCGGGGATTTTTCGTGAGCACCGGGTCCGAATGTCAGATCGGGGCGATGACCAGAAGGTGTGCCCAATACGACGCGACATCGTGGCCGAGTTGGGGGAGCAGAACGTCGTAGAGCAGGTAGGACATCATTGCCGTCGAACTCCTTGTTCAGCGGGCCGTCACCGGCTCGCGTACCGAGACTGTAGTCAGTGAGACTGTAGATCAACCACGGCCCGGCGGCATTGATATGGCCTGCGCAAGTCGTGTTTCACCCCGACGGCGACGGGCATCAGCCGATGCAGCCCTGCAGGGTGGTGAAGCTTCCGGCGAAGCCGGCACCGTTGCAGACGGCACCCTCGGGGGTGAGGGTGATCGTCGAGCCCGGCGCAGCCACGGCGATCGACAGTCCGAGGCCGGCCGCGGTGTTCTGTGCGATGGCACCGGGACCGAAGGCGATCGCAGCAGGCGCACCGCCGAAGCCGGCATTGCTGACGGCAGTTCCGCCGTTGAGACCGAGGGCCAGTGCCGCCGCGTTGTTCATCGCCTCCGCCGAGCCCCATCCCTCGAGGCCGACTCCTGCTGCGGCACTTGCGCCGTCTGCGGAGCTGTCGCACTGTGAACCTCCGACGAGCGCGGCGACGTCGGCCCCTCCGGGTGCCGTGGTGCAGGCGACCGGTGCGGCCGAGGCCGTGCCGGGCACCAGGGCCGCGAAGGTACAGGCGAATCCGAATGCTGCCGCTCCGCCGAGAATTCTCTTGGTGTGGAACATGGTCGATGCCTCCAAGATTTGGCGCAGGCACCGGGCGTGCCGCGCTCCTGCGGTTGCCGGATCGACATGCTCGTGCGCCCCGACGACCTTCCTCGAGTGTTACCCCGTAGCGACGCGCTCAGAGATCCGCATGGTCACGAGTGCATCTCGGTATGATCACAGCGCGGTAAACGGCGTTCCCTCACCCTCGGTGCTTACGATGGCTCCATGATCGGACGTATCGACGAGGTCGTAATCGACTGCACAGAACCGGCTGTGCTGGCCCGATTCTGGGCGGGTGTGCTCGGTGGTCAGCCTGTCGTGCGCGACGACTCGTGGCATTTCGTCGATGTTCCCGGGTTCACCCGGATGGCGTTCCAGCGAGTGCCCGAGGGCAAGTCCGGCAAGAATCGGCTACATCTCGACGTGGACGTTCCCAGCATCGACGTTGCCGTCGAGCAGGCAGTCGGTCTGGGTGCGACGGCGGTGGGGGACCGGCACACCACTGCGGCCGGGTCGTTCCAGGTGCTACTCGACCCCGAGGGCAACGAATGGTGTCTGGTGACGCCCCTCGGCTGACTAGCGGGCGTCGTGCTCGGCGCGCGCTTCGAGTACGGCAGGCATCGAGCCCTCGATCAGTTCGATGAGGTCGGTCAACCGTGATCCGACCGCACGTCCGAGCGGGGTGAGGCTGTATTCGACCTTGGGCGGGATGGTCTCGAGCACGGTGCGCACGATGAGGCCGTCGCGTTCGAGGGTCTGCAGCGTCTGTGCCAACATTCGCTCGCTGACGCCGTCGACGCGTCGGCGCAGGGCATTGAATCGGTAGTCGCTCTCGGTGAGGGCCGCCAGGACGAGCACTCCCCACCTACTCGTCGCGTTCTGCAGCGTCTGCCGTGACCCGCATTCCCGTGCGAAGACGGATGCTTCGAGAGATTCGACGGCCTCGGACATTTCTCCATGTTAGCGCAGGCCGTACCGGCAGCGCTATATTTTGATGTTGCACTGCACGAAAAGTAAGTGCATGATGTAACGGAACTTGACACTTCAACCTTGGGAGCGTTTTCCATGACCACAGCCATCACCGGAGCGACAGGCAATCTCGGCGGGCTCGTCGTCGCCGCACTCATCGATCGCGGCGTCGCGCCTGCCGACATCGTCGCCGTCGTACGCAACGCCGACAAGGCGGCCGCACTCGCCGAGCGCGGTGTGGTGGTACGGGTGGCCGACTACAGCGACACCGACGCCCTGACGTCTGCGTTCGCGGGTGTCGAGAAGGTGCTGTTGATCTCGGGATCGGAGGTCGGCCAGCGAATTGCTCAGCACAACAACGTCATCGACGCCGCCGAGGCAGCCGGAGTGGGCCTCGTTGCGTACACGAGCGTGCTCGCTGCCGACACCTCCGGCATCAGCCTTGCGCCGGAGCACAAGGCCACCGAAGAGCGATTGACGGCCTCTCCGATTCCCGCTGTGTTTCTGCGTAACGGCTGGTACTGGGAGAACTACCTGGGCTCGCTCGGCCAGGCCATCGACGGCGGAGTGTGGCTTGGTGCAGGCGGGAACGGCAAGATCGCCGCTGCCTCACGTGCCGATTACGCCGCCGCTGCCGCGGCTGTGCTGACCCTCGAGAACCAGGGCGAGAAGATCTACGAACTCGGCGGGGACGAGCGCCTGACCTATGCCGAACTCGCGGACGTTCTCGCCGGCATCTCCGGGAAGCCGGTCGTCTACAAGGACGTCACCGAGTCGGAGTACGCCTCGATTCTGCAGGGCGCAGGACTGCCCGATTTCGTGGCGACCATGCTGGCGAGCGCGGATGCCGGTATCTCCCGCGGGGAACTCGACACCGATTCCGGTGACCTGAAGGCATTGATCGGCCGCGCGTCCACCCCGGTCGCCGAGGTGTTCCGCTCCGCAATCTGACGGGATACACGGGGCCCCGTATGCCACTTGTAGCGTGGGCCCCGTGAAACTCACCTCGACTCGCACCCTGTTCCTGGCCGCCACCACCTCACTCGTCCTGTTGACGGGTGCATGCAGTTCCGACTCGGATTCTGGGACGTTGCAGACGACGTCCTCGGCGACGTCCTCCACCGATGCGACGGCTTCGAGTAGCTGCCCCACGGGCACACCCGACCCGTCGGCCACCCCGGAGTGGACACTGGCAGGCGACACCGGCAGCATCGCCGTCACCGGATCGACGGATACAGCGGCACCGGCCGTCGACGTCGAAGCCCCGTTCAGCGTCGCCGAGACGCAGGTGAGAACGCTGAAGGCCGGGGACGGCCCGATCGTCGCCGACGACGCGAACGTGTCCGTCTGCTACCTGGGCGTCAACGGACGCGACGGATCGACGTTCGACAGCAGTTTCGAGCGCGGCGCCCCGGTCGAGTTCCCACTGACCGGCGTGGTGGCGGGCTTCCAGAAAGCCATCGCCGGACAGACCGTCGGCTCGACCGTCGCCGTAGCGGTGACGTCGGCCGACGGTTACGCGACCGGCAATCCGGCAGCCGGAATCGAGCAGGGCGACAGCCTGATCTTCGCTATCTCGATCCTGTCCGCGAGCTGAGTGCCTCCGGCAGTGGCGTGGTTATAAGCCCTCTGGGGGCTGTTGCATTTTGTGTGAGCGGTAGTTCGACGTTGTAAAGGGGTGGCTCGGGTTCGATGCCCGGGTCACCTCTTTTTCGGCCCTGGGGTGCTCATTCAGGCCAGCGCTACGGTGTGTGTTGCGGTCAGGTGGGTGAGAATCTTGCCGATGTTGTGCACCGCGGCGTGGAAGGACCACTCACTCGTCGCCCGGTCGACGCCGCGGCTGGTGAATCGCCGGAATCCGAGGTTGTGTTTGGCATGTCCGAACGGTGTCTCGGCGATGTGAGACCGTTTGCGGTACGTTGCGATTCCCTCCGGGGTGGCTAATCGTTCGGCCATCCTGGTAATCGAATTACCCTGTGGTGGTGCAGGATCCGATACCGGCGTAGCTACGGCCGCGGCAGCGGCGGCTTCGAGTGTCCGCGATTTCCCGGTGGCGATCAACCGGTCCGGGCCCGGTGCGTCGAGGTTCTCGATCGAACAATAGCCGGCGTCGAAGAGCATGATTCCGATCGACGGCGACTCGGCCTCGGCCGGTGCATGGTCGGCGATCACTGCCGCCGCAGCGACCGCTTTGTCGACCATCTGCTCGTAGTAGGTGACATCGGAGGGGCTGGTGCCGACGCCGGTGGCGATGATGATGCCGTCCTCGGCGGTGAATGCTTGGCAGTTGTAGCCCTGCACCCAGCCACCACCTCGCAGCGGCTGCATCCGAGAATCCGGATCGGTGATGTTGCGCCGCACCACCGTTGGCGTTGTCTGCTCACGGGCGGCGGACTGGGCGAGGGCTGCGGCGACCGATGCGCGTGCGGCGATCACGCGGTGATGATCCTCGACCGGAACCGGAACCTTGCCTTTCGGTTTCCCGCCGCGACGCGCAGCGGCGTCGGCTCGCTGCCGATACCGCGCCTCGGTGGCCTCATGGCGTGCAATTTCCCGTGCAAGACGCCGGTGAGCAGCAGCTACCTGCGCGGCAAGCGGTACCCGACCCGCCGGGGACGCTCCCGCGTCGAGACGCTCGAGGTGGCCCTCGGCGGCTGACTTCGCGGCCTTCTCGCGGGCATCGTCTTCGGCTTCGATCTGCGCCAACGCTTCAGCGATCCGCTTCGATCGCGTGGTCGGATCGGCCAACTCGGCCGGAACCCGACCCGGGCCCGGGTCGTCTTCGCCGTAGAGTTCGTCCTCGGCAGCATCGACGTCGGCATGCGCCGCGGCCGCGGCGGCGGCGATCTCGCGCGCCCGGGCCTGAGCAGCGTTCGCTGCCTCGGCTTCGGCGGCGGCGCGCAATCCGTCCGCGCTGCGGTTGGCTCCGATGGAGGCGTTCGAGGCGATCTTGACCCCGTCGAGAGCGATGGTCCCCAACGACCCCAAACCGACCCGCGCTGCCAACGTCAGCACCTGCGCGAACAGCGACTCGCAGGTTGCATGGTTGTCTTTACGGAACCTGGAGATCGTGGCGTGATCGGGGGCATCGCCGGCGCAGATGACCCGGTAGGACACCACATCGGTGCATGCGGATTCGATCTGACGTGAAGACCGCATCCCTTTCGACCAGGCCCAGATCAGCAGCGTGAGCAGCATGTCCGGGTCGTATCCGGCGCGCCCGACCCCACCGGTGCGCCGGCCGGCATGAAAGACAGAGGTGTCCAGATGCGTGTCGACGATGTCGATCAGCATCCATACCGGATGCTCCGCCGGTAACCATTCGCGCATGTCCGGTGGAATCAGAAACTGTTGATCACGATCAACCGGTCGATAACCCTTCGCCACCAACACATTGTCCCGCACCACCGACAATGGGGTGCCTCGACACTCGAGACACCCCACCATCAAAATGCAACAGCCCCTCTGCGGCACATAACCACGCCACTGCGGCTCCGCCGCACTACACGGTCGAGAGCTGCTGAATCGTCGTCGCGCCGCCCGGGGTGGGCGTCGTGGTGATGAAGTTGGAGTCGTAACCCAGCGATTCGACGACGCTGCGGATCTCGCGGAACTGCTCGACGCTGACGTCGGGCGTGCGCTTGAGCACGAATCCGGACGTGCGGTTGGGGCTTCCGACGAAAGCCCACGAGTAGTCGTCTGCGATGTAGGCCACGATGTAGTTGGTCGGCCCCTCCTGGCTCTCCTGCGTGGGGACGCCTGGGAAGCTCACGTGCAGTTGGGCTTTGGTGGCGGTGTCGTTGACCCGAGCATTGCCGACGATGCGATTCTCGCCGCCGGTCCAGGTGGTGCAGGTGTTCTCGACGCGAATGTTGAATTCGTCGATCATCTGGTAGTTCGCCTGCGTGTCACGGGCGCAGATCAGGTTGAACGGCTGCGGCACCGCGGCAACCTGGTTCCAGGTGCCCAGGTACCGTTCGACATCGAGTGACGGGATCGGAGCCAGTGGATCGAGACCGACCGACCCCAAAGGGCCGACCGGTTGCGCTTGCGCCGGGGCCGCGCCGAGCAGGGCACCTGCTGCGACTGCTCCTGCAATTGCGGTGCGGCTCAACATCGTACGTACCTTCATGAATTTCGCTCCTTGGTTGCGGTCGTCTCGTTGTCGATCGTGCTCGGCCACCAAATCCCCGGGCCGATGAGGGTGAACAGGGCGGGAATCACGACGGTGCGTACCACGAAGGTGTCGAGCAGAATGCCGAGACCGACGATGATTCCCAACTGGGTGAGGGTGATCAGCGGTAGGACGCCGAGGACGCAGAACACTGCTGCCAGAACGATTCCCGCGCTGGTGATGACGCCGCCGGTGGCCGAGACCGCCCGCACGATCGCAGATCTGGTGCCGTGTCGAGCCGTCTCCTCCCGGGTCCGCGTGACCAGGAAGATGGTGTAGTCGACGCCGAGGGCGACGAGAAACAGGAACGCGAACAGGGGAGTGTTGTCGTCGAGCGCGGGAAAGCCGAAGACGTGCAGGCTCACCCAGCTACCGATACCGATGGCGGCCACGGCACTCAGGACCGTGGTGGCGACGAGAATCAACGGTGCGACGACAGCGCGAAGAAGTATCAACAGCACGAGCAGGACGACCGCCAGGATCGCCGGGATCACCACGAGCCGATCGCGGGCGGCAGCGTCGGTGGTGTCGAGTGCTTTGGCGTCGCTGCCGCCGACTCGTGCGTCGTCGACACCCGCAAGGGCGGACCGAAGGTTCTCGACGACGGTGAACGATTCGTCGGAGGCGGGGGCCGCGTCGGTGACCACCGACAACCGGGTCAGTCCGGTATCGGAATCAGCGACCCGATCCACCGAGACGACGCCGTCGACGTCCCGGACGGTGGCGACGACGCCGTCGATATCCGAGGTGGGTGCGAGAACCGTGATCGGGTCGGCGGATCCGGCCGGGAAGTGTTGCGAGAGAGTGTCGAATCCTTCGACGGATTCGGCGGTCACCCGGAATTGCTCGGTTTGTGACAGCCCGATCTGTGTGCCGACCAGGGCCGCGCAGCAGGCGAGCAATATGGCGATGGTGATGGACGCGGTCGCCACCGGACGACGTGCGACACCGGCGGCCACCGAATGCCAGACGCCCTCGGTGGTGGTATCGCGATCGGACGGCTTGGGGACGAAGGGCCAGAACAACTTCGGGCCGCACAGTGCCAACAACGGAGGCAGTACGAACAGCACGAACACCGATGCGACGACGAGGCCGGCCGCGGCCAGCGCTCCCAAGCTGCGAGTGCTGGGGAGGATGGCCAGCAACAGAGTCAGCAGTGCGAGGACAACGGTGGCATTGCTGGCGAGGATGGCCGGTCCCGCGTTCCGGACGGCGTGGCGCAACGCGAGCCGGTGATCGGACTCGCGGCGGAGTTCCTCGCGGTAACGAGAGATCAGCAGCAGGGCGTAATTGGTGCCTGCGCCGAAGACGAGCACGCTGGTGATCCCCGAGGTCGAGCCGTCGAACGACAGCCCGGTCGCCTCGGCGAGGGCCGTACCGACGGTGGAGGCGAACCGATCGGCGAAACCGATGACGGCAAGCGGAACCAACCACAGAATGGGCGATCTATAAGTGGCGATGAGGAGCACTGCCACCACGAGTGCGGTGACGGCGAGCAACGTGAAATTGGCCCCGGAGAACGAGTTGGCGATGTCTGCTCCGAATGCCGGCCCGCCGGTGACCTGGGCGTTGAGATCGGACGGTAGGCCGTCCGTCGCCGCGGATCGGAGGCTTGTGATCAGATCGTTCAGGGTGAAGCCGGACAGTTCCGAGTTCACCTGAACGAACGCGATTGCGGCCTTCCCGTCCGGTGCGACGATCGGAGGGGGTCCAGGTTCGTCGCTCACCGACCGGTCGACGGTGAGCAGCCTGGCCTGCGCAGCAGCGGCTGCCTCGATATCGGCCGGGGTCAGGTCACCGCCATCGACGCGGCTCAGAACGAGGATCACCGGTGCGGTGTCGGAGTCCGGGAACTGAGAGAGCAGCTCGTCCACCTGGTAGGACTCGGCGGAGGTCGGCAGAGAGTTCGGTGACTGACCAGCAGAATCGTTGCTACCGACAAGCCCGATCACGGCAATCGAGAGAATCAGAATGGCGAGGGCGAGCGCCCACGATCGACGATGCGTCACGGCCGCGGCGATGCGGTCCCAGGCTGCGGTGGTCTCGGTACGGGTGCTGTCCACGAAGAAACAATCTCATTTACTTAGATATTAAGCAACTGAATCTCTTGCGGGCAGTAGTCTGACCATGACCGCAGCGAAGGAGTTACCACCGCCATGACCGACCGAAACCACCTCGAATCCGCGATATCGGCGGACCTTCGGGCGCTGTCATCGGTGTCGGAACAGATCGGTCAGGTATTCGGTGCGTTGCACAGCTTGCGGCCCAACGACTTTCGCGCTCTGCTGCATGTGATGGTCGCCGACGTCGAGGGCGCGCCCCTCACCGCGGGTGAGCTCGGCACGATGCTCGGCCTGTCGTCCGCGGCGATGACGTATCTGGTGGAGCGGATGATCGCGTCCGGTCATATTCGACGCGAATCCGACGCGTCGGACCGACGTAAAGTCATCCTCCGCTACGACGAGCACGGTATGGAGGTTGCTCGCGGGTTCTTCGGACCACTGGGAGCGCGCACCAGCACTGCGCTTGCGGACCTACCGGATTCGGATCTCGACGCTGCCCACCGAGTGTTCGAAGCGCTCATCGGAGCCATGCGCGAGCATCACGCCGACCTGGGAAACAGCACCCGCTCGTAGCCCGCGTTCGCATCGGGATGTTCGAACCGCTGGTGGGGGCCCGCATTGTGCCAATGCTGGACTCCGAGCGTGCCGGTGCCGTAGGGTTGGCCGTGGTTGAGCTAACAGCCGGTCACGGGGAAACGCAGCGAAGTGTGCGCCCGGGTCAGGCGAAGAATTCTGCTCCCGTTGCGTAGATCGGTTTCCCCTTCAGTTCGACCGATCGATGGGATCTGCCATGAGTGTTGAATCACGAGGCAACAAAGTTCGAACCACTTCGGTGAGCGTCGCGGAGAAGTCCGTGTCCGTTGCAGCAACCGGAGCCATCTTCACAGCGCACGACGGCACCGACGGCTCACTCGTCGTCGCCGTCCACGGCGACATCGACATGCTCAGCGCGCCGATGTTCTCCGATTTCGTCTGCAGTCGCGTGTCCAGCAAACGGCATCTGACTCTCAACCTGTCCAATGTCGAGTTCTTCGGCATCGCCGGACTCACCGTCTTCGATGCAGTTCGTGAATACACGGCTGGCATCGGTGCTTCGTGGTCGATCGTGGCAAGCCGATCGGTGACCCGCCTGCTGCAGGTTGCCGACCTCGAGTCGACGATTCCGACCTCCCGACCGACGACCGACCAGTAGAACTGGCGGCGACATCGCCGCGACAAGAGTTGGGCAGCTCCTGCACTGGGGCTGCCCACTGTCGTTTGCCGTCCCCCCGCACAACGATCGGGCGGTCCCGCGAATCACTGGGACCGCCCGATTGTCGTGTGAAGCACAAGGTCTAGTCCTTGGTGCCTTCCGAGTCGCTGAAGAATGCCCAGTCGCCGTCGTGCTCGACTTCGAGGCGCCAGCCCAACTCCTCGTTGTCGGCGCGGCTGTCCTTGAACCAGGCATGCGCGTCCTCGGAACTGGTGATGTCCTTGGTGGCGACGACGGTTCCGTGCGGGTCGATAACTCTGTAATTTGCCATGCGGTGAGGGTGCCCCGATGTTGCGCAACCTAACCCAGCCGCATCACCGGCACCGGCCGCTACGAGAAGCGGAAGCCAGCGCCGCGCACTCAGGATAGAGCTGGGCAGAAGGCCGGGCTGTGTTGGAGGGCCGGGCTGGGTAGTAAGGCCGGGTTGTGTAGGAGGGCCGGGTTGTGTGGGAGGCGAGGCTGTGTTGAAGGCAGAGCTGTGCCGTGATGGTGGTGTGGGGCGTCATGCGGGTTGTCGTGGTTCTTCGTCGCCGGTGTCGCGGGTGTCGTGGGTGTTGTCGTTGTGGTGGTCGGGTGGGTAGAGGACTTCCTCGGGGTGGTGTGCGTGGTTGATCAGCCCACGGCGTGTGGGGTCCATTCCGGTCGGTGGGTGCCACAGGGTGCGGCCCGGATAGCGATGTCGTGCTGTGGTTTTGGTGGTGGCCCACTTTCCGGGTCCGGTGCCGACGTGTGCGTGGTGCATGTCGCATCCGAAGGTGAGGGAGTCGATGTCGGTGGGTCCGCCCTCGACCCAGTCGTCGAGGTGGTGGGCTTGGCACCAGGTTGCGGGGCGGGTGCAGGAGGGGAAGCTGCAGCCGCGGTCGCGGGCGATGAGGACGATGCGTTGGTCGGCGGAGGCGATGCGTTTGGATCGTCCGAGGTAGAGGGCTCTGCCGTTGTCGTCGAAGATGGTGAGGTAGTGGTGGGCGTGCGAGGCCATGCGGATGGCGTCGCGGATCGAGACGCGGGATCCGGTGGCGGTCATGGCGTAGCCGCAACCTGATTCGAGGTCTTTCGAACTCATGGTGACGATGGCGGTGACGGGCAGCCCGCGGTGGGTGCCGAGGGTGCCGGAGGCGAGGGTGTGCCGGAGTGCCATCTTCAGGGCATCATGACGGCGTTCGTTCTGGGTGCGTACATCTCGCGCGGCGGCAGCGTCGCGAGCAGCGGTGTCCGATGCGTCGGCGTCGGCGTGGCCGCCGGGTTCAGCAGTGCTGTCGGAGCCGGCATCGTCGTTGGTGTCGTTGGTGTCGGGCGTGCTGTGTGGCGTTGTGCCGCAACCACAATCGTTGCTGTCGGTGCAGTCACCCTCACCGCGGTCGTCGCCACTGCGGTCGTCGTCACTGCGGTCGTCGTGACCGTAGAAGTTGGCACCGTTGTCGTCGGTCCCATCCCACAGGTATTCGTCATGCGATCGAGCATCGCTGGATCCTGCCTCGTCGGGCATCGGCCCGGGCTTTGGCGTAGCCGTACTGCCGTCCTCGCCGTCGTCCCTGTCCCCGCCGCCGTCCCCGCCGCCGTCCTCGTCGCCGGTGGTCTCATCCTCGTGGACGATCGATGTCGGGTCGGCAGGATTGTTCACCCCCGGTTTCGCGGCTTTCGAGAACAGGGCTTCGAGGTAGGCCCGTAGTTCGGAGTCGACGCAGAACGTCCCCTCGGACATACCGTCGGAACCCTGCTCACCGAGGTAGAAGAACGCATCCCGTTTCCGTGGCCTCGGCTTCGCGTTCTTGTCCTCGTCTTCGTCCTCGTCGAAGTCGCCGTCGGGGTCGAGGATCGAATCCAGGTGCGCCACCAACGGAGCGAAGTCGTCGGGCCGCCTCGTCGAGGCGAGACCCACCAACTGCTGTTCGGCGCGCTCCCGTGTCTGCGGATCCACACTCGACGGTAGGTGCCGGAAGAATTCGCGGATCATCTGCACGTGCTTGGCATCGAGCAATCCCGCCCGTACCGCTGCAGCGGTGTGCGGCAACAAAGGCGGTAGCGGTTCGCCGGCCAGTGCGGTGCGGTCGCCCAATTCGGCAGCCAGACGTACTCGCGCCCCGGCCGCGCGTGGGGTGATTCGCAGCATCCATGCCACCGAGCACGGCACCGAACCCGGATAGACGTCGAGGCCGTGTTGTGAGATCAGCTCGTTGAGCCAGGTGTGCGAGTAGGCGGTCACCGATCTGGTGAGCTCTTCCATGCGTTGGATCACCGCACGCCGGTCGGCGTTCGACCACGACACCGACGCCTGCCCCGCCAACTCGGCAACCGCCGACTCCACCGCCTCGACCAACCCCGCCAAGACAGGGTCGGACACGACGGGGGCAGGCGGCACCGTGTCGATGCCGTCCACCCCTGATCCGCCGTCCCCCGAAAGCATGAACAGAATCTACCGCGACCCACCGACACACTTTCGAACACACGTTCATCGATCCGAGGGAAGTCAGTTGCGTGAGATCAGCGACCGCGCGAAGAACATCAGGTTGGCCGGCCGCTCTGCAAGTCTGCGCATGAAGTAGCCGTACCACTGCTCGCCGTAGGGCACGTAGACACGCAAGTGCTTTCCGGCGTCGACCAGTCGTCGTTGTTCCTGGTCGCGGATTCCGAACAGCATCTGAAACTCGAAGTCGGCTGCGGACCGTCCGGCGTTCGAGGCGAGTCGCTCCGCCGCCTCGATCATCTCGGGATCGTGGGAGGCGACCATGGGGTAGCCGCTGCCGTTCATCAGCACTTCCAGGCACCGTAGGTAGGAGTCCGACACATCCCGTGCACCCTGGAACGCCACCGACGCCGGCTCGTTGTACGCGCCCTTGCACAGGCGGATGCGAGATCTCGGTCCGGACAGCTCCCTGCAGTCGGCCTCGGTTCGTTTCAGGTACGCCTGCAGCACCGTGCCGAGATCGGGAAAGTCGTGCCGCAGTTCGCGCACGATGGACAGGGTCGAGTCGGTGGTGGTGTGGTCCTCGGCGTCGACGGTCACCCACACTCCCGCCGCTGCTGCGGCGGTACAGATTTCGCGCGCGTTTTCGAGCGCCAGCGTCCGGTCGATGCCCTGACCGAGGGCCGAGAGTTTGAGCGATACCTCGAGCGCGGTCTCGGCGGTACTACGCGTCGAAAAGCGTTGTATCAGTGACAGGTACGACTGCACGGTGGCCGTCCGTCGCCTGCGCGCGGTCGGTGGTGTCCTCGCCTAGATAGTCCACCGAGACGAATCGTCCCGACGCCAGCAGGGCATCGACGGCGGTGACCACGGCGGGCTCCGATTCTCCGGCGACGAAGCGGTCGACGAGCGATCGGGTGGCGCGCAGCCGCGTCACGGTGGCCTGCAATTTCGGTGAGCGTGCGGCCGCCAGCAGAGCCGGCCGCAGTGGGTTGCTCAGCACCGTGGTCATCGTGTGCCCTCGCCTTCCTGATGGGGGTAGCCGTGTGCGGTCGGCGGGACGAACGTTTCCTTGACCGTGCGTGCCGATGCCCAGCGCAACAGGTTCTGCGGTGAGCCGGCCTTGTCGTTGGTACCAGACGCACGCGCTCCGCCGAACGGTTGCTGACCGACGACCGCGCCGGTGGGCTTGTCGTTGACGTAGAAGTTTCCGGCGGCGAATCGCAGTGCCGAATGGGCCTGCTCGACGGCCGTGCGATCGGTGGCGATGACGGCACCGGTCAGTGCGTACTTCGATCCGGTGTCGACGGTGCGCAGTACGTCGGCATAGGCGTCGGGCCGGTTGTCGTCGTAGACGTGCACGGCCAGAATGGGGCCGAAGTACTCGGTGGTGAAGGCTTCGTCGGTGGGGTCGTCGCCGAGAAGAACTGTGGGAGAGACGAAGTATCCTTCCGTGTCGTCGCACGTTCCGCCGGCGGCGATGGTCAGGCCGGTCACGGATTTCGCGCGGTCGAGCGCTGCTGCGTTGCGGTCGAACGCCTTTCGGTCGATGACGGCACCGCCGTAGTTCGACAGGTCGGTGACGTCGCCGTACTTCAGGGCCGACACCTGCTCGATGAACGTCTCACCCATGCGAGCCCACAGCGACTTCGGCACGAATGCCCGCGAAGCGGCCGAGCACTTCTGCCCCTGGAAGTCGAAGGCGCCGCGAATCATGGCCGTGGTCAACACGTCCGGATCGGCCGAGCTGTGCGCGACGACGAAATCCTTGCCGCCGGTCTCGCCGACGAGCCGCGGGTAGGAGTGGTAGTTCGAGATGTTGTTGCCGACCTCGCGCCACAGCGTCTGGAAGGTCGCAGTGGATCCGGTGAAGTGGATGCCCGCCAGGCGTGGATCGGCCAGGGCTACTTCGGAGACCATCGGACCGTCGCCGAGGACGAGGTTGATCACTCCCGGCGGCAGACCTGCCGCCTCGAGCAACTGCAGCGTCAGGTACGCGGCGACTGCCTGGGTGGGCGACGGCTTCCACAGCACCGTGTTGCCCATCAGTGCAGGCGCCGTGGGGAGGTTGCCGGCGATGGCGGTGAAGTTGAACGGTGTGATCGCGTAGACGAAACCCTCGAGCGGGCGGTACTCGACGCGATTCCACACGCCCGGGGCCGACACCGGCTGATCGGCGAGGATCTGTCGTGCGAACGCGACGTTGAACCGCCAGAAATCGATCAGCTCGCACGGTGCGTCGATCTCGGCCTGGTAGGCCGACTTGGACTGCCCGAGCATCGTTGCGGCAGCAATCCTTTCGCGCCACGGACCCGACAGCAGATCGGCCGCGCGCAGGAACACTGCAGCTCGCTCGTCGAACGGAAGATCGCGCCAGGCCGGTGCAGCTGCGGTCGCCGCCGAGATCGCGTCCTGCACGTCCCGGTGCGTTGCCTCGGCGAAGCTACCGATGACCGACGCGTGCTTGTGGGGTTCCACCACATCGGTATCGGTGCCGGCGGCGTCGCGGTGGACACCGCCGATCACCTGATGGATGCGGACGGGGTTCGCACGCAGTTCGTCCAAGCGGATGCGCAGCCTGGCGCGCTCGGCGCTTCCGGGGGCATAGGTGTTGACCGGCTCATTGACCGGGGTGGGAACTGATGTGACCGCGTCCATGGTGACTCCTCGCACTCGGGTGTGTGCTGCTCATTGAAGTCGCCTCGACGTCCCGTTCAATCAGCTCATCGGCCAAAGAATTCGTGGTGTGCTTGTCCGCATGGCCAACTCTGTGACGCTGCGTTCTCTGCTGACGTCGCTGCACAGCGCAGTGGTCGAGCTCGTGGTCGCTCCGGCGGGAACCGAGATCACCGTCGAGTCCGTGGCCCTGCTCGACGGCGACGACCTCCGTCGACCACCGGGAACGGCTGCCGATCTGACCCTGCTGGTCGGCGTCACCGAGACCGATGCGCTGCGGTGGTTCGACGATCTGGCACTGCGTCCGGTGGTCGACAGGCCCCTTGCGGTGCTGACCAAGGTGGCCGACTCGACCGCGTTGGCCCACGCCGCCCGAGAGACCGGAATCGCCTTGGTCGCGGTACACCACCAGACCCGCTGGGAACTGCTGCTGTCGACGATGCGCGGAGTCCTGGATCAGTCCCGCTCACCGGCATCGGACGACGGGCTGTTCGGAGCGGACACCGATCTGTACGAATTGGCGCAGACGGTTGCGTCCTTGACCAAGGGCATGGTGAGCATCGAGGACGAGCGCTCGCACGTATTGGCGTACTCGGCATCGGACGACTCGGCCGACGAGTTGCGGACCCTGTCGATCCTGGGGCGAGAAGGACCGGCCGACTACCTTCGCCGTCTGCACGAGCGCGGGGTGTTCGACCGACTCCGCCGTACCGACGACGTCATCGACGTACCGGCCGATGCCGGACTCGGTATTCGTCGACGCCTTGCCGTCGGAATTCGTCGAATCAGCGGCGCAGCAACGACTCTGGGAACGATCTGGGTTCAGGAAGGCGCGCGTCCGCTGTCGGTGGACGCCGATGCGGTGTTGCGCGGAGCATCGGCGGTCGCCGCCCGGCTGATCACCCGCATCGCGAACGCCCCGACCAACGAGGCGCTGCAGATTCAGAGACTGCTGGGCGCGCGGGGTGGCGGCGTGGACATTCCGTCGCTGGCCGCGGCGCTGTCGATTCCGACCACGGGGACGGCCGCGGTCGTCGGATTCGCCGCCTGTGGTGAATTCGACATCACTGGTCTGGCTCCGTCGATCCGGTTGCACGCCAGCGCATTCAGGCGAGATTCGTTGGTAACCGTCATCGGCGAGAGGATCTACGTACTGTTCTCCGGAGCTGCGTCGGGGACGGCGATTCCGGTGTGGACCGCAGATGCCGTGTCGCGTATCGAGACTCGAACCGGACTGTGCTTGCGCGCTGCGGTGGCCGCGCCGATCGCCGATCTCGACGGGGTGGCTGCAGCCCGGTTCGAGGTCGACCGAGTATTGGACGCGACCACCGGCGACGTTCGGGTCACCACGCTCGCAGAGTCGAGAACGTCTGTGCTGCTGGGTGAGATCGTCGACATCATCTCGAATCACGAGCAGTTGCGGGACCCGCGCATCGCAGCGCTGGATCGGTACGACGCCATCCACGACGGCGCGATGCGCGAGAGCCTCGAGACGTATCTGGCGTGCTTCGGTGACGTACGTGCGGCAGCGGAGAGGCTGCACATTCACCCGAACACGGTGCGTTACCGCATCCGACGCGTCGAGCAGATTCTGGAGTTGGATCTGTCGGATCCGGACGCGCGGTTGTTGGTGGAGATTCAGCTGCGGATGTGAGCGTCGCGGGCCTCGGCAGTGCTGGACCGGATCACCAGGCTCGGCTCGATACGCGAACGTCGGGTACTGCGGTTGCCGGAATCGATCTGGGCCAACAGTATTTCGACGCTGCGGATGCCGACCTCGCTGAATTCCTGACGAATCGTCGTCAGGGGAGGGGAGAAGAACTCCGCGTCGGGAACGTCGTCGAAACCGACCACGCTGACGTCCGTCGGAACTTTTCGGCCGTGCACTTCGAGGGCGCGTAACACCCCGAGAGCCATCGCGTCGTTTCCGGCGAACACCGCTGTGACATCCGGGTTCTCGGCCAATAGGCAGCCGGCCTCGAAGCCGGACTTCGCGGTCCAGTCGCCGGCGAGAACCAGTGGCGGTTCGACACCGGCCTGCTCGTGGGCCGAGCGCCACCCGATGACGCGGTCGGCCGCCTCGTACCAACCCGAGGGGCCTGCGACGTGCCAGACGGCGCGGTGACCGAGTGAGAGCAGATGTGTGGTGGCGGACTGCGCGCCGGCGACCTGATCGACCGAGACGACCGCCAGATCGCCGGCAGGCGATCCTTCGACGGCCACCAGTGGCAGTTCGGCGGCCAACTCGGCGATGTCGCCGCCGTCGGTGCTCAACGGCGCGATGACGACGACGCCGTCGACGCCCTGTTTCTGCAACCTGCGCACGCAGGTGCTGATCGCCACCTCGTCGAACGAAGTGGGGACGCCGACGACGACGGAGTATCCGGACTGTCGTGCGGCCTGTTCGACGCTGTAGAGCGTCGACACCGGCCCGTACAGAGCGTTGCCCGTGCCGACGATCCCGATGGTGCTGCTGCGGCCGGTGACCAGAGCACGAGCTGCGGTGTTCGGCCGGTAGCCGAGCTCCGCGATCGCCTGCTCTACCCTCGTTCTGGTCGCCTCGGTGACGTTGGGATGGCCGTTGATGACCCGAGAGACGGTCTGGTGGGACACACCCGCGAGCCGAGCGACGTCGGTCATGGCCGGTCCTCGGGTCGGCGTCATCGCACGCATCCTCCTTCGCTGGTCGAACACCATCTCAGCATGCCCGGACCGGATCGGCGCGTCACCGCCCGGATCACGTCGTTTTCGTCATCGATGCAGAGGTCGGCGGTGCCGGCTTTCCGGGCTCGCCGGGGGAGAACATCTCGGCGGGTACCGGTACGCCCAGGTAACTGGTGGGGGACGCGGCTTTGTCTCCCTTGCCGCCCTTACCGCTCGCCGCACGACGCTTGGTCCAGATGTCGAACGCCACGGCGGCGAGCAGCACCAGACCCTTCACCAATTGCACTCTCTCGCTGGGTGATCCGATCAGCGACATGCCGCTGTTGATCACGGCGATGATGAGTCCACCGGTCAACGCGCCGACGATGCGGCCGACGCCGCCCTGTACGGCTGCGCCACCGATGAACGCCGCCGCGATGGCGTCGAGCTCGAAGCCGTTGCCCGCAGTAGGACCGGCCTGGTTGAGGCGTCCGGCGAAGATGATTCCGGCCAGAGCCGAGAGGACACCCATGTTGACGAAGATCCAGAACGTGACCGGCTTGACCTTGATACCGGACAGGGACGCGGCGTGAATGTTGCCGCCGATGGCGTACACGTGCCGACCGAATACGGTCTTGCCGGCCAACGTCGAGTAACCCATGACCAACACGGCGAGCAGGATCAGCACGTACGGCAGGTTCTTGAAGCGAGCCAACTGGACGGCGATCGCAAGCACGAGAGCGGCGGCGAACGCCATCTTGATCAGGAACAGCGGCATCGCGTCCACGGTCTGGCCGTACTTCTGCCGGCCCGTTCGGGAACGCCACTGGCTGAACACGATTCCAGCGACCGCGAGAATGGCGACGAGCAACGTGAAGATGTCCGCCCCACCCAATGGCCCGAGTCCCACATTGCCCATGAAGCCGGGCAGGAAGCCGTTGGACAGTGTGCGTACCGGTCCGGGGAACGGCCCGATGCCCTGGTTGCCGAGGACGATGAGAGTCACCGCGCGGAAGACGAGCATTCCGGCGAGGGTGACGATGAACGCGGGAATGCCGAAGTACGCGACCCAATAACCCTGCCAGGCACCGATCAGGCCGCCGACGATCAACGTGATCAGCACCGCCAGTGGCCACGGTACGTTCTGTTGGACCATGAGGACACCGGCGATGGCTCCGGTGGCCGCCACCACCGATCCGACGGACAGGTCGATATGGCCGGCGATGATGATGACGACCATGCCGATTGCCAGAATGAGAATGTACGAGTTCTGCACCACCATGTTGCTGATGTTCTGCGGCACCAACAGCTGACCTCCGGTCAGCACGGTGAAGAGCACGATGATCAGCGCGAACGCGATGAAGATTCCGCTCTGTCGGAGGTTTCGCGTGAGCAGCCCCCGAACGGTCGACAGCTGGTTCATCGAAGTACTCCTGTTCCACGGGTCATGAGATGCATGAGAGATTCCTGGGTTGCGTCCTCGCGGTCGACCTCACCGGTGATCCGGCCGGCGGACAGCGCGTAGATCCGGTCGCACAGACCGAGAAGTTCCGGAAGTTCGGACGAGATCACCAGCACTGCCTTTCCGGCGTCGGCGAGTTGGTTGATGATCGAATAGATTTCGAATTTCGCGCCGACGTCGATTCCTCGCGTCGGTTCGTCGAGGATGAGCACGTCGGGATCGCTGAAGATCCATTTGCTCAGCACGACTTTCTGCTGATTGCCGCCGGAGAGTTTGCCGACCACGGCGGAGACGTTCGGTGCCTTGATGTTCATGCTCTTGCGGAAGCCCTCGGCGACCTTGTATTCCTGGTTGGCGTCGACGAAGCCTCCCGTCACCAACTTGTCCAGCGCCGCGGTGGAAATGTTGCGCTTGATGTCGTCGATCAGGTTCAGCCCGTACCGTTTCCGGTCCTCGGTGGCGTACGCGATGCCGTGATGGATGGCATCGTTGACGGATTTGACGTGAATTTCCTTGCCGTACTTGTAGAGCCGTCCCGAGATGTCGATCCCGTAGCTTCGGCCGAAGACGCTCATGGCCAACTCGGTACGGCCGGCACCCATCAATCCGGCGAGGCCGACGATCTCACCGCGCCGCAGCGTGAGGTTCGCCTTGTCGACGACGGTTCGGCCCTGCTGGGTCGGACTGTGCACGGTCCAGTCCTCGATGCGCAGAACTTCCTCTCCCACAGTCGATTCGTGGGGCGGAAACCGGTGCTCGAGATCGCGGCCGACCATCAGTGAGATGATGCGATCCTCGGTGACGTCCGGGTCTCGCATGTCCAGCGTCTTGATGGTCTTGCCGTCCCGAATGATCGTGGTCCGGTCGGCAATGGCCGCGATCTCGTTGAGCTTGTGCGAGATGATCACGCACGTGATGCCCTCGTCCCGTAGACCGCGCAACAGATCCAGCAGATGTGCGGAGTCGGAATCGTTGAGTGCCGCAGTGGGTTCGTCGAGAATCAGCAGGGTCACGTCCTTGGACAGTGCCTTGGCGATCTCGACGAGTTGCTGCTTGCCGACGCCGAGATCGCTCACGACGTTGACGGGATTCTCCCGCAGCCCTACCCGGTTCAGTAGGGCTGCGGCCTCGGAATTCGTTCGGTTCCAGTCGATGAACCCGCGCTTGGACCGCTCGTTGCCGAGAAAGATGTTCTCGGCAATGGAGAGATGCGGACTCAGTGCGAGTTCCTGATGGATGATGACGATGCCCTCGGCCTCGCTACTCCGGATGTCGGAGAACGAGCACTCTCGACCGTCGAACACGATGTCGCCGTCGAATGTGTCGTGTGCGTACACACCCGACAACACCTTCATGAGCGTCGACTTGCCTGCTCCGTTCTCGCCGCAGATCGCGTGGATCTCGCCGCGATTCACCGAGAGAGTGACATCCTGTAGCGCCTTGACGCCGGGAAATGTTTTGGTGATGCCGCGCATCTCCAGAATCGGGCTCGTCATCGCCGAACTCACTTCAACTGATCCTCGGTGTAGTAGCCACCCTCGACGAGCAGCTTCTCGTAGTTGTCCTTGTAGACGATCTCGGGCTGCAGCAGGTACGCCGGAACGACCTTCTCGCCGTTGTCGTAATCGGTGGTGTTGTTGGTCTCGGGAGTTTGACCGTTGAGCATGGCCTGAGCCATCTGGATCGTGACCTCGGCCAGCTGGCGCGTGTCCTTGTAGATCGTGGAGTACTGCTCACCGGCGATGATCGACTTGACCGACGGCACCTCGGCGTCCTGTCCGGTGACGACCGGGTAGGGCTGACCGGCGGTTCCGTAGCCGTTGCTCTTGAGCGCGGACAGAATTCCGATCGACAGACCGTCGTACGGGGAGAGCACGCCCTGAACCTTCTGGCCCGAGGAGTACGTCTTGGTCAGCAGGTCTTCCATGCGCTTCTGTGCCGTCGCCGGATCCCAGCGCAGGGTGGCAGCGGTTCCGAAGTCGGACTCGCCACTACCGATCTTCAGAGTTCCCTTGTCCAGGTACGGCTTCAGGGTCTCCATGGCACCGTCGAAGAAGAAGGTGGCGTTGTTGTCGTCGGGCGAACCGGCGAAAACCTCGATGTTGAGCGGGCCGGCGGGCGCGTCGGCCTTGTCGGTGCCGTCCTCGTTCTTCAGCCCGAGGCCGACCAACAGTGAGGTGGCCTGGTCGACGCCGACCTTGTAGTTGTCGAACGTCGCGTAGTAGTCGACGTCCGGGGAGTTGCGGATGAGCCGGTCGTAGGCGATGACACCGATGCCGTTGTCCTTGGCTTCCTGCAGCTGGGTGGTGATGGCGGTGCCGTCCACCGAGGCCACGATCAGCAGCTTCGCGCCCTGGGTGATCTGGTTCTCGATCTGGTTGACCTGGGTGGGAATGTCGTTCTCCGCGTACTGCAGGTCGACCTTGTATCCCTGGCCCTCCAACGCGCTCTTGAGGTTGTCGCCGTCGGCGATCCAACGGGCGGAGGACTTCGTCGGCATGGTGACACCGATCAACGCACCTGCGGTGCTGCCGCCCTCGGCCGGAGCCTCGTCTGCGGTCTTGGTACTCGATCCGCACGCACCGAGCGTGAGGGTGAGGGCCACCGCGGCCGTAGCCACGGATAGCTTTCGAAACTTCATCGTTTCTCCCTGTGTTGTGAGGTAGACCGTGAAGCGGAGGCCGTCGGGTGGTCCCGTGTGGTTCGCATCACATCAAAACGAAAGTGTGAGCGATAACATCGGCATTGTCAAAGATTTCTTTTTGCACCCCGCGTGAGCAGTGTGAGCGCTAACATCTGCCGCCGACGACTCTCGGCGAAGCGCCGAAGTTGCGGCCCGTCAGTGCAGCTCGTGCACCGACTGCTTACCGCTCTTGAGCCAGCGGCTCGGCAGCCGGCCGACCAGCTCGCCGAGTGGATGCACCGCCGCCGAGAGGATCTCCACGGAATCCTGCAGGATGTCGATCGAGATACTCATACGCTCGATGTTCGGAGCCACGGACGTCAGCGTCTCGGACAGTTTGACCAACTGGTCCAGCGGCCCGCCCTTGGCCGTCAGACGCTCGACGGCACCGTCCTCGGCCAGCATCGTCTCGAGGATGCCGTTCTCCGCGATGGCCCGTTCGATCAGACCGTCCTGACGCGTCAGCACCTCGAGCGGACCGTCCTTCGCCGTCAGGCGTTCGAGTGGGCCGTTGGTGGCGGTGATCCTGTCCAGAAGACCGCCTTCGGCGAGCAACCGCTCGAGCGGTCCGTCCTCAGCAAGCAGTCGGTCCAGCGGTCCGCCGGGAGCGAGAATGCGTTCGACCGGCCCACCCGGAGACAGCAGACGCTCGAGCGTGCCGTCCTCGGACGTGAGTCGATCGACGACGCCGCCCTGGGCGAGCAGGCGGTCGAGTGGCCCGCCCTCTTTCAGGGCGTTGCCCAACGCGCGGTCGTCGGAGGTGAGCTGGCCGAGCTGGGTGAGCAGCTGCATCGTGCCGCCGCGCGGATTGGCGAGCGACGCCACGCCGGCCGTGCCGGACGCGCCGGTGGCCAACGCCATCCTGGTGGTCGCCAACGCGACCTCTGCGACGCCGATCGCCTGCTCGGCGATGGCCAAGCCGGCCCGTGCGGGCAGTGTGATCGCTGACACCCAGTTCATCGTTTTACTGTAACTGCTTGTAGCCGGGAAAATCAGTGAAGAACCTTCAGGCCCACAACGCAGCCGACGATGCCGACCAGAAGTACGACTTTGAGGAACGACGCTGCTTCGGCACCGGTGATCATCGCGTACGCCACGGTAAGGGTGGCACCGATTCCCACCCACACCGCATACGCGGTTCCGGTGGGCAACGACCGCATCGCTACCGCGAGACCGATCATGCTGAGCACCACCGCGACACCGAAAACGACCGATGGTCCGAGCTTGGAGAAGCCCTCGGACCTACCGAGCGCAGTCGCCCAGATCGCTTCGAGAACGCCGGAAACGACGAGAATCAGCCATGCCATGAGAAATCACCTCTCGGCACCGTCTTGTCGCTGTTCGGGTACGGCGCGCCTCGTCCGATTGTCGGAAGTGACCTGTACGACGGTACCAATTTTTCTTCGGCGGGGACGCGAATTTTCCGGTGTCAGTACGCGTACGTGTTCGTCGGCGGGTCGATGCGCCGGGCCGTCGAGACCGTCATCGTGGGGGTGAAGGCGGCGGCTTCGGTCGCGGTCGATGCGTCGACGGTGCCGGTGAGCTGCAGCCAAGTTCCGTCCGGAACATCCTCGAGGACAGTCGAATTCGAGTCCAGGTGAATTCGGATGGACCGCGCGTCGGCCGCGCAGCAGATGATCAGGACACGGGCGAGATCGAGACCGTCGGTTGTGCCGTCGACGCGCGGCGACCCACCGTTCGCGGTCGCTACGGCGAATCCGGTGACACTGATCTCCCGGCCGTCGAGGCTGTCCTCGGAATCTCGGACCGCCCGCTGTACGACGTCGAGCAACGGGACGTCCGGTGCCTGCCCGTCGGGTAACGGCGGGAAGGGTGTCTTCTCGTGGGTCGAGACGGCGTCCACGGATCGGTCGCCGACCGCCGAGACACCGAGCGCGGGCGGGGCGACGAGGAGGATCACCGCAATCGGCACGAGCAGCAGCCAATACGGGCGTGCGTCGTGATCGTGGCCGTCCGTCGGCCCACCGCGCAGGATGTCGGCGACGATCGAGGCTGCCGCGAGGACGACGATCAGCACGCCCGCGATCAGCAGATACGGATGCAGCGACGGTTTGACGTATCGAACGAAGCTGCCGTCGAGCGAGATCTTCACGATCGCTCCGCCGAAGAGGAACAGCAGGACGTTCTGCACCTCGCGTTTCATCGCGCGCCGATCAGGAATCCGCCGACGACCGAGGCGCACACGATCGCCACGACGAAGGTCAGTGGTGCGAAGCGGACGACGAAACCGCGCCCGAAGCTGCCTGCCTGCATCGCCATCAACTTCAGATCGACGGCCGGGCCGACCACCAGGAAGACCAGGCGCGGGAGCAGCGGCAGCATCGACATACTGGCCGCGACGAACGCGTCGGCCTCCGAACACAGCGCCAACAGAACCGCCAGTACGGCCATCACCACGATGGCCAGCAGAAGCTGACCGGCCAGGTGCTCGTACACCCGATCGGGAATCACCAGGTGCAGGGCCGCGGCCGCCGCGGCACCGAACACCAGAAACGCCCCGGCCTGCAGCAGGTCTGCACGAGCCGACTCGCGGAACGTCTCCCACTTCGAGCCGTCGTGATCGTGACCACGATCCGCCAGCCGCGCGGTGATCCACTCGGCCTTACCGAATCGCGTCCACAGCCAGCCCATCACTACGGCGGTGGCGAGCGAGGCGAGGAACCGGGCGAGAACCATTGCCGGCTCACCAGGAAAGGCCACCGCAGTCGACACGAGAACGACGGGGTTGATCGCCGGTGCCGACAGCAGAAATGCCAGAGCGGCCGACGTCGGCATTCCCTGGTCCATCAACCGCCGGGAGACGGGAACAGCACCGCACTCGCACCCGGGCAATGCCATCCCGGCGAGTCCGCTCACACCGACGGCCGCGGGCTCGTTCTTCGGGACCACACGTCGAAGCACGGCCGGGGAGACGAACGCGGCGATGCCGCCGCTGACGAGCACACCCAGCACCAGGAACGGCGTCGCCTGCACGAAGATCCCGGTGAAGACGGTGGCTCCGGTTCGCAGGGCAGGGGAGGCGGCGACCCACTCGGCGAGGTACGGACCTGTCACGATGCCCAACACGAGCAGAGTTGCGAATACGTGCATGGAAGTGACCGTCGGCCTGCGCCTCGTGCGGCGATCGGTGTTCGCAGGGAGCATCGCGCTCCATCATGCCCTCTCTTGGGGCCCCTCTCTGTCGGGGCTCACAGCAACCTCACAGCGAGAGTCCAGCGGACGAGCAGCAACGCGCGCGATGATGGACACCGTGAGCGAAACCCCCGAAGCGCGTGTACTGATCGTCGACGACGAACCGACCATCGTCGAGCTGTTGGCGGTCAGTCTCAAGTTCCAGGGATTCGAGGTCGCGACGGCGTCCTCCGGCCCCGAGGCCCTGGACAAGTCGCGTACCTTTCGGCCCGAGGCACTGATCCTCGACGTCATGATGCCGGGCATGGACGGCTTCGGTCTGCTGCGCAGGCTGCGTGCAGACGGAGTGGATGCTCCGGCGCTGTTCCTGACGGCGCGAGATTCCGTGGAAGACAAGGTGACCGGTCTGACGCTCGGCGCGGACGACTACGTCACCAAGCCGTTCAGCCTCGAGGAAGTGGTGGCTCGGCTCCGAGTGATTCTGCGCCGGTCCGGTCGGACCGAGGAGACCGAATCGTCGCGAGTTGCGTTCGCGGACATCGAACTCGACGACGACACCCACGAGGTGTGGAAGGCAGGCGAGCCGGTCTCGCTCTCGCCGACCGAGTTCACGCTGCTGCGGTACTTCATGGTCAATGCCGGAACAGTGCTGAGCAAGCCCCGCATTCTGGATCACGTGTGGCACTACGACTTCGGCGGTGAGGTGGGAGTGGTGGAGTCGTACGTGTCGTATCTGCGTCGTAAGGTCGACACGGGCGATACCCGATTGATCCACACATTGCGGGGCGTCGGCTACGTCATGCGGCAGCCGCGGTGACCGGCCTCCGCTCACGGCTGGGGGACATCCCGCTGCGCTTCACTCTGGTTGCTGCCCTGCTGCTGTTGGTCGGGCTCGGACTGCTGGCATCGGGTGTCGCGGTGACGTCCTCGTTGGAGACGTCGTTGATGCGTCGCCTCGATCAGCAGCTGGTCGAGGCATCTCGGGGATGGGCGCAACCGGACTCCCGCCCACTTCCGCCCATCGGCGAGCCCAACCCTGGTCGCCCACCGTCGAATTTCTACGTCCGGTCCGTGGCGAACGACGGCACCGTACGGGGACCCATCAACGATGTGGCAGAGAGTGTTCCGGATCTATCCGGTGTCACCGCCGATCGCCCGACGACGGTCGGCTCCGAGAGCGACCCAGGGAAACAGTGGCGCGTGTTGACGGTGACCAACAGTGACGGATCCACCACTGTGGGAATTCCGCTGGGTCCCAATCAGCAGACCGTCAGCCGACTGATGGTGCTCCAGTTGTACATCGGTGCAGCGGTATTGGTGGTGTTGGGTGTGGTGGCGTACTTCGTGGTGCGGCGCAGTCTGCGGCCGTTGCGCGAGGTGGAGACGACGGCAGCTGCGATTGCCGCAGGCGATCTGCACCGGCGGGTGCCCCACCGCAGTGAGAGAACGGAAGTCGGTCGACTGTCGGCGGCGTTGAACGGAATGCTCTCGCAGATACAGCGGGCGTTCGCAGCGACCGCCGCCTCGGAAGAAGCGGCGCGGGCGTCCGAGGATCGGATGCGTCGGTTCGTCGCCGACGCCAGCCACGAACTGCGGACTCCGCTGACGACCATCCGGGGATTCGCCGAGCTGTACCGGCAGGGGGCGATGAGCGACATCGCATTGTTGATGACGCGGATCGAGGGCGAATCGGCGCGCATGGGACTGCTCGTCGAGGATCTGCTCATGCTCGCGCGACTCGATGCCCAGCGTCCCCTCGAGGTACGTCGAGTCGACGTGCTCACCATCGCCGCCGATGCCGTGCACGATGCGAAGGCCGTCTCGCCCGCACGCGACATCTCGTTGAAGGTATCGGCAGGACCAGGTATTCCGGAGGTCGCCGGCGACGATGCCCGGCTGCGTCAGGTGTTGGCCAACCTCGTGGGGAACGCAGTGCGGCACACGCCCGAGTCCGCGTCGATCACGGTGTGCGTGGGCACCACCGAGGAGTCGTTGGTGCTCGAGGTGCAAGACACCGGCCCTGGGCTGGGTGAGGAGGAAGCAGCTCACGTCTTCGAGCGCTTCTATCGCACCGACTCGTCCCGGACCCGTGAGAGCGGGGGCAGTGGGCTCGGCCTGTCCATAGTCGCAGCCCTGGTCGCCGCCCACAACGGGACCGTGGACGTGCGAAGTACTCCAGGCGCGGGTGCCACGTTCCGGGTCGAACTACCCAGGGCTGCAGACTGATCCGCTCACCCGGCCATGGACCGATCCTTCTTGCGTTCGGCGATCTTGGTGTACGCGGCAGCAGCGAGGGGCGCGGCCACGAGCATCGACACCAGCCGGATCACCTGAACGCAGGCGACGAACGTGACGTCAGATCCCGTCGTCGCGGACACGGCGAGCACTGCGGCCAGTCCGCCGGGCGTCGTCGCGAGATAACCGGTCAACATGCTGACTCCGGTGACGGCGGACAGTGCCCAGCCCAGGAGTGCGCAGATCAGACCGATCGTGAGTACGAGCAGCGCGGCCCACGGGAAGATGCGTCCGATGGCCCGCAGGCTGGCGACGGTGAAGGCAAGTCCTGCTTGCCATCCGATGACGATGAACGCCAGCGGCAGCAGTACTTCCGGGACGGAGATGTCTACGGGCCAGCCGAGTAGCTCGCAGGCTCCGGCGACGATCAGCGGTCCGAGCGTGGCGGGGGCGGGGAGTCGGATCGTCTTCGCGAGCAGGATTCCGACGACGACGGCACCGATCAGAAAGGCCGTGCCGATGTACCACGGTGTCGTCGACGCCTCGTCGGTACCGGACGTGCCACCGGTGTCGGTGTGAAAAGCGAAGGTGACGATCAACGGCATCGTGACGACCACCAACGCCACGCGTAGATACTGGACCACGGCGACGATGCGCTCGTCGCCGCCGAGCTCGCGGGCGACCGACACCAGACCTGTTGCGCCACCGGCAATCAGAGACAGTGCTCCGGTCACCGGATCGACGTCGCGGTGCAGTGCCAGCAGGGCGCCGCAGCCGGCACTGACGATCAGGGTCGCCAACCCGACGGTGACCGCGGGAAGCCAGTTCTCTCCCAGCGCAGCGAGAGTGTCGGTGTCGAGCATGAGTCCGATCGTCACCGCCAGCGTGCCCTGCGCTGCCATGGACGCGGGACGGGGGACCGCGGCCGGACCCAACCCGGTCAATGCGAACACCACGGCGACGACGAGTGCGGCGAACAGCGACGGCGCGGTGAGGCCCAGACTCGCGAAAAGGGCCCAGCCCCCGACGGATACGGCCGCGAGGCCGATCCATCGGAGGCTGTGCCGCACTACGGTCGTCACCTTGCCGGCAACGATCACGCTCCGGACTTGACCAGTAGAACCGGAACCGGAATTTCGAGCAGCAGGCGCTGAATCGTCTGTCCCATCAGGAACTTGCCGACTGCCGAGCGGTGCCGGGAGCCGACGACGAGGATCTCGGACTTCTGCTCCTCCACCAGAGTCAGCAGAGTGTTCACGGCGTCGGGATCGGGGCGACCCACCGCCACGGTCCAGGCCACGGCCTCGGCGTTGTCGATGTCGGCCAAGGCGGTCTCTACTGAGGTGGAGACCGCAGCGGTTTCGCCTGCCTCGGCGGACGGCTCGGCCGATCCCGACAGTGCGTGCAGGACGACCAGATCGGTCTCTCTGATCCGAGCTTCTCGAACGGCGGCCGCGAGTGCTGCGCGGCCCTCGGGTGAGTTGTTGTGCAGTACGCCAACAGTCATGACGGTGTCTCTTTCAGGAAGGTGGGGGTGAGGGATCAGCCGAACGGAATCTGACCGAGGACGATGCCGACCGCCAGCATTGCGAGGGAGACGACCACCGCTCGCCACAACACCTTCTTGTGGTGATCGGCCAGCGAGACTCCGGCCAGGGTCACCAGGAGCAGGATGGCCGGAACCAGCGGGCTCTGCAGGTGGACGGGCTGACCGGTGATCGAGGCACGGGCCATCTCGACCGGGTCGATGCCGTACTTCTCGGCGGTCTCGGTGAGCACCGGCAGGATGCCGAAGTAGAACGCGTCGTTGGTCATGAAGAACGTCAGCGGGATGCTCAGGATGCCGGTGATGACGGCCAGGTACGGGCCCATTCCCGGCGGGATGACGTTGAGCAGCCACTCGGCCATGGCCTCGACCATGCCGGTGCCCTGGAAGACGCCCGTCAGGATTGCTGCGGCGAGCACCATGGCGACGACGGAGACGATGGAGGACGAGTGCCGAGCGATCGCGTCGCCCTGCTCCTTGACCTTCGGGAAGTTGACCGTCAGCGCGATCGAGGCAGCGATCATGAACAGCACCGGGATGGGAAGAATGTCCATGACCAGGATGACGAGGAGAACGACCGTCAGAGCAGCGTTGAACCAGAGCAACTTCGGGCGCAGCGTGTCGCGATTGGGGTCGAGACCGTCGAAGAATTGACCCGATTCGCCGGAGCCGTCCGATCCGCCGGTTCCCGCTCCGCCGGTTCCCTTGCCGCCCTTGCGGATGCTTCCGCCGCCGCCCGAGGAAACAAGTTCGGGTTCGTAGATCAGCTTGCCGATGCGTCGACGCTCCATGATGCCGAGGTGAACGGCGAAGAGCAGCACGATGATCAGGCCGACGATCATCGACGGAACCATCGGAACGAACACGTCGGACGGGGAGATTCCCAGAGCGGATGCAGCGCGAACCGTCGGGCCGCCCCACGGGATGATGTTCATCGTGCCGTTGGCGAGTCCGGCGACGACCGTCAGAATGACCGGGCTGACACCGAGTTTCAGGTAGAGCGGCAGCAGTGCGGACGTGACGATGATGAAGGTGGTCGAGCCGTCGCCGTCGAGCGAGACGACCATGGCCAGAATGGCCGTTCCGACAACAAGTTTCATCGGGTCGTTGCGTACGACACGCAGGATGCCGCGCACCAGTGGGTCGAACAGTCCGACGTCGATCATGATTCCGAAGAAGATGATGGCGAAGAACAGCAGGGCCGCGGTGGGGGCCAGGGACTTGATGCCGTCGGTGATCATGTCACCGATGCCGAGTCCCGCGCCGGCCAGCAGACCGAAGATGACGGGGACGAGGGTGAGTGCGACGACGGGCGTGGCTCTCTTGGTCAAGATCAAGAACATGAAGGCGGCTACCATGAGGAAGCCGAGTATCACCAACATCGTGCACTCCTTCTCGAAATGTGTGAGGTGGGTCCGGTTGGACTGCGTGTTGTGACTGAAGTTACGTAACCGGCATCACATGTTCGCCGTTGTGCGCACTACCCGCGCAAGCAACGTAAAGAGTCTTTTGCGCATTGTGCTCGAGCAGCTCTCGCTCTAGCCTTGGCTGGTGCGATTGAGGACTCAAGTGCTGCTGCTGCAGGCCGCGTTGGTTGCGGTGGCGCTGGCAGTGGCGTTCGGAGTATTCGCGATCAGCAGTGGCGAACAGGCCAGCGAGGAGTACGGCGAGCGGGCACTCGCGGTCGCGCGGACCGTGGCCTCCGACCCCGAGGTGCGTTCGCTCGTGGGGCAGTTCTCGGCCGCGGACACCGCGGGCACCGATGCTGCGCCGGCCGGAGTGCTGGCAGGCGGTGCGCTGCAACGGACGGGCGAAAGCGCCCGGGAGCGCACCGATGCTCTGTTCGTCGTCATCACCGACGACCGGGGACTGCGCCTGGCACATCCGGATCCGACCGTCCTGGGACAACGGGTGAGCACCGATCCGTCCGGGGCGTTGGCCGGCAACGAGGTCGTCGAATCCCAACGCGGCACACTGGGCGACTCCGTCCGTGCCAAAGTGCCCATCCTGGCTCTCGGCTCGGCGAACGTCGTGATCGGCGAAGTGAGCGTCGGAATCTCCACGACGGCAGTGCGAACCGAGCTGGTGAAGGATCTGATCAACGGCGCACTGGTCACCGGCGCAGTGCTGCTGTTGGGTGTGCTGGGCTCGATCCTGCTGGCGCGCAGGTGGAAGCGGCTGACCCTGGGCCTCGAACCCGAGGAACTCGCCGAGCTCGTGCGCGAGCAGGAGGCGGTGCTGCACGGCATCGGCGAAGGCGTGGTGGCCGTCGATCCGGACGGCATCGTCACCGTCGTCAACGACGAGGCGCGCACCTTGCTCTCGATCGAGGGGAAGCCGGGAATGCGCGTGGAGGACATCGGTCTGACGCCCAGATTGCTCGAGGTCATCGAGATCCCTACGGGCGAGCCGGTACTCGCGGCCGTCGACGAGGTCGTCGTCATCGCGGCTGCGCGAAAGGTGCTGCGTGACAATCGAGATCTGGGAACGGTACTCACCGTGCGAGATCGAACGGACGTGGAGGCACTGACGCGTCAACTCGACGCGGTGCAGTCGATGTCCGCGGTGCTGCGCGCCCAGCGACACGAGTTCGCGAACCGGATGCATCTGGTCAGTGGGCTGCTGCACGAGGGCCACCCCGATCGGGCGTCGGAGTACATCGACGAGATTCTCGGTGTCGGACCGAGATCGGAGGCGGTCGAGGGCATCGATGCGGTCTCCGACGCCTACCTACGTTCCTTCCTCACGGCCAAGGCGGCACACGCGCGCGAGAGTGGCGTGCGACTGGTGTTGGGGGAGAACACCTGGGTCGGTGGAGAACTGGTCGGACCGGTGGATGTCACTACCGTGCTGGGCAACCTGATCGACAACGCGATCGATGCGGCACGGCTCGGTGCACGTCGACCTGCCGAAGTGGAAGTGGAATTGGTGCAGGAGGATTCGACCCTGCATATCGTCGTCGTCGATTCGGGCGACGGCGTTGCGTTGGCGCCCGAGCAGGTGTTCGTCGAGGGAGTCTCGACCAAATCGACGGCGGACACGCCGGGTGGCCGAGGCGTGGGACTGGCACTGAGCCGACAGATCGCGCGAACCCGTGGCGGAGAGGTGACGTTGGCCGATGCCGGCGGGCAGATCACGGCCGACAACGATCGCGGGGGCGCAGTGTTCATCGCCTCGATTCCCGACGCACTACTGATCGAAGAGGTGACGCAATGAAAGTTCTCGTCGTCGACGACGACTTCCGGGTCGCAGATCTGCATGCCGCACTGGTGAATTCGCTCGACCAGTACGAAGTGGCCGCAGTGGCGACGAGTATCGCCCAGGCGCGCGAGCTGCTGACGACACAGTCGTTCGACCTGGCACTGGTGGACGTGTATCTGCCGGACGGGTCCGGTATCGACCTGGTGAGAGAACTACCGTGTGACGCGGTGGTGCTCTCCGCTGCTGCGGATCAGGCCACGGTGCGCTCGGCGATGACTGCGGGCGCATGGACGTATCTGATCAAGCCGTTTCCACGCTCGGCGCTGGTCGATCGCCTCACCGGGTACCTCGGCTACCGCGGCGCGCTCGATCGTTCGGACGAACTGACTCAGGCGGACATCGACGGTGGGCTCGACGCCCTCCGCCCGCGCGCTGCGGCTCCGTTACCGGCCTCGCAGTCGGTCACCCGCGACCTGGTGCTCGACGCGGTGCGCGGAACGGCGGAGCCGATGTCGGCCGGAGAAGTTGCTGCGGCCATCGGCATTTCGCGAGCGACGGCCCAGCGGTATCTGGCCATCCTGGTGTCCAAGGGGCGGTTGCGAATGCAGCTGCGGTACGGATCGACCGGGCGTCCCGAGCAGGAGTACTCGCTACCGCCGGGTGCGTGACATCGCCACGACCGCAGCTCCGACGAGCGAAATGGCCGCGGTGATCAGGGCTGCAGTGTTCCAGCCCGTGACCAGAGCGGACGCGGGATGATCGCCGGCAGGCACGGCGACCACAGCAACCACGGTGACCCCGATCGCAGACCCGACGTAGCGCGCGGTGTTGTTGGCCCCGCTGCCCATTCCGCCGCGTCCGGGCGGGACGCTGGCCACAGCCTCGCGTCCCAGCGCGGCGTTGAGGACGCCACTGGCGACGCCTGCCACGAGCAGCCCCGGCAGCAGCCGTGGCCAGGAGGCGTCCGCGGCGAGGCCCGTCAACATCACCATGCCCACTGCCACTCCGATCAGGCCGGCGGCGAGCTGGGTGCGGCCGCTGACGGCGGCCGGGATGCGCCGAGCCAGCAGGGCGGTGACGACCGAGGTCGCAGACCACGCGAACAGCAGAATCGCTGCCCCGAGCGCATCGATGCCGAGCGCGGTGCCCACGAACCCGGCCAGGTACGACATCAGAGCGATGATCCCGCCGCCCGTGGCCAGGGCGGCGACCGTGGCGGCGAGAAACGGTGGATGCCGAAACAACATGAGATCGAGCATCGGGCTCGCACTGCGCAATTCGAGCGCGACGAAGGCCAGCAGCAGTAGCGCGGCGAGAACGAACAACACGATGGGAGTCACGGCGGTCCACCCCTGCCGACCCTCGACCAGCGCGGCCAGTAGTGCGCCGATGCCCGTGGCCAACAGCACCGCGCCGACCGGATCGAGGCCGCGCGGGGCGTCGGACATGGATTCTTCGACGCGCAGCTGCGCGACGACGGCGAGCACGAGAGTGGCGATCGCGAGGACCACGTACGCCTCACGCCAGCTGGCCCACCGGTCGAGAAGCGCGGCGAGCAGCGGGCCGAGCGCGATACCGGCCCCCACGCTGGCACCCCAGACTCCGCTGGCCTTGGCGCGCACCGGCCCGGCCGGGTGCGTGTGCGCGATGATGCCGAGGCTCGATGCGACGACCGCGGCACCGCCGAGGCCTTGCAGGATGCGGGCCAGCACGAAGATGAGGGTGTTGGGAGAGACGGCACAAACGATTGCGCCGACGGCCAGAACGACTGCTCCGAGCACGAAGGTGCGGCGACGGCCGAAGTCGTCTGCGACGGTCCCGGTGGTGAGCAACGCGGCGGCGAGACCGATGCTCATCGAGCTCAAAATCCAGGTCCGTCCCGCCGCGTCCGACATCAGGTCCAGCGCGGTGCTGTTGATCGTCGCGAGCGGAGCGGTGAACGCCATCAGCGTCAACAAGGTGCCCGATGCGGCGACGGCCAGTGCGCGGGTGCCGTTCGTGGTGCCGGCGGGCGTGGGTGCAGTGTCGGTCATCGTCGTCTCTCTGGTCTGGTGATCGAACTGTAAACGGCCAACTTGGTTCGGTCAACAGACTGTACGATCGGCGCATGGCACTCGGAACCGACTACGCCCGCCAGGACTGCCCCTTGGCCCGCGCGCTCGAACTCGTCGGCGAGCGCTGGACCATGCTCATCGTGCGCGACAGCTTCTTCGGGGTCCGACGCTTCGGCGACTTCCAGGTCCACCTCGACATTTCCAAGGCAGTCCTGGCTCAACGGCTCGGCACCCTGGTCGATGCCGGATTGCTCGACCGGCAAGCCCGAGCCCACGGCGGCGGCCACGACGACTACGTCCCGACGCACGCCCTCGAAGGACTGTGGCCGGCCGTCTACGCTCTGAGCTACTGGGGCGAGAAACAGAACCCGAAGCCCACGGGCACACGTCGCCGGTTTCTGCATGCGACCTGCGGGACAGATCTGGGACCGCTCGGACTGTGCCCCGAGTGTGGCGTCGCGCCCGGCCCACGCGACATCGATACCGACATCGGACCGGGTTACGACCCGGACAACCGATCCGACGCGGTATCGACGCAGCTTCGAACGCGCCGACGGCTACTGGCACCTCTGCGCTGAGCGAGGCGCATCAGTTAGGGACGTGAGCCTCGTGCCCGAGGTGGCGTAGCGCTGCTCGAAGCTTGTCGGCAGCCTCGTCCTGTGACTCCGCGGACGGGTTCGGATCCGCACCGGAGATATCGAAATTGCCCATGTCGTACGCCGGAAACACGTGCAGATGCAGGTGCGGCACCTCGAGACCGGCGATCAACAGCCCGGCCCTGGGCGCGTCGAACGCCGTCCTGACAGCCTGACCGATGATCTGCGCGACGACAGTGATCTTGGCGAACACGGCACCGTCGACGTCCTGCCACTGATCGATCTCCGCACGCGGAACCACCAACGTGTGTCCCTGAGTGACGGGGGCAATCGTCAGAAACGCCACGACGTCGTCGTCTTGCCAGACGAACCGTCCGGGAATCTCACCTGCGATGATCTTGCTGAAAATAGAAGCCATGGGGACAGAATGCCTTATGAGCTGTGCCTCTTGGTCACTCCGCAGGCTGCGCTCCTGTCCTCCCAGGTGATTGCCAGGTTCGTCGCAGCGTGGGTCCAGCTGCACACACGAGTGTTGCCTCATGACAACGAACTACCTCGCCCGAGCAGCAGGCCACCGGCCCGGCTCGAACGCAACGGCCACGCTCGAGGTGGTCATCCCGGTGTACAACGAAGAGGAGGATCTCGAGCAGTGCATTCGTCGACTGCACGAGCATCTCGAGGAAAGGATCCCGTTTCGGTCGCGGATCACCATCGCCGACAACGCAAGTACCGACGGCACCCTTGCGGTGGCGCATCGGCTCGCCGACGAGATCGACGGAGTTCGGGTTCATCACCTCGACGAGAAGGGACGCGGGCGGGCACTCAAAGCGGTGTGGCTCGCGTCCGACGCCGACGTCGTTGCCTACATGGATGTCGATCTGTCCACCGACCTCAACGCCCTCATGCCGCTCGTCGCCCCACTGCTGTCGGGTCACTCGGACCTCGCCATCGGCTCTCGGCTGAACCGGTCGTCCCGGGTCGTTCGCGGAGTGAAACGTGAATTGATCTCGCGCAGTTACAATCTCATCCTGCGCACCTCGCTGCGCGCCCGCTTCTCCGACGCTCAGTGCGGGTTCAAGGCGATGCGCACCGATGTTGCTCGCCAGTTGCTTCCACTCGTCGAAGACACCGGATGGTTCTTCGACACCGAACTGCTGGTCATCGCCGAGAAGGTCGGCCTACGGATTCACGAGGTGCCGGTCGATTGGGTCGACGACCCCGACAGCAGCGTCCACCTCCTCGATACCGCCGTCAAGGATCTGCAGGGATGCTGGCGCGTCGGTCGTGCCCTTGCGACCGGAATGCTCCCCGTCGCCGAACTGCGTCGAAGCCTGGGACGGGAGCCGCTCGTGGCCGGTGTACCGCACGGAATGATCGGCCAGCTGGTGCGATTCGGCATCATCGGTGTCGCGAGCACCGTGGCCTACGCACTGCTGTATCTGGTGCTGCATCCCATGATCGGAGCACAGGCCGCGAACTTCGCCGGACTGCTCATCACCGCGATACTGAACACAGCGGCCAACCGTGCCTTCACTTTCGGCGTCCGAGGGCCCGCGAGCGCGGGTAAGCACCAGCTGCAGGGTCTGGCGATCTTCGGTGTCGCGCTGCTGATGACCAGCGGCTCGCTCGCGGTACTGCACGCCTGGTCCCCGGACGTGTCGCGGCACGTCGAACTGGCCGTTCTCGTCGTCGCCAATCTCGTTGCTACCGTGTGCCGATTCGTCGCACTGCGGTGGGTCTTCCGTAGTCCGGAGCCCGATCCTTCGGTGTCCGATCTTTCGGTGTCCGATCCTTTGGAGGAGAACCGATGACCACGACGATCGAACGGCCGTCCGCGGCCGCGCCGACCGAGCCGGCGACCTCCCGGCGGTGGGAACTTCTCGGGTTGGTCACTCTGCTGATCGGCACCGGCGTGGCATACATCTGGGGACTCGGTTCCTCGGGTTGGGCCAACTCCTTCTATTCCGCAGCGATACAAGCAGGTTCGGTGTCGTGGAAGGCGTTCTTCTTCGGGTCCTCCGACGCGGCCAACTCCATCACCGTCGACAAGCCGCCGATGTCACTGTGGCTGATGTCGTTGTCGGTGCGGGTGTTCGGTCTGAACACCTGGGCGATGCTGGTGCCTCAGGCGCTCCTCGGAGTCGCCTCCGTTGCGCTGCTACGAGCCGTCGTCGTCCGCCGATTCGGTGCGGCCGCTGGGCTGCTCGCCGGACTGGTGCTGGCGCTGACTCCCGTTGCCGCACTGATGTTTCGGTTCAACAATCCCGACGCGTTGCTGGTGCTACTGATGATCGCCGCCGTCTGGGCCATGTTGCGAGGCGTCGAATCGGGAAAGACCAAGTGGCTGTTGATCACCGGTATGTTCGTCGGATTCGGCTTTCTCACAAAGCATCTTCAGGTGATGCTCGTCGTGCCGCCGCTGGCCTTGACGTACTTGATCGCCGGGCCGCCCAAACTCGGCACTCGAGTGCTGCAACTGTTCGCCGCACTCGGAGCCATGATCGTCTCGGCCGGTTGGTGGTTGCTGATCGTCGAATTCTGGCCGGCATCCTCGCGGCCGTGGGTCGGTGGCTCGCAGAACAATTCGATTCTGGAACTGACTCTCGGCTACAACGGGTTGGGCCGACTCAGCGGAAACGAGACAGGAAGCGTCACCCCGGGCGGTGGTGGTGGCGGGTCGATGTGGGGCGCGACCGGCATCCTCCGCATGTTCGACGCCTCCCAGGGCGGCCAGATCGCCTGGCTCATTCCCGCCGCATTGTTGCTGCTGGTAACTGGACTTGTGTTGCGAGGCAAAGCCCCTCGCACCGATGCGCAACGCGCGTCGTTGATCGTCTGGGGCGCATGGCTGCTCGTCACCGGTCTGACGTTCAGCTTCATGGCCGGCATCTTCCACTCGTATTACACGGTCGCACTCTCGCCTGCCGTCGCTGCGCTCGTCGGTATCGGCAGTGTGATGCTGTGGCGCGAACGACAGCGGTTGTGGGTCCGGATCGCGATGGCTCTCGCGGTGGCGTCGACCGTCGCACTGGCGTGGGTGCTGCTCGGCCGTAGCGCGAGCTTCGTGCCGTGGCTGAAGTGGGCGATCCTGGTCGTCGGTGTGGTGGCGGTGGTGGCTCTGCTTATACCGGCGCTCACTCGCGGCAGGCTCGCCGCGGTCGCGATTCTCGCGGTGATGTTCGCCGGACTGGCCGGGCCGACGGCGTACGCGGTGGACACGATCGGCACCCCGCACACCGGATCGATCGTGTCCGCCGGGCCGAACACCGGTATGCGCGGTTTCGGCGGCATGGGTGAGGGCCGGCGCGGGCAGGGTGGTCTGCCGGGTGGAATGCAGCTGCCTCCCGGTGCACAGATGCTGGCCGGGATGCAGCCACCGGCGGGACTCCCGGGTCAGGCCGGCCAGCTGCCGGGCGGTGCCGAGATGGGCGGCGGTATGGGTGGACTGCTCGAGGGCAGCACCCCGACCGCCGAGGTCACCGCGATGCTCGAACAGGACGCCGCCTCGTACACCTGGGTTGCGGCGGCCATCGGTGCCAACACCGCGGCGGGCTATCAACTGGCCACCGAGGATCCCGTCATGCCCGTCGGCGGCTTCAACGGAACCGACCCGTCGCCGACCCTCGACGAGTTTCAGCAGTACGTGGCCGATGGCCGAATCCACTACTTCATCGGAGGCGGCGGTATGGGTGGCAGGGAGTCGGGTTCCTCGGCCGAAATCTCGGCGTGGGTGACCGAGAACTTCACCGCGACCACCGTCGACAACGTCACGCTGTACGACCTGACACAGTAATCTCGCCATCCCCGACGGGCCCCGCATCACGACAGGTGCGGGGCCCGACGGCGTCGAGCAGATAGTCTGATGCACTGTGCGCGTACTCGTCATAGGTTCCGGTGCTCGTGAGCACGCCCTTCTACTTTCGTTGAAGGCCGACCCGTCGGTCGACAAGCTGTTCGTCGCTCCCGGCAATGCAGGCACGGCCACGCTCGCCGAACAGCACGCCGTCGACGTGGCATCCGGTGAGGCGGTGACGGCACTGGCCACGAAGCTCGAGGTGGACCTCGTCGTCATCGGACCCGAGGTGCCCCTGGTTCTCGGAGTGGCCGATTCTCTGCGCGAGGCCGGCATCGCCACGTTCGGCCCGTCGGCCGACGCCGCACGCATCGAAGGATCCAAGGCGTTCGCCAAAGACGTCATGGCAAAGGCCGGCGTGCGAACCGCACACAGCGAAATAGTCGACTCGCCCGCACTGCTCGATGCCGCCCTCGACCGATTCGGCCCCAACTGGGTCGTCAAGGACGACGGACTCGCAGCAGGCAAAGGCGTCGTCGTCACCACCGACCGCCTCGTCGCTCGCGACCACGCCGCCGAACTTCTCGAAAACGGTCACCCGGTACTGCTCGAGTCGTTCCTCGACGGCCCCGAAGTGTCCCTGTTCTGCCTCGTCGACGGCGAGACCGTGGTGCCGCTGCTGCCCGCGCAGGACCACAAACGCGTCGGCGACGGAGACACCGGCCCCAACACCGGGGGCATGGGCGCGTACACCCCACTCCCATGGTTGCCCGAAGGTGCCGTCGACGAGATTGTCCGTGACGTGGTGAAACCCGTTGCCGCCGAGATGGTGAAGCGTGGTGTGCCGTTCTCGGGTCTGCTGTACGCCGGCCTCGCGATGGGTGCCGACGGCCCGGCCGTCGTCGAATTCAACTGTCGCTTCGGTGATCCCGAGACACAGGCGGTGCTGGCCTTGCTGGAGTCGCCGCTCGGCGAGGCGCTGAACGCGACGGCAACCGGCACGCTGGCGTCACTGCCGCCACTGCGCTGGAAGGACGGCGCGGCGGTCACCGTCGTCATCGCCGCCGAGAACTACCCCGGTCGCCCCCGCACCGGTGACGAGATCCTCGGCTCCGAGGGCGAAGGCGTCCTGCATGCCGGCACCGCTGTGAAGGACGGCGCGGTCGTCTCCGCGGGTGGACGCGTGCTGAGCGTCGTCGGCACCGGATTCGATCTCACCGCCGCCCGCGACGATGCGTACTCCCGGATCGCCGGAATCCGTTTGCCGGGCAGTCACTTCCGCACCGACATCGGCCTCGCTGCCGTGGAAGGGCGCATCTCGCTGTAGGTCGATGCACGCAAAGCAGGTGTGCTGAGTGTCCACTATTTGCCGTCGTGCACGGGATCCCAATCGTCGGGGCTGAAAGTGGACGCTGAGCCCAGTTGCTGGGGCTAGGTGTGCTGAGTGTCCACTATTTGGCATAGCACACGGGATCCCGATCGCCGGGGCTGAGAGTGGACGCTGAGCCTAATTGCTGGGGCTAGGTGTGCTGAGTGTCCACTATTTGCCGTAGCACACGGGATCCCAATCGTCGGGGCTGAGAGTGGACGCTGAGTCCCGTTGCTGGGGCTAGGTGTGTTGAGTGTCCACTATTTGGCATAGCACACGGGATCCCAATGGCCGGGGCTGAAAGTGGACACTGAGCCCAGTTGTCCACAGGCATTCGCGTTGTCCACATTTCTCGCATCGGGCTCCCGCGAACAGTTCTCGAGCGCAAAGCTGTTCGACCATGGGGGTATTCACGAGGCAGCAACTACTGGACAGTGGCGTCAGCGCAGGGGCAATCGACTATCGGGCCAGGGTCGGCACACTGACTCGGCTGTTACCGGGCGTCTACTGCACGGGCGAGCCGTCGTTCCGAGACCGATGCGTGGCCGCAACGCTGTGGCAACCGGATGCAGTGCTCAGCCACCTGACTGCGGCGTGGTGGTGGAACCTGATCGATTACGAACCCGAACAGGTGCACATCACCGTGCCCCGCAGCACGCGAGCGCGGTGCCCTTCGTGGCTGCGCGCGTATCGTCGCACCATTCGAGAGACGAGTTTCGTCGACGCCCTCCCTGTCGTGACGATCGAGCAGTGCATCGTCGACGTGTCGGCGTCACTCGGTGGAGCAGCCCTGGAACCGTTCGTCGACGCAGCGCTCAGCGGGTCCGTCAGCAAACGCGGATTGGCGGCGCAATGCGCGAAGTCGGCCGGAATGGCAGGAGTCACCGAAGCGAAGAAGCAGCTGCGACAGTGCTGCCCACGCACGCTCTCCGAACCGGAACGACTGGTGGCCCGCGCACTCACCGCGGCAGGCTACTTTCTCGAGATCAACGCGGCGGTGGGGCAGTACTTCGCCGATCTGTTGGACCGTCGAGCCCGGGTGATCATCGAAATCGACGGCCGTGAATTCCACAGCGCGCCGGGGGTGTTCACCAACGACCGTGTGCGCCAGAACGCACTGCAGCTCGAGGGGTGGCTCGTGCTGCGATACTCGGCCGCGCTGGTGATGACCGACCTCGACGCCGTGGTGCGCCAGATCATCGAGACCGTGCGACGTCGCCGGAAGGCACTGAGCTGAGTGTCCACTATGTGTGGCCGGAGGCGGGATCCCGTGCCTGCCGCGAAATTGTGGACAGTGAGCTCACCTGTTCGACCCAACTGTGCTGAGTGTCCACTATTTGTGGTCGGAGGCGGGATCCCGTGCTTGCCGCGGAATTGTGGGCACCCAGCTCACCTGTTCGGCCCGCACAATCCCGTGCCTGCCGCGAAATTGTGGGCGATGAGGTCAGTAGTGTCGATGGAATGCACAGTGAATCGCAGCGATCGAAGGTCGAGCCGTTCCACGTGATGGATGTGTTCGCCGCGGCGGCCGAGCGGGCGCGTACTCACGGTGATGTGCTGTCGCTCGCCGCAGGTCAGCCGTCGACCAGGGCACCCGAGCCGGTGTTGCGCGCCACCCGAGACGCGCTGGATTCGCATCTGCTCGGGTACACCGAAACACTGGGCATTCTGCCGCTACGGCAAGCGATCGCGGAATACCACAGCACGCGGTACGGCATCACCGTCGATGCCGACGACGTAGTGATCACCACTGGGTCGTCGGGCGCATTCACGTTGTTGTTCCTCGCGGCGTTCGACGCGGGGGATACCGTCGTCATGGCCAGGCCCGGGTACCCGGCGTATCGAAACACTTTGGCGGCGTTGGGCTGTCGCGTCGTCGAACTGGATTGTGTGGAGGAGACACGGTTCCAGCCCACCGTGGCGATGCTCGACGAGCTACCGGAGCCGCCTGCCGGGCTCATCGTCGCCAGTCCGGCCAATCCCACCGGCACGATCATCGACCCCGACGAGCTGGCCGCCATCGCACGCTGGTGCGACGAGCACGGAACCCTGTTGATCTCCGACGAGATCTATCACGGCATCTCCTACGGCGACTCGCACACGTCGAGCGCCTGGGAGACGTCGAAGGAATCCGTCGCCATCGGATCGGTGTCGAAGTACTTCTCGATGACCGGATGGCGGCTGGGGTGGATGCTGCTGCCGACCCGATTGCGTAGGGCCGTCGAACGATTGGCGTCGAACATGACGGTCTGCCCGCCGGCGATTTCGCAGGTGGCGGCTATTGCGGCGTTCACCGAAGAGTCACGCCGAGAGCTTGATTCGCACGTCGAGCGGTACGCCGTCAATCGCAGGATCCTGCTCGACGGTTTGCCCGCGTTGGGTATCACCGATCTGGCTCCGGCCGATGGTGCCTTCTACGTCTACGCCGACATCGCGCATCTCACCGACGACTCGCGTGGTTGGTGCGCCCGAGTGCTGGCCGAGACCGGTGTCGCGTTGGCACCCGGCGTCGACTTCGACACCGTCCGTGGGAACCACACGGTGCGATTCTCGTTCGCGGGCACCACGTCCGACGTCGAAGAAGCGTTGGAGCGACTACGTCGCATGTGAATGGAAACTCGTAGCAGCTTACGAGGCAGGAGTGGAGCCTGCGGAACGACAGGAAAGCGCTGCGCTCACATGCGGCGCAGCCGCTCCAGTACCTCGTCGATGTCGGCGGCGGATACGTCGCGATGCGTCACGAAGCGCACCTTGCCGGCGACGGTGACGGCGGCGATGCCCCGATCTGCCAGCTCGGTCACCGTCCGAACAGGATCGGCGACGGCGGCGAGCACGATGTTCGTCTGGGGTTCCGCGACCTCCCAGCCCCGTTCACGAAGGCCGCGTGCCAGCGTCGAGGCATTTGCGTGATCCTCGGCGAGATCGCCGATTCGATCCAGGGCGACGAGCCCTGCCGCAGCGAGCACGCCACCCTGACGCACGCCGCCGCCCAACATCTTTCGCACACGTCGGGCCTCATGGATTCGCGCCGCATCGGAGACGAGCATCGAGCCGACGGGTGCACCGAGCCCCTTGCTCAGGCATACCTGCACCGTGTCTGCGCCGGCGGTCAACGACGCGATCGGAACATCCAGTGCCACCGCGGCATTCCACAGCCGAGCCCCGTCGAGGTGAATTCTCAACCCCGAGTCACGTCCGGCAGCAACGAGTTCCGCCCACTCGTCCGGTCTTAGCACGGCACCGCCGGAAAAATTGTGTGTGTTCTCGAGCGAGAGCAATGTGGTCCGCAAGGCGAAGTACGGTCCGACGCCGCCGGCTGCCGCACGCACCGTCGACGCAAGGGGGCGTCCGGGGCCACCGTCGTGGGGAAGTGCTTCGGGCATTCCGCCCGCCAACCATGCTGCGGTGCCGAGCTCGGAGCCCAGGACGTGCGCGTGCTCGGGGGCCAGGAATCGATCGCCGCGCTGCAGATGGAGCATCAGCGCGATGATGTTGCCCATCGAACCGGACGGCACCCACAGCGCCGCCTCGAAGCCGAGCAGATCCGCCACTCTTTCCTCGAGCGCCGCCATCGTCGGATCGTGATCGAGGACGTCGTCGCCCACTTCGGCGTCGGCCATTGCTTGTCGCATGATCGAATCTGGTCGGGTGATGGTGTCGGAGCGAAGGTCGATAGGTCGATGAGCCACGAACACTGACAATTCCATAGCGCGAAAGCAGTCCGACGAACGGCTGCGAGCTGGCACGATGACTGGAATGTCCGCAGGTCCGACCGAGTCGCAGCACAAGGTGTCGGGTGCGACTCCGAAGGGAGTGCGCCGCCGCCACGCTCTGGCGTCGGCGGCTGCAGACCTGCTGGTCGAGGGTGGATTCGACGCGGTTCGGCACCGGTCGGTGGCCGCTCGCGCCGGACTGCCGTTGGCGTCGACCACCTACTATTTCGAGTCGCTCGGCGACTTGGTGGCCGCGGCGGTCGACGTCGTCGGGACCCGCGAGATCGACGTCATGCGCGGACGTATCGACGACGAGGGCAAGTGCTCGCAGAAGATGGAGTCGACCGTCGACCTCATCGTAGACCTGCTGATCGGGCCGCAGGGCGGCCACGAGCAACTGGTCGCGCGATACGAGCGGTTCATCGCGTCGGCTCGGCATCCCGAACTGCGCGAGGTGCAGTTGAGGCTGCGCGCCCAGATCGACGACCTGCTGACCGATGTGCTGCGGCGATCGGGGCGCACGGTGCAGGAAGAGCAGCTACGACGACTCGTCGCAGTGGTCGACGGTGCAGTGGTGGGCGCGCTCAGCGAAGTGGATCCCGATCCGCGCGAAATGGCGCGCAGCATGCTGTTGGCCGTCATCGACATCGTGGCACCAGCGGAACAGGTGTCGGCCGATTGACTCCGGCCCCCTCAGGTCGGAGGCAATCAGGCCGGCGTGTTCAACCCGAAGTCGTTCTCGCCCGAGTCTGCGTCTCGGATCGTCGGCACCTCGCACACACCGTCCTCGCAGACGGGGCCGCGGTCGTCGCCGACCATCTCCAAGTCGCCGACCATCTCCAAAGGGCCACTCATGAGCCGGTAGCGGCCTTCTGCAGGACGTCGGCGAACACCGACGATTCCTGCGCGCCCGACACACCGAGGCGACCGTCGATCACGAAGAACGGCACACCACTGATCCCGTAGGCGATGGCCTGCTCCTTGTCCGCGCGCACGGCGGGCAGGTATTCCTCGGACTTCAGCGCCTCGACCACCTCGTCACGATCGAGCCCGATCTCCGCGGCCAGGTCGGCGAGGTCGTCGACGCGTCCGACGTGGCGGCCCTCCTCGAAGTAGGCCGCCAGCAGCCGTTCCTTCATCTCGACCTGCTTGCCCTTCGACTTGGCGAAGTGCAGGAGTTCGTGCGCCTTGACGGTGTTGGTGTGCTGCACGGCGTCGAAGTCGTACGCGAGCCCCTCGCCTGCGGCCAGCTCGGTCATCTGCCCCAACATCTGCGTGACCTGGGCGGCCGGCATGCCTTTGTGGGAGACGAGGAAGTCGACTTCGGTGCCGTCGAAGTCGACCGGTGTGTCGGGTGCCAGCTCGAACGAGTGGAACTCCACCTCGAGCGTCCCGCCATCGGCGATGAACTCCGCAGCACCTGCCTCGAAACGGCGCTTACCGACGAAGCACCACGGGCACGCGATGTCGGACCAGATGTCGACCTTCACTGTTCGGCTCACGGCGGCTGCAACATCGGAATGCGGTGCGGTTATTCCACGCTGCGGCGATGCTCGGTCTGACGGCCGAATTCGAGTCCGACCTCATCCGAGACCGACAACTGGGCCACGTAAGCTGGATGCTCGTGAGCATCCCGAATGTCCTGGCCACCCGTTACGCAAGCCCCGAACTGGTGGAGCTGTGGTCTCCGGAATACAAGATCACGCTCGAACGGCAACTGTGGATTGCTGTGCTGCGCGCACAGTCCTCGCTCGGAGTCGACGTGCCCAACGCGGCGATCGCCGATTACGAAGCTGTCGCCGACCAGGTCGACCTGGCATCGATCGCCGAGCGGGAACGCGTCACCAGGCACGACGTGAAGGCTCGCATCGAGGAGTTCAACGCCCTCGCCGGTCACGAGCACATCCACAAGGGGCTCACCAGCCGCGACCTGACCGAGAACGTCGAGCAGCTGCAGATTCTGCGTTCGCTCGAACACGTCCACACGCACGGTGTCGCCGTGGCGAAGCGGTTGGCCGAACGCGCCGCCGAATACTCCTCCCTCGTCATGGCCGGCCGTAGCCACAACGTCGCCGCCCAGGCCACCACGCTGGGTAAGCGCTTCGCGTCGGCCGCCGACGAGCTGCTGCTCGCGCTGTCCCGGTTGCAGGAACTGATCGCGCGTTACCCACTGCGCGGTATCAAGGGCCCGATGGGCACCTCGCAGGACATGCTCGACCTGTTCGGCGGAGACTCCGCGAAGCTGGTCGCACTCGAGCGCATCGTCGCTGATCATCTCGGCTTCCGGCACACGCTCACCAGCGTCGGCCAGGTGTATCCCCGCTCGCTCGATCACGAGGTCGTGTCCGCGCTGGTCCAGGTGGGTGCCGGGCCGTCGTCGTTCGCACACACCGTCCGTCTGATGGCGGGCCACGAGCTGGTCACCGAGGGCTTCCAGCCCGGCCAGGTCGGGTCGTCGGCGATGCCGCACAAGATGAACACGCGCTCGTGTGAACGCGTCAACGGCTTGCAGGTGGTGCTTCGCGGCTACGGATCGATGGCCGCCGAGCTCGCCGGAGCGCAGTGGAACGAGGGCGACGTCTTCTGTTCCGTCGTGCGTCGCGTCGCGCTGCCCGACGCGTTCTTCGCCATCGACGGTCTCATCGAGACCTTCCTGACCGTGCTCGACGAGTTCGGCGCGTACCCCGCCGTCATCGCCAAGGAACTGGATCGCTACCTGCCGTTCCTCGCGACGACCAAGGTGCTGATGGCGGCCGTACGTGCAGGCGTCGGCCGCGAGACCGCGCACGAGGCGATCAAGGAACACGCCGTCGCCGTCGCGTTGGCCATGCGTGAGCAGGGACTCGAGCCCGACCTGCTGGATCGGCTGGCTGCCGACGACCGACTGCCGCTCGACCGCGCTGAACTCGATGCGGCGCTGGCCGACAAGACGGCCTTCGTCGGTGCAGCGGACGCACAGGTCAGTGCGGTCGTCTCGGCCGTGGAGCGGCTGATCGCGAAGTTCCCGGCCGGTGCGGCCTACAGCCCGTCGCCGATTCTCTGAGTTCTCTGTTGTGAGTGGAAACTCGTAGTGGGCTACGTGTTCAGTCCGGGGACATATGAGACACGAGATGTCCACGGACATGTGACACACGGGCTGTGATGATGCTGCGGGGCACTGTGACCGGCTATGGAGTAATCCATGGCCAGATCGGATGCCCGGATGAACCTGCTCGACGCCACCTTGACCGCATGGATCATCGAGGGAGCCGACGTCTTCGACGAACGAGGCCTGTCAGGCTTCTGCGCCGATCACGGGCTCTCCCGCAGTACCGCCAACCGTCACGCCGCCCGGATCCGAGAACGGGGCCGGTGGGAACTCGACTCCCGCCGGCCCCGCTCGAGCCCGGCACGCACCCCCGACGCTGTCGAAGCCCGCATCATCGCGCTCCGCGGCGAATTGGGCCGCGACAACGGTGCCGACAACATCCGCTACGAGCTGACCAAGATTGCCGCCGAACATGATTGGGCCGGCAAAGGCTGGAAGGTCCCGGCCCGATCGACCATCAACAACATCCTCACCCGCCACGGCCTGGTGACCCCGGAACCCAAGAAGCGACCCAAATCGTCCTACCGCCGATTCCAATACGCCCGACCCCGTGACTGCTATCAGATCGACGCCACCGAAGTCGTACTCGCCGGCGGCGGGAAAGCCACCGTCTTCGAGGTTCTCGACGACTGCACCCGCACCCTCGTCGCGACGTACGTCTGCCACGCCGAGACCACCGCCGGAGCCATCACCGCCATCGGCAGAGCGTTCACCGACTACGGAGTACCGGCAATCGTGTTGTCCGACAACGGAATGGCATTCTGCGCGACCGCGTCGAAGGGCCGCTCGAAGTTCGGCGCGTTCGTCACCGGGTCCGGTGCCAGGCTCATTCACTCGAGCCCGTACCACCCGCAGACCAACGGCAAAGTCGAACGCCACCACCGCACCTTCAAACAGTGGCTCACCGACCAACCCACCCGGCCCGCCACGACCGCCGAGTTGCAGACATCGTGCAATCGGTACCAGACGTTCTACAACAACGACCGCCGCCACAGTGCCGTGAACATGCCCCCGCAGCAGGCATGGAACGGCGCTGCAACCTTGGGCGGTCCGCAGCACCTACCCGCCCAGGTCGACGCCACAGTCGGTACCCACTCCGTCTCCGGCTCCGGCGTGATCTCCGTCGGCGACCACACGATCTCGGTCGGACGGTCCCACGCTCACAGTCGCGTGACCGTCCTGCGCGACGGCAACCACATCACCACCTACACGGCCAGCGGAGAAGTCCTCGGCCATTTGCACTTGAACATCGACAAGCGCTACCAAGGACAACTCCACCGCCCCGCAGCCTAGAATCGTGTCTCACATGTATCGAGACACCCGTGTCCCGCATGTATCAAGACAGCACACGTAGTGGGCTACGAGTTTCCACTCACATCAGGACGTCCGGCAGGTCTGCGACGGAGTCGATCACGTGATCGGGTTCCATCGCGAATTCGTCGGTGATGCGTCGATCGAGCACGTCCTGACGGAACTTTCCGGTGCGCACCAGAACACCGGTCATGCCGACGACCTGGGCGGCGAGGACGTCGTTGTCGAGGTCGTCGCCGACCATGACGACGTCGTCCGGGTCGACGCCCATCCGCTCGGACGCCGTGCGGAAGCCCAGGGGAGCGGGCTTGCCGATGGCTTTCGCGGCGTGTCCGGACGCTTGCTCCATCCCGGCGAGGTACATGCCGGTGTCGATGCGCAACCCGCCACCGGTACTCCACATCAACGATCGATGCATCGCGACGACGGGAATGCCGCGACACAGCCAGTCGTAGACGCGGCTGAGCCGTTCGTGCGTGAACTCCGGGCCGGCACCGCCGACGACCACGACATCCGGATCCCCGGACGACTCGTCGACGAATTCGATGCCCGGCATATCGGCCGCGATCTCGCCGTTGTTGATCATGACCACCCGAGCATCCGGGTAGTTCTCGCGTAGATGATCCGCGGTGAGCGACGCGGCGGTGACGATCTCGTCGGAATGGACGTCGAGTCCGACGTCGCGCAATGCCGCTGCTATCTGCTCGCGCGTCTTCGAGGTCGTGTTGGTCAGGAACGCGCGTGCAATGTCGTTGTTGTCCAGGTACTTCAGCGTCGCGGCTGCTCCGGGTACCGCCTGCCACGACGTGACGAGTACGCCGTCGATGTCGAAGAGAACCCCGCCGATGCTCATCGGCAAACAGTAGTCGGGTCGAGTCAGTCGTGCAGTTTCAGCAGTCGCGGTGTCGTTCGTGCAGTCTGCGCTCACGCCTAGGCTCGATGCCGTGAACCCCTACACGATTTTCTCCGAGATCATTGCCGGGACCGCCGAGGCGTCGCGCGTCCACGAGGACGACACCGCGATCGCGTTCATGGACATCAGGCCTCTCACCACCGGGCATGTGCTCGTGGTGCCCAAGCAGCAGTATCGGACGCTGGCCGAGTTGCCGCCCGAGGTCGGTGCGCATCTGTTCGTCGTCGGGCAGAAGGTGGCTGCCGCTGTGCGAGCGAGCAATCCACGCGTCGCCGGGGTGAACCTGTTCCTCGCCGACGGCACGGTGGCAGGTCAGGAAATCTTCCACGTGCATCTGCACGTCATCCCGCGCATGATCGGCGACGGATTCGGCCTGCGGGCTCGGCCGTCGTCGCCGCATCGATCCGAACTCGACCGACTGGCGGCGGAGATCGCGGCCGCCCTGTAGTGATGACGAACGAACACAGAACGGGACCACCGGCAGCGATCGCCGATGGTCCCGTGGGTGTGCTCGATACGACTACTCGGCAGTGACCTTCTGCGCCTTGGACAGTGCGTCGGCGTAGACGTCGATGGTGTTGGTGTAGCGGCTGTAGCTCTTGTTGGCGCCGTAGTCCCACAGCACCATCTGTTGCTTCTCGACGGCGGAGATGGTGTCGAAGCCGGGGTAACGGCTCGGGATGTCGGCAAGCTTCACGTCGGATGCGTTGGCAACGTCGTGGTAGACGAACGCGACATCGGCATCGACACTCGACACGTTCTCCCAGGACACCTTCTTCCAGTAACCGTCGTCGGTGCCGTCGGGGGTGTACATCTTCAGGCCCCAGCTTTCGTAGTCGCTGAAGTCGGGATCCGCCGACGGGTCGAGTACGTAGGCGACGTCGAGGGGCCAGACTCCGACTCCGGTGAGGTCCTGACGTTCGGACGCAACCTTCTTGAAGTTGGTGACAGCAGCGTCGTAGTCGGACTTGATGTCTGCCAGCTGTGGGGTGTCGAGGTCGACGCCGAGCGACGACGCCAACCCGGCGTAGTTCTCGATGGTCTTCGCGGTCGACGTCGTGTCCAAGGTGACCCCCAGGGTGGGAGCGATCCGATCGATCGTGTCGGCCTTGGACGAATCGGCCGTCGTGGTCAACTTGCCGAACTGGCCGAATCTCGGGTTGAACTCACCGATGACGAGATCCGGGTCCAGGCTGGCGGCTTTCTCGAAATCGAAGGTGCCCCAGGTCTCGCCGACCGATTCGATGCCCGTCAGATCGGAGCAACTCAGAATCGGGCTGGTCCCCATCGGCGTCGTCGACCAGATGGCGATCGGCTTGATTCCGTACGACATCAGCGCAGCGGCGGATTCCTCGTCGGCGATGATTCTGGTCGGTTGTGCATCGAGGGACACGGTCCGTCCGCGGCCGTCGGTATATGTGAACGGTCCGGACGCTCGGTCGACCGAATCGACGCGGTCGTTCGCACTGCACGCGGCGGGGTTCGCGTTCAGGTCGACGGCCTGGCTGCCGGCGTCCTCGGTGTCGGTGGTGCCGCTGCTGCACGCGGCAGCAGCGAGAAGCACGAGAACCGCTATGCCTCCGGTGAGGGCGCGGGGTGCGGAGCCGAATCTGCTCGAAATCGGTGTCACGTGTCTGCTTTCGTCGAGGCCGAGATGGCCGATGTCGAGTGGAGCGCCGTTCTTCCTGGTGTCGAGGTAGGGGCCGAGGGCACCCTCCTCGCGGTAGCCCACAGATGCTAGCCTCCTCAGGGTCGACTAAGCGAGGGTAGCCTTTCCTTATGGACTGGCTCTGGATATCGCCTGGTCGCGCGCATACGCAACACAGTCGATCGAAGGGGACTCACCGAATGGATCAGCGGGGAATCGGACGGGACGAACTGCGGGCGGTGGTTGCAGAACTGATCGGTGCGGAACCCGGGGCTGTGTCGATGGACGCGGATCTGTTCCAGCTGGGTCTCGAATCGATCGTTCTGATGCGGTTGGTCGGGAGATTCCGCAAGCAGGGGTCGACGGTGACGTTTGCCGAGCTCGCTGCGCAGCCGAACATTTCTGCCTGGTCCGAACTGATCGGTGGTTCGGCCGAATCGAGTTCCCGAAACCCGGAGCGACAATCGACGCTGGTCGAACCGGACACGTCGGAGTTCGATCTCGCACTGTTGCAGCACGCCTACTGGATCGGGCGCAGTGCCGAGCAACGGTTCGGCGGGGTCGCACCGCACCTCTACACCGAATTCGACGGCGAGGCAGTGGATCCCGATCGACTACGTGCGGCGCTCGATGCCGTCGCACAACGGCACGAGATGTTGCGGGCCCGGATTTCGGACAACGGGCAGCAGCGCATCGAACCGACCTCGGGGTGGCGCGGGTTGACGGTCCACGACCTACGATCCGAGTCCGACCCGACCGACCGCCTCGAAGAAACGCGGCTCCGTCTGACCCACCAGATGCTCGATATCGAAGCGGGCGAGATGTTCTCGGCCGATCTGTCGCTCCTGCCGAACGGTCGCACGCGTCTGCACCTGGACATCGACATGATCGCCGGCGACGCAGTGAGTTTCCGTATTCTGGTTGCAGACCTGGCGCGGGCCTACGACGGCGATCCCCTCCGGGCAATCGAGTACAGCTATTCGCGGTACCTCGCCGACCGGCCGCTCGATCGACGCAGCGCCCGTGCTCAGGCCGAACGCTACTGGTCCGAGCGCCTCGACTCACTGCCCGGAGCGCCGACTCTTCCGTTGCTGGAACATGATTCGGGTGCTCCGGTAGCATTGCGTCGGGCATTTCATCTCGACTCCGCGGCATACGGCGATCTCCAGACGCACGCCAGAGCCCACGGAGTCACCCCGGCGGTGGCAGTGGCCACGGCGTTCGCCGAGGTGATCGGTGCCTGGTCTCGCGAACAACGGTTTCTGCTCAACGTGCCCATGTTCGATCGCGCTCCGACGCATCCCGACGTCGAGAATCTCATCGGTGACTTCTCGTCGTCGGTCATGCTGGAAGTCGATCTGAGCGAGCCGCTCTCGTTCGTCGAACGTTCCCGTCGGATCCGGTCCCGACTGCACGAAGACGCCTCGCACGCCGACTATTCCGGGGTCGAGGTGCTGCGCGACCTCGGTCGCCGTCGAGGAGAGCCGGTGCTGGCTCCCGTCGTCTTCACGAGCGCGCTCGGTTTGGGCGAGTTGTTCGACGCTCGCGCGCGGCAGGTCTTCGGTGATCCGGTGTGGATCATGTCGCAGGGGCCGCAGGTGGTTCTCGACGCGCAGATCACCGAACTCGACGGTGGCGTGTTGGTCAACTGGGACATACGCGAGAACGAGTTCCTCCCAGGAGTTCCCGACGCGATGTTCGACGCGTTCGAGACGCTGGTTCGCGCACTCGTGGTCGACGGTGACTCCGTGTGGGCGGAGCCTGTGGGTCAGCTGGTTCCACCGCGTCAGCTGATGTCGCGAACTCCGTCAGCCGATGTACCCCGAACGGACGCGTCGCAGTCGGCCGGGAACGAGACTCTGCACCGCGCCTTCTTCGATCGCGCGTCGCAGCATCCCGACGCGGTGGCGCTCGAGTGGGGCGAGAACGAGTCGATGACGTACGGCGATCTGTGTGACCGGGCACTGAGAGTTGCTGGGGCACTGAGGGACCGAGATATGACAGTGGGCGACACGGTGGGGGTGACGCTGCCGAAGGGTCCCGATCAAGTGGTCGCAGTTCTCGGTGTGCTCGCCGCGGGCGGGGTGTACGTACCGATCGGCGTCGACCAACCGTCGAGCCGTGCTGCGCTGATCGCCCGAAAAGCGGGGTTCACGGTGACGATCGGCGGATCGGGCGACGACGGTCTCGCGGTGTCCCACGCGATCCTGAGTGAGCCTCGGCCCGCCCCGCACCTCGGCCCCGACACCGCGCCCGCGTACATGATCTTCACCTCCGGCTCCACGGGTGAACCGAAAGGTGTTGTGGTCTCGCATCGCGCCGCGATGAACACGATCATGGATCTGGTCGAACGTTTCGACCTGAACGAGGGCTACCGTCCATTGTGCCTGTCCGAGTTGGACTTCGACCTGTGCACGTTCGACCTGTTCTCGGTGTTCGCGGCCGGCGGTACGGCCGTGCTAATCCAGGAACACGAGCGCAAGGATCCGCAGCGCTGGGCCGCTCTGATTCGTGCGCGTCGCGTCACGGTGATCAGCTGCGTGCCCCCGCTGCTGGACATGATCCTGTCCACCGGTGACGATGTGGGCGGTTCGCTCGAGGTCGTCATGCTCGGCGGCGACAAGGTGAGTATCGACCTTTACCGGCGGCTGACGGCGGCGGTTCCCGGATGTCGGTTCGCCGGACTCGGTGGCGCTACGGAAACCGCGATCCACAACAGCATCTGTGAGGTCGTGGACGTCGATCCGAACTGGCGCACAGTCCCGTTCGGGGTGCCGCTCGCGTCGACGGCTCTTCGGGTGGTCGATGCGCGTGGGAACCAGGTGCCGGACTGGGTGCCCGGTGAGTTGTGGGTCGCGGGCGTCGGTCTCGCCGACGGCTACCTGGGCGATCCCGAGCGTACGAACGAGCGCTTCGTCGAGGCCGACCGCTACCGCTGGTACCGCACCGGAGACCTGGTTCGGTACTGCCCCGGCTCGACGGCCGAGACCGGCTCCATGGTCGAATTCGTGGGCCGTGTGGACAACCAGATCAAGATCAACGGATTTCGGATCGAACTCGGAGAGATCGAAGCGGCACTCACCGCGGATCACGAGGTGGCAAGTGCCGCAGCCGTTGTCGACCGCACCGCAGCTCCGATCCTGCTGGCCGCCGTGGTGCCGACCGATCGAGACGCGGATCCCCGTGAGACGGTAGCGGCCGTGAGGGCCAGGGCCGCCGAGCGTCTCCCAGCGCACATGGTGCCGGAGCAGATCGTGACGGTCTCCGCGCTGCCGCTGACCGTCAACGGCAAGATCGACTCCGCTGCCGTCGTCCGGCTGTGTCGCGCAGCGGGAGAAAGCGAACGGGTCGATGCCCGGATTGCGCCCAGAACTCACCTCGAAAGCGCCCTCGCCCTGATCTGGCAGAAGGTACTCGGGGTCGACGGCATCGGTGTGACGGACACGCTCTTCGCGCTCGGCGGCGATTCCGTCCTGGCGACGACCATCGTCGCCCGCATTCGCGAGTCCTTCGACATCACGTCGGTCACCGTGCGCATGATGTTCGCGGCACCCACCGTGGCCGGGCTCGCGGACCGGATGATCGGCGCAGAAGGTGACGCAGAATTCCTCGAGGCCACCGCCGAGATCTTCCTGTCGGTCGAAGCGATGTCGGAGGACGAACTGTCGGCCGCGCTCGAACACCATTCCTGACCCGCTTCGCATTCCCGGAGGACGAGAATCCATGGTGCAGAACATGACCGAACTTGCCGAGCCGGAAACCGACGTCGACGGTTTCGTGCCGTTCGACGACGAGCGTGCCCGCAGGTACTTCGACGCCGGGTTGTGGCGAGGTGAAACCCTTCCGGAGGTGTTCGCAACGTGGGCGACGCAGTTCGGCCCTTCGAGTACCGTCGTCGACGATCGCACGGAGCTGAGGTACGACGAGCTGCTTCGACGAGTGCGGAGCGTCGCAGCCGGATTCGCCGATCGCGGCATCGAACCGGGCGACCGGGTGGTCGTGCAATTGCCGAACTCCGTGAACTTTGCGGTCGTGCTGTTCGCATTGCTCGAATGCGGAGCAGTTCCGGTGCTGACGCTGCCTGCACATCGCCGACGCGAGATCACCCATCTCGCCGCCACCGCATCGGCGGTGGCGTACGTGATCTCCGATCGGGACGGCGACTTCGACTATTGCGAACTCGCCGATGAGGTCCTCGCGTCGGTGACGAGTGTTCGGCACGTCTTCGTCGACAGTTCCGGACCCGAATCGAACGGCGGCGGGTCCCATACCTCTCTGTCCGCGGTGGCCGGGGTGCCCCGACAGTTTCCGCGCGCCCGGCCGACCGATCCTGCGTTACTGCTGGTCTCCGGTGGCACGACGGGATTGCCCAAGCTGATTGCCCGTACGCACAACGATTACGAATACAACGCCAGGGCCAGTGCGGAGGTCTGCGCTCTCGGTCCCGAGGACGTGTATCTTGCCGTTCTCCCTGCCGCACACAACTTTCCGCTCGCATGCCCCGGGCTGCTCGGTGCCCTCGGGGTAGGGGCAACGGTGGTGTTCTCCGGCAGTGCCAGCCCGGACCACGCGTTCGCGCTGATCGAGAGGTATCGCGTGACGATCACGGCGCTGGTTCCGACGTTGACTCATCTGTGGTGCGAGGCAACGGAATGGGAGGATGCAGACCTGTCCAGCTTGCGGTTGTTGCAGGTCGGGGGAGCGAAGCTGGCACCGGAGGTCGCCAAGCTGGTCGAGCCCGCGCTCGGATGCCGGCTGCAGCAGGTGTTCGGCATGGCCGAAGGACTACTGAACTACACCCGAGCCGAGGACAGCCCGGAACTGGTGATCGGAACGCAAGGCAGGCCGTTGTCCCATCTGGACGAGGTGCGCGTCGTCGATGCGGACGGAAACGATGTATCGCCCGGGGAAGTCGGTGAATTGCTGACGCGGGGCCCCTACACCATCAATGGCTATTATTCTGCGGCAGAACATAATACGACTGCCATCACCCCTGATGGGTTCTATCGCAGTGGGGATCAGGTGCGCGAGCTCGAGTCCGGCCATCTCGTCGTCACCGGTCGCATCAAGGACGTGATCACCCGAAACGGCGAGAACGTCGCGGCCGACGAGCTCGAAGACCTGCTGCTCACCCATCCTGCAGTAGCGCGGGTCGCGGTGATCGGGGTGCCCGATGCCGCTGTGGGCGAAAGTGTCTGCGCAGTCGTGGTGCCGAACGGAAGTGGTCCGACCGTCGCCGACGTGCGGGCCTTCCTGACGGCGGCCGGCTGCGCCGGATTCAAACTGCCCGATCGCGTGGTGACACGAACATCGCTGCCCGTCACCGCCATCGGCAAAGTGGACAAGTCCTTGCTCGTCACACAGTGCACGCAACAGCAGCCGACTCGATGAAGGAACCCATGGATCTCGACGACGTCAGACGTAGGTTGGTGCAGGAGCGGTTGCGGCGTGCCCGAGGCGACGAGGCCGCACCCGAGGCGAGCCGCGGCCCACTCGCAGACGTCGAGTCCACCGAATTCGATTCGTTGAGGGAGCAATTCGGATCGATCGACGACGTCTGGCCACTGTCACCACTGCAGCTCGGGCTCGTCTTCCAGGTAGGTGTCGACGCCGATGCCACCGAGCTGTACACCGTCCGCACCGTCGTCGAGGTCGACCGCGTCCTCGACGACGACAGGATCAGGCGAGCTCTGCAATCGGTCGTCGATACCACCGCGGCGATGCGGACGGCCTTCGTGACGCCGGACGACACCGCGCCGGCCCAGGTCGTACTCTCTGCGGTGCAGGCACCGTTGACGGTGGTGGATCTCCGTGCGTGCCCGGCGAGCGAGGTGGACGATCGATGGAGCCGGATTCTCGCGGACGACCGGGCGCTCTCGTTCGACATCGCTGCGCCGCCACTGTTTCGGGTCACCCTGGTGCACCTTCCCGGAGGGGTCGACCGACTGTTGACCACCTACTGGTTCGGGTGCTTCGACGGCGGATCCTCGGCACTGCTCGTGGCTCGAGTCCTGGAGCAGCACGACGAGAACGGCACGCCCGTTACTACGGACCACGGCTACCGTGAGTATCTGCGTTGGCTGGCTTCTCGCGACCGTGCCGAGTCCGAGCAGGCGTGGCAGCGGTACTTCGGCGATATCGACAGCCCGACCTCGGTGGCTGCGGAGGCCACCCGCGGGGACGGTTCACCCCGCAGGATCGAACGCAGAGTGACGGCAGCGGTGTCCGGCGCGCTGGATCTGCACGCACGTCGATCCGGTTCGACTCTGTTCACGGTTCTCGCAGCGGCCTGGGCGAGTGTGTTGATGCGTGTGGTGGGGCGGTCCGATGTGGTGTTCGGTACCGCCGTCGCCGGTCGGCCCATGGATGTGGCCGGTTCCGACACCGCGATCGGCGCGTTCATCAGCACGGTGCCGATCCGGGTGACGGCAGGTGGATTCGATTCGGCCACCGATGTGGCTGCGCGCGTGCAGGATCAGCGTCTCGACCTGATGCCGCACGACACCCTCGGTCTCGGTGGAATTCAGCAGGCCATCGGTGCGGGGGCTCTGTTCGACACCCTGCTCGTCCTGCGTAACGCTGCCGGGCCTGCGGGACGACAAGAATCGACGTCGGCAGGGAACGAGCGCCGCGTGCGACACATCTCGACCGTCGATGGGTCCGAGTTCCCGGTGTCCATCGCAGTGGATCCCGGCGATGAACTGAACCTGTCGGTGACGTATCTACCCGATTCTGTGGACGACGAGCGTGCCCGATCGCTGCTCGACTCGTTCGCATCGGCACTCGATACCGTTGCAGCGCAGCCCGATCTGCCGATATCGCGCTGGCCGTCTGCCCCGGGCGACATGCCAAGTGTCGTCGAGAACGAGTTCGACGGCCGATCGGAACGACTGCAGGACAACACGATCGCCGAATTGCTCGCCGCACGCGCCGCGGCCGTTCCCGACGACATCGCGTTGGTGTTCGGAGACCGGCGGCTGACCTTCGGCGACCTCGACCGGCGGGTGAACGCCTGCGCACTGGCGCTGCTTCGCCGGGGTGCCGCTCCCGAACGAATCGTGGCCCTCGCTCTGCCGAGATCGGTGGAGATGGTGGTGGCCCTGTTCGCGGTGCTGCGTACCGGTGCCGCGTACCTGCCCCTCGAACTCGACTATCCGACAGAGCGTCTCGACGTCATGTTGGCCGACGCGCAACCGGCCGTTCTGGTGACGACGGTGGACACGGAGAGCCGGGGGTTGGCCACCACCGCCACACGGATGGTCGTCGACTCCCCTGAGGTCGCAACAGAGTTGGCGTACGACATCGACGCGTCGGAAGTCGAGGCGGCCACAGCGTCGGTCGGTTTTGCGTCCGGCACCGTCGGCCGACTCGAGCACCCCGCCTACGTCATCTACACCTCCGGCTCGACCGGAACACCGAAGGGCGTCGTCACTCCGTATCGCGGTCTGACGAACATGCAGATCAATCACCGGAACGAGATCTTCGCTCCCACCGTCGCCGTGGCAGGAGACCGCACCCTGCGGATCGCACACACGGTGTCGTTCTCCTTCGACATGTCGTGGGAGGAGTTGCTGTGGCTCGTCGAAGGTCACGAGGTACACATCTGCGACGAGGAATTACGCCGCGACGGTGAGGCATTGGCTCACTACTGCGAGCAGAACAGAATCGACGTGGTCAACGTGACGCCCACGTATGCCGGACATCTGCTCGATCTCGGACTGTTGGACGAACGCGACGGACATCGAATTCCCCTGGTCTTGCTGGGTGGTGAGGCGGTACCGGATGCACTGTGGAGTCGGCTCGACGGCATCGGCTACAACCTGTACGGGCCTACCGAGTACACGATCAACGCGCTCGGTACCGGAACAAGGGACAGCGTCGGGCCGTCCATCGGTTCGCCGATCCTGGGCACACGTGCGTCCGTCCTGGACCAGTGGCTACGGCCGGTCCCGATCGGTTCGGTGGGGGAGTTGTACCTCTCCGGTGTCGGTCTTGCGCGGGGCTATGTGAACCGATTCGGCGACACGGCAACGAGATTCGTGGCCGACCCCTTGACTCCGGGCGCACGGATGTACCGCACCGGTGATCTGGTTCGGATTCGAGCCGACGGTCTGTTCGACTACCTCGGTCGCGCGGACGACCAGGTGAAGATTCGCGGCTATCGAGTGGAGACCGCAGAGGTCGAACGCGCCGTGGCCGCATGCGAGGGTGTGGTGGGCGCGGTGGTGCGTACGGTGCAGATCGGGAGTGGTACTCGCGCCCTGGCCGCATACATCGTTCCTCGCGACGGCGGTACGACCGACACGTCCGTGCTGTTCGGTTCCATTCGAGACCGGCTGGCAGCGACGTTGCCCGAGTACATGGTGCCGACGTTGTTCGCTGCCCTGGAACGCATTCCGATGACGATCAACGGCAAGCTCGATGTGCGGGCTCTTCCGACCGTCGACGCCGTGGGCGGAGGCACGTTCGTACCGGCCCGAACGCCGGTGGAAACGATGTTGTGCGAGATCGTCGCGGCGGTTCTGGGTGTCGGACGCGTGGGGATCGACGACGACTTCTTCGCGCTCGGCGGCGACAGCATCACCTGCCTGGCCGTGGCATCGCGGGCGCGAAAGGCCTCGATTCCGCTGGCACCGCGTGAGGTGATGCGCAAGCGGACGGTGCGAATGTTCGGGGCGGAGCTCACACCGGACGCCGACGCACGCCCCGCTGTCCACGCCGCCGCCACGGTGGAACTGTCCCAGGACGAGCTCGACGAATTCGAAAGCAGTATGTGAGCAGACATGACGACCGATACCGCGGCCACGTCGCAGTCCAAGATCGCCGCCGTACTCCCACTCACCGCACTGCAGGTCGGGATGTACCTGCAATCGACGCTCGCCGAGCGAGCGCAGGATCCGTACCTGTCACAGACGGTGCTCGACCTGTCCGCCGCGGTGGATCGCGGCCGGCTCGATCGTGCCCTCGAACTGCTGTTGGATCGCTACCCGAACATCAGAGCGCTGCTGCGGCAACGCCGTAACGGTGATCTGGTCTGGGTGGTACCGCGCGCGTCGACGCCGGTCGTCACGGCCGTCGACGACGAGTGGGATGATCATCTCCGACGAGACCGCTCGGCCGGGTTCGCGTTCTTCGAGCAGCCGCTGATTCGCTTCTCCTACTCCACTTCTGCGCGCGCCCCGCGAGTTCTGATCACCTACCATCACGCGCTGATGGACGGGTGGTCCGAGGCCATCTTCGTCAGGGAGCTGATCGCTCTCTACGAATCGGGCGAGGGGGCGCAGTTGCCGCCTGCACCCGACTTCGGCGATTATCTCGCATGGACAGCGTTGCAGGACAACGTCACTGCGCGTCAGCGGTGGGCCGACTACCTCGACGGGTTCGAGTCCGCGACTCTCGTTGCCGGGGACCGAACGAATGGGTCCAGCGCGGGCACGCGCTCGCGCCTGGACGTCGATATCGACGATGCGTTGGCCCAGCGGGTGTCCGAATACGCGCGTCGTACCGGCGTGACCACGAACGTCGTCGTGCAGACAGCCTGGGCGGCGATGCTGTCGGCGAGAACCGGTTCCGACGATGTGGCCTTCGGGATGGCGACGTCGCTGCGGCCGTTCGATCTCGATGGTGCCGAGGCGATGGTGGGTTTGCTGCTCAACACCGTGCCTGTCCGCCTGCGGTGGAACTCGGCTGCAACGGCGACCGAGATGCTCGCACGCGTGCAGGCAGACCACCTCGACCTGGACGAATATCGGTTCCTCGGGCTGTCCGACATCGCCGGAACAGTCGGCGGCGGAGAGCTGTTCGACACCATAGTCGTGTACCAGAACTATCCCGCACCGATACCCGAGACGAGCGGGACCGTCGACGAGATCACGGTGCTGGGTGCGCACATGAGCTTCCCGATGGCGTTGATCGTGGGCCCCGATCCTGCTCTGTGGGCGTTCGTACTGCACGACGAGGCCGCTGTCGGCCGGCGGCAGGCCGCCATGTACGCCGAGACGTTCGTCGAGATGCTCGATCGGATGACGACAGTGTCGGACATCGACGTCACTCGACTGGTGGCCGCCCCACATGGCCAGGGGCGCAGCGTCGGACCGGACCGAACCGTGGTGCCGATCGAGACCGCTCTGGCAGCGCGCTTCGAGCAGTCCCGCGATGACGTGGCACTGCTGATCGGCGGCGAGCACATCACGTTCGGGCAGTTGTCCACGCAGGTCGGACAGGTGTCCGCACTGCTGCGTGCGCACCACATCGGTGTCGAAAGCCGCGTCGCTGTTGCGGTGAGCAGAGGTCTCGACATGGTGGCGACGCTGTTGGCGACCATCGACGTCGGCGCAGCGTTCGTACCCGTCGACATTCGCTACCCGCGTGAGCGGATCGAACTGATCCTGTCCGATTCCGGGCACGACCTGCTGTTGATCGACGATGCGACCCCCGCGGCACTGGCGGATATGGAGACTGCGGTCCGTGTCGATACCGCTGTACGACAACAGGACTGGACGCCGCCGTTCGGTCGCAGCGTCCCGGGTGAGTGCGCGGCCTATCTCGTGTACACGTCGGGTTCGACCGGAACGCCCAAGGGTGTGGTCGGCACCAGGAACGCGTTGGCCAACCGGCTGCAGTGGGCGGTGACGCGGTGGGGCAGACCGGGCAGCCGAGTTGCCAAGAGTTCGCTGGCGTTCATCGACGGCGCGACGGAGTTGCTCACCGGCATTCTCGCGGGCCAACGTGTGGTACTCGCACAGGATCACCAGTACGGCGATTCGGGTGCCGTGGCCTCGCTCATCGGACGGTCCGGTGCCGAACAGGTCACCGCCATCGGTTCTCTGGCTGCCGCGTTGGCCGCTGCGGCGCCGTTGGACTGCGCTTCGGTGACCGGTTGGATACTCAGCGGAGAACCGTTGACCGACCACATGATCGACGTGATCCGAGCGGTGACGCCGGACGCCACGATCGACAATTCCTACGGATCCTCCGAAGTCGCAGGCGACGTCGCCGTCCAGCGGGTCGACGGCGACCCTGCGGTCATCGGAACCTCGGTGGACAACACCACACTGCGGCTGCTCGACTCTCGGCTACGCCCGGTTCGGAACGCCGTTCCTGCCGACCTGTACGTGTCGGGCGTGCAGCTCGCCCGCGGATACTCCGGGAAACCGGCCGAGACCGCGACTAGCTTCGTCGCAGATCCCGGCGGCGATGGCGCGCGAATGTACCGCACCGGGGACCGTGCCCGTCTCGTCGACGGCGTCCTGGTATTTCTGGGTCGAGACGATCGTCAGGTCAAGATCAGAGGCCATCGCGTCGAACTGGGTGAGGTCGAAAGTTGGACGGCCAGTGACCCTTCGGTCGACGAGTGCGCCGTGGTCGCTGTGTCCGACGGTGACGGCGTCGGTGTGCTGGTGGCCTACGTGACTCCCGACTCGGTCGACACCGCGTCGGTGCGGGAGGCGCTTCGTCGCCGGGTTCCCGACTATCTGGTGCCCGCATTCTGGGTGGCCGTCGACAGTATTCCCAGAACCCCCAACGGCAAGGCCGATCGAAAAGTTCTGCAGGAGCGCGGAATACCCGACGGTGGTCCCAGCCGATCGCGACCGGCTGCATCCGAGGACGAGCGAGCGCTCGCGGCGCTGTTCGCAGACACCACCCGTGCGGGGAGCGCCCAGTCCATCGGCGTCGACGACGACTTCTTCTCGCTCGGCGGCGACAGCATCACCGCCATCACCCTCGTCCATCACGCGCGCACCGCCGGACTTCCGATCACCACCGCAGACGTCTTCGAGTGTCGAACGGTCGCAGGGCTGGTGGAGCGGGGCCGAAGCGCCCGGGCCGTTGCGATCGTCGACCGGCCCGACAGTTCGGCAGCGCTGCTGACCGATGCCGATGTAGCCGAATTGCGCTCTCATGGAATCGATCCAGAGGCAGCTCGCCCGGCCACTCCGCTGCAGCGGGGCTTGGCATTCCAGTCCGTAGCCTCGGGCGACGGAGTGGAGGAAATCTACGTCATCGCCACCGAATTCGAGGTGCACGGGCTGCTGGATCCGCGACGTCTCGGGGGCGCACTCGACGCGCTCCTCGACCGTCATCCAGCGCTGCGCTCGCGCTTTCTGACGTTGAGCACCGGGACGACCGTCGCGATCCGCGATACGGGTCGAGTCGTACTCCGCCGTCATGTCGTCGACGATCCGACATCGCCTACCGCCCGTGACCTGATCGACCAGGACAGGCGTGCGTTCGACATAGAGCAGGACTCGCTCGTCCGAATTCTGCTGCTGGACTGCGGGAACGATCGTCACCGGGTGGTGCTGACCGTCCACCATCTTCTCGTGGACGGGTGGTCCATGGGCACTGTGGGTACCGAGCTGTTCAAGCTCTACCGAGGCCTGGCACTGCCGGAACCTGCGCGGTTCGACGACTACCTGCGGTGGCTCGCGGGCCGCGACGACTCGTCCGTCGACGCGTGGCGTCGCGCGCTCGGCGCGGACGTGGCACCGACGATGGTGGCAGCGTCGGCATCGGCATCGGCATCGGCATCGTCGTCGGTACGTTCCGAGGCGCACGAGATCGACCTCGAGTGGAGTGCGCAGGACACCGCTCGGCTCATCGAGTCGGCGCGTCGTCGATCGTCGACGCTGAGCGAACTGGTCGATGCAGCATGGGCCGTGGTGCTCTCGGCATTCACGGATTCTCCGTCGGTCGTGTTCGGCTCGACGGTCTCGGGGCGTCCCACCGACCTCGATCGTGTCGCAGACATGGTCGGACTGTTCATCAACACCGTTCCCGTCCGTGTCGACGTCGGACCCGATGCACGTCTGTCGACCGTGCTCGCTGGTCTGCGGGACTTCTCGATCGCCGTGGCTCCGCATCATCACGTGGGCCTGGCAGACATTCAGAAGGCCGTCGGACGGGGAACGCTGTTCGACACACTCGTGGTGTTCGAGAACTTCGCTGCTGCAGACACTTCGGGTGTCGATGCCGAGAACTTCTCGGTGTCGGTCGCCGGATTCCACACAGTGACGCACTACCCGCTCGTGTTGACGGTCCATCCGGGCGAACGGATGCGGCTGGTGGTCGAATACCGCAGCGACTCGGTGCCCGTGGCTCGCGCCCGCGCAGTGGCGTCCGCACTGACCTCGGTGTTGGGTGCGTTCGCCGACGAAGGCGACCCGCCGATCGCCGCACTGTCTCTCGTCGACGAGACGACGACTCGGATTCTCCGCACCGAGTACGCCGGCTCGCAGCGTCGGTATCCGGACGGGACGATGGTGGACCTGTTCGCCGACCGCGTCGCGTTGCAACCGGACACCGTTGCTGTTGCAGACGCCGCCACGGCTCTGACGTTCGCCGAGCTCGATCGCGTCTCCAATCGAATTGCGCGATGGCTCCTCGGTTTCGGTGTCGGCGCGGAAGATATCGTGGCCGTCGAGGCCCCACGAACCGTGACGACGATGGCGACGATCCTCGGGGTCATGAAGTCCGGGGCCGCCTACCTCCCGATCGACCCGAACTGGCCCACCGAACGCGCGCGGCAGATTCTCGACGATGCGCAGCCGGTGATCACGGTGACGGCATCGGCGGTCGAGGCCCTGACGCCGTCGTCGACGGACAGGATTGCCGTCACCGATTCCGAGCGTCGGTCCGCATTGCATCCCGACCACCCGGTGTACTTCATCTACACCTCCGGTACGACCGGTGTGCCCAAGGGAGTCTCGGTACCGCACCGAGGACTGGCGAATCTCTATCACTCCCATCGCGAGAGCGTGCATCTGCCGACGGCGGCGCGCGCGGGCACGGACACTCTGAACGTGGCGCATGCCTGGTCGATGGCCTTCGACGCATCCTGGCAACCGCAGTTGTGGATGTTCGGCGGGCACACAGTACATCTCATCGATCCCGAGGTCGTTCTCGATCCGAGAGAACTCACCGAGCGACTGCGAACGCTGTCGGTGCATTTCATCGAGGTCGTGCCGTCGTTGCTCGAACAGATGATGCGGTCGGGATCGATCGACACACTCACGTCGGTCGGGGTCGGCGGCGAGGCGGTATCGGTCGAGTTGTGGAACAGGTTGCGCGCGAACGAATCTGTGGTCGCGTACAACTTCTACGGACCCACCGAGGCCACCGTCGATGCGGTGTTCACATCGACGGATCTGTCGCCCGAGCCCGTGATCGGTAGGCCGGTGACCAACCTGAAGGCATACGTGTTGGACGCCTGTCTTCGGCTCGCGCCTCCCGGGGCGCTCGGCGAGCTCTATTTGGCCGGGCCGGGCGTGGTGCGCGGGTATCGCAACGCGCCGGGGCGCACCGCGCACCGCTTCGTTGCCGATCCCTTCGCCGCGGACGGTACTCGGCTCTATCGGACCGGGGATCTCGTGTCGTGGACCGAATCCGGCACATTGAGGTATGCCGGTCGCGCGGACGACCAGGTCAAGATCCGCGGGCACCGCGTCGAAGTGGGGGAAGTCGAAAGTCGATTGCGAGAGATCGATGCCGTCGCAGACGCGCGGGTGCTGGTGCATACGTCGGGTATCGCTACCGGGCAGGCGACCCTCGCTGGATACGTCGTTGCTGCGCCGGGACGGACGATCGACGTGAGCGCCGTGCGCGCGGGTCTGGGCGAACTCCTTCCGTCGTACATGGTTCCATCGTCGGTGACCGTGCTCGATGCGTTCCCTGTGCTGCCGAACGGAAAGCTCGATGCGGCCGCGTTACCCGACCCCGTCCCGACCCTCGGTTCCGGGCGCGCGCCGCGCACCGACGTCGAGCGGGAGATATGCCGCGCAGTAGCCGCTGTGCTGCATGTGCCGGAGGTCTCCGCGGACGACGACTTCTTCGATCTCGGGGGCGACAGCATCATGGCCATGGAGTTGTCGGCGCGGCTGCGGACGGTGGGCATGGCGGTCTCGCCCCGTCACATCGTCGCTCGGCGCACGCCGGAAGCACTTGCTCAGCAAGCGGAGTCGGCGCAACCGATGGCCTCCGGCGTCGAGGAACTGTCGCCGTACGGAGAAGTCCCGTTGACACCGATCCTCCGCTGGATGGACAGCCTCGATGGGTCCGTCGACGAGATCTCGCAGGCGGTGTTGCTGGAGGCTCCCGCCGATCTGACCGAGAACTCGCTGATCGAGCTTCTCGATCTCGTGGTGGCCAGGCACCCCATCCTGCATTCGAGTTTCGACCGTCGTCCCGGCTCCGAGTCCGTGTTCACCGTGTTGCCGGACGGTACTGCCGACGTGGCCGAGTGGGTCCGTACCGAGTATGTGGACGGGCTCACCGAATCGCTGCTCGCAGAGCGTGTTGCCGCCCAGTCACGCGCGGCACGTGGTCGGCTCGATCCCCGGATCGGCCGGATGGTCGATGTGGTGTGGCTGCGCCACCACGGTGACACCGACTCCTTGGGTGAGCTCCTGATCACGCTGCATCACCTCGTGGTCGACGGGGTCAGCTGGCGAATACTGCTGCCGGACATCACGACTGCGTGGCAGCAGCGGTTGTCGGCGGATCGCGGCCCGATCGGGCCCTCCATGCGGCAGTGGGCGCACGAGATCCACCGCCTCGCCGGCTCTGCCGAGGTGCTCGCCGATCTGGAGTACTGGACACGCGTCGGCGACGGGGCGGAACGGGTTCCGATGGTGCGTCCGGTCGATCCGTCGATCGATACCGGTGCAGGCGTACGCACCACCACGTTCGCGCTCTCCCCTCAGGAAAGCGCGCGGATTCTCGCCGCAGCCCGCCCGCGGCTCGGGGTGTCCGTCGAACATCTGTTGTTGGGAACGTTCGCGGCCGCGACAGTCGAGTGGATGGACAGCGGTGCGGCGGGTCCGCAGTCGTTCGTCGTCGACGTGGAGGGGCACGGGCGGTCGGGAATCGCGTCCGATCGGGTGGACGGCTCTTCCGTGGTCGGATGGCTCACGGCTGTGTTCCCGCTCCGCCTGACCGCTGACGCGACCGACCATCGCGCCCTGATGTCGCACCGGTCCGATCCTGTTGCCGCAGAATCGGTTCTGCGTACGATCGCGACGGACGCGGCTCGGTCGAGGGATTCGGTGCCGGGAGACGGGTCGACGTACGGCATGCTGCGGTGGTGCAGCGGTGAGGCGGGTGCGGTGCTGCGGCACATGCCCACGGCCGACATCGAATTCAATTATCTGGGCCGTTTCGACACCGCGACAGGCGGTCCGTTCGGGGCCAGCCGATTGCGTAGCAGTCTCGACACCACGCCCGGCACCGAGACGCCCTGCGGCTATGCATTGGTCGTCGACAGCTACGTGCACGAACAGGACGGGTCGTCGGTACTCGGTGTGACGTACACGTGGCCGGCAGGAGTGCTCGACGGTGTGGAGGAACTGGCCGGGCTCTGGCGGGAGGCCCTGTCGGCCGCGTGTCGAATCGTGGAGGACAGGGAGTCCGAGGACGGCCTAATGAGGCAAGGGTAACCTCATTAGTGCTACCTTGTCAGTCGCCTCGCCCGGTCGGGTGTGGACGCAGTCAGTGCGTGGTCGAGTCGAGAGGTTCCGAGGAACGATGAAGGTTCGTACGAAGTGGATGAGGAGCGCCGCGTCGATCGCGCTCGCCGGAGGGCTGACCATCGCCCTCGCCGCCGGATGCAGCAGCGACACCGAGGAGACGCCTGCCGCCGACTCCACGACGTCTGCGCAGGAGTCCGCATTTCCGGTCACGATCGACTCGGCACTCGGATCCGCGACGATCCCCGAGGCACCGAAGCGGATCGCGACCTGGGGATGGTCGAACCAGGACGCGATTCTCGCCCTCGGAGTCGTACCCGTTGCGATGCCTACATTCGACGGTGCCCAGTACGGTGCGGACGAACGCGGCGTTCTGCCGTGGGATGCGAAGGCTCTCGCCGACCTGGGCGGCGACGCGCCGACACTGCTCTCCGGTGACGGCACCGGAGCGGTTCCGGTCGAGCAGTTCGCTGCCGCCGCACCGGATCTGATCTTCGCGCCGTACTCGGGGTTGAGCCAGGAGGAGTTCGACAAGCTCTCCGACATCGCGCCCGTCGTCGCGTACCCGGACAAGCAGTGGACCACGTCGTGGGAGGACCAGCTGACCATCGCGGGCAAGGCGCTGGGCAAGGACAAGGAGGCCGCCGACCTGGTTTCCGGAGTCGAGGGCTCGATTGCCGATGCGGCGACCAAGTACTCTGCGCTGCAAGGCAAGACGGTCACCGTCGCGCTGCCCAACGCACCCGGCACTTTCGCCGTCAGCAAGGACAACGACGTACGAGTCGAGTTCCTCGAGCAGCTCGGTCTCGTCAACGAGCCCACCATCCAACAGGCCGACCCGGCCAAGGACCCCGACGCCGTGTACTTCGAGCTCAGCCTCGAACAGGCGTCGTTGCTGAAGTCCGACGTGCTGTTCGTCGTGGCGTACGACAAGGAATCTCTCGCCGGGTTCCTGGCCGAACCCGCCGTGGCCTCGCAGCCCGTACTTTCGCAGGGGCGTACCGCCTCCACCGAGGCCCTCAGCGCCGACAAGAACTTCGCGTTCGGTGGCCTGACGGTGCTGACGATCCCGTACATCCTCGACGACGTGGCCTCGGCGCTGAACACTGCCGCCGAGAACGTTCAGGGCTGACAACACTCGGGCGGCCCACTCGACGCGAGCACAGGCGTATTCACTTTCGACGACAGGAGCGTGTTCCACCGTGGCAAGGTCCCATCGACTTCAGGTCGTCTTTCCCGAAGTCCTGCGCACGGCAACGGTGATCGAAACACGTCAGCTGGGTTCGGGTATGCGCCGAATCGTGTTGGGTGGGCCGCAGCTGCGCGAGTTCTCGCGCGGCGACTACCGGTTCCCGGCGTTGCGCAGCGAAGGATTCGACGACTTCGTTCGGTTGTTCTTCCCGGCGGAGACCGACGGCACGGTGGTGCTTCCGACCCAGCACGAGCGCACCGTCGAATGGCCGCGTGATCCGCGTCCGGTGACCCGCAACTACACCGTGCGCAGCGTCGATCCCGAGACCGCGCAGGTGACTCTCGACTTCGTCACCCACGACACCGGCATCGCGTCGACGTGGGGTCGGCGTTGCCGCGTCGGCGATTCCATCACCCTGCTCGGACCGGTGCGGTCGGGCCATGCTCCGGCCGATGTCGACTGGGTGTTGCTCGTCGGCGACGAGACCGCGTTACCTGCCATCGCTCGGTATCTCGAAGAGGCATTGCCGGGCCGGCGAATTCGGGTGTTCGTCGAGGTCGCCGACGTCGAGCGAGAGTTGCCGTTGCCGACGGCCGCCGACGCCGAGATCACGTGGGTCCATCGTGACGGCGTCACCGCCGGCACCGGCGACTTGCTCGACAGTGCGGTGCGGGCGGCACCCTGGTGGGACGGAACGGTGTTCGCCTGGGTGGCAGGGGAAGCGACCGCTCTCAAGGGAATCCGTCGGTATCTGCGCGAGGACCGCGGCCTGCCGCCGGAGATGGTCGACGTCACCGGGTACTGGCGTCGCGCCGAGGTTCTGACCCGCGCCGACGATCCCGAGGTGCCCGACCTCAGCGGCGGTGAGTCCGAGCCGTTCGACAGGCTCGCCGAACGTGCGGAAATACTGTCGCCCTTCGCTTTCAGGGCGGCCAACACGTTACGTATCCCGTTGCACGTGTCCCGAGGGGCGTGCTCCGTCGAATCGCTGGCGGAAGCCACCGAGACGGACGCGCGCGCCCTCGCGAAATTCGTGCGCTATCTGCGTGCCGTCGACGTCCTCGCCGAGAACTCCACCGGTGATCTGATTCTCGGCGATATCGGTGAGGCGATGCTCGGCGACGACTGGATCTCGCACTGGCTGGACCTGGACGGGATCGAGGCACGGGTGGAACTGTCGATCACAGGTCTGGTGGACAGCCTGCGGACCGGTACCGCCAGCGCGAGCCTGCTGACCGGCAACACGTTGACCGAAGACCTCGAGGCGTCCCCGCGGCTCGCCGAACTGCATCACAACCACATCGCCGACGAGGCCGCGTTCCTGGGTCCTGCTCTGGTGCAAGACTATTCGTTCGACGGGGTCTCGACCCTGTTGGTGGCGGGGGCAGGATCCGGAGTGGTGCTCGGTTCCGTTCTCTCCCGGTACGACGGAGTATCGGCGGGTGTGCTCGGGTTGCCCAGCGAACTCGACCTGATTCGACGCGACCTCGGGAAATGGCCCGAACTCGAAGGGCGAGTGGTGAATCACCCGCAGAGCGTGATGTCCGAGCCGCATGTGGAGCACGGGAACGGATTCGACGCGTATCTGTTGCTCGAGGTCACCGGACACTATCGAGACGACGATCTCGCACTGCTGTTGCGCAACGCGGCAACAGGATTGGCCGACAACGGAAAATTGGTGGTCGTCGAGCGACTGTCCAACGACGGGTCGTTCAACGAGGACCAGTCGGAATTCGATCTGCTGATGCTCTGCATGCACGGCAGCGGTGTACGAACGAAAGCCGAATTTGCCTGCGTAGCAGCCGATGCCGGCCTCGAGGTCGCGGCGTCGACGCTGGTCGGCTGGGGTATCTCGGTGCTCGATCTACGCCGTGTTCGCTGACACCGAGGAAGCCGTTGTGCTGCCGAGTCGGTTAGGTTAGCGTTCCCTATCGAAGGCGCGCGCCGATGCCGACCGCAGACGTTGCGCGCAATGCGCGGTCACGGACCGATTCACCGTCAGGAGTGCACACACAATGACCGTTGTCGAAGAAACGACGATGGACACGGCCGAGGGGACCGAACTGCAGCGGGGACTGCGTACGGTCGTCGCGTTGGCGGAGTCCGGATTGTTCGACGAGTACGTCGTGTACGAGGACCGGGGACGCTGGGTGTTCGCGGGCGGCGTGGTCGCTCGCATCGTGCTTCGGCCCCACCTCGTGACCACCACCTGGGGGGCCGGAGAACCGACCGAGCGGAGCTGGTCCGGTAACCCGGCAGCGGCCCTGAGCGAGGCGTGCACGGGCCTGACCCGAGAACAGTGGAACGCTTACGGATTCGTCGGTTTCGGGTTCGCAGAGCACCTGCACGACGTCGATCGGTCCACTGCCGCCGGGCGCGACGCCGACGACATCCTCGCGCACCTGGTGGTGCCCCGCGTCGAGGTCCGCTTCGGCCGCGAACACGATGCCGTCGAGGTGACCGGCAGCGACGAGGACCGCGCCTCGGTACTGGCCGCGCTCGACGCGATCGTCGGCGACGAGCTGCCGACCGTGCACCCTCTCGACGTCGGCGGAGATCTCGACGACTACCGCGGCCGCGTCGAACAGGCCGTAACGGAAATCCGACGGGGCGACTACGCCAAGGTCATTCTGTCCCGGAGCGTGCGTATCCCATTCGATCTCGACATGCCGGGCACCTACCGCGCCGGGCGTACGGCGAACACTCCGGCCCGCTCTTTTCTGCTGCATCTCGGCGATCTGCGTGCCGCAGGCTTCAGCCCGGAATTGGTCGCCTCCGTCGACGCACACGGGATCGTCACCACCGAGCCGCTCGCGGGAACGAGAGCGTTCGGACTCGGTTCCGATGCCGACTCGGCAGCGAAGTCCGATCTCGAACAGGATCCGAAAGAGATCACCGAACACGCTGTGTCCGTGCGTACCTCGTTCGAGGAACTCGAATCGATCGCCAGCCCGGGGTCGACGGCCGTCTCGGACTTCATGAGCGTGCGCGAACGGGGAAGTGTCCAACATCTCGCGTCCACCGTGCGCGCACGCCTGCGCGAGGACCTGTCCTGCTGGGATGCCTTCGGTGCCCTGTTTCCGGCCGTCACGGCGTCGGGGATCCCGAAGAAGGAGGCCATCGACGCCATCGGTCGGCTCGACGACTCACCGCGCGGCCTGTACTCCGGTGCCGTCGTGAAGGCATCGTCGACGGGAGAATTCGAAGCAGCACTCGTGCTGCGCGCCGTCTACGAGCAGCAGGGTTCCGCATGGCTGCGTGCCGGAGCCGGCATCGTCGGCCAGTCCAAGCCCGAACGTGAATTCGACGAGACCTGCGAGAAGCTCGCCAGCGTTGCCCCATATCTCGTCCGTAAGAAGGAGAACGACGCCTGATGCACCGCACCATGCTGGGTGGAAAGATCCACCGTGCCACTGTCACTCACGCCGATCTGCACTACGTCGGGTCCATCACGATCGATTCGACTCTGATGCAGGCGGCCGATCTGATCGAGGGCGAACAGGTCCACGTCGTCGACATCACCAACGGCGCTCGCTTGGTCACCTACGTGATCGAAGGCCATCCGGGATCCGGCGTGATCGGAATCAACGGTGCCGCGGCCCATCTGGTGTCTCCGGGTGATCTGGTGATCATCATGTCGTTCCGTCAGGTCGAGAACGCCGAGCTGCCCACACACAGTCCCTCCGTGGTGCACGTCGACTCGGACAACAGCATCGTTGCCCTCGGAGTGGACCCTGCCGAACCGGTCCCCGGTGCGCTCGATCAGATGTCGGGGGCGAGCATCCGATGAGCCCGAGCGACGACTACAGCAGCGACCTCGACGGCGAATACGACATCGTCGGGGTCGGCTTCGGGCCCTCCAACCTCGGCTTGGCCATCGCGATCGAGGAACACAATCGACAGTGTGCTCCGGCCGAGCGCCTGACGTCGTGCTTCGTCGAGTCGAAGGACGAGTTCGCTTGGCACCCCGGAATGTTGCTGCCGGGAACCACGATGCAGATCTCCTTCCTCAAAGACCTTGCCACCCAGCGCAATGCGAGCAGCGAGTACACGTTTCTGTCGTATCTCGCCGAACGGGGCCGGCTCAACCACTTCATCAATCTGCAGACGTTCTTCCCCAGCCGGCTCGAGTTCCACGACTACCTGTCCTGGGCCGCAGGCAAAGTCGACGCCGCGGTGCACTACGGCACGCGGGCGTCCGCGGTCGTCGACACCGGTGACGGTTACGGCGTCCGCACCGAGGGGCGGCGCACCGGGACCGTCCGCGGCCGCAACATCGTGCTCGCAGGCGGCCTGACCGCGGCCCTGCCGGACGGAGTCAGCGCGTCGGCGCGGCAATTCCACAATCACGACCTGCTCGGCCACCTCGACCGGCTGCCGTCGCGCACTCACCGCACGTTCGTCGTCGTCGGTGCCGGGCAGAGCGCAGCCGAAGTGGTCGACTACCTGCATTCGACCTATCCGGACGCGTCCGTGCATGCGGTACTGCGCAAGTACGGGTACAGTCCGGCCGACGACAGCCCCTACGCCAACCGCATCTTCGATCCGACCGCCGTCGACGACTTCTACTCGTCCTCGCATTCTCTGCGCGATCAGCTGCTGCACTATCACCGCGGAACCAACTACTCCGCCGTCGACTTGCCCCTGATCGAGGAGCTGTACGCGCGCGAGTATGCCGAGCGGGTCAGCGGACAGCGCCGGTTGTTCGTGCACGGAGCCTCCCGACTGGCCGATGTCACGGAGGAGGCGTCGGGCGTGCGGGCATCGGTGGAACACGGGCCGACAGGACTGGCCGAGGACGTGCTGTGCGACGCTGTCGTCTATGCCACCGGCTTCACGTCCCTCGATCTGCCCGACATCCTCGGGCCGTTGTTCGACGCCGTCGAATTCGATGCGCACGGTCCACGCGTGACGCGGGACTACCGGCTCGTCACGCGTGGATCGACAGCGGGTTCGATCTACCTGCAGGGCGGCACCGAGCACACCCACGGTCTGACGTCCTCTCTGCTGTCCAACATCGCTGTGCGCAGCGGTGAGATCGTCAAGTCCGCGGTGGGTGCGAGGGTGCGTTCGGTGGTGTGAAACGGCGGGGTATCACTGCGGGCGACGAGCCGGAACAGAGCGATGTTCCGGCTCTCGTCGGTGGTCTGGCCCGAACCGATGCCGGCAGGACCGCCGGTCTGATTCTCGTCGTCGTCGTCCTCGCGATTCTGTGCCTGGTGAGTATCGCTGTGGGAGCCGAGAACATCGCTGTCGGTGACGTGTGGCACGCACTGTGGTCTTCGAACGGTTCCACCGACGCGGTGATCGTCCGCGAGCTCCGAGTTCCACGGACCGTGCTCGGTGTGCTCGTCGGTACCGCGCTCGGCGTCGCGGGCGCGCTGATCCAGGCGATGACGCGCAACCCGTTGGCCGACCCGGGCATTCTGGGCGTCAATGCCGGAGCGGCACTCTTCGTCGCCTTCGCAGTCGGGGTGTTGGGCGTGACCGACGTTCGGTTCTATGTGTGGTTCGCGTTCGTCGGTGCCGTTCTCGCCACCGTCGCGGTGTACGCGCTGGGTTCGGTGGGACGAGCGGGCGCCACTCCGATTCGCTTGACGCTCTCCGGTATTGCCCTCGGTGCGGTGCTCGGCGGCGTCACCTCCGGGATGCTGCTGCTGGACCCGGACGCCTTCGCCAGGATGCGGTTCTGGGGCGCAGGCTCGTTGGCGGGTCGAGGCCTCGACATCGCGGCGGCGACCGGCCCGTTCGTCGTACTCGGACTGTGTCTTGCGGCGCTCGTCGCGCGTCCGCTCAATGCGATCGCACTGGGCGACGAGCTGGCCCGGTCGTTGGGAGCCAATGCGCTTCGGACGCGGACCGTCGGGGTCGTTGCGGTGACCCTGTTGGCCGGAGCAGCGACTGCGGCGGCGGGACCGGTCGGGTTCGTGGGGCTGATGGTGCCGCACATGGTGCGCTGGTTCGTCGGGCCGGACCAGCGTTGGATTCTGATCCACACCGTGTTCGCGGCACCGGCACTGCTGTTGTTCGCCGACGTCGTCGGCCGAATCGTCATCGAGCCGGGGGAGTTGCAGGTCGGTATCGTCACCGCCTTCGTCGGGGCTCCCGTTCTGATCCTGTTGGTCCGCCGAAAGAAGGCGAGCGGGCTGTGATCCGGGCACCGCGCGCCGGGAACATCGACTTCGGCAGAAGGGTGTGGATCGTTCGCACAGTGCTGGGCGCACGAATCGACGTTCGTACGGTCCTCGTCTGCGCGGCCCTGCTGTTGCTGACAGCGGTTGTCGCCGTCCTCGCGATCGGCACCGGCGATTACCACGTTCCACCGGGCCAGGTGCTCGCAGCGGTGTTCGGCGACGCCCCGCGCATCACCGAGATCGTCGTGATGCAGTCGCGGTTCCCCCGGGTTGCGCTGGCATTCCTGTTCGGAGCTGCCCTGGGGGTGTCGGGTGCGATCTTTCAGTCGTTGACGCGAAATCCGTTGGGCAGCCCGGACATCATCGGCTTCTCGACCGGCGCGTACACCGGCGCTCTCGTCGTCATCCTGACGCTCGGCGGCGGTTACTACCGGACCGGAGCGGGCGCGCTCGTCGGCGGACTGGTGGCCGCCGCCGCGGTGTACGTGCTCGCCTACAAGCGCGGCGTGCAGGGCTTTCGATTGATCATCGTCGGTATCGCGGTCAGTGCCGTCCTGGCGTCCGTCAATACCTGGCTCGTGGTGAAAGCCGATGTCTCCGAGGCAATCGCAGCCGCCGTCTGGGGCGCGGGCACACTCAACGGGTTGGGGTGGCCGCAGGTGGTTCCCGTTCTCGTGGCCCTGGCTGTCGTGACCCCCGCGGCGGCGGCGCTGTCGACACGGCTACCGGTACTCGAGATGGGTGACGACGCGGCGAGAGCGCTCGGAATCCGCGTCGAGCCGACGCGTCTGATGCTGGTGATTCTCGGGGTCGCCCTCACGGCACTGGTCACGGCCGCAGCGGGGCCCATTTCGTTCGTTGCGCTCGCGGCACCGCAGTTGGCTCGGCGACTCACCGGTACCTCGTCGGTGGCGATGGTGCCCGCGGCGTGCATGGGCGCTCTGCTCCTGATCGTCAGTGACGTTGCAGCGCAACGAGTGTTCGCACCCACTCAGCTTCCGGTCGGCGTGGTGACGGTCTGTGTGGGCGGCGCGTACTTCGTCTGGTTGTTGGCACGAGAAGGGCGGAAGCAATGACGACGAGGCCACGCCTGTACGCGGACGGCATCACCGTCGGATACGACAAACGAATCATCAGCGAGAAGTTGACCGTCGACATTCCCGACGGCAAGTTCACCGTGATCGTCGGGCCGAACGCCTGCGGCAAATCGACACTGTTGCGCGCGTTGTCGCGGCTGCTGAAGCCGACCGGCGGCACGGTATTGCTCGACGGCAAGTCCATCTCGTCGTACCCGGCGAAGGAGGTCGCCCGCCGACTCGGGCTCCTGCCGCAAACCTCCATCGCGCCGGACGGCATCTCGGTGGCCGATCTCGTTGCGCGAGGCCGCTATCCGCATCAGAAGTTGATTCGGCAATGGTCCGTCGCGGACGAGGCCGCGGTGGTGGAGGCCATGACTGCGACCGGAGTGGCGTCGCTGTCGGCCCGTCCGGTCGACGAGCTGTCCGGTGGACAGCGGCAAAGAGTCTGGGTGGCAATGGTTCTCGCGCAACAGACCCCGCTGTTGCTCTTGGACGAGCCGACGACGTTTCTCGACATCGCGCACCAGATCGAACTTCTCGACCTGCTGGCGACGTTGAATCGGGACAACGGCAACACCCTCGTCGCGGTGTTGCACGATCTCAACCATGCATGTCGATACGCCGACCACATCATCGCGATGAAGGACGGCGCGGTGGTCACCGAGGGCCCACCGGCGGAGATCGTCACTGCCGACTTGGTCGAGGCGGTGTTCGGACTGCCGTGCCGCATCATCGACGATCCGGAATCGCACACCCCGTTGGTGATACCCAAGGTGGCCGCTGGCAGGCTAGGCAAGGCTTAGTTTAGAATTGACCAGAATTGCCGCCGAGTTAGCCTGAGGGTTCTCGCACAGTCGGACGAGAGATGTATCGAGGACGAAGATGACCGATCAGCAGCGTGGTTTCCACTACGCCGACGTCGTTGCGGTGGAGCAACTCACCGTGCACATGGTGCGCGTCACCTTCGGCGGCGAGCACGTCGCCGGTTACCGCACGATCGGAGCACCCGACGAGTGCGTCGGGGTCTACTTTCCGCGCGAAGGCGAGTCGGCACCGCCGCCGATGACCGAGGTCGACGGCCTGTGGTGGTTCCACGGCCTCGAGAACGCGCCGGAGGGCCGGAACTACACGATCCGCCGCGTCGATCCCGACCGCGGCCAGTTGACCATCGACTTCTTCGCACACGAGGGCGGCGTCGCGGCCACCTGGGCCCAGCAGGCCGCCCCCGGCCAGACGGTGCTCTTCACCCGTCCGCGGTCGTGGTACTCACCGCCCGCCGACGTCGATTGGCTGCTGCTGGTGGCCGATATGACCGGAGTTCCTGCGCTGGGTCGACTGATCGAACAGTTGCCCGCAAACACCCGCGCACACGCGATTGTCGAGGTACTCGAGCGCGGTGACATCCAGACGTTCGAGACAGCCGCCGATGTGACGTTCGATTGGCGTATCGGATCCGGAAACGGAGACAGCGCCAGCGTGCTCGACGACGCGGTGCTCGCCTACCCGCTACCCGAGGGACGCGGCTACGTGTGGTTCGCCGCCGAGGCGTCGTCCTCGCGCCGGGTACGAAAGTACTTCCGCAAGGACCTGGGCTACGACAACAAGTATTTCGACATCATCGGCTACTGGCGCGCTGACTCGGAGAAGTGGCTCGAAAAGTACAAGCAGTACCAGGAGGAGGCGCTCGCGGTGTACAACGGCGTCATCGAATCCGGCCGCACCGAGCAGGAAGCCAGCGAGGCGTTCGACGCGCTGCTCGAGCGGGTCGGGCTCTAACGCCGAAACTCGTAGTCGGGCAATTCCAGCGTCGCCGCGTCGGGACCGAGGAATCTGCTCGTGACCGCCTGGACCGGCTTCGATCCGGCCAGACGCAGCACCGTGCGAAAAGCAGCGACTCCCACAGTCGTTTTCGGATGCGCGACGCGAGGCACGCCGGGCGGCAGCTTCTGAGCCTGATTCACGAACGGCCGCATGCGCGCCTCGAAGGCCTCGAACCCGGCGCGATGATCGCGCGCTCGGGCGAGTTCCCCGGCGAGCACGTAGGCCCCGGTGACCGACAATGTGGTGCCCATCCCGCTCAATGGTGTTGCGCACCAAGCAGCGTCGCCCAGCATGCCGATTCTGCCGTTCGACCAGCGTGGGGCCTGCACCTGGGCCAGATAGTCGACGTAGAGCTCCGAATCCGGTCCGAGCGAATTCAGCATTCTGGGCACTTCCCAGCCGACGTCGGCGAACGTCGCTCGCAAGGCGGCCACGACTTCTTCGGTGGACGCGGTTTCGTACCCGCCGTCGTCGGACACCCAGGACAGGCTGAAACGCGTCGTGCCGAGGTTGTCCGGGCGCAGATTGGCGACCCTGGATCCGGGGGCGTTGTACCACCGCCACCAGCCGTCGTCACTCGGTCCCTTCGGCAAGACCCCGTAGGCGGTGTACAGGCCGACGGGCGTGGTCTCCGCCTCGGCAGGAAACGCCAGTTCTCTGCTACTGGAACGGATTCCGTCGGCGAACACGACGAGGTCGAACCTCTCCGCTGCGTTCGACGCGAACGTGACATCGACGCCGTCGGCATCCTGAGCCACGTCGACGACGCGATCGCCGTACCGGTACTCGGTTCGCGGACCGGCTGATTCGACGAGAATCCGCGCGAACTCGCCGCGCAGAATCTCCATCTCCGCCGTCGGTCCGTCGTGTGATCCGTCTCCGGCCGGAAAGGCCGCGATGGTGGCGTCGGAATCGTCGACGAATCTGGTGCCCTTCTCGGTGGTGCCGTTGGCCAGCAGGGTCTGCTCCAGGCCCATGCGCCGCAGCACCTCGCGTCCACTACCGCGGACGTCGATGTTCTGGCCGCCCAGACGCAGCTGCGGACTGCGCTCGACGACGACGACGTCGTATCCCGCTCTGTCGAGCCAGTAGGCGACGGTGGGGCCGGCGATGCTGGCACCGGTGACGAGCACGCGTTCGGTCATCGGGCGGGAATGCCCGGGCTGCCGGTCGTTCAATCCAGGGGGGAAAGTAGCTGAGCCTCACCTTGGTGGTGTACTTTCTCGAATTGTCCGTTTAACCCGTTTTCGTCAGGAGAACCGTGTTCACCGTTCGCCGTCTGGCGCTGCTCTCGTGCAGTGCAACCCTTGCCCTCGGTTTGGTCGCCTGCAGCTCTTCGGACTCCGGTGACACCACCTCCACCTCCACCTCCGAGTCCGCCACCGCAGAGTCCGCCCTGGTGGTGTACTCCGGCCGCGGCGAAGAACTCGTCGACCCCCTGATCGAACGCATCGGCGGCGGCGTCGAGGTCGACTACTCGGGCAACACCAACGCCCAGGCCGCGAAGATCCTCGAAGAGGGCGACGCGACGCCGGCCGACGTCTTCTACGGCCAGGATGCAGGTGCACTGGGGGCCCTCGACGAAGCAGGGGCGCTCGCCCCGCTGCCCGAGGACATCCTCGCGCTCGTCCCCGAGCAGTACCGCGGCACCGACGGCACCTGGGTCGCCACGTCCGCACGGGCCCGCGTGCTGGCCTACAACTCCGATTCGGTGCAGGCAGCAGACCTGCCCACCGGTATCGACGGACTGCTCGACCCACGCTGGCGCGGACAGATCGGCTACGCACCCACCAACGCGTCGTTCCAGGCGTTCGTCACCGCATTGCGCGTGCAGCGCGGCGAGGAGGGTGCGCGCACCTGGCTCGAAGGATTCGTCACCAACGAGCCGGTCGCGTTCGAGGGCAACGGTCCGCTGCTGACCGCCGTCAACGACGGGCAGGTCTCCACGGGACTGCTCAACCACTACTACTGGTACCCGTTCAAGGACGAGAACGGTGCCGACGCTCCCGTCGAGCTGCACTACTTCGAGCCCGGCGACCCCGGCGCATTGATCAACGTCGCCGGTGCCGGTGTGCTGGCGGCGTCGGACAACCAGGAAGCGGCATTCGATTTCGTGCGCGAGCTGCTCTCGACCGAATCGCAGACGTACTTCGCCAACGAGACCGCCGAATACCCCGTCATCGACGGCGTCACGTCCGACTACGACCTGCCGCCGCTGTCGGACCTGGGTTCGACCGACCTCGACCTGGGCCGACTCTCGTCCCTCGAGGAGACCCAGACCCTGCTCACCGACGTCGGCATCATCTAGTCGGTGTTCGTGTCCGCACTCCAGCCGCTTCTGCGGCGCCACTTCGGCGGTCGTCCCGTTCTCGGGACGACCGCGTTGTGCGTGGGAGCGCTGACGCTGACACCCTTGGTGTACCTGTTCGTTCGAGCGTTCGACGGCGGAACCGAGAAGGTACTGCGGCTGCTCCTGCGGCAACGCACCCTCGACCTCGTTGTCCGGACGGCCACGCTCGCGCTCACCGTGGTGGTCGCCTCCGTCGTGGTGGGCACGCTGCTCGCCTGGTTGACCGTCCGAACCGATCTACCGGGTCGACGCATCTTCTCGATGATCCTCGCGGCACCGCTGGCCATCCCGTCGTACGTGTCCGGTTATCTGTGGATCGCTGAATTTCCCTCCCTTGCAGGATTTTCCGGTGCTGCGCTGGTGCTCACGTTGTCGTGCTTCCCGCTGGTGATGTTGCCGGTGTCCGCGGCGTTCGCCACCGCGGACCCGTCGTTGGCCGAAGTGTCCCGCACCCTCGGCCGCGGGGCGGTACGCACCGCACTGACCGTCGAGTGCCGTCGCGTCGTTCCGGCTGCGGCAGCAGGCGCGTTGTTGGTGGCGCTGTACACTATCAGTGACTTCGGGGCGGTGGCACTGATGCGGTACGACGCCTTCACTCTGGGCATCTACAGCGCCTACCGCGGCGGGCTCGATCGCACCGCGGCCGCTGTTCTCGGGTTGGTCCTCGTGGTGGGCGCGTTGGTGTTGACCCTCCTCGAACGGCGTGCTCGACGCGGGGCCACGGCGCGGGTGGGATCGGGAACCGACCGGATGGCCGAGCCTGTGGTTCTTGGCCGGTGGCGCGTGCCTGCTCTGGCCGTTATCGTTGCAGCCCTCGGTGTTTCGGTGCTGGTACCGATTCTGGCCCTGGCGCGATGGCTCACTCGATCGCTGCGCTTCACCGTCGACTGGTCGGACGTGCTGGCTGTCAGCGCAAAGACGGTCCAGTACTCGGCGACTGCTGCTCTGCTGGTCGCCGTGCTTGCGTTGCCGGTGGCGTTGTTCGCGGCCCGGTCCACGTCCCGCAGTGCGCGCACCGCCGAGTTGTCCACGTACATTGCGCACGGTCTCCCGGGTATCACCGTGGGACTGGCGACGGTGTTTCTCGGAATCAGATTTCTGCCGTCGTTCTATCAGACCGCGGTGCTGCTGGTGCTGGCGTACGTGGTGCTGTTCCTGCCGTTGGCCGTCGGCAGCACCCGATCGGTCGTCGACGCCACTCCGGTTGTGCTCGAGGATGTTTCACGGACCCTCGGTGCCGGGCGAGTGCGCACCGACCTGCGGGTGACGATTCCTGTCGCCGCGCCCGGCATCGCGGCCGGAGCCGCTCTGGTGTTCCTGACCGTCGCCAAGGAATTACCGGCGACGTTGATGCTGCGTCCCCGCGGTGTGGACACGCTCGCGACCACGCTGTGGTCCACCACCGAGGCATTCCGCTACGGCGAGGCAGCCCCCTACGCCCTCGCATTGATCCTGATCTCTGTCGTCCCGACGATCGTCCTGACCCGGGCGCTGCGGCGTACGACGCGAAAGCGAGTGACACTGTCATGAGCATGGTGATGTCCGATCTCGTTGCCTCGTACGGCAGTACGACGGTGCTGCACGGAATCGATCTCGACCTCGGCGACGGTGAGATGCTCGCCGTTCTCGGACCCTCCGGCTGCGGCAAGACGACTCTGCTGCGATCGATCGCAGGCCTGCACCGTATCGACGCGGGCCGCATCACCGCCGACGGGCGCGACCTCTCCGTCGCCGGGCGTGTTCAGGTGCCACCGGAGAAGCGGGGAGTAGGCCTGATGCCGCAGGAAGGTGGACTGTTTCCACATCTGACGGTGCGCCGGAACATCGAATTCGGTTTGCGCACAGGGTTCGTGCGGCCGTACCTGTCCGGCCGAGCCGAGCGGGCCCGACGCGTCGACGAGATGCTCGAGCTCGTCGGACTGCCCGACGCCGGTGCGGTTCGACCCAGCGAACTCTCGGGCGGGCAGCAGCAGCGGATCGCGTTGGCGCGCGCGTTGGCCCCGGCTCCCTCGGTGGTGTTGATGGACGAGCCGTTCGCTGCTCTCGATGCAGGTCTGCGGACCTCGATTCGGCAGGACGTGCGAGAGTTGTTGCTCACCAGCAAGACCGCGTCGATTCTCGTCACCCACGATCGGGCCGAGGCTCTGGGCACCGCGGATCGGGTTGCGGTCCTGCTGGGCGGGCGCTGCGCGCAGGTCGATACGCCGCGTGCACTGTACGAGCGGCCCACCACGCCGGCTGTGGCGAGCTTCGTCGGCGACGCCTATTACGTCGACGCTGCCGCGCGCGACGGTTGGGTCGACACCGTTCTCGGTCGTCTCGAATCCACCACCAGGGCAACGGGTATGGGGCAGGTCTTGCTCCGGCCCGAACAGTTGGTGGTCTCGGAGCGCGAGGACGGCGAATTTCTCGTCGAACACGAGGTTTTCACCGGCCCCGAATGCTCGGTCACTGTGCGACACCGCGATACCGGGCTCCGGCTGCGTGTCGTCGCTCGGGCCTGCGACCGATTCGCTCCCGGTACAGCCGTGAACGTCTCGGTGACCTCACCGGTGCACTGGTTTCCGCGTTCGGTGCGTTGATGCCGTGACGCAGGGTTCCGGTTGCGGTACGCGGCGGAACCCTGCGCAGTGGGCGAGTTATCGGGCCGTGCGCTTGGGCATGAACACCGCAGCGACAGTCATCAGGACGGCGGCGACCAGCACTCCGATGAAGACCAGATGGATGGCGTCGGACAGTTGTTCGGGTTCTGGATCTCCGGACACACGGGCGTTGACGATGGCACCGAACACCGCGACGCCGACGGCGCTACCGAGTGAACGGGCGAACATGTTGGTGGAGGTGACGACGCCGCGTTCGGCCCACTCGACGCTCGACTGTGCGGCGATCAATGTGGGGCTCGCGATCAACCCCATGCCGAGGCCGATGACGAAGCACATCGCCGCGACGTGCCAGATCTGCGAATCGGCGTCGAGCAGAGTCGTCAGTGCCGTACCCACGATCCCGATCGAACCGCCGACCACTGCCGTCGTGCGGAAGCCGAAGCGCAGGTACACCCGCCCGGACTGGGATGCCGCGATCGGCCAGCCGAGGGTCAGCGTGGACAGCGAGAAGCCGGCGATGATGGCTCCGGTGCCGAACACGCCCTGTACGAAGGTCGGGACGTAGGACGTCAGTCCCAGGATCAATGCGCCGACGAGCAACGAGATGACGCTGCTGACCACCAGCACCCGCCGGGTGAACACCCACAGCGGCAGGATCGGCTCCTCGGCGCGGGACTCGACCCACGCGAACACCGCCAGCAGTAGGAAGCCCACGACGAAGATCGCGATGCTGATCGGCGAACCCCAGGCCCAGGACTGGCCGCCTTCGAGCAGGCCGAGGAGCACCATCGTCGCGCCGACCGTGAGCAGAGCGGCACCGAGGTAATCGATCTTCGGCTTGGTGCGTTCGACTGCGCCTTCCTCGAACTTGCGCAGCAACATGAACGCCGCCACCGCGCACAGCGGAATGTTGATGAAAAAGATCCACCGCCACGACAGGTACTCGGAGAAGACGCCACCGAGGGCGGGGCCGAGCACCGAGGAGATCGCCCACACGCTGGCCAGGTAGCCCTGCACCTTGGCGCGCTCGGGCAGCGTGTAGATGTCGCCTGCGATGGTGATGGACATCGGCTGGACGGCACCCGCGCCGAGTCCCTGAATCGCGCGGAAAGCAATCAGAGCAGGCATGCTCCACGCCAGGCCGCACAGAATCGAGCCCAGGCAGAACACCGCGATGCCGAACACCATGATCTTCTTGCGCCCGAACAGATCGGACAATTTGCCGTAGAGCGGCACCGAGACAGCCTGTGCCAGCAGGTAGATCGAGAACAACCAGGGGAACTGCGCAAACCCGCCGAGGTCGCCGACGATGGTGAGCACCGCAGTGGCGATGATCGTCGCGTCCAGCGCAACCAGCGACGAGCTGAGCATCAGCGCGATCAGGATGGGACCGCGTTCGGAGCGGAATCCGATGTCCGGGGTCGATTCGGTCGTTGCCATTGCTACTCATTGTGATCCCTGCCCGCCGACGTGGCGGCACCGGCCCAGATAGTGTTGAGCCTCGTGCGACCATCACTGAGTAGCTACGAGCATCTGGCCGGCGGCAAGGTCCGCGATCTGTACACGATCGACGACGCGCATCTGCTGCTCGTCGCGAGCGATCGAATCTCGGCCTACGACCACATCCTCGACACCCCGATCCCGGACAAGGGACGGGTGTTGACGGCGATGAGCGTGTTCTTCTTCGAGGAGCTCGGCGGCGTCAACCACCTGGCCGGTGATCCGCTCGACGAACGCATCCCCGCCGAACTGCTCGGCCGCGCCCTGGTGGTGAAGAAGCTGAACATGGTGCCGATCGAGTGCGTTGCTCGCGGCTATCTCACCGGATCCGGGTTGGCGGATTACAACGCGACCGGTGCCGTGTGCGGCGTCGAACTGCCGCCCGGCCTGATCGAATCGAGCAAACTCGACGAGGTCATCTTCACTCCTGCCGCCAAGGCCGAACTGGGCGAGCACGACGAGAACATCACCTTCGACCAGGCCGTCGAACTGGTCGGTGCCGAGCTGGCCTTCAAGCTCCGCGAAGACACCATCGAGATCTATTCGCGTGCAGCCAACTTCGCTCTGGAACGCGGAATCATTCTCGCGGACACCAAGTTCGAGTTCGGGACCGATGCCGACGGCAACCTCGTTCTCGCCGACGAGGTGCTCACCCCCGATTCCTCGCGCTACTGGCCTGCCGATTCGTACGAAGAGGGTCGCGTTCAGCCCAGTTTCGACAAGCAGTTCGTTCGCGACTGGCTGACCGGCGAATCCGGCTGGGACCGAGCGTCCGACACCCCACCGCCACCGTTGCCCGACGACGTCGTCGCCGCAACGCGCAGCCGCTACATCGAGGCTTACGAGCGCATCTCGGGCCTGAACTTCGACGATTGGGTCACGCCATGACGATCACCCCTCCCATTGCCAAGAAGGTGCCGCAGGGGCGCACCCATCACGGCGACACGTTCATCGACAACTACGAGTGGTTGCGCGCCAAGGAAGACCCCGAGGTGATCGCCTACCTCGAGGCCGAGAACGCCTACACCGAGCAGCAGACGGCCGGACTGGAATCACTCCGCGGCAAGATCTTCGACGAGATCAAATCGCGCACCCAGGAGACCGACCTGTCCGTGCCGACGCGCATGGGCCAGTGGTGGTATTACTCGCGCACCGTCGAGGGTAAGTCGTACGGCCTCCAATGCCGTTGCCCCGTCGACTCTCCCGACGACTGGACACCGCCGACGCTGTCTTCCGACGTGGACGTGCCGGGGGAGCAGATCCTGCTCGACGCCAACGTCGAAGCGGAGGGTCACGACTTCTTCTCGCTCGGGGCATTCTCGATCAGCCTCGACGGCACGTTGCTGGCGTATTCCACCGACACCGAGGGCGACGAGCGGTACACGCTGCGTTTCAAGAACCTCGAGACCGGTGAACTGCTCGCCGACACCATCGAGAACGTCGCGCCGGGTGCCACCTGGACTGCCGACGCCACGCATGTCTTCTACCTGACGGTCGACGAGTCCTGGCGTCCCGACACCGTCTGGCGGCACACGCTCGGTAAGGCCGAGGACGTCAAGGTCTTCCACGAGCCCGACGAGAGCTACTGGGTCGGATTCGGTTCCACCCGTAGCGAGAAGTACCTGATGATCTGGGTCGGCTCGAAGATCACCTCCGAGTGCCTCGTCCTCGAATCCACCGATCCCGAGGGCGAATTCCGCGTCGTACTGCCGCGCACGGACGGCATCGAGTACAGCATCGAACACGCCGTCGTAGCCGGTGAGGATCGCTTCCTGATCACCCACAACGGCTCGGTCAACGGCTGGGGCACCGAGGGGGAGAAGGCCGAGAACTTCCTGCTCGCCGAGGCCCCGGTCAGCGATCCACTCGATCAGCGCATTCTGGTTCCACACCGCGACGACGTCCGAGTCGAGGACATCGATGCCTTCGCGAGCCACCTGATCTTCACCTATCGCCGAGAAGCGTTGACTCGCATGGCAATCTGGCCGTTGACCGACGAGGGATACGGCGAGTACCGCGAGCTCGAATTCGACGAGGAGCTCTACTCCGTCGGTGCGGGCTCGAACCCGGAATGGGACCAGCCGCTGCTGCGGATGGTCTACACCTCGTTCATCACCCCCGGCCAGGTGTACGACCTGGACATCGCCAGTGGTGAGCTCCTGCTCCGCAAATCGCAGCCGGTTCTCGGTGAGTTCGACGCCGGCGACTATGTGCAGCACCGAGAGTGGGCGACCGCGCCGGACGGAACACAGATTCCGCTGTCGGTCATCGCTCGCAAGGACGTCCCCGAGGGGCCTGCTCCCACGCTGCTGTACGGCTACGGATCGTACGAAGCATCGATGGACCCGTCGTTCTCGGTAGCGCGTCTGTCCCTGCTGGACCGCGGCATCGTCTTCGTCGTCGCACACGTGCGCGGCGGCGGTGAGATGGGTAGGCACTGGTACGACCAGGGCAAGACACTGCAGAAGAGGAACACGTTCACCGACTTCATCGCTGCCGCACAGCATCTGATCGACACCGGCCGTACCTCACCGAAGCATCTGGTCGCCGACGGCGGCAGCGCAGGTGGTCTGCTGATGGGTGCGGTGGCCAACCTCGCACCCGAGCTGTTCAACGGCATCCTGGCCAACGTTCCGTTCGTCGACCCACTCACCTCCATCCTCGACCCGTCGCTGCCGCTGACGGTGATCGAATGGGACGAGTGGGGAAACCCGTTGGCGGACAAGGAAGTGTACGAGTACATGAAGTCGTACAGCCCCTACGAGAACGTCGAGGCCAAGGACTACCCGTCGATCCTCGCGATCACGTCCATCAACGACACCCGCGTCCTGTACGTCGAACCGGCCAAATGGGTTGCGGCCCTGCGAGCCACGAAGACGGGTGACTCGGACCTGCTCCTCAAGACCGAAATGAGCGCCGGACACGGCGGAGTGAGCGGACGCTACGAGAAATGGAAAGAAGCGGCTTTCGAGTACGCCTGGATCGTCGAGAAGACCGGTGCCCATGTGAGTGGCTGACTTTCGGGTCGTTCCGCAAACTCCACTCCTGCCTCGTAGCCTGCTCCGAATTTCCACTCACATGCGGCGCCAGCCGCTCTAACGCCACACGTAGCGGACCTGCGGTCGCCCGGCCTTACCGTATTCGGTGTGCCGGGTGACCAGGCCGTCGTCGGCCAGTCGTTCGAGGTAGCGCCAGGCCGTCACCCGGGATACGCCGACAACCTTGGCCGCCTCGGAGGCGTTGAGGCCGTCGACGGATTCCTTGACGCTGGCTGTGATGCCGTCCATCGTCTGTGGGGCAATGCCTTTGGGGGTGGAGACGCGTTCGTCGGCCGTGCGCAGATGTGCCATCGCACGGTCGATGTCTCGCTGACTGGACGCGTTCTCGCCGGCGGGTAATGCATCGTGGAATTCGCGATAGCGCTCGAGCTTGTCTCGGAACGCAGCGAACGTGAACGGTTTGAGCAGATACAGCACGATGCCGTGCGCCACTGCCGAACGCACCACCGACAGATCACGTTCGGAGGTGATGGCAATGACGTCGGGGCTCGGACGCAGACCGCCGAGCGCCGCGGCGACGTCGATGCCACTGGCGTCGGGCAGGCCGATGTCCAGCAACACCAGATCGACGGGTTCGGTGCTGGCGAATCGCATGGCCGCAGCGCCGGTGTGCGCGACGCCGGCAACGTCGAAACCGGGCGTCCGCTCGACGTACGTCTTGTGGGCCTCGGCGATGAGCGGTTCGTCGTCGACGATCAGTACGCGGATCACGACGTCGCCCCCGGAATGGTCGCAACCAACACCGACCCGTACGTCACTTCCGAGGTCAACGTGCCACCGTGCCGCGTGATCACCTGCGTCACCAACGCGAGGCCGAGTCCGCGAGATCCGGATTTGGTCGAATATCCGCGCCGGAGAGCAGCTTTCAAGGTTTCCGGCGGCATGCCGGGACCGCTGTCGGCCACTCGGACGACGAGTTCACCGTCGGCGTCGCGGACCGTCACTTCGACCCACGGCTGGTCGGATTCTTTCGAGGCATCGATCGCATTGTCTATCAGATTGCCGACCAGCGTCACCAATTCGCGAGCAGTCAGAACCCCTTCGTGTTCCATCGCCGTGTCGTCGGTGATCGTCAGCTCGACGCCCTGTTCGGCAGCCTGGCTGACCTTGCCGAGCAACAGCGCCGCGAGCGCAGGCTCGCTTACCGCGTTCATCAACCGGTCGATGAGAGTCTGCGAGAGTTCGAGATCGGCCGTCGCGAATTCGACGGCTTCTTCGGGCCGACCGAGCTCGACCATCGTGATGACCGTGTGCAAGCGATTCGCCGCCTCGTGCGCCTGCGAGCGCAGTGACTCCGCGAAACTGCGCACCGAATCCAATTCGCCCATCAACGAACGCAACTCGGTCTGATCGCGAATCGTCAAAACGTTACCCAGGCGTTTGCCCTCCCACATGACCGGATCCTCGTTGACGACGAGTACACGATCTTTCGTCAGGTGCAGCTCACCGCGGACGATCCCGGTGTCCATCTGTTGCATCGACTCCGGCAACGACGTCAGCGACACCGGCCCGTCCGGTAGGTCGAGAAGGCGTCGGGCCTCGTCGTTGACCAACTCCGCCTCGTCGCTGCGTCCGAACACCAACAGACCCTCGCCGATGGAATGCAGAACGGCGTCGTGATGCTCGTACATCGTCCGCAATTCGGCCGGAGCCATTCCCAATGTCTGACGCCGTAGCCGGCGGCTGAGCAGCGTCGAACCGGCCGCAGCGACGACGAAGGCCGCGAGCACGACGGCGAGGATCAACGGCAGGCCTTGTAGGAACTGATCGCTGATCTTCTGGCGGGTGACTCCAGCGGACACGAGACCGACGATCTCGCCGTCGGTATCGGTGACGGGTGTGACCGCTCTGATCGACGGGCCGAGAGAGCCCACGTACGTCTCGGTGAACGTCTCACCGAGCAGTGCGCGATCGATGTTGCCGCTGAACGGTTTACCGATCAGGTCGACGGTGGTGTGCGTGAAGCGGGTGCGATCGGGAGCCATGACGACGATGAAATCGACCCCGGTGACCTGCCTGATCTTCTCCGTTTCCGGCTGCAGACGAGACGTCGGGTCGTCGGATTCGATGGCCAGCGGCGTCGACGGTTCGTTGGCGATACTCACCGCGATCGCCGTCACCTCACGTCGGGTGGCGTCGTCGCTGTTGGACCTCTCGTTGAGGATCGTCAGTATCCCGCCGGCGAGAACGACGACGGCCATGACGACCAGTTGCAGGACCAAAACCTGGCCCGCCACGCTCAGCGGCCGCTTCGAGGACAACACATTCCTTTCGGACAAGAAACATCGATGTGAACAGAATGAACGTATAGGTGACTCCAGTCACTGGGTGCAGCAACATCATCTCTCAGCAGGGGTGACCCACCTCACTCCACTCCGGCGATCACGAAGCCACCAGCCACATTCACGCACCACCGGAACACTAAGGAACGTCCATGACTATCAGCACCGACGCTGAGCGGAACGACAATCCGTCGTCCGAGCCGAAGAAGAAGCGCGACAGAACGCACTGGCTCTACATCGCGGTGATCATCGCCGTCATCGCCGGCATCATCGTCGGGTTGGTGGCCAAGGATTTCGCGTCCGACCTGTCGATCCTCGGCACGCTCTTCGTCAGCCTGATCAAGATGATGATCAGCCCGGTCATCTTCTGCACCATCGTCCTCGGCATCGGATCGGTACGCGCCGCAGCCAGCGTCGGCCGAGTCGGCGGCCTGGCGCTCGCTTACTTCATCGGCATGTCGACCATCGCCCTCGGTATCGGCATGGTTGTCGGCAACCTCATCAAGCCCGGTGACGGACTGAACATCACGCCGAACGACGCCGGACTCAAGCTCGCCGACACCGCCCACGAGGCCGGCGGGACGATGGACTTCATCGCCGGAATCATTCCGACGTCGCTGCTTTCGTCGCTGACGGCCGGTTCTGTTCTGCAGACGCTGTTCGTCGCCATCCTCGTCGGTTTCGCCCTGCAGGCCATGGGCAAGCAGGGTGAAGGCATCCTCAAGGGCATCGGCGCAGTACAGAAGCTCGTCTTCCGCATCCTCACGATGATCCTGTGGCTCGCCCCGATCGGTGCCTTCGGTGCCATCGCCGGTGTCGTCGGCAAGACCGGCTTCGACGCAGTCATTCAGCTCGGCACTCTGATGCTGGCCTTCTACATCACCTGCTTCATCTTCGTCTTCTTCTTCCTCGGCCTGATTCTCAAGTTCGTCTCCGGCTTCTCGATCTTCAAGCTGGTCAAGTACCTGGCCCGGGAGTACCTGCTCATCGTTGCCACGTCGTCCTCCGAATCGGCCCTGCCGCGTCTGATCGCCAAGATGGAGCACGTCGGAGTCGAGCGCACCACCGTCGGCATCGTCGTCCCCACCGGTTACTCGTTCAACCTCGACGGCACTGCGATCTACCTGACCATGGCCTCGATCTTCATCGCCGACGCCATGAACATGCCGCTCTCCATCGGGGAGCAGTTCTCGCTGCTGCTGTTCATGATCATCGCCTCCAAGGGCGCAGCCGGAGTGTCCGGAGCAGGCCTGGCGACTCTCGCCGGCGGCCTGTCGAGCCACCGCCCGGAACTGCTCGACGGTGTTCAGCTCATCGTCGGAATCGACCGCTTCATGTCCGAAGCCCGCGCCGTCACCAACTTCTCCGGTAACGCCGTTGCCACTCTGTTGGTCGGTACGTGGACCAAGACGATCGACGCCGCCCGAGTCACCGAGGTGCTCGACGGCAAGCACCCGTTCGACGAGGAGACCATGGTCGACGACCACCTCCCCGAGGACGACCGGCCTGCCGACAAGCAGGTCATCATCGAAAAGAACGCCGCCAAGGCATAAGAACCTGCCGGGCGACGCGCATCCCCCCGTCGCCCGGTTCGGAAGAACGCAAGTACGGCCCTGCCACCAGCGGGGTCGTACTTGCTTTTGTGCGTCGGTTCCATTCTGTCGGTACTCACAGGTAAGTTCGGATGATGACTGAAGTTCAGAACATCGGCATCAACACGCTGGGTGGTGCGCCCACCTCGCTCGACGAGTACGCCGGACGGGCCGTCCTCGTGGTCAATGTCGCATCCAAGTGCGGACTGACCCCGCAGTACGAAAAGCTGGAGAAGCTCGCCAACGAGTACTCCGCCAGTGGCCTGTCGGTCGTCGGGGTGCCGTGTAACCAGTTCGGTGGCCAAGAGCCCGGCACCGCCGAAGAAATCGAAACTTTCTGCTCCACCACGTACGGCGTCACGTTCGCGATGACCGAGAAGGTCGACGTCAACGGTGACAACCGGCACCCGCTCTACGCCGAACTGACCAAGACCGAGGACGCCGACGGCACCGCCGGAGACGTTCAGTGGAACTTCGAGAAGTTCCTGATCTCCCCGGATGGCGTCGTCACCAACCGTTTCCGCCCGCGCACCGAGCCGGACGCACCCGAGGTGCTCGCCGCGATCGACAAGATCCTGCCGAAGGAAACGATCGCCGTTTAGCTTCTGTCTGCATCGACGTCGAGCCTCGTTCACGCTGGTGTGCGAGGCTCGAGTCATGTCTGGACGCCTGATCGTGTCGGTGAGCGGAATCAAGAACGACACCTACGAGCACGCCGCCGAGTTCGCACGAGAACTCGACGGACGGGGCGTCCCGCTGTCCCTCCTCGTCGCTCCCCGGCTGAAAGACAAATACCGTCTCGCAGCCGACGTGCCCACCCAGGAATGGCTGCGGACGCGACGCGACGGAGGCGACGCCATCGTTCTGCACGGCTACGACCAGGCCGCGACGAAGCGTCGACGCTCCGAATTCTCCGCACTGCCGCGTCACGAAGCTCGACTGCGCTTGATGGCCGCCGACCGCGTCATGGAACAGACCGGCCTGCGTACCCGAGTGTTCGCCGCTCCGCGCTGGATCGCCTCACCCGGAGCCATCGAGGCGCTCCCGGATGCAGGATTCCGAATGATCGCCTCGCTGAACGGTATTCACGACCTCGACCGCGACGGCACCATCCGCGCCCGGGTCTGGGGAATCGGCGAAGGCTTCAAAGCCGAACCTTGGTGGTTCAAAGCACTCGTACTCGGGGCCGGTCGCAACGCCCGACGCGGGGGAGTGGTGCGCCTGG
>NZ_KQ031376.1:54538-768684 GCF_000963615.1 Rhodococcus sp. PML026 | reverse complement strand
CGCGCATCGACTGCTGCGTGATCGCAATCCGCTGGTGCAGTGTCTGACCAATACGGTGTCGGTGCAATTCGTCGCCAACGCCCTGCTCGCGGCAGGTGCGGCTCCGGCGATGGTCGACAATCCGGAGGAAGCGGCCGGCTTCGCCGAGATCGCCGACGCGGTTCTGGTCAATCTCGGAACTCCGACGGCCGCGCAGGTGGAAAGTTCTTGTCTGGCGTCCGCTGCCGCACGAGCAGCGGGAAAGCCGTGGGTACTCGATCCGGTGGGAGCGGGCGGGCTGCCGTGGCGAACCCAGGTCGCGGTGGAACTACTTGCCAATCGGCCCAACGTGATTCGCGCAAATGCTTCCGAGGTGATGGGACTCGCGGGCGCTGAGGGTGGATCGAGAGGCGTGGATTCGTCTGCGCACGTGGCGGACTCCGTCGACGCGGCGCGTTCTCTCCTCGACCGCGCCGAGGTCGTAGCGGCCTCGGGCGAGGTCGACCTCATCTTCGCGCAAGGTTCGACGGTGAAGATCGGCGGCGGAAGCGCACTGCTGCAACGAGTTACGGCCACCGGATGCGCATTGGGTGCGCTGACGGCGGCGTACTGTTCCGCTTCTCCGTCTGCGTTGATCGGTGCCGTCGCCGCGCACGCGCACGTGGCGGTCGCGTCGGAGATTGCGGCTCGCTCGACGTCGCGTCCGGGTACCTTCGCTGCTGCATTCTTGGACGGACTCGACGCGGTGGACGAGTCGGCACTGCGCGAATTGGTTCGGCTCGACTGACGAGTGCAACTGGCGCTCCACTCTGTGGCGGCTTCCGCTGAAATACCGCGGACCGGGCGGGGAGTGGAGCAAGAGTTGCCTGCGCCGGCAGGGTTCAGGCCCATTGATCGAAATGTGATGTAACGGAACATGTCCACGAGGGGACATACCTGGCGTCGGGCAAATCGAGCCAGGTGGTCTTCATGAAACGACTTCTGCTCCTCGCAGTCGGTGCAACAGCTCTCGTCGCGTGCGGCGGATCGGAGCAAGGAACGCCGTCGGCAGCACCGTCCTCGGCCGTTCCGCCAACCACCCAGGCAACCACCCAGGCAAGTCCGGCACCGGTGACACCCGACCCGGCCACCGTGACCGAGGGAGCGCAGCCGCAGCGAACGCCACCCGAGGAGGCCAGTGACCTGGTTCCCATGGGTCCGTCGGAAGCCGAGCCACTGTGCCTGGATCTGACGTGGGGGCCGGTACCGCAGGCGGTGGACTCGCTGCCGCTCGTGTTCGCAGATTCACCGTGGGTCGCCACCGACATGGGCGATCCCTGTGCGTCGTTCACCTGGGTCGAAGCGCTCCCGTCCGGGGCAACGGTGAGCTCGCCGACACATCTGCTCTTCTTCCACGACGTCGAGTACCTCGGCACCGCGACGCTGGAGCCGTACGGGTTCACGTCGGTGGCGGCCCAGTCGGCCGACACGATCACAGTGAACTACCGCTGGCCACTCGCCGGTGACGCCAATGCGAATCCGACCGGCGGACCTGCGACGATCGACTACCAGTGGGACGGAACGCAAGTGACCATGATCGGCACCCTCCCGCCCGAGGTCACCGGCTAGATCGAGACGGACGATTCCTCGGGAAGTTCGCGGATTTCGGCGTCGGACATCTCCTTGAAGCGGCCGTAGTAGATGCCCCTTGCCTGTTCCGCGACCACGGCCTGATGGATGGGGAATGCCATTCTCGGAGCCACCGCACGCAGGAACTCGACCGTCTCGGACAGCTTCGACCACGGTGCGGCCGCGGGCAGTGCCAGTACCTCGACCTGTTGCTCGGGAACGAACAACGAGTCACCGGGATGGAACAGTTGCCCCGGGTTCTCGGGAGTGCCGAGAAGGTAACCGGTGTTGTCGATCTCCGGCAGTTCCGGATGGATGACGGCGTGCGTGCCGCCGACTCCGGTGACGGTGATGCCGCCCACGGAGAAGTCCTTGCCCGCCGGGGCCGCGATCCATTTCCCTCCGAGCTGGCCTGCCGTCATGGGATCGGCATGCAGCTCGGCGCGGGGATTGGCGTCGAGAAGTGCGGGAAGTCGCTGCAGATCAACATGATCCGGGTGCTGGTGAGTGACCAGGATGGCGTCGAGCCCGGTGATGCCCTCGAATCCGTGAGAGAACGTGCCGGGATCGAACAACACCGTGGTGCCGTTGAGTTCGACCAGAACGCAGGAATGTCCGAAGTGTGTCAGCCGCATGCACTCCACAGTAAGCGCGGTTTCGCTCCGCTGGCCAGGGCTGCGTAGACTCCCACCTGCCGGTAACTGTCTTGCTGTACGTATTTCAAGGAGCGCTTTCGTGGCCCGAGTCGTAGTCGATGTCATGCCCAAGGCCGAGATTCTCGATCCGCAGGGTCAGGCCATCGCAGGTGCGCTGGGCCGGCTGGGAATCTCCGGTGTGTCCGATGTGCGTCAGGGCAAGCGCTTCGAGCTCGAGATCGACGATTCCGTCGACGACGCAGCACTCGAGAAGCTTGCGGAATCGCTGCTCGCCAACACGGTGATCGAGGACTGGAAAGTGACTCGCATCTCATGAGCGCCCGCGTAGGAGTCATCACGTTCCCCGGAACTCTCGACGACGTCGACGCATCCCGCGCCGTGACTCTCGCCGGCGGCGAAGCCGTCAGCCTGTGGCACGCCGACGCCGATCTGAAGAACGTCGATGCCATCGTCGTCCCCGGCGGATTCTCGTACGGCGACTATCTGCGGGCCGGTGCGATCGCCCGCTTCGCTCCCGTGATGGAGTCCGTCGTCAAGGCGGCTGAGGGCGGGATGCCGATCCTGGGTATCTGCAACGGTTTTCAGGTGTTGTGCGAGGTCGGACTGCTTCCCGGAGCGTTGACGCGCAACGAGGGCCTGCATTTCGTGTGCCGCGACCAGTGGTTGAAGGTCGAGAATGCCGGCACGGCATGGTCGTCGCGATACGAGCAGGATGCCGAGATATTGATTCCGGTCAAGAACGCCGAGGGCCGATTCCAGGCATCGCAGAGCGTGCTCGACGAGCTCGAGGGTGAAGGCCGCGTCGTGTTCCGCTACAGCGGGAGCAACCCCAACGGCTCGCAGCGCGGTATCGCCGGAATCTCGTCGGCAAACGGTCGGATCGTCGGCCTGATGCCCCACCCCGAGCACGCCACCGAGCCGTTGACCGGCCCGAGCGACGACGGGCTCGGCATCTTCTACTCGGCACTGGACGCGATCGTCAACGCCTGATTTTCGTGTCGGTGGGTGGGTCTAATCTTCCGCCATGACACTGACCCTGGGCATGATCACGTTCGATTCCACCGACCCGGGCCCGCTCGCTCGCTGGTGGGCCTCACAGGTCGACGGATCGATCGTCGAGGAGAACGACGGCTGGTTCTACGTCGTCGCACTCGCTTCGGCCCCGTATCGACTGGCCTTCCAGAAGGTCGACGACCCGACGCCGGGTAAGAATCGCGTCCACCTCGACATGACCGCCGAGAACCTCGACGACGAAGTCTCTCGGCTGGTCGAGTCGGGTGCGAGCGAGGTCGAGCAGCACACCATGGGTGACTTTCGCTGGGTGACGCTGAGCGATCCCGACGGCAACGTGTTCTGCGTATCCGGGGCGCACTGAGCAGCGGATGCCCGCCTAATCGTGGGTGACCCTCGTCGTTGGCGTTCTGGCCGTCGTCGGAGTCGCTCTCATCACCAGCACCGAACGCAAGGTGCTGCTGGCCGTTGCGGGCCGGTCTGCACGTCGCGCACTGGCGCAACCGCGCGAAACCGAGGACACTGACGGCGAGAGCGAGCAGGAGGACCCGCGATGACCACCACCGACGAACGCAACATCAAAGCACCACGTCCAAAGGTCGCCGCTGCCGCTGCCCGCGCGTACATCACCATGGCCGAACGCGATCATCAACCCGTCCCCGACTGGATTCGCGAGGCTGCAGCGGGACGACCGACCACCCCGCCGCCTGAATAGCGGGTCTGTCGGCACGTGATCTCGGTCAGGCCGCGCGTGCGCGTAGTTCGGTCAACGCTGAGGTGAAGATACCCGTAGGCCCGTGCGTCACGTCGCAATACTCGCCGTCTCGCCAGAAGAACACCGAGCGCGACAGTGGGCTCGGTGTATCGCGAGAGAACACGTCGGCCAGCTCGGCGAGTGCGGTGGCTGCCGCGACTGCGTCGTCGGCGTCGCGGGGCCGATGAAAGGCGAATTCGTACGCGTTGGGGACGGCGAAGAGTACGCCGTACAGGCATTCGCCCAGATGCGACGAAATCAACGTGGTCATATCGGCGATCTTCGACGCGAGATAGATCGAATCGCCGTCGAGCACCTCGATGCAGACCCCCTCGCGTTCGAGCAACTGCGCTCCCTCGAACTCGATCGCCGCAGTGTTCTTGCGACCCGCAGCCCACGCAGCGTCGATGTCGCGCCCCTCGAAGTGACTGTCGGACAACGTCAGAGCTCGATTCGGAGACGACAGATTCAACACCCGCCTCGGCGCATCGGGTGCCGCGAGCAGGGGAACCGAATAACTGTACGAACCCATCGATTCCAACACGCACGGCGCGACGACGCGTTCACGGAGTTTCGAATGGAACTCGTCGTCGGACAGGCCTGCGATGAACGCCGGAGCGGACTCGCGCATCGCCTCGATCATGACCTGGACATGGCCGCCGATGATGCTGTCCCACGCCGACCGGGGCGCACCCGAGCAGCGGGCGAACACGTTGTCGAGCGGGAAGCGTGCACCCGACTCCGCACCGAGCGTGGTCGCATCCTCACGGTGCACCACCATTCCGCGGGTACGAAATGCTTCGATCGTTTTCATTCGAACGATGGCGAGTGTGGTTGCGTGAGCGACGTGTTGGTTCGGTGTCGGCTCGATCTTCATGTTTCTCCCCCGGTCGGTGTGTGCTCTCGGGGTGTTCGACGCGGCGGCTGACACAATGGTTCCCATGTCGTCCTCTGCCTCTGCTGCCGGTCTCTGCAACTTCGTCGACGTCTCGCCGTCCCCGTTCCATGTGTGTCGGACGGTGTCGGTGCAGCTCGAGGACGCCGGATTCGTACGTCTGGACGAGACCGATGCCTGGCCGACCGAACCAGGCCGCTACTACTTGATCCGCGGCGGTTCTCTCGTCGCGTGGAGCACCGAGCACATCAATTCGGGTCGTTCCGCAGGCTCCACTCCTGATGGCCCCTTCCGCATCGTCGGCGGACACACCGACAGCCCCAATCTCCGGGTGAAGCAGCATCCCGATCTCGAATCGGCGGGTTGGCAGATGGTCGGCCTGGAGCCGTACGGCGGTGCCTGGCTGAACTCCTGGCTCGATCGCGACCTGGGTATCTCCGGCCGGCTCAGCGTGCGCGACGGCAACACCGCTCGCGAGGTGCTCGTCAAGGTGGACGAGCCGATCCTCCGCGTTCCGCAGCTGGCGATCCACCTGTCCGAGGACCGCAAAGGCGTCACGCTCGATCCGCAGCGGCACGTCAATGCCATTTGGGGCGTGGGTAACTCGCCACGATCGTTCATCTCCTACGTCGCCGACCGCGAAGGCGTCGATCCCGGTTCGGTGCTGGGCTGGGAACTGATGACACACGACCTGGCGCCCAGCGCGGTGGTGGGCGTCGAATCCGAGTTGGTCAGTGCGCCGCGTCTGGACAACCAGGGCACGTGTTACGCCGGAACGCAGGCTTTGCTTGCTGCAGTGGAGAATCCGACCGACGTCACTCCAGTGCTGGCACTGTTCGACCACGAGGAAGTCGGCAGTATGTCCGACCGCGGCGCGTTCTCGGACCTGCTCAACACCGTGCTCGAACGCATCGTGCTCGGGCGCGGCGGCGGTCGTGAGGAATTCCTGCGCACGATGGCCGGATCCATCTGTGCCTCGGGCGATATGGCGCACGCGACGCATCCGAACTACCCGGATCGTCACGAGCCTGCACATCGCATCGAACTCGGCGGCGGACCGGTACTCAAGGTCAACCAAAACCTGCGCTACGCAACCGATTCCGCCGGTGCCGGTGCATTCGCACTGGCCTGCGAGCAAGCCGACGTACCGTTGCAGCGCTACGTCCATCGCGCGGATCTACCGTGCGGATCGACCATCGGACCGATCACCGCGTCGCGCACCGGGTTGTCGACGGTCGACGTCGGCGCAGCGCAACTCGCCATGCACTCGTCCCGAGAGTTGATGGGAGCCGGCGACGTGAAGGCATACGCCGACGCGTTGGCGGCTTTCCTCGCCCCTGCCTGAGCCAGATCGGCGGCGCAAACGCGCGCGCAATTGTCAGGTGCGCGCGGATTCGTGCCCGATTCCGGGGCTGTTTCGCTCGCGTTCGGCAAACGCGCGCGCGTTTGAGAAATCCGGGGGGTGAACCAGCGACCCGGAAGCGAACCCGAGACCAGCGACCCGAAAACCTAGAGCGGATCGAGTTGCAGGCAGGCGTCGGCAGCGAGCCAGAACAACTGTTCGCGCACCGTTGTTGCCTTGGTCCAGCCGCGGTGATCCCAGTCGGCGGCCAGGGAGTCTCCCGCGTAGAGGAGTTGCGCGAATCGGACTCCGCGGAATCGGGCGACTGCGCAGAAGGCCGACGCTTCCATGTCGACCGTTCGGCAGCCTTCGTCGACGCGGCGCGAGACTCGGCCGCGGGTCTCGCGGTAGAGCGCGTCGGTGGTCCAGGAGCGGCCGGTGACGAAGTCGATGCCGGCGTCGGTGAGTACCGATTGGAGTACGGCGACGCCTGCGGGATCGGCGTCGACCACTCGACCGGGTGGCAGGTAGTGGAACGAGGTTCCTTCGTCGCGCAGGGCGCTGTCGACGACCATGACGTGTCCCATGCCCAGGTCGTCGGACAGCGCCCCGGCACCGCCGACAGCAACGAACTGTGTGCAGCCCATGGCGATGGCTTCTTCGAGGAACAGTGCGGCCAGTGGCGCTCCGACGCCGGGATGGAAGACGGCAAGTTTCTGTCCGCCTCGTTCGATCTCGTAGACGGGGTGTTCGCCGTGCTCGGAGCGCATGATCGACACCACTCGGGCGTCGCCTTTCGCGCAGATGCTCTCGATCACCTCGGCGAAGAAACAGACGACGGCTTTCGGCGGTACGTCGACTCCCTTGGCCACCATCGACGGGTCGATGACGCCCGTTTCGTCCAGATCGTCCTCGGTCAGTGCAATGTCCATCAGGTGATGTTCGCACGAGGCCGATACGTCCGATGCCGTACATGTCGGCGGCACCTTATAGACTCTCCCTGGCATTTCGCTCCATCGAAGGGACCTATTCCTCGTGTCCGCTAGCTCTGTACCCACAGACACTGTCTCGAACGCCGTCGCCACCCCCGACGTTGCGCAGCCGTACAAGGAACTCGGACTCAAGGACGACGAATACGTCCGCATCAAGGAAATCCTCGGTCGTCGGCCCACGGACGCCGAATTGGCGATGTACTCCGTCATGTGGAGCGAGCACTGCTCGTACAAGTCCTCGAAGGTGCATCTGAAGTACTTCGGCGAGACCACCACCGACGAGATGCGCAAGCCGATGCTCGCCGGTATCGGCGAGAACGCGGGCGTCGTCGACGTCGGCGACGGCTGGGCCGTCACGTTCAAGGTCGAGAGCCACAATCACCCGTCGTACGTCGAGCCCTACCAGGGTGCGGCGACGGGCGTCGGCGGCATCGTCCGCGACATCATGGCCATGGGCGCTCGCCCGATCGCCGTCATGGACCAGCTGCGATTCGGTGCTGCCGATGCACCCGATACGCGCCGTGTCCTGAGCGGCATCGTCGCAGGCGTCGGTGGGTACGGAAACTCCCTCGGCCTACCGAACATCGGCGGCGAGACGGTGTTCGACGCCTCCTACGCCGGTAACCCGCTGCTCAACGCTCTGTGTGCCGGCGTCATGCGGGTCGAGGACATGCACCTGGCGTTCGCGTCGGGCCTGGGCAACAAGATCATTCTGTTCGGTGCACGAACGGGTCTCGACGGCATCGGCGGTGTGTCCGTGCTCGCGTCGGAGACGTTCGACGGCGACGAGACCGGTGGGGGCCGCAAGAAGCTTCCCGCGGTTCAGGTGGGCGACCCGTTCACCGAGAAGGTGCTCATCGAAGCCTGCCTCGAGCTGTACTCGAACAAGTTGGTCGTCGGCATCCAGGATCTCGGCGGTGCCGGATTGTCCTGCGCCACATCGGAACTCGCGTCCGCCGGCAGTGGTGGCATGCACATCGAGCTCGACAAGGTGCCGATGCGCGCCACCGGCATGACTCCGGCCGAGGTGCTCTCGAGCGAATCCCAGGAGCGCATGTGCGCCGTGGTGACCCCCGAGAACGTCGACGCATTCATGGCCGTCTGCAAGAAGTGGGACGTCCTGGCCACGGTCATCGGTGAGGTCACCGACGGCGAGCACCTCCAGATCACCTGGCACGGCGATACCGTCGTCGATGTACCGCCGAAAACCGTTGCGCACGAAGGCCCGGTGTACAACCGTCCGGTGCAGCGTCCGGATACCCAGGACGCGTTGATCGCGAACAGCACGGCGTCGCTGAAGCGTCCGGAAACCGCGGACGAGCTGAAGGCCACTCTGCTGAAGATGATCGGCTCGCCGCAGCTGTGCAGCCGTCGATTCATCACCGAGCAGTACGACCGCTACGTCCGCGGCAACACCGTGCTGGCCGAGAACGCCGATGCAGGCGTGATCCGCATCGACGAGAAGACCGGTCGCGGAATCGCTTTGGCCACCGACGCGTCGGGCCGCTACACCGCACTCGACCCGTACCAGGGCGCGCAGCTGGCTCTGGCCGAGGCGTTCCGCAACGTCGCGGTCACCGGCGCCACTCCCAAGGCCGTCACCAATTGCCTGAACTTCGGTTCGCCGGAGGACCCGGGTGTCATGTGGCAGTTCCAGCAGGCCGTACGCGGTTTGGCGGACGGGTGTGTCACCCTCGGCATCCCGGTCACCGGCGGCAACGTCAGCTTCTACAACCAGACCGGCGCGGAGCCGATCCTGCCGACCCCCGTGGTCGGAGTGCTGGGCGTCATCGACGACGTCCATCGCCGCATCCCGACCGGGCTCGGCCTCGAGCCCGGCGAGACACTCATCCTGCTGGGGGAGACCCACGACGAGTTCGACGGGTCCATCTGGGCGCAGGTCGAGCACGATCACCTCGGCGGCGTTCCGCCGAAGGTCGATCTCGCTCAGGAGCAGTTGTTGGCAGACATCCTGCTCGCATCCTCCCGCGACGGCCTGGTCTCGGCTGCACACGACCTGTCCGAGGGTGGTCTCGCTCAGGCCGTCGTCGAGGCAGCCTTGGCCGGCGAAACCGGTTGCCGCATCATCGTTCCCGAAGGCGCAGACCCGTTCGTGACCTTGTTCTCCGAATCCTCCGGCCGGGTGCTGGTCGCCGTGCCGCGCACCGAGGAGACCCGGTTCACCGGGATGTGCACCGCACGCGGACTTCCGTGGGCGCGAGTGGGCGTCGTCGACGAGGGCTCGGATTCGATCGAGGTCCAAGGGCAGTTCTCCGTGCCGATGACGGAACTGCGGGAGACGTTCGAGAGCACTCTTCCCAGACTCTTCGGCTGACCGAGGTGGGGGGACAGGTATCGGAGCGTCGAAGGGGGACCGAGCCCACACTCGAGCAGGATCAGCATCATCGGTATCACTTTCCGACGGTGGAGTTCTCGGCTCCGTCGCCGGAGAAGCATCCGTTCGTCATGTGGTCGTGGGGCCTGCTGCGTCTGGACTTCACCGGAATCGCGTTCAGCGCGTTGTTCTTCTGCTGGTCGCTGACGCCGTCGCTGCTGCCTCGTGGATGGCTGTTCCAGGGCATCATCGGCGGCATCAACTCGGCTATCGGGTACGCCTTCGGGGTGGCCGTGGGATGGGCGGTGACGCGATGGTGGCTGTCGTCGCGTTCGTGGTGGCCATTGCCGCGCAAGGTCGAACTTGCAGTCAAGGTCGTCGTACTCGTCGTCGCCGTCGCTGCGTCGATGATCATGCTGGCGGTCTCGGCGCAGTGGCAGCGTGAACTCGCCGCGCTCATGGACGCGGAGGGGACCACCACGACGGGGTACCTCCGCACCGGAGCGTTGAGCATTGCCATTGCCGCACTGCTCATCTCGATCTCGCGGGTGCTGCGCGACGTCGTCCGATTGCTCGCCCGTCAGATCAATCGCATCGTCAAGATGCCACGCGAGGTGGCCAACGCACTCGGCGTGATCGTTCTGGTGGTGTTGGTCGTCGCCCTGGTCCAGGGTGTGCTGTTGCGTGCGGTCTCCGAGGTGACCAACTCGGTGTTCAGTCTGCAGAACGACGAAACGCGAGAGGGCACAGAACAACCCGTCGCCGACGAGAGGTCGGGTAGCCCGAATTCGTTGGCACCGTGGGACACACTCGGATTCGAGGGCCGCAACTTCGTCTCCAGCGGCCTGCGAGCCGACGAGATGGAACGGGCCACCGGACGTCCGAGCCTCGAACCCATTCGGGCCTACGCCGGACTGGAAACCGCGGAGACTCAGGACGAACGACTCGATATCGTCGTCGCCGAACTCGAACGCACCGGCGCGTTCCAGCGCAAAGCGCTCATCGTCGTGCCGACCACCGGCACCGGCTGGGTCAACCCCACCGCCGTCGAGGCCGAGGAGCTGATGTTCGACGGCGATGTCGCCACCGTCGCCTCCCAGTACTCGTATCTGCCGAGTTGGATCTCGTTCATCGCCGAGGGCGACAAAGCCGCCCAGGCAGGCAAGGCGCTGATCGACAAAGTGCACGACCGGTGGCTGCAGGAGCCCGAGGCCACCCGTCCCAAGTTCTACGTCTACGGCGAAAGTCTGGGGACGAAGTCCGGTGAAGGCGCGTTCGACGGGTTGGCCGACATCCGCGCCACCACCGACGGCGTCCTGTGGGTGGGTCCGCCGAACGACAACCGCATCTGGAGTCAGTTCGTCAGCAGGCGTGATCCGGGCAGCCCCGAGGTTCGGCCGGTGTACTCCGAGGGCCTGACGGTTCGCTTCGCCGACAATTCGTCGGGCATCCCGCCGGAGGATCAGCCCTGGTACGCCCCGCGCATCCTGTACGTCCAGCATGCGTCGGATCCGGTGGTCTGGTGGTCACCCGACCTGCTTTTCGAGCGCCCGGACTGGCTGTCCGAGCCGCCGGGGCCGGACCGACTGCCGAGCATGCGTTGGTTCCCGGTGGTGACCTTCTGGCAGGTGGCAGCGGACCTGACCAACGCAGCAGGCGTCCCCGACGGCCACGGTCACAACTACGGCACCCTCGTGCTCGACGGCTGGGTGGCCGTCGCCGCTCCCGAGGGGTGGACCGACCGCGACACCGAACGAGTGCGCGGCGTCATGGAGCAGTTCGCCGGACGTGACGGTCCCGAGAAGTGAGAACCGCTCTGGCAACCGGAGTGGAGCCTGCGGAACGACCCATTCTGACCGGACTCGTGACAACGGCGTGGAGCACATACGTGCTGCCTGCGGCCGGGCTCGGAGCCCGCGGGCGGGCAGTGGCCAACGCGTCGTTCGCCGTCGCTGTGGCTGCGGTGTCGGGATCGAATGCCGAACGGCTGGGCCTGCGTAACGCCGCATCCGGGCTGAAATGGGGAGCGGCTGCGGCAGCGATACCCGTCCTGGGGTCTGCGGTGGTGGCCGCCGTACCCGCACTGCGTCGACGCGTCCGTCCGTCCGAGGACGATCTCGCGGAGTGGGTGCTGTTTCGGATTCCGGTGGGGACGGTGCTGACCGAGGAGTTGCTCTTCCGCGGTGTGCTCGATGCGGCATCGCCTGCCCTGTCGCCGGTCTTCTTCGGACTGTGGCACATTCGTCCCGCCCGCGCCGCCGGGGATTCGGTGGCCGGGACCGTTGCCGCGACGACCGTCGCCGGGGTGGTGTTCTCGTGGCTGCGGGCGCGCAGCGGCAGTGTGCTCGCCCCTGCTGCGCTGCACTACGCACTCAACGCGAGCGGTGCCGTGTTGGCGCATCTCGCGGCGACCGAACGTGAGAGGAGCTGACCGGAGATGCCACCGCACAAGGAGGTCGGTCCCGCCGAGGTGCGCGAGGCCGTTCTGGCCGTCGCGGGCTGGATCCGAGGTGAGGCCGACAAGCCGCCACGCGCACAGATCGCCGCCGCCGTGCGCACCACGGCCAGGACTCTCGGTCAGAACGCACCGGGGTCGTCGGTGGAGGTGCGGGTGCCGCCGTTCGTCGCGGTGCAGTGTATCGTCGGGCCCCGGCACACCAGAGGAACCCCGCCGAACGTCGTCGAAACCGATGCTCTGACATGGCTTCAGGTGGCTACCGGGACCCGGGATTTCGCCGAGGCGCTCGGCGACGGCTCGATCGACGCGTCCGGCAGCCGGGCCGTCGAGGTGGGTCGTTGGTTGCCGTTGCTGACCATCACCTGACCGCCGGATTTCAGCGGCCGTTCGACCGTCGGGAATCTCCTGGACACACGATGCGTTGTGTCAGCCCGTGTGCCCGTAGACTGGGCACGGCCCCCCGCCCCGGACCCCCTAGGGAGCAATGCCCGTGACCAACGCCGATTTGTCGGTCGACAGTCCGAATCTTCTGGTAGGCAAACCCATCGACGAGCCGGAGAACGAGCCGCGCGAAGAGTGTGGAGTGTTCGGTGTGTGGGCACCGGGCGAGGACGTGGCCAAGCTCTCGTACTACGGCCTCTACGCACTGCAGCACCGTGGGCAGGAAGCCGCAGGCATCGCGGTGTCCGACGGCTCCCAGGTGCTCGTGTTCAAGGATCTCGGCCTGGTCAGTCAGGTGTTCGACGAGCAGACGCTGGGCGCGATGCCCGGGCACGTCGCCATCGGTCATTGCCGTTACTCCACCAGTGGGTCGGTGACGTGGGAGAACGCGCAACCGATCTTCCGTACCACCACTGCCGGTACCGGTATCGCGCTCGGGCACAACGGCAATCTGGTGAACTTCGCCGAACTCGCCACCAAGGCTCGCGATGCGGGCCTGATCAGCGATCGATTGCAGGGCAACGGGACGTCGGATTCCGATGTCGTGACGGCACTGCTGGCGCACAAGGCCGCCGACTGCACCATCGAGCAGGCGGCCATGGAATTGCTGCCCCTGCTCAAAGGCGCGTTCTGCCTGACCTTCATGGACGAGCACACCCTCTACGCCGCGCGTGATCCGCACGGCGTACGGCCGCTGTGCCTCGGTCGCCTCGATCGCGGCTGGGTCGTCGCCAGCGAGACCGCAGCACTCGACATCGTCGGTGCGGCGTTCGTCCGCGACATCGAGCCCGGCGAACTGTTGGCGATCGACGCCGACGGCGTTCGGTCCTCGCGTTTCGCTGCCCCCGAGCCCAAGGGCTGCGTGTTCGAGTACGTCTATCTCGCACGGCCCGACAGCGTCATCGGCGGTCGCTCGGTGCACTCGACTCGGGTGGAAATCGGACGTCGTCTCGCCAAGGAGCATCCGGCCGAGGGTGATCTGGTCATCCCGGTGCCCGAGAGCGGAACTCCGGCAGCCGTGGGCTTCGCCCAGGGCTCGGGAATCCCGTACGGCCAGGGGCTCATGAAGAACGCGTACGTGGGCCGCACGTTCATTCAACCGTCGCAGACCATTCGCCAGCTCGGTATCCGGCTCAAGCTCAACCCTCTCAAAGAGGTCATTCGCGGCAAAAGGCTCGTGGTGGTGGATGATTCGATCGTTCGCGGCAACACGCAGCGGGCGCTGATCAGGATGCTGCGCGAGGCCGGCGCCCTCGAGATCCACGTACGTATCGCGTCCCCGCCGGTGCGGTGGCCCTGCTTCTACGGCATCGACTTCGCTTCTCCCGCAGAGCTGATCGCCAACGGCGTCGATTCCGAGGACGGAATCCTCGAAGGCGTCCGGCAAGCCATCGGTGCCGACTCGCTGGGCTACATCTCCATCGACGGCATGATCGCGGCGTCGGAGCAGCCCGAATCGCGCTTGTGTGCAGCATGTTTCACCGGGAAGTACCCCATCGATCTGCCCGCGGACAATGCACTAGGCAAGCACGTGCTCGAGGGTCTGCTGGCGTCGGCCGCTGGGCAACCGGTGGACAACGACGCGAATGTGAGCGCTCTCAGCCGTCCTTGACCTGGTCTTTTCCGTTAGGGAACAGCAGGGTTTTCTCAATGCCACATATTGGAAACAGTCCATCGGTACTGTCCCGAGTTACATAGGACACACCGATTGGATAGAGGCTCAGATGACCCTGTCGCCCGACGACGGACGCATGCAGCGCTACAGCGCCGCATCACGAACGGCTGTGCGTAAGCACGGCAAGAAGACCGCCGCAGTGGCCGCACTGTCGGTACTCGCACTGACCGCCGCAGCGTGCGGCTCGGGACGCACCGACGCCGGTGGATCCGGCGACGGCGGCGGCGGTGAGACCATCACGGTCGGCACCACGGACCAGGTAACCTCGCTCGACCCGGCCGGCTCGTACGACAACGGATCGTTCATGGTGATGAACCAGACGTATCCCTTCTTGATGAACTTCGCTCCCGGCAGCTCCGAGCTCGAGCCCGATGCGGCCGAGAGCTGCGATTTCGCGGAGCCGACCGTCTACAAGTGCACGCTCAAGGACGACCTGAAGTTCGCCAACGGCAATCCGCTGACGAGCGAGAGCGTCAAGTTCTCGTTCGACCGCATCGTCGCGATCAACGATCCGAACGGGCCTGCGTCGCTGCTGACCAATCTCGACAGCATCGCGACACCGGACGAGAAGACCGTCGAGTTCACCCTCAAAGCGGCCAACGATCAGACGTTCCCGCAGATCCTCGCGACACCCGCGGGCCCGATCGTCGACCAGACAGTATTCCCGGCCGACAAGGTGCTCGACGACGACGCAGTGGTTGCGGGCAAGCCGTTCGCCGGCCCGTACTCCATCTCCAGCTATGGCAAGAACTCACTCGTCAGCTTCGTGGCCAACGGGGACTACAACGGCATTCTCGGCACCCCGAAGACGTCGTCGGTCAACGTGAAGTACTATACCAGCTCCGACAACCTCAAGCTCGATGTGCAGAACAAGGCCATCGATGTGGCATGGCGCTCCCTCACCCCGACCGACGTCGAATCGCTGGGAGCCGTCGACGGTCTGACGGTGCACGAGGGCCCCGGCGGCGAGTCCCGCTACATGGTCTTCAACATGAACACGATGCCCGGTAACACCCCCGAGCAGAAGTTGGCCGTGCGCAAGGCGATTGCGGCCTCGGTCGATCGCCAGGCGCTCTCCGACGGCGTCTACAAGGGCACGTACACCCCGCTGTACTCCGTGGTGCCGACCGGTCTGGAAGGTTCCAACAAGGCCTTCTCCGACGTCTACGGTGAGACACCCAACAAGGACGAGGCTGCTGGATTCCTCTCCGCCGCAGGCGTCGCCACTCCGATCCAACTCAACCTGCAGTACAACCCGGATCACTACGGCTCGAGTTCGAGCGAGGAGTACGCCGCGATCAAGAGTCAGCTCGACGCGACGGGCTTGTTCAACGTGAACCTGCAGTCCACCGAGTGGAGCACGTACACCAAGGAACGCGTCGCCGACGCGTACCCGGTCTACCAGCTCGGCTGGTTCCCGGACTACCCCGATGCAGACAACTACCTGACGCCGTTCTTCGGGCCGGACAACTTCCTCCAGTCGCATTTCGAGAACCCGGAGATCACGTCACTGCTCGACCTCGAGCGCACGACGGCCGACGAGAACGCACGGATGCAGATCATCGGACAGATTCAGACCGAGCTCGCGACCAACTACCTGCCGACCCTTCCGCTGTTGGAGGGCAAGCAGATCGCCGTCGCCACCGATGAGATCAGCGGTGTGGACGAGACCCTCGACGCCTCGTTCAAGTTCCGCTTCGTCACTCTCGCCAAGAGCTGACCGGTGCCCGCTACCGCACAGACGCCGGTAGGGGAGAAGAAAGCGCAACAGGCGAGCGCGCCGTCACGATACGGCGCGCTCGCCCGCTATCTCGGGATCAGGTTTCTGCTGATCATCCCGACTGCCTGGATTCTCGTCACCGTCGTCTTCTTTCTGATGCGTGTGATCGGTGACCCGATCACCGCCGCCCTCGGCGGTCGACTACCCGCCGAACAGATCGCCCAGCGCAAGGCCGAGGCCGGATACGACCGGCCGATCCTGACGCAGTACTGGGAGTATCTGACCGGATTGTTGCGCGGCGACTTCGGCCGCTCCGCCACCGACAATCGCGCGATCAGTGACGTCCTGCTCGTCAACGGTGCTGCCACACTGGAATTGGCGTTCTGGGCGCTGCTCGTCGCGTTCGCGGTCGGCATCCCGCTCGGGTTCTACGCCGCCACCCATCGCGACCGGTTCGGTGACGCGTCGCTGCGAATCTTCGCGATCCTGGCGTACGCGGCCCCGGTGTTCTTCGTCGGCATGCTGCTCAAGCTGCTGTTCGCCGTCAAGCTCGGCTGGCTGCCGGTCGCCGGGCGGGCCAGTACCAATGTGGAACTGGCACTGCAGAACGTCTCCCCGAAGACGAACATTCTGATCATCGACTCGTTCCTGTACGGCGACACGGGTTACACCGTCGACGTGCTCGAACACGCGGTTCTGCCCGCTCTTGCGCTCGGCCTGCTGACGGCCGGTGTTTTCCTGCGATTGGTGCGAGTCAACCTGATTCAGACGTTGCAGGCACCGTTCGTCGACGCCGCCCGCGCGCGCGGGTTGAGCGAGGGCACGGTGACGAGGCGACATGCGTTCCGCAACGCCATGATTCCCATCGTCACCGTCATCGGACTGCAGATCGCCGTCCTCCTCGGCGGTGCCGTACTCACCGAGACGACCTTCGAGTGGCAAGGACTGGGCTACGAACTCGCCCGTTATCTGCAGGCCCGCGATTTCGTTGCCGTGCAGGGCATCGTGACGTTCCTGGCCGTGGTGGTCGCCGTCGTCAGCTTCGTCACCGACGCGATCGTCGCCCTGATCGACCCGAGAGTGAGGTTCTGATGAGCACCGAAGTCGTGCTGTCCGACGTTCCTCCCACCCGTCCGCACCGCAGAGGGTTCCCCGGCGTCGCGTTCGTGAAGTCCACCTCGGGATTGCAGCGGGTCACGCTCATCGTCGGGTTGGCGCTGATGGTGGGGTTCGTGATCGCGGCGCTGTTCGCGCCGATTCTCGCGCCGTATGGTTTCTCGCAGACCAGTGACGCCGGTGCGGATTTCGCCCGCCAAGCCGCGCCGTCCGCGGATCACTGGTTCGGTACCTCGGTTCGCGGTGAGGACGTGTTCTCGCGGGTGATCTACGGTGCCAGAACCGCATTGATGGTCATCGCCTCGTCGCTGGTGCTGTCCCTGATCATCGGCGTTCCCCTCGGTCTGGCCTCGGGTTACATCGGCCGCTGGTTCGACCGGGTGCTCGTGCTGTTCATGGACGCGATGTACGCATTCCCGTCTCTGCTTCTCGCCGTGGTCATCTCGATCGTCGTGGCAGGCGGTCAGTCGTCGAGTTTCGGCGGTATCGCCTCCGCGGCCATCGCCATCACGGCGATCTTCGTGCCCCAGTACTTCCGGGTGGTCCGCAACGCGACGGTCGCCGTCAAGACCGAACCGTACGTCGACGCCGCGCGGGTGACCGGAGCCGGTACACCGCGAATTCTGTTCCGGCACATACTCGCCAACGTGGTGCAGACACTGCCGGTCATCATCACGCTCAACGGAGCCGAGGCCATCCTCACCCTCGCCGGGCTCGGCTTCCTCGGGTTCGGGATCGAGCCGACCTCCGCCTCGGAGTGGGGATACGACATCAACAAGGCCCTACCGGACATCTCCAACGGCATCTGGTGGACGTCCGTGTTCCCGGGCCTGGGCATCGTGCTGGTGGTCCTCGGTCTGACCATGGTCGGTGAGAGTGCAAGCGAGACACTCAATCCGCTGCTGCGCACTCGCAAGAAGTTCAAGAAGGCGGTGAAGGTATGACATCGAGTGTCGTGACTCCACGCGAGTCCGCATTGTCGGTGCAGTCGTTGTCCGTTTCGTTCGTCACCGATGCCGGCGAAGTCGATGCCGTCACCGAGGTCTCGTTCGAGGTCTATCCCGGTGAAGTTCTCGCCGTCGTGGGGGAGTCGGGGTCGGGTAAATCCGTCAGTGTCCGCTCCGCCATCGGGCTGCTGCCCGATACCGCGCGAGTCGACGGGCACGTGGTTCTCGGCGGGCAGGACGTCACCACGCTGAACGACAAGGCGTGGGCGAGGCTGCGGGGCAACAAGATCTCGATGGTGTTCCAGGAACCGGGCAGCGCTCTCGATCCGCTGTTCACCATCGGGTATCAGATCGTCGAGGCGCTGCGAGCGCACACCCGCGCAGACGGTAAACGGATGGGCAGAAAGGATGCCAAGGCGCGGGCCATCGAGTTGTTGACGATGGTGGGGTTGCCGAACCCCGAGCAGCGCTTCTCGTACTACCCACACGAGCTCTCCGGTGGCCAGAAGCAACGCGTCATGATCGCGATCGCCATCTCGTGTGAGGCGAAAGTCATCATCGCCGACGAGCCGACCACCGCCCTCGACGTCACGGTGCAGGCCGAGATCCTCGAGCTGCTGCGCGATCTGAAAGACCGGCTCGGGTGCGCCATCGTGCTGATCACCCACAGCATGGGCGTCGTGTCCGATCTGGCGGACCGCGTCGTCGTCATGCAGAACGGCCGAGTCGTCGAGGAAGCGCCGGTGGCACAGCTGTTCGACGCCCCCGAAGACGAGTACACCAAAAAGCTGCTGGCCGCGGTGCCGACCCTTGCTGCAGTGGAGTCGGACAAGACCGTCGACACGTCGGGCGAGCCGGTACTCGAGGTCTCGCAGCTGGTGGTGCAGTTCTCCGGTGGGGTCGGCTCCTCGGCATTCCGAGCGGTCGACGACGTCTCGCTGACCATCCACCGCGGCGAAACCCTCGGTCTGGTGGGCGAATCGGGCTCGGGTAAGTCGACGATCGGCAGGTGCGTTGCAGCGCTCCAGAAGCCGACCAGCGGCAGCGTGACGGTGATGGGACAGAACATCGCCGGCGTGAGCGAGCGCAAGCTCAAGCCCTTGCGCAAGCGATTCGGATTCGTCTTCCAGGACCCGTCGGCGTCGCTGAACCCGCGGCTCACCGTCGGACAGTGCATCGCCGAGCCGATGATCGTGCACAAGTACGGCTCCAAGGATGCGATCGCGGCCAGGACCACCGAGCTGCTCGACGCCGTGCAGCTACCGTCCGGCACCGACAAGCGTTACCCGCACGAGCTGTCCGGTGGGCAACGGCAACGCGTCAGCCTGGCGCGGGCACTGGTGCTGGGACCGGATCTGGTGGTCGCGGACGAGCCGACCAGTGCACTCGACGTCTCGGTCCAGGCGGCCGTGCTCGACCTGTTCGAGGCGCTGCAGCGGGAGTTCGGTTTCGCCTGCCTGTTCATCAGCCACGATCTGGCGGTGGTCGATCGCGTCGCACATCGGGTGGTGGTGCTGCGGGGCGGCCAGGTCGTCGAGCAGGGCACGCCGTGGAAGATTCTGCGCTCGCCGGAGGAGGAGTACACGAAGAAGCTGTTGGCCGCCATCCCGGGCAAGCGGCTGCGCACGTAAATTCTTCCCGCCAGCGGGCACTCCGGTACCGTTAGGGCGCTATCTGCGCCGCTACGCACGGTTCGCGTGCTTGGGGGCGCTGACATGAACGAGTACACAGGCTGGAGCCGAATGACCGAGGAATCCCAACCCACGAGCGCAACTCACTCGGGCGGTGCCTCCTACGCGGCGGCCGGGGTCGATATCGCCGCAGGAGACCGAGCAGTTCAACTGTTCGCGCCACTCGCCAAGAAGGCCAGCAGGCCCGAGGTCATGGGCGGTCTCGGTGGTTTCGCCGGTCTGTTCGCGCTCAAGGGCGACTACCGCGAGCCGGTCCTGGCTGCCTCGACCGACGGAGTCGGCACGAAGGTCGCCGTCGCCCAGGCCCTCGGCAAGCACGACACCCTGGGTCTCGACCTCGTGGCCATGGTCGTCGACGATCTGGTCGTGTGCGGAGCCGAGCCGCTGTTCCTGCAGGACTACATCGCCGTCGGCCGTGTCGTTCCCGAGCAGGTCGCGGAACTGGTCAAGGGCATCGCCGAGGGCTGCATCATCGCCGGTTGTGCCTTGCTCGGCGGCGAGACGGCCGAACACCCGGGGCTGATGGCCGACGGTGACTACGACCTTTCTGCCACCGGCATCGGCGTCGTGGAGGCGGACTCGATCCTCGGACCCGAGCGCGTGCGTCCCGGCGACGTCGTCATCGGCATGGGATCGTCCGGTCTGCATTCCAACGGCTACTCGCTCGCTCGCAAGGTGCTGCTCGAGATCAACCACATGGATCTCGGCGGACACGTCGAGGAGTTCGGCCGCACACTCGGCGAGGAACTGCTCGAGCCGACGAAGATCTACGCCAAGGACTGCCTCGCACTCGCGGCCGAGACCGACGTGCGCACGTTCTGCCACGTGACGGGCGGCGGACTCGCCAACAACCTCTCGCGCGTCATGCCCGAGGGTCTCGTGGCCGAACTCGATCGGACCACGTGGAGCCCGGCCCCGATCTTTTCCCTCATCGCGCAGCGCGGACGCGTCGAGCGGGCCGAGATGGAGCAGACGTTCAACATGGGTGTCGGCATGGTCGCGATCGTCGCCCCCGAGGACGTCGATCGTGCTCTGGCAGTACTGACTGCACGGCACATCGACTGCTGGACGCTCGGCACGGTCAAGAAGGCTGCGGGCAAGGACGTCGCCGACGAGCGCGCGCTGCTGCTGGGTAACCACCCGAGGTTCTGACCGGCCGGTCATACGACGAACAAGTGAGGGGGAGCCGCGGTGCGGCTCCCCCTCAGTCGTTCAATGCACAGTTTCTAGCGTCGCCAGTCCTCGTACTCGTCTTCCTCGACTCGGGAATGCACATCCGAGTCAGAGTGGATGCCGCCACGATGGGAGTTGGACGAACCACCGGAGAGCTCTCTTTGCAGACTCTCCAAGTCCGTTGTCGGCGAGCTGTACTTGAGCTCACGAGCGACCTTTGTCTGCTTTGCCTTAGCCCTGCCTCGGCCCATGGCGGTGCCCCCTCGCGGACTTGCGGGGCGGCCTGGGGAAATTTGGCGGCCCCGTTAGAGTTGGTATTTCTTCCTGGCACACACTCTAGCGCGCGAATCGCCGCGATGCGCATACGGCACCACGTGTCGATGCCGGGCCCCGCGGCGCGACACGCCCGGGGCAGGGGTCCGCGCTGCCTGTACCTGCGCATATCCGTGCTCAGGCGAACTATCTTCGCGCTACGACACGAAAACAGTAGTGCTGCGCGTCATGGCCTCCGCGACGATTTCAGCGCCGCCGCCGCGTCGCGGTACACCTTCGGTGCCAATCCGGGCTCGTCCAGAAGAGTCTGCATCGCCGCGGCGTCCCGGCCCTCGAAGAGCATCCGCACCGTCACCGCGTGCCGAGGAACCGATTCGACCGTCACCGAATCACCGGCGGCGAAGACCCCGGGCTCGAGCACTCGGAAGTAAGCGCCCACATCTCCCCGGGCCGTGAATCGGCGAACCCACCCCGGCTCGCCCATCCACCGCGCGAACGTGCCGCAGGGCTTGCGTGCGATGGTTGCCTCCAGCGTCACCGTGCCGATGCGCCACCGCGTCCCGATCACCGCGTCGGTCACCGGGACGCCGCTGGTCCGCAGATTCTCGCCGAACCGTCCTGGCTCGACGGGCGCACCCAGCTGATCGGCCCAGTACCGGGCTTCTGCCTCGTCGTAGGCGTACACGGCTTGATCGAGACCACCGTGGAACTTGGTGTCGCGACAGTGGTCCCCGCCGATGCCGAGCTCGTGCACATCCACCGGGCCGTGCACGGGCCGCTTGTCGATGCCGCTGTCTACGACGCCGCGCCGCCCGAACGGGACGTCGGCATGCACCACGCAGACCGCCGAGACGGTCCCGGTCACCGGCCGCGTAGGCGATCGACGGCCGCGCGGCCGGCCTGCACGTCGTCGTACGAGGGGATGGAGTCGGGGTCGATCGACGCCGCACACGGACCCGCCTCCAGGGCGGTGTCCACCGGAATCGTTCTCTTGACCAGCGCGAGGGCAACGGGCCCGAGCTCGAAGTGGTCGACAACGGTCCCCAGACGCCCCACCGCGCGGCCACCGGCGGTGACAGGGTCGCCGGTCTCGGGCCGTCCGTCGGCGGAACCGTCGAGATGCAGGAGTACCAGGTGACGCGGCGGTCGACCGAGGTTGTGCACCCGCGAGACGGTCTCCTGCCCGCGATAGCAGCCCTTCTCCAGATGAACCGCCCCGAACTCGGCTGCACTGCCGATCCATCGGACCTCGTGCGGAATGGTCTTCTCGTCCGTGTCCACGCCCACCCGCGGTCGCACCGATTCGACCCGCAACGCCTCGTACGCCCAGGTTCCGGCCGGGGCGGCACCGGCGTCGCGGAGGCGAAGGAACCAGTTGCTCAGACCTGCTCGGGGGACGACGACGTCGTACGAATTGGGACCCGGCCAGGGCATCCGCCGGACGAAGCCGCCGCCGTCCACTGCCGACGCGCCGTAGATCTCGCTCGGAACCGGGAGTCCCGCCTTGTCCAGAATCGATGCCGCGTCGGATCCGAGGACGGAGAGAACGGCGAGTTCGTCGGCCTCGCGGGGTTCGGCCTTGGCCCAGAAGACCATCTTCTTCAGGAACGACAGCAGATCCGGTCCCTGTGCATGTTCGGTATCGATGTAGGTGATCCCGCCCAGATCGGTCTGTACGAAGTGATGCTCGATCCGGCCGTTGACGTCCAGGCTCAGGTTTTCGGCCGAGCTGCCGTCGGGCAGGTCCGAGACGAGCTGGCTCGAGATCGTGTTCAGCCAGCTCGAGCGCTCGTCGCCGCTGATGGCGAGCACGAATCGGTGGGATCGATCGATGACGGCGGCTGCGCTGACGGCACTGCGTTGTTCGCCGAACGGATTGCCGTAGTGCCAGGCGACGCCGGCATCGACGCTGTCGTCGGGAGAGGGCACTGCGCCGGGGAGAGTGAGAAGAGGACTCGGGGTGATCGTCACAGGATCGGACACCACTCCATAGTAGGAGCACCCGGCCACAGCCTTTAGGGTGGCGGCATGTCGGAGTCGGTAGTGGTGACGTTGGACGGCCGAGTGCACGACGCGGATCGGCCGTTGCTGTTCGCCGACGATCTGGCTGCCGTGCGTGGTGACGGCGCGTTCGAGACGCTGCTGGTGCGTGACGGCTCGGCCTGCGGCGTCGAGCTGCACCTGGCGCGTCTGGCCGTGTCGGCGGCGGCCCTGGATCTTCCCGTCCCCGATCCGGATGCCTGGCGCGCAGTGATCGAGCAGTCGGTCGGCCTGTGGACGGAGAAGTCCACGGACGAGGGCGTTCTGCGGTTGGTGCTGAGCCGTGGTCGTGAGGGCGGCGGCGATCCGACGGCGTTCGTGACGCTGGGGCCACTGCCGGGTCGAGTGCGAAACGCCCGGGAGAACGGGGTGTCGGTGATGACGCTCGATCGGGGCTACTCGGTCGACTTCTCCGCCGGTGCGCCGTGGCAGCTGGCAGGCGCGAAGACGTTGTCGTACGCGACCAACATGGCCGCGCTGCGCCACGCTGCCCGCCAGGGCGTGGACGACGTGATCTACCTCAGCAGCGAGGGCAGAGTGCTCGAGGGACCCCGGTCGACGGTGGTGGTGGCGCGCGGTAAGACTCTTGTCACACCGTCGGTCGAGCAGGGCATCCTGGCGGGCACCACAGTTGCCGCCCTGTTCTCGGTGGCCGAGGCGGCCGGCTGGACGTGCGAGCACGGACATCTGTATCCAGCGGATCTCATTGCAGCGGAGGGTGTTTGGCTGGTTTCGAGCGTCACGCTGGCGGCGCGGGTGACATCGATGAACGGCGTCGTTCTGGGGCGGCCCAGCCGCGCGGACGAGGTGCCCGAGATGGTCGATCTCGCGGTGGAGACCGTCCGGATGCTCTGAGGGCCCAATGGCCCTGCCGAAAGACTCTTCCCTACTACTACTCGTAGTAGTACATTCGAATCAGTCGCGGGCCAATGCCCTGACCTGCGGTGTTGCCCGTCACAGCTCGGGTGGAAGAGTTCGGAGTATCGATGGACGCGTTGGATGTCTCGCGGTGGCAGTTCGGTATCACCACCGTTTATCACTTCATTCTCGTACCCCTCACCATCGGCCTCGCGCCGATGGTGGCGGCCATGCAGACCATGTGGGTGATCACCGGCAAGGATTCCTGGTATCGACTGACCAAGTTCTTCGGCAAGCTGTTCCTCATCAACTTCGCACTCGGCGTCGCAACGGGAATCGTGCAGGAGTTCCAGTTCGGAATGAACTGGAGCGAATACTCACGATTCGTCGGCGACGTGTTCGGTGCGCCCCTCGCACTCGAAGGACTGGTCGCGTTCTTCCTCGAGTCCACCTTCCTCGGTCTGTGGATCTTCGGATGGAGCAGACTACCCAAACTCGTTCACCTGGCGACCATTTGGCTCGTCGCCATCGGCGTCAACGCCTCGGCCTTCTTCATCATCGCAGCCAACTCCTGGATGCAGCATCCCGTCGGCGCGATCTACAACGAAGAAACCGGCCGCGCCGAGCTGACCGATATCTGGGCCCTGCTCACCAACAACACTGCGCTGGCGGCCTTCCCGCACGCGGTAGCAGGTGCATTCCTCACCGCCGCAACCTTCGTCGCTGGCATCTCCGGTTGGTGGATGGTGCGCGAGGCGCGAAAGAAGAAGTTGGATGAACCAGCCACCGACTCGCGCTCGATGTTCCGATCGGCAGCACGCATGTCCTTCATCGTCATGATTGTCGCGGGTGGGGCGCTCGCCATCACCGGAGACATTCAGGGCAAGCTCATGTTCGAGCAGCAGCCGATGAAGATGGCCTCCGCAGAATCGTTGTGCGACACCGAAACCGGAGCCAGCTTCTCGCTCCTGACCGTGGGTACCCACAACAACTGCGAATCCGTGGTGCACCTCATTGCGATCCCCGGCCTCACCTCGTTCCTGGCGGAGAACGACTTCGGTGCCACTGTGCAGGGCGTCAACCAACTACAGGATCAGTACGAGCAGCAGTTCGGACCGGGCAATTACAAGCCCAACCTGTTCGTCACCTACTGGGCCTTCCGAATGATGATCGGTCTGGCCGCAGGCTCGGCGCTGCTCGCTGTCGCGGGACTGTGGGTCACCCGAGGTGGCCGGATTCCCGACCAGAAGTGGTTCTCCTGGCTGTCACTGCTGGCCATTCCGACGCCGTTCCTGGCCAACAGCGCCGGCTGGATCTTCACCGAAATGGGGCGTCAGCCATGGGTTGTCGCGCCCAACCTCTCGGGAGTCGATCAGATCCGGCTCACCGTCGACCAAGGCGTCTCCGACCATCCCGTCGGCCTCGTCGTCGCCTCGCTGGTGACGTTCACACTGCTGTACGCCGCTCTCGGAGGTGTCTGGTTCTATCTGCTTCGGCGCTACGTCATCGAAGGACCTCTCGACCACGACGCGCACCCGCACGTCGACCCACCGGAATCGGAAGACGATGAGCCCAAGCAGCTCTCGTTCGCGTACTAGGGGATAGCAATGTCACTGCCCGAATTCTGGTTTTTCATCATCGCTTTCTTCTTCGTCGGCTACTTCGTGCTCGAAGGCTTCGACTTCGGCGTCGGCATGCTCATGCCCATTCTGGGTAGGCACCCCGACCCCGTGACGGGGGAGAAGCGTCGTCGCGCAGTTCTCAACACCATCGGCCCGGTCTGGGACGGCAACGAAGTCTGGCTCATCACGGCAGGCGGTGCCCTGTTCGCGGCGTTTCCCGAGTGGTACGCCACGTTGTTCTCGGGCTTCTACCTGCCGTTGCTGTTGATCCTGGTGGCGCTCATCCTGCGCATCTGCGCCATCGAATGGCGCGGCAAGATCGACGACCCGGTGTGGCGTCGACGCTGCGACATCGGCATCGGCATCGGCTCGTGGGTTCCGGCTGTGCTGTGGGGCGTCGCGTTCGCCAACATCGTCCGCGGAGTCGCGATCGACGAGAACAAGAAGGTCACCGCAGGGTTCTTCGACCTCCTCAACCCGTACGCACTACTCGGCGGAGTAACGATGGCCGTGGTGTTCGCACTGCACGGTGCCGTGTTCATCGCGCTCAAGACCTCAGGCGACGTCCACGAGGACTCGGTGAAAATGGCAGCGTGGCTGTCGGTTCCGGCAGTGCTCGTCGGTGGTGCCTTCGCGCTGTGGACCCAACTCGCGTACGGGAAAACCTGGACGTGGGTACTGGTCGCGGTGGCAGCAGTGGCCCTGCTGCTCGTCGTCGCGCTGACGGCGAAAGTACGTGAAGGCTGGGCCTTCGTCTTCACCTGCATTGCCATCGTCGCCGTCGTCGTGCTGCTGTTCGCGTCCCTGTTCCCCAACGTGATGCCGTCCAGCACCGACGCCGCCTTCGATCTCACCATCGCCAACGCGTCGTCCAGCCCGTACACGTTGACGGTGATGACGTGGGCTGCGGCCTTCGCTGCACCCGTCGTCCTCGGCTACCAGGCGTGGACGTATTGGGTCTTCCGGCAACGTATTTCGAGCGCCCAGATCCCCGACTCGATCGGGCTGTCGGTGAAGTCGTGACCGCACCCACCACTTCGCGGACACGGCCGAAGGGCCCGGTCGATCCGCGACTGTGGAAGTACTCGCGCTCCGCCCGCGGCTACGTGCTCGTCACGGTCGCGCTGTCGACCGTGGTCACCCTGTGCATCATCGTGAGTGCACTGGCAATCGGACGCGTGCTGGCCGGCGTCATCACCGACCCGTCGGCCAGATCGTTGTCCGCATGGACGACGGAACTGGTCGTCCTGGCCGGTGCAACAGTGGTTCGGGTGCTCGCGACCGGAGCTCAGTCTCGTTACGCACACCGGTCGGCGTCGCGGGTCGTCGCCGAGCTGGAGATCGAAGTACTCACGACGGCAACGCGATTCGAGCCTCGCGAGCTGGACGCCGAGCGCGAGGAACTGGCCGTCGTCGTGACCCGCGCCATCGGCGGACTACGGGCGTACCTGACCGGCTATTTGCCGGCGCTGGTGCTGGCCGTCATCGTCACCCCGTTGGTCCTGATCGTCATCCTCACACAGGATCTGACGTCGGCCGCCATCATCGCCGTGACCCTGCCGCTCATCCCCGTCTTCATGATCCTGATCGGCTTGCTGACCAAGGGCCGGGCGGCCGCCACGCTCACCACGATGACCAGGTTGTCTGCGCAACTGCTCGATCTGTTGGCAGGCTTGCCGACTCTGCGCGCGCTCGGGCGCGAGCACGGACCGGCCGCTCGTGTTCGTGCATTGGGCGACGCCCATCGTCGAACGACCATGCGCGCACTGAAGATTGCGTTCCTGTCGTCGATGGTGCTCGAGTTGCTCGCGACGCTGTGTGTAGCGCTGGTTGCCGTCGGCATCGGGCTGCGGCTGGTGTTCGGCGAGATGACACTCGAAGCCGGCATCATCGCGCTCGTCCTCGCGCCCGAGGTGTACTTTCCACTGCGCGCGGTCGGCACCCAGTTTCATGCGGCCGAGGACGGCGTCGAGGCAGCCGATCGTGCATTCCGGGTGTTGGACCGGCGAACAGCGCGGCCGACCGGTGGCCGCACCGTCGACACGACAGCCGTCGACATCGAGCTGGACGGGCTCGGCGTTGCAAGTCGGGACGGAGCGGCACCAGCGGAGCTGAGTGCGCTGTGCCGGGCGGGCACCGTCACGGTCCTGACCGGACCGAACGGCGCAGGTAAAACGACTGCGCTGCACGCGATCCTGGGGTTGACTCCGCCGTCGACCGGCGCGGTGAGCGTCGGGGGAGTGCCGATCGCCGAACTCGATCTCGAACAGTGGTGGGCGCAGGTGGCCTGGCTCCCGCAGCGGCCGGTGTTGGTGCCGGGCACGCTCTACGACAACGTGACCCTGCACGGAATCCCCGACTCGGCTGCACTGGAACTCGCCTGCCGCGCAGCCGGATTCGACGAGGTGCTTCGAGAACACCCCGAGGGCTGGGACACCCGCGTCGGGCAGGGTGGGGTGGGGCTTTCGCTCGGCGAGCTACAGCGCCTCGCACTGACACGTACCTTCGTGTCCGATGCTCCGGTGATGCTGTTGGACGAGCCGACGGCACACCTGGATCCGGTGAGTGAAGCGACTGTGCTGCAGGCGGTTCGAGATGCCGCCGACCGCGGCGTCACCGTGGTGATGGTCGGTCATCGGCGTTCGGTGCTGCATGCCGCCGACCGCATCGTCGAGGTCCGCAGCGACTCGACCACGAAGCGGGAGTTCGAGCATGTCTGATCTGCGACGAGCGCTGGCGCTGCTCGAGCTGTCTCCGCGCAGAGTCGTACTGGCCGTGTTGGCCGGAGTGGCGACGCTGGGCAGTGCGCTCGCCCTGGCGGCACTGTCGGCGTGGTTGATCACCCGGGCGTGGCAGATGCCACCGGTGCTGGACCTGTCGGTTGCCGTCGTAGCCGTTCGGGCGCTGGGTATCTCGCGCGGGGTGTTTCGGTATCTCGAACGCTTGACCACCCATGATGTGGCGCTGCGCGGAACGACGGCGGCCCGCACGAGGATCTACGAGAGACTGGCGAACGGGAACGGCGCGGTCGCTCTGCGACGGGGTGACGTTCTGGCGCGCACCGGTGCGGACGTGGACGTTATCGGTGACGTCGTCATCCGGGCCGTCGTTCCCATCTGTGTGAGCGTGCTGATGATGCTCGCGGCCGTGGGCCTGCTCGCGGGAATCGCACCTGCCGCCGCATCGGTTCTGGCGGTGGCATTGCTGATCGCCGGCGTGGGTGCACCGATACTCGCGGCCCGGTCGGCGAGGATCGCCGAGGAAGCCGGTGCCGAAGCCGACGTGCGCTTCGCCGAGACAGCGGTCCGCGCACTCGACCATGCGGCGGAACTGCGAGTCGCCCGTCGTCTGGACGCGACACTCGCCGAAGCCGAGGGCGCAGCACACGACTCGGTGGTTGCCCGAGATCGTGCGGCGCGTCCGTCGGCACTCGCGGATGCCGCGCAGCCCTTGGCGATCGGAGCTTCGGTGATCGGGTCGTTGCTGATCGGCATCGCGCTGTACGGCCCGGACGGAGGCACGGCGGGCGGTATGACGCCGATGGCGTTGGCGATCATCGTGTTGGTTCCACTGGCCGCATTCGAGGCGACCGCAGCTCTGCCCGCAGCGGCAATCGCACTGATGCGCGGCCGAATCGCGGCCACCCGAATCATGACCATGCTCGATGCGGCTCCCCATGTGAGTGGCAGCCTGAACGGGTCGTTCCGCGGGCTCCACTCCTGCCCGACCCCTGCTACGAACTTCCGCGCACATGCGCGGAGCGCAATCATCGGGCCCAGTGGATCGGGAAAGACGACGATGCTGCGCGCGCTCGCCGTCGAATTCGGCTCGGATGCAGCGCTGTTCGCCGAAGACGCGCACCTGTTCGACACCTCGATTCTGGAGAACCTGCGAGTGGTGCGCGGCGACGTGGACGAAGACCAGGCAACGCAGGCATTGCGACGAGTGGGTCTCGGACCGTGGCTCGACGCGTTGCCCCAGGGCGTTCACACGACACTGATCGGTGGGGCGCAGGCGGTCTCGGGTGGCGAGCGTCGTCGACTCCTTCTCGCACGCGCACTGCTGAGCACCGCGCCCGTCGTGCTGCTGGACGAGCCGACCGAACATCTCGACAGAATCTCCGGCGAACGGATTCTGCGCGAGCTGCTCACCACCGACGACGGGCTGTTCGGTGCCGAGCGAACGGTGGTCGTCGTCACTCACCAACTGCCCGAGAACACCGACGCCGACCAGGTGATCGACCTCGGAGACCGGACTGCGAAAAAACCCTTTGCCGACTCCCGATCGCGGGCGTACGTTGGGAGTACACGAGAGAGGAGGTGGTCTGAAGTTGATGAACTCTAGGACGCGTGAGGTGGCTGTCAGCTAGCCGCAATCGCTGACGGATTCACTGCGAAGACCGCGCGAGCGGCAGGCGAATCCCAGGCAGCTACCCGGCCCCCGAGCCCCCGACCTGTCCGGTCGGGACCTGACATCAGGTATGGCTCGGGGGCCGTTCGCATGCGAACGGCCCCCGAGATCCGAAAAAGATTCTGCGTCAGCCGATGTAGCGGGTGAGGCGGGCCGACAGACGCGGTGCGAGCGGGCCGTCGGCGACGACACGTTCCTCGACGTACGCCAGATCCCCGCCCTCGACGATTCCGTACAGGCGGCGAGCTCCGCCTACCAGTGCACCCGAGGTGCTGCGGATGACGACGTCGGTGGCAAGTTCCCAGGACGACTGGGTCAGGGCGTGACCGTAATACAGTTCGACGACGCCGGTGCTGTGCGTCAGCAGCAGCTCGACGACTTCTTCGTCCTTGGACCCCTTGACTCCGTCGCCGCCGCTGATGCGCCAGAACCCGGTCTCCCGAAGGTCGGGGTGCGCGTAATTGCCGTCGGAATCGAGTCTCCAGGAGCGCGATTCCCAGCTGAGGTAGCTGCCGCCGTCATGGGAAACGACGATCTGCTGACCGAAGGGATAGTCGGTGTCCGTTTCGGGATCGTGCCCCTCGCCTTGACCACGCCACACGCCGACGAGTGGCAGCAGCGCCAGCATCGACGGGTGCAGATCGGGGCCGAGCCGCAGGTTTGCGGTGTCGTCCGGGTGAGGGATGTCGGGCAGCACCGGGATGTTGCGCGCCGACGCCTCGGCGAACTTCTGCTCGGCAGCCGAAATGGCTTGGTCACCGCTGGTGATAGGGGTGCCCAGTCCGTCGTCGATGCTGTCGGGGTTGCCCGCGCCCGGTTCCGTCACGACTCGTCGTTGACCAGTCGGTAGACGACATAGAGCGAGAACGCGATGATGGCTACTGCCGCAAGCGCCAGCAATACCTCGAAGAAGATGACCACGGAACCGAGTTTAACCCGCGGCGAGACCGGTCGACGACAACGGTCCGTTTCCGCGCTGTGGCATTGGTGACACACCATCATTTTTGCGGCCCACAGTGCCCTGGATCACTCGTAGTGATGGCGAAACCGACGCGAGCAGGTACCTTCTTCCCGGGGGCGTCGGGCTCTCGACTTCGAGAGCGCCGACGAATTCACTATGTGTGTCGAAAAGGCTGTTGTCTTGTAAGGCTGGGGAGGTCTCTGCAGAAATGCTGCGTCGTAAGCGTGTTCTGACATCGTCGTTCGGTTCCGTATTGGTTCGATCGGCGGTTGTCACAGTGGCGTTGGCCCTTGCAGCTCCCGCTGCTGCGCTGGCCGCGCCCGACTCGGGATCGTCCGATTCGGGTTCGGCAGAGTCGGGTTCGGCCGACTTCGGTTCGTCTCAGGGCCCGAATATCGATCCGAACAACTACGCGCAGGACTGCCCGGACGTACTGCTGTTGGCGGTGTCCGGAGCCACCGACTCGGACTCCGATCGCAATCCGCTCAACGAAGAAGCGCAGACGATCGCGTCGAACTGGGTCGGCAACGTCACCGTTCCGGTCGGTGAGGCGAACGCGGACAGCCCCGGCACCGTCGGCTGGCTCTACGTCCCGTATTCCTCCACCTACGGCTTCGACGTACTCGACAACGTGCCGACCTACCAGGAGTCGATCGCCGACGGCATCGCGTCGACCAATCGGTTGATGGACGAGTACAAGACCAAGTGCGGTGAGAAGACCAAGTTCGCGCTGCTCGGGTACAGCGTCGGCGGCGAAATTCTCGATCGCGTGACGATGGAACTCGGCCACCGTGATCCCAATGCTCTCGTCACGTCCGACGACGTCGTCGGTGTCGTCATGGTGGGGTCGCCCTACCGCCCGGCCGGCGTGCCTAATTTCGGTGACGAGGTGGGCCAGTCCCTCGGCGGCTTCATGGATCAGTCGCCGCGGGACTACGGGTCGATGACGGACAAGGTCACCTGGTCGTGTCGTCCCTACGATCTGGCCTGCGACTCGCCGGACAAGATCGAACTGCTGCAGCTGGCGCTCGGTGTACTCGGTCAAATGCGGTTGACGCTGCTCAACCCGGTGCAGACCGTCTCCGACTTCGGTCGGACGGTTGCCTCCATTGCCACCCGCGCGATCATCGATATCGCCACGAACAAGTCGTGGCTCGAGTCGGACGAGACGCTCCTGCAGGTTCTCGTCAAAGTCTCCGACCGGCAGTATCAGGTGGACGACGCAAAGGCTGCAGCAGCGCTGTCGCCCGATCAACTACTTGCCGATCTCAACTGGGCCCTCGGTCCGGGTGCCGAAACGGTGAAGGCGAAGTTGCGTGCCGAGGGCGAGGGCCTGGTGGAGAACAACAAGGGCATCGTCGACGTCGTCCTCGGCCCCTACCTGGCGATCGGCTTTCTGCAGCACCTGTCCTACTGGTACAACGACCCCAACGACGGGGTCGAGTGGGAAAGCGAAAAGATGGTCGCGTGGGTGACCGATCTCGCCCGAACCGAACGCGAGAAGAAGAACGCGCCTCCCGCGGTCGACCCGGCCACCCCCGAGACCCAGGCACCCCAGACCCAGCTGCCCGAGACGCCCGCGCCCGCCCCGGAATCCCGGGTGCTGCCGGAGCCGGGGACGCAGACTCGCGTCAGCGACCTCGGAGCCTTCCTCGAATCCCAGGGCATCCCGGTACCTCCCGGCATGTTCCCGCCGCAGTACTCCACGGTCCCCGAGCCGGCGCGACAGGTCGGCTAGAGCAACGAAAAGAACCCCGCACCTGGTTGCCAGGTGCGGGGTTCTTCTATGTGATCGAGTCGGTGACTCAGACTCCGACGGTGACGTCGGCCGAGTGCACGCCCGCGCCCTCGGGCGTGATGACGGTGTCGCCGTTGCCCGATGCGGACAACGCCCGCAGCGTCCACTGTCCGGGGGCAGCGAAGAAGCGGAAATCGCCGGTTCCCGACGCGACGACCTCGGCGGTGAATTCGCCGGTGCCGTCGAGGAGACGGACGAATGCGCCCGCTACCGGCTCACCGTCGCCGGCGAGGACACGGCCGGTGATGACCGTTTCCTTCTCGACGTCGACGCCTGCGGGGATGGTCTGACCCTGTACGGGTGCTCCACACATATCAGTGAACCTCCAATTCGATGGGTGCTCCGACGAGGGAGCCGTATTCGACCCAGCTGCCGTCGTAGTTCTTGACGTCTTCCTTGCCGAGGAGTTCCTTGAGCACGAACCAGGTGTGGCTCGAGCGCTCACCGATGCGGCAGTAGGCGATGGTGGCCTTGCTGTCGTCGTAGCCCTTGGTCTTGTACAGCTCTTCGAGTGCCTCGTCGGACTTGAACGTGCCGTCCTCGTTGGCGGTGGTGCTCCACGGGATGTTGATCGCGGACGGGACGTGGCCACGCTGCTGAGCCTGCTCCTGCGGGAGGTGTGCCGGCGCGAGGATCTTGCCGGAGAACTCGTCGGGGGAGCGCACGTCGATCAGGTTCTTGTTGCCGATGGCGTCGATGACCTCGTCGCGGAACGCGCGGATCGACAGATCCGGTGCCTCGGCGCGGTACTGCGTGTTCTCCCGGCTGACGACGTCCTTCGACAGCGGGCGGCCGTCGAGCTCCCACTTCTTGCGGCCGCCGTCGATCAGCTTGACGTCCTTGTGGCCGTACAGCTTGAAGTACCAGTAGGCGTAGGCGGCGAACCAGTTGTTGTTTCCGCCGTAGAGCACGACGGTGTCGTCGTTGCTGATGCCCTTGGCCGAGAGCAAGCCGGAGAACTGCTCCTGATCGAGGAAGTCGCGGCGAACCGGGTCCTGCAGGTCCTTGCGCCAGTCGAGCTTGACCGCACCTTCGATGTGTCCGCCGTCGTAGGCGCTGGCGTCTTCGTCGACCTCGACGAAGACGATCTTCGGTGCGTTCAGGTTCTGCTCGGCCCAGTCGGCAGAGACCAGGACGTCGGAGCGAGCCATGGTGTTCCTTTCGGTCTTTCTTGTCGGATCAGGGGGTAGTTGTCACGCTGCGGTGCGCGAGTTGCCGCGCAATCGAGCTGCGAGGGGGTAGATCATGCAGCCCAGGCACACTGCGAACGCTGCGTTGAGAAACGCCGCGAAGAGCGCGAAGCCTGTCGCTACGGTGCCGACGACGGGAGCGCCGAGAGCGAATCCGAGGACTCCGACGGCGGCGAACACGAAGCCCACCAGTTGGGCGAACTTCAACGGGGCCACCGGCTCACGTTCTGTGGTCGGTGAGCGCCGCGGCGCGACGAATGTCGCGTAGATCGTGCCGTACGGACTGTGCTTGGGTCCGCGGACGGCTCCGATTCCGAACACGATCGCCTGGAGCCCCAGCAGGATTGCCGCTGCGGGAACCGAGACCGTGCTCGCGAGGAGGACGACGACCAGAACTGCAGTGGTGATCCACGCGGCGAAGCGCGGACCACGGACGTCGACCTGGTCGATCGTGGTGGTGTGGGTGTCGGATGTCGACATCGAGAGGTACTCCTGTGCGAGGCCGGGGCACGGCTTGTCGCCGGTGCTCGGATGTGGATTTCGATCATCGGGCCGGCATCACGCATGGGCGTGGCGGCAGACGGAAATCAGCAGCAGCGACAGCAACAACCGCCCAGTCGGCACAGATCAACCGTGCGTCGACTGGTGAGCATGAGCTCGCGGCGGGAGAACACGAAGTGCATCCTACCCGTTACCAGGGGCGCGTCGTACCGCCCACCTGAGTAGCTCTTGCCCTACAGCGCGTCGAGAGCCTCGCGCAGGGCTGCGGCCGACGGCACGCCGGCAATTCTCGAACGCCGACGCAGTTCTCCGTCGAGGACGAAGGTCGTCGGCAGCGAGAGCACTCCGAGTTCACGGGCGAGAACAGGCTGAGCATCGATGTCGAGTTCGACTTCGCGTGCGTCGGTGCGGTCGGCGAGAACCTGATGCACCACACGACGCACGGCAGCGCACGGACCACACCAGTCCGCCGAGAAGTGCAAAATCGTCGGAGTTCCCGAGGTGACGCCCGCATCGACGAGCAGCGGGAGAAGGTCGTCGGAATCGGTGGACGCGATGGTGCGTACGGCACCGGAACGACGACGCAGAATCAGTCCGACAGCAACGGCAAGGACCGCCACGACAACCAGAACTGTGATCCCTGTCATGGCTTTTCGATCTCGTTGAGGTCGATGTTCACGTTCTCTCCCGACCCTTCGACGACGATCTGTGAACCCTCCGCGTAGACGTCCGTCGGCAGCAGTCCGAACGGCAGGCTCTGGCGTTCGATGGTCTTGGTGAACAGGCCGAGAACTGTGGGCTTGGCGAAATCGGGAATCGTGAAGTCGGCCTGCCCCTCCGGTCCGAAGTAGAAGTCCGATGCCACGATGGCGACACTGTCACCTTCGAGCAGAAGGTCGGCCTGCACGCTGACGGTGGTCTGCAGCGGTCCCACCGGAACCGTTCCCGTCAGTACGACGCCACCGGCGGTGGTCTTGCCCGACCCGCCGGAGCCGCCCGTGCCGTCGGACTTGTCGGCCGGAGGTGCGGAAACCTGCAGGTCGACGATGCCGAGGAACCGTCCGAGATCGGTTGCCTCGATGCGGACGCGGCCGTCGAGCTCGTCCACCGGGATGTCGCGGACGTTGTTGTCGATCAGGTCGGACAGGGCGATGTGGACGCCGCGCAGATTGGCTTCGATGGTCGTCGAGCCGACGTATTCGGTCGGGACGTCCTGGGCCCGGATCTCGATGTTCTGATAGCGGCCGTCGGCGGCCTGGGTGAGGAACGGAAAACCGTGCACAATCACCTGGGGGTCCGAGGTGAGTTCGCCGCCGTCGCGGATGGCGCGCGAGACGCGATATTCGGAGTAGGCCGCGGCCCCGAAATCGACGACGAGCGCGAGGGCCAACAGGCTGACGAGTCCGATGAGAAGTGTGCGCACCGGTCCATTGTGACCGAAGCATCGCGTACTGCCCGCTTCGACCGGTTGTACGGACAAGCTAGTCTGTGTCCTTGACGATCACTCGATTCCAGCGTCGGCTGGACCGGCCAGCGGTAAGAACGGAGACGCAGTGGAGCTCCTGTTACTGACCTCCGATCCCAATCCGGAGGGCGTACTCCCGTCTCTCGCGTTGCTGGCCCACCACATCCGGCCGGTACCGACCGAGGTGTCTTCTCTTCTCGAAGCCGGTTCCGCCGACATCGCGCTGGTGGATGCACGTACCGATCTGGCTGCTGCTCGCGGTCTGTGTCGGCTGCTCGGTAGTACCGGCTCGGCCATCCCCGTGGTCGCGGTCCTGACCGAAGGCGGCCTGGTCGCAGTCAATTCCGACTGGGGGCTCGACGACATCCTGCTGCCCGGCACAGGTCCCGCGGAACTGGACGCTCGGCTACGTCTGTTAGTCGGCCGGAGCGGCGGGGTTGCGAGTCCCGAGACGTCGGGCAAGATCACGCTCGGTGAGTTGGTCATCGACGAGGGCACGTACACCGCCCGGTTGCGCGGTCGCCCACTCGATCTGACCTACAAGGAATTCGAGTTGCTGAAGTACCTGGCTCAACATGCGGGCCGCGTCTTCACGCGTGCCCAGTTGCTGCAGGAAGTGTGGGGCTACGACTTCTTCGGTGGCACTCGCACCGTCGACGTCCATGTTCGACGCCTCCGCGCCAAGCTCGGTACCGAGTACGAGTCGCTGATCGGAACGGTGCGGAACGTGGGCTACAAGGCCGTGCGTCCGTCGCGTAACTCCAAGGGCGGTACGGCTCCGGACGCCATGGCCGGCGATTCCGACGATGCGGATTTCGAGTTCGAGCAAGAGAGTACGCTCTCGTAGATGAATTCGGATACTGCGTTCGACGTCCACCCCCTCGACGGCGACGCACCGTCCTCGCGCGTCAGCGACGAGATTCACCGGATCCTTTCGCGTGCAACCGAAGTCGACGGTACTGCGCCGCTCTCGGAGCAGGCCGTCAAGGCCGTCGACGCGGGTGAGAGCGTCGTTCGATTCGTTGCCACCGACGGAGATCGAGTCGTCGGGTACGTCGGCGCCGCCGACGGTATGGCCGAGGCAGTGGTCGATCCGGGGTATCGCGGTCGCGGCATAGGTCGGCGATTGGTCAGCAGCGCACTCGATCTCGGCTCCGGCACGCGGATCTGGGCGCACGGAAATCTGCCCGCAGCACAGTCCGTGGCGCGTGCGCTCGGGCTGACGGTGGCCCGGGAACTGCTGCAGATGCGACGGGCCGCGGCAGAGCCCGAACTGCCCGATGTGGTTGTACCACAAGGTATTTCGCTGCGAACCTATCGCGGGCACCAGGACGATGCCGAATTGTTGAGGGTGAACAACGCGGCATTCTCCTGGCATCCCGAGCAGGGCGGCTGGACCGACCGCGACATCGCGTCGCGGCGAGACGAGCCGTGGTTCGATCCCGCGGGTCTCTTCCTGGCCTTCGAGGAAGGCAGCGACCACCTGCTCGGATTCCACTGGACGAAAGTTCACGCCGCTGAGGATCGGGTCGTTCCGCAGGCTCCACTCCCTGGGGGCAACGACCCGGCCATCGGTGAGGTGTACGTGGTCGGTATCGATCCGCAGTCGCAGGGTCGCGGTCTCGGACGGGTACTGACCCTGGCCGGGCTGCATTATCTGCGCGGTCGCGAACTGGACCAGATCATGCTGTACGTCGAGGCCGACAACACCGCGGCGGTGCACACGTACACCAAGCTCGGGTTCGCGAATTACCACGTCGACGCCGCGTACGCGCGGACCGCGTAATCGGACATTTCCAGCACGGTGTTCATCTTCCGTTCACCCACGCGGGGGTAAACGTCTACCACCTGCCTTTACCTTTCTCTCTGGGCGGCAACCTACGCTGCCTGGTGCGAGGGTTCTTCTGAGCCGGCACCTTCACAGTCGCAGCGCGAACCTCGAGTTCGCGCCGCGATCACGGCCCAAGATTCCTCGGAGGAAACAGGTGAACCTCAAGCGCAACGGTGCTCTCATGAGTGCAGTGGCAGTCAGTGCCATGTTGCTGGCCGCATGCGGTAGCGACGCGAACGTCGCCACCACGGACGGTGCATCGCAGTCCTCGGCTTCGTGCGAAGGCAAGTCCCCGTTGACCGGTGAAGGCTCGTCCGCACAGCAGAACGCCATGTCCAACTTCACCTCGATCTACTCCGGCGTTTGCGCGGGCAAGGCCGTCGAGTACACCACCAGTGGTTCGGGTAACGGCCGCACGCAGTTCGTCGCGGGCCTCGTCGACTTCGCCGGCTCCGACTCGTCCATCAAGGACGACCAGGCCGCACAGGCCGCCGTGCGCTGCGCCAACAACCCGGCGTGGAACCTGCCGCTGGTCTTCGGCCCGGTCGCAGTGGCCTACAACGTCGACGGTGTCGACAACCTGGTGCTGAACCCCGACGTCATCGCGCAGATCTTCACCGGCAAGATCACCACCTGGAACGACCCGGCCATCGCCGCACTCAACGAGGGCGCAACGCTCCCGTCGACCGCGATCACCCCGGTCTACCGCTCCGACTCGTCGGGCACCAGCGACAACTTCCAGCGCTTCCTCGCCGCATCCGCTCCCGAGGCGTGGACGCTGAACCACAGCTCCGATTGGGCCGGCGGCGTCGGCGAAGGTGCCAACGGATCCTCGGGCGTCGCCCAGGCCGTCGCCGCCACCCCCGGTGCCATCACCTACGTCGAGAAGGGCTTCGCCGACCAGGAGTCGCTGGGCAAGGCCGCTGTCGACTTCGGTAACGGACCGGTCGAGCTGAGCAGCGAGACCGCAGGCAAGGCAATCGACGCCGCGAAGTTCAAGGGCGAGGGCAACGACCTCGTCATCGACATCGACGGCCTCTACGCCAGCGACGCAGCGGACACCTACCCGCTGGTCCTCGCGACCTACGAGATCGTCTGCTCGAAGGGCTACGACGCCGACACCACGGCAGCAGTCAAGTCCTTCCTGCTCAGTGCAGCCAACGAGGGCCAGCAGGGCCTCGAAGAAGCCGGCTACGTGCCGCTGCCCGACGCATTCAAGGAACGCCTGGTCACCGCCATCGAAGCGATCGCCTGATCCTCGATAAACCCGGTTTCGCCTTCGGCTCGCGGTGACGCGGGCCGAAGGCGGACCACCCTGCATCGACACGAGACAGTGAGCGGTATGAGCGACACCCACTCGATCACCGGCATCCCCTCGGCGGCTACCGTGCCTACCACAGGTGCCGCCCACGAACCGGAAGAACCACAATTGTCAGACTCGAAAACATCGGGGACGGTCACCCGTCCCGGTGACAGGATCTTCTCCGGCCTGGCCAAGGGCTCGGGCATCTTCATCATCGCCCTGATCGCTGCGGTCGGCATCTTCCTGCTCTGGCGAGCGATTCCCTCACTGTCCAACAACACGGTCAACTTCCTGACCTACAACGGCGCGTGGGACACCTCGAACACCTCGGCAATGGTGTTCGGTGTACTCGACCTGTTTCTGGTCACCGTCACCGTGTCGTTGTTCGCTCTGATCCTGGCGATGCCCGTCGCGCTCGGTATCGCGATCTACCTGACGAACTACGCACCCAAGCGTGTTGCCGGACCGCTCGGCTACGTCATCGACCTCCTCGCCGCCGTCCCGTCGATCGTCTTCGGCCTCTGGGGCCTGTACGTCCTGGCCCCGGCGATCAGCCCGTTCGCCGAATGGCTGAACTCGTCGCTGAGCTGGTTCCCGCTGTTCAGCACCGGCTCGGTATCGATCGCAGGCGGCGGCACCATCTTCACCGGCGGCATCGTGCTCGCCGTGATGATCCTGCCGATCATTGCCGCCGTGACCCGTGAGGTGTTCGTCCAGACGCCCAAGGGCCAGGTCGAGGCGGCTCTCGCGCTCGGAGCCACTCGCTGGGAAGTTGTTCGCACCACGGTCATTCCGTTCGGCAAGTCCGGCTTCGTCAGCGGTTCGATGCTCGGCCTCGGACGCGCACTCGGTGAGACCATCGCGCTCTACATCATCATCCGCAGCACCCAGGCGACCTTCGGCGGAACGTTGTTCGACGGCGGTTCCACATTCGCGACCAAGATCGCGCTGGCAGCAGGCGAGTTCAACAACCCGCTGCAGGCCGGTGCCTACATCGCCGCCGGTCTGGTGCTGTTCGTCCTGACCTTCGTCGTCAACGCCGGTGCCCGCGCCGCCATCGCCGGAAAGAAGGACTGACCCATGACCGCAACCATGGACAAGCCCGTCAAGGAGCCCACGTTCCAGGGCGTCAGCGCCCGGCGCAAGGCGTCGAACCTCGCGGCGACGATTCTCGTCAGCCTGTCGGTGCTCGTCGCCCTCGTACCACTGATCTGGGTGCTCTACACGGTGATCTCACGTGGACTGTCCGCTGTGGTCGCACCGGCCTGGTGGCAGAACTCGCAGGCCGGAATCACCCAGTTCATCGCCGGCGGTGGTGCGTACCACGCGATCGTGGGAACCCTCCTGCAAGGACTGTTCTGCGCCGTCATCTCCATCCCGATCGGCATCTTCGTCGCCATCTACCTCGTCGAGTACGGCGCAGGGACCAAACTGGCCAAGGTCACGACGTTCATGGTCGACATCCTCACCGGTGTTCCGTCGATCGTCGCGGCCCTGTTCATCTACGCGCTGTGGATCGCCACCTTCGGGTTCCAGCGCTCCGGTGTCGCCGTTGCTTTCGCCCTCGTGCTGCTGATGATTCCGGTCATCGTGCGGTCGGCCGAGGAGATGCTGCGCATCGTTCCGCAGGACCTGCGTGAGGCGTCCTACGCACTGGGCGTGCCGAAGTGGAAGACCATCGCCAAGATCGTCATCCCCACCGCGCTCTCCGGCATCGTCACCGGCATCATGCTGGCGCTGGCCCGCGTCATGGGTGAGACGGCTCCGGTGCTGATCCTGGTCGGCTCGGCCACCGCCATCAACTTCAACATTTTCGAGGGGCCGCAGACGTCACTGCCGCTCATGATGGTCGACCTGCAGAAAGCAGGAACCGGCGTGCTCACCGCGGAGCGCATGTGGGGAGCAGCCCTGACGCTGATCCTGATCGTCGCAATACTCAACATCGGCGCGAAGTTGGTCTCGAAGTTCTTCTCGCCCAAGAACTTCTGACCCACCCGACTCCAGAGAATCCTAAGGAATCAGAACATGGCAAAGCGTCTCGATCTCAAGGACGTCAACATCTACTACGGCAAGTTCCATGCCGTCTCCGACGTCACTCTGGCAGTCCCGCCGCGCAGCGTCACCGCGTTCATCGGACCGTCCGGCTGCGGTAAGTCGACCGTCCTGCGTTCGCTCAACCGTATGCACGAGGTCACGCCCGGCGCTCGCGTCGAAGGTTCGGTGCTGCTCGACGGCGAGGACATCTACGGCAGTGGCGTCGACCCCGTCGGTGTGCGACGCACCATCGGCATGGTCTTCCAGCGACCCAACCCGTTCCCGACCATGTCCATCAAGGACAACGTCGTCGCCGGGCTGAAGCTGCAGGGTGGCCGCGGCAAGAAGGAGCTCGACGAGATCGCCGAGCGTTCGCTCAAGGGTGCCAACCTGTGGACCGAGGTCAAGGATCGCCTCGACAAGCCCGGTGGCGGACTCTCCGGTGGTCAGCAGCAGCGTCTGTGCATCGCCCGCGCCATTGCCGTCTCTCCCGACGTGTTGCTGATGGACGAGCCGTGCTCGGCCCTGGACCCCATCTCGACACTGGCGATCGAGGACCTGATTCAGGAACTCAAGCAGGACTTCACGATCGTGATCGTCACGCACAACATGCAGCAGGCCGCGCGCGTGAGCGATCAGACCGGCTTCTTCAACCTCGAGGCAACGGGCAAGCCCGGCAAGCTGATCGAGATCGACGACACCGAGAAGATCTTCTCCAATCCGACGCAGAAGGCCACCGAGGACTACATCTCCGGCCGCTTCGGATAACCGCACACCGCACAGAGAACCCCCGCCGAGCGAAAGCTCGACGGGGGTTCTTTTTGTGCGCCTGCCCTGGGGCCGAGATCGAGTAGCGTTGTCGCGCAGCGCTACTCGACCTCGAGCGAAGTGGGTGCTACGAGCTGGGAATGTTCTGCTGGTGGAGGTCGGCGGGAAGCTGGCCGGTGACGAGGAAGATGACTCGGCGGCCGACCTCGACGGCGTGATCGGCGAAGCGTTCGTAGAAGCGGCCCAGCAGGGTCACGTCCACCGCGGCGGCGACGCCGTGGCTCCACTCACGGTCCATCAGCACCGTGAAGAGGTGACGGTGCAGATCGTCCATCGCCTCGTCCTCTTCCTGCAGCTTCGCAGCGCGCTCGGGATCGCGGGTCTCGAGCACCTCACGGGCCGACGCACCGATCTGCACGGCGAGGCGTCCCATCTCGGCGAAGTAGCCGTTGACGACCTCGGGGAGGGCATGGTTCGGGTGCCTGCGACGGGTGATCTTGGCGACGTGGAGTGCGAGTGCGCCCATTCGGTCGATGTCGGCGACGATCTGGATGCCGGCCACCACCGAACGGAGATCGCCCGCGACCGGAGCCTGCAGCGCAAGAAGCGTGAATGCCTTCTCCTCGCAGATCGCGCTGAGCTCGGTGATCTTGTCGTGCTCGGAAATGACCTGCTCGGCGAGAACCAGGTCTGCTTGGAGGAGAGACTGCGTGGCCTTTTCCATGGCCGCACCAGCCAGGCTCGCCATTTCTCCGAGGAGATCGGCGAGCTCGTTCATCTGTTCGTTGTAGGCGACGCGCATGAGCGCAGTTTAGTAGGTCACACCGACCAGTTCTCTGTCCCGAGGGTTAACGGGGAATGAATGGAGTCAGGCGCACGTGTCGTCGGCCGCGTTGGTGAACGACAGATCCTCGGGCAACTGTGCACTTTCGGTCGTTCCCTCCACCTGGGTGGGGTCGATCTGCGCACCGACCTCGGCCGGGTACTGGGTGTAGCCCGGGTAGTTGGAACCGAGGACCACTTCCACGACGTTGTTCAGGCTCGGAGCCAGTTCGATGGCAGCACCGGGTATCGCCGACGCCACCGTCGCCGCAGCGGCTTCCTGATCCTGGGAGTACCGAACGACGGTCTGAGCGGCGGAGCCGGAGAAGTTGCCGACCGTGAGGATCTGGAACCCGTACGTCGCCAGCTGATCGGATGCGGTCTGTGCCATTCCCGCGATGTCCGACGCGTTGGACACCTGCAGCGACACGGTGCCCGGATCGACGGCCAGCAGCGGGGCGTCGGGAGCGGCGGGCGGCGGGGTCGGTTCCGGTGTCACCGGTTCGGCCCGTTCTTCGCCGGGCAGGGGTAGGTCGTCGATGATCGCCTGGAAGATGGCACCGATGGAGTCTTCGTTGGGGATCTCGTTGCCGTAGTCGTTGGTTCCGGTGGTGGGAATGGTCAGGAAGGTCACCGCGCCGGCGTCGACGTTCTGCAACGATCGGCCGAGTGTCACCAGATCCTGGGTCTTGACGTTCTCGACGAAGGTGTCGGAGGTGAACGCGTTGACGAATCCGTTCAGTTTGCCCGGGTCGAGAAGCACCTTGTTCGACAACGCCGATCGCAACAGCGACGACAGGAAGCGCTGCTGGCGCTTGATCCGGCCGTAGTCGCCGTTGCCCTCCGATTCGATGTTCCGGGCTCGGACGTAGTTCAGTGCGGTGCGTCCGTCGATGCGTTGGGTACCGGCGTTGGGCAGCACGTCTCCGAGTTCGTAGTCGACGAGAGGCTGAGCGGTACACACCTCGACACCGCCGACCTCGTCGACCATGGACTCGAAACCGGCGAAGTCCATGCCGACGAAGTGTCCGATCCGCAGTCCTGAGATCTTCTGAATGGTCTTGACCAGGCATTTCGGGCCGCCGAGGGCGTAGGTGGCGTTCAGCTTGTCGCCGTACGCCTCCGGGAACATCTCGCCCGTGTAGGTATTGGTGACGTTGTCGAACTGCTCGCACTCGGGTCGGGTCACGTCCAGGTCGCGAGGAAACGACACGGCGACGACGCGGCTGCGGTCGGCTGGAATGTTGACGAGCATGACGGTGTCCGATCGAGATCCCTCGGCATCGGCAACGGTTCCTGCGCCCACCTGCCCACTGGCACCGGCGCGCGTATCGGTGCCGACGATCAGGTAGGTCTCGTCTCCGTACTGGCCTGCGGCGTCGACGACGTCGGTCGAATCGGGGTCGAGCGCGGCGACTTGGAGGAATCCCTGATCGGTGTTGCGTAGATAGCCCCACACCACTCCGGTGAGTGCCACGGCGAGGATGGCGACGATCGAGACCAGACTTCGGCCGATCATGCGTATCCGTCGTCGTCTCCGTACTCGGCTCATCGCCAGACGCGTCAGTGCCGGCCGGTCGGCGGCGGGTGCTCCGACGGGTTCGGGGGCAGCGTGCGGCGGCGGGGTGGGCATCGGACGGTTCGCCCGAGCCGGCGGGGGAGTGGAGTCGGTGATCGGTGAGATGACCTCGGTGGGCTCTTCGACGTCCGGCCGTTCGGGGGGATCACGTCGGGTGGCACCCGAACGAGACATCTTGTCGACCAGCTCGGCGACCGACACCGTGTCCGCGTTGCGCGGGGAGCGTTTACCCAGTCGGCCGCTGTCACCCGGCTTCGGTGGAGAATCGGAGTCTGTCGAGTCGGGTTCCGAACCAGAGGGGTCGGGTGTGGCGGGGTCGTCGGACCGAGGAGGACGTTGTCCGGAACGTCCGCCTGCGCCGGTTCGTCCGATAGAGGACAGCGGGCGCTCCCATGGGGCGCGACCCTCGGGCACAGACGGGCCCGACTCTCGATCGTCTCCCACGAATTCGAACCTGGCCTTCCATCACACGCATGTGCCGTCTACTCGGCAATCCAAGCCATAGTACTGACTCGAGCGGCGCGGTCCACTTCGTGCGAGACGGGCCCTGGTGAGGGGTCGATCAGCCGCCGGAATGCATCAGATCTGCACCGGCGGGGACACACAGGTCCTCCGGATCGTCGAGCCATCCGTCGGGCAGCGACACTGCGCCGGGCGAGCCCTGCCGGCCGCGGGGACCTTCGGCGTCCTTGGGAAACGGAACGGTTGGATCCAGTTGCGCCAGAAGGTCGTCCAGTTCGGCGAGGGTCGACACCAGTGCCATCGACACCCGAAGATCCGAGCCGGCGGGAAAGCCGCGCAGGTACCAGGACACGTGCTTGCGCAACTCTCGGAGGCCTTTGCCCTCACCGTGGTGCTGCGCGAGCAACTCGGCATGGCGCGCGATGATAGTGGCCACCTCACCCAGGGTCGGCGGCGTCGGCTCTGGCCGCCCGTTCAGGCGGGCACTGAGCTCGGCGAACAGCCATGGACGACCGAGGCAGCCACGCCCGACGACGACGCCGTCGCATCCGGTTTCCGCCATCATGCGGACGGCGTCGGACGCCGAGAAGATATCGCCGTTGCCCAGGACGGGAATCCCGGTGACGTGCTCCTTGAGTCGAGCGATCTCGTTCCAGTCGGCGGTGCCGGAGTACCGCTGCGAGGCAGTGCGGGCGTGCAACGCCACGGCCGCTGCACCCTCGTCGGCGGCGATCCGGCCGGCATCGAGATGGGTGTGATGGTTCTCGTCGATTCCGACACGGAACTTGACCGTGACGGGGATGTCGGTGCCCTCGGTGGCCTTGACCGCCGCAGCCACGATGCGGCCGAACAGGTTTCGCTTGTACGGCAATGCGGCACCGCCGCCCTTGCGGGTGACTTTCGGGACCGGGCAGCCGAAGTTCATGTCGATGTGATCGGCCAAGTTGTCGTCGACGATCATTTTCGCCGCGGCGTACGTGGTGTCCGGATCGACCGTGTAGAGCTGCAAGGACCGGGGGGTTTCGGTGGGCCCGAACGTCGTCATGTGCATCGTGGCGGGTTGCCGTTCGACGAGAGCGCGTGCGGTGACCATCTCGCAGACGTACAGACCGGACGTGCTGCCCGCGCGCTCGAGTTCCTGCTCACGGCACAACGTGCGGAACGCCACATTGGTGACGCCGGCCATCGGTGCGAGGACGACGGGGCTGCGCAACTCCAGGGAGCCGATCTGCAATGTCATGGAAAACAAGCCTTTGGAACGAAGGGAGAACTTTCAGGAGAAAAGGCAGTGCCCGGCACCGAAGTCGGTACCGGGCACACCAGTCGATCGAAACTCAGGACGCGCGTGCTTCGGCCTTGGCGCGTTCGCGGGCCAGCGAGCGATCTCGCATCTCCTCGAACTTGGTGGCCTGACGTTCGAGGTCTTCGAGGAACGCGGCGAGTTCTTCGCGCTTGTTCTCACCGCGGGCGGTGAAGTCGTTGCGCTCGAAGACGCTCCACTTGCGCAGCACGGGCCAGACGACGTCTTCGAGGTGCTGACGCAGGTCGTAGATGCCGTGCTTGGCCATCAACACACCGTTGCGGCGGAAGTTCGGCATGCCGGCACCGGGCATGACGAAGTTCGTCACGATGTCGGAGACCGCGTCGAGGGTCTGGTCGGGTGCGATGTCCATCGCTGCGCCGGTGATGTTGCGGTAGAAGATCATGTGCAGGTTCTCGTCGGCGGCGATGCGCTGGAGCATGCGGTCGGCGATCGGGTCGTCACAGACCTTGCCGGTGTTGCGGTGCGAGACGCGGGTCGCGAGTTCCTGGAACGTCACGTACGCCACCGAGTGGAGCAATCCGGTCTGCGAACCTGCGGGCGAGGCGAAGCCGTTGGTCATATGGATCATGCGGGCTTCTTCGAGGGCGACGGGGTCGACGCCTCGGGTGACGACGAGGTAGTCGCGCATGACGATGCCGTGACGGTTCTCTTCGGCGGTCCACCGGCCGACCCAGGTTCCCCAGGCACCGTCCTGGGAGAAGTTCTCGGCGATCTCACGGTGGTAGGACGGCAGATTGTCCTCGGTGAGCAGGTTGGTGATCATCGCGGCCTGCGCGACGTCGGAGAGCTTGGACTGCCCCGGGTCGTAGTCCGTACCGCCGAGGGCGGCGAAGTTACGGCCTTCGTCCCACGGCACGTAGTCGTGGGGATGCCATTCGCGCGCCATCGAAATGTGACGGTTCACGTTGTCCTCGGCAGTGGGCACCAGCTCTTGCAGAAGCTCGAGCTGTGTCAGATCCCTCGCCATTAGATCGCCTCCATAGATTGCGTACGACCGGTCCAGCTTACGGCACCGTAGGTTCGGTGTGAACCGTGTCGCGGCTGTTCACTTGCTGTTCGAGCAGTCGTGACGACCGACATCGGCCGATGTGGGGATCTTCGCGACTGCTGCAGTTCTCCCTGCACGTCGCTGCGGACGGGCCGATCGTTACCCCGAGTGTACGGACCGGGTGCCGCCGAATGCAGTTCGGCGGAAGGGTGTGTGGTGCCCCCAGTAGGACTCGAACCTACGACCTGCGGATTAAAAGTCCGTAGCTCTACCAACTGAGCTATAGGGGCGCGGATCGAAAGTGTAATGGGCAGTGCAGCCGTGTCGGTCATGCACCCCCGGCACCGCGTTTCGGGGGTCAGCGCCCGAAACTGCTGCAGCCTTGCGGCGCGGGGATACCGGCCAGGCGGTCGTCGATCCAGGAGTACGCACCGGGAATGCCGCTGATCGCGACGACGAGGTGTTCACCGAAGTACTCCTCGAGGCGTACGTCGGCACCGTGTGCGCACCACTCGTCGTACAGCGTTTCCGCACCTTCCCGGGGGATCCAGAATTCCTGACGGCCTTGGTAGATCATCGTGGGCACGGTGGGGGCGAGATCACCGCCCATCCGGGTCGCGGCGATGATGCGTTCGGCGATCTCGGTCCGGTCGACGTTCGGCACGTCCGAGAGGGCCTGGGCCGGTATCGGTGCCACCAGTCCGCCGGGAGCGAGCAGTGTGATGCAGAGATCTTTGGCCACGGTCGCCAGACGCAGTCCGTTGGCGTTCATCAGGGAGAACAGCTCGGGATACTCGCGGGCAACTCCGAGCGCTGCGGACAGGAACAGCGTCGACGCGACGTTGCCGTTCATCGACGTCAGCAGAATCCGGTAGTCGGTCGGTGGACCGCCGAAGGCCGCGCCCACCAGATTGACCTCCGGCGCGTACGACGGGGCGAGTTGAGCGGCCCATCCGGTGGCGATCGCCCCGCCCGAATAGCCTGTGACGGCAATCGGGGAGGACGCGGGCAACCCGAGTTCGGGGAGGCGCACCATCGCGCGCAACGCGTCGAGCACCGCATGGCCGGCCATGCGCCCGGCCGCGTACGCCTGCCGAGGACCCTCGTGATCGGTGACGACCACTGCATAATTCTTGGCGAGGAACGCCTGCACCGCTGGAATCTCGCGGGCAATACCTCGGGGCAGGGTCCACGACGGTGCACAGGTGTTACCCAGTGAGTTGATGGCCATGTTGTACGCGACGACGGGACGCGTGCCGGGACCGGCCCAGGGCGCGTCGGGCACGATGACGGTCGTCGCCGCTGCGACGGGTCGGTCTTTGGAATCGCTTGTGCGGTATAGGATCTGGGTCGATATGACCGGGGTGAACAGCGGCCCGACGCGCACGCGTCGGGTGCCGAGAACCGATCCGGGCGGGAGCTCCTCGAATCCTGCCGGCGGGTCGAAGAACGGCTCGCCGAGTGGGGTCGGCAGGTAGAGGGCGGGATCGGCGACGGGATCGAGGAAGTTCGTCAGTGGGTCGGCGGCGACGGTGTGCGCGGTCGACAACGTCAAGGCCGCCGACACGAGTAGTGCTGTCATCGAACGACATACGCGGATCGATAGATTCATGGCGTGCACCCGTCCCCGATCGGCCGAAGCAACATGTGTGATGCGCATCACGCTATGCCCGAGGTGGTCTACGTCTTCGGCTATTCCGAGAATGTGTCGAAACCGTTACCGTTTCGCCGCTGATATCGATTATGAGACAGTGCTTTTGGTGACCTCACGGAGCGGGTTTGCCGTATTCGATTGATCAGCAACAGTTTTCATGCGCTAAGGAGCGGTGCAAACGAAGGTGCCTCGAGAGATGCTCGTGCAGAATGTAATTCGATATTCAACTGCTTTCCGGCTCTGGGAGACCGGCGGCCATTCGGCGGAATTCGTACGCATGCTCGGTATCGGCGTTGTGGCTCGAACGGCGGTGCCGACCTGGCCCGAGCGGACGTACGTGAGCGGCTCGAGTGCGCACCCCCTGCAGCGCACTCGAGCCGGGTGAACAATACCATTCGGCTTGTTTCAGTTACCCAACCGAATTTTCTGTCGGCTGCACGCGTCGTAGCGGACCGCAGGTGAGTCGAGTCGCATGTCGTTCGGGTGAAGTACTCTCTACTTGTACTACCTGTGGATATGCAGGGCGCTTGGGCTCGGAGGCACGGAGTAAATGGCACAACAGGAGCGCGCACGGCGGACCCGGGCGGCAATCGTCGAGGCAGCGGCGGCGGAATTCGCCAAGCGCGGATATGCGGCTGCGTCCGTCAACACCATCTTGGAAGGATCGAACGCCACCAAGGGGGCGATGTACTTCCATTTTCAGTCCAAGGAAGACCTGGCCCGAGCGGTGCTCGCGGCCGGACTCGACCGTTATGTCGCAATCTCCGAGAAATGGGCGGATTCGACCGCGCATCCCTTTTACGTCATCAAGGGAATCGTCGACGACATCGCGCAGAACTTTCAGAACGATGTGATCGTGCGTGCAGAATTCCGGCTGATCGTCGAGCCCGAGTTCTACGCGGAGGTGCACTCCGGTGGTGGCCGGGTGTGGGGCGCTCAGGGGTACGCGCAGGCCGAGAGAGCGCTGGCGATGGGAGACCTCAAGCCGCAGTTCGACGCGGCCAAGTTCGTGCGGGTACTCGCCGCGTCGATGGCGGGTCAGCGTTACATGTCGGATCTGGTGGCCGACAACGCAGATCTACGCGAGCGGTTCGAGGAGTCCGTCGAGATCGTGCTCCTTGCCATGGCGTCGGATAGTTGGTTGGCCGAGTTCGAACTTCACGGGTGGGAGCAGTTCGGCGAAAACGAGGCAAAAACTGCCTCTGACCTGCCGGTTTGAGATTTACAGCGAAAGTGTCCTAAGCTATCCCAGCTCCCAACGGAACGCCGTTGAGGGTAGCGTCGAAGCAATTCGGCGGGCCCCCTTCGTCTAGCGGCCTAGGACGCCGCCCTTTCAAGGCGGTAGCGCGGGTTCGAATCCCGTAGGGGGTACGCAGGAAAGCATCGGATTGACAATCCGATGTGCAGTACAGCATTCTTCATCTCGCTCCGGCGAGAAGCAGATTTGCAGTTCGGAGAGTTGGTGCGCTAGAAATAGCGCGGCAACAACAGCAAGGCCCTGTGGCGCAGTTGGTTAGCGCGCCGCCCTGTCACGGCGGAGGTCGCGGGTTCGAGTCCCGTCAGGGTCGCAGAATCGGTGTGAAAGCGCCGAAATTGCGATGGCATTGTTTCACCGGTGCCGCCCGGCCAGGTAGCTCAGTTGGTACGAGCGTCCGCCTGAAAAGCGGAAGGTCGCCGGTTCGATCCCGGCCCTGGCCACCACGGTTGTGATCGACAAGCACTGACAAAGCCCCTCTCGACTTCGGTCGAGAGGGGCTTTGTCGTCTGCGGAGTATTCATTGTCCCGTGACGGCGCTCGATTGCAACGTTAGGCTCGACAGGTGGATGTGATCGCTCGCGCGCAAGCCGATCTCGCACGTGGAGACACCAACGCCGCACGAAACGGGCTCCTCGACGCCTTGCCGCGCAACCCGTCGTCGCCGGCGGTTCTGGAACTGCTCGCGTACACATATCTCCTTCTCGGTGATCGTGCGGCGGCCGGTGCCGTGTGGTTTCTGACCGACAAGGCAGACGACGATCCGACGGCGTCGGCTGCGTTCGCGGCACTGCAGAAGCAGTACCGGTCGCCGCTGATGCTCGCCCGAGCGCTCCCCATCCATGCGCCCTCGGATTGGTATCCGGTGCGGGCTCAGATGCGCCTGGAGCGACTGGGAGCCGCAATCGCAGCCAATGGGCAGAGCTGGATCCCACCGCGCGATGTCGTGTATTTCGACGAGGACGGAGTCGACTCCGACGACTTCTATGCCGCGCGTACCGCCGACGAGGACGATGCCGACGACGGGTTGAAGACGTCTGGTTACCGCACCGTCCGGCAACGTGCGATCGCAGCAACCATTGTCCTTGCCATCGTTGCCACCTCTGCGTCGGTGGTGTTGGCACTCGTCTTCGGGTGATGGCGATTCTCGGAGGGGCGGTTCTCGAACGGGTCGCTCGAATCCGAGCGTAGAGTTCGTCGGAGGATATCGAGGCCGACGACCGAGGGCGACTTCATTTCATGGGCACAGCGAACGGCGCACCGTTACCGCGCGACGACAATTACGACGTCAATCTTGCCCAGGCGAGAGTGTTCGCGCGAGGACTGGCCGAACACATTCGGACGTGTTCGGCGGCCATCGAAATAGCGCAATCCAAAGCATTTCGGGCTCGCGCCGATCGTGCCGAATCTCGCGCGAGGCAATTCGAGTCCGAGGCATCCACTCTCCGCACCGAGCTCTACGAGATGTATCGGCACATCGACGCGATGACGGCTCGATTCCCGGAACTGCGGACCGACCCGGCAGTCCGCGGATAGCGAGCGCCCGAATCAGACTGCGGCGGAACCGGTGACCAAGCCGAACGTGGTCTCGGCTCCACGCCGGCCCAGCGCCGAACCCCACACCGAGTACACCGCGTCAGTCGTCGTGGACTGCTCGACGTCGCGCCCCTCGGCGACAGTGATCAGCGTGCGGGAGAGCTCGAACAGACTTACCCGGTGATTCTTCGCCGTGGTGAACAACTCGTCGATGGCGTCGGCCACCGAGCCGCCGTGGATCCCGATGAGCACTCCGGTCGCGATGTCGACGTCGGTACGAGAGGCGGGTGAATCGGGCAGTCTGTCGGTCATCTTTTTCCTCGAGATGGTGTTGTCGGTGCGGATGACCGAGTGGATTCTGCGTCGAGCGGGCTTCACTGTCTCACACCGACATGACTTTTCATACAGTCGGTTTCGCGCGGACGTGCATGCGCTCGCCCTGAGGTCCGAACAGGCTCAGCAGCTCGACCGGTCGGTTACCGACAGCGCCGAACCAGTGCGGTACCCGGGTGTCGAATTCGGCGGCCTCACCGGCCTTCATCGTCAGATCGTGTTCGCCGAGAATAAGTCTCAGGGTGCCGTCGAGAACGTAGAACCACTCGTACCCCTCGTGCACCCGCGGGCGCGGCTCCTTGTCGTCCGGACGAATCAGCAGTTTGAAGGCCTGCAGTCCGCCGGGGCGGAGCGTCAGCGGAAGGATGGTGACGTTCTCGCGCACGGTGGCTGTGGTGCGTACCCGGGGATCGGCGACGGGGGGAGTCGTCACCAGATCGTCGAGCGCCATCTGATGCGCGCGGGCGATCGGCCACAGCAGTTCGAGACTGGGTTTGCGGTCACCGGATTCGAGCCGTGAGAGCGTGCTGATCGAAATTCCGGTGGTGTCGGACAGCGCGGCGAGGGTGGTGTTCTTTTCCATCCGGATGCGCTTGAGGCGGGGGCCGAGGCCGGCGATGAGCTCGTCGAGGGTGGTTTCTGCGTCCGTCATCGATCCATTGCAGTTTCGGCAAACGAATTTGTCAAGTCGCCCCATGTGGCGCGCGGGAATGCAGAGGCGAAAACAGCCCGGAGGCGACGGCGGGAAGCTCATACTCGGTTCATGATCGCTCGTCCGGGGCACCCGCAACGTACCGGCGTGGTCCGCGATGCCTACGGCAGTTCCGCGTCCGAGGCCTTCATGGTGGTGGCCATTGCCACGATTCTGGTCACCAGGGCGTATTTGGAACTCACTCACTACCCGCAGGTCGGTGGCAAGTCGCTGCACATCGCGCACGCCCTGTACGGCGGGGCGGCGATGATGCTGGCTCTGCTGATCGGGTGGATGTTCATCGGGTTCGGCGTTCGGGTCTTCACCGTGGTGCTCGGCGGAATCGGGTTCGGGTTGTTTCTCGACGAGGTCGGCAAGTTCGTCACCAAGGACAACGATTACTTCTACGGCCCGTCGTCGGAGATCATGTACGTCCTGGTGGTGCTGCTGTTGGTGTTCAGCAGGATCGTGCGGGAGTTCCGCAGGCCGTCGCGGGACGAGTCGCTGGCGAATGCGGCCGCGATCGCCGCGGATGGCGTCGCGCACGGTCTTCCCGAGCATCGGCGCGACTGGGCGCTGCGGATGGTTGCGCGAGCGGAGTCGGACGGAGCCGACCCGGACACCGTAGCCGGAATCAGATTGTTGCTCGGCACCTGCCGCCGGTCGACATCGCGTACCCACTCGATGCGCCAGTTCGTTCCACGGCTGATTCCCGCGTTCTTCACCAGTCCCCGTTGGGTTCCCGTCGTCGGCTGGGGACTGGTCCTGATCTCCGGGGCGGGAGTCGTGTTCGGGATCGTCGAGCTCGTCCTGGGTGACCTGCTCATCGATCGCCGAGACCTGACGATCGACGTCGACAGGATGGGCATCGCCAGCGGCATCCTGTTCGTCAGTGCCTGCATCACTTTCGCCACGGCGCTGCCGGCGATGCTGCGGTTGCGAACGGACGGTCCCGTGTGGCCGTTGCGCACTCTCCGCGTGTCCGCACTGGTGTTCACGTTGCTCAACGCGCTCGTGGATTTCGCCCAGGAGGGGTTCGCTGCGCTGGGAAATGTAGCGGTCGGTCTGTTCGCGCTCGCGGTCATCTCGCACCGCATCACCGTCCGAGCCGACGAAATAGCCGGTACTACGGAATCGGTTGCGCTGCAGGAGGATCGAGACTCCGATTGCTCTCGAACCGTCGAACCACGCCGCTGAGCGGATCGACGAACTCGATGGAGCGAGCAAGTAGGCGGAGCGGATCGGAGTAGTCGTCGTCGGCGACCTCGCGGAACGACGGATAGAAGTTGTCGCCCACGATCGGGATTCCCAACGAGCACAGATGAACCCGAAGTTGATGCGTCTTCCCCGTGCGCGGGTGCAGCCGATATCGACCGTACGACCCGAGAGTGTCGACCAGTTCGATGCGTGTCTCGGCATTGGGCTCGCCCGGTACCTCCCGTGCCTGAAGAACGCCGCGTTCCTTGACGATTCGACTGTGCACTGTCAGTGGGAAGTCGACATTCTGGGACAGTGGGGCAATTGCCTCGTACTGCTTGGTGACCGTGCGCTGAGCGAACATCTCCTGATACGGCCGGCGCGCCTGCCGCTGCACGGTGAACACCAGGACACCCGCGGTGAGTCGATCCAGTCGGTGAGCAGGGCTCAACTCGGGGAGATCGAATTGTCGTCGCAGCAGAACCAACGCCGAGCGTGCGATGTACGCGCCTCGCGGCGTCGTGGCGAGGAAGTGCGGCTTGTCCACCACGAGCAGGTTCTCGTCGCGGTGCAGCACATCGAGGGAGAACGGCACGGCCGATTCCACCGGCGGGTCACGGTAGAGGTAGATGTCCGCACGCGGGCCGGCGATCGTCGACGGGTCGATCGGTACGCCCGCTGCATCGACGACCTCCCCGCCGGACACCTTCTCGGTCAGCCTGGCCGCATCATGCGGGAAGCGGGCACACAGATATTCGAGCACCGTTGCGCCGGTCGCGACGTCGGGCATCCGCACCCTGGTGGGGTCGAGGCCGTCGCGCAACGGAAGTGGGGCGGCAGGCATGCAACGACTGTAATCGGTGCACGCATGGAAACACCCCGGTCGGAATTCCCGACCGGGGTGTGGACTGCGGTGACGCGCCGTGCCGGCCCGACCTAGATGGTGACGACCATCTTGCCGGTGTTCTCGCCCTTCATCAGTCCGATGAAGGCGGCCGGGGCATTGTCGAGGCCTTCGACGATCGTTTCGTCGAATTCGATTGCGCCGCTGGCGAGCCAATCCGTCATCTTCGCGCGGAATTCCTCGGTGAGGTGCGCGTACGAGCCGACGATGAATCCCTTCAACGTCAGCTCCTTGCCGATGGCGAGGGCGAGGTTGCGCGGGGCCGGGGTCGGTTCGGTCGAGTTGTACTGAGCGATGGCTCCGCACATGGCGATTCGGCCGTGCTTGTTCATCGACCCGATAGCAGCTTCGAGATGGTCACCGCCGACGTTGTCGAAGTACACGTCGATGCCGTCGGGAGCTGCCTGTCGGAGCTGTTCGGCGACAGGGCCGTCGTGGTAGTCGAATGCCGCGTCGAACCCGAGCTCGAGCAAGCGCGCAACCTTGGCGGGGGATCCGGCGCTACCGATGACGCGAGATGCGCCGAGCGCCTTGGCGATCTGTCCGACGAGCGAGCCGACGGCTCCGGCGGCGCCGGAGACGAACACGACGTCGCCCTTCTGGAACGACGCCACGGCCGTCAGGCCCGCATACGCTGTGGTGCCGGTCATTCCGAGTGCGCTCAGGTATGCCGATGCCTTGGCTGCGCCGAGGTCGACCTTGCTGGCTCCCTGTGCCGGGACGATGGCGAGATCGCGCCATCCCTTGCCGTGCACAACAGCGTCGCCGACTGCGAAACCGTCGGCCTTGGACTCGACGACCTCGCCCACGGCACCGCCGTCGAGCGGCGCATCGATCTGGAACGGCGGGACGTACGACTTCACGTCGTTCATCCGGCCACGCATGTACGGATCCACCGACATCACGATGTTGCGAACGAGGATCTGCCCGTCCTGCAGTTCGGGGAGGTCGACGACCTCCGCGCGAAAGTTGTCTTCGGTCGGCCAGCCTTCTGGGCGGGACGCGAGGTGAATTTCGTGTGCCTTCATGGTGTTTCCTCTTACTCGTCTTCGGTGACGGTGACGGTGACGTCGATGTTGCCGCGGGTGGCGTTGGAGTACGGGCAGACCTGATGTGCCTTGTCGGCCAGTGCCTGTGCGTTCTCGCGGCTGAGGTTCGGCAGAGTCACCTCGAGGGTGACTGCGAGCTGGAAGCCGCCTTGGTCGTTCGGGCCGATGTCGACGCGAGCGCCGACAGCCGAGTCGGTGACGTCGGCCTTGTCCTGACGCGCCACCATCTGCAGTGCGGAGTGGAAGCACGCGGCGTAGCCGGCTGCGAACAGCTGCTCGGGGTTGGTGCCGTTTCCGCTGCCGCCCATGGCCTCCGGGATGGCGAGATCGAGGTCGAGACGTCCGTCGGAGGTGCGGGCGTGGCCGTTACGGCCTTCGCCGGTGGCGAGTGCCTCTGCGGTGTAGATGGTTTTCATGATTCTCCTTCTGTCGTGCTCGAATCGGTGTGATGCAAAGCGCTCGTCAACGCGTCGAGCGATTCCTTGAGCTTGACGAGATCGCCGACGTCCATGCCGGTCTTCTCGGCCAGCTTGCGCGGGATGTCGAGTGCCTCAGCGCGTAAGTCGCTTCCGGTCTCGGTGAGATGGATCTCGACGCGGCGCTCGTCGCTGCTCAGGCGTCGACGCTCGATGAAGCCGAGCCCTTCGAGTCGCTTGAGCATCGGCGAGAGCGTGCCGGTGTCGAGATCGAGTTCGGCACAGATGTCCTTGACGCCGCGCCCGTCCTTCTCCCACAGCACCAGCAGAACCAGGTACTGCGGGTACGTGACGCCCAACTTGTCGAGCATCGGGCGATACACCGCGGTGGTAGCCCGCGAAGCGGAGTACAGCGCGAAGCACACCTGACGATCGAGTGCGAGTTCGTTGGTCACGAGAAGAACAGTAGTGCACGTTTAAGTTGTGCGCAACCTATCCGCCCGATGTGAGTGGAACTTCGTAGCCTGCTACGAAGTGCCACTCACATGGGGGTCAGCTTTGCAGAGCGTTTCTCAGGCCGTCGAGCACGATGGTCGCCGCCGTGGGGCCGGCGTTGAGGTACCACGGGTCGTCGTCGACGCGCACGATGTGGTTCTGCGTTGCCGCGCTCATCCCGGTCCACAATGGATTGGTGGTGTACGACGCAGCGCTCGAATCGGCTTCCGCGTCCTGGCTGGAGACGAATACCCAGTCGGCGTTCGCCAACTGGATCTCTTCCTCGCTGAAGTCCTGCGAGGTCTTGTCGAATTGCTGGCTGGGCGGGCGCGCCAGCCCAGCGTCCGAGGCGATGAATCCAGCGAACGACGCGACGCCGAACACGCGTGCCCGGTCTGCGGTGAAGCGGACGAACGACACCGTCGGAGCGCCCCCGGATCCGCCGCCGTTGGAGACCGAATCACCCAGTGCGCGAGCGTCGGACGCGAATGTGTCCAGGAACCCTTGCGCCTGCTCGGTGCGTCCCAGTGCATCCGCGAGAAGAAGGAAGTCCTGCTTCCAGTTCACGCCGGTGCCCTCGGTCAATACGGTCGGCGCGATGGCCGACAGCGTCGGGTAGATGTCTTCCGAGCCGGTCTTGTTGGCCAGGATGAGGTCGGGTTCGGCGGCGGCGACGGCCTCGATGTCGACGCTCTGGCGGTTGCCCAGATCTGCCATCTGCGTCAGTTGGTCCGCGTACTGGGGGAACGAGAAGCTGATGTAGTCGGGCACCAGATCGGCTCCGTCGCCGTAGGCGGCACCGGTGGGGGTCACGCCCAGGGTCAATGCGGCGTCGAGCTGGCCGGTGGCGATCACCACGATCTTCTTCGGCTCGGCGGGGATGTCGGTGGATCCGCCGAAATGCCCGACGGTGCGCGGGAACTCGCCGTCGGCGGCACCCGAACCCATTCCGTCGGGAATGCCGGTGGGGCCCGGTGAGTCCGATGCGGCGTCGGTGTTGGAGGTGGGAGAGGTGGCGGTGCTCGGTGCCTGCTCGCCGCTGTCGCCGCACGCGACGGTGGTCAGAGCTGCGACTGCGACGAGGGCAGTGACGACGAGCAGACGTTTCACTTCGATCTCTTTCACCGAGCGGGCATGGATAGGTAACCCTAGCCTGGCGACCACGTGAGCGGAACTTCGTAGCAGGGGTCGTGTTCAGTCCGGGGACATATGAGACACGAGATGTCCACGGACATGTGACACACGGGCTGTGATGATGCTGCGGGGCACTGTGACCGGCTATGGAGTAATCCATGGCCAGATCGGATGCCCGGATGAACCTGCTCGACGCCACCTTGACCGCATGGATCATCGAGGGAGCCGACGTCTTCGACGAACGAGGCCTGTCAGGCTTCTGCGCCGACCACGGGCTCTCCCGCAGTACCGCCAACCGTCACGCCGCCCGGATCCGAGAACGGGGCCGGTGGGAACTCGACTCCCGCCGGCCCCGCTCGAGCCCGACACGCACCCCCGACACCATCGAAGCCCGCATCATCGCGCTCCGCGGCAAATTGGGCCGCGACAACGGTGCCGACAACATCCGCTACGAGCTGACCAAGATTGCCGCCGAACATGATTGGGCCGGCAAAGGCTGGAAGGTCCCGGCCCGATCGACCATCAACAACATCCTCACCCGCCACGGCCTGGTGACCCCGGAACCCAAGAAGCGACCCAAATCGTCCTACCGCCGGTTCCAATACGCCCGGCCCCGTGACTGCTATCAGATCGACGCCACCGAAGTCGTACTCTCCGGCGGCGGGAAAGCCACCGTCTTCGAAGTTCTCGACGACTGCACCCGCACCCTCGTCGCGACGTACGTCTGCCACGCCGAGACCACCGCCGGAGCCATCACCGCCATCGGCAGAGCGTTCACCGACTACGGAGTACCGGCAATCGTGTTGTCCGACAACGGAATGGCATTCTGCGCGACCGCGTCGAAGGGCCGCTCGAAGTTCGGCGCGTTCGTCACCGGGTCCGGTGCCAGGCTCATTCACTCGAGCCCGTACCACCCTCAGACCAACGGCAAAGTCGAACGCCACCACCGCACCTTCAAACAGTGGCTCACCGACCAACCCACCCGGCCCGCCACCACCGCCGAGTTGCAGACATCGTGCAACCGCTACCAGAAGTTCTACAACAACGACCGCCGCCACAGTGCCGTGAACATGCCCCCGCAGCAGGCATGGAACCGCGCTGCAACCCTGGGCGGCCCGCAGCACCTACCCACCCAGGTCGACGCCACAGTCGGCACCCACTCCGTCTCCGGCTCCGGCGTGATCTCCGTCGGCGACCACACGATCTCGGTCGGACGGCCCCACGCACACACTCGCGTGACCGTCCTGCGCGACGGCAACCACATCACCACCTACACGGCCAGCGGAGAAGTCCTCGGCCACTTGCACCTGAACACCGACAAGCGCTACCAAGGACAACTCCACCGCCCCGCAGCCTAGAATCGTGTCTCACATGTATCGAGACACCCGTGTCCCACATGTATCAAGACAGCACACGTAGCAGGGGTCGAAGTTCCGCTCACATGGGGTCAGCGCAGCGCTGCCGCGGCCAGGACCATGTTTCTCAACGACTGCTCGACCTCGGCCGGGCCTCGTGTCTTCAGTCCGCAGTCCGGATTGACCCAGAGCCGTTCGAGGGGAACTGCCTCGGCCGCCGCGCGGAGCGACTCGGTGATCTCGGCAACCGTCGGAACTCGCGGCGAATGGATGTCGTAGACACCGGGTCCCACGTCGAGTGCGAAGCCGACCGCAGTGAGGTCGTCGAGCACCTCCATGCGCGAGCGTGCGGCCTCGATGGACGTCACGTCGGCGTCCAGGGCGACGATGGCGTCGATGACCTCACCGAACTCGGAGTAGCACAGGTGCGTGTGGATCTGTGTCGCGTCGTCGACGCCGGACGTCGCGATCCGGAACGAGCGGACGGCCCAATCCAGATACGCTGCAGTGTCTTTCGAGCGCAGCGGTAGCAGTTCGCGGAGCGCGGGCTCGTCCACCTGGACGATGCGGATCCCCGCCGACTCCAGGTCGATCGTCTCGTCTCGAATCGCCGAGGCGATCTGAGCTGCCGACTCGGCCGCCGGGATGTCGTCTCGGACGAACGACCACGCGAGAATGGTCACCGGACCGGTCAGCATGCCCTTGACCGGTTTGTCGGTCAGTGACTGCGCGTACGTCGCCCATTCCACCGTCATCGGTGCCGGGCGGGAGACGTCGCCGTACAGGATCGGTGGTCGCACGCACCGTGACCCGTACGACTGCACCCAGCCGTTGGCGGTCACGACGAAACCGTCGAGTTGCTCGGCGAAGTACTGCACCATGTCGTTTCGTTCGGGCTCGCCGTGGACGAGCACGTCCAACCCCAGACGCTCCTGCAGTGCAACGACATCGGCGATCTCCGCGCGCATCTGCCGCACGTACTCCGGCTCGTCGACGGTGCCGCTGCGCAGCGCCGCCCGCGCGCGGCGGATCGTGCTCGTCTGTGGGAAGGAGCCGATGGTCGTCGTCGGCAGAACAGGGAGCGAGAGATGCTCGGCCTGCACGACGCGGCGGACGTCTCCTGGGCTGCGGTCACGGCCGGCAGCGCTGTTCACACGCGCACGGATTGTCGGATCGTGCAGTCGTGCATCGTGTCTCCGCGAATCCAGAGCCGCGCGGGCCGACTCGAATCGGCCCGACACGAATCGATCGGTTTCCCCGGCTGTTCCGCCCTGGAGTGCGCGCGCGAGCACCGAGACCTCGGTGATCTTCTCGTTCCCGAACGCCAGCCACGACCGCAGTGTCGGTTCGAGCTGAGGTTCGGCGTCCAACGAATAGGGAACGTGGAGCAGCGAGCACGACGACGACACCGCCACTGCGCGCGCATGTCTGCCGACCTCGTACAGTGTCTCGAGCGCGGCGTCGAGATCGGTGCGCCAGACATTGCGTCCGTCGACGACGCCGGCCACGACGAGCATCGTCGAGGTAGCGCGAGTAGCTGCAAGTTGCTCGGCCACACCAGGAACGGTCAGATCGACGGCCAGGCCCTCGATCCCGGTGGACGCCACTGCGGGCAGCGCGTCGCCCAGGTCGCCGAAGTAGGACGCCAGCAGAATGGCCGGGCGGGTCTGCGAGGCTGCGAGTTGCTCGAAGCATCGGGTCGCCGCTGCGACGGTCTCGTCGTCGAGATCGCGCACCAGCGCCGGTTCGTCGATCTGGACCCACTCGGCTCCGGCTGCGGCGAGGAGTTCGAGCAGACGGTCGTAGAGCGGTATCAGTTCGTCCACCCGTCCCAGCAGCGAATCGGAGGAGCCGACGGACTTGGACAGCAACAGGAAGGTGACCGGTCCGATGATCACCGGACGTGCCGGGATCCCCAGTGCACGAGCCTCGTTCACCTCGCCGAGCACCTTGTCCGGGTGCAGGGAGAACGTGGTCTCCGGCGAGATCTCGGGCACGAGGTAGTGGTAATTGGTGTCGAACCATTTGGTCATTTCGAGCGGGACGATGGTCTCGGTGCCGCGGGCGGCGGCGAAGTACCGATCGAGTTCACCTTCGACCGCCTCGACTCGCGGTGGCAACGCTCCGAGGAGGGCCGCAGTGTCGAGCATCTGGTCGTAGTACGAAAAGGTGTTCACCGGAACGGAATCGAGCCTGGCTGCGAGTGTGTGCCAATCGTTCTCGCGAAGATTCTTCGCGACCGATTCGAGGGCCTCGGCGTCGATCTTTCCGGCCCAATAGGATTCGACGGCTTTTTTCAGTTCTCGGTTGGGTCCGATGCGAGCCGAACCGAGCACGGTGGCGGTGAAATCGTTGTTCACAGTTGATCTCCAGGGTGACTACACGTGGGTGGTGCACCGTCTTCACGGGCGCGCAGATCCCGGTGAGCCCTGACTACAGCCGTACCAGGGTTACGCGCCCATTCCACGAGGCGGTGAACCGCTGCACACGGCGTGCACAGCACAGAGGGCAGGTATTCGGACTTGCAGGCGCGCGGACGAAGAGCCCACTCCTACTGGCCGTCGCTTCCCGAAGAGGCTTCTTCAGTGCGTGATGACGGCGGTCGTTCCTGCATACCGCTGCGGGACAGTCCCGGATTCTCACCGGGTTCCCTCTCGCGATGCGCCGTGACTGCACGCACCGCTCGACGCCGAGGTGAACTTCGGGGCTCCTCATGACCACCTGGCGAACCGACTGCAGGGACGAGCATAGATGCATCACGGGAGAGTCTGTTACGGTGCTCTTCATGCAGCGCACGTATTTCTGGTTTAGCAGGCCGGCCCCGGGTGGGTCAGCCAGCGACGCCATGCGCTGACCCTCCACCCCACGAGCCGGATACAGACCGGCTCGAAGTGCGCGTGGAGCATGCGGAGCCGGCCTGGGAACAGGAAACCCTCTCATGACGCTCTCCCTCGACACCCCGTCACTCGACGATCAGCGCACGATCAGCATCAGTCCGCTGGTCGCGCCGTCGGTCGTACGCCGCGAGCACGCGGTGGACGACGCGATCTCGGCGAGTGTTCGTACCGGACGCTCCGGTGTCGTCGACATTCTCGACGGCCGTGACGACCGACTGATCGTCGTGGTCGGCCCGTGTTCGGTGCACGACACCGACGCTGCCCTCGATTACGCCCGACGCCTCGCCGCCACGGCAGCCGAGCTGGGCGATCGACTGCACATCGTCATGCGGGTCTACTTCGAGAAGCCGCGGACGACGCTCGGCTGGAAGGGTCTGATCAACGATCCGCACCTCGACGGCAGCTTCGACATCAACGAAGGTCTTCGAGTGGGACGCCAGCTGCTGCTGGACATCTCGGCGCTCGGCCTGCCCGTCGGCTGCGAATTCCTCGACCCGATCACCCCGCAGTACATTGCGGACCTGGTCAGCTACGGTGCCATCGGAGCACGGACCGCAGCCAGCCAGGTGCACCGGCAGCTGTGCAGCGCCTTGTCGATGCCGGTCGGCATCAAGAACTCGACCGAAGGTGACATCCAGGTCGCCGTGGACGGAACCCGCGCCGCCGCGGCGAGCCACGTCTTCCCCGGAACCGATCTCGACGGCAAGGCGGCCTTGATCAGGACCGTCGGAAACCCCGATTGCCACGTCATCCTGCGCGGCGGCGTCGACGGACCGAACTACGACGCCGAGTCCGTGGCCGATACCGTTGCCCGCCTGCGTAAGTCGGGGTTGCCGGAGCGAGTTGTCATCGATGCCAGCCACGGCAACAGCCGTAAGGACCACAACAAGCAGGTGGACGTCGTCACCGACGTGGCCACCAGGGTCGCGGCCGGCGAGCACGGAATTGTCGGGCTGATGCTCGAGAGTTTCCTCGTCGCAGGGCGTCAGGACCTCGAAATCGGCCACCGCGACGAGCTCGTGTACGGCCAGTCCATCACCGATGCATGCCTCGACTGGGACACGACGGCAACGCAATTGGCCACTCTCGCGGCGGCCGTCGAGACGCGTCGGGCCTCGAACGCCGCGCGCTGACGCGTCGTGCGTTACCGAACCCCGCGCGGTCGAAATTGCACGCTGATGCGTGGGCCGACCGCGCGGGTCGATTTGGGAATTGCATGCTCCCAGGTCCGTTGACAGGACCCGCCCATCACCACCAGGTCGCCGTGACCGAGGGTGAATTTCAGAGAGGTCCCGCCGCCGCGGGGACGGAGCATGAGTTGTCTTGTAGCACCGAGCGATACGATCGCCACCATCGTGTCCTCGGTGGCGCTGCGGCCGATGTTGTCGCCGTGCCAGGCGACGCTGTCGGACCCGTCGCGGTAGTAACACAGTCCCGCGGTGGCGAACGACTCCCCGAGCTCGCTTCGGTAGTGGTCGTCCAGTGCATCGCGGGCCTCGTACAGTGCCGCATGCGGCCAGTGCTCCCGCTCGGCGTAGTACCGAACCAGGCGCGGCACATCGACCACGCGGTCGTACATCTGCCTGCGTTCGGCGCGCCAGTCGACGTCGGTGACCAGCGAATCGAAGAGGTCGCTGTCGGACAACCAGCCCGGCCGCACATCGACCCAGGCACCGAGCGTCAGCTCGCGGCGGGTGACGGACTGCAGCGACCCGACGCCACCGTCGTCGTCACCGAACAGCGAACCTTGCATCGCGAGCGACATGACTCGACTGTATCGAACAGGTGTTCCCATTGCCAGCTCCCGGCGGTATCGTTCTCGCATGGGTTACCGATTTCAGGTCGTCGTGGACAGCGTCGACCCGCATGCGCTCGCGGCATGGTGGGCACAGACTCTCGGCTGGCAGGTCGAACCCAGCAACGAGGAGTTCATTCGCGAGATGGTTGCGGCAGGCCACGCCCGAGAGGAGGACACAACCGTGTTCGACGGCGTTCTGGTGTGGCGAGCAGGCCAGGGCATCACCGATCCGGAATCTCCGGGCACCCCGCGGGTGCTTTTTCAGGCGGTACCCGAATCGAAGTCCGTGAAGAACCGACTCCATCTCGACGTTCGTGTCGGTGACGGACGCGAGGCGGTGGTGACCGCACTCGAAGGTCGAGGCGCGTCGGTACTGCATCGCGGGCAGCAAGGGCCCAGCACCTGGATCACCATGACCGATCTCGAGGGCAACGAGTTCTGCGTCAGCTGATCGCGCTGAGCTCTATCGATACGCGCCGGGAGTTTGGCCGGTCCAGCGCTTGAAGGCTCGGCGGAATGCGCTCGGTTCGGAGAAGCCCAGGCGGGCCGAGATGTCGTCCACGCTGTCGCCGCGGCTCAACCCCGAGATGGCCGCGTCGCGCAGAACCTCCTCGCGGAGCTGATTGATGGAAGTGCCTTCCTGGCGAAGAACGCGGCGCAGATGCGGCGGGCTGATGTTGAGCATGGCCGCAATCTCTTCGGTAGCCGGCGTACCGCCTCTGAATCCGGTCTCCAGGGCTCTTCGGACCTGACTCGACGCAGTGCTGTCGTAGTCCCTCGACGAGAACAGCAGGTTGGGTGACTCCGCGAGGTACTCGGCCAGTGTCGCCTCGGTCTGCACTATCGGGGCGCGCATGAGCGCGGTGTCGAATTCCAGTGCGGCGCGGTCGGATCCGAACTGCACATGAGTTCCGAATATGGTGTCGTACATCTTCCCGGCCTCGGGCCCGGGCAGTGCATAGGGCAACTGAACCGACAGGAGTTTGACCCGGTTACCGATCAGCCACGCCGCGAACCGATGCAGCAGAATCAACAGGAAGTCGGTCAGCAATCGCTCGGCGAGCTCGTTCGCTTCGGGGCTGAGGTCGGTCGTGGCTTCGACGTGCACCGTCAGGACCGTCGACTGCTCCGTTCGATCCAGCGTCATCGGTTTCACCGGAATGAGCACGCGCATGGTCTCGGACATTCGAATCAGCGCTGCCCACAGGTTCTCCGTGTGTATCAACGTCTGACACACCACCCGAAAACTGCCGCGCCGCACGGGAACTGCGGCGAGTCCGAAGAGTTCGTCGCCGGTCATCGCCCAGACGGCCTGGGTGAACGCGGTGACCTGTCGGGTGGTGAGCCGCTCCGCCGGGTCGTCGAGAATGGTGGTTCCGATCCCGGCCATCGACAACGGGTACGTCAGGTCCACTCCGCCGTTGGCCGCGAGGTCGACGGCTTGCCTGACGAAGTACGCCGGAATCGTCGGTTGCGCAGTCACAATCGCCGTAACCTCTCGGCGGCATCGGCGAGCACGTGGTCCTGCTTGCAGAAAGCGAAGCGCACCAACGAATTCCACGGCGCGGGCTCGTCGACGAAGGCAGTCACCGGTACCGCGGCGACGCCCACGAGATCGGGCAGGGAGCGACAGAACTCGTACGCATCACCGCGGCCGATCGGTGCGATATCGGCGCACACGAAATACGTTCCGGCGCTGTGCTTGACGTCCGCACCCGCCTCGGTCAACGCCGCGGACAGCGTGTCTCGCTTGTGCTGCAGACCGTCGCGCATGGCGGCGATCCACGCCTGCTCGTGACCGAGTGCGTACGCGACGGCGGGCTGGAACGGGGTGCCGCCGACGAAACTCATGAACTGCTTGGCGGCGCGCACCGCATCGATCAGCTCTTTCGGTCCGAGCGCCCACCCGGTTTTCCAGCCGGTGGCGTTGAACGTCTTCGCGGCACTGGACACGGTGACGGTTCGCTCGAACATGCCCGGCAGCGTCGCGATCGGGGTGTGCACACCGTCGTCGAAGATCAGATGCTCGTACACCTCGTCGGTGAGCACGAGCAGGTCGTGGGCGATCGCGATCTCGGAGATACGGATCATCGTCTCGCGATCGAACACGGTGCCGGTGGGATTGTGCGGCGAGTTGACGATCAGCATGCGCGTTCGCGGCCCTACGGCGCGTTCGAGGGCGTCGGTGTCGACGGTCCATCCGTTGCTGTCGGTGACCAGGGGTACGGCCGTGCGAGTGGCTCCGGCCAACGCCACAGCGGCCGCATAGGAGTCGTAGAACGGCTCGATCAACAGCACGTCGTCGCCCGCCTCGATCAAGCCGAGCAGCGTCGCCGAGATGGCCTCGGTGGCACCCACGGTCACGAGAATCTGCGAATCGGGGTCGTACCGAAGTCCGAACCGGGCGAGCCGGTCATCGGAGATGGCTGCGCGCAGCACCGGCATCCCCGGGCCGGGGGAGTACTGGTTGAGACCGTTCGCGATGGCGTCACGCGCGGCCTCGAGCATGGCCGACGGTCCGTCCGTGTCCGGGAATCCCTGCCCCAGATTGACGGCGTTCTTCGCCACCGCGAGCGCGGTCATCTCGGCGAAAATGGTCGATGCGAACGGGCGCAACCGGGTCACTGTGCGCGACGGCAACATCTCGGACATTCCTGCAGCGTAGTTCACACAGCCGGCGCGAGCGTCGGACCTGCGTCTGTACTGTGCCTGTCATGCGATTCGGAATGTTCGTGCCTCAGGGTTGGCGGCTGGATCTGGTCGGGATCGATCCGGCCCAGCAGTGGAGTGTGCTGCGCGAGCATGCCGTTGCCGCCGAAGCCGGACCGTGGGAATCACTGTGGGTCTACGACCACTTCCACACCGTTCCCGTCGCGACGGACGAGGCGACGCACGAGGCCTGGTCGCTGATGTCCGCACTGGCCGCGTCCACCTCGCGTATCCGACTGGGTCAGATGTGCACTGCGATGTCCTACCGCAACCCCGCCTATCTGGCGAAAGTTGCTGCGACAGTGGACATCATCTCCGGCGGTCGGGTCGAGATGGGTATCGGCGGCGGTTGGCACGAGCACGAGTTCCGCGCCTACGGCTACGGATTTCCCTCTGCCGGTGAACGATTGGGCCGCCTCGACGAGGGCGTACAGATCTTCAAACAAGCGTGGACCACCGGCGAGGTGTATCTCGACGGCAAGCACTACGAGATCGACGGTGCCGTGGTGCGCCCACTGCCCCTGCAGGAGGGCGGCATCCCACTGTGGATCGCCGGTGGCGGCGAAAAAGTGACACTGAAGATCGCAGCGAAATACGCGAACTACACCAACTTCGATGGAACCCCTACCGGTTTCGCCGCCAAATCGGCTCTGCTGCGCGATCATTGCGCAACCGTCGGCACGGACTTCGACGCCATCGTCCGCTCGGCCAACTACAACGTGGCCATCGGCTCCACGGAGGCCGAGGTGCAGGAGCGGTTACGCGCTCTCGAGGCTCGACTGACCGAACACGTCGGAGCCGAGAAGGCACACGAGGCATTGGGCGCATACCGCGGAATGCCCGCCGTCGGAACACCCGAGCAGATCGTCGAGAACCTCACCGAACTGCAGCAGCAGGGCATGACGTACGGAATCTTCTACTTCCCGGAAGCCGCCTACGACCGCTCCGGCATCGAACTCTTCGAGCGCGAGGTCATCCCGGCTCTTCGGTAGGTCGTTCCGCAGGCTCCACTCCCGGCTCTTCGGTAGGCCGCGTCAGGTCCTCGGGCAGATCGGCGGGGTCGACGAGCAGCTGCTGGTTCTTGGCCTTGCGTACCTTCTCCGACAGTCCGATGTTGGCGTGCAGCAGTGCCCATTCGCCCTCGGTGATCTCGGCGGCGGCGCGTGCCAGGACGGCCGCGTCGGTGGTGCCCCAGGCGATCGGCATCGCCGACACCAGCTGCCAGGTGCGTCCACCGGTGTTACGGCCGCGATCGGCGAGCACCGACACCGCAGGCACCTCGGCACCGCGTTCGACGGCGTGGCCGGGCAGCGCACGGACGACGCGCGTGATCAGGACGTAGTGCGGCTCGTCGACTCCTGGTTTCGCGACATCGACCAGCGACAGCAACGTCGCGCCGCTCGGCATCGTCTCGGCCACCACCGCCGGAACCAGATCGCCCCGGGTGTAGAGCGATTCGATGGACCCCATCTTCTTCGGTGCCCACACCATGACCCACAGGGACGTCGCCGCCCCGATGCAGAACACGCCGCCGAGGATGTACGACCACGGCGTCGCGATCCAGAAGAACCAGATCCCCAGTGCCAGCAGGACCGCTGCCGTGAGCGCCGCGGACATCCGCAGCCGGCGAAGTTCGGTGAACGTCTCGTTGACCGACTTCGCGTGGGCTACGTCTACAGGGAACTCGAATCGGCGCACACTGCTATTCCTAGCATGCCGCCGATCCCGACACGAAGCGTCAGATTGCCGGGCCGAGCAGGTCGTCGGCGTCGGTGATGCGGTACGCGTATCCCTGTTCGGCGAGGAACCGCTGCCGATGCGCGGCGTATTCGGCGTCGAGGGTGTCGCGCGAGACCACCGAGTAGAAGTGCGCCTGACCACCGTCGTGTTTCGGCCGAAGCAATCGGCCCAGTCGCTGGGCTTCTTCCTGCCGGGAGCCGAACGTTCCCGAAACCTGGACTGCCACCGACGCTTCGGGAAGGTCGATCGAGAAGTTCGCCACCTTGCTCACCACCAGAGTCTGGATCTCACCCTTGCGGAAGGCGTCGAACAGCACCTCGCGTTCCTTGTTCTTGGTCGAGCCCTGGATCACCGGCGCGTTCAGGGCTTCACCGAGTTCGTTCAGCTGATCGAGGTACGCGCCGATCACCAACGTTGGAGCATCTTGGTGTTTCGCCAGAATGGACTTCACGACGGCGATCTTGGTGTGCGCCGTCGAGCAGAGCTTGTAGCGCTCCTCGGGTTCGGCGACCGCGTACGACATGCGCTCGGCGTCGGTGAGGGTGACGCGCACCTCGATGCACTCGGCCGGTGCGATCCACCCCTGCGCCTCGATGTCCTTCCAGGGCGCGTCGTAGCGCTTCGGCCCGATCAGCGAGAAGACGTCGCCCTCGCGTCCGTCCTCGCGGACGAGCGTGGCCGTCAAGCCGAGTCGACGCCGTGACTGCAGGTCGGCTGTCATGCGGAACACCGGTGCGGGAAGCAGGTGTACCTCGTCGTAGATCACCAATCCCCAGTCGCGGGAATCGAACAGCTCCAGGTGCTTGTACTCACCCTTGGTTCGACGGGTGATGACCTGGTACGTGGCGATTGTCACAGGGCGGATCTCTTTGCGCTCGCCCGAATACTCGCCGATTTCCTCCTCGGTGAGCGACGTGCGAGCGATGAGCTCGCGCTTCCACTGCCTGCCGGCGACGGTGTTGGTGACCAGGATCAGCGTGGTGGCCTTGGCTCTGGCCATCGCCGCCGCACCGACCATGGTCTTACCCGCACCACACGGCAGCACGACGACGCCGGAGCCGCCGGCCCAGAACGAATCCGCGGCCATCTCCTGGTAGTCGCGCAGCGTCCACTTGCCACCCTCGGTATCGAGCTCGATCGGGTGCGCTTCGCCGTCGACGTAGCCGGCGAGGTCCTCGGCGGGCCAGCCGATCTTGAGCAACATCTGCTTCACGTGGCCGCGTTCGCTCGGATGCACGATGACCGTGTCCTCGTCCACCATCGCGCCGAGCATGGGCGCAATCTTCTTGTGCCGCATCACTTCGGTGAGCACGGCGCGGTCCAGGCTGATCAGCACTAGACCGTGGACCGGGCTCTTGACCAACTGCAACCGGCCGTATCGGGCCATCGTGTCGACGATGTCGACCAGCAACGGCTGCGGTACCGCATAGCGCGAGAAGTTGACCAACGCGTCGACCACCTGCTCGGCATCGTGACCGGCAGCGCGCGCGTTCCACAGCGCCAGCGGGGTGATGCGGTAGGTGTGCACGTGCTCGGGCGCACGTTCGAGCTCGGCGAACGGTGCGATCGCCGCCCGCGCTGCGCCCGCGAGTTCGTGATCGACCTCGAGCAACAGCGTTTTGTCGGACTGGACGATCAGCGGGCCGTCGGTCACGGTTCCTCCTAGAGACTTCTGCTGCGCCCGAAAGAGCGCAACTTCTCCATTGTCCACAGGTAGGGGCCCGCGTGCACGTGAGCAGTGACTCAGTCCACCAAGGCGACGGAGGTGATGCGGTGCAGAGTGAACCGCCGCACGCCCCCGGTGGCGGGGTCGAATGCGTCGAGTTGACCGCCACCGATGCTGATCGGATCGACGATGCGGTGGGTCGCGACGCCCTGTGCGTCGACGTACCCGATGCTGACGCTGCGCTTGACCTTCGCTGCTGTCTGCAGCAGCGTCATCGTCGCGGTGCTGCTCGCGCGAGATCCGTCGGCGCGCACCACCGCACCGCCGTTGCCCGCAGCGCGGTCGGCGGCTCGCATTCCGCGTACCAACGACCCGAGCTGCTCGTCGGTGGGAACGGCCGGGGTACGGAAGGTCTGGCGCGGCCGCCGCGCCGACACCCGGGAGCCGCGGGCTCGAAGATCGACGATGGTGCCGGACGAGTCTTCACCCGCGGGCGCGAATCCGGCCCCGGCGAGTACCGACAGCACCTCGGCCAGCGGTGCCTGGGAGATCGCGACGGTCGGGGCAAGGGCGCGCAGGGCCAGCGACTCGGCGGCCGGAGAGGCCATCACCTCGGCGAGCAACGCCGGGTCCTCGCACCGGACGAACGACGCGGCCACGCCGGCGCGTAGCCGGCCGTGACGCCTGGCCACGTCGTCGATCAGATACGTCAGGGCCTGCGGAACCGGAGTGCGGGAATGGGTCGCGAACAACGAATGCAACTCCGAGGCCGTCAGGCCCACGTCGAGGGCCCGGCGCAGGCTCGTGTCGCTGATGCGATACATCGTCGCGGCACCCGCCGACTCGACGTCGGCGACGAGCGCGATCCGATCCTGCAGATCCGGTTCGAGCGGTCCCGGTGCCACCAGCGTCAGGTCGGCCTGCACCAACACGTAGTCGATCGGCTCGGGGAGTGCCGCGCGCATGTCGGCCTCGGCATTACCGTCGTGCAGCAGCGAGCGTCCCGGCGTCGACATCGCGCCGCGCGCGACCACTCCCAACGCGGTCGCCTCGGCGATCACGTGCCCGACGGGTGTCACGCCGAACCGTCCGGACCACCGGGGTCGACGCCACGTCAGTGTGCGGGTGAGGTCGGTGGGCGTCGCGGCGTGTCCACTGCCGAGCTCGGCGAGCAGCTCCAGGATCATGCGACGGTCGCGGGGCGCGGCAGGCGAGCGGACTTCGTCGGACAACGCGGCGATGGGCTTGTCGTTGGGGTCACGCATGCCGATCACCCACGGGGCTCGCGGCGTCTCGAGCCAGGCGGAGGCGAGGGTGTGCCACCGGGCGGCCGGGGCCGCGGCGAGCCACGCGTCGACGGCGGGCGTCGGTGCCCAGTAGTCGTCGCCGGTGTCGGCAGAGGGGACAGGGTCCGGGGTTCCGCTGGAGATCAGATGGGCGGCGGCGAGCAGTTCGACGAGGATGCTCACGCGGTCGTCGTCGAGTCCGGTGGCCTTGGTGATCTTGCGCAGCTCGCGCACTCCGAGCCCGCCGGCCTTGAGGGCGGGAGCCGGCGACGCGGACAGCGCCTCGATGATGGCCACACAGTGCCGCCCGAGCTCCAGTGCCTCGCCCGCCGCAGCAGCGTCGACGTCGGCGAGCGCATGTGCAGTGGTCGTCAGCTTCGGCTCGGCGAGTGAGCGGGGATCCGTCATGGGCTCGCCGCGCAATATCTGACCGACCTGGACGGGGAGTTCGACGGTTTGCTCGTCCAACCAGATCAGCAGGCCTGCGGCGAGCAGTTTCTGCACGGGCCGATCGGGTGGGGTGCCCGGCGCGGCGTCTCGGGTACGGCCGGTGGGCGAAGACCTGGCCAGGGTGTCGAGAAGATTGCGTTCGCCGTCTTCGAGTGCGGCCAGCGCTGTGGTGATGTGGGTTTCGGTGAGGGTGTCCACCGGGTCGAGAGCGCGGCCGATGCGCCACGGCACGGCGTCCGCAGCGGTTGCGCTGATCCGGAACCCAGCGGCGTCGCCCCAGACGAGAAAGCGTTCGCGCAGTTGGGACAGCGCTCTGTCCACGGCTTTGGCCGGGGCGCGCTTGGCGATGACGGACAGCAGCGTGGCCCTGGTGACCGGACGCTCGTAGGCCTCTTCGATGGCCAGGATCTCGAGCACGGTCAGGGCCAGGGTGTCGAGGGTGTCCGCAGTGTGCAGGATCGACCGGCGTTGCTCTGCCCGGCCGGCCAGCACTGCCAGCGAGGCGGGCGGCGGCGCAGTCAGATCCGGACGCAACGACATGGCCTTGATCAGCTCCGCGTCTGTGCGAGCTGCGATCCACTGAGGCAGATCGGGAGGCATGTCGGTGTGTCGGGGCGCAGTCGTGTCGGTCATCGTCTATCAGATTAGAGACCTGGGCTGGTGCTCGCCGCAGGGCAGGTGTCAAAATGGGCCCATGGTGAACAAGTCGAAGAAGCCCTATGTCGATCCAGGCTGGCCGGAAACCGCTCGCGGTGACCACGCGGTGACCGAACTCTCGTCCGCTCGATCGGGTGGCTTGTCGCCCTTCGGTGAGGACACCGAGTTCCCGCTGCCCGTCGAAGACCTGCCCTACGCCCATCCGGTGACCGTCGTCAATCGCTGACAACGGCGCCCGAACACGAGAAAGCCCCCGACATCTTCGCGATGTCGGGGGCTTTTCTCGTATAGCGGCGGTTCTTGCTACTGGGGCAGGAACGCCTTGTTCGCCTGGTAGAAGCTGACGACCTGCGGATCGAGCTGGATGCCCTGAGCGGCGTTCTGGACGAACGACGCGATCTGGGGATCGTTGGTGATGTTCTGGACGGCGGTGACGATGCCGTTGACGACCTCGGCCGACGCATCGATCGACGGGATCGACGTCAGATCGGGGAGGGCGGGAACTTCCGGTGCCTTGGGAGTGGCCGGAACGCTGCGCTCGGTGGGTGCGCTGCTCAGACCGAGGCTCGAGGAGCAGGAGGGCCATGCGCCCCAGCCCTGCGAGTCGAGGACCTTCTCGGCGACTGCGATCTGCTCTTCACGGCTGGCCTGGTTGGCCGTTGCCGCGTACTGCTGTCCACCGTGTGCGTTCCAGGTGCTGGGGGAGAACTGCAATCCGCCCTGGAAGCCGTTGCCGGTGTTGATGCCCCAGTTGCCGCCTGCTTCACACTGCGCAAGGCGATCCCAGTCGGAATCCGGTGCCGCGTTGGCGGTACCGGTGAAGGCGATGCCCGCGGTGCCCATGATGGCACCGGTGACGGCGACCTTTGCGACGGTCTTGCCAGTGGTGCTCGGCTTGCGATGACGTCCGCTCATACGAGTTGAAATCCTCTCCACACGCGCCTGCGAGGTCAGCTGTCGGGTTCGGGCTGAGAGGTAGCCCGGCCTTCTTGCTCTTCCATATCGGATGAGCAATTGGGCTTCACCCCAAGGGAACTCGGTGCGGCTTCGTGAGTCGCTACAAGTTCCCGGTTGTCCGTGGAGGACGTGGGTCCCCCGTCCTCGTCCCCTGGGTGATCGTCGAGGGTTGTTCCGGTTCCCGCGGGACGAGGTTTGGCGCTGCGGGCCGGAATTCGGCCGAACTTTCCGGCCGCTGCTGACCGTACTGAAATTCCCGGGTTACGTCACTATTTGGTAACTGTCGATTTTTTCGTGTGTCAGCGACCGTCCCGACGGTCTGATTCCGGTCGCTCGAATAGGCCCAGCTAGTGGCTGTTCTCGGTGATCGACCCCGTGCTGTTGCCGGTCTGTTACCGAAGCGTGATGTGACGGAAGTCACATCACGCGAGGGGGCCTCGAAAGGTCACCGAACCGCAACGATGTCTTTCCCCAGCGGCATGAGCGAGACCGGAATCAACTTGAGGTTCGCGATCGCGAGCGGAATACCGATGATCGTGATGGCCATCGCGATCGCCGTGACGACGTGTGTCAGCGCCAGCCACCACCCGGCGAGGACGAGCCAGAGCACGTTGCCCACGAGGGCACCCGAACCCGCGCCGGGCTTGTCGACGATCGTCGACCCGAACGGCCACAGGGCGTAGACGCCGATGCGGAACGACGCGATCCCGAACGGAATGGTCACGATCAGGATGCACAGCAGGAGTCCCGCGAAGAAGTAGCCGAGTGCGAGCCACAGTCCACCGAACACGAGCCAGATGACGTTCAGGAGCAGTCGCATGATCTATCGCGCCCGTCGGCCGGAGAGCAGCGCGTACACCAGAGCGAGCACGAATCCGGCGGGTGCCGAGAACATCGCCGTCAGGTACAGGCCCAGCGGCGGCTTGGCGTCGGAGAAGACCGGGAAGAACAGGATCGCGACGATGGCAACGAGGCCGATCGCGAACAGCACCAGCGCGATGCGCAGCAGTGCAGTACTTCGCTTGCGAGTAGATGAGTCCACACCACCACGGTAGTGCGCGGCGGTGCGTCGTGCGAAAAACCGGAATGCCCTATTCGGGGCCTGCGCGCTAGACTGGCGTATTCGCGTCCTGCGTTTTCGTGGGGCGCGAAACTTGTGCACACCGCAGGGTCCCGACATCGGGCGTGCGGATACGAAACCAACGACAGCAACAGATGAACGGGTGAGCTCAGTGCCGACCGGCAAGGTGAAGTGGTACGACGTCGACAAGGGATTCGGATTCCTCTCGCAGGAGGAAGGCGAGGACGTGTATGTGCGTTCGTCAGCGCTGCCCGAAGGCGTCGACGGCCTCAAAGCCGGCCAGCGCGTCGAATTCGGCATGGCCGCGGGCCGTCGTGGCCCGCAGGCACTGAGCCTGAAGGTTCTTGAGCCTGCCCCGTCGATTCGCCAGAACAGCGGCAGCACCCGCCGCGAGCCCGTCGAGCGCAAGCACACACCCGACGAACTGCACGGCATGGTCGAGGACATGATCACGCTGCTCGAAGCGACGGTGCAGCCGGAACTCCGCAAGGGCAAGTACCCGGACCGCAAGATCGCTCAGCGCATCTCCGAGGTGGTCCGCGCCGTCGCTCGCGAGCTCGACAGCTGATCGTTACGGACGCGTGCCGATGGACCAGATCGCGTGGCTGACGAAGCTCTCGGTATTGGTGTCGGTGTCGATGATTCCCGTGGGTAGCCGAACCTCGATTCCGAGCAGGGTTCGGCCGCCGTCGTCCGTCGTCGGGACGGTGACGCTCAGCCGGGTTCCCGGCTGATTGAACTGGCTGCTCTCGACGACCGCCCCGGTGTCGTCGCCGTAGACCAATGCCAGTTCCCACGGCGCGGAGTAGACGGCCTCGGGCATCGACAACTGCACCGTCGGGGCAGATCCCACCTGGATCTCGGCGGTCTCGCCGACGTTGGTGCACAGCGGGTCGCTCACGGCGCAGTACAGGTAGGGCTCGACTTGTACGGCTCGACCGTTGGAGTACGCCGTGACGACCGGTTCCTTGTCGGGGGCATTGCCGATCAGGACGGCGAGTACCCCGACGAACGCGACCGCGATCACGAACAGGCCGGCGGCGATCAGCGACGCGATCTTCTTGGTGCGGGGAGCCAGGTTCACTTGGTCACGTTTTCGCCGTAGGAGCTGTCGGATACTTCTTGTTCGACATGGTCGGGCCGGTTGCCACCGAACCCGGGTAGCAATGATCGACCGCGGTAGGTCAGGAAGGTCTGCACGAGGCCGATCGTAAGCAACACCGACACGACCGTGAAACCGAGCCAGTACTCGGTGGGAAGCAACACCCCGAGCGTTCCGCCGAGAACCCAGCACAGCTGCATGACGGTTTCCGAGCGGCCGAACCCGGATGCAATGGACTCCGGAGGCAGGTCGGACTGCAGAGACGCGTCGAGCGAGACCTTGGCCAGTGCGCTCGCGCTCGACGCGACCAGGGCGGCCACGGCGGCGGTGAGCAAACTGTCCGTGACAGCTGCGACGACGGCGACGACCGTCACCGCGACCGTGCACCGCAGGACGACCACCGATGGTCGGCCGAGCTTGATCCTGGCACCGAGTGCGTTGCCGGCGAAGTTGCCGAGACCGGCGGCGGCTCCGACCAGTCCGAGCATTGCGGCCTGCTGCAGCGGCTCGTGTTCGGTGCGGGATTTTGCGACGAACGCGATGTACAGCGTGAGGAAGCCGGTAAGAATTCTGATCGTGCCGTTGCCCCAGAGTCCGACGATCACCGCACGGCCCAGTGGCTGCCTGCGGTTCTTGGCGGCGGTGGCAGGCGGTGGGGTGCGCTTCAGCTTCTCGGTCGGGGCACCGCTGCCGGGGTAATCGCTGCTGTGATGCTGGTCGGCGTGGTAGCCGAGGGTGGCCGGAACTTCGCCCTCGGTCACTTCCACCCAGGACGGGATGCGCATGCTCAGGTATGCGCCGAGCACGGTGATCGCGGCGACGAACCACAGTGCGCCGGGCGAATCGGCGACGAAGGCGATACCGCCGGCGACAGCGCCTGCGGCGATGGTGCCCCCGAGCAGTCCGAAGACGGTGAGCCTCGAGTTGACGCGGACGAGGTCGATCTCCGGTGGCAGTACCCGCGGCGTCACCGCACTCTTGAGTACCGCAAACGATTTGCTCAGGACGAGCATGCCCAGCGCCGCTGGATAGAGCACCCAACTGTCGAAGTTGAACACCAACACCACCGCCAGCACGGTACGCAGGCCGAACGAGGTGGCCAGCGCGATGCGTCGGCCGTGCTGCAACCGGTCGAGCAACGGGCCGATCAGCGGCGCGATCAGCGCGAACGGAGCGATGGTGATCACCAGGTACAGCGCAACCTTCGTCTTGTCCTCACCGGTCGCCGCGGAGAAGAACAGCGTGTTGGCCAGTGCAATCGCCAGGGCAGCGTCCGATGCGAAGTTCGCCATCGTCGCGTAGGTCAGCGCGGTCAGCCCGGACTTGTCCGCCCCATCGGCTTTCGCAGCCCGCTGGAACGACGCGATTCCTTTGCCGGTCAGCTCGCGCCCACGCATCGCCGCGACGCGGGTGACGGTGAGCTTCTTGGGCATCGGTGGTGGCTTACGGCCGCCGGTTCGGCCGCGCGCGGCAGTGATCTGCTGCGTGCGCGCCGGGTGCAGCGGCGGCAACGGTTGGCGGCGGCTCGGAACGTGGCCGCCGGCACCGGATTGGACAGCACGGGGGTCGGCCGGTGGATAGTTGACGAAACCGGGATGCTCCGAGCTCTGTTCGTCAGCAGTGGAGTGACCGGTTTCGTTGCCAGCGCCCGAGTTTTCCGCACCTGGCGTGGGGTGGGGGAGTCGCGGATCGGTCACGTGATCAATTCTGTCCTACGGCCGCGGGATCGGTGAATCGCACCTCGAAGATCTTTGGCCAGAATTTGCCGGTCACGAGGAATCTGTCGGTCCCGGGGATCTGGGCGATGCCGTTCAAGACGTCGGCTCCGTTTCGCTCGGTGGCCGACATCGAATCCCACATCGGCTTGCCGTCGACGACGGCGGTGACGCGGCCGGTGGTGGGGTCGATGCGCATGATGTCGAAGGTCTGCCAGACGTTGGCGTAGATCGAGCCGTCCTCGGCACATTCGAGTTCGTTGAGCCGTTCCACCGGATTGCCGTCGAGTGTGACGTCGACGGTGTTCACGGCGTCGAAGGATGTGGGGTCACGGAAGGTCAGGGTGGACGTGCCGTCGCTCATGACCAGTCGGTCGTCCGGGGTTCCTTCACCCTGCGTGCACAGCCCCCATCCCTCGCCGTCGTAGTCCACTCGGCGCTGTTCGGCCAGGGTGTCTCGGTCGCGGGCGATGGCGACTCCGTCTTGCCAGGTGATCTGCCACAGGGTGTCGCCGTCGACGGTGATGCCCTCGCCGAACAGGTCGGACGGCAGATCGACCCGCCCCAGCTCGGTCATGTTCTCGAGCGACGTGCGGCGGACGAAGGAGGAGCCCTCCAGCCCGGTGCCCTCGTAGAGCACATCACCGTCGATCTCGAACCCCTGAGTGAAGGCGTCGTCGGCGCGATCGTAGGAACGCAGAACCTCGGCGCCCAGCGTGGGTACCGAGTCCGACGTGATGGGGGCCGAGTCGCCTGGACCCGACGTCGAAGAGCAGGCGGTGACGGTCAACAGGGACGTCACGAGTGCAGCGAAGGTGCGAGCGCGGACGGTCATTGCATCCATGATGGCAGCCCGAACTGGGCGTCACCGAGTTGATGCGGCAAACTGAATGTGTGAGTGTCGTATCTTCTCCAGAGCTCGGATCCATCCGCCCCGTCTTGGCCGATGCCGTGGATCTCGCGCGGCAGGCTCTGCTCGAGCTGGGAGAGGGCGGTGTCGGCGAGTACCTCGGCGTGACCGTGGAGGACGACAGTGCTGCCACCCACCGCTTCGCCAGCGATCTGGACGGCTATCGCGGATGGCAGTGGGCCGTTGTCGTCGCTGCTCCCGACGACGCCGATCACGCCACCGTCAGCGAACTCGTGCTGCTACCCGGTCCCGATGCTCTCGTGGCACCGTCCTGGGTGCCCTGGGACGAGCGCATCCGACCCGGTGATCTCGGGCCGGGCGATCTGCTCTCTCCACGTCGAGACGACCCGCGACTGGTGCCGGGATACGTCGCGTCCGGTGACCCCGCCATCGACGAGGTGGCCGGCGAGATCGGGCTCGGCCGCACTCAGGTCACCAGCCTCGAAGGACGGCTCGATGCCGCCGAACGATGGCACGACGGCGACTTCGGCCCGGACAGCGAGATGGCCAAGGCCGCGCCGTCCACGTGCGGACTCTGCGGTTTTTACCTACCCCTCGCGGGATCGCTCTCCGCAGCGTTCGGAGTGTGCGGCAACGAGTTCGCCGCCGACGGTCATGTGGTGCACGTCGAATACGGTTGCGGCGCGCACTCCGATACCGAGCTGCCCACCGGAGCGGGCTCGCCGCAGTTCGAGCCGTACGACGACGCAGCACTCGACGTCACTCCGTCGCCGACCGGTGCCGCACAGTCGAACGAGCCTACCGCGAACGACGCTGTTGCAGAAGATGATTCGGAAGCGATCGTCTCGTCGGCCGAGACGGTAGCGGTAGCGGAGTCCGAGGTGCCCCAGCCCGACGCGGCAGCACCTGAATCGGCAGCACCCGAGTCGGCAGACTCCGCACCGGCAGAGCCCGAGGTGGTCGAGACCGGGAACGATGCCACTGACGCAGCCTCTTTGGCCGGCGACGCTTCTCCGGCCGACGACGCTTCGTCCGCAGTCGCAACCGAGACGCCGGCTGTCGGTACCGGTGTCGATCTCGTCGCCGATTCCAGTGTCGACGATGGTGTGCAGCATGAGGATTCGGCATCGCCGAGCTGATCGATCCTTTCGGTACCGGGTCGCTTCGCGAGTCCATTCTCGCGTCCTGGGGTTCCTCGCCCACGCGGCTGCGGGAAGATTCGGCATCCGAGGTAGATCTGGTGCGCGGGGGATACCGCGATCGTTTGTCGACCGAGTTGGCGCAGAACGCGGCTGATGCTGCGCAGCGAGCCGGCGTCCCGGGTCGGCTCTCGGTGTGGACCGACGAGGCGGGTGCACTGCATGTCGCCAACACCGGTGCTGCGCTGGATGTGTCGGGTGTACACGCTCTCACCGCGCTGCGGGCGTCGGCGAAGGCTGCGGCCGATCCGGGTGTCGGACAGTTCGGGGTCGGCTTCACCGCGGTGCGATCGGCGTCCGACGAGATCGAGGTCCGCTCGCGCGGTGGCGGGGTGATCTTCAGCGCCGAGCGCACTCTGACCGCGTTGCGCGAGCGGGACATGACAGTGCCGGAGTCGGGTGTGCCGGTGCTTCGGTTGGCGTGGCCTACTTCCACACCGCCCGCTGCCGGGTTCGATACCGAGATCGTGTTGACGCCGCGACCCGATGTGCAAGCGGAATCCTTTGCCGGGGGGTTCCTCGACGAGGCCGTCGACTTGTTGCTCGAGCTCGACGCGTTGGATTCCATCGAGATCGATGGTGTCGTCGTCGACTGTGTGAGAACGGAACTCGACGATGCACGCGTCGAGATCGCCATCGGTTCGCGAACGTGGCTGCAGTACACCACCTCGGCTGCGCGGTGGATCGTTCCGATGGTCGACGGTCTACCCGTTCCCGCAGCGCCGGATGTGTTGCGGGCCCCGACGCGGTCGGACGAGCTGTTGTCGTTGCCCGCGTTGGTCGTTGCCGATGTACCCATGCAGCCGGATCGTCGACGAGTGTTGCCCGGCGTCTCTGTCGCCGAGGTGGCCCACGGTTATCCCGATTTCGTGGCGTCGTTGCCTGCGTCCGCGCGAGTGTCGTTCGTACCCGAGGTCGGGTTCGCGCGCAGTGCGATCGACGGAGAGCTACGTGAGCTGATCTTTCGCCGATTGTCCACCGCACCATGGCTTCCCGCTGCCGATGGGCCCGATCTCGTACCCGAACGTGCCCATGTTCTGGCCGATGCCACCGAGGAACTCGCCGCGGTGTTGCTCGATGTGGTCCCGAATCTGGTGGACGCCACTCTGTCGGGCGCGCGGCACGCGTCGGCGTTGTCGGCGGTGGGAGTGCACCGCATCGGGTTGGCGCGGTTGGCCGAGATGCTCGGCGGGCAGGCCCGTGAGCCGGCCTGGTGGCGGCGACTCTACGACGCGTTGACTCCGCTCGTCGTCGACGGGGTCGCAGCGGAAGAACTTGCTGCGCTGCCGGTTCCGCTTGCGGACGGTCGTACGGTCACCGGTCCACGGACTACCGTCGTCGGGTCGGACGCGTCGGCCGAGGTCACGTGGGTACGCCTGGTGCATCCGGATGCGGTGAGTCCGTTGTTGATTCGGCTGGGTGCGCGGGAGGCCACTGCGGCCGAGCTGTTGTCGGATCCCGCCCTCGAAGCGGCCCTCGACGATCTCGATTGGGACGGCGACGAGGTGGATGGCCTGGTGTCTGCAGTGCTGGCGCTGGCGGGGGAGGCGGGAGCGCTTCCGGGGTGGCTCGGGAGTCTGCCACTCGAAGACGACGAGGGCGAATTGCGCAGTGCGGACGAACTGTTGCTGCCCGGTGCACCGTTGGCGAGGCTGTTGGTTCGGGATTCGCCGTTCGGTGTTCTGTCGGCGGCCTCCGTGGCCAGGTTCGGGAAGCGGGCCCTGCGCGCGGTGGGCGTCGGCTGGGGGTTCTCGGTGGTGCGCGACGAGTGTCCGACGGGGCCGGATCACGACCTGGACGACGAGCCCGCCTGGTGGTCGAGTCTGGCCACGGAGCCGGAAACCCTTGTTGCGGTTCGTGATCTCGACCTGGTCCGGTCGGATGCCTGGGCCGAAGCTCTGACGATTCTGCTCGACGAACCGAGTACCCGTGCAGCCTTGACCGACCGGGACGGCTACACGGCATGGTGGCTGCGACGTCATGCGCTGATCGACAACCGCTCGCCCATCACGTTCCGGGCGCCGTCGGACGAGACGTTCGCCGGTCTGCTCGATCCGTTGGATCATCCGCGCGCCGACGAACTGCACGCGGTGCTCGCCGCGTCGACCTGTGAGAGCGTCGAGAGCGCGCGGGTGTTGTTGCGTGCACTCGAGGACCCGCAGCGACATCCGACGGCGGCGGTGATCGCGCGCACGCACACGCTGATCGCCAGTGCCGTCCTGGATCGACGCATCGACGTGGCGGATCTCGATCCACCGGATCGCGTGCGCACTCTCGGCGGCACCGTGGCCGATGCGTCGGACGGGTTGGTCGTCGATGCGCCGTGGCTGGCACCGGTCGTGCCACCGGAGGTGGCGGTGCTCTCGGACATGACCACGGCAGCCGCGCTGGCCGACGTCCTCGACATCAGGCGGGCGTCGGAGGCCATCACCGGCGAGGTTCGCGGAGTCGGGCGCGTCAGTTCGTGGGATCGAGAGCCCGGGGCCGTGCTGGCCTGTGCGGTGCTCGGGCTACCGCTGCCGACAGGTTCGGTGGTGGTGCACCGCGAACTGGTGGTGCGGTTGTCGGGAGCTGTCAGCGGTGACCGCGCTGTGCCGTGGTGGGTGACACCGGACGGAACAGTGCATTGTGTGGAAAGTTGGGAGCGACCTCGTGGGGCCTGACCATGCCGTGTTGGAGTGGATGGTCGAGCATCGAGTCGGCTGGGTCACGACGATGTTCTGGATCATCACCACGGTGGGGAACACCTTCATGATGTTCGTGTTGTCCGCGGGGGCGTGGGGCGCGTTGCTGACGTCCAAGAGGACTGTCGACGCGTGGATGGTCGCGGGTTCGATGCTCACCGGGTGGGGGCTGATGAATGCGCTGAAGTTCGCGTTCGCGCGGGAACGTCCACCGATTCCCGAACGGCTGGTGGAGATTTCGAGCCATTCGTTTCCGTCCGGCCACGCGACGATGTCGATGTTGCTTGCCACGGTGGCGATCGCGGTGATGCTGCGATCGTCCACTCCGTGGCTGCATCGGCCGGTGCTACTGACGTTGCCTGTGGTCGCGGCCCTGCTGATCGGATTCTCTCGGATCTATCTGGGTGCGCACTGGACGACGGACGTGCTGGCCGGCTGGGTGTTCGGTGCCCTGTGGGGGCTGGGTTGGATCTACGCCGAAAAAGCGATCAGCGCGAGAAATCCGAGCGCTGCGCGATGACGAGGAGCTCGTCACGCATGGCCGGGCTGGAGACAGCGTTGGCGCGTGCGTAAAGGGCGCGGAGCGAGCGGACGTGGTTGCGGCGGTTGCGGTACTGAGCGACGAACTTCATGGCCTGTGCTTTCGTGGATCAAAGGTTATCGAAACTGACATAACCTATGCTCCACGTTAACTCTGTGTTACTCAACCGGCTGAGGGGTTAGTTTGCCCACGTCAGAAGGGTTTTCGTGATCGGGCTAACGTGATCCTGATCTCAATCGAGGCCGCGTTGGGCGGTTCTGCTGCCGCGTCGTGACGCGGCTCTCTGCGCCAGGAACAGAGCGAACCCGACAGCGCCGACCGCGATGCCGGACCAACACGTCGCCACCGCGTCGTCGCTGCGGTCGCCGGTGGCGGTGAACACGACCAGCGCAACGATCCAACCGAGGATGCCGATCGTCAACACCGGCACCGGATCGGTGAGGCGGGGCGGGATCTGCGGGACGTCGGCCACGAATTCACGCTACGCCACCATATTTCGCCAACCCTCGCGGTGTGCTTTATCTTTCACTCATGCCTATGTCGTCGCGATTACTCGACAACTACTTCAAGATCACCGAGCGCGGCTCGACTGTGGGTTCCGAGGTTCGCGGCGGTGTCGTCACTTTCGTGGCGATGGCCTACATCGTCGTGCTCAACCCGCTCATCCTCGGTAGCTTCTCCGCCGACGACGCGGCTGCCAAGACCGACGTGCTCGGCAACATCCTGCCCGTCGCCCAGGTTGCCGCCGTGACGGCACTGGTCGCCGGCTTCATGAGCATCGCGTTCGGCATCATCGCGAACTACCCCTTCGGTATCGCGGCCGGCCTCGGCATCAACACTCTCCTGGCCGTCACCATCGCTCCTCAGGTCAGTTGGCCCGAGGCCATGGGCCTGGTCGTCATCGACGGCATCATCATCGTTCTGTTGGCCGTCACCGGCTTCCGGACGGCGGTGTTCAACGCGATTCCGCCCGAACTGAAGGCCGCGATCGCCGCAGGCATCGGTGCCTTCATCGCGTTCATCGGCTTGGTCGATTCCGGCTTCGTACGCCGGATCCCCGACGCCGCAGGCACGACGGTTCCCGTCGGCCTCGGCATCGACGGGTCCATCGCGTCGTGGCCGACGGTGATCTTCGTGTTCGGGTTGTTGCTGATGGGTGTGCTCGTGGTGCGCAAGGTCCGCGGCGGTCTGCTGATCGGCATCGTGGTCACGACGGTGTTGGCGGCCATCATCGAGGCGGTCACCGACGTGGGGCCGTCGAACGGCGTCGACCCCAAGGGCTGGAACCTGTCCGTGCCGCAGCTGCCCAGCGTTCTCGTACAGTCGCCGGACCTGTCGCTGGTGGGCAACGTCGACCTGTTCGGTGCGTTCACCCGCATCGGTGTGCTGGCCGCGAGTCTGTTGGTGTTCACGCTCGTCCTCGCGAACTTCTTCGACGCGATGGGAACGATGACGGGTCTGGGTAAAGAAGCGAATCTCGACAAGGACGGCACGCTGCCCAACATCGGCAAGGCGTTGGTCGTCGAAGGTGCCGGAGCCATTGCGGGCGGCGGCGCGTCCGCATCGTCGAACACGGTGTTCGTCGAGTCGGCCTCGGGAATCGCGGAAGGCGCACGCACCGGACTGGCCAACGTCGTCACCGGCCTGCTGTTCCTGCTGGCGATGTTCTTCACCCCGCTCACGGCTGTCGTGCCCATCGAGGCGGCTGCTCCGGCGCTGGTGGTGGTGGGTGCCCTGATGATCGGTCAGGTTCTCCACATCGACTTCAAGCGCTTCGATTACGCGCTGCCGGCCTTCCTCACCATCCTGGTGATGCCGTTCACTTACTCCATCGCGAACGGTATCGGCGTCGGTTTCATCACGTGGGTCGTGCTCGCCGTCGGTTCGGGCCGAGCGAAGACGGTACATCCCCTGTTATGGGTCGTCGCGTTGCTGTTCGTGGCGTTTTTCGCAGTCGGTCCCATCACGGATGCGGTTACCTGATGCTGGGTCGGTACCAGGGCGTATTCTCTGCGCTGTGACGTCGGGAAACAGTGTGAAAGACAATCGGGAATTGGCAAGCGACCTGTCGCTTGCGGTGGTGAGGTTGACTCGCCACCTTCGAGGTAGGCGAGTGGACTCGCAAGTGTCGCTCACTCAGCTGTCGGCTCTGGCCACGCTGAGTAGGGAGGGCGACATGACGCCTGGCGCGTTGGCGGCTCGGGAGCGGGTTCAACCCCCGTCAATGACGCGGGTGATCGCGTCGTTGGCCGAGCTGGGTCTGGTGGAGCGCACGCCGCATCCCACCGATGGCCGTCAGGTGATCGTGTCGTTGTCGGCGGCCGGCAAGGAACTGATCGCGGACGAGGCGAGTGCTCGCGAGGCGTGGATGACCGCACAGCTGGCAGGCCTCGGACCCGAGCAGCTCGCGACGCTGCGAGATGCGGTGAGCATCATCAGCGCATTGGTCAGCGACTCCGAGTAGTTACCTAGGTTTATTATTTGACCTGTGGCTCCAGTTTCACGTACGTCCGGCGCGACGATGTTCGCTGCTCTGAAGACTCGCAACTACCGATTGTGGGCGTCGGGGCAGATCGTCTCGCTGGTCGGAACGTGGATGCAGCGGGTGGCCCAGGACTGGCTCGTGCTGACGCTCTCCGGCGGCAACGGCTTTGCCGTCGGAATCGTCATGGCCCTGCAATTCGGGCCGACGCTGTTTCTGTCGGTGTGGGGCGGAGTACTCGCAGACCGGTACGACAAGCGCAAACTCCTCATGATCACCCAGGTGTTCGCCGCAGTCTGCGGTCTGGTGCTGGGTGTGCTCGATGTCGGCAACATGGTCGAGCTCTGGCACGTCTATGTCATCGCCTTCATCCTCGGCTGCTCGTCTGCCATCGACGCGCCGGTGCGGCAATCGTTCACCATCGAGATGGTGGGCAAGGAAACTCTGTCCAACGCGATCGCGTTGAACTCGATGACGTTCAACATGGCGCGGATCGTCGGGCCTGCGGTGTCGGGAGTGCTCATCACCCTCGTCGGTACCGGCTGGGTGTTCCTGATCAACGCGGTGTCGTTCGCCGCGGTGTTCGGTGCCCTCTTTGGCGATGAACGTCGGTCAACTCTTCCGTGTCGAACCGGCACCGCGCGCCAAAGGGCAGGTACGGGAGGGCTTTCGCTACGTCTGGGGGCGGGGAGACCTACGAGTGTTGCTGGCGACGGTGTTCATGGTCTCGACGTTCGGTCTCAATTTTCCGCTGAGTCTGTCGGTGCTGGCGCGCAACACGTTCGGCAGCGGAGCCGACGCATACGGGTTGCTGTCGACCACCCTCGCGGTCGGCACGCTCGCGGGAGCGACCCTGGCGGCCCGGCGCGCCACCGCCCCTCGATTGCGGCTCTTCATCGGTGCGGTCATCGCGTTCGGTCTGTTCGAGTTACTCGTGGGATTGATGCCCAATTACGTTCTCGTGGCAGTGCTGTTGGTGCCCACCGGCGCATTGACGCTGACGTTCACGACGTCGGCGATGAACATTCTGCAGATGTCGGTGCCGTCCGACATGCGCGGCCGCGTGATGGGCATCTACATGCTGTGCTTCCTGGGCGGAACTCCGCTGGGCAGCCCGGTGCTCGGCTGGCTCGCCGACGCCCTCGATCCACGCGCACCGCTGTTGTTCGGCGGTGTCATCTCATTGGCGACGGGACTCTTCGCTGCCGTGTATCTGCTGCGGCACAACAACTTGCGGATCACCGTGGTACCGCCCGCCGACGGTCACCGGCTGCCCACCCTCGACACGGTGGCCGCAGCCGCCAAGGTCTGACGCTCCTCAGATCCACCCGTGGCGTCGGGCCAGTGCGCAGGCCTCGTGCCGGTTCGCCGCCCCGAGTTTCGCGGCCGCCGCAGACAGATAGTTGCGGGTGGTCCCGGGTGACAGATGCGCGCGCTGCGCGATCTCCGCGATCGATGCGCCGTCGGCGGCGAACTCGAGCACATCGGCTTCCCGCGGTGTGAGCGGTGAGTCCCCGGCCCCGATGGCTTCCGCGGCGAGCGTCGGGTCGACGTACCGCCCGCCGCCGTGCACGGTGCGCACCACCTCGGCCAGGGTGGCGGCCGAGGTGGTCTTGGGGAGGAACCCGCGCACGCCGGCCTCGAGCGCCTTCTTCAGGTAGCCCGGCCGACCGTGGCTGGTGACGATGATCGACGCGCAGGTGGGCAGTGTCTCGGCAATTTTCTGCGCCGTCTCGATGCCGTCGATCCCGCCCATCTGCAGGTCCAGCACTGCCACATCGGGTGCCAGGGCCGCGGCAACCGTCAGGGCCTTCTCGCCCGAATCGGCCTGTCCGACGATCTCGATGTCGTCCTCCAGATCGAGCATGGTCGCCAGCGCAGATCGAATGAGGTTCTCGTCGTCGGCCAGTAGAACTCGAATCATGGTGTGGTCCTCGGGTTCTGGGGCGATGTGGGCAACACTGCGATGAGGGTGAATTTCTCGGTTGTCTGCTCCGTGCGCAGTTCCCCTCCGACCGCGACCAAGCGTTCCCGTAGGCCGCTCAGACCCGTGCCGTCGTTGCGGCCGTTCGGCGCACCGGGGTGGTCGTTGGTCAGTCGAATACTGCTGTCGGTCAGTTCGATTCGGCAATAGGTGGCCGCGGAGTGACGCAGTATGTTCGTCACGCCTTCACGAACCACCCAGGCGGCCGCCTCGGCCCCCCGCTCGGACAGTGCCGAGGTCTCACCGGTGAGCTCGGTGGATATCCCGGCCGCCGACAGGAGCGAGCGGGCACCGTCGAGTTCGCCTGCGACATCCACCGATCGATAGCCGCGCACCAGCTTTCGGGCGTCGGTCATCGATTCCTGCGCCAACGCGCGCACCTCGTCCATCTGCGTCGCGGCGCGGTCGTCACCCCTGCGGGCCAGCGTCGCGGCAAGTTCGCTCTTGACCGCGATGGCCGAGAGTGCGCGCCCGACGACGTCGTGCAGATCGCGCGAGAACCTCAGGCGCTCCTCTGCGACGGAGAGAGCTGCGGCTGCGTCGCGGGTGGCGTCGAGTTCGGTCACGATGCGCAGCAGCCACGCCGACAGTTGCACGGTGAAGGCCATGAAAGCGATGAAGACGCCGAGTATTACCGTTTCCAGCGCCGGGGTTCCCACGGCCGCGGCAATCGCGGCGGCGGCCACGGCTGCCGCGAGAGACCAGCGCAATCGAATCAGGGTCGCGACCGCGGTGGTCACGAGTACGGCGGCCCAGAGCGCGTTGCTCGTCGTCCCTCCGGCAACCAGCACCACAGCGGCGACGGACATGATCGCCAACGGGATTCGAGGGTTGGCCGTCGACTCGCCGCCGAGTGCCGGGGTGCGCTGAACGACCACGAAAGCGGCGGCGGCACACACCGCTGCCGCCACCGTCGATCGATAGTCGTCGTACTGAAGCGTCGTCAGCATCGCGCCGACAGCGACACCGACGGTGATCAGCAGGAACGATTGGCGGGTGTAGACGCGTACCTTCTCCACTGCACTGCTGTCGTTCCAGCCGTGCAGTGGATTGAGGTACTCGTACAGCTTCATGATCTCCAGCCTTGCAGACGGACGACGACAGTGTGATCAGGACCGCGGTTCCCAGCGGAAGTGGGTGCGGGCGATCAGCAGGCTGCCGAGAATCCAGGCCAGCATCACCGCCACCGGCATGGCGGCCTCGCCGAAGGTGGCGGCGAACCCGACCGACGCGTCGCCGGGGGTGGTGGTACCGAACCAGCCCAGATTCAACAGGTCCGACACCGCGGCCATGGGAGTCAGCTCGACGACTCGGCTCAGTGAATCCGGGAGAACGTCGCGCAGCATGGCCGAGCCGGCCATGGCGATCAGAATGACCGGCAGACTGGTGATCTGCGCTGCTTCCGCATTACGGGTGAAGGCAGACGTGATCAACGCCAGTGCGGCGAACAGTGCCGCGCCGCCGAGGAGGGCAACAGCGACGAGCAGGACGTTGGTGGGAATGGGCCCACCGAAGGCCAGCACTACAGCTCCGACGATCAAGCCCAGTACGACGGTGAGGACGAACGAGGGGACCGCCGGCCCCAGCAGAATCTGAATGTCCGAGCTTTCGCCGGTGCGAAGTCGCTTGAGTACCAACTCGTCTCGACGTGTGGCGTAGATCGAGAGCATGTTGTAGTAGACCATGAACACCAGCAGGAACAGCGCGAAGAACTCGAGTGCCGCTCCCACGCCCACGTCGGTCAATCCGTCGTCGCCCCGACTGCTGATGATCAGCATGACCACCGGTAGCACGAGAGGTATGACGGTCGCGTTGAACAGTAGTACTCGGTTGCGTCCGAGCAGTGTGAATTCTGCTCGCGACAGGGCGGTCATTGTGCTCATGCGCTCATCACCTCGGTCTTGTCATCGGCTGGTTCGTCGATAGGGGAATTGTCGAATTCGTCTGCGATGGAGAGGAACACGGTTTCGAGCGATGCCGCGCGGGCGTCCAGTCCGTGCAGGGTCACCCCGTTGTTCCGAGCCCACAGCAGCAGATCGGTCAACGTCTCCTGAACCGAGGACGTCTGGATCGAGACCGTCTCTCCCGAGACGTCCATGGATGTGCCCGGCAGCGACGGCAGTGCCGTTCCAGGGGCCTTCAGTTCGATCTTCGCCGGATGGTCGGCGACCACCTCGTCCACCGTGCCGCTCCGAACGACTCTGCCGCGGTGCATGATCGCGAGTCGATCGCACAGTGACTCGGCCTCGTCGAGGTAGTGCGTCGTCAACATGATCGTGACGCCGGAGTTCTTCAGTTCCTGGATCAACCGCCATGTGTTGCGGCGACTTTCGGGATCGAGACCGGTGGTCGGCTCGTCCAGGAACAAGACGCGCGGACGGCTGATGATCGCGCATGCCAGGTCCAGCCTGCGCTGCTCGCCGCCGGACAGGAATTTGACCCGCGTATCGGCACGGTCGGCCAGGTCCACGCGACCGAGTACCTCCGCCACCGGCAGTGGATGGCTGCAGGTGCCCGCCCACATCCGAAGACTCTCGGCGGTGGTCAGATCCTGAGGCAGGCCGCCCTTCTGCAGCATGATTCCCAGAGCAGGTCGGACCTTACGGCGATCGGCCACCGGATCCATTCCCATGATCCGCACCGTGCCCTTGCTGGGTCGCGAAAGGCCCTGAATCACTTCGAGAGTGGATGTCTTGCCCGCACCGTTGGTGCCCAGTAGGCCGAACAGTTCACCCTCCGCGACATGGAGATCGAGAGCCTGGACGGCCTCGTAGGCGTTCTTGCCCGATCCGTAACGGCGCGTCATCCCGTCGACGTCGATGATGGTCATGATTGCGTCCCCCAATGGCGCAGTCCGATGACGAACCGGACACCCATGAAGGCGACGATGACGCCCAGTGCGACGAACGCCGGAAGGGACGGGCCGACAATCGCGAACAGCACGGCGATGATCGCGATGCTGATGACGATGACGACGATCTCACGCGCCATCGTCGGAGCAGGCCCGAGCTCCATCAGATCGGTGAACAGATTTCCTTCGTCTGGTTGCTTCATGACTACGATCCTGCTGCGCGTCGAGCCCCGAAAACAGTGCAGCGCATCATGACCTGAGGTGACACCGTCACGGTCCAGCCATGACAAACGTCATGCGCGCGTGTCTCCACCCGATCTCCACCCGTGGGTCGATGTGCCCCCACCGCGATCTTCGTAGCGTTGCTGCCATGAACATTGCAACGATTGCTCTCGTAGTCCTTCTGGTCGGGTACCTGCTGGTGCGGCGCATGACCGGCCAGCTCATGGAAGCTCGGCGCATGCTGGTGCTTCCGGCGATCCTCGCCGTCGCCGGACTGGCGTCACTGAATTCGACGGCGCTCTCGGCCACGGCGATCGGGTTCTTGCTCCTCGGCTGTGTCGTCGGAGCCGTGTTCGGGGTGGTCCGTGGCTACACCGTCCGGATCGCCGAGCGGGACGGAGCGGCATGGATGCGTTACTCGTTGGCGTCGGTCGGCCTGTGGGTGGCCGCGATCGCGGTGCGCCTCCTCCTCGTGCCGGTGGAGAATGTCGTGGATCCGGCAGCAGCGTCGGTCGCCGGCCAGGCCACCATGTTGGCCGTGGGGGTCGGATTCCTCGCCGAGTCGGTCGTGGTGCTCTATCGAGCCATGCATTCCGAGGCCACCATCGTGTGGCGAGCCGACAAGTCCGGCAACCACACGTTGTCGCCTACGCTGGCCGACATGCACAGTCGGGTTCGCGAAGGACGGGCGAAGATTCGGTGACGTCGGCACCCACGCCGGACGTACGGTTACCCGCACTCGACAGCTTCCGGCTGTCGAGTCGGCCGTATGTCACGGCCGTCGTCGTCGTGGCGGCGTTCGCGACGTCGGACCTGCACGATCCGCTCGTGCTCACGCTGCTCGTCGTCAACAGTCTCGTACTGGCGGCCTCGACGGTGTCGCGACGGTCGACCGGTCTCCGGCTCTCGCTCGCCGGGGCCGGCATCGCACTGGTCGCCTCCGCCGCGATTCTTCCTCTGGGCGGAACCGGGGTCGCAGCAGCGTTTCCGTTCCTGTTCGCCGGACATGCCGGGTGGCGGTTCAAGCCGTCGATTGCGTTTCCGTATGCGGTGTCGCTCAGCGTGGCGTGCGCGTGCGCGCTGTGGATCGCCGATCACCATGGTGTCGACGGGTGGCCATGGGCCGCCGGTCTTTTCGCCGGGTGGCCGGTACTGATCGGGTATTCACGACGCAGTCGTCTGGACGCACTGCGCAATGCCCGGCGCGCCACCGACGCCGAATTGCGCGAGCATGCCCTGGCCGAGCGGGCCCGTATCGCACGCGACATCCACGACGTTCTTGCGCATTCGCTGTCCGGGGTCAACATGCAGCTCGAAGTCGCCGACGCGTTGCTCGACGCCGGTCGCGCCGACGAGGCCAGAGCCGCGGTGAGCAAGGCGCAGAGCCTCGTTCGCGAGGGCCTCACCGAAACCCGCAGGGCCGTGCAGACTTTGCGTCAGGACGTGCTGCCCCTGGTGCCGACGATGGCCGCGTTGGTGGACGCGGACGGGAACTTCCGGGTCGAGGGCGAGGCTGTCGATCTCGATACGCCGCAGTCGCAGTTCCTTGTTCGGTGCGCGCAGGAGGCGCTGACCAATGCCCGTACTCATGCTCCCGGAGCGGCAGTCGACGTAGTGCTTCGCTTCGCGGCAGAACAGGTGGAGCTCTCCGTGACCAACGGCCCGGCTCCGTCGCCGCCGAAACCGGTCGACAGTACCGGAATGGGTTTGGTCGGCATGCGCGAGCGCGCCGCACTGGTCGGCGGGTCGATCGCGGCGGGTCCGGACGGGCGGGGTTGGACGGTCCGTGCCACAGTTGCTGTGCCGCAACCACACTGAAGACAACACGAAGGTGAGGTTATGAGCATTCGGATAGTGATCGCCGACGATCAGGCGTCGGTGCGCGAGGCGCTGGCGACGATGCTCGATCTGATCGACGACATCACCGTCGTCTCGACCGCGACGGACGGCGACAGCGCGGTCGCCGAAGTGCAGGCCGCGATGAGTACCGAATCCCTCGATGTCGTGCTGATGGACCTGCGGATGCCGGGTACCGACGGGATAGAGGCGACCCGAATCCTGAAGGGGCTCTTCCCCGATCTACCCGTGGTGGTGTTGACGACCTTCTCCGACGAACGCTCGATACTCGATGCACTCGGTGCGGGCGCACGCGGATATCTCACCAAGGACGCCGGAAGGGTCGAGATAGCGGCGGCATTGCGGGCGGCGGCAGCCGGGCAGTCCGTACTGAACCCGGAGGTACAGGCGCGGCTGCTCGGAGCCGTCGAGCACTCCCGTCCGCCCGAGATCCCAGCTGGTTTGACCCCGCGTGAGGTCGAGGTCCTACGCGCGATCGCCGCCGGCCTGTCGAACCGCGAGATCGCTCGGCAGATGTTCGTCAGCGAGGCAACGGTCAAGACACATATCAACCATCTGTTCGCGAAAGCCCGACTGCGAGATCGAGCGCAGGCCGTGCACTTCGCCTTCACGCACGGGCTGGCGGGATAGTCGCGTCAGAAACCCCAACCCATGACGGCGGGACGCGCTGTTCCGAACGTCAGATCGAGTGCGTGCAGTGATTCTTCGTTGCGGGCGGTGAGGCGATTGGCCGCGGCGAACAATCGGGCTCGGTGGGTACCGAAGTAGATGCTGGCGAGTACGTCGATGTCGAGTTCGATGTCCGGTTCGGATTCCACCCGGGTGCAGGTGGCTTTGCCGTCGGTGACCGTCAGCGAGTAGGTACCGCCTGCGTCGAGGAGGGGGTCGCGGACGGCGATGATCAGTGATGTGTCGAGGGCATAGGTGCGCGCCTCGAGGGCAGCCTCGACATGCATGATCCGGGCCCACAGAGCGTCGTGGTGAGCCGTGACCTTCGGCAGCCGGTTGTTGGTCAGCAGGAACGGCAATGCCTCGTCCCGTGCCTGCCGTACCTCGATGGTGTCGACCAGGTCCACGCCGACGAGGATCTGCCACAGCGCGGCGTAGGCGTCGTCGGTCACCGCGATGAATTCCTCCACCACGACCCGGCTCGGGTTGCGTCCGCGTCGGTAAGCGACGTAGCCGTCGGGATGTACGACGAAGAACAGTGCGGTCAGTCCGCCGCGTCGGTTCTCGCGATCGGCGAAGAAGCGCTCCCAGCGGATCGGCGGCTTGGGCTGCGCGCCTGCGGTCTGCTGCTGCCACCGGTGGTAGATGTCCGGGAGCAGTTCGGTGGCCTCGGCCGATTCGATCAGCCGCACACCCGTCGCCGGGGGAGCGTCCTTGCGGAACTGAGCGAACCGACGGTCGATCGAGACGCTGATCTCCTCGGTCACCGGCCCGTACCCGAAGCGTCCGTAGATCGTCGCCTCGCTGGCCGTCAGCAGAGACAGCGGCGCACCCGCGTCGTTCAGAGCGCGGTGCTGCTGGGTGAACATCGATCGCAGAATGCCGCGTCGGCGATGTGTCGGCGCGACGGACACCCAGGACACTCCCGATGCCTCGACCTGAGCTCCGCCGGGAACGGTCACCGACATCGGGAAGTGCATGGCCACACCGACCGGGGTCTCGCCGTCCCACGCCAGGTAGACGTGCTCGGACTTCGTCAGGATCTGCGTCTCGGCCAGGTCCTCGGCGTTCTGGTGCTCGCCGAACGCATGGGCGTCGAGCAGCGCGACGGCATCCCAGTCGTCGTCGGTGGCGGTACGGATGGTGATCGATTCGTCGGTAGTCATCGCTCACAACTTTTCCATACCGGGGTGGTGGTTCGCCGAGGGACTGCCAGAAATGCCGGGTGAGAAGATGAGCAGGTGGTGCATGTAATCGACATCGACGATCCCCTCGACCCGCGGCTCGACGACTTCCGCGACCTCAATTCCTCGGACAGGCGCCCCGATCTACCCGAGGGCAAAGGGTTGGTGATCGCGGAGGGCGTGCTCGTCGCGCAGCGCCTGCTGAGCTCGCGTTTTCCGATGATCAGCCTGCTGGGTGTGGATCGACGGCTCGACGCGTTGCGCGAGGACCTCGCCGATTCGGACGTTCCGTTCTATCGGACGTCGGCCGAGGTGATGGCCGAGGTCGTCGGCTTCCACCTCAACCGTGGTGTGTTGGCGGCGGCGAACAGGCCGCCGGCCCTCGATCTGGACGAGGTGCTGGCGGGCGCGAGCACGGTCGCGATTCTGGAAGGCGTCAACGATCACGAGAATCTCGGGTCCATGTTCCGCAATGCGGCCGGTCTCGGGGTGGACGCGGTGTTGTTCGGGGCCGCCTGCGCCGATCCCCTGTACCGACGGTCTGTCCGGGTGTCGATGGGGCATGTGCTCCGAGTGCCGTTCGCGAAGGTGCCCGAGTGGCCTCGTGGCCTCGATCGGGTGCGGCGGCACGGTTTTCAGCTGATCTCGCTGACGCCGAACCCGGAGGCGGTGTCTCTGGCGACGGCGATGACGGGGGAGAAGGTCGCGTTGCTGCTCGGTGCCGAGGGGCCGGGTCTGACCGAACACGCCATGCGCGCCACCGACATTCGCGCTCGTATTCCGATGGCGCCCGGTACCGATTCACTCAATGTCGCGACGGCCGCGGCGATGGGCTTCTACGAACGGGTGCGTCTGACGTGAAGGATCCGGACGTTCGCTGGACCGGTGTCCCGGTTGCCGTGATCGCGGCGATCCTCGTCGCGGTGGCACTGACGGCGTTCGGCCTGGAACTGGCCAGAGTTCATCCGCTGCTCGCGATCGGCCTCAACCTCGTCGTCGTGGCAGGCGCAGCCCCGACGGTAATGCGGTGGTTCGGCGTTCCGGTATGGCGTTGGGCCGTGTACGGAGCGAGCGCCGGTGCGCTTCTGAGTTTCGTGGCACTGGCGGCTCTGGCGTTCTGACCGACCGGCCCGGACAGGGGTGCGCACTACCGGCGACGATCGGCGGAATCCCGTCGGCCGGCGGTCGTTGTGTGCAACGGTGCCCACCCGAGCCACTATTTGCGGGAGAACCAGCGCTTCTTCGGTCGCGGTGCGGGCTCGGCCGAGTCCGCTGCGGGCGCATTCTGGACCGGAACGTTCTGGGGCTGCGGCTCTTGGCCCGGCACGTACATGGTGAAACCGCAGACAGGCAGCGCATTCGGGTCGAGCTCGCCGGGCTTCGGGCCACCGGTGTAGCGGAAGCCGAGCCATTCGGCGTTTGCGGCTTCGGCGAATTCCTGGGGGTGGAACGGCAGTGACTGCGGATCCGGCATCACTCCGGGCGGATAGATCAGCGGGTGGTCACCGGCCCAGAACGGACGCTCCCACACCAGAGGCAGCCCCACGTCCTCGTAGATGTAGACGGGGGTGGCGCTGAACGAGCGTCGGAATTCACCGCGCTCCCAGTAGGCGAACGCACCCCAGGCATGCTCGGGGTCCGAGGCGACGAGGTAGGTGTGCTCGGAGGCCAGTGGGCGGGTGACGGATTCGGGAAGGGTCGACGGCGTGGGCACCGACAAGTTGGATCCGCAGACGACGGTGACGCCGGGGTAGCACCCGATGAACACGTGATCGTCGTCCACACCCGCCGAGGTCGAGATGGGACCCTGCTCGAGAGGGACGGCCGTGAGATGGGGGTAGAGCCGTCCGACGAGCGCACTGGCGGCGTTCCAGTCGGAGGTGGTGGCTTCTCGCAGTACCGATATGGGATCCGGTGCGTCCACGTACCAGATCGTTGATGCTTTGGCCCCCACTACCGGCACCTCTCTCTCCGTGACTTCCATCGAAGCCTACGGTGTGGGTGTCGACACTCCGACATCGCGCGGCACATCGGTCACACGAATAACTCAGTTGTGACCGCTGCTGCGCACACCGAGCAGGACGTCTTCCCACGATGGCATGGCCGGCTTGCCGCGCTTGTCCTTGCCGCTGGTGTGACCGGCGGCAGGCTTGGGTGCGGGCCTGGGCTCCCTCGCCACAGGTTCGCGCGGCTGCTCGGGCTCGGGAGTCGGCGCATCGTCCACCTCGACGTCGATGGTCTCGGCGTCGATCTCGCTGTCGGCGGTGGTGCCGTAGTACTCGTCGAAACTCTGCTGCGAGGTCTCGTCGTCGGAGTCCTCGGCGGAGGCAAGTGCACGTACCGGGGCCAGGCCGCGAAGTTGACGTCCGAAGTCCGGGTCGATCAGTTCGCGTGCGGTGTCGTCGAGTGGAGCGATGGTGCCGCCGTGACCGTCGGGCAAGAACTGCCAGTGCGCTTTGTTCGTGGTGCGCCCTGCCTGCCACTTCAGCTGGGCGACCCACTTGTTGTCCTCGTCGCGCCAGGCGTCCCAGGCCGCGTCGTCGAGGTTGTGTCCGCGAGCGCGGAAGGCGAGGGTGACGATGTCGAGCAGGGTCTGCACAGCCGGGCCGTCGTGCCGCAGCGGATGTCCGGCCTGGGCCATCGACGCTGCCTGCGAACGCTCGAGCAGTACGGGGTGCGCGAACACCTCGACTCGGCTGATGGCCATTCCGGAATCTGCGGCGACCTGTTCGATGGTCGCGCCGCTGCGGATACGGGCCTGGATTTCCTTCGGCCGGAGCAAACTGTCCATTTCGATCTCAATCTGTCCTAGTCGAGCGATGTCTCCGCGTGAGGCTGCGCGGAGTTTGTCGTCGGCTGGAAGCCGGAATCTGTCGCCGGTTTTGGGATCTGCGCACACGACGAACTTTCCGTCGGCCTCGAGACCCACCACACGTAAGTCTCGCACCTTGACCTCCTCATCGCGCCGGCTCGCGATACCGTCGAATTCGAGCCTAGTTCACCTACCGTATTCGGCGGGTGTCCGACACGCCTCGCGGCGGTGGCGTCGGTTTCTTTCTCAGAGAGTAGACAGCTGCGCGCTCGGTTGCACCCGATCGGCCGAAGTCGAGTCGATTCGATTGCGCGACAACGGCATTGAATCTCGACGAAGAAAGAATACGCCGAGTCCGAGCCCGATGATCAGCGCCAGTGCGTGGCCGGCAGCGGTGAACGAGGGATCGGTGATGGCTCCGGCGGCGACAACGGCGATCCACAATGCGCCCCACACTGCGCGCCACGGCATCGTCAGGTATCGAATCAAGGACCCCGCCACCGCAGCTGCGGCATAACTGACCCCGACGTCGACGGCTACGGCCAACGAGTCGGCAAACCAGTCGACGTGGATGCCGACGAACAACCCGACAGCCACCAGTGCCGTCGCGCCGATGTGCCCGGCGGAGAACGTGAGCAGAAACCGGCGCCACCCCGAGACCCACTCGGCGACGGCGAACAGGATGGCGACCGAGGCGAGCCACCACCAATCGGGCCGGCCTTCGGTGAGGAAGGCGCTGGTGACGAGCGTGGCGAGATGACCGTCCGTGAGATTATGCAGGTTGGTGCTCGCGGCGTGCAGCACATGCCAACGATCGTGCGGCCCGATCTGCCCGAGAGTGACGGTTCCTGCGGCTGTGAGCAGGCAGAACGCGAGAGTCACCCGCAGTCGTAGAACGACGGACAGGAGCCTGGACATACGAACGCTCCCTCCGAGGTCGTTACGCTTGCGTAATTGATAGCAAGTGTAGGCCTCGAAGGGAGCGCTGTAGCTGTGAGTTGGCTGCCGACTAGCTCAGCGTGGAGACGACCCAGTCGATGCTCTTGGTCAGTGCGGTGATGTCGTCCGGCTCGATGGCCGGGAACATACCGACACGCAGCTGGTTGCGGCCGAGCTTGCGGTACGGCTCGGTGTCGACGACGCCGTTGGCGCGCAGGATCTTCGCAACCTGGGCCGCGTCGACCTTCTCGTCGAAATCGATGGTTCCGACGACCTGGCTGCGGTGATCCGGGTTCGTCACGAACGGCGTTGCGAATTCACTGTTCTCGGCCCAGTCGTACAGGCGTGAGGACGAGTCCGCAGTCCGCTTCGTGGCCCAATCCAGGCCGCCCTTGCTGTTGAGCCACTCGATCTGGTCTGCGAAGAGCAGAAGCGTCGCCACTGCGGGGGTGTTGTAGGTCTGGTCCTTGCTGCTGTTGTCGACGGCGATCGGCAACGACAGGAAGTCCGGAACCCACCGGCCACTGGAGGCGATCTCGTCGACGCGGGCGAGAGCGGCCGGGCTCATCAGCGCGACCCACAGGCCGCCGTCGGCGGCGAAGCACTTCTGCGGAGCGAAGTAGTAGACGTCGGAATCGGCGACGTTCACCGGCAGTCCGCCGGCACCGGAGGTGGCGTCGATCGCGATGAGGGCGTTCTCCGAGCCGGCCGGACGGCTGACCGGGATGGCCACGCCCGTCGAGGTCTCGTTGTGGGCCCAACCGATGAGGTCCACGGACGGATCCGACGTGGGCTCGGGCGCGCTGCCGGGCTCTGCCTTGACGACGATCGGATCGCCGATGAACGGGTTGTTCTTGGCCACCGAGGCGAACTTCGAGCTGAACTCACCGTTGGTCAGGTGCAGCGACTTCTCCCGGATGAGACCGAACGCAGCGGCATCCCAGAACGCGGTGGTACCACCGTTGCCGAGGACGACCTCGTAGCCCTCGGGGAGCGAGAACAGGTCTTTCAGACCACTGCGCACGCGTCCGACGACGTCCTTGACGGGCTTCTGCCGGTGGCTGGTGCCGAACACGGACGCACCGACGTCGACCAGGGACTGCAGCTGCTCGGGGCGAACCTTGGACGGGCCGCAACCGAAGCGTCCGTCGGCGGGAAGAAGATCGGCGGGAATGATCGGCAAATCGGCCATGGAGTAGCGCGTCCTAGCGTCGATGGAATATGGCCTCCACAGGCTAGTCGGGTGTCATGACACCGTCGACTACCGGATCAGCTCCCAGCCGTCGACGGAGTCGGGGGTGCGCGGTTCGGGGCCGGTGTAAAGGGCTGCCGGGCGCACCAACTTGCCCAGGCGTTTCTGCTCGAGAATGTGAGCGCACCAGCCGGCGGTGCGTCCGCAGGTGAACATCGCGGGCATCATGTGCGCGGGTACCTCGGCGAAGTCGAGGATCACGGCGGCCCAGAACTCGACGTTGGTCTCGATGGCACGATCGGGGCGGCGTTCGCGCAGTTCCGTCAACGCGGCTTGTTCGAGCGCGGCGGCAACCTCGTAGCGCGGAGCGTTCAGGCGCTTGGCGGTGGCGCGCAGGACGCGGGCTCGGGGGTCCTCGGCGCGGTAGACGCGGTGCCCGAAGCCCATGAGCTTTTCCTTGCGGTCGAGGATTCCGGTGATCAGCGCGCGGGCGTCGCCGGTCTTCTCGACTTCTTCGATCATGGGCAGTACGCGGGCCGGCGCGCCGCCGTGCAGTGGGCCGGACATCGCGCCGATGGCTCCGGAGAGGCATGCTGCGACGTCTGCTCCGGTGGAGGCGATGACGCGGGCGGTGAACGTCGATGCATTCATGCCGTGTTCGGCGGCCGACACCCAGTAGGCGTCGATGGCGGCGACGTGGGCGGGGTCGGGCTCGCCCTTCCAGCGGACCATGAAGCGCTCGGTCACGGTGGCCGCCTGATCGATGCGGCTCTGGGGCACAGCGGGCTGGTAGATCCCGCGAGCGGACTGCGCGACGTAGGACAGCGCCATCACCGAGGCGCGGGCCAGGTTGTCGCGGGCGGTGCTGTCGTCGATGTCGAGTACCGGCTGATACCCCCAGATCGGAGCGAGCATCGCCAGGCCTGCTTGCACGTCGACGCGGACGTCACCGGTGTGGATGGGCAGGGGGAACGGCTCGGCCGGTGGCAGGCCGCGGCCGAATTCCCCGTCGACCAACAGCGCCCACACATCGCCGAAGGTGACGCCCTGTGCAACCAGTTCCTCGATGTCGACTCCGCGGTAACGCAGTGCGCCGCCGTCCTTGTCGGGCTCGGCGATGTCGGAGGTGAAGGCGACCACACCTTCGAGACCGGGAACGAAATCTTCGGGAACGTGTTGAACAGCCATGGTCTGTGGACTCCCTCGTCGCGACTGCGCCCGGCTCTGCGCCGCATCCGGGCGTGCTTGCGGAAACCATAGCGAGCTTTTACGCGGGAGTAGCGTCTGGGTTCGTGTCTGCAGACGAACAGCGCCTGGCCACCATGCGAGTGGACTACGGCGAGCCCAAGGATCTCGACGTCGACGCCCTGAGCGACGGCTGGTTGCCACTGGCCCGGCAGTGGCTCTCGGACGCCGTTGTTGCGAATCTGCCCGAGCCCAACGCGATCGTGCTCGGGACGGTCGACGCTGCCGGTAGGCCCGCGACCCGCACCGTCCTGTGCAAGGACCTCGACGCCGAGGGCGTGGTGTTCTACACCAACTACGACTCGGACAAGGGCCGCGCATTGGCGTCGACGCCGTACGCGTCCATCACCTTTCCGTGGATCGGCATCGCCCGTCAGCTCACCGTCCGCGGACCGGTCATTAGAGTCGACCGCGACACCACCGAGGCGTACTGGCGGACGCGACCGCGCGGCTCGCAGCTGGGCGCATGGGCGTCGGAGCAATCGCGAACCGTCGTGTCTCGCGACGCTCTCGCCGCGCAACTGGCCGAGGTCACCGCGACGTTCGACGGACGCGAGGTGCCGGTACCGCCGAACTGGGGCGGCATCCGCGTCGAACCGGAGATCGTCGAATTCTGGCAGGGTCGAACCAGCCGGATGCACAACAGAATTCGAGTGATGCCGGCGAGCGGTGTGATCGAGCGACTGCAACCGTGAGCGGGCTGCGCGGCATCCTGGCCGACACGACCCCGCTGAAGACTCCCGCATATCGCCGCCTGTGGCTGGCGAACATCGTCACCGTCATCGGCGCGCAGCTCTCGATCGTCGCTGTGCCGCAACAGGTTTATCAGATCACCTTGAGCTCGGCCTACGTCGGCTTGACGGGCGTGTTCGCCCTGGTGCCCCTCATCGTGTTCGGGCTGTGGGGCGGGGCGCTCGCCGACGTGATGGACCGCCGAACCTTGTTGATGATCACCACGTTCGGTTTGATCGGAACATCGGCCCTGTTCTGGTTGCAGGCGTTCCTGGAACTGAACAACGTGTGGGTCGTGTTGGTGCTGTTGGCAATTCAACAGGCCTTCTTCGCCGTCAATCAGCCGACCCGCAGTGCGGTACTGCCGCGAATCCTGCCCGCGGGGCAGCTGCCCGCCGCGAACTCTCTGAACATGACGGTGATGAACTTCGGCGCCATCGCCGGTCCGCTCAGTGCAGGCATCCTCATCTACTACATCGGACTGGAGACGCTCTACCTGATCGACACCATCGCACTGTTCGCCACGCTGTGGGCGGTGATCAGGCTGCCGGGCATTCCGCCGGCCAAGTCCGGTCAACGCGCCGGATTACGTTCGGTGTTCGAGGGTTTCGCGTATCTCGCGACCCAGAAGGTGCTGCTGGCGTCCTTCGTCGTCGACATCATCGCCATGGTGTTCGGAATGCCCCGGGCGCTGTTCCCGCAGATCGCCCACGACAGTTTCGGGGACCCGGCCTCGGGTGGGCCCGTGCTCGGCATGCTGTTCGCGGCGATGTCCGCGGGAGCGGTGCTCGGTGGAGTGTTCTCCGGTTGGCTACCGCGCGTGCGGCGTCAAGGCCTTGCGGTGTTGATCTGCATCGTCGTCTGGGGCGTGGCGATGATCGGATTCGGGCTCGCCGTCGGTGCGGCGACCGACGGAGCGACGACGGTTGCCCTGTGGTTCGCACTGGCGTTTCTGGCGCTCGGTGGTGGTGCCGACATGATCTCGGCGGCGTTCCGCAGCACGATGCTGCAGACGGTGGCGACCGACGAGATGCGCGGCCGACTGCAAGGCGTCTTCATCGTCGTCGTCGCGGGAGGGCCCCGGATCGGCGATGTTCTGCACGGCGCGGCAGCGGCCTCGGTGGGGACGGCCGCGGCCGCCGCAGGAGGCGGTGTGCTGGTGGTCATCGGTGTCTCGATCGCGGCCCTCGCGCTACCGGCATTCATTCGCTACCGAGTGGGCGCAATCGTCGGTAGCAAGACGGTGGACGACACCGTGGTGGACAATGGCTCGCATGGCTCCCACAGCTGAGGCGCAGACGTATTCGTTGACGAGCGGCAAGTATCGCGCCGACGTTGCTGCTGTCGGAGCGGGCCTGCGGGTCCTCGAGTACGACGGCTCACCGCTCACCGAAACGTGGGAGGCGGGCACCAAGCCGCCGCTGTCGGCGGGACTGGTGTTGGCCCCGTGGCCCAATCGAACGGCCGACGGAACGTTCACGTTCGAAGGCGTCGAACATCGGTTGGAGATCACCGAACCGGCCCGCAACAACGCGAGCCACGGTTTCGTCCGACGGGTGGAGTGGACTCTCGACGAGCACACCGAGTCTCGCGTCGAGCAGAGCGTGGACATCGGTACGCACGAGGGTTGGCCGTTCTCGTTGCGATTGACGGTGGCACACGAGCTGTCCGACGACGGTCTGACGGTGACCGCGTCGGCGACGAACACGGGCGAATCGGCTGCGCCGTACGGAATGGGATTCCATACCTACGTGCGTGTGGGGGACGTACCCCTCGACGAATGCACGCTCGAACTGTCCGCGGGTACGCGGCTGCCGCTCGATCCGGTACGCAATCTGCCCGTAGGGCTTTCGGTGCCGACGGCCGATACCGAGTACGACTTTCGGCAGCCTCGGAACCTCGAGGGCGTGCAGCTCGACACTCCGTTCAGTGCCGCGGTGCCGGACGTAGACGGACGCGCGAAGCACACACTGCGTGGTCCCGACGGCACCGCGACGGTGCTGTGGACCGACAGCAACTTCGGGTGGGTGCAGGTGTTCACCGCCGATCCCGCCAACGATCAGGCGTACCCGGATCGGGGACGCGCGTTGGCCATCGAACCGATGACGTGTCCGCCCGATGCGTTGAACTCCGAGATCGATCTGGTCGTGCTCGAGCCGGGGCAAACCTGGTCGGGCACCTGGGGAATGAGGTACGAGAAGTGACGATTCTGGTGTGCGGCGAGGCCCTGGTCGATCTGGTCCCGGTGCACGAGGGGCCGCTGCTCTCGCCCAAGCTCGGCGGTGGACCGTTCAACGTCGCGATCTCGATCGGTCGGTTGGGTTCGCCCGTGGCGTATCTTTCGCGCATCTCGCGCGACCCCTTCGGTGAGCAGATCCTGGCGAGTCTGCGCGACGCAGGCGTCGACATCTCGTGGGTGCAGCGCGGCGACGAGCCGACGACGCTGGCGATGACCACTCTCGCCGAGGACGGCAGCGCCGAGTATTCGTTCTATGCCGACGGCACCGCCGATCGCCTCGTCGCCGATCCCGGTGATCTGCCGGACGAGATCAGTGTTCTCTCGTTCGGCACGTTGTCTCTGCTCTACGAGCCCGGCGCGTCGATGTACGCGGGCTTGCTGCACCGGGCGCGGGCGGCGGGCAAGCTCACGATGCTCGACCCCAACATTCGGCCGGCCGCCATCGACAGCACCAGTGGAGATATCACTGCCGACGGCTTCCGTGACCGCTTCCGTTCGTGGCTGCCGAGCATCGACATTCTCAAGGTGTCCGAGGACGACTCGTACTGGTTGGGGCTCGGAACCCAGGGGACAACCGTCGACGACTGGCTCGCGGCTGGAGTCACCGCGGTGGTCATGACCCGCGGCGGCGACGGCATCTCCGTGTTCACCGCACCCGAGGAGGCCCCGGCGTCTGGGGTTGTCGCAGCCGACGAAATCTCGGTGCCTGGAGTGGCCGTCGACGTCGTCGACACGATCGGCGCTGGTGACACCGTGCACGGCGCACTGTTGAGCTACCTGGAAAAAGAGACCATTATCACATCGAAAGCGGTACAGGAGATGACCGGGGAGGATTGGCGGCAAGCTCTTTCGTTCGCTGCCACGGCAGCCGCGATCACGGTTTCACGACCCGGTGCCGACCCTCCCTGGGCGTCCGAGGCACCGAGAGACTAGTTTCACTAGCGACGTTAGAACTGTCCGTTTTAAGTACGTGTCCGTTACACGAGTTCGAGAGGGACCATTCGTGCCCGCTGAGAATGATGCCAAAGCCACCCTCACCTACCCCGGTGGCGAATATTCCATGTCGATTGCCGAGGCCAGTGAAGGCAACAACGGTATCGAGCTGGGAAAGCTGCTGGCGACCACCGGCTACACGACGCTGGACGGCGGGTTCGTCAACACCGCGTCCACCAAGTCGGCCATCACGTACATCGACGGTGACGCGGGGATCCTGCGCTACCGCGGTTACCCGATCGAACAGCTTGCGGGCAAGTCGTCGTTCATCGAGGTCAGCTACCTGTTGATCTACGGGGAGCTGCCGTCCGAGGACGAGCTCGAGACGTTCACCGACCGCATCCGTCGCCACACGTTGCTGCACGAGGACCTCAAGCGTTTCTTCGACGGCTTCCCGCGCAACGCCCACCCGATGCCGGTGCTGTCGAGCGCGGTCAACGCACTGTCGGCGTACTACCAGGATTCGCTCGAGCCGAACGATCCCGAGCAGGTCGAGCTCTCCACCATCCGTCTGCTGGCCAAGCTGCCGACCATCGCGGCTTACGCCTACAAGAAGTCGGTCGGTCAGCCGTTCCTCTACCCGGACAACTCGAAGAGCCTGGTCGAGAACTTTTTGCGCATGACGTTCGGCTTCCCCGCCGAGCCGTACGAGGTCGATCCCGAGATCGTCAAAGCACTCGACATGCTGCTCATCCTGCACGCCGACCACGAGCAGAACTGCTCGACGTCGACGGTCCGCCTCGTCGGATCCTCGCAGGCCAACCTCTTCACCTCGATCTCCGGCGGCATCAACGCGCTGTGGGGCCCGCTGCACGGCGGTGCCAACCAGGCCGTGCTCGAGATGCTCGACAAGATCAAGGCCGAGGGCGGCGACGCCACCGACTTCCTGCGTCGAGTGAAGAACAAGGAAGACGGCGTCAAGCTCATGGGCTTCGGACACCGGGTGTACAAGAACTTCGATCCGCGCGCGACGCTGGTCAAGGAAACCGCACACACGATCCTGGGCAAGCTGGGCAACGGCGACGAACTGCTCGAGATTGCACTCAAGCTCGAAGAGACCGCGCTCACCGACGACTACTTCGTCGAGCGCAAGCTGTACCCCAACGTCGACTTCTACACCGGCCTGATCTACCGCGCGATGGGCTTCCCGCCGCGCATGTTCACGGTGTTGTTCGCGATGGGCCGTCTCCCGGGCTGGATCGCGCACTGGCGCGAGCAGAACGAGGACACCACGGGCAAGATCGGCCGTCCGCGCCAGATCTACACCGGCTACACCGAGCGCGACTACCAGGACGTCAGCTCCCGCTAGTTCTTGCTGCACGACAACGCCGCCGACTCCCTCGGGAGCCGGCGGCGTTGTCGTTGTCGGCCTGCGTATCCCGCCGAGTTCGCAGTTACGCAGGCGATATGGGCTGTTTCGTCGACACAACTGCGAACTCGGCGCGTGACGGGGCTTGGTGTCCCGGCGAACTCGAAGTTATGGACGAGATTCGGCCGGAATTCGTCCCTAACTTCGAGTTCGCGGCCGCAATTCTGTCCGAGCGTGTGCGATGAACCACTGCTCCCATTGCTCGGAGGTCCATCCGCGCTCGCGGGTCAATCTCAGCCACACCGAGCGAGCCGTGAGCAACCACATGGCGTCGACGACGATGTCCGGCGGAGGACCGTCGAGAATCAGCCCTGCTGCCCAACGGTTCTCGTCCCATCGCGTTTTCTCTCGGACCGAGAGCCGCTGCGCAGCAACTGGATCCACTACTGCGGCCTCGTCCAGCACGTGTTGTATGGCCGCGGATCGCTCATGTGCCCCGCGGAGCCACGCCGCGCCGGCGACGAGTCGTTCCTCGAACGTTCCGGTGCCCATCTTCTCGTAGTCCGGCAACTGGCGGACGGGCGAGTCCAGGCCGTTCGAGAGCGCACTGTCGATGCATCCGTCCAGTAACGCGAGCTTGCCGTCGAATTGTTGGTAGACGGTCTGCCGGGTCAGACCGGCCTCCGACGCGACGTTGGCCATGGTGGTGGCGACCCATCCTCGACTCAAGAACATCGCATGTGCGGCGTCGATCACTGCGGCGCGGTTGAGTCGAGCGCGCTCGGTGCGCAGGTCCGACGAGTAAGTCCTGGCCATGAGATGCAGTCTAGACATAATTGAGATTACGCTGTGTAATGTTAAATATGAACGAATACCACTTTCCTACTCGACTCGGTCGGTTAACCGTCCGAGTGACGGGCACGGGACCGCCGGTTGTGCTGTGGCACAGCATGTTCGTCGACTCCTCGAGCTGGGATCGCGTCCTGTCGGAGCTGGCTGCAACTCGGACTGTGCACCTGGTCGACGCCCCATCCTGTGGTTCGAGCGACCCGTTGAGCGAAGCCGCCGATATCTCGGCGTGTGCCGATGCCGCTGTCGAACTACTCGAAGAGATGCAGCGCCGATGGGGATTCGGCAGCGTCGATTGGGTCGGAAATGCCTGGGGTGGTCATGTCGGTATGGAGGTAGCCGCGCGACGACCGGATCTGATCTCGACCCTCGTTGCGATCAGTGCGCCGACGCATCCCATCGACGAGGCGTTGCGTCGCAAGGTCCGCATGCTGCTGCCGCTGTATCGCCTTGTCGGGCTTCGTGGCCCGGTGCGATCGGCCATCGAGGAAACCATTTTCACCGATCATTCCCGAGCTCACGACCCCGAGGCGGTGCAGTTGCTGCGCGACACAATCGGGCGGGCGGGCCGTCGGGCGACCATCCTGGCCATCAAAACGGCGATTCTGAATCGAACGGACTTGAATTGGGCTGCACAGGCCTTGACGTGTCCGACGCTGTTCGTCACCACCGACGATCGTGGTGAATGGACGCCGGAGGAGGCCCGCGCCGTGGTCGCCACGATGGTCGATGCGCGCGAGGCCACCGTCAGCGGCGCGCGGGTGATACCGGCGTTGGAGCAGCCGGATCGATTGGCCGAGGTGGTCGACGAGTTCTGGTCCAGGCGCGCAGATCCTCGCTGAACTCGAGGTTATGGACGGATTTGGGCCAGAATTCGTCCATAACTTCGAGTTCGCGGCGCGCTCAGGCGTCGAAGTGCTTGCGGTTCTTCAGCACTGGCAGGTTCTTGCGCACGGCGTCGACCAGCTCGGTATGGATGTCGATCGTCAGCATGCCGGGTGTCGCGTCGAGTTGGCCGAGGATCTCGCCGGTGGGGGAGCAGACGATGCTGTGGCCGACGCCCAGTGGGGCATTGCCTTCGGCGGCAGCAGGTTCGGCTTGATCGCAGGCCGCGATGAAAGTGGTCGAGTCCAGGGCGCGTGCGCGGGCGAGCAGGGTCCACTGCTCCACTTTGCCGTCACCCGATCCCCAGGACGCCGGTACCACGACGAGTTCGGCACCGAGGTCGCCGAGTTTCTGGAACAGGGCAGGGAAGCGAATGTCGTAGCAGGTCGCGAAGCCGACGCGGACTCCCGCGATGTCGAGCACGAGCGGGTCGGAACCCGGTGCGACGGTATCGGATTCGGCGAATCCGAACGCGTCGAACAGATGAATCTTGTCGTAGCTCGCCTCGACGCCCGGGCCGGTGACGAGCAGTGTGTTGGTCACTCTGTCGTCGGGCGCGGGAGTGAACATTCCGGCGACGACGGTGATGCCGGCGTCGGACGCGATCCGACGAACGGTCTGTGCCCATTCGCCGTCCAGTGGCTGCGCGAACTTTCGGATGGGTCCGCCGAAGCAGCGCATCATCGCCTCCGGGAACACGACGAGGTCCGAGCCTGCGTGCGCCGCGGCGCGGGTGTGGGTCTCGATGAGTTCGAGGTTCTCGGTGGGGTTTTCGCCACTGGTGATCTGGGCCAGGCTGATGCGGATAGTCGAGCTCACGGTGTGACTCCTGGTTTCGTCGGGGGAAGACAGGTATACATATCGTATGCAACCACTGTCGGGGAGGGACAAGGCGTACCAGTTCGTCCGTGATCAGGTGTTGTCGTCACCGGCCGCCACCGGCACTTTTCTGAACGAACAGGAACTTGCGACTCGAATCGGCGTATCGCGCACGCCGGTCCGTGAGGCGTTGCTGATGCTGCAGTCCGAGGGTCTGGTCGAGATGGTGCCCAAGCGCGGTGCTCATGTGCCGGCGATGTCCGGACGGCAGATCGCCGAATTGATGGATCTGCGAGGCGTTCTGGAACGGCACGCGGCGTCGCGGGCGCTGCGTGCCGGTGACGCTCCGATCGCGGCGATGCAGCATGCGTTGCATCAGCAGGAGCTGCTGATGAATTCCGACAGCACCGACGCTCCCAAGGAATTCATCGACTGGGACGGGACGTTCCATCAGAGTTTGATCGATTCGGCGGGCAGTGATCTGCTCTCGCGCACGTATGCCGGTTTGCGGGCGCGTCAGCTCCGAGTGGGCTTGAGTGCGTTGTTCACCGCCGCCAACCGGCAACACCGAGTGTGCGCCGAGCACCAGGCCATCATCGACGCACTGAGTGCCGGCGACGAGGGCCTGGTGCACGAGAAGATCGACGCTCACCTCGAGGTCACGCTTCAGACTCTGTTGCGCGCGTAGCATTTTCGTGCTGCTGGCCCAGCAGCACGTAGTGCTCGTCCTCGGTGGGGTCCGGGTTGCGTCCGAGGGCGAGGCCGACGAGTGTCACGGCGCCGACAACGACGATGTACCCGGCGATCGGCACCCAGCTGTCCGTCTTGTCCAACAGGTAGACGAAGATCAGCGGAGCCATCGCACCACCGAAGACACCGGCGATCGTGTACGCCAACGAGCTGCCGGTCGAGCGCAATCGAACGCTGAACTGCTCGGTGACGAATGCTGCCTGTGGCCCGTACATGAACGAGTGGAACGCCAGGCCCACCACCACACCCAGGATCAGCAGCGGTAGCGATCCTCCGCCGATGACGAGGAAGAAGATCGCACTCCACGCGACACCGCCCACGGCTGCGACGCCGTAGACGAGGCGTCGGTTGATGCGGTCGGACACTGCTCCGGCGAGCGGGATCAGGCCGAGTTGGCATGCCGACCCGATCAGAATGGCGGTCAGTACCTCACTGCGCTCGAAGCCCAACTTCTGTGTGCCGTAGGTGATCGAGAAGACGGTGAACAGTGCGTAGATGACGTCCGGCGCGACACGAGACATGATGCCTGCCACCAGGGGTCGCAGTTCGGTCTTGAACACTTCGCTGATCGGTGCCTCGGAACGTTCGCCGCTTTCCTGCAGCGCCTTGAACACCGGGGTGTCCTCGAGCTTCAACCGGATCCACAGACCGAATCCGACGAGTACCGCGGAGAACAGGAACGCCACGCGCCATCCCCAGGACTCGAACTGCTGGTCGGTCAATGTCAGCGTCAGAACGGCAAGTGCACCGTTGGCGAGCAGGTTGCCCGCGGGTGGTCCGATCTGTGCTGCGGAAGACCAGAATCCGCGTTTGCGGGGATCGCCGTATTCGCTCGACAGGAGAACGGCTCCGCCCCATTCGCCGCCGACGGCAACGCCCTGACAGAAGCGCATCGTGACGAGAATGATCGGTGCCGCGATGCCGATGGAGTCGTATCCGGGGATCAGACCGATGGCGAAGGTCGTGACGCCGATCAACATCAGGGTGATGACGAGGAGCTGTTTTCGTCCGATGACGTCGCCGAGCCGGCCGAAGACGAACCCTCCGACCGGACGGGCGACGTACCCGACCGCGTATGTCGAGAAAGCCAGCAGAGTCCCGGTCAGTGGGTCGCTGTCCGGGAAGAAGACCAGCGGAAGCACCAGAGCTGCGGCGGCCGAGTAGACCGCGAAGTCGTACCACTCCAATGCCGTTCCGGTGAGGCTGGCCGCAAAGGCCTTGGCCAGGCCTTTTCTATCTACCGAAACAGGTTCGGTCATGACGACTCCTTCGTGTGCCTGGGATCACTCTATCCGTTGTACGTGCTCCATACTTGCTGTATACAAGACGTATGCGCAAGCCTTTGTGCGCATCGGAAACAGAAAATTTACGAGGAGAGGGTCCTTACTGATGCTCACATTCACGCTGCCCGACGGCACCTCCGAATCGGTCGAGGTGAACGCGTTGCTCAACGCCGGGTACGCCGGACGCAACCAGGAGGAGGTGGCGTCGCACATCGCGGAGCTGGCCGAACTGGGCGTTCCGGCTCCGACGGTGACCCCGGCGCTGTATCCCATTTCGCCGTACCTGGCGCAGCAGACGGACGCCGTTGCCGTCCAGCACGGCCGTACGTCGGGCGAGGCCGAGTGGGCGCTGGTGATCCTGGGCGACACGATCGACGACGTGCTGCTGACGGTCGCCTGCGATCACACCGACCGTGACCTGGAGGTGCACAGTGTCGCGTGGAGCAAGAACGCGGCTCCCGATGTGCTCGGCACCGGCGCGTGGCGTCTGTCGGAGGTCGCCGATCGGCTGGACGAGATCACCTTGACCGCGTGGGCGGACGGCGTCGCAATTCAGACCGGAACACTCGGTGATCTTCTCGCTCCGCACTACTGGCTCGACGTGCTCGCCGACCGTGGACTGTTCACCCGTGGAACCGTGTTGATCTCCGGCACCATCTCGATGCACCCCGGTGTGAACCAGTTCGCCGACACCTGGAAGGTCGAGATGGCCGACCCCGCAACCGGCAATACGCTGACCTGCGAATACAAGACGATGTCGATGCCAGCTCCGATCGGCTGACCGTGACGACGTAAAATCGGTGCCGACCATGCCCAGAACACCGCAGTCGGCGTCGGCGGGCCGGCACAACCGCAGGAGACTTCAGTGACGAAGCCAGTGATCGAATTTCAAGCCGGACCGGCACCGTTGGATCTGGTGACGGTCGACCTCGTCGAAGGTGACGGCGCAGAGGCAGTACCGGGCGGAAACGTAGAGGTGCACTACGTCGGCGTCGAGTTCGACACCGGCGAGGAGTTCGACTCGTCCTGGAACCGCGGCGAGTCCATCCAGTTCCCGCTCCGAGGCCTCATTCAGGGCTGGCAGGACGGCATCCCCGGGATGAAGGTCGGCGGACGCCGCCAGCTCACCATCCCGCCGGAGCTCGCATACGGCCCCGCCGGCGCAGGTCACCGTCTGTCCGGCAAGACGCTCGTCTTCGTCATCGATCTGCTCGACGTCAAGTAGCAGATCTCTCGTCAGCGGTCCTGTAGCTCGAGCACCAATCGGGCACCCCCGAGGGGGCTGTCTGCCAGATATGCGCGGCCACCGTGCAATTCGGCCTGCTGGGCCACCAGCGCGAGACCGAGGCCGGAGCCGCCCTTCGCGGCTCCGGCTCCACGCTCGAAGCGTCCGAACACCGACTCGCGTTCGTCCACCGGAACGCCGGATCCGTTGTCGTCGATCAGGATTCGGACCAGCGCGTCCGCGCGCTCGACGCGAATGACGACGGTGCTCGCCCCGCCGTGCCGGACGGCGTTGCCGATCCCGTTGTCCACCGCGAGTCGAACTCCGGTGGGGAGTGCGCGAATCGTGATCTCGCACTCCGGTTCCGACTCCACCCGAACGTCCAGACCCGGGTGCTGACGCTGCGCATCCTGCGCGGCGACGTCGCAGATGTCGATGATGTCGGTCTCGACCCGGTCGCCCTCGCTGGACAATTCACCCGATGCCAATCGTTCGAGCGCGGTCAGGGTCGTCTCGACTCGGCCCTGAGTGCGCTCGAGGTCGGTCAGAATTTCCTGTTGCTGCGCGCGTTCGAGATCGAGGGTGCGCAACACTTCGATGTCGGTACGCATCGCAGTCAACGGGGTGCGCAACTCGTGGGCCGACACGGCCGCAAAATCGCGCGCCGTGTCCAGGGCGGCATTGGTGCGTTCCTGTGCCTCGTTCAGTCGAGTGAGCATGCCCCCGATCGCGACCGCGAGCTCGTCGGCCTCGGTGACTCCGGTTCGGGTCTGCGGCGCCGACGGAGGCTGAGCGCTGACCTGCCGCGTCAGCGTCACCAGCGGTCTGACGGCACGTCCTCCGAACAGCCAACCCAGGCCCGTCGACACGGCGACCGCAGCCAGCCCCAGCAGGATCACCTGTCTCTGTTGCTCGTCGGTCACCTGCTGCGCCTCGATGGCCGGGACACCGATGGAGATGGACACGGACGAGACCACGGTCGAGGTCGCGGTGTAGACCCGAAACCGCTGACCGTCCACATCCACTGTCTGAGAACCGGTGTCGAGGGCGGGCAACCGCGTAGGAGTCGAGGCGACGACGATGTCTCCGCTGCGAATGGTGACAGCGAACGCTCCGGACAGCTGATCGATGAAGGCTTCCAGCGTCGACGAGTTCGGGACCAGCACCTGCGATGCCGTCGTCAGACGCTCGTCGAGCTGGTTGACGTTGTTGCGGGAAATGGCCACCGACGTCACCACGGCCAGGGCCGCCACGACAAGGGTGGCACCGAGGGCCGTCGCCGCCGCGACCCGGGCGCGAAGCGAGAAACTCATACCGACTCCCGCACGACGAAGCCCACACCGCGGACGGTGTGCAGGATGCGCGGCGAGCCGTCGCTCTCGAGTTTGCGGCGTAGATAGCCGACGAACACGTCGACGACGTTGGTGTCGGCGACGAAGTCGTAGCCCCAGACCAATTCGAGGAGTCGCTCACGCGTCAGTACGACGCCCTTGTTGCGAGCAAGAATGGCCAGCAACTCGAACTCGCGCTTCGTGAGATCGATGTCGACGCCGCCGCGGTGCACTCGGTACCCCGCGATATCGACAACCAAAGTGCCCACGGCGACAGCCGAATTGGGGATACCGGGATCGGCTGCCGGAAGGACAGGACTGGTGCCGCGCCGTCGGAGCATGGCCCTGATGCGGGCCACCAGCTCGGCGAGCACGAACGGTTTGGTGAGGTAATCGTCGGCACCGGATTCGAGACCCGCGATGCGATCGTCCACAGAGCTGCGGGCGCTGAGAACACAGATCGGAATGTCGTTCCCCATGGCGCGCAATGCAGTCACGACGCTTGCGCCGTCGAGCACCGGCATGTTGATGTCCAGCACGATCGCGTCGGGCGAGGTGCGCGACACGACGCCGAGCGCCTCGGCCCCGTCCGACGCCGTGATGACCGTGAAGCCGGACAGGCGTAGGCCGCGCTGCAACGACGACAACACATCGGTGTCATCGTCGACGACGAGGACGGTGGCGGGGGTGCTCGGCGATTCGGTCACCTCCCAATGCTAGGCAACCCAGCTGTCGACGGTGGTACGCCGCTCCTCGGGCGTCTTGGCAAAGAATTCTTCCAGGGCCGTGCGGCGATCGACGTCGGCGTCGAGGGTCCAGGCGAGGGCGGGTGCCTTGGCATAGAGCTGCTCGTAGTACTTCTCGAACGTGCAGGTGCTCTCGACGAGGGAGAGGGCACCGGGGAAGGGGCGGATGTTCGTCATGATGTTCTCTCCTCTGCTCGCGGCTGATCGGCGTATTTCCCAAGGTAGGGGCCGATGTTGCGGCGGCGGTGAGCATGGATTGGCGATTCTCTGAGAATCCCCGAAACAGCGATGGGGGTTGCTCGTAGCCGGGTTGGGTAAGACTGACGGCATGTCGCTCGTTTGGTTTCGCCGTGATCTCCGACTGGGGGATCTGCCCACCCTCACCGCCGCTGCCGAGTCCGGGGATCCGGTACTGGGGCTCTTCGTACTGGACGACCGTTTGCTGAAGCCCTCCGGCGGGCCGCGCAAGGACTTCCTGTTCCGGTCGCTCGAGGCACTGAACGAGCAGCTCGACGGCAGGCTGATGGTGGTGCACGGCGACCCCGAGACGGTGGTGCCGAAAGTGGCGAAGGCGATCGACGCCGACGAGGTCCACATCAGCGCCGATTACGGTCCGTACGGCCGGGAGCGGGACCAGCGCGTCGGCGAGAAGGTGACGCTGGTCGAGACCGGGTCGCCGTATGCCGTTGCGCCCGGACGGATCACCAAGAACGACGGTGAGCCGTACAAGGTGTTCACGCCGTACTCACGGCAGTGGATGGAACACGGTTGGCGCGGACCGGCCGATACGTCCGCGAAAACCGTGACGTGGATCGACCCCGACCACGTGAAAGGCGTGAAGAGGGCGAAAGTTCCGAGCGAGAACGAGACCTCCGACGCCGATGCAGGCGAGCAAGCCGCACGGGCGCAGTGGAAGGATTTTCTAGACGACGTCTCGAAGTACGACGACGAACGCAACCGCCCCGACCTCGATTCGACGAGCCGGATGTCGGTGCATCTGAAGTACGGCACCATTCATCCGCGAACCATGCTGGCCGACCTGGGCAAGCTCCGCAACGAGGGTGCCGCTGCGTATCGGAGGCAGATCTGCTGGCGAGACTTCTACGCCGACATCCTGTTTCAGCGCCCCGACAGTGCGCGCGAGAACTACGTCAAGAAGTTCGACAAGATCGAACTGGACTCGGGCAAGCACGCCGACGAGCTGTTCGAGGCCTGGTGTAAGGGCGAGACCGGCTTTCCGATCGTCGATGCCGGTATGCGGCAATTGAACTCGGAGAAGTGGATGCACAACCGAGTCCGTATGATCGTCGCGTCGTTCCTCGTCAAAGACCTGCACCTGCCGTGGTGGCGAGGTGCCCGCTATTTCATGCAGCATCTCGTCGACGGCGATCTGGCCAACAATCAGCACGGCTGGCAGTGGACCGCGGGCACCGGTACCGACGCCTCGCCGTACTTTCGAGTGTTCAACCCGATCACCCAAGGTGAGAAATTCGATCCGACGGGCGATTACGTACGGCGCTGGGTGCCGGAGCTACGCGGTGAGGAGGGAAAAGCCGTGCACACGTTGAAGTTCGGCCGACCCAAGGAGTACGTGGATCCGATCGTCGACCACAAGCACGAGCGTGAGGTTGCTATCGCTCGGTTCAAGGCCCTGTGACGGCTGCTATCTCCTGCGGGACAATCCGACACCCACGAGGCAGATGACACCGCCGACGACGGCGAGAATGTGCGGTATCTCGCCGAGCAACAACCAGGCCAGAGTGATGGTGATCGGCGGCACCGCATACGTGGTGATGCCGAGCTTGCCTGCGTTCATGCGCGTCAGCGCATAGGCCCAGGTGCTGAACGCCAGCGCGGTGGGAACCAGGCCGAGGTAGAGCAGTCCGCCGGTGGCTCCGGCCGAGGCGGTGGACAGGTCGTCGAGCAGAGCAGGCGCGAACGGGAGTGTGCAGACCGCCCCGATGGTGCAGGCCATCCAGGTGACCTGCAGGCCGGGGACCGTGCGCAGTACCGGCTTCTGGCTGAGTACTCCGATCGCATAGGTCACTGCGGATACGAGACACAGTGCGATGCCGAGGAAGTCGGCGTCCGTCCTGGTGGTCGAGGTGGTGGTGACGGCGGTGACGACGCCGACCATGACGGCACCGGCGAACGCGATACCGGCACCGATCACCAACCACTTCGGAAAGCCCTCGCCCAGAAGCAGACCGGCGAACAGCGCCACCAGGATGGGGCCGATCTGAATGATCATCGACGTCGTTCCGGCGTCGACACGTTGCTCGGCGGCGTTGAGGGCGACGTTGTAGACGCCGAACCAGAACACGCCGACGCTGGCGATCTGTAACCACTGCGTGCGGTTCGGCTTGACCCACTGTCTCCTGACCAGCACGATCGCGCCGAGGGCGCACGATCCGATGAGGAGCCGGCCCAGAGCGAGTGGGCCGGCACCGAACGACTCGCCGACGCCGCGGATGGCGACGAAGGCCGAGGCCCACGAGATCACCGTGACGGTGACCGCACCGAGTGCGAGCCAGTCGACGGCGGGGCGGGTGTCGAGATCTGTCATGCCGAGGACGCTATCGTGCGGGAGTGCCCCATGGCGCGCGGGTTTCGGCCATGGTTGCTTCGGTTTCCGCCTATCTGCCGAGTAGCTTCTCCAGTGCATCGAGGACTGCGGGATCCTCAATGGTCGACGGCACGCCGTATTCCTCGCCTGCGACGATCTGACGCATCGTCTTCCGCAGGATCTTGCCCGATCGGGTCTTCGGCAGCGCTCCGACGATCGTCACGTCGCGGAACGTTGCGAGCGCACCGATCTGATCGCGAACCATGGCCACCAATTCGGTGCGCAGCTGTTCCTCGGTGATGTTCTCGCCGGCCTTGAGCACTACATAGCCGCTGGGACGCTGTCCTTTGAGGTCGTCGTGAATACCGATGACGGCGCACTCGGCGACGGCCGGATGGCCGGCGAGTACCGCCTCCATCGATCCGGTGGACAGACGGTGTCCGGCGACGTTGATGACGTCGTCGCTGCGACCGAGTACGTAGACGTACCCGTCGGCGTCGATGTAACCGGAGTCGCCGGTGAGGTAGTAACCGGGGAAAGTATCGAGATACGAACGCTGGAAACGTGATTCGTCGTTCCACAGTCCGACCAGTGCACCGGGCGGCAGTGGCAGCTGCACGACGATGTTGCCCTCCGAGCCTGCGTCCACGGGATTACCGGACGCGTCGAGGATACCGACCTGAAATCCCGGTACCGGCACGGTCGGCGATCCGGGTTTGATCGGAAGTGGTTCCAGCCCGCGAAGGTTGGCGCAGATGGCCCACCCGGTCTCGGTCTGCCACCAATGGTCGACGACGGGTCGATCGAGGGTGCGTGAAATCCACTCGTACGTATCGGGATCGAGGCGTTCACCGGCGACGAACAGTGTCTCGAGCGAGGACGTGTCGTATTTCTCGAGCTCGGCGGCGTGCGGATCGACCTTGCGAATGGCGCGTAGCGCGGTCGGTGCGGTGAACAGGGCCCGCACACTGTGGTCCTGAATCACCCGCCAGAACGCGCCTGCATCGGGAGTCCCGACAGGCTTGCCCTCGTAGAGAACCGTTGTGGCACCGGCGAACAGCGGGCCGTAGACGATGTACGAGTGTCCCACCACCCACCCGACGTCGGAGGCCGTCCACATCACCTGACCGGCATTCACGTCGTAGATGTTGCGCATCGACCACGTCAACGCGACGGCATGACCGCCGTTGTCGCGCACCACGCCCTTGGGCTTGCCCGTCGTACCAGACGTGTAGAGGATGTACAGCGGATCCGTCGCCGCCATCGAAACCGGTTGTGCGGCGGATGCGTCGGCGATGAGGGTGTCCCAATCCAGCCACTCGTGTTCGCCGGGAATGCCCTCTCGTGATTTTACGATCACGGCCGGTGTGTTCGCGGTCGTGAGCGTCAGGGCGCGCTGCACCAAGGGGAGGTATTCGATGACGCGACCCGGCTCGAACCCACCGCTCGCGGTGATCAGCAGCACCGGCTCGGCGTCGTCGATTCTCGCTGCGAGCTCCTTGGCCGCGAAGCCGCCGAACACCACCGAGTGCACCGCACCGAGTCGCGCACACGCGAGCATCGCGATGACGGCCTCGGGAATCATCGGCAGATAGATGACCACGCGGTCGCCCGGTCCGACGCCCTGCGCGCGCAGCACCCCGGCGAAGCGCGCGACCTGGTCGAGAAGTTCGGCGTAGGTGTAGCTCCGGGTGAGCCCGAGCATCGCCGAGTCGTAGATCAGTGCGGTCCGATCCCCGTGGCCGGCGTCGACGTGCCGATCCAGGGCGTTGACGCACGTGTTGAGACGGGCTCCGGGAAACCACTGCGAACCGTCGAACGCCGTGGTGGGAGGGGTGTCCCAGTCGACTCCCGACGCGGCCGCCAGCCAGAAATCCTCGCGGTTCTCGATGCTGCTGTCGAATGCCTGCCGATACTCGCCACTCATGTCTGCGAGCGTAGTTCGAGGTGGGGTGGTCCGGGCCGGGTTGCGCACTACCGGCGACGACCGGCGGAATCCCGTCGACCGGCGGTCGTTGTGTGCACTGGTGCCCACACGCCGTCAAGATTCACGGCCGAGGCGTCAAGATTGCGTCAACACCCCTGTTCGACGCCACCGCCCGGCGCAAGACTTCTTCTCATGACTCTTGTGGACATTCTTCCGTCTCTCGGTGCCGCCTATGTGTCGCGGTGCGATCCAGCGCTCTGGCCAGAGGACACTCACTGTGTGTGCGGCCGCATCACCGTCGACGGCGTCGCGCTCGAGGATGTGGCCGATGCCGAGGGCACTCCGGTGCAGTGGGGTCGGATTCTGATCACTCGCGTGCGGTCGGTCATCGCCGGCGAGGTGGGCGTCGATGCGGAGTTCGGTGATCTTCAGCAGGCAGTAGTGGTCAACCGGCACTCGGTGGGCCCGGTGGTCAAGGTCGACGTGCACGGTCCGGGGCGCAGTTGCGTCAGTCCGGTCGAGTTGCCAGCCGACCTGCGTGCGGGCGACGTAGTAGCGCTCGTGACCTCGCACGTGCACGGCGGAGCCTGCGGTCGTTCCGCAGGCTCCACTCCGGTCTCGTAGCAGGGGTCGAGTTTCCACTCACAAGGCGACCCCGAGAGTGCGGTAGCGGCCGAGTCTCGCACTCGTCCGAGCTGCCGCTTCGAGGGTCGACAGCTCGCGTAGTTCGCGGACAATGGCATCGGCGATGCGACCGGAGAACGCGGCCGGTTCGTCGGCTGCATCGGGGAGTTCGGGAACGATGGCGTCGACGATGCCGTCGCGCAGTAGGTCGACCGACCGAATGCCCTGAGCCTCGGCCATGTCCGGTGCATGGGCGGTATCGCGGTGCACGATGGCGCTGGCTCCCTCGGGTGGAAGTGGTGCGAGCCAGGCATTCTGGGCACACAGGACGCGGTCCGCGGGCAGCAGTGCGAGTGCTCCGCCGCCGGTGCCCTGGCCCAGTAGTACCGACACCGTCGGGGTGTTCACGGTGACCAGGTCGGAGATCGACCGCGCGATCTCGGGAGCGAGACCACCCTCCTCGGCTTCCTTGGACAGTGCTGCGCCGAATGTGTCGATGACGAGCACCAGAGGTAGCCGGAGTTCCTCGGCCAGGCGCACGCCGCGGCGAGCTTCTCGTAGTGCTGCCGGACCCATCGTTGCCGTGGCGGTGCTGCTGCTTCGGTCGTTGCCGAACAGCACGCAGGAGACACCGCGAATGCGGCACAGGGACAACAGGATCGAGGTGTCGGCCTCGCCCTGGCCGGTGCCGCTGAGCGGAACATGTTCGGCCGCAGCATGTTCGATGATCTGCCGAATCCCTGGACGATCGGCGCGGCGCGACGACTGCACCAAGTGCCAGGCCGATTGCTGGGGAATGCTCGTACGTTCGACTTCGGGAACGTCCGTCCACACGGATGCGTCGACGATCACTCGCAGCGTGCGGATCAGCAAGTGACGCAATTGCTCGACCGGCACCACACCGTCGATGACACCGTGCTGGTACAAATTCTCGGCGGTCTGGACGCCATCGGGAAATGGCTTGTCGTACAAAGCCTGATACACCCGCGGGCCGAGGAACCCGATGAGGGCCTCGGGTTCGGCGACGGTGACGTGGGCCAGTGAACCCCAGGATGCGAAAACGCCTCCCGTCGTCGGATTGCGGAGATACACCACATACGGCAGGTGCGCCGCTTTGTGTGCGGTGACGGCGGAGGCGATCTTGACCATCTGCACGAAGGCCAACGTTCCCTCCTGCATGCGCGTGCCGCCGGAGGTGGGGGAGGCAATGAGTGGCAGGCCCTCTGCAGTGGCGCGCTCGATGGCGGAGGTGATGCGCTCGGCCGCCGCGACTCCGATCGATCCGGCGAGAAACGCGAACTCGCAGGCGATGATCGCGACGCGTCGGCGGTCGATGGTGCCCTCGCCGGTCAACACCGATTCGTCGACGCCACTCTTCTCGCGAGCCTTGGCCAGATCCTTCAGATAGGACTCCCCAGGATGGACGTCCACGGGCGTGGAGTCCCACGACACGAACGATCCGCCGTCGAGAACGGAATCGAGAATCTCGGCGGCGGATGTCCGTGGGCTCATGGCGCGAACTCTATCGAGCGAATGCTTCCTTCCACGAGACGGTCTTGCCGATTCGGAGAATGGAACGCTGGTAGATCTTTGCCGCGCCCATGGCCAGAATCGCGGTGGTGACGATCATCAGGACCGCCGAGCCGACGATCTGCACCGGCGAGGTCACGCCGGCCGCAATCCGCAGCGGCATCATGATCGCGGAGAACGGAGGAATCCAGCTCAGCGTGTTGGCGAGAGTGCTCTCCGGATCGCTGACGGAATAGAAGGCCGCGAAGAACATGGCCATGATCAGGATCAGCAGTGGCATGGTCGTCGAGTTCACGTCCTCCTGCCGCGAGACCATGGATCCGCCCGCTGCGTACAGCACCGCGAAGAACGCGAAGCCGAGAATGAACCACGCGAGTGTGGCCGCGAAGACACTCACCGCGGCACCGGTGACGGTGAGTACGCCTGTGCCCAATCCTGCTCCCACACCGGCGATTCCGTACAGAGCGAGCTGCAGGATGCCGACCGCACCGATGCCCAGAATCTTGCCCCAGAGCAACTGCAGGGGGCGAACGGTGGAGAGCAGCAGTTCGACCACGCGCGAAGACTTTTCTTCGACGACGCCCATCGCGACGTACATGCCGAAGCCGATGATCTGTGCGTACAACAGGAACACGGCCGACAGGGCCAGGGCTGTCCGCTGACCGGCCTCGGGGTCGGGCGGATCGATCGCGTCGACGGTGACCGTCGCGGCACTCGTCGCTGCCCCGAGCTCGTTCTGGTCGACACCCTGTTGCGCCAGTGCAGCATTCGTGGCCTGCGTCGCGACACTGCCTTCGACGACGGCGCGCAACGTGCCGGTCAGATCGGACTCGGTGACGGCGGTGTACGCGCCCGCAGTGCCGTCGGGAACCAGCGCCACATCGAGATCCCCGGATTCGACGCCACTGCGCGCGGCCGCCGCGTCGGCAACGTCACGGACTTCGACGGGACTTCCGACGGCGTCGCCGGTCGCCTCCAATACAGCCGCGATCGACTGATCTCCGGCGACGCCGATCACGTCGCGTTCCTCGTCGCCGCTGCCGGAGAAGATCGAGAACGCGATGATGCCGCCGACGATGACGGCCAGGATGATCACGTTGCTGATGACGAAGCTCTTCTTCATCACCTGAACGGTGAACTCGCGCTTGGCTATCAAGGACACTGCGCTGAAGGAGTTCAGTTGGGAGCTCATGCCACTACCGCCTCTCGGAACAGGTCGCTCAGGGAAGGTTTCTGGATGGAGAATTCGTGTACCGGTCCGGTCGCGAGCGCGGCCCGCAGGACTTCTTGATCATCGGCTCCCGGTGCCAGCCCGAGAACGGTGATGCCGTCGCTGTGCCCGAGTGTGCTCACTCCGGCGATGCCCGACGCCCATCCGGGCGCAGCGTTCGGTGCGTGGACGTGCAGGTGCGAATCTCCTGATCCGCGTAGTTCGTCGACGGTACCGACGGCTTTCATCGAGCCGGCGGCGATGATGCCGACGCGGTCGCACAGGCGTTGCACCAGATCGAGTTGGTGGCTCGAGAACACCACCGGCACTCCGGCAGCGGCCTTTTCGCGGAGAACTTCGCTCATGACGTCGACGGCGATCGGGTCGAGGCCGGAGAACGGTTCGTCCAGCACGAGCACTGCGGGGTCGTGCACCAGCGCTGCTGCCAACTGCACGCGCTGCTGATTTCCCAGGCTCAATGCGTCGACGGTGTCGTTGACGCGCTCGTCGATGCCGAGGCGTTCGGTCCAGCGAATCACTGCGGCTTTGGCATCCTTCGACGAGAGGCCGTGCAGCTCGGCCATGTACGCCAGTTGCGGGCCGACCTTCATCTTCGGGTACAGCCCGCGTTCCTCCGGCATGTAACCGATGGTGCGGCGGACATCGAGGTCGACGGGCTTGCCGCCCAACAGAACCTGGCCGGAATCTGCCGACAGCACTCCGAGCGCGATGCGCATCGTGGTGGTCTTGCCCGCGCCGTTGCTGCCGACGAAGCCGAACAGCTCGCCCGGCCGGACGTCGAAACTCAGGTTGTCGAGGGCGATCTTGTCGCCGTATCTCTTGGAGACGGAGTCGATCGTGAGGGTGCTCATGGTGCCCTTTCGGTCGTTACTGCTGGTCGAACTCTTCGGTGTCTTCTGGTTCGGGGTCGGGGGTGATCCACGCGAGAATCAATGCGGGGGAGCAAATGCCGGTCATCAGTGCGGCGAGAGTCCATCCGCCACCTGCGTAGGCCAGGCGCGGCATCTCGTCGTTCGCCGTGGACAGGAAGATGGACGCGAACGCCGCCGCCATCACCAGGGTCTGCGTGACGGTGAGGCCGATGGATCGAGCTTCGTTGCGCTGCTGCACTTCCCACTCGTCGAGTGCTCCTACCGGTGCGTCTCCGTGCCGGCCCGAGACCGTCTGGAGAACAGTCCACACCGGTATGAACACCAGGGCCGCCGGTATCCATCCGATCGCGAACCACTTCGAGAACAGGCTGCCGATACTGACGACGAAAAATGTGAAGAGGAGTACAGCCACAGCGACAACGAGGATTCGGCGTCGATGCTGGGTTCGCCAGGCGGGTAGCCAATGCCGTGTTCTGGCGTCGTTCTCGAGAAACCGCCGGGTGCGATACGCCTGATAGCGGGTGAGGATGTCGGAGCCGGGCGTGGTCATCGATCCTTCTCCCTTCGGAAGAGTTCTGCCGACAGTGGTCCGAGTTCGGTGCGCGAGAACACTGCTTCGATCGGCAGATCGAAGACGTCGCAGATGCGCATCGCGAGGTCGAGGCTCGGGTAGTGGTCTCCTCGTTCGAGGGCACCCACTGTCTGGGGATTCACTTCGACGAGTTCGGCCAGTTGCGCGCGGCTCATCTTTCGTTCTGCCCGCAGAACACCCACCCTGTTGAAGATCGGGAGCGCGGTACCGCGCTTGACGGGGCTCATGACAATGAAGTGTTGTATAAACCCAACGATGTGTCAACCGTTAATAACAAAACTGCTGATTTGTCTACGGTGTCTGCTGCTCCCGAGCGGAGGCGACGATGGCGCGCATCGTGGTCAGAAACTCATCGATCGTTGCCCGCTGCTCTGGCGTGAAGCGGGCGAGCTCGTCGACGGCCTGGCCGATGACGGGGCCGAAGAACGTTGTCCCGAGTTGCGACGCGTGCGCAGTCACGCGCAGCAGTACTCGCCTGCGGTCGGACGGGTCGGGTTCGCGTAACACCAGTTCACGCTTGGTCATTCGATCGATCAGGGCCGTGACCGACGCGGATTCCAGGCCCAGCTGGGTTCCTAGCCAACCGGGGGTAGCGCGCGTTCCGGCTCGGTCCGCGTCGAGGAGGCAGATCAGCGCCCGGATATCCGTCGGGTGGAGCGCATGTCTCTGCGCGAATTCTGCGCCCAGAAGATCGAGGTCGACCGTCAGTGCACGTAGTTGGTGGACGGCAGAGATGGGCTCGGTCATGTGCTGGTCCCTCGGGAGATGCTGGACGAGAAGTCTCTCTATTGTCTACTATCTCGATCATCGAGAGATAGGGGCACCAGTGACGCTCGCCGGATTCTTCACCGCCTACGACCGGGTGCTGCGGAAGTGGCCGGTACCAGCCCAGGCCATCGACGTGAACACGGTGCACGGCTCCACACGAATCAACGCCTGCGGACCCGTCGACGGTCCGGCATTGGTGTTGCTGCCGGGTGCGGGTGCGACGTCGACCGTCTGGTTCGCCAATATCAACGCGCTTTCGCAGCACTATCGGGTCTACGCGGTCGACCTCATGGGCGACGTCGGACGGAGTGTTCCCAGTGAGCAGTCCGTCGACTCCGTGGACGAGCTGCTGAACTGGGTGACGGCGGTGCTGGATGAACTGGGCCTTCGAGCTGTGGCACTGTGCGGCCATTCCTACGGCGCGATGATCGCTCTGGCGTACGCCTTGCGCAACGAGAGCCGCGTCGATGCGCTGACGCTACTCGATCCCAACGCATGCTTCGGCTCCATGAGTCCGCGCTACCTGCTGCACGCCCTACCGATACTGCTGTCTCCCAACGAGAAACGGCAGCGTGCTTTCGTCCGATGGGAAACCGATGACGCGCAGTTGGATTCGGATTGGCTCGACACTCTCGCTCTGGGGGCCGCGCACGCCCCGACCACAAAAACCATTGTTCCGAAACGGCCGAAACCTGCTGCGTTCGCGAACTTCGGTGTAGCGACAACCGTGGTACTGGCAGGGAATGGCAAGGTGCACAATGCCGCTCGGATCGAATCGGCGGTCCGAACCGTCCTGCCTGCAGCGCGGACCGTGATACTCGACGGAGCCACGCATCACACGTTGCCGATGCTTCCCGCCGCCGAGGTGAACGAAATTCTTCTCAGTTGACGAAAATCGGGTGCAGCTAGCCGCGCTCAGCTGCACCCGATTCAGCGCGACCTACTTCTCGCTCAGCTGCCCATCGTTCATCGTCCAGTGACGAGTGCTGCGAACGGTGTCGAGCATGCGGCGATCGTGCGTCACCAGCAGCAGGGTGCCCTCGAAGTTTTCCATCGCGCGTTCGAGTTGTTCGATGGCGGGCAGGTCGAGGTGGTTGGTGGGCTCGTCCAGCACCAGCAGGTTCACGCCGCGGGCCTGTAGCAATGCGAGTGCCGCACGGGTTCGCTCACCGGGCGAGAGGGATGACGCCGGCCGGAGTGCGTCGTCGCCGCGTAGTCCGAACTTGGCCAGCAGTGTGCGGACCTCGGCGTCGGGCCACTCGGGAACTGCTGCACTCAAGGCGTCGGACACTGTTCCGTCGCCGACGAAATATGCTCGTGCCTGGTCTATTTCGCCGATCGCCACACCCGAACCCAGTGATGCCGTTCCCTCGTCCGGCGTCAACCGACCCAGCAGTACCGAGAGCAACGTCGTCTTGCCGGAGCCGTTGGGTCCGGTGATGAGGATGCGATCGCCCCAGTCGATCTGCGTCGTCACCGGACCGAAGGTGAACTCCGATCGGCGAACGACGGCTCCGCCCAACACCGCGACAACGGTCCCGCTGCGAGGAGCCGCCGCAATCTCCATTCGCAGCTCCCATTCCTTACGGGGTTCCTCGACCACCTCGAGTCGCTCGATGCGGCGCTGTGTCTGTCGAGCTTTCGCGGCTTGCTTTTCGGTCGACTCGGCGCGGGTCTTGCGGGCGATCTTGTCGTTGTCGGTGGCCTTGCGTCGCGCATTACGGACGCCCGATTCCATCCAGTTCCGCTGCATCTGAGCGCGAGACTCCAACGCCGACTTGGTGTCTGCGAACTCGTCGTACTTCTCCCGTGCATGCTGTCGCGCAATTTCCCGTTCCGCGAGATAGGACTGGTAGCTGCCGTCGTACACATCGATGCGACGCTGCGCTCGATCGAGCTCGACTACACCGGTCACCGTCCGCGCCAGAAACTCGCGATCGTGACTGACGACGACGATGGCCGCCCGCGTCGCGACGACGAATTGTTCGAGTTGCTCGAGGCCCGCGAGGTCCAGGTCGTTGGTGGGCTCGTCGAGCAGCAGAATGTCGTAGCGAGCGAGGAGAATCGCGGCCAGCCCGGCGCGGGCGGCTTGCCCACCGGACAGCGCCGTCATGAGCGCAGACCCGTCGACATCGAGGCCCAGATCCGCGAGTACCTTCGCCGTCCGCTCCGCCAGGTCGGCACCGCCGAGCGCCAGCCACTTCTCGAGCGCAGGGGTGTAGAGGTCCTCGTCGGCAGGAGCGGAGCCTGCGGAGTGACCGGAGTCGCTGCCACCCAACGCCTCGGCGGCTGCGTTCATGGAAGCTTCGGCCGAAGTGACCCCGGTCCGCCGGCCGAGGAAATCCAACACAGTCTCCCCGGCGATGCGCTCGGGCTCCTGCGCCAGATACCCGACGGTCGCGTCGGGCGGGCTGGTGTAGATCTCACCCTCGTGATCGGCCGTTCCCACGCCCGCCAGCAGCGTCAACAGCGTCGATTTACCGGCACCGTTCGCACCGACCAACCCGATCACATCGCCCTCGGCCACCGTCAGATCGAGGCCGGAGAACAGGGTTCGATCGCCGTGAAAGGCGGCCAGATCGTCGATGCGGAGCGTGGCAGTCACCGGACCAGTATCCCCGGGACCGGGAACAGATTCACCGCGCCGTCCGTTGGCATTCGTATGACGTATTCAGCCGAGACCAGTACTGTCCCGACCATCGTGCTCAACGACGGCACGTCGATTCCCCAGCTCGGGTTCGGTGTGTGGCAGGTTCCCGACGACGGTGCCCAGGCCGCCGTGTCCGAGGCGCTGAAGGTCGGATACCGCAGCATCGATACCGCCAAGGTGTACGAGAACGAGGCCGGCACCGGCAAGGCCATCGCCGAGTCCGGCATCGCGCGCGACGAGCTGTTCGTCACCACCAAGCTGTGGAACGACGATCAGGGCTACGACTCCACCTTGAAGGCCTTCGACGCCAGCATGGATCGTCTGGGCCTCGAGTACCTCGACCTGTACCTGATTCACTGGCAGCAGCTCGATCGCGACAAGTACATCGACACGTTCAAGGCGTTCCAGAAGCTGAAGTCGGACGGCCGCATCGGTTCGATCGGCGTCTCCAACTTCACCATCCCCACGCTCGAGAAGCTGATGGACGCCGTCGGTGAGGTCCCGTCGGTCAATCAGATCGAGCTGCATCCGCGCTTCATCCAGGAAGAACTGCGCGCTTTTCACACCTCGAAGGGCATCGCCACCGAGGCGTGGAGCCCGCTCGGTTCCGGTACCGTGCTGGAGGACCCGGCCTTCGCGCCCATCGCCGAGGCACATGGCGTCACCCCGGCGCAGGTGATTCTGCGCTGGCACATCCAGCTCGGCAACGTCGTGATCCCCAAGTCGGTCACCCCGGAGCGGATCGCGAGCAACTTCGACGTGTTCGGCTTCGAGCTGAGCAACGACGAGATTCAGCAGATCAACGCTCTGGACACCGCCGACGGCCGCACCGGCCCGGACCCGGACAAGTTCAGCAGCTGACCCGCCATGTGATGCTCCTATGAGTGTCAAGTGGCAGTTTTCTGGGTGAGAAGTTGGAACATTTCGCGGGCGACGGCTCGTTTGAGGCAGCGGATTATGTCGCGTTTGCTCTTGCCTTCAGCGAGTCGCCGGTCGCGGTATTGCTGGGTGCGGGTGTCGTATTTGAGGCGGGCCATGACGATGACGTGCAACGCTCGGTTGGCCTGCCGGTTGCCGCCGCGGTTGAGTCGATGGCGAGTGGTTTTGCCCGAGGACGCGGGTAGGGGTGCGACACCGCAGAGGCTGGCGAATGCTGCTTCGGAGCTGACGCGGTGGGGGTTGTCACCGACGGTGATCAGCAACTGTGCTGCTGTTTCGTAGCCCACCCCGAACCGGCCGACGAGGTCTTCGGCGGCATCGTCGATGAGCACTGCGAGATTTTTGTCCAGTGCTTTGATGTCGGCGTCGAGGAGCTGGATCCGTCGCGCCACCGACCGCAGTGCAGTCTTGATCGCCGCGGTCAGTGCACCTGGAGTGACGGCGGTCGGCCGCAGTGCTGCGCATGCGTCGATCAATGCGACTGTTGTCAGACCCCGGAGCTGTTCTCGAATCGGTTCGGGCGCGTTGACGACGGCAGATTTGAGACCTGTGATCGCCTCGGCGCGAGCTTTCACCGCGGAGCGACGAGCGTTGTGCAGGAACCGAATCGCCTCGACGTCCCCGTCGTGGGTCTTCGGAATCGTGCGAGCCAGCCCGGCCGCAGCGATGCGAGCAGCACTGTAAGCATCGAGCGGATCGGACTTGCCGTGAAAGCGCCGCGAGCGGCGGTCGGTGCGGTCGACATCGACGACCTCGAGGCCCGCTGCGAGCAGGACCGTGGTCAGCGCGGAGCCGTAGCTTCCGGTGCCTTCGATTCCGACTCGGACGACGATGCCGGTCCCGATCAACCATGCCAGCAGTGCGCGGTAGCCGGCGCCGGTTGCCGGGAACTCTCGGTCGCAGATTTTGCGGCCGAGGTGGTCGATGATCGCCGCGTGGTGGGTGTCTTTGTGAGTATCGATGCCTGCAATGACGGCGAGGCTGACATCGGGTGGGTTTTCGGTCATGCTGGACACTGGTTATCCCTTCGACAGGTGACCACGCACCGGCCGGGACGGCGGACAACACAGTGACGGGACTCTTTGGTCAGGCTCCTATCAAGTCACTCCGCCCACCGGTCGCGTGTGAACGATGTCCGTCGAGGCGAAGGCCGACACATCACATGAAAGACAGCCATCGGCGTCAGAGCGGAAACGAGTCATACCTTCCACCTCGACGAACAACTCCAGTATCACTGAGTGGAACTTCGTAGTGGACTACGACGTCCGGAGTGGAGCCTGCGGAACGACCGCGGGCACAGCGCGCACATGGGGCCTAGTCTGTATCCATGTCGGAACCGCTCGCAGGCAAGACCGTTGCCCTCACCGCCGAGCGGCGTGCAGACGAATTGGCCACCATGCTCGAACGCCGCGGCGCGAACATCGTTCACGCCGCGGCGATTCACGTTCTACCCCTGATCGACGACTCGGAGCTGAAGTCGGCTACCGAAGGCATTGTCGATCGTCCCCCGAAGATCGTGGTGATCAGCACCGGTATCGGCTTCCGTGGCTGGCTCGACGCGGCGGCCGAATGGGGTGTGCGCGACGACCTCCTGGCAGCGCTCGGGCACACGCGAATCATTGCGCGTGGCCCCAAAGCGCGTGGTGCGATCCGGGGTGCCGGGCTGCGTGATGAATGGTCGCCCGCCACCGAAGCATCGCAGGAAGTCGCCGATCATCTTGCTGCCCAGGGTATTTCCGGTGCCGACATCGCCGTGCAACTGCACGGCGTCATCACCGAATGGGAACCGACGATTCACCTGAGCGATGCTCTGAGCGAACTCGGCGCGCATGTACGCCCGATCCCCGTGTACCGCTGGATCCGCCCCGTCGATCAGGCCCCGCTCATGGACTTGTTGGCACAGATCATCGAGCATCGAGTGGACGCAGTGACGTTCACGAGCGCTCCCGCCGTCGCCTCCCTGCTGTCGACGGCCAAGGACAACGGCATGCTCGACGCCTTCCTCGCCGCACTTCGAGGCCCCGTCGCCGCGATCTGCGTGGGGCCGGTGACGTCGGCCCCGTTGGATGCGTTGGGCGTTCCGACGTCGATGCCGGACCGTGCGCGTCTCGGCTCCCTGGCCAAGTTCGTCGTCGAGCAGCTGGGTTAACCCAGAGTCTCGAGCAACTCCGTCACCGCTGCTCGCCCGGCCCGGTTCGCCCCGATCGTGCTCGCGGACGGGCCGTACCCCAGCAGGTGGACGCGATGGTTCGCGGCCACCCGGGTGGTCAGCCTGCCGTCCATGACGATTCCGCCGCCGTGCCCGCGCAGTCGCAGCGGGGCAAGGTGATCGAGGGCGCTGCGGAATCCGGTGGCCCACAGGATCACGTCGGCGTGCTGGGTCGAACCGTCCTCCCAGACAACGGAATCGGCGGTGATCGAGGAGAACATCGGCTTGCGTTCGAGAGCGCCACGTTCGCGGGCGGCAGCCAGCGACGGGGTGAGCAACAGGCCGGTCACCGAGACGACCGAGCCCGGCGGCAGGCCCGCACGCACCCGCTCCTCGACCATGGCGACGGCTTTGCGTCCGGCGTCGTGGTCGAACTGGCTGTCCCGGAACACCGGTGGTCGACGCGTCACCCATGTTGTTGTGGTGACCTGCGAGATCTCGTCGAGTAGCTGCACGGCCGAGATTCCGCCGCCGACCACGACGACGTGTTTGCCGACGAACTCGTCCGCGGTTCGGTAGTCCTTGGTGTGCAGTTGTCTACCGGTGAAGGTCTCGGCTCCGTCGTAGTGCGGAACGAATGGCTTCTCCCACGTTCCGGTCGCATTGATGAGGCCCTCGGCCATGACGACCGTGTCCCCGGCCTCGACCCGAAAGAGTGGTTCGCGGTCGCACACGACCGTCACCGTGACGGGGCGTCGGACATTCAGTTCGAACCGTTTCTCGTACGCGCGGTAGTAGCGGGGAACCGCGTCGGCTGCCGCGATGGATTCGGGTGGCTCGTCTCCCAGCGTGTCGGCGAACGGCATCCCGGGCAGATCGTGCACTCCGTTGACGGTGCTGAGCGTCAGCGACGGCCACCGGAACTGCCAGGCACCGCCAGGTCCGGGGGAGCGGTCGAGCATGACGAAGCCCGCACCTGCGGCAAGTCCGGCCCGCCTGAGGTGGTAGCCGGCCGAGAGCCCGGCCTGGCCGGCACCGATGACAGCAACCCGAGTGTCGATCACGAGTATCAGTAGATCAGGCCCCGCCCTGTGACCGCCGCTACCAGCCGGTAACCTGCTCGGCGTGATCGGACACACTCGTGACGGCGATGTCGTCATCCTGGAATTGCAGCGACCGGACAAGCGCAATGCGCTGAGCACGGATCTCTGTGTCGCGCTACGACGCGAAGTCGAGCAGGCGGATGCCGACGGCGCGCGGGTCGTGGTGATCACCGGGCAGGGCAGTAGCTTCTGCGCCGGTGCCGACCTGACCGGAGATGCGTTTCCTGACGCATTCGGCGAGACGCTGGAAGGCATGCTCACCGCCATCGAGAGAGTGTCCGTTCCAGTCGTGGCGGCGATCAACGGGCCTGCCGTCGGAGCCGGGACGCAACTGGCCATTGCCTGCGACCTGCGGGTGGTCGCACCCGAGGCATTCTTCGAGATTCCCTCCACGCGTCTCGGAATCGCAGTGAGCAACTGGACGATCAAGCGGCTGGCGGCATTGGCCGGCGGCGGCGTGGCGCGCACGATCCTGCTCGGCGGCGAACGGGTGCACGCCGATCAGGCCTATACATGCGGTCTGGCCAACAAGCTCGGCGATCGCGATGTTGCCGTGCAGTGGGCGCACTCGATCACTGCCCTTGCACCCCTGGCGCTGCGACACCTCAAGCTGGTGTTCAACGACGACGGCGCGCACGACGATCCGACGCCCGCACAGCGCGCGGCATTCGAGGCCGCGTGGAGCAGTGCGGACATGAAGGAAGCGCGCCGCGCGCGAGCCGAGAAGCGCGCACCGAAATTTGTGGGCAAGTGATCAACGGAGCGCCCGACGCGGGCGACACGGCCTGGTTGCTGGCGAGCACCGCGCTGGTCTTGCTGATGACGCCAGGCCTGGCCTTCTTCTACGGCGGCATGGTGCGCTCGAAGAGCGTGCTGAACATGATGATGATGAGCCTGTCGGCCATCGCCGTCGTGTGGTTGCTGTGGTTGGTGTTCGGGTTCTCGATGGTGTTCGGCGACAACGTGATCGGCGGCTGGATCGGAAACCCGTTGCAGTACGCCGGTTTCGAGGGTTTGCTCGGCGGCGTGTACACCTCGGCGGCGGGCACGGTGTCGATTCCGTTGGTGGGAACCGTCCCTGCGTTGGTGTTCGCAGCGTTCCAAGCGGGATTCGCCATGGTGACGGTCGCGCTGATCTCCGGTGCCGTCGCAGACCGGATGCGCTTCGTGCCGTGGGTGCTGTTCGCGGCCCTGTGGTCCACGCTGGTGTATTTCCCTGTGGCGCACTGGGTTTTCTCGCTCGACGGGCTCACCAGTGAGTTCGGCGGGTGGATCACCAACAGGCTCGGCGCGATCGACTTCGCCGGTGGCACGGCCGTGGAGATCAACGCGGGTGTGGCCGGGCTGGTGCTGGCCCTCGTGGTCGGCAAGCGGAGCGGGTGGCCGCGAGATCCCATGCGTCCGCACAATCTTCCGGCCGTCATGCTCGGAGCCGGACTGCTCTGGTTCGGCTGGTTCGGTTTCAACGCGGGCTCGTCGTTGGCGGCCGACGGCGTCGCCGCAGTGGCGCTGGTGAACACGATGGGCGCGGGCGCGCTGTCGATGGCGGCGTGGCTCGTCGTCGAGAAATGGCGGGACGGGCACGCGACGTCGTTCGGCGCGGCGTCCGGAGTGGTGGCCGGACTCGTCGCGATCACGCCGTCGTGTACTGCCGTCACACCGATCGGTGCAGCCGCGATCGGCATCGTCTCGGGTGCGTTGTGCGCGTTGGCGATCGGCCTCAAATATCGCTTCGGCTACGACGATTCACTCGACGTCGTCGGTGTGCATCTCGTCGGCGGTGTCGTCGGAACGCTGATGATCGGACTCGTCGCCAGTGCGCAGATGCCGGCGGGCAAGGACGGTTTGTTGTACGGCGGCGGTCTGCATCAACTCTGGGTGCAAGCCATCGCCGTCGTGGCGGTGTTCGCGTACACGGCAGTCGTCACCACCGCTATCGCGTTCGCAATCAAGGCCGTCATGGGCGTGCGCGCCGACGCGCAGCACGAGGCCGACGGCCTGGACGAGCACGAGCACGCCGAGTCCGCCTACGACTTCGGAGTGGGCCACGGAGGCAGCAACAAGCCTGGTCTTTTCGGTAAGTAGGCGCAAACCCTGCGCGTCCTTTACGAACCGATCAGTCGCTGAAAGTCGTTCTGTCCCTTTCGCGTTGATGCGATCGATCGTTGTTCGGTTCGACCCCTCTCGTTCATCTTCGGTTCGCTCTTCACGCTCGTTGTGCCCATAGCTTTTCGCTGCTCGGTATCGAGAGATGGACACGACGAAAGACTGAGGAACATGAAGCTGACTCGATTCGCGGCAACGTCCGCATTGGTCATTGCAGCGATGACGACCGCCATGGGCACCGCCTATGCGGATCCGGCCCCGGCTCCCGCCGCTGCCGTCGGGTGGAACGTCACCCAGGCCGGCAACCAGGTCCTCGTCGACACGACGGCCGGCACCCTGAGCAACGAAGACAACCACCTGGTCGTCCGTGACGCCAACGGCGCACTCGTCGACTCCGTACCGCTCGCCATCGCCGCCGACGGATTCTCGCACCCCGTCGCTGCCGACATCGACGGCAACCACGCCACTCTGACCGCTGATGTCTCGCCTGCCGCGGCAACCCCGGTCTCTACCTCCCTTCCCGGCCTGCAGCAGGTCGACCTGCCCGCCGCAGTCGCAGGCGTCAAGGACAACCTCAGCCTCACCGCCTCCGTCGGTGGATTCCTCGGTGCTGCAACCGGAATCGTCGGCGGATGCATCCTCGGAATCATCACCGGAGTCGTCGTGACCGCACCGGTCGCGACTCTTCTCGGAGCAGGCCCCATCGGCGGCTGCGTCATCGGCGCAATCGCCCTCGGTGCCATCGGATCGCTCGCCGGCACCTCTGCCGGTGGCCTCGGCGCAGTCATCGGTAACGCCGGACAGTTCATCCAGCTGCTCAACGCTCCTCCCGCAGTGAAGAAGTAACACCGCCTCGACAACAGTGCTGTGGCCCGCATCGGATATCCGGTGCGGGCCACAGTCGTCGAAAGGTCTAGCGAGCCAAGGCGAGATCCCCCACGTGAGCTCGCCGAGCTGCCGTCACGAGTTCGACGATGGCGTCCGCCACCTCGTGTGCTCGTTCGAGAATCACCATGTGTCCGGCCTGCGCGATACGTACTAACCGTGCATCGGGCAGGTGGGATGCAAGGGTTTCCGAGTGTCGCATCGGCGTCATCAGGTCGTCCGAACCGCACAGCACCAGCGTGGGAATCGAGGCCAGCGCGGCCAGACCGGCCACTTCGTCGAGTCCGCGGAACGCGCCGAGGAAGCCGGCCATCGTCACGATGGACGTGTCGCCGAGCATCGCCGTCGCCAGAGTGACCACCCGCGGGCTGACTTTGTGGGAGCCGCATCCCGCCGTCCTGACGATGGGCGCGCAGACCCCGCGACTGAGCCTCTTGGCACCCGACATCAGTCGAGGGGCCCGTCGAACAGCTGCTTGAAACGCCGACACGGCCGGATGCGCGAGGCAGCGACCGAGCCCGTCGTCGGTGATCCCGCCTGCGGATGTCGCGATCAACCCGACCCCGACGAGGCGCGAGCCGACGGCATCCGGGTACTGACGCGCGTAGGAGAGCGCCGTCATGCCGCCCATCGAGTGTCCGATCAGAACGAACGGCCCGACCGGTACGACAGCGCGGATCACGTCGGCCAGGTCCTCGCCGAGCTGATCGATGGTGCAGCTGTCGGGCGTTGCGGCACCGGATTCGCCGTGGCCGCGGTGGTCGTACAGAACGATTCGCGTGTTCTCGCCCCAGACATCCTCGACGTGGGTGCGCAGCTCGGTCCACGACTGCATCCGCAGGCAGTGTCCATGGACGAACACCACGGTCAGAGCCGCATCGGGCCGTCCGAACTCGCGCACTGCGAGCGTGGTGCCGTCCCCTGCGGCGACGGTGCTCCGGCGACCGACCAGGTGGTTCTGCTCACTGGTAATCATGTGCGCTCCGCGGTGTCAGGGTCACGTGACGCGACGTGGATGTTGTCCGGTACGTCGCTCGGACGACACGCCGTGTTACCTGAGTCACATTTTTCTCGAATGTGGTAGCCGATTCGACCAAGCCGAACGGTCGGCTGTGCCGAAGTACTGGTGAGCGTTCAGGTGAGGGCGCGCGTTGCCAAGAAGGAGATCGGCCATGAGCACTTCCATGGACACGCTCGAAGACGTCGTACCGCGGGCCGTCGCGGGTGACCGCGCCGCACTCGAACGCGTACTGGTGTTGATCCAGCCTCCGATTCGCCGGTACTGCGCCTCTCGAATCGGCAATCTCGATGTCGCGGCCGACGACGTGGTGCAGGACGTCTGCCTCGCTCTGGTCACCGCGATTCCCAAGTACCGCGACATGGGCAAACCGTTCATGGCATTCGTCTACGGAATCGCTGCTCACAAATTGGCCGATGCCGGCCGACGATCGACTCTGCGGCAGACGTTCTCGACGGCCGAGCTGCCCGAGGAAGTGTCGGCCGAAGACGGTCCCGAGCAGGTCGCGCTCGGCGACGAACTCCGCTCCCATGCGCAGGCCCTGATGAACACCCTGCCCCCGAAGTACAGCAAGATCATCCTGATGCGAGTGGTGTGGGGCCTGACCGCACCGCAGACCGGCGAAGCTCTGGGAATGACGGCCGGTGCAGTGCGGGTCGCCCAGCACCGGGCGATGAACATGCTGCGCGCCGAACTGTCGAACTTCTCGCTACTGGCGGCCCGCACAGCTGCCTGACACCGCCCGGTGGATGGGTGTCCGAGACGTATGTCCGAATCGCCGGATTGAGTAACACCAGCTACATCGGCTCAAGACACGTCGGCAACGTGGCGGTTCTACGTTGTTGATCCATGACCGCCGTACAGCCAGCGCCGACAGATACCGCGCTGAAAGAGACGCTCGAGGACTACACGCTGCGCTTCGCGCCGCGTAGCTACCGTAAGTGGGGGACCGGTGTTGTCGCGACGTCCGCGCTCGGCGGCATCGCGTATCTCGCGGATTTTGCCATCGGTGCCAATATCGGAATCTCGTACGGAACCGGCAATGCACTGTGGGGCATTCTGGTGTTCGCCGTCGTCATCTTCCTGACCGGCCTTCCGCTTGCCTACTATGCGGCCCGTTACAACATCGACCTCGACTTGATCACGCGTGGAAGCGGTTTCGGCTACTACGGGTCAGTCGTCACCAACGTCATCTTCGCGACGTTCACGTTCATCTTCTTCGCGCTCGAAGGTTCGATCATGGCGCAGGGACTCGAACTCGGGCTGAGCATCCCGTTGCCCATCGGGTACGCGGTCTCGACGATCATGGTGATCCCGCTGGTCATCTACGGCATGAAAGCCCTTGCCAAACTTCAGGTCTGGACCACCCCGCTGTGGCTCGTCCTGATGGTGCTGCCGTTCGTGTACCTGGTGATCAGCAATCCCGACTCGGTGGGGGAGTTCTTCGCCTACGGCGGTCAGGACGGGGCCGACGGCAAGGGCGTCAACGTCGGGTCGGTGATGCTCGCGGCAGGTGTGTGTCTTTCGCTCATCGCGCAGATCGCCGAGCAGATCGACTACCTGCGTTTCATGCCGCCCAAGACTCCCGAGAATTCCCGACGCTGGTGGACGGCAGTGCTTCTCGCCGGCCCCGGCTGGGTCATCTTCGGTGCCCTTAAGCAGGTCGTCGGCCTCTTCCTCGCCGTGTACCTGATCGCCAACGTCGTCGACGGATCCAGCATCGCCAACGAACCGGTGCACCAGTTCCTGGAGATCTACGAAAACTTCATGCCCGGTTGGCTCGCCATGACTCTTGCGGTGATCCTGGTCGTCATCAGCCAGATCAAGATCAACGTGACCAACGCGTATTCGGGGTCGCTGGCGTGGACCAACTCCTACACCCGCCTCACCAAGACGTATCCGGGCCGCATGGTGTTCGTGTTGTTCAACCTCGCGATCGCACTGATCCTGATGGAAGCCAACATGTTCGACTTCCTCAACAGCATCCTCGGCTTCTACGCCAACTGCGGTATCGCGTGGATTGCTGTGGTGGCCTCGGACATCGTCTTCAACAAGTACATCCTGAAGCTCTCGCCCAAGGTGCCCGAGTTTCGACGCGGCATGCTCTACAACATCAACCCGGTGGGCTTCGGATCCATGGGGGTCTCGGCAATCCTGTCGATTCTGGTGTTCTTCGGGGCATTCGGGTCTGCGATCAAACCGTATTCGCCCATCGTGGCTCTCGTTCTCGCACTGGTACTTCCGCCCATCCTGGCGGTGGCGACCAAGGGCAAGTACTACCTGCGACGCACCGATGACGGCATCGATCTACCGATGTTCGACGAGCACGGCAATCCGTCCGACGAGCTCGTGATGTGCCACGTCAGCGGCATGGAATTCGAGCGACCCGACATGATCGCGTCCAACGTGCCGGGGCCCAACGGGGAGAAGCAGTACATCAGTTCGCTGTCACTGAGCACCGACAAGACGGGGGAGCACATTCTCCCGCCTCAGTGACCCAGCATGTGAGTGGAACTTCGTAGCAGGCTACGAAGTTCCACTCACATGGGGCGAAGCCGCTCAGATGGTGCGCGTCAACCGATCGGCGAGCAACTTGGAGAACTTCGCCGGATCCTTCAGCTCGGTTCCCTCGGCGAGAAGTGCCGTCGCATAGAGCAATTCGGCGGTCTCGGCGAGGTGCGGATCGTCGCTGCGATCCTCGCGGGCCTTCTTCAATCCCGTCACCAGGTCGTGGTTCGGGTTGAGTTCGAGGATGCGCTTGGAGGTCGGCACGAACTGGCCCGAGGCCTTGTACATCTTCTCGAGCTGCGGGGAGAAGCTGAACTCGTCACCGACGACGCAGGCCGGTGACGTCGTCAGGCGCGTCGACAGACGTACCTCCTTGACGTCCTCGCCGAGCGTGTCGGTCAGCCAGGTGAGCAGGTCGGCGAATTCCTTGTCCTGCTCCTCGCGCTTGGCCTCGGACTCCTTCTTCTCCTCTTCGGTGTCGAGGTCCACCTCGCCCTTGGCGATGGACTGGAACGACTTTCCGTCGAAGTCGGTGACGTTGCCGACCCACACCTCGTCGACCGAATCGGTGAGCAGCAGCACCTCGAGACCGCGAGCCTTGAACGCCTCCATGTGCGGCGAGCTCTCGATCTGCTGACGCGATTCGCCCGTCATGTAGTAGATCTGCTGCTGGCCGTCCTTCATCCGGTCCACGTACTCGGCGAGGGTCGTCAGACCCTCTTCGGAGTGGGTGGACGCGAACGACGAGATGCCCAAGAGGGTTTCGCGGTTGTCGGAGTCGGAGATCAGGCCTTCCTTGAGGACCGTGCCGAACTGCGACCACAGCGTCTTGTACTTGTCGGGCTGCTCGCTCTGCAGCTCCTTGACGGTCGAGAGCACCTTCTTGGTCAGGCGACGACGGATCGCGCGGATCTGCCGGTCCTGCTGCAGGATCTCGCGAGAAACGTTGAGCGAGAGGTCCGCTGCGTCGACGACACCCTTGACGAAGCGCAGGTACTCGGGCAGCAGTTCCTGCGAATCGTCCATGATGAACACGCGCTTGACGTACAGGTGTACGCCGGCCTTGCTCTCGCGCATGAACAGGTCGAACGGTGCCTGCGACGGAATGAACAGCAGCGCTTGGTATTCGAACGTGCCCTCGGCCTTGAACGGAATGACCTCGAGCGGCTCGTCCCAGGCGTGGCTGACGTGCTTGTAGAACTCCTTGTATTCCTCCTCGGACACCTCGTCCTTGGAGCGGGTCCACAGCGCCTTCTGTGAGTTGATCGTTTCCGTCTCGATCGTGACGGTGTCCTCGCCGCCTTCCTCTTCGCTCTTGACGCGCTTCTCGACGTCGATGCGAATGGGCCAGGCGATGAAGTCCGAGTACTTCTTGATTAGTTCCTTGATCTTGCGCTCGGACGCGTAGTCGTGGAGGTGGTCTTCCTCGTCGGCGGCCTTGAGAGCCAGCGTGACCGAGGAACCCTGCGGGGCGTCGTCGACGTCGGTGATCTCGTAGGTGCCCTCGCCGGTGGATTCCCACTTGGTGGCGGTGCTCTCGCCGGCCTTGCGGGTGAGGAGCGTGACCTTCTCGGCCACCATGAACGTCGAGTAGAAGCCGATGCCGAACTGGCCGATCAGCTCCTCGGAAGCCGCTGCGTCCTTGGCTTCCTTGAGCTTCTTGCGGACCTCGGCGGTGCCGGACTTGGCGAGCGTGCCGATGAGGTCGATGACCTCCGAGCGCGACATGCCGATGCCGTTGTCCCGGATGGTGAGGGTACGAGCGGAGGAGTCGATGTCGATCTCGATGTGCAGATCCGAGACGTCGACGTCCAGATCCTTGTTGCGGTACGACTCCAGGCGCAGCTTGTCCAGCGCGTCCGAGGAGTTCGAGATCAGTTCACGGAGAAAGCTGTCCTTGTTGGAGTAGATGGAGTGCACCATCAGATCCAGGAGCTGACGCGTCTCCGCCTGGAATTCGAGCTGTTCGGTACTCAATGTCTCCCCTTCTAGCAGCAAAACCGACGCAAATATTCTACGGCAAGGCTACGGGTGAGCTGCGAAGACGTCGGCGCCGCCTACTGTGGTGCCCGTGACGAAGACGAAGTTGGCAGCAGGAGCAACCGCAGCGTTGGGCGGGGCATGGTTGGCGCGTGCGCTGTGGGGGCTTCCGTCGGCCATCGGTGCCAGGAGAGCGCACATCACTCCGTACGCGGCCGGGTCTCCGCGCTACCGCGACCGCCGATTCCACAACTCCGACCCCAGCTCCAGTTACGTCCCGGGTCGCGGCGAGAAGGGGCAGAAGAACATGCTCGTCTCGCTGTTCACCGAGCGAGGTAAGGGCAGGCCGCAGCGGCCGATCCCACTGGCACCGCCGATCGCGCCGGTGGACGCGGGCGAGCTGGCGGTCACCTGGTACGGACATTCGAGTGTGCTCGTCGAGGTCGACGGGTATCGCATTCTGGCCGATCCGGTGTGGAGCAATCGTGTGTCCCCGTCCTCGGTGGTGGGCCCGGCACGGCTGCATCCGACGCCGGTCGACCTGACGGACCTACCTCGGGTCGACGCCATCGTGATCTCCCACGATCATTACGACCACCTGGACAAGGCGACGGTGCAGAAGCTGGCGAGCACGCAGTCGGCTCCCTTCGTCGTGCCCCTGGGCATCGGCGCGCACCTGCGCAAGTGGCGGGTGCCGGGTGAGCGCATCATCGAACTCGATTGGGACGAGCAGACGGCGATCGGTGGCCTCACCGTCACGTGCACCGAGGCTCGTCACTTTTCCGGACGCGGCCTGACTCGCGATTCGACGCAGTGGGCGTCCTGGGCGTTCGCCGGTCCGGTACGACGCGTCTTCTTCGGCGGCGACACCGGTTACACACCGAAGTTCGCCGAGATCGGCAGCAAGTACGGACCCTTCGACCTGACGCTTCTTCCGGTCGGGGCCTACGACGTGCGGTGGCCGGACATCCACATGAATCCCGAGGAGGCTGTCACGGCGCACGTCGATCTGACGCCGTCGGGGGTCTTCGTGCCGATCCACTGGGCGACGTTCAACCTGGCGTTCCACCCGTGGTCCGAGCCGATCGTGCGGCTGCACGCCGCCGCGCAGGACGTCGGAGTGCAGGTGGCGGTGCCGATGCCGGGTCAACGCGTCGACGGTACGAGGACCGTGCCCGACGATCGCTGGTGGACCCGTCTGGGCTGAGCCCCACTAGGCAAGGAGTGGAGCCTGCCGGAACGACCCAACTAGGCTGCACGCATGTCTATCGACGCCGATGCACAGCGGGACACCGGGCTGACCGAGGCGGAGGTCGCCGCACTGCGGGCCGAGGGGAAATCGAACGACGTTCCCGCTCGCGCTTCACGCTCGGTTCGCGACATCGTCCGGGGCAATGTGTTCACCCGAATCAACGCGATTCTCGGTGTGCTGCTGATCATCGTGCTCTCGACGGGCTCGGTGATCGATGGCATGTTCGGCCTGTTGATCGTCGCGAACAGTGGCATCGGAATCATTCAGGAGATCCGCGCGAAGCGCACGCTGGATCGGTTGGCCATCGTCGGTCAGAACAAGCCGCAGGTGCGACGCGACGGTGTCTCGCAACAGATTCCGCCCGACGAGGTCGTCCTCGGTGACATCGTCGAACTTGGACCGGGTGATCAGATCGTCGTCGACGGCGAGGTCATCGAGACGGCAAGCCTGGAGATCGACGAGTCGCTGCTCACCGGTGAGGCCGATACGGTGCACAAACTCGAAGCAGCGCAGGTACTTTCGGGCAGCTTCGTCGTCTCGGGCAGTGGGGCCTACCGGGCAACGAAGGTCGGACGCGACGCCTATGCTGCCAAGCTCGCCGAAGAGGCCAGCAAGTTCACCCTGGTCAAGTCCGAGCTGCGCAGCGGTATCGACAAGATCCTGAAATTCATCACCTACCTGATGATTCCGGCCGGGGCGCTGATCATCTACAACCAATTGTTCTCCAGCGGGCAGGCTCTGCGGCCTGCCTTGAACGGTATGGTCGCGGCGCTGGTCCCGATGGTCCCCGAGGGTCTGGTGCTGATGACGTCGATCGCGTTCGCGGTGGGTGTCATCAGGCTCGGGCAACGGCAGTGCCTGGTGCAGGAATTGCCTGCCATCGAGGGGCTCGCGCGCGTCGACGTGGTGTGCGCCGACAAGACCGGCACTCTCACCGAGAACGGCATGCGGCTCTCGGAATTGGTGTTGATCGACGAGCACGACTCCGACTCGGTGCCAAAAGTATTGGCGTCTCTGGCGTACGACGACCCGCGGCCCAATGCCAGTGTGCAGGCCGTAGCCGAGGCGTACCCCGACGCGCCGGGGTGGACGCAGAGCGCGGTGGCCCCGTTCTCCTCGGCCAAGAAGTGGAGCGGTCTGTCGTACGGCGAGCACGGTAACTGGCTGCTCGGTGCCCCGGACGTGTTGCTCGACCCGACCTCGGAGACCGCTCGACAGGCCGAAGATGCCGGCTCCAAGGGTCTGCGGGTACTGCTGCTCGCCAGCAGTGACCTCGCCGTCGACGACACCGCGGCGCCGGGAGTCGTCACCCCGCGGGCTCTGGTGATTCTCGAGCAGAAGGTGCGCGAGGACGCCCGAGACACGTTGGAGTACTTCGCAAGTCAGCACGTTCAGGTCAAGGTCATTTCCGGGGACAACGCCGTGTCGGTCGGCGCGGTCGCCGGCTCGCTCGGACTTCCCGGTGGCGACGCCCCGATCGACGCACGTGACCTGCCCGAGGATTCCGAGCAACTGGCCGACTCCGTGCAGAACTCGACGACGTTCGGCCGCGTTCGGCCGGACCAGAAGCGTGCGATGGTGGGCGCGTTGCAGTCTCGAGGTCATACCGTTGCGATGACCGGTGACGGCGTCAACGATGTGCTCGCATTGAAGGACGCCGATATCGGTGTCTCGATGGGCTCGGGTAGTGCGGCCACGCGTGCCGTCGCGCAGATCGTGTTGTTGGACAACAAGTTCGCCACGCTGCCCTATGTCGTAGGGGAGGGGCGACGCGTCATCGGCAACATCGAGCGCGTGTCCAACCTGTTCCTGACCAAGACCGTGTACTCGGTGTTGCTGGCGTTTCTGATCGGGCTCTCGGGAGTGCTGTCGCAGGTCTTCCATTTCGAGCCGATCCCGTATCCCTTCCTGCCGAGGCACGTGACCATCGCCGCGTGGTTCACCATCGGCATTCCGGCGTTCGTGCTCTCGCTGGCCCCGAACAACGAACGGGCACGCAGCGGGTTCGTCTCGCGGGTGATGCGGTTGGCCGTTCCGTCCGGGTTGATCGTCGGCTCGTGCACGTTCGTGTCGTATCTGCTGGCCTACGCGGGTCCGAACGCCACCGAGACACAGGTGACCCAGGCGAGCACCACCGCACTGATCACGTTGATCATGATCGCGCTGTGGGTCCTGGCCGTCGTCGCGCGGCCGTACACCTGGTGGAAGGTGGTGCTGCTCGCGGGATCCGTCGGCGGATACCTGTTGTTGTTCGCAATCCCGTTCTGCCGCACCTTCTTCAAGCTCGATCCCTCGAACGTCGGTGCCACCACGAGCGCGTTGATCATCGGCGCTGTCGGTATCGCACTCGTCGAGGTCGCCCACCGATTCGGATCGGTACTGCGCAACCGGCAGGAGCGAACGTAAACTGCAGGTGTTCCGTTTCACCCGACTGGCAGGAGAGTTTCATGGGCTTCGCAGACAATTTGAAGGGCATGGTCGACAAGGGCAAGGACCTTGCGGCAGAGAACGCGGACAAGATCGACGACGTCGTGGAGAAGGCCGGGGACTTGATCGACAACAAGACCGGCGGCAAGTACGCGGACAAGATCGACAAGGTGCAGGAAGCAGCCAAGAAGGCAATTCCGGACAAGTAGGTCGATTCGGACCGTCCACCCGGTGTTCGGGTCGTCGGTGGTGCCGTAGGGCGCTGCGGGCGGCAGAATCGGGCGGGTGGACGGACCGGTACTTCTTCTCGTAGTCATCTTCGCGATCGCGGTCGCGGGATTCGCCAAGCGTCTGGACCTGCAGGTCCCGCTCGTTCTGGTGACCGTCGGATCCATCGCATCGTTCGTGCCCGGCGTACCGCACATCAGTCTCTCGCCCCAGCTCATCCTCGGTGTCGTGCTGCCGCCGTTGCTGTACTCCGCGGCGCTGAACTACTCCTTCGTCAGTTTTCGCCGCAACATCGGTCAGATCCTGCGCCTCGGTCTGGTGATGGTGATCGTGACGACCGTGGCCGTCGGGTACTTCGCCAACCTGCTCGTTCCCGAGCTGACCCTGGGCGCGGCCCTCGTGCTCGGTGCCGTCGTGGCCCCACCCGACGCGGTCTCTGCGATCGCCGTCGGCCGCAAGCTCGGCCTGCCCGCGAGAATGATGGCCATCCTCACCGGGGAGAGCCTGGTGAACGACGCGGCTGCGTTGACCCTGTTCACCTTGACCGTTGCGTCGGTGACGGGCAGTCGTATCGAACTCGGCTCACCGGTTCTGTTCTTTCTGTACGAGATCGTCGGCGGCGTGCTGGTCGGATTCGTCCTCTCGCGCATCGTTCGTTTCGTGCGAAACCGGATCGCCGACTCGGCGCTCGAGACGGTGCTCGGACTCGTCCTGCCGTTCGCGGCGTATCTGGCAGCGGAAGAGATCCACGCGTCCGGCGTGTTGGCCGTCGTCACCGCAGGTTTCGTACTGGGCCGTGTCACGGCCGACGTGTCGGTCTCGACCCGGGTGCAGGAGCGCCAGGTGTGGCCGACGGTGGACCTGCTGCTGGAAGCATTCGTGTTCGCGTACATGGGTTTACAGCTGAAGTTCGTCATCTCCGAGGTGCAGCGCGAGGGTCTTCCGGTGCATCACATTTTCGGGTACGCGCTGCTGGTGCTGCTCGTGGTCATCGTCGTTCGTCCGGCCTGGATCTTCTTCAACTCGGGGAGAAACCTGCTCTTTCGCACGGTGTTTCGCCGCGAGGGGGTGGCCGACGGCCTGACGTGGCAGCAGAACCTGGTGCTGTCGTGGGCCGGGATGCGCGGGGTGGTGACTCTCGCCGCAGCCGCGGGTGTTCCGTTCACCACCGTTCTCGGCGACGAATTTCCCGGGCGGGCGGTGATTCAAGCCGTCGCGTTCGTCGTCGCAGTCGGAACGTTGCTGCTGCAGGGCCTGACGCTCCCGCTCCTTATTCGGCGGTTGGACGTCGCCGATCCACTCGAGCAGCAACGCAACGACAACCAACGATTGCTCTCGCAGGCCATCGCCCGCACGGCTGCCGAGACCTACCTCGAGCGGGCCGCGAAGGACGGCATCTCCGGCGTCGACAGTGACCGGGTAGCCGAGGTGATCGCGCGCGTGCGACGGTCGGTGCGGGCCCGGATGGACGCGGACGAGACCGAGGACCGGGAGAAGCGAATCGCGGCGGCCGGCGCGCTGTTCGACACCCTGCGGCACAATGTCCTGGTCGCGCAGCGGGCAGCACTGATCGCCGCCCGCGACTCGGGGGAGTTGGACGACGAAGCCCTCCGCGCAGTGTTGAATGGTCTGGACGTGGAAGAGATCGCGGCCGAGGCACGCATCGAACGACGCACGACGTAGACGACGAACACCATGGGAGCGCTGAGACAGTGAGGTCGACCGGACTGGTGGCCGCCGCGGCACTCGTGTTCGCCCTCGCCGCGTGCAGTTCGCCTGCCGTGCCTCCCGTGGCTCCGGCACCCACGTCGAATCCGGCACCCGAGGGCTCCGGCCGCGGGTCGATCGTGTCGTCGATGCCGCTCGGTCAGGTCGACATCGGTGTTGCATTTCTGGGCGGATCCGCCACGAAGATCGTCTACCGCACCACCGACGGCGTCACCGGTGGCGGAACCGAGGCATCGGCAACGGTGTTCGTGCCCAAGGGTTCTGCGCCTGCCGGTGGCTGGCCGATCGTCTCGGTCGGGCACGGCACCACCGGTGTCACCGACGAGTGTGCGCCCTCGCTGTATCCGAACCTGTTGGGCACCATCGGCCTGGTGACGCCCTTCCTCGAGCGCGGCACCGTCGTGGTGGTGACGGATTACCAGGGTCTGGGGACTCCGGGGGATCCGGCGTATCTCAACATCGATGCTGCGGCCTACGACGTCATCGATGCCGTGCGCGCCGCGCGTACCGTGGTGCCCGACGTCGGAACCCGATGGGGTGCCATCGGCACTTCTCAAGGGGGACAAGCAGTCTGGGCCGCTGCCGAGCGCAATGCGGAGTACGGCGACGGTTTGGAACTGGTCGGAGTCGCCGCGCTGTCGCCTGCAGCCGATCTGACGCGGTACTTCGCAGCCGACACCGAACAGACCCTGTCCCGTCAGTTGCTGGTGCCGTTTCTCTACGAGGGTCTGCACGTCACGGATCCGAGCGTCGAGCGCTCCGACTACATCCGCGGCACCTTCGCCGACAACGTGACCGCGCTGACGGCGTGCAGCGATCTGCTCGGTTTCTCCAAGGCCGACGCGGGTGCCGTCATCGATCCGGCCGATGCTGTCCCGGCCGATGACCGGGCCGCGAATCGTATGACGGACTGGCTCCGATCGGTGGCGCTGCCGACGTCCCGCACCGATGTTCCGCTGTTCGTTCTGGTCGGCGAGCGCGACGACCTGATCGATCCGCAGTGGACTCGCGACGCCGTGGCGAAAGCCTGCGGACTCGGCGACGACGTGGAACTGCGTTCGGAACCCGAGCAGGGGCACGCGGATCTGGCCGCCAACGCGATCGGCGTCGACTGGCTCGTCGAGCGTTTCCTGAACGTGCCCAACTCGACCACCTGCGCACGATGACCGCGGCACTGGCGTGGATGGCGGTGATCGTGGCGGCGATCGTCACCGCCATCGCGCTGATCAGCCTGCGTGGCCGACGCGATCTGACCACCCCGGAGGAGCGCGCGGTTCATGCCACCCTGCATACCGCGTCGTTGGCGGCGAAGCCGCTGCGGAACGGTCTCGATGCCCGCTCGGCTGCCGCCGCTGCTCCCCATCTTCGAGTCCTGACCGGGGCGGATGCATTGGGTATCTGCGATCCGAGTGCGTCGCTGCTGGCCTGGGACGGGCCGTGGCCGGAGTTGACTCCGGCGTTCGTGGAGGCGGCCAGACGCGCCGTCGACGGGCAGCGGCGAGTGCTGGTGCGGCTTCCGCTCGGCTCGATCCACGAGGTCAAAGCACTGGTGGTGCAGCCGTTGATCGACGAGGATTCGCCGGTGGTGGGGGTGCTCGGTGCCGCGGTGGTGGCCGAACCAGGGCCGGGGATGCTCGGGGCCATCGCCGAGGTCGCGCGCTACGCGTTCGGTCAGATCGAACTCGCCGAACTCGACGCATCGCGGGCGCGGTTGGACCGAGCCGAGGTGCGTGCACTCCGGGCCCAGATCAGCCCGCATTTCATCTACAACGCGCTGGGCACCATCGCGTCGTTCGTCCGTACCGACCCGGATCGGGCACGGGAACTGGTGCTCGAATTCGCCGATTTCACCCGGTACTCCTTCCGCAACGCCGGGGAATTCACCGTGCTCGCCGACGAGCTACGCAACATCGATCGGTACCTGACGCTCGAACGGGCCCGGTTCGGCGATTCGCTGCAGGTCACCCTGCAGGTGGCTCCCGAGGTGCTCGGGGTGGCCCTGCCTTTTCTGGCACTGCAGCCGCTGGTGGAGAACGCCGTCCGGCACGGGTTGTCGGGCAAGGCCGACGGCGGTCGCGTCACGATCATCGCCGCCGACGAGGGCACCGACGCCGTGATCAGCATCGAGGACGACGGAGTGGGAATGGACCCCGAGGTACTGCGATCGGGCAGCATGCACACCGAGGATGCGGCCCACGTCGGACTGGCGAACGTGGACGATCGGCTGCGGGCGGCCTTCGGAAACGACTACGGTCTCGTCGTGGACACCGCACCGGGAGCAGGCACGAAAGTGAGCCTTCGGGTGCCCAAGTTCAGGCCGGGGGTGCGGGCATGACGCATCCAGCGAACTCCGGTGCCGCGCGCGGGCTGGTCGTGCTGGCGGTCGACGACGAGCGGCCCGCCCTGGACGAGCTGGCTTTCCTGCTGCGCGAGCAGGAGGCCGTGTCCGAGGTGTACACCGCGCAGGACGCGACCACCGCCCTGCGCCAACTCAAGCAGACCTCCGGTCAATCCGTGGTCGATGCAGTGTTCCTCGACATCAACATGCCCGGCCTCGACGGCCTCGAGCTCGCCGGAATCCTGTCGGCGTTCGCTCGGCCACCTGCGGTCGTGTTCGTCACCGCGCACGACGATCGGGCACTGGCTGCCTTCGATCTGGGCGCGGTGGACTACCTCCTCAAGCCGTTGCGCGACGACCGCTTGGCCGAGGCCGTCCGACGGGTTCTGCTCGCCCGTCGTCGGCCCGCCGAGTCGGGCGAATCGGCTGCCGACGAGGTCATCCCGGTCGAGCTCGGTGGAACCACCACGCTGGTGCACCGGTCGTCGGTGGCGTGGGTGGAGGCCGACGGTGACTACGCGCGGCTGCATACCGCCACCGGTTCGCACCTGGTGCGTATTCCCATCTCTGCTCTCGAAAGTCGTTGGGCCGATGCCGGTTTCCTGCGAGTGCATCGTTCGTATCTGGTTTCGCTTCCGTTGGTCACCGGAATCAGAAGCGTCGGTTCGGGCTTGGTGGTGTGTCTGCGCGCCACCGGCGCGCTGCCGGCCTGCGAGCTACCGGTGAGCCGGCGGCACACCAGAGAACTCAAGGACCGGCTCGTGCGCGGTCCGCTGCAGTCGTGGTCGTCGCGGTGACGAGAGGTGCGCGGTGAGTCAGCCGCACCGGGAGCGGGTGGTGCTCTCGCAGCGCCGCGGCGCGCGCCTGGTGCGCACCCGCGTCGAGGTGCAGGAGCAAACCGAGGTGGGCGACGCGCTGGTGCGCAGCCTGGTGCGTGCGCAACTCCTGCTGTCGCTGCGCCTGGCAGTGATGACGTTGTCGATCCTGTTCGCGATTCCCCTGCTGGGCATGCTGCTCACCCGTTTCACCGATGTCGCGCCGTTCGGTATCGGGTTGCCGTGGTTGCTTCTGGGGGTGGCCATCTATCCGTTGCTGTTCGGCGTCGGCCGCGCGTACGTGCGCCGCGCCGAGCGTAACGAGGCCGAGTTCGTCGGCCTGGTCGAGGACTAGGCGCCGGTGAACGGATCGATACCCGTCGCGACATTGATTGCGTTGATCGTGGCCGCGCTGGCCACCGTCGGCATCGGTGTCTACGGAGTTCGGTTGGCGCGCACCACCTCCGACTTCCTGGTGGCCTCGCGGACCGTCGGACCGCGGTGGAACGCCGCGGCTATCTCGGGTGAATACCTTTCTGCCGCATCGTTTCTCGGTGTCGCGGGGCTCATCGCCAAGTACGGTGCCGATGCGCTGTGGTATCCCGTCGGCTTCACCGCAGGCTATCTCGGTCTGCTGCTCTTCGTCGCCGCCCCACTGCGCAGGAGCGGTGCGTACACGGTGCCCGACTTCGTCGAATTCCGGCTCGGCGCACCATGGTTGCGTACCGTGGCCATGCTCGTGGTGGTGGTGATCTGCGCGCTGTATCTGGTGCCGCAGTTCCAGGGCGCAGGCCTGACGCTGAACATCCTCCTCGGGGTGCCGGGCTGGGTGGGAGCACTCGCGGTCGGTCTGATCGTCATCGCGAACGTCGTCGGCGGCGGAATGCGCTCGATCACCTTCGTGCAGGCGTTCCAGTACTGGCTCAAGCTCACCGCGATCGCCATCCCTGCGCTGGTGTTGACCGTCCACTTCGTCGCCGACGACCGCAGCGTCGGTACCGCGGCCCCGCCGACCGTCGCCGAGCAGACCCGGGTCGACATCACCACCGACGTGCTCGTGCAGGTCGACTCGCCGATCGTGGTGTCCGTGGCAGGAACCCTGGACGAGCAGAGCGTCGACGGACGTGTGACTCTCGATGCCGGCGAACACCGGCTCGGGTCCGGGACACTGCTCACCCTCGACGCAGGCTCGCCGGTTCCGGTAGTCGCCGGCGCGCCGACCACCGACCGCGCCTGGGCGATGCCCGGCGGGGGACTGGGCGGTCAGCACCCGCTCTACCAGGTGTATTCACTGATCCTGGCCACGTTCCTCGGCACCCTCGGGCTGCCGCACGTGCTGGTGCGGTTCTACACCAACCCCGACGGCCGAGCCGCGCGATTGACCTCGCTGACCGTGCTGGCGCTGCTCGGCACGTTCTATCTGTTCCCGACGGTCCTCGGAGTGTTCGCCCGGCTCTACGTGCCGCAACTGCTCATCACCGGTGCCTCCGACGCCGCAGTGTTGCTGCTGCCCGGCTCCGTGCTGTCGGGGGTACCCGGCCAGCTGCTGGCCGCACTCGTCGCCGCCGGTGCTATCGCCGCCTTCCTGTCCACGTCGTCCGGCCTGCTGGTCAGCATCGCGGGTGTCCTGAGCACCGACGTGCTCTCGGGCAAGGTCCGAGACTTTCGTGTCGCGGCCGTCCTTGCCGGCGCAGTGCCACTTGCACTGTCGATCGGCGTTGTCTCACTGGATCTCTCGCGTACCGTCGGGCTCGTGTTCGCCGTCGCCGCGTCCACGCTGTGTCCGCTGCTCGTGCTCGGCATCTGGTGGCGCGGACTCACCGCAGCAGGAGCCGCGGCCGGGCTGTTCCTCGGCGGCGGACTCTCCCTCGTCGCCGCGTCGATCTCCGTCGTCACCCCCATCTCCGACGGCGTCCTCGGGGGCTGGGCGGCAGCGATACTCGGCTACCCGGCCGCGGTCAGCGTTCCCGTGGCCTTCGCCGCGATGATCGTCGTCAGCCTCGCCACCCGGCGAACAGTGCCGTCGGACATCTCCCGAATCTTCGCCCGATTGCACCTGCCCGAAGGCCTCGACATGGGCAAAGACCGAGAGCGCGAGCTGTAGCGAGAGGAGGCCGTTCGTCGGGTCTGCGCTACCGCTCGTCGCACACTCCCGCAGCCCGTCGTGTGATCGACGCCACCCCCTGATGTTGTGACCTGACTCTCACTACTGTTCCGAGTCAGCTACAGCTCACATCTACTTCAGGAGTCCAAGGTGACCGCACCGGAAACCAATTCGCCACCGGACGCGCAAGCGTTCGTCGACATGCAGGCCAGTCCCGAGTTCCAGGAACTCCGGCACCGCCTGCGTAGCTTCGTGTTCCCGATGGCCGGGTTCTTCCTGGTCTGGTACGTCATCTACGTGCTGCTCAGCACCTACGCCGTCGACTTCATGTCGACCAAGGTGTGGGGCAACATCAACGTCGGTCTGCTGCTCGGCCTCGGCCAGTTCGTCACCACGTTCGCCATCACCGGCATCTACGTGCGGTTCGCCAACCGTGAACTCGATCCTCGCGCCGCAGCCCTGCGCGCCGAGATGGAAGCCTCCCAGGGAGCGAAGTCGTGAATGTACTAGCCCAGGCCGCCGACACCACCGTCGGTGAACCGCTCGTCAATATCGCGATCTTCGGCGCGTTCGTCCTCATCACGATGGCCGTCGTCATTCGCGCCTCCAAGAAGAACGCGACGTCTGCGGAGTTCTTCACCGCGGGCGGCGGATTCTCCGGACCGCAGAACGGCGTCGCCATTGCCGGTGACTACCTCTCGGCCGCAAGCTTTCTCGGTATCGCCGGTGCCATCGCCGTCTACGGCTACGACGGCTTCCTGTACTCCATCGGGTTCCTCGTCGCCTGGCTCGTCGCGCTCCTGCTCGTTGCCGAATTGCTCAGGAACACCGGCAAGTTCACGATGGCGGACGTGCTGAGCTTCCGGCTCAAGCAAGGCCCGGTTCGTACCGCGGCCGCACTGTCGACGCTGACGGTGTCGCTGTTCTACCTGTTGGCTCAGATGGCAGGCGCAGGCGGACTCGTCGCACTGCTGCTCGACATCTCCGACCGCACCGGACAGTCCATCGTGATCGCCATCGTCGGTGTGCTGATGATCGCGTACGTGCTCATCGGCGGTATGAAGGGCACCACGTGGGTGCAGATCATCAAGGCCGTTCTGCTCATCGCCGGTGCCGCATTCATGACCGTGCTCGTGCTCGCCAAGTTCGGCCTGAACTTCTCCGAGCTTCTCGGCAGCGCGCAGGCGATGGTGTCGAGCTCGGCCGACCCGATCGTCGGTGCTCGTGACGTCATCGAGCCCGGTGCCCAGTACGGCGGCAGCGCCACCTCGAAGATCAACTTCCTGTCGCTCGGCATCGCACTCGTCCTCGGTACGGCAGGTCTGCCGCACGTGCTGATGCGCTTCTACACGGTGCCCACCGCCAAGGAAGCTCGTCGCAGTGTCGTGTGGGCCATCGCGCTCATCGGTGCGTTCTACCTGTTCACCCTCGTGCTCGGCTACGGCGCCGCAGCGATCGTCGGACCCGACCGCATCCTGGCCTCCGCCGGCGGTCAGAACTCCGCAGCCCCGCTGCTGGCCTTCGAGCTCGGCGGCGTCATTCTGCTCGGCGTCATCTCTGCGGTCGCCTTCGCGACCATCCTCGCCGTCGTCGCCGGATTGACGATCACCGCGTCGGCGTCGTTCGCTCACGACATCTATGCGAGCGTCATCAAGAAGGGCAAGGTCGACGACAAGAAGCAGGTCAAGGTCTCGCGGATCACGGCCGTCGTCATCGGCATCCTGGCCATCGGCCTCGGCATCCTCGCGAACGGGCAGAACATCGCCTTCCTGGTGGCGCTGGCGTTCGCCGTCGCGGCAGCAGCGAACCTGCCGACCATCCTGTACTCGCTGTTCTGGCGTCGCTTCACCACCACGGGCGCACTGTTCAGCATGTACGGCGGCCTGATCTCGACGATCGTGCTGATCATCTTCTCCCCGGCCGTGTCGGGATCGAAGACGTCGATGATCCCCGGCTCGGACTTCGCATGGTTCCCGCTGTCCAACCCCGGCATCGTGTCGATTCCGTTGGCATTCATCCTCGGTATCGTCGGAACGCTGATCTCGAAGGACACCGAGAACACCGACAAGCAGGCCGAGATGGAGGTTCGCTCTCTCACCGGCATCGGTGCGGAGAAGGCCAGCGCCCACTGATCCACCTGTAGAACTGTTCGCGAAGTGCCCGTGTGAGCAAGGCCTCACACGGGCATTTTTCGTCCAGCGGTTACCATCCCTGCTGTGGCCAAGCTGAAGGTTTCCCTCGACGTCCCGCTGACTCCCGAGCAGACGTGGGCGCATGCGTCCGATCTGTCCGGCTACGAGCAGTGGCTCTCCATCCACGAAGCGTGGCGCGGTGAGCTGCCCGAGCAGCTGGCCGTCGGCACCACCCTGGACTCCATCGCCAGCGTGAAGGGCATGCGCAACCGCGTCTCGTGGAAGATCGAGTCCTACGATCCGCCCCGGAAGCTCGAGCTCAAGGGCAACGGTAAGGGCGGAGTGAAGATCGGTCTCGACCTGTCTGTGAAGTCCAAGGGTGACGGGTCCGAGATCACGATCGACGTCAACCTGGGCGGTGCCCCGTTGTTCGGACCCATCGGGTCCGGTGTCGCTCGCGCGCTCAAGGGCGACATCGAGAACTCGCTGAAGACGTTCGTCAAGATCTACGCCTGACGGTGTAGGAGTGGAGATACATGCCCGGTAGGCACAGTGCGCCGTCGTCCGCGACGGGCAACAGAGGGTTCGCCAAGTACGTCGTCGTTGCCGTCGTCCTGCTTCTGATCGTCGCAGGCGGAGTGTTCGTGGCGCAGAAGGTCTTCGGCAGCGACTGCGGTGACCCGTCGAACTACACGTTGGCTGCCGACCCCGCGATCGCGCCGGTACTGCAGAAGATCGTCGACGACTCCGCGCCCGAGGATCTCGGTTGTGCCGAGGTGGCGGTGACGGCGATGGAGTCGGGTCAGGTGTCGGCCGCAGTGGCCAAAGGCGACGACGTTCCCTCGCTCTGGATTCCCGATTCGTCGCTGTGGGTCGGCAAGACAGTGCGATCGACCGCCTCGCTGATCGACCTGGCGAGCCAGTCGGTGGCGAGCACCCCGGCCGTCCTCGCAACCCGCAAGGACGAGGTTCCGTTCTTCGACACGTGGCTCACCGCACTGAAGCTCGAAGGTTTGCGCATCGGTAATCCGTTGGCCAACACCATCTCCGACGCGGCGATCCTCGGGGCGGTAGCCGAGGCGGGTGGAGACAAGAAGGCCCTCGATGCGGTGTCCACGGCGCTCGTGCCGATCGCTCAGGCTCAGGCCGCCACCCGAGGCGAAGCCGATCCCACCACCCGGTTGGACGATCTGGTGGCCGACGGCGGCGTGGCCGTGGTGTCCGAGCAGACCATGTTGCAGTACCGAAACGACACCGGTGCCGAACTCGGTGCGACGGTGCCGCCGACGGGCAGCATCTTTCTGAACTTCCCGCTGGCCGTCACCGAGCCTGCAGGCGAGCGGCACGACAGCGCGAAGTCGGTCGGCACCGCACTGGCCGCGGTCATCGAATCCGATCGAGGTCGGGAGATGTTGTCCGAGGCCGGTTTTCGGTCGGAAGACGACGCGCCCCTCGATTCGGATCGTGGTATCGGTGCCGTCGAGAGTCTGGCGATCGGCGACCAGCAGGCTGCCGAATCGGTGCTGCGTCAATATCAGGTGCTGGCGCTCCCGTCGCGAACGCTCGTGATGGAAGACGTGTCCGGCTCGATGAACTACAGCGCCGGGGCGAACACCCGGATCGCGATGACGGTGCAGGCCAGCGAGACCGGGAATCGACTGTTTCCCGACAACGCGTCGATGGGATTGTGGGCCTTCTCCATCGGACTCGGCGGCGGCGATCAGGATTACCGTGAGCTGGCACCGATCCGGCGCATGGACGAGAAGGTCGGCAACACGACCCAGCGGGAAGTGCTGCTGCAGCAGACCCGCACCCTTCCGTCCCTGGTCGGTGGTGGAACCGGACTGTACGACACCACGTTGGCCGCGTTCCGCACCGTGCAGCAGGGCTACGACCCCGACGCGGTGAACAGCGTCATCATCCTCACCGACGGTGCCAACGAGGACCCGAACAGCATCTCGCTCGACGAGCTGCTGGCCACACTGCGTACCGAACAGGACCCGTCTCGTCCGGTCGTCATCGTCACCATCGGTATCACCGACGACGCCGATGCGGGTGTGCTGCAACAAATTTCTGCTGCCACCGGGGGTACCAGCTTCGTGGCGCGAAACCCCGCCGAAATACCGAACGTCTTCGTCAATGCACTGAGAAGCCGTTCCGGTCGCTGACGGGAGCGGCTATGCTGTGCGCCGCGTGCTCTCCGTCACGTGGGGTAGTGCGGAGAAGTCCCGCAACACAGTCGTCTCGGGGGTATAGGTAGGGGAGCCAGCGATGTCGGGACGTCACAGCGGCAGTAGTCGCAGGTTCAGTCCTGCCGTGACCTGGGGCGCGGCCGCGCTGGCAGTAGTCGTGGTCGCGGCCGGAGGCTGGTTCGGCGTCCAGGCCGTACGCGCAGCGGGTTCGGACTCGTGCGAATCGCTGGACACGGTCTCGCTCGCGGTGGACACCTCGATCGCCGAACCGGTGCAGCAGATCCTGGCCCAGGCGGGCGAGGTGGACCGCGGCTGCGTCGACTTCGAGGTGCGGGCCGAGCGCCCCACCGACACGGCGACCGAGATCGCAGGTACCGACGAGAAGCGCCCCGACCTGTGGATCCCGGACTCGACGTTGTGGCTGCTCAAGACTTTGCGTTCGACCGGAGCCCTGCCCGAACTCGCCAAGACATCGGTGGCGAACACACTGCCCGTGCTGGTGTCGGCCTCCGAGGCCGCTCCGGTGACCGACACCTGGCTCAGCGTGCTGCAGATGCCGGGCCAACGCATCGGCGATCCGCTCACCAGTAGTGCGTCCAACGCTGCGATCCTCGGTGCGCTGGCCGAGTCCGAGGTCGCGATCTCCGACGCCAAAGCCGTGTCCGCCGCTCTGGTGCCCATGGCACAGGACTTCGGCCGGATAGCCGACACGCCCCACGACACCCCGGACCTCGTCGCCCAGGTGGCGACCGAGGGCGGAACCAGCGTCGCCACCGAACAGGCCGTGCTGGCCTACGAGGCAGCGAACCCCGGATCGTCGCTCACCGAGTCGGTGCCGCCGACGGGCAGCTACTTCCTCAACTACCCCCTCGCCGTCACGGCTCCGGCCGGGCCGGAGTACGACCGCGTCAAGGCCGCCGGGGCCGCGTTGGCGTCGGTGCTGGCCTCGCAGTCGGCGACGGACACACTCGTTGCAGCCGGCTTCCGAACGTCGAGTGGAACCCCCTTGGCCGACGGCAGAGGCGTCGGCTCGGTCGCCGCGTTGGAAATCAAGAATCCGCTGTCGATCGAGACGACGCTGCGCGACTGGGCGGTGCTCGCGTTGCCGCTCCGGACCCTCGTCGTCGAGGACGTATCGGGTTCGATGGCGGCGAAATCCGGCGACTCCACCCGCATCGCGTTGACCGTCGATGCCTCGCTCGGTGCCAACGATCTGTTCAGCGACCAGACGCAGATGGGGCTGTGGGCCTTCTCCATCGGACTCGGTGGTGGAAAGCAGGACTATCGAGAACTGGTGCCGCTCGGCCCGGTCAGCAACACGTTCGACGGTAAGCCGCAGCGTCAGGCCATTCTCGATGCAGTCCGTGGGCTACCGGCTCTGGTCGGAGGCGGGACCGGACTCTACGACACGACGCTGGCGGCGTTCCGACGTGTCAAGGAGGGCTACGACCCCGATTACGTCAACAGCGTCATCATCCTCACCGACGGCGCGAACGAGGACAACGGCAGTATTTCCCTGGACCAGCTTCTCGCCGCCCTGCAGAAGGAGCAGGATCCGGTGCGTCCCATCGTGATCATCACGGTCGGCGTCACCAGTGATGCCGATCCGGTTGCGCTGCAGCAGATCTCCGCGGCCACCGGTGGTACGAGCTATGTCGCGGAGGATCCCCGCGATATCCCGGACGTGTTCGTCAAGGCGTTGAACTCACGCACCGAGCGTCTCGCGGGGGAGTAGCTCACCGCAGCAGGAAGCTGATCGCGATCGCGGCCGCGCAGGCCAGCGTCACCACCACCAGAGTCGCCGCGTCCGAGGCCTTGAAACGTGCCTCGGTGGCGGTGATCATGCCGGTGCCCCCGCGTGCGGTGATGGCTTCACCCATCTCGTCCGCGCGCCTGATGGCCACCGACATCACCGTGGTCACGATGTCGACCAGCGAATTGTCCGACGCACTGTTGACCACGGGTTTCGGTCGCAGCCGTCGGGCGGCGTTGAGGGTGCGCATCTCCTCGATGAGCAGCGGAAGCGACCGCAGGCTGAGCGCCACGGCGATCGCCCACTCGTCGACCGGCAGCTTCAGCTTCTTCAGCGGTGCACCGAGTTTCGACACCGCCGGAGCGATGTCGCTCATCGACGTCGTCCACCCGATCATCATCGATGCGCCGAGCAGAACGAACACGAACAGCGTGGCACGGAAGTACAGCAGAACCGCTGCGCCGCCGATGGGCAGATTGATCAGTGCTCCGACACCGAAGAGCGCCCAGATCCACCACGGTGGCCGAGGTAGAGCCGTGATCGGAATGTGGGCGATGACAGCCGCGACGACCAGCAGCGCGAACACGATGCCGAGGGCAGGCCACGTCGGAGCCACGACGAGGGTGATGCTGAGCAGCAACACCACGATGAGCTTGGTGCCCGCCCACAGCCGGTGAATGGGTGAGAACCGCGGAACCTGGCGCAGTACGACGGTCGTCACGAATGCACGCTCCCATGAATCGAATCGGAGACGATGTGGCCGTCGGCCATCGTGATGGTTCGACTGCAGACGGCGTCCATACCGTCCACGTCGTGCGAGATGACCACGATCGATACGCCGCGCTCACGCAGGCCGGCGAGGACGCCGATGATGTCGTCGCGTCCGGGCGGGTCGAGTCCGGCCAGCGGCTCGTCGAGCACCAAGATGCGGGGTCGACGAGCGATCAGACCGGCCAGCACCACGCGTCGCATCTGCCCGCCGCTGAGCGAGTCGACGTCGCGGGCGGCCAGTGACCGGTCGAGGCCGACGGCATCCATCGCGGCCGACACTGTGGCAGAGCCGGTTTCGGGTCCCGCGGCCGCGGCGATGTCCTCGGAGACGGTGCGCCGCTGCAATTGCAGGCGCGAATGCTGAAAGGCCAGCCCGACGTCGCCGACTCGCGACGTCATCGCCTTGCCGTCGAGCTGCGCGCCGCCGGTGGTGGGCCCGGTGAGCCCGGCCATGATCCACGCCAAAGTCGACTTGCCCGAACCGTTTCCGCCGAGAACGAGAACTCCCTCGCCTCGCTTGACGGTGATGTCGACGCCGTTCAACGCCGATTGTGCCCACGGGGTGCGCCTGTTGTAGACGTGCCGCACGTCGCGTAGTTCGAGCAGGCGCGGGCTCGAATTGTCGTGCAGCACAGCAGCGTTGCCGGTCCTGGTCTGCATCCACAGAGTGTCGTGCTGCACCTGCATGCCCTCGTGCAGATGTACGACGCGATCAGCGGCAACAGTTTCCGAGACATGATGGGTGACGAGTACGACCGACATCCCGTGCCGACGGGGCAGTGCCGCGAGTAATGAGACCAGATGTTCCCGGCCCGAGGCGTCGATCATGGCGGTTGCCTCGTCGGCGATCAGCAGAGCGGGGCGACGAGCCAGGGCCGCGGCGACGGCAAGTCGCTGCATCTCGCCGCCGGAAAGCGAGGCCGTGTCGCGAGCACCCATGCCGCTCAACCCCACCTCGTCGAGCAAGGCGTCGACGTCGGGACGAGAGTCGCCGGGTGGCAGTCCCCATACGACGTCGTCGGCGACGCGGGTGCCGAGGATCTGACTTTCGGGTCGCTGCAACACCACTGCGGTGCCGCCGTACCGGCCGAGTCCGGTGGAGCCGGGACGAGTCACCGAGCCCTCGGAGGGTTCACGGCCTGCGAGGATGCGCGTCAGCGTGGATTTGCCGGATCCGTTGTGGCCGACGATCGCGACGAATTCTCCCGGTTCGATGTGCAGGTCGATGCCGCTCAACGCTGCCGATCTGCTACCGGGATACCGGTAGCCCACGGCGGTCAGGGTGACGGGCAGTGGCACGATCTCGTCGTCGATGCCCGAGACGAACGGCTCCGGTGTGGGGATGGCCGAGAGGCGATCGAGGATGGCGGTGAGGATCAGCCACGCGAACAGAGTTCCGGTGACGATGCCGAATGCGATGGACCCGCCGACCCACCACCACCAGTTGTCGAGTACCGCTGTGCTGCTGCTGCGAATGACATCGGGGATGGCCTGCGGGGCGGATACCCGCTCGAACAGTCGGGAGATGCCTTCGATGGTGTTGCGGAGCGTCTCGAGAAACAGCTGCCGTAGCGGGACGAGGATCAGCAGCAACAGCACCGCGAGGGCTCCGAGTGCCGGTCCGACGATTGCCGACGTGACGAGCACGCCGAACAGGCCTTGTTTCCGGCGCTTCGCCCGGCCGACCAGACCGCCCAGCAATGCCGCACTGGCCACGGTGAGCGCCGTCTGAGTGCCGGCCGCGACGAATCCTACGAGTATGCCCGCCACCGCTGAGGTGACCAATGCTCGCGTGCGATAGCGAAGGGCCACCACCGACATGGGAATAGCGGCGACTACCTGCAGAATCGCTGCCATCGGCACCAGCACGCCGATCACCGTCAGCGCGACGGTGAAGCTGCTCATCACCGCAGCGGTCGCCAATTCTTGCGGACCGAGGGGCCCGGACTCGGGACGGTGGGCAGCGCTGACGGTCACCGCTCCAGTGTGCCAGCTCGACTGAGGCACACTGTCTGCGTGACTTCCGAGATCGCGAGCCGCAGGCTACTTCATCCGGCATGGATCGTCGCCGCGGTGGCCTTCCTCGCTCTCGTCGGTGCGGCGGGGTTCCGGGCCGCACCGAGTGTGTTGATGGTGCCGCTGCAGGAGGAGTTCGGTTGGCCGCGGTCGATGCTGTCGCTGGCGGTGGGCGTCAACCTGGTGCTGTTCGGTCTGACGGCACCGTTCGCCGCGGCGTTGATGGAGCGTTTCGGGATCCGAGCTGTGACGTCGACGGCGTTGGTCGTCGTGGCCGCGGGCAGCGCTCTGAGTGTGTTCGTGACCCAGGCATGGCAGTTGGTGTTGACGTGGGGCGTCATGATCGGGTTGGGCACCGGGTCGATGGCTCTGGTGTTCGCGGCGGTGGTGACGAATCGATGGTTCGTACAGCGTCGAGGGCTCGTCTCGGGCGTGTTGACCGCGGGCAGCGCGACGGGGCAGTTGATCTTTCTGCCGTTGATCGCTCAGCTGGTCGACCGATCCGGTTGGCGCGCAGCGTCGTTCCTCATCGCCGGGGGCTCGCTGATCGTGGTGCCGTTCGTGTTGCGGTGGCTGCGCAACATGCCGGCCGATGTCGGTGTGACTCCGTACGGCGCACCCGCCGACTACGTCCCGCCGGCGGCGGTGTCGACCGTGAACCCCGCGCGCGCAGCGGTGCAGGCTCTACGCGACGCGAGCCGAGTACGAACCTTCTGGGCGTTGGTGCTCGGATTCGCGATCTGTGGCGCAACGACCAACGGGCTCATCGGAACTCACTTCATACCGTCTGCGCACGACCACGGAATGCACGAAACCACCGCAGCGGGTCTGCTGGCGGTGGTGGGAATCTTCGACATCGTCGGGACGATCGCATCGGGTTGGCTGACCGATCGAATGAATCCGCGGTATCTGTTGGCGGCCTATTACGGCTTTCGCGGAATCTCGCTGCTGTTTCTGCCGTGGTTGCTGTCGGCGACCATCCAACCGTCGATCGTCATCTTCGTGGTGATCTACGGACTGGATTGGGTGGCAACGGTTCCGCCCACGATTGCTCTGTGCCGAGAGGTGTTCGGCGACAAGGGTTCTCTGGTGTTCGGGTGGGTCTTCGCCTCACACCAGATCGGAGCGGGCATCGCGTCCGTCGTCGCAGGCGTCGTGCGCGACGCCACCGGCGCATACACGATGGCGTGGTTCGGTGCGGCCGGCTTGTGCGCGGTTGCGGCCGTGGTGAGCATCAGAACAGGAAAGCCCTCGTAGCGAGGGCTTTCCTGTTTCCGAACTTCGGGTCAGCGGCTGCGCTGGCTCGTGGCCGGGCCTGCTGCGCGACGGCTGTGGCCGCCGCCACCGCTACGCGGCTGTCCACCACTGCGCGGCTGACCACCACTGCGCGGCTGACCACCCGAGCGGGCCGGGCCGCCGCGTCGCGCGTTGTTGTTGCGCGGGGCTCCGGTGCGTGCCGGAGCCGGCTCTGCTTTCGGTGCAGGCTCGACGTAGCGGGCCTGCTCGCCGACGAGGTTCGCCACTGCGGGCGAGTCGGCGGTGACGCGGATCGGGGTGACCTTGATGTCGGCCTTGCGCAGCAGAACTGCGGTGTCCTTGCGCTGCTCGGGCAGAACCACGGTCACGACGTCGCCTGCGCTGCCGGCGCGCGCGGTGCGGCCGGAGCGGTGCAGGTATGCCTTGTGCTCGGCCGGGGGATCGACGTGGACGACCAGCTGAACGTCGTCGACGTGGACGCCGCGGGCTGCGACGTCGGTGGCGACGAGCACGCGGGCCTGGCCGGAGGAGAAGGCCGCGAGGTTGCGGTCACGTGCGGCCTGCGAGAGGTTGCCGTGCAGGTCGACGGACGGGATTCCGGCGTCGGTGAGCTGTTTGGCGAGCTTGCGGGCCTGGTGTTTGGTGCGCATGAACAGGATGCGGCGTCCGGTGCCGGAGGCGAGCTGGTGGACCAGCTTCTTCTTGGCTTCGACGCCGTCGACCTCGAACACGCTGTGAGTCATGGCCTCGACGTGTGAAGTGGCCTCGTCGACGGAGTGCGTGATCTGGTTGTGCAGGAAGCGCTTGACCAGTTTGTCGACACCGTTGTCCAGGGTCGCCGAGAACAGCATCCGCTGACCCTTGTCGGGGGTAGCGGCGAGGATCCGGGTGACGACGGGCAGGAACCCGAGGTCGGCCATGTGATCTGCCTCGTCGAGGACGGTGATCTGTACGCCGTCGAGCGTCAGGTGGCGCTGCTTCATGAGGTCTTCGAGGCGTCCGGGGCAGGCGACGACGATGTCGACACCCGACTTGAGTGCGGACACCTGGCGAACCTGCGAGACACCGCCGAAGATCGTCGTGACCTTCAACGAGTATGCGGCGGCGAGGGGTTCGATCGCGACGGCGATCTGGGTGGCGAGCTCACGCGTCGGCGCAAGGATCAGTCCGCGCGGGCGGCCGGGCTTGCGGTTGCCGGGGAGTTGGCCGGCGAGGCGCGCGACCATGGGGATGGAAAATGCGAGTGTCTTTCCGCTGCCGGTCTTTCCGCGTCCGAGTACGTCGCGTCCCTGCAGTGTGTCGGGGAGCGTGTCGGCCTGGATGGGGAAGGCCTCGGTCTTGCCCTGGCTCGCGAGTACGTCTGCGATGGCCTGGGGTACTCCGAGTGCAGCAAAAGTCTGTGGGGTCGTCATTGTGATGAAAAGTGCCTTTCGGGCAGGGTGTTGCACCTGCGGGCCTTCGGGCCGAGATGCAAGGTGGCGAGACTGCCGGTGGGCAGTTTCGATCGCCGTAAGAGAAGCCTGTGCGGGGTGCACATGGTGATTCGGGAGCATTCCACGACGTCTGACGTGCAGTTACGCGCGTCGATACCGAGTGTAACCGAGTGCGGACCCGATCTCTTCCCGCGGTCGACGGTCACGCGGCGTCGGAGCCGAACAGTCCGTCGATGTAGACGTTCTCCGCCGGCGAGCTGTAGAGCTCGACCACCGGCATCGGCGGCGCGCTCGAATCGTACGTGTGCCCGGTGGGTGAGATGAGCCTGTACCGATGTCGCGCGTTCCGTTTGTCTCGTAGTGCTTCGGCCGTCCAGCCTTCGCCTTCTTTCGCGTAATTGCATGCGGCACAAAGACCTGCGCCGTTTTCGGCGCTTGTCGCTCCGCCCGCGGTGTGTGCGGTGATGTGGTCGTGGTGCCGGATGGGCGCGTCGCACCACGGGGTGCGGCACGTGCGATCGCGGAGATCGATGAGGCGTCCCAATGCGGTGGGAAATGCGCGGGATGTGGATTCGACGGCTGTCAGTGCGCCGGTTTTCGGGTGGGCATAGAGGCGACGTAATGCGACGCGCGTCTCATTGCCCTGTGCGCCGTCGAGTGCGTCGCGCACGAGTTGGCGTGCGACGTCCGACGGGATGTCGCCGTAGCCGTGCAGATATGCGGACGTGTCGCCACCGGCGAGCAGGGTCGAATCCGAGATGACGATGTCGACGGTGACCGGTGGACCTTGAGCGGCCGATGTGCCGGTGACTCTCTCGAACACCAGGTCGGCCATGATCTGGTCGCGGCTGCGTGTGTCGCCACCTGCGTTGATGACGGTGTCGGCGTCGCGTCGCAGGGTTGCCCACATGCAGACGGTCTTCTCCATCGAGGTGAGCGCGGTGAAGAATCCCATCGATTCGGGTGCGGGTCGCGTACTGACTCGCCGTGCTGCGTATGCCTTTGCGCGTCGCTTGACCTGGGAGGCGGCGTCCAGTTCGTTGGCCAGTGCGCGGGCGCGACCTTCGATGGCGCGATTTCCTGCGCCGGCGAGGGTGGCGGGGTCTGCGCACAGGCGTTCATCGATGGTCCGGCGATCCTCGACGGTGAGGCATGCGGTTTCGCGAGCGAGGATCATGACGCGCCACTCGTTCAGTTCGCCGGCTTTCAGGCGCGCCAGGGTGTGTGGCATTTCGTGGACGAGTGCACGAGCGAGACCGAGATGAGTGCCGCCGCGGTTGGGTGACTCGCGTCGAGCCAGGCCGATCTGCGACGCAATTCCTGTGCGCCACTGCGCTTTCGGTTTGCCACGTTCACGACGTTCGGTGCTGATCACGGTTGCAACGGCATCGGTCACCACGGCTTGGGTTGCCACACTGACGCATTTGACGGTTTCGAGAGCAGAGATGAGATCGATGCCTGCTGCTGCGTCGACGACTATGTCGGACGCCTGAAGACGCGCAACGAACCTCAACACCTCAGCGGGTGTGAGCGGTGATTCTGGTATAGCTGTGACCACGAGTTCCTCCCCAGTACTCGAATGCATGTTCGAATGTACGCCGGTTCGGGAGGTAGTGCAACAGGGCGGGGTGTGAAATCTGAGAGTGCGCGCCGAAAAGCGATGCTGGTGCCCTCGGCAGGATTCGAACCTGCGACCTACCCTTTAGGAGAGGGTTGCTCTATCCCCTGAGCTACGAAGGCTGGTGATCGAACGAGTGCTCCAAAGTCCCTGTGCGGCAAGGTCTTTCGATCAGTCGAACAATCGGGTCGCGGGTGGGTCGCTGTCGTACTGCACAGCGGGCCCACATCGCGGTCGTCAGTCTAGCGGTCCGCACCGCAGATCGTGAAGCAGGTTCGCGCTGCTGGTCACCACACCGGTCAGTGATGTGATCAGATTCAGGGCGGTGCGGTGCTGGTGGGCGGTGTAATCGGCGACCGATTCGATGCCGACGAAGCACTGAATGTCGCGGGCAAAAGCGTCGAACGTCGTCGCGAGAATTCCCGCCGAGGCGAAGACACCCACAATGACCAGCTGGTCACGGCCTCGTCGGCGTAGTTCGACCTCGAGATCGGACGCGTAGAACGCGCTGTAGCTGCGCTTCGCGATCGGAACGAAGTCCGATTCGGTGACCGCCACGTCCTCGGCAGACGGGCCCAACCCCCACATCGGCCCCAGCAGTCCACGCTGTTCGATCGCCTCAGCCGCCCGCGGACCGCTCGCCAGAATCGGCACTCCGGCAGACCTGGCGCACGCGAGCACCGCCGACGCTTCTGCGGCCACCCGCGCACGAACCGAGGAGTGCAGCACGTTCAGGTAGTACGGCTGCATGTCGTGGACCAGAAGTGCCGCGCGCTCGGGCCGCAACTCCCACTCGGGACCACCCACACAGTCGCGCAGAGTCTCGACCGCGTACTTCTCTACTTCGACGCTGAATGTGGCCACGTCGGTCATCCTCGTACAAACGCGCGCGCATTTGCCAGACGCGCGCAGAGTCGTCAGCCGCTGGCTGTCTATTTCGCTCGCACCTGACAAAAGCGCGCGCGTTTGCGGATCCCTAGGCCCCAGCACCGCAGAACGAGCCCGATCTCCACCACTCAATCCGCGGCAATAGCATCCACGATGTTCAAGCGTGATGCGTGTACCGCAGGCGGAGCCGATCCCAGTAGCGAGAGGCCCAACGCGACGAGTCCGTACAGCAGCACCGTCCAACTGGCGTTGTACTGCACGGGGATTCCGATGCTGGCACCGAGGATCAGGGTGCTCAGGTATTGCAGGCCGGCACCGATGATCAGGCCGAGCACACCGCCGACGATGCCGACCGACAGTGCCTCCGCCAACACCATGCGCGCCAGGGTTCCTCGGCCGCCGCCCATGGCGCGCAGTACTCCGAGCTCACGTCGACGTTCGAGTACCGACAGCGTCAATGTGTTCAGCAATGCGACGGCAGCGACCAGTGCGACGATCCACTGCAGTGCGATGGCCAGCGCACCGGATTGGCGGATGGCCGCGCTGGTGCCCTCGAGTGCCGCGGCACCCGTGTACACGAATGCCTCGGGCGGCAGAGTAGATCGCAGCGAATCCTGCACGGCGGCAACGTCTCCATCGACGGTGATCTCGAGGTACGTCGCACCCGGGCGGTCGTAGAAGCGCTGCATCGACTCCAGCGAGATCGCCATCGTGCCGCCGGCGGCGTTGATGTAGTCCACGAGATCGAGCACGCGTACGTTCTGCACTCCGGTCGGCGTCGGTAGATCGATGGAGTCTCCCGCCGTCACTCCCAGCGTCGTACCGAGCGCCTTCGAGAGCGCCACCCCGTCGCCCGCGAGCAATCCCGCGCGTACGTCTGCGGGGAGCGAGGCCAGTGTCACTGCGTTGCTTCCGTCGGCGACGCCTTGGATGGAGACCAGCTCGTCGTCGATGGTCGCGTAGGCCCACTGTCCTTCGACGACGCGGGAGACGCCGGCCGTCGCCCGCACGGCCTCGTCGACCGCGGTGGGAACGATCGGGCCCGACGGTATGGCGTCGGGTGAGCTCATCGATACGTACAGGTCCGTGTCGGCGAGCGAGGACAGTGATTCGGCGGCGGAGTCGGTCATGTTCGTCAACGAACCGGACACCCCCACACTGACTCCCACGGCGATGACGATGGTCATCACCGTCGCCCAGATGCGCCGCGGAGCGCGTTCGATGGTCGCGGTGGCAAGGCGTCCGGCACCACCCCATCGGCGGGGCACAGCGCCGGTGGCCCAGACGATCGGCCCGGTTCCGCCGACGCACAGTGCGACGACTCCGAACATGAACAGGGCACCGGCACCGAGGGGCAATTGCCCGTCCACGTTGACGGCGAACACGAACGATCCGGCGATGGCGAGCAGACCGAACACCGTGGCGGCCAACGTGAACGACAGCTTCGGACCGCCGGTTGTTTCTCCGCCGCCGACCGCCAATGCTTCGATCGGCGAGATGCGATACACCTGAACGGCAGCCAGAGCGGACGCGCCGACGCAGGCCAGCACGCAGGCCACGATCGCGACGGGAATGGCGAAGCTCGGCAACACGTATTCGATTCGCGCATCGAATGCTTGCGACAGGAACGGTGGCAGGCTCTCGATGGCGATGCGGCCCATGATGATTCCGAGAGGTACCCCGACGGCACCGCCGACGAGACCCACCAGTACCGACTCGAACAACAGGTCGCGGACGATGTCGGCGCGCCGACCGCCGACTGCTCGGAGCAGGGAGATGGTGGGGCGACGCTTGGCGATGGCCATGTTCATGACGTTGAACACCAGGAACGCCGCGACGACGAACGCGATGAGGGAGACCATCAGCGTCGCATTACGCGTCAGGCTCATGGCCTGATCGGCTCTGTCGGCCCGAAATTCCGGATTCATCACCGACACTCGGCCGGCCAACGCCGCGTCGAGGTCCGATCGCAGGTCGTCCCCGCCACCGAGAACGAAAATCGAGTCGAGCTGGCCCGGCCGGTCGGTCAACGCCTGCGCGGTGGGCAGCAACGTGACGGCGAACATGCCTCCACCGATACGCTGCGTGCCAGGGCCGTCGATCACGCCCACTACCGCAGTGGGTCTGTCGGCGATCGTGACCGTGTCACCCTGCGTCAATCCCGTTGCTGCTCCGACCAATACGCCCGACGGGTCGGACAGCAGACCCGCTGCGTTGCCGACCGCACCCTGCAGATCTGACTGCAGTGCCGTGATCGATGAATCGACACCCAGTACCGTCAGCTCGCCGACATCGGATCGCACGATGCTGCGGAGCAGGGGTACCGCCGCATCGACGCCCGCAACACCGCGTACGACGTCGAGTTCGTTCTGGTCGAATCCCGAATCGGTCACGCCGACCACTTCGTACTGCGCGTTGCCTGCGATCGACACCGCCAGACGTTCGACGGATCCGGTCAGCGATCCGTAGGTGCCGAGGACGGCGATGAGCAAACCCGCGGCGACGGCCACGACTCCCGCCGAGACCAGCGAACGCACCCAGTGCATTCGGAGGTCTCGGAGGCTGATGACGCGAAATCTGCTGAGCGCGGTACCGATCACCGAGGTGTACCAGCGGTGTCGGTGTCGACGCGGCCGTCGATCATGCTGACGACGCGATCGGTCGACCGAGCCGCCTCGAGGTCATGGGTTGCCATCACCACTGCCCGACGCCCCTCGCTGCCGTGGGCGACGTCGGCAAGTATTTCGAGGACGTTGTGGGAGGTCTTGGAATCGAGGTTGCCCGTCGGTTCGTCGGCGATCAGCAGCGCCGGGTCCATCATCAGGGCTCGCGCGATGGCGATGCGTTGAATCTGGCCGCCCGACAGTTGTGCCGGGCGGTGTTCGGACCGCTGCGCCAGCCCCACCATGTCCAACAGCCGCATCGCGTCGGCTTTCGCCTTCTTGATGGGGGTGCCGTCGAGCAGCTTCGGGACGGCCACGTTCTCCCACGCCGACATGGTCGGCAGCAGGTTGAAGAACTGGAAGACGAAGCCCACCTGATGGCGTCGGAAATCGGACTGTGCGTTGTCGTCGAGGGTGGTGACCTCGACGTCGTTGAATCGAATGGACCCGGCCGTCGGGGTGTCCAGGGCACCGAGCATGTGCAGCAGTGTCGACTTACCTGCTCCGGACGGCGCGACCAGCGACACGAACTGACCACCGTCGATCGTGAGATCGATGCCGTCCAACGCACGGACCGGTTGTTCGCCGGTGGGGTACTCCTTGACCACGCCGGACAACTGGAGCTTCAACTTCGTCATGCATGATCCCCTGCTTCTCGAATACTTCCGACGCTACCTGCCGTCGGGTCGAGAAACCGGTCGGAGTTCTCAGATCACGCTGCGCCGCGCGAAGATTCGAGCCGTCTGGCCACCAGTGCCGCCTGGAGGTGGCGGATACCGGAGGGACGAGTCGGGTCGAACCCGGTCAGTTGTGCGATCCGCTTGAGGCGATAGTCGACGGTGTTGGTGTGCAGATGGAGTTGCCGGGCGGAGCGCTGACGGTTGAGGTCGTGCGAAATGTGGATCTCGAGGGTCTCGAGCAATTCGGGTGACGAATCGAGTGGTTCGAGGATCTGGGTGAGGTGGCGTCGACCCGGTCCGGGACGAGTGAGCTGGTACTCGAGCACCAGGTCGTCCATCCGGTACAACCCGGACGGGCGGTGCAGCTGATGAGCCAGGGACAGCAGTTCGTGGACCTGGTCTGCGGCGGTGGGAATGTCGGCTGTCGCAGCCTGCTCGGCGGTGGCGGTGACGGGGACTTCTGCGGCTGTACCGATGCGGTGCACCAGCGCCTCGACCCACTCGTCGTCGTGGACGCCGGGGATCAGGACGGTTCCGCCCTCGGTGCTGAGCAGCGACAGGGGAGTGCGTCCGCACACGGTTGCTAGTTCGGCCTGCACGCGACGCAGCTTGCGTCGTGCAGCCACCGTCTTCTGGATGTTGGGGTCGTTCTCGTCGGGGTGCGGCGGTACCGACAGTGCGAGCACGAGGTAACTGTCGGCGAGTTCGATGCCCGACTGGCGGGCCATCGAGACGGCGTTGTGTCCGCTCAGCAACGAGGTGACCAGCGTGTGCGCGGCTGTGTGATGCTCGCTCGCCACCGCCTGAAGCTCTTCGACGTAGCTCTTGCTGGCCGCGATCGAGACCTTCTCCGACAGCAGCACGAACATGCGCGCAGCCTCGATCAACTGGGCGGCGTCGCCTTCTCCTGCCCGCTTGGACACCAGATTCCAACCGATCTGAATGCCCTCGTGGTAGACGCTGAGGACGGACTCGAGCGGGACACCCTCACGAGCCCATTGACTGGCCTTGGCGCGCAGTTCGGCCAAGTCGGACTCGGCAGGTGCGCGGCGCTCGTCGAGCATCTGCACGGCGATGCTGATGCACTTGACTGTGAATTCGGTGACGTCTCCGTGGAGTTGTTCACCGGGAAGTGAACCGCAGGGAGTGTTGGCGGCGAAGTGGCCTACCAGGAGGCGCGCCACTGCGCGAAAATCGCGAAGGGGAGCCGAAGCAGGCTGCCCTGCGACCATGATTCCGAGGCCAGTCGAGTTGTGAACCGTCACAGATCAACCCTTCGTGTTGGATTCTTCAGGTTTTGAGAGAGCTAACGTACTCACGCGTAGAAACGCGCTTCCTGTCGTGAATCTATGCAACTTCAGCCGAAATGGCAGGTTTTTCAAACTTTGAGTTTGTTTCCTGGCCTCTAACAGGATCGATCATAGGTTGTTATCTACGTGTGATCCATGGTTTCGGCAAAACTCGTTGTGATTTATCTCGAGCGGGCCACGAGGGGCCTTGCGACTTGCCCTAAACAATGCAGAAGGCGGTCCCATCGCCTGCGCTACGCGCCTACTTTGATCTCGGATCGGTCCGGACGAGCGGGGTGAGAGGACGAGTATGCGCAGCGACATCGGGCAGTTCACGGTTCTACGGAAACTGCAGCCGACGATCGACGACAACCTCGCGCGCCACCGCTCGACAGCTGTCGCCTGGCAGCCCACGGATTTCGTCCGGACCGAGATGTACTGGGGAACGCGTACGTCACCGCTGACCGAAGCCGCCAAGGCTGCACTGGTCACCGATCTCCTCACCGAGCAGAACATTCCGCTGTATCGGTGCGAGGTCGCGGCGTCGGGCACCGGCTCGTGGCCTGCCTGGCTCGCCGAGTGGAGCTCCGAGCGCACCCGGCATGCTGCAGCCGTCACCGACTATCTGGTCGCCACCCGCAGTGTCGATCCGACGGCACTCGGTCGAGCTCGCGCACAGTGCAAGACGGTGGGATTCGACTCCCCGATGAACGGCGCTCACCTCCTTCGTTCTCTGGCGCAGGTGACCCTCGACGAATCGATCAGTAGCGTCTGCCATACGAATACCGCGCACCAGTGCCACGATCCGGTTGCCGATCGCTTGCTCGGCCGGATAGTCGACGACCAGAAACTGCACGTCACCTTCTTCGCGAATCTGGTGTCGGCAGCGCTCGACGTCGCCCCCGCTCCGACCGTCACGGCAATCACCGAAGTAGTCATGAACGCGCAGTTGCCGGGTACCAACCTGCCCGGCTTCGGTCGGAGCGCCATGCTCATCGAGCGGGACGGGATCTTCGATCTTCGACGTCATCTCGACGAGGTGCTGCTGCCGACGCTCGCTCGGTGGCGCGTCTTCGAGCGGACCGACCTGGGCGTCGGTGTCCGCAGCCGCGACCAATTGGCCGACTACCTGGTCCATCTCGACACCCGGGCCGCGGCAGCCGAGGCGAACCGCACCCGAACTCCGGGGTACGCAGACGCGCTGCGCGCCAGCTGACGTGAGTGCATCACGCCTTCGGCGACCATTCATCGACTAGCCTGAACCCCTGTTCGTCATTCACCGAGCCACCGGGCTCGGGGCTACTACCGGAGGCCGACACGTGACAGGGCATCGACCGATCATCGTCGGCATCGACGGTTCCGCTGCGGCCGACAAGGCTGTGATCTGGGCGGCCCTGTGCGCTCGGCGACGGGATCGGCGATTGCACATCGTGACGGCCGTCGACATGCCGGGCGTTGTCGATCTGAGCGAATTCGCAGGCGAGGCAACGGAATTCGTCGCCACGGCTAAATCGCGTCTCGCAGCGGCCGAAACGCTGGCCGTGTCGGTCGTCGACGACCCGACGTTCGAGGTGACCTCGAGTGCCGTCGAGGGCGGCGTGATGGACGTACTCATCGGCGTGTCGGCCCAAGCCGAGCTCCTGGTGATCGGAGCGAGCGAAACGGGCGCTGTCACACTCTCTCTGGCCGCCCACAGCGTGTCACCCGTCGCCGTCGTACGCGGCCGGGACATCGACGGCCGTCCCGTCGCCGAGGGCCCGGTCGTCGTCGGCGTGGACGGATCCGACGTCAATCAGGCAGCGGTCGAGTGGGCGTTCGCCGAGGCCTCGGCACGTGATGCTCCGTTGATCGCGGTACACGTGTGGTCCGACGTGGATCTGACGCGCTCGTTCGGTCGCGCGCCCGCGGATTGGCAGGCCATCGCCGACACCGAGGAAGCCTTGCTGGCGGAAAGTCTCGCCGGGTGGCAAGAGCGATTCCCGGAGGTCGACGTCCAACGCGTCGTCGCCCAGGATCGCCCCGTTCGAGTGCTCAGCGGACTGTCCGAAACGGCAGCGCTGATCGTGGTCGGTAACCGGGGTCGCGGAGGATTCGGAGGAATGCTGCTCGGGTCGACGAGCTTCGCGCTGGTCAACACCGCAGATTGCCCGGTGTTGGTCGTCAGGAAAGCGGTCACATAGCGACGGTCAGCAAGAAGCTGACGTCTTCGAGGGCTTCGACGCTGTGCCGTGCGTCGGGGATGACGAGGAGATCGCCGGTGGAGCCCTTCCAGGTCTTCTCACCGCTGATCAGTTCCAACTTGCCGCTGAGGACGAGGACGGTCGACTCACCGCTGAGATCGTGTTCGGCCAGCTTGTTACCCGCGGCCAGCGCCACGACGGTCTGCCTCAATTTGCGACTGTGGCCGCCGTACACCGTCTGCGAACTGCGGCCACTCGACGCGCCGACTGCGAGCTTGAGTTGCTGACGGGCAAGTGCGGTGAGTGACTTCTTGTCCATAGCCGCCAGTATGACGCACCACCCGCAGCCGCGATGGGGGAATCATGAACGCGCTCAAACAGTTTGGGTAGGCTTCCCGTACTCCACATATCTGAACTGTCTACCGTCCACTCTGCTGGTGAGCCAGTCACCCGTCTTCTTGATCCAATCGCCTTCCACCGTTGGCGCATCCGTATCGCCCGGTACCTCGACATCGATCTCGGTCACATGCAGGGTTGTGGCGAATGGCATTGCCGATCGGTAGATTTCACCGCCGCCGATGATCCACGCGGTCTCGCCTCCGGTCAGCGCCAGGGCTTCGTCCACCCCGCCGCAGGTCTCGGCGCCGGGTGCGTCGAACGAGCGATTGCGAGTGACCACAATATTGCGTCGGCCCGGGAGCGGTCGAAATCTTTCGGGCAGAGACTCCCACGTTTTGCGCCCCATGATGACCGGATGATTCATCGTCACGGCTTTGAACCGGGCCATGTCCTCCGGTACTTCCCACGGAATCCTGCCGGCTTCGCCGATTTTGAGGTTGGAACTCTGCGCCCAGATCAGGCCGACCTCTCTCGATGCATTCACACCGCTACCGGGGCCTTGATTGCAGGGTGGTGCTGATAGTCGACGATCTCGACGTCGTCGAAGGTGTAGTCGAAGATCGAATCCCGCTGTGCCAGTTTCAGAGTCGGGTAGGGGTACGCCTCGCGGGAGAGCTGCTCGGCAACCTGGTCGCGGTGGTTGTCGTAGATGTGGCAGTCGCCGCCGGTCCACACGAACTCGCCGACGTCGAGGCCGGTCTGTGCGGCGACCATGTGGGTCAGGAGTGCGTAACTCGCGATGTTGAAGGGGACGCCGAGGAACATGTCTGCGCTGCGTTGATACAGCTGGCACGAGAGCTTGCCGTCGGCGACATAGAACTGGAAGAACGCATGGCACGGCGGCAGGGCCATCTGCGGGATTTCGCCGACGTTCCACGCCGAGACGATCATTCGCCGCGAATCCGGATCGGTCTTCAAAGTCTCGATGACCTGGCTGATCTGGTCGATGTGCTCGCCCGACGGGGTCGGCCACGAACGCCACTGCACTCCGTAGACGGGGCCGAGTTCGCCGTCCGGCGCTGCCCACTCGTCCCAGATGCTGACGCCGTGTTCCTGCAGCCACGTGACATTGGAGTCTCCGCGCAGAAACCACAGCAGTTCGTAGACGATCGACTTGAGATGGACCTTCTTGGTGGTGATCAACGGGAAGCCCTCAGCCAGATCGAAGCGCATCTGATGCCCGAACACGCTGGTCGTCCCGGTTCCCGTCCGGTCGGATTTGGCTGTACCGGTGTCGAGGATGCGGCGCAGCAGATCTTCGTACGGAGTCGGAACCATCACGACGGCCATCGTAGCTGCATACTGGACGCATGCCGGAATTACCCGAGGTGGAGGCCCTTGCCGGCTTCTTGCGCGAGCATGCCGTCGGTGCCGTGATCGGCCGCATCGACATCGCGGCGCTCAGTGTTCTCAAGACCTTCGATCCGCCGATCACCGATCTGCAGGGTCGCGACGTCACCGATGCCGCGCGGTTCGGAAAGCATCTGGCGCTGCAGGCGGGTGACCTCTGGCTGATCACCCACCTGTCGCGTGGGGGTTGGCTGCGATGGGTGGACAACCCCAGTGTTGCTCCGCCGAAACCAGGCAAGGGGCCGCTGGCGCTGCGGATCCACTTCTTCACTCCCGAGGGCGCAACCCCGGCGATCGACCTGACCGAAGCCGGTACCAAAAAACGATTGGCGGTCTGGGTGGTCCGTGATCCTCAGCAGGTTGCGAGCATCGCCCGGCTCGGGCCGGACGCGATGACGGTCACCGAGCTCGAATTCGCCGAGATACTGGGCAGCACCACAGCTCGTCTGAAGACCTCGTTGGTGGACCAATCGTTGCTTGCCGGAATCGGCAACGCCTACTCGGACGAGATTCTGCACGTCGCCAAGCTCTCGCCATTCGCGTCGTCGAGCAAGCTCGACGCGGAATCCGTTTCGATTCTTTATGCCGCGATGCGTTCGGTCCTGTCCGACGCGGTGGACCGCTCGGCCGGGCAGGATGCGGCGCGGCTGAAGGGGGAGAAGCGATCCGGCATGCGGGTGCACGCCAGAACCGGGCTGCCGTGCCCGGTGTGCGGAGATCCGGTGCGCGAGGTCGCCTACGTGGACCGCTCTTTTCAGTACTGCGCGACGTGCCAGACGGCCGGCAAGATTCTTGCCGACCGCCGGATGTCGCGGTTGCTCAAGTAGCGGGTTCGAGCGTCTGGCTGGCGTAGCCGCGATAGCCTTCCCACGCTTTGCGGCGATCGCTGCGCGGATCTTTCTGCACCCGAGTGCGCGTGTCGAAGATCAGCGTCTTGCGCTCGGCTTCGTCGTAGGCCGGCCACGATTCCAACGGCTTTCCGTTGGTGGCGAACGCAATCCAGTGTGACTGCACCTGCTCGGTGACCTCCGCGAACGACTTTCTTCCCCCTGTCGCGGTCAGAGCTTTACCGAACAACGTCTCGTTGATGCCGAAGACGGCGAACAACTCGAACCCGTGGGTGGCGTCGAGGCCCAGCAACTTCATCGACCGAGGGGCGAAGTCGAAGCGATAGAAGTACGTCGGTGCGTGACGCGAATGTCCTTCGGCCACTTCGAGAGACGGCTTCCAGAACGTGAAATCCCCGCCGAAGTCGATGGCGGCCCGCTCGCTCGGGTATCCACGGTATCCGCCGGTGACAACCGGTTCCGCCGCGGGATCGGTAAGGGAGAAGAGTTTGGAAATGCGTTCGGGGTTGGTGGGCAACGCGTCCAGAAACTTCGGAAACAGTGTTCCCTCACGGGCATTGGTGCCGATGATCAGCGGCACGTTGTGTGCGGTGCCGTTCGCGTACGCCTCGACCGGATCGACAGGAAGGAAATCACCGTCGATCACCGGGCCGAAGGGGAGCAGGCCGGGAGTGCGGTGCAGCGTGGTGAGTCCGAGCTTGGTGCCTGCTCGGCCAAGCGCCAGTACCTCGGCGTTCTCCAGGGTTTCCACCGCGGTCTCGGCGGTGCCTCCGAGGTACCCGACGTACTCGCTCGCCCACTGGTCCGCCCGGTGCTTGGCGGTCGTCATGCCCGGTGCCGAACTCTCGGCAATTGCTTGGGCGAAAAGGCCTTTCGCGGCGGGCACTGTCATCAGGGTGGTGACGGCATTGCCGCCTGCGGACTCGCCGAAGACGGTGACGTTGTCGGGATCTCCGCCGAACTCGGCGATGTTGCGCTTTACCCACTCCAATGCCGCCACCTGGTCGCGTAGTCCCAGGTTGGAATCGAACGGCCGCTCGGGGGTCGAGAATCGCGACATGTCGAGGTAGCCCAAAGCGCCGAGTCGGTAGTTGACCGACACGTAGATGATGCCGTCGCCGTCCTGCAGCGAGCGCCGGACCAGCGAACCTCCGCCGTACAGCGGGGTGGCCGACGTGCCGAGGGTGTACGCACCGCCGTGGATGAAGACCATGACCGGTCTGGGTGTCGTGCTCGGCGTGCTCGGTGCCAAGACGTTGAGTGTCAGGCAGTCCTCGCTCGACGGTTGGTACTTGCCGACTGCGAGCATCGTGCCCCGCTTGTGCTGAACGGATGCGTTGCCCCACTCGGTCGCGTCGCGCACGCCCTGCCACGGCTGGGTGGGTTGAGGTGCGCGAAACCGAAGCGGACCGACGGGAGGGGCGGCGTAGGGAATGCCCCGCCAGGTGGTGAGATTGCCGACCGGCTTTCCCTCGATCATGCCGTCCGTCGTGGTCACGCGTGTTTTCACAGCCATTTCGCGATACTACCGGGCGCTTCTTACCCGGTGGTAAGAACCGGCAGGGTCGGGTACCGGGCAGACTCGAAAGCATGCCTTTCGAGTATCGAGCCGAGATAGTGGAGCTGCTGCGAGCGCCCTCGCACGCGTACTTCGGGAGATCCAAGGACGGCCCGGCCGACGTGCCGACCGAATTGCCGGACAGCGTAGAGATCGTCGCCCACAAGGGCATCCGCGGCGATCGGTTCTTCGGGGTCAAGGCTCATACCGAGGCAGCGGTGAGCTTCCTGGCACTCGAAGCCTGGGACGCCGTCGGCGAGGTTCTGGGCGTCGACGTTCCCGACCCGGCCGTGGCCAGGCGAAACGTTGTGGTCCGCGGTTTGGAGCTCGACCCACTGCGCGGACTGGAATTCGAGCTCGATTCCGGTGACGGCTGGATTCGCTTCCGGGGCGGGCGACCTGCCCATCCGTGCGCGTGGATGGACCGCATGGTGGTCGACGGCGCTCGCAAGGCACTGATCGGTCGCGGTGGATTGCGGGTCGAGCCGCTCTCGGACGGAATCCTGCGAGTCGGGCCGCTGTCGGTGCGTTCCCCGGTCGAACTGGATGCCTCGCGAGCTGCGCTGTCGATTCGGCGCGCACAGCCCATCTGACGCAAAGCTGGGGGTCACTCTTGCTCACAAAGTAAATCTGTGCCCATAATGTGAGCAATGGTGCGACGCATCACACCGGCCCGTCATGCATGGCGGCGGTCACTCTCTGGTGGAAAGACCTACCGATGTCCGATTTGTGGATCGTGATCAACACCGTCGTCGCAGTACTGGCGGTGGTGGTCTTCATCGTTCGTTTCCATTTCAACCCGGTGATCTCGCTGGTGCTCGGGGCTGCGTACCTGGGCCTGGCGACCAAGCTGGGAGTGTCGACCACTGTCGACACGATCACCGGCGGATTCGGCGAGATCATGGCCGAGGTCGGATTGCTCATCGCGTTCGGCGTCCTGATGGGTTCGGTGCTGCAGGAGATGAGCGCCATCCAGCGTCTCGTCGGCACTTTGCTGAGAGCCTTCGGCCCCAAGCGGCTCCCGTACGCGCTGTCGCTGACCATCGCGACTCTGTTGCAGTCCATCTTCCTCGACGTGTTGCTCGTGATCTCCGCACCGCTCGCACGCAACCTCGCCCCCAAGATCGGCAAATACGGCACGGCGAGGATGGCCACGGCGCTGGCCATCGCCCTGGAGTGCGGCATCGTGTTCATGGTTCCCGGAGTCGCGACGCTCGCGCTGGCCGGATTGCTCGGCGTGCCGCTGGGCAAGATGATGATCTACGGACTGATCCTCATCGTTCCTGTCGTCGTGCTGTCGGTGGCCATCATGTCGTTCGTCTTCCGGCACGGTTGGTGGAACGAGGAGAAGGACGAGCAACAGATCACCGTAGTCACTGGGCCCGGGGGCCCGGAGCCTGTCGAAACCGACGACGAGCCACTCGAAGCCGGCGGCGGCGTGGCCCAGAAAGTGCGCACCGAGAAACAGACCTCGCTGCTGGTGTTGCTCTCGCCGTTGCTGCTCGCGCTCGTCCTGATCGCGATCGGTGCCGTTCTCGAAGTCGCCGAGATCTCGGTTCCGGTGGTCGAATTCATCGCCAGCCCGGTCATCGCGTTGCTCCTCGGACTGGTCGGGACGTGCCTCATCGGCCGTTACCACGTCGGTCAGGAGCGGGTGGAGAAAGCTCTCGCTCGTGGTTTCGCCGAGAGCGGTCAGATCCTCATCCTCACCGGTGTCGGCGGATCGCTCGCAGCCGTCATCAACGAGGCGGGTCTCGGCGACATATTGGGCCAGTACTTCACGGCCAGTACCGCGGCTCCACTGTTGATGGTGTGGGTCATTGCGGCCGCGTTGCACATCGCCGTCGGATCGGTGACGATCTCCGCCATCACCTCGGCCGGCATCCTCGCGCCTGTCGCGCCGCTGATCGGTCTCGACCCGGTGTTCATCGCGCTCGCCGCCGGTGCCGGATCGCTGTTCGCCGTGCACGTCACCAGCAACACGTTCTGGCTGCTGCAGTCCTTGATGGGCCAGTCGACGAGGGGCACACTCAAGACGTGCTCGGTGGGTGTGTCGGTGGCATCGGTCATTGCCATTGCCTTGATCGTGCCGATGAGCTGGATCCTGTGACCTCTTCCGCGAATATCGAAAGGAACACAATGGCATTGCCGCTCAGTGGAGTTCGAGTTCTCGAACTCGGCAACTACATCGCCGCACCCACGGCGGCCAGGATGCTCGCCGATTTCGGTGCCGAGGTGATCAAGGTCGAAAGGCCGGGTACCGGCGACGAATTGCGCAATTGGCGGCTGTATTCCGGTACGACGTCGATGCTGTACCGCACGATCAACCGGAACAAGAAATCGATCGTGTTGGACCTGCGCACCGAGCAGGGCCGCAAAGATGTGGTCGACCTCGCCGCGCACTGCGACATCGTGCTGGAGAACTTTCGGCCCGGCACACTCGAGAAGTGGGGGATCTCGCCCGAGGTTCTAAGTGCCGCCAATCCGGAGCTGATCATCACGCGCATCTCGGCATTCGGGCAAACCGGTCCGATGTCGCAGCGACCCGGATTTGCCGCTGTGGCAGAGGCGTACGGCGGTTTCCGCAACCTCGTCGGTGATCCGGACAGGCCGCCCGTGCGGGTCGGTGTGTCGATCGGCGACTCGATCGCCGGTCTCTATGCGGCGTTCGGATGTGTCATGGCGTTGTTCCAGCGACAGACGCAGCGCGCAGCAGAGAAATCGGACCCGTTGTCGCTCGAACAGCGTTCCATCGACGTGGCCTTGAACGAATCCATCCTGTCGATGATGGAGTCGCTGATCCCGGATTATCTGGCCTACGGCGTCGAACGTGAACGGACGGGCGGCCGGATGGAGGGCATCGCGCCCTCGAATGCGTACCCGTGCAACGACGGTCACTCGATCATCATCGCCGGTAACGGCGACGCCATCTTCCAGCGTTACATGGAAACCATCGACCGTCCCGATCTGGGAGCCGATCCGGACCTGGCGACCAACGCCGGCCGGTGGCGTCGCCGGGACGAGCTGGACGCCGCGATCTCGGCTTGGACCGGATTGCGTTCGCGCGCCGAGGCATTGAAGATACTCGATGCCGCGGGGGTGCCGTCGGGTCCGATCTACACCGCTGCGGACATCGTCGCCGACGAACAGTACGCGGCCCGCAACATGATTCAGCACTTTCCGGTCGACACCGGCCAGGGAGAGCCCACCGACGTCGGGTTCGTCGGAGTTGTCCCGGTGATCGGTGATGCATCCCTGCCGATCCGTTCGGTCGGGCCGGATCTGGGCGAGCACACCAGAGAAGTACTGTCGACGCTGCTCGGCCGGACCGACGAAGAGATGGGCCTGTAGATGTACCGATTCACCCCCACCGCGGAGCTACGCGACGTCACGATGCGCGACGGGCTACAGCTCACCGGCAAGATGCTCCCCACCGAACGCAAACTCGAGATCATCAGGGCCCTCATCGAACTCGGCGTGCCGGCACTCGAGGTCGGCTCGATGGCACGCGGCGACAAAGTGCCGCCCATGGCCAACACCCTCGAGGTCATCGGCGAGCTGACCGCCGAGGAACTCGAGCGATGCTGGGTGTGGGTCGCCACTCCACGCCACGTCGAGAAGGCCGCTGCTGCAGGGGCTCGCAACTTCCAGTACTGCTTCTCCGCGTCGGACTCACACAACCAGGCCAACATCGGGCGCACCACCGAGGTGTCGCTGGCCGCGATGCCCGATGCCGTCGACATCACCCGCTCGGTGGGCGGACAGATCGAGCTGTGTATCGCAACGTCGTTCACCTGTCCTTTCGAGGGACAGGTACCGCCGGATCGGGTCATCGAGATCGCCAACGACGAACGAGCCACGGGCGCAACGGATATTGTCATCTGCGACACCCTCGGACAGGCAGTACCGGTTCAGGTGTCGTCGCTGATCTCACGGGTGCGCGCGGAAACTCCGGACCGCCGGGTGGTGTTCCACGGTCACGACACCTGGGGTCTGGGCGTCGCGAACACTCTCGCCGCCATCTCGGCCGGAGCCGCGATGGTCGACGGTTCGCTCGGCGGACTGGGCGGCTGCCCCTTCGCCCCCGGTGCCAGTGGCAACACCTCGTCCGAGGACATTCTCTTCGCGACGAGGCCGGATTGGTTCGAGCCGAAGACGCTGGCACGCATGGTCTCTCTGTCGGAGGGCCTGCTGGTCGAACTGGAGGAGCCCATGCGATCGAAAACCGTGCAGGGTGCCAGGTCCGAGGCGCACGTGTTCGAGTGGGTCGTATGAGCCGCATTCTCGTCACGTCGGAAATCCCGGCTCCCGGCATGGACATTCTGCGGGCCGCCGGCGAGGTCGACCTCCGCGAGTTGGACCACGAGCAGTTGGTCGAGGCATGCGCCTCGGGGGATTACTCCGTCGTGGTCTCCCAGCTACGCGACCGGTTCGATGCGAAGCTGCTGGCCTCGGCATCACTCGTCGGGATATCCAACTATGCCGTCGGATTCGACAACATCGACATCGCGGCCGCCACACGCTACGGAATCACCGCCGCGAACACTCCAGGTGTGCTGACGGATTCGACCGCAGACATCGCGATGCTCCTCATCCTGTCCACGGCCCGCCGTGCCGTCGAGGCCGATGCCTTCGTTCGGTCCGGATCCTTCACCGGGTGGGAGCCCGAACTGCTGCTGGGCAGCGATGTCTCGGGCCGTGTGCTCGGCCTTGCCGGTTTCGGTCGTATCGCTCGGGCCACCGCTCGGCGGGCACTGGGTTTCGGCATGACGGTGAAGTTCTGCCCCCGGCCGCCCGGCGACCGCGAGGTCTCCGACGACGAACTCGGTGAGTTCGCCGGCCGCGTCGAACAGGCGGCGTGGGACGACATCGTCGCAACGAGTGACTTTCTGTCGCTGCACGTCCCGTTGTCGGACTCCACCCGGCATCTGGTCGATGCTGCCGTGTTCGAGGCCATGAAGCCGTCGGCGATTCTGATCAATACCGCGCGAGGGCCAGTGGTCGACGAGGCAGCGCTGGTGATTGCTCTACGTGAGAAATCGATCGCTGCAGCAGGATTGGACGTCTACGAACGCGAACCTGCGCTCGAACCGGGCCTGGCCGAACTGTCCAATACCGTGCTCCTACCGCACGTGGGCAGCGCGACGGTCTCGGTGCGCTCGGAGATGGCGCGCCTGTGCGCCACCAATGCCGTGGCGATGCTGCGCGGTGAGCTCCCGCCGCACCCGGTCAATCCCGAGGCCTGGGGTCACGCGGGGTAGCGGCCGCCGAGGGTCCGGGTGATCTGTTCGGCATGCGAGATCAGCAGGTCCACCCAGGCCTCGCACTGCGACTGCGGCATCCGTAATGTCGGGCCGCTGATGGTGACGGCACCGACGATGTCCGAGGCCGAATCGAACACCGGAGCGGACAGCCCCGATGCGCCGGTTTCGCGCTCACCGGTGGTGATCGCGTAGCCGTCGGACCTTGTCTGCGCCAACAGTTCCCGCATCGTCTCGGCCTCGGTCACCGTCTGCTCGGTCAACGATTCGAGTTCGCGGGACAGAACACGCTCGGCCAGGTCCGAGTCCCAGGCCAGTAGGACACGGCTGGCCGATCCTGCGCTGAGCGGAATGACCTTGCCGACGTACATGTCTCGTCGCAACGCATGCCGCGTCTCGGCAATGGCCACGCACACGCGGTAGTTCTGCTCGGGCCGAAAGAAGCACGCTGTCTCGGTCGTCAGATCGCGAATGTCCTTGAGGATCGGATTGACGACCGACAACACGTCGAGATCCTTGGTCGCCGTCGCGGCCCAGTACGCCATCCGCACCCCGATGCGGATGCGATCGCCGCCTCGATCCAGAAAGCCCTGTTGAACCAGGTTGGTGACCAGACGCTGCACCGTCGAGGTGGGCAGCCCGGTGCTCTGCTGAATCTCGCCCAGCGTCATGGCCGGGCGATCGAACGAGAACGCATCGAGAATCTCGGTGATCTTGCCCAGCACGAGAAGCGGCTGCTGCTTCGGCGAATTCTCGGTCACTCGACCAATCTACGTGTAGTGCGTCGATCGGCGAAGTGGTTGATCGGCTTGGCCAGCAGCAGGATCAGCAGTGACCACAGGCCGAGTGGTGTGAACGCCAGACCGAACGCGATCAGGATCAACGCCGAGCCGACGGCGCCGGTGCGGACTCGTTCCACGTCGCGAGAGTCAGCGGCCACGATCGACGGGTGCCGCGAGACGACGACGTCCGCGACGAACATGGCGATGACGGAGACAGCGATTGTGGCGACGTACAGCGTCGACGAACTCGAGTCGTATCCGTTCTTCTCGGCGATCAGCTTCGTCGGAAAGGGGAGGAACACGATGGACAGTAGCCACACGAAATTGATCCACATCAGTGCAGGTGTGTAGCCGATCAGATTTCGGAAGACGCGGTGGTGGCTGAGCCATTGAGTGAAGATCACCAGAAAGCTCAGGACGAATGCATAGAATTCCACACCGTGCTCACGAAAGACGTCCACGAAGCTGTCGCTCCGGCCAGGGTCGGCCAACTCGACGAGCGGTAGAACCAACAGCGTGGCCGCGATGGCTACCACGGCATCGCTGAAATTGACCAGTCTCTCGAAACCGCGTTGATATTCCATGTCAGCCCATCTCGTATTCCATGTCAGCATTGTGCTCCCAGTACGGGTAGCGTCCCAACGATGTCCGAGCGACGTACTCTGACCACCGGGCGAGTGGTGTTTCTGGTGGTTGCTGCCGCAGCACCGATGGCGGCCATGATCGGTAATGTGCCACTGGCATTGATTCGCGGAAACGGGGCGGGATTGCCTGCCGCCTACGCGATCAGTGCCGTTGTGTTGCTGTGTTTCTCGGTGGGTTTCGCGGCGATCGCACAGCAGGTGTACAGCACCGGGGCGTTCTACACCTACATCGGTCTCGCGTTGGGTAAACCGCCCGGAATTGCTGCCGCATATGTCGCAGTTGTCGCATATACGTCACTTGCATGCGGGCTTTCGGGCGCATTCGGCTACTTCACCCATTTGGTCTTCGCCGATTCGGGCATCGATATTCCGTGGTACGTCTTCACCGGCGTTGCCGTGGTGATCGTGGCAATTCTCGGGTTTCGAAATGCCGACCTCTCGGCCAAGGTCTTGGGGACATTGATGGTGCTGGAGTTCGCTTTTCTGGTGGTGTTCGACGGCTTGGTCGTCGTGCAGAAGGGTGCTGCCGCAGTGCCACTGGAGTCGTTCACACCCACTCAGGTGTTCTCCGGTTCGCTCGGTATCGCCATGATGTTCGCCTTCTCGAGCTTCATCGGGTTCGAATCCGCAGCGTTGTACGGGGAGGAGACCAAGGACCCGCGGCGAAGTATCCCGCGTGCGACGTTCATTGCGGTGTCGATCATCGCGGTCTTCTACGTCACGACGAGCTGGATCGTCGTCGGTGCGGCAGGCGGCGTCGACGCTCCGGCGCTGGCCCAGACCGAACTGGGCAACCTACTGTTCACGCTGGCGCGTGAGTACGGCGGAACAGTGCTGTACGACGGAACCGCAGTGCTGCTGTGCACCAGCGTGCTCGCGTCGTATCTTGCGGTGCACAACGCCGCCAGTCGTTATCTGTTCGCGCTGGGGCGTGAGCGTGTACTTCCGGTGTGGCTCGGCCGAATTCACCCGCGGCACGCGAGCCCGCATATCGGTAGCATCACCGCATCGGTGGTGGCAGCGGTATCGCTGACGGGCTTCGCGGTGGCCGGTGCCGACCCCTACCTGAGTTATGCGGCCGGTGCCATCGGCCTCGGCACTCTGGGTGTCATTGCGCTGCAGGCCGCCGCGGCACTGTCGGTGGTCGTGTTCTTCATCGGCCATCCAGATCGATCCGTGTGGCGCACCGCGATTGCCCCGGGCATCGGATTTCTCGGGTTCACGACCGGATTGATCCTCGCCGGAACGCATTACAGCGTGCTCACCGGATCCGATTCTGCCGTCGTCAACGCGGTACCGGTGGTGCTCATCCTCGCAGCGATCCTCGGGGTCCTGGTTGCTCTACGCCTGAGGCGAACCGACCCGACAACCTACGCAGGCATAGCTGCGGCATATGCGCGGAGCTGAACCTGTCACCGGCGCGATTCGAGTAGCCGGAGCCAGATCTCGCTGACCGTCGGATACGACGGCACCGCATGCCACAGATCGTCGAGCGATACCTTCCCGACCACGGCAACGGTGGCCGCGTGCACCAATTCCGCCACCCCCGGCCCGACGAAGGTCGCCCCGACGAGAGTGTCGGTGGCCCTGTCGATCAACAACTGCGCACGACCCGAATAGTCGTCCTGCTGTAGGGAGGAACCCGCGACGGCGATGTCCTGGGCCGCGATCTCGACGTCGATACCGGCTTCGCGCGCCTTGGCCTCGGTGATCCCGACCGAGGCGACCTCGAGGGGCGTGAACACGACCTGGGGAATCTGTCCGTGATCAGCGGTGGCGCGAAACTTCTTGTGATCGAGCGGCTTTCCCTCGGCCCGGGCGGCGATGACGTCACCGGCCACCCGTCCCTGATACTTGCCCATGTGCGTCAACGGTGCCCGGCCGTTGAGATCGCCGACGGCATAGAGCCAGTCGTGGTCCCCCACCGTGAGGTGGTCGTCGACGTCGACGTATCTGCCGTCGGGAAGACCGACGGAGGACAGTCCCAGATCCGAGCTCGCCGGGGAGCGGCCCGCCGCGACCAGCACCTCGTCCACGACGAGGTCCTCGCCGCCGACCGTGAGAGTGACCGGACCACCGTGGATTCGGCCGACGCCGGTGTCGGCGGGATCTTGCCGCGACACAGCCGTCAGGGACGCGTCGAGCATGATCGTTGCGCCGCGTTGTTTCAGTGCATCGGCGACGAGCTGCCCGGCGAACGGCTCGGAGCCGGCCAGCAGGGACGAGCCGCGCACGATCATCGTGACTTTCGCCCCCAGGGACAGCAGCCACGTCGCTGCCTCGCTCGCCACGACACCGCCGCCGATGATGGCCACGTGGCCGGGGGTCTCGTGAATGTTCGTGGCGTCGCGGGAGATCCACGGTCGGGCATCGCGAAGGCCAGGCGTGTTCGGCACCGACGCGGTGGTGCCGGTGGCCAGCACCACCGCATGCCGAGCTGTGAGCGTTCTGCCGTCGACCTCGACGGTCTTGACCCCGCTGAGCCGTCCGTGGCCACGGATCACCGAGATGCCCGCGGACTCGGCCCACGACACCTGAGACGAGTCGTCGAGGCCGTGGGTGAAGGATTCGCGTCGAGCCAATACGGCGTCGGCGTCGAGGGGCTGATCGCCGACCAGTTCTTTCACGCCCGGCATGTTTCGGGCGGTATCGAGCACCTCGCTCGGCCGCAGGAGCGCCTTGCTGGGCATGCATGCCCAGTACGAGCATTCGCCGCCGACGAGTTCGTGTTCGACAATGGCGGCGGTGCGGCTGCTGCCTTGTATCGCGTACTGCGCGGCATTCTCACCGACGGGTCCTCCGCCGATGACGATCACATCGAATTCCGAGCTCTCTGGGGCCATTGCTCCACAGTGACATAGGCTCCCCGCTTATGGCGACCACTCGGAGCAAGATTCTGATCACCGGCGCGAGTTCAGGACTGGGCGAGGAGATGGCGCGCCGCTTCGCAGCCATGGGCCGTGATCTCGCGCTCTGTGCGCGACGGGTCGAGCGGCTCGACGAGCTCCGCTCCGAACTGATGACGCAGCATCCCGGGATCACCGTTGCGGTACGCGCCCTCGACGTCACCGATCACGATGCCGTGGTGACGGTGTTCGGCGAACTGCGCGACGAGTTGGGCGGCCTGGATCGAGTTGTCGTCAATGCCGGACTCGGCAAGGGTGCGAAGATCGGAACCGGTCGCGCGGACGCCAATCTGCAGACCGCGCGCACCAATTTCGTCGGTGCGCTGTCGCAGGCCGAGGCCGCGTTGGCGATATTCCGGGCCCAGAAGCACGGGCACCTGGTGTTCGTCTCGTCCATCAGCGCCGATCGGGGTCTGCCCGGTGCCAAGGCGACCTACTCGGCCAGCAAAGCGGCGGTGGCCTCTCTGGGAGAATCGTTGGCCACCGAGTTGGCCCGAACCGACATCGTCGTCACGACGCTTCTGCCGGGCTTCATCGCCACCGACATGTCGGCCGGCGCAGGTGACAGTGCTGCTCTCACAGCCACTCTGGACGAGGGCGTCACCGCGATGGTCCGGGCCATCGAAAGCGAAACGCGCCGCGCCGCGCTGCCCGGCCTGAAATGGCGAGGCATCGACGCGGCGCTGCGGTTCCTGCCGAACGTGCTGACGGATCGAATGGTCTGAGCGCAGGACTGGAGCTTGGGGAATGACCCGGTTACTGCAGGAGTGGAGCCTGCGGAATGACCCGGTTACTGCAGGAGTGGAGCCTGCGGAATGGCCGGACGTTACTGCAGGTATCCCTCGACCTGGTTGACGCTGTTGGCCGTCGCGGAGTCGGGGTCCTTGCCTGCGTCGATGCGTGCGCGGCGCTGCCGGAGCAGGTCCCAGCACTGATCGAGAGCGTGTTCGAGTGACGCGAGCTGCGCCTTTTCGGTGTCGGGGTCGATCTCCCCGGCCTGGGTGTCGGTGCGCAGCTTGTGCTCGGTGGCGATCAGCTGCTGAATCTTGGTGTGGATATCGTGCTCGTTCATGGCTGCAACGGTAGACCTACCAGGGTGTACCGGCCAGGTTTCGGCGCGCCAGAGCGCGGTGCACCGCTGCGGTGAGCTCTGCCGCCGATCCGACCAGCGCGTCGTCGGTGCACACCAGGGAGAGTGTGTAGCGCCCGTCCATCCGGGACAGGTAGGTCGACAGCCTGATCGTCGACAGCGGGATCGGTCCCGTCGGTGCGGGGTGGATCGCGCGGGTCGCCAGACCGCAGGATCGATGCGACCCGAGGGTCGTCAGCGCGTGCGGAATGTCGCCGATGTTGGAGCACAACACTTCTCCGCGACCCGGCGTCGAGGTCAACTTGGCCGCAAGGCGGTGGGGGAGCAGTTGGACAACCTCGGGCGGGTACCCCGCGGGCGCTCCGACGGGCGCGGCGAAAGCAGCTTTGCACGCCGCGCGCACTGCCGCCGGTGAGTCGTCTCCGCGAACGTCGACGGTGGCCATCCCGATCGAGTTCGCGTCTCCGGATCCGGTGCGGAAGGGGATGTCGACGGTCACCGTGGGTGAGCCGAGTTCTGCCATGGTCGCGGCGACGACGCACACGAACAACGAATTGGGTGAGCCACCACCGAGCTCGGCAGCCGAATCCCACTGCGCTGCATCGACGTCCACGACCACCGAGAAGGCCCGTCGAACACGGTGGGGGCGTGTGCGATTCGGGTCGGATGCCGTGAACGCGCGCAGCTCGGCCCGAGCCTTCGCGCTCACCCACAGTCGAGCGGTCGCGACGATCGACCGCACGAGCACGGTGACGACCATGCGCAGAGCGTCCGCTGCATCCGAACCGGGGGAGGCGATCGGTTCGGTTTCTACCGAGCCCGAAAACGACTGTGCGGCAGCGTCGATGAGCCCACGGGCATCGGCGAGCGCATGCGAGCACACCAGCGATACGACGGTACCGCCGCCGGTCAGCGGAGCTGCCGTCAACCGCCAGCCCGGTCCGTATTGCGGATCCAACTGCACATCGGCCTGGTGGTCGGCCCACTCGATGGCGTCGTCGACCGGCTCGGAGGCGACCGTCAGCGGCAGCGAGGTGGAACAGACGTCCCATCGGAGCCTGGCACCGGGGATGCGAGGCACGCCGACCTGTCGACCCAGCTGCCCACGTGCGAGCGCAGCGTGTACCCGATCGAGTTCGTCCTGGGTCACCGACTCGGCAGTACGCCAAATACCCTGCAGTGCAATCGGTGTGCCGTACCCGCGGTGTGTGCGGAGAAAGATCTCGTCGATCACCGACAGGCGGGTCGAGGTCACGGACTGGGGGTACCGTGGCGCCCCGCGCCCGAGGCGAACCGACTCGCTCCGGTGAGCGCGTCGGCGGTGATCGAGATGGCACCGTGCCGAAACTCGTTCTTCAGCGCGGCTTCCTCGTCGAGGCCGTCCTGCTCGAGGACGGACAGCCGATCCTCGCGCATGCAGGTCTGGGGCAGCAACGCCAGTTCGGCGGCCAGCGCCTCGGCCTCGGATCGGGCACGGCCGACCGGAACCACCCGGGTGATCAGGCCGATGTCCAACGCCTCCTGGGCGGCCACGGCGCGTCCGGTGAGAATCATGTCCATTGCGCGTCCGGTGCCGATGATGCGCGGCAATCGCACTGTGCCGCCGTCGATCAGGGGCACGCCCCAGCGCCGACAGAACACGCCGAACGTCGCGTCGTCCTCCGCGATGCGTAGGTCGCACCACAGGGCGAGTTCGAGCCCGCCCGCGACGGCGTATCCCGACACCGCGGCGATGACCGGCTTGGACAACCGCATTCGTGTCGGGCCCATCGGACCGTCGCCGTGTTCGGTCGCGTGGTTCGACCTGGGCGTGCCGAGCGCCTTCAGATCGGCACCCGAGCAGAAGGTCCCGCCTTCGCCCCACAACACGGCAACCGACGCGGATTCGTCGGCATCGAATTCCTCGAAGGCCTGAGTGAGTTCCTGAGCAGTGGGCCCGTCGACCGCGTTGCGAGCCTCCGGGCGTGAGAGGACCACGGTGGTGACGGGGCCTGATCGTTCGATCCGTACCGGCATGGTTACGAACCTACTCGAGTCCCCTTGCGTGAAGCACTGAATCAGTGCTTCAATCCTTCAATGCCCTACCGGCGAACACCCGCAGTGCAGGCCCGGCTCGATGCCGGCCGAACGAAACTGCTTGCTGCCGCCGTCGAGGTCCTGTCCACCAAGGGATACGCGGGCCTGTCGGTGGCCTCGGTCGCCGCGGCCGCAGGCGTGTCCGCGGGCAGCGTCTACACGCACTTCGACGGCAAATCCGACCTGGTCGTCGAGATCTTCCGGCAGGTCTGCACCCGAGAAGTGGCTGCGGTGGTCGCCGTCGCCGCACACGGCAGCACATCCGAGCGAGTCGCCGCTGTGGTCCAGACCTTCGCTGGGCGGGCCCTGAAGAACCGCACGATGGCCTACGCGCTGCTCGCCGAACCGGTCGATCCAGCAGTGGACGCCGAGCGGTTGGTGTTCCGGCGCAAATTCACCGCTGCGTTCGCCGACGCGATCGTGGCAGGAATTGCGGCCGGGGAAATTCCCGATCAGGACGCGGCGATCTCGGCCGCCGGCCTCGTGGGTGCCGTCGGCGAAGTGCTGGTCGGTCCGTTGTCCTCGCACGAGTCCGTGGACGTGGTTCCCGGTCTCGTCGCTTATTCGTTGCGTGCGTTAGGAGTTCGAGATGAACACACATGAGGTCTTCAATCAGGCGACCGACCTGACGCCCTACGACGTGTCCGACGACGCCTCGCTGCTGGACGGTCTCGACCGAGCCGGCGGCGGCTGGGCGCGCGACGAGGTGCGTCAATTGGGCGCTCTCGCAGGCGGAGTCGAGGCCCAGGAGTGGGGCAGGCTCGCGAACGAGAACCCACCGGTGCTCAGGACACACGATCGGTACGGCCATCGCGTCGACGAGGTCGAATTCCATCCGCACTGGCATGATCTGATGACCGTCGCGGTGCAGCACGGACTGCACGCCAGCCCGTGGACGGACGACCGAGTGGGTGCGCACGTGGCCCGCGCCGCGAAATTCTACGTATGGGGACAGGCCGAAGCGGGCCACATGTGCCCGATCTCGATGACCTACGCCGTCGTACCGGCGTTGCGGCACAACCCCTCTCTCGCCGCGCAGTTCGAGCCTCTGCTCGCGTCCCGGGAGTACGACTTCGGGCTGCGCGAACCGTCGAGCAAACGCGGACTGATCGCCGGTATGTCGATGACGGAGAAGCAAGGCGGCTCGGACGTTCGCGCCAACACCACCACGGCCACCCCGTCGTCGGACGGCACCTATTCGATCGTCGGCCACAAATGGTTCACCTCGGCACCGATGTCTGACATGTTCCTGACGTTGGCCCAGGCACCCGGCGGGCTCTCGTGCTTCATGTTGCCGCGGGTGCTGCCCGACGGCACCCGTAACCGAATGATGCTGCAGCGCCTGAAGGACAAGCTCGGCAACAAGTCCAACGCCTCGGGAGAACTTGAATACGACGGTGCGACCGGCTGGCTCGTCGGCGAGGAGGGCCGCGGGGTGCGCACCATCATCGAGATGGTGAACATGACCAGGTTGGACTGCGTCATCGGCTCGGCTGCCGGTATCCGCAACGCCACCGTCCGCGCGGTGCACCACGCACGTCACCGAGCTGCCTTCGGTGCGCAACTGATCGATCAGCCTCTGATGCGAAACGTATTGGCAGACTTGACCATCGAATCCGAAGCGGCGACCGCGGCCATGATCCGCCTGGCGCAGGCCACCGACGGTTCCGCTCGCGGCGACGAGCAGGAGAGTGCGCTGCGCCGAATCGCGTTGGCCATCACCAAGTACTGGGTGTGCAAGCGCGCACCCGCACACGCCGCCGAAGCACTCGAATGCCTGGGCGGCAACGGCTACGTCGAAGAATCGGGCATGCCTCGGTTGTTCCGCGAATCGCCGCTGATGTCGATTTGGGAAGGCTCCGGCAACGTCGCCGCACTCGACTCGCTGCGTGCACTCGCGCGTCAACCCGACAGCGTCGAGGCCTTCTTCGGTGAGATCGGCAAGGCGTCGGGCGTGGACTCTCGACTGGACGACGCCATCGCCCGCGTCGGGAAAGAGCTCTCCGACACCTCCGACATGGAATACCGCGCCCGCCGCGTCGTCGAACTGATGGCGCTGACCTTCCAGGGTGCGCAACTGATGATGCACGGAAATCCCGCAGTGGCCGACGCCTTCTGCGCGAGCCGACTCGACCGAGACTGGGGCATAGCCTTCGGCACCCTGCCCGTCGGAGTCGATACCTCAGCTGTGTTGGCGCGGGTGTGACGATTTGGCTCCTGTCCTGCGGATCAGCTCCCCACATTCGTAAATGTGACGCCGATCGGAGTCGGTTATCCAAAACTGGGGAGCTGATCCGCCGCCATCCGCTGGTCGCCGAACCATCCGCTGGGTGCCGGTAGCGCAGCTGCGCGGGCGAAGGCCTGCTCGAAGCGGCGAAGCAGTGCTCGGGGATCGTCGAGTTCACGCCAGTTCCACCGCACGATGACCCAACCCAGTTCGCGAAGTCGGTCCTCGCGATACTTCTCATCCAACAGAACGCGTTTCGAGTCGTACTTCGATTCGCCGTCGAATTCGCCGATGACACCCAGCTCCCAGAACAGGAAGTCGACTCTTCCCACGAAGCGGCCGGCTCCGTCGTGCACCCATTGGTTGAGCAGAGGTGTGGGGAGCGGGAGGGTTTCGAACAGCACTCGGCTGCGCGATTCGCCGACGCTCTCACTACGCCCGTTCATAAGAGACACCGCGCGGCGGGCGGCTGCGATGCCGGTTCGGAATCGTGCGGATTCGACCGCGTGGGCCAGCGCGTCCGAGTCCGTGTGGCCGGATCTCAGTGCACTGTCGCCGACGCATACCGATCGATCCACACTGCTGGTGCGAGCGATGTCCACGACCGTTCGAGCCGCGGTGGTGACCGGGTAGCCGTTGACGGTTGTGCGTTCGGCGGGGTCCAATGTAGTCCCGTGGAGAATTCGGAGCGGGCGACGCTTGCTCGCGTAATCGAGACCGTGTGTCATGTGTACCTTGTCGAGCGGCAGCTTCCAGACGTCGAAGCCCCAGGCGATGGCCGCCGAGACGTGGCTGAGCACTTCGTCCGCCGGTGCGGACATCAGATACGACCGCGCCAGCAGGAAATGACGTTCGGTCGGGCTGGCCTCGTGCATCAGCGTGGTGGGCACATAGAAGCCCGGTCGCAGCACCGACAATTCACCGGCGCGGCGCAGCCTTTTCAGGTCGTCGTCGGTCAACCCGAAAGTAAGTGCGTCAGCTCTGGTGAACAGGTCGGTGTGAGGTAGGTCCATGGATGCTTGGACGCGCCGACCGTCGATTCGGATCCGTATGCAGCGAAAAAGCTCCCCAGTTTCGGATATCCGACGCCGATCGGAGGCATAAATCCGAAACTGGGGAGCTGATCTGCGTCCCGGCCGGGCCCGACCGACCTCAGGCCGACCGACCTCAGACCGAACGACCTCGCTGCGATCGGTACCAGCGCACCAGGGCGTCGGTGGATGAATCCGATTGCACGGCAGGGGCTTCGGCGTCGGTGAGCACCGGTGTCAGTTCGAGTGCCTGGGTCTTGCCGAGTTCGACGCCCCACTGGTCGTAGGAGTCGACACCCCAGATGACGCCTTCGACGAAGACCTGGTGTTCGTACAGCGCGATCAATTGTCCGACGACGGACGGGGTGAGTTTGGGGGCGAGGATCGAGGTGGACGGTCGATTGCCCGGCATCACCTTGTGCGGCACCACATCTGCCGGGGTGTCCTCGGCGGCGATTTCCTCGGCCGTCTTGCCGAAGGCGAGCACCTTGGTCTGGGCGAAGAAGTTGCTCATCAGCAGGTCGTGCATCGAGCCGCTGCCGTCGCGGGTGGGCAGATCGTCGGTGGGCTCGGCGAAGCCGATGAAGTCGGCGGGCACCAAACGTGTTCCCTGGTGCAGCAATTGGTAGAAGGCATGCTGTCCGTTGGTGCCCGGTTCGCCCCAGAAGATCTCGCCGGTCGGCGTGGTGACGGGAGAACCGTCGGCTTTGACGGACTTGCCGTTGGACTCCATGGTCAGCTGCTGCAGGTAAGCCGCGAAACGGGAGAGGTCATTCGAATACGGCAGCACCGCACGGGTTTCCGCACCGAAGAACGAGCTGTACCACAGGCCGATGAGGCCGAGCAGAACCGGTGCGTTCTCGGCGAGAGGCGTCGACCGGAAGTGCTCGTCGATCCGATGGAAACCGTCGAGGAATTCGGCGAATGCCTCTTTGCCGACAACGGCCATGACCGACAGTCCGATTGCCGAGTCCACGGAATAGCGTCCGCCCACCCAGTCCCAGAAGCCGAACATGTTGGCGGTGTCGATGCCGAAGTCCGCGACGCGTTCGGCGTTGGTGGACACGGCGACGAAGTGCTTGGCGACGGCGTCCTCACCGAGCGCGTCGACGAGCCAGCGTCGGGCGGCGGTGGCGTTCGTCAGCGTTTCGAGAGTGGAGAACGTCTTGGAGGCGATGATGAACAGCGTCGATGCCGGGTCGAGTCCGTCGAGTGCGCCGACGAGATCGGCGGGGTCGACGTTGGAGACGAACTTCGCCGAGATCCCCGCGTCGGCGTAGTGACGGAGTGCGTTGTAGACCATGACCGGGCCCAGATCGGATCCACCGATACCGATGTTGACGACGGTGGAGATCTTCTCGCCGGTGGCACCGACCCATTCGCCCGAACGCACGCGATCGGTGAATTCGCCCATGGCCGTGAGGACTTCGTGCACATCGGCGACGACGTCCTGGCCGTCGACGGTCAACGACGCATCGGCGGGAAGGCGCAGCGCGGTGTGCAGAACAGCGCGATCCTCTGAGGTGTTGATGTGCTCGCCTGCGAACATGGCGTCGCGCTTTCCTTCGACGTCTGCGGTGCGGGCCAGTTCGATCAGCAGGGCGAGAGTCTCGCTGGTGACGCGGTGCTTGCTGTAGTCGATGTGAAGATCCGCGGCGGCGAGGGTGAAGGTGCGCCCTCGGTCGGCGTCATCGGCGAACAGAGTTCGGAGATGAGTATCGGCAATCTCGGAGTGGTGATCGGTCAGTTTCTGCCAGGCATCCGTGCCGGTGATATCGACGCTCATACGAACCAACAGTAATGCGGGCCGGTGCCGCGCGCGCGTCGTTTGTCGTTTGCGACGGGCCTCGCGGAGGCATCATGGACGGTATGGACCAACGTGCATTGATCGATTCGATTCCGGCAAAACTGTGGATCGGCGGTAAGGCCGTCGATGCCGAGGGAGGCAAGACGTTCGCGGTGAACGATCCCGCTACAGGTAAGCCGTTGACCGAAGTGGCCGACGCATCACCGGCCGACGCGATGAAGGCCCTCGACGCGGCCGCTGCAGCGCAGAAGAGTTGGGCGGCAACACCTGCCCGCGAACGCAGTGAAATTCTTCGAGCGGCGTTCGAGAAGGTCACCGAACGTGCCGACGACATCGCGCTGCTGATGACCCTGGAGATGGGCAAGGCCCTCGCGGAGTCGAAGGCCGAGGTGAAATACGGTGCGGAGTTCTTCCGGTGGTTCGCCGAGGAAGCGGTGCGCATCGGTGGTCGCTACACCCCGGCCCCGGCGGGCAACGGCCGCATTCTCGTCACCAAGGCTCCGGTCGGCCCGGTACTGGCGATCACCCCGTGGAATTTCCCGTTGGCGATGGGCACCAGGAAGATCGGCCCTGCCCTGGCCGCCGGCTGCACCATCGTGGTCAAGCCGGCCCGGGAGACCCCGCTGACGATGCTGCTGCTCGCGCAGATCTTCGACGAGGTGGGTCTACCGGAGGGCGTGCTCTCAGTGCTGACGACGTCGAAGTCCGGTGACGTCACCGGGCCGCTGCTCGAAGACCCGAGGCTCCGCAAACTCACCTTCACCGGATCCACCGGCGTCGGCAAATCGCTCGTCGAGAAGTCCGCGACGAGGTTGCTGCGGACATCGATGGAACTCGGCGGCAATGCCCCGTTCGTGGTGTTCGACGACGCGAACATCGACGACGCGGTGGACGGCGCGATGCTGGCGAAGATGCGCAACGGCGGCGAGGCCTGCACGGCGGCGAACCGTCTGCACGTGCACAACAGCGTGCGTGAGGAATTCACCACCAAGTTGGTGGCGAAGATGTCCGAGATGAAGCTCGGGCCCGGCGTCGACCCCGACACCAAGCTCGGACCGCTGATCAACGCAGACCAGCTCGAGACCGTGCAGGAGCTCGTCGACGATGCCGTGGAGAAGGGCGCGACGGTAGCGCTCGGCGGTAGCGCACCGGGTGGCGACGGCTACTTCTACCCGGCGACCGTACTCACCGACATGCCGACGTCGGCCCGCATTCTGAAGGAAGAAGTGTTCGGCCCGGTGGCCCCGATCGTCGGATTCGATACCGAACAGGAAGGAATCGACGCAGCCAACGCCACCGAGTACGGCTTGGCGTCGTACATCTACACCGAGAGCCTGGATCGCGCGCTACGAGTGGCCGACGCGATCGACAGCGGCATGGTGGGTGTCAACCGCGGAGTGATCTCGGACGCGGCAGCACCGTTCGGTGGAGTCAAAGAATCCGGATTCGGCCGTGAGGGCGGATCCGAGGGAATCGAGGAATACCTCGAAACCAAGTACATCGCACTGAAGTAGAGCATCGGTTGGGCGTGCATCCTGCGCGCCCAACCGGGGTTCGGTCAGTGGCCGAGGCGACCGCGGCCGAGGCGGAGCAGGAGCATGGCCAGTGTGTGGCCTTCCTGACCGAGGCTGCTGAAGCGCTCGAGAACTTTCATCTCACGGCTGTGCACGAGGCGCGGGCCGCCGGACGCCATGCGGGTGCGTCCGATGATCTGCGAGACCTCGGAGCGACGCCGCACTGCCGCGAGGATCTCGGCGTCGAGACGGTCGATCTCCTGACGCAGGTCGTTGATCTCGGCTTCGCTGGAAGGCAATGCAGTCTCTGAATCGATCTTCGTCGTCATAGCCATCGTCTCTCCTCGGGTCACATCTTGGATCGTTGCGTCGTCCGGCACCGTTACGCCTTTCGTATTCGGAACTGCAGCGGCTGTCGGCTGGGTTTCGTCTCGAAGGACCGAGATCGACGAGATTCCCGCCGGGAAAGCTGGGGCGTTACGACTGTCGACAGGCTCCCGCTCGTCCGGCTGCGCAGTGGCCGATCCGACGCAAGCGATGACGCACGACTTTTTCGATCACCGATCCAGTGTGCCACGGGGTAACCGTCCTGAAAAGTCGGAGATGACGCCGACGACCACGGGATGTGGGTTTGTCGGTACGCGCCGGTAGCCTGGCCAGACGATGAACACATTCCTCCAGGGCCTCGAGTCCCGTAAGAAAACCTCGTCCGACGCGCTGCTGGAGGGGCTCAATCCTCAGCAGCGCGAGGCCGTCGTGCACACGGGATCGCCGCTGCTCATCGTGGCCGGTGCAGGCTCGGGCAAGACAGCGGTGCTGACGCGTCGCATCGCGTATCTGCTCGCGGAGCGGGGGGTGTCGCCGGGGCAGGTCCTGGCGATCACGTTCACCAACAAGGCCGCCGCCGAGATGCGCGAGCGAGTGGCAGGTCTGGTGGGGCCGCGGGCGAACGCCATGTGGGTGTCGACGTTCCACTCCAGCTGCGTGCGCATCCTGCGCGCCCAGGCGGCATTGTTGCCGGGATTGAACTCCAACTTCTCGATCTACGACGCGGACGACTCACGCCGGCTGCTGACGATGATCTCCAAAGACCTGCAGATCGACACCAAGAAGTTCTCGGCTCGTCTGCTCTCGACGGCGATCTCCAACCTCAAGAACGAGCTGATCGGCCCGGACAAGGCCGCCGAGGACGCCGACGGCGACCCTGCCGAGCTGCCCCGACTCGTCGCGAAGGTCTACCGCATCTATCAGCAGCGTCTGCGCGCAGCCAACGCCATGGACTTCGACGACCTCATCGGCGAAACGGTGGGAATTCTGCAGGCCTTCCCGCAGGTGGCGCAGTACTACCGACGCCGGTTCCGGCACGTACTGGTCGACGAGTACCAGGACACCAACCACGCCCAGTACATGCTGGTTCGCGAACTCGTCGGCACGCCCGATGCAGACGGCGCGCTCGAGGGCACCGTCGCGCCGGGTGAACTCTGCGTGGTGGGTGACGCCGATCAGTCGATCTACGCATTCCGCGGCGCGACCATTCGCAACATCGAGGAGTTCGAACGCGACTACCCCGACGCTCGCACCATTCTGCTCGAGCAGAACTACCGATCGACGCAGAACATTCTGTCGGCGGCCAATGCCGTCATCTCGCGCAACATCGGACGGCGCGAGAAGAAGTTGTGGACCGACACCGGTGAAGGCGAACTGATCGTCGGGTACGTCGCCGACAACGAGCACGACGAGGCGTCGTTCGTCGCGTCGGAAATCGATCGTCTCGTCGACAGCGGGGATGTGCGTTTCGACGAGGTGGCGGTGTTCTACCGGACCAACAACTCTTCGCGCGCGCTCGAAGAGATCTTCATTCGTCTCGGCCTGCCGTACAAGGTCGTCGGCGGCGTCCGGTTCTACGAGCGCAAGGAGGTCCGGGACCTCGTTGCGTACCTGCGCGTGCTGTCCAACGAAGACGACACCGTCAGCATGCGGCGCATCCTCAATACCCCCCGACGCGGCATCGGAGACCGCGCCGAGGCATGTGTGGCCGTGCACGCCGAGCAACGCGACATCAGCTTCTCACGAGCGCTGCACGACGCGGCCGCGGGCAAGGTGGCGTTGCTCAACTCGCGGCAGCAGAAGTTGATCGCTCAGTTCATGGAGCTGCTCGACGAGTTGCGTGCCGTACTGACGGCCACCGACGGAGACGGCAACGACATCGCCGATATCGGCGACGTGGTCGAAGCAGTTCTGGACCGCACCGGCTATCGCGCCGAGCTCGAGGCCAGTAGCGACCCGCAGGACGGTGCTCGCCTGGACAACCTCAACGAATTGGTCAGCGTCGCACGGGAGTTCACGTCCGAGGCGCGTAACCAGGCCGCAGTGGCCGAAGAGGCGCTCGAGACAGGTGACGACCGAAACGATGACGACGGCGGGGTCGACGGTCTGGCCGAGCCGGGTTCGTTGGCCGCGTTCCTCGAACGGGTTTCTCTGGTTGCCGATACCGATCAGATCCCCGACTCGGGCACCGGCGTCGTGACGTTGATGACGCTGCACACCGCCAAAGGGCTGGAATTTCCGGTTGTCTTCGTCACCGGGTGGGAGGACGGCCAGTTCCCGCACATGCGTGCGCTCGGTGATCCGAACGAGCTGTCCGAGGAACGACGGCTGGCGTACGTGGGCATCACTCGCGCGCGGCAACGGCTCTATCTCACGCGCGCGATCATGAGGTCGGCGTGGGGTCAGCCCATCGCCAACCCGGAATCACGCTTCCTGCAAGAGGTTCCGCAACATCTGATCGACTGGCGTCGCGAAGACCCGGGCACCGGCGGCGGCCGCGCAATCGGCGGCGGTAGATCCGGCAGCTACGGATCGAACAGTTACGGCTCGGGCGGCGGTTACGGCTCGGGCAACTACGGCTCCGGTAGCTACGGCGGGTCGTCGAGTCGTGGCCAGAGTTCGTCTCCGAGCTTCGGTGCCGCGAAGGGCCGAAACTCCAATCTGGTTCTGGCTGTAGGTGATCGAGTCAGCCACGACAAGTATGGACTGGGTACGGTGCTCGAATCCACGGGTGCCGGAGTCAAGGCGATGGTGCTGATCGATTTCGGCTCGGCAGGTCGCGTCAAGATGATGCTCATCGGCGGCGTTCCGATGACCAAGCTGTAGTAGTCCCGACAACGCGAAAGCCGGGCCCTGCGAAAGCGGGGTCCGGCTTTGTTGTGAAGCGGTGAAGAAGGACTCAGTCCATTTCGGGTCCGAGGGAGATTCCTCGGGACGCGAGCCAGGGGAGGGGATCGATCTTGACCTCACCCGGGAGATGAACCTCGAAGTGCAGGTGCGGGCCGGTGGAGAAGCCACGGTTACCCATGGTTGCAATCTGGTCGCCGGCCATGACGTCCTGGCCCACGGTGACTGTCGAGGTGTCGATGTGGCCGTAGACCGTGATCGTGCCGTCGGCGTGCTGCAGGCGAACCCACATTCCGAAGCCCGACGCGGGACCGGAATCGATCACCTTGCCGTCGGCGACGGCGTAGATGGGGGTTCCGATGGCATTGGCGACGTCGACGCCGGCATGCAGGACGCCCCATCGAGTGCCGAAGTTGGAGGTGTACGTGCCCTGAGCCGGGAGGGAGAACAGCGGGCGACGGGCTGCGGCCTCGCGGGCGGCACGCTCTTCGCTGAAACGCTGGCCCTTGGCGAGCAGGTCGTTGAACTGGCTGAGGTCGACCGGTGCGGCGACGCTGAGGATCTGCGGTGCTTGCGAGGGAGTTGCGCTCGAAGCGTCGGCTACCGGCTCGTCGGCCTGCGGTGCGGTGGTGGCTGCGAGTGCTGCGGCGGCCGGTGCTTCACCCGCGGCGAGTGCGTACTCGGAGGTGGCGACTGCGGTGGGCGCATCGTCGTTGATGACGGCTTGCCCTGCGGCAACAACGGCACCGGCGGCCACGGCCAAGACGGCGGCGCGACCCTTCAGTGCAGTCGGAGGAACGGGGATGCGGTGCGCTCCGCCGCGACGAGCCACGGGTGCGGCGTCTGCGGTGGTTGCGTAGGTCGTGACGACGGTCGGTGTCTCGTCGGCTGCTACTGCACCGGCGAAATCGGCTTCGACGTACTCGTACGTGGGGTAGGAATAGGCCTCGTATGCACTCGGCTCGGTGGTGGGCTCGTAGCTGTACACCGTGGTCGCGTCGTCCGCCGTCGGGCGAGAGAATCGGCTGGAAGTAAAGGACGCGCGGTGCTGCTGCAAGACCTACAACCTCCGATATCTGTGACCTGGCCGTTACTGAAAGACTCGGCAGACGGTAACGAAATGGTTGCGGCGCGCGCAAGTTAACAGCCGAAACCTGGGCAATATGTGAGATGGCTCACAGGGTGACCAGGGTCTATGTGGTGACACGCCACATCCGTAATCGGACACGAGTGCGGCACGCACCGTGACCGACGGCTCGGGGCGCGACCGAGCCGATACCGTCCTACGGGTGCCGACCCCCACCTTCGACGACTCGTCCGCCCACGGCTCCGACCGAGCCGAACCGCAACGTATCGCGCCGCAGGATGCCCGCGGCGGCGTGGAGGATCATTCGCCCACGTCGCGCATCGTCGCCGCCGTCGTGCTCGCTGTCGTCGCCGCACTGTGTGCCGCTGCAGCTCCGTTGATCGGCGTCGTCCAGGCCGTCGACGGTTCGCCGGTGGGCGGCGGAGTCTCGTCGGCCGCTGTGCTGGCCGTTGCGCTCCCGGTCGTGGTGGCGGTTGCCGCCGCCGTCAGTGCTGCGATGCGACGCGTCGAATTCGGTGCCGCTCTGCTCTCAGGCTTCGGCGCGGTGACGCTCGGAATCGCGATCCTCGATCTCGCTGTGCTGTCCGATCCGATCGATGCGAACCGGCTCGAGCTGTTCCGTCCCCTGAGCGCCGCGATGCTCGACGCCACCCTCGGCTCTCATGTTCTGCTCGCCGGTCACGCTGCGTCGGTTCTGGCGGGTGCGGCGGGGTGGTCGGCAGTGCATCGTGCAGCGCTCGGTGACGGGTACGGACATTCGGTCTACTCGGAGCACGTGGGACGAGCGACAGCGGGCCGGGTGGGTCCGCTGTTGTCGATCCTGCTCGGAGCGTTCGGTGTCGTGGCCGCCGCAGCGGCGTTCGCCTCGCTGTACCGGTCGGCCGATCCGGTGGTGATCGTCTCGGCGGTGGTGGAGTCGCCGGTGTTCGTGGCGGTGGGGTCCGCGCTGGTCGGAATCGGCGCACTCGTGGTCACGGCCTCGGCGTTGGCGTCGCTCTCGCCGGTGGTCGCGTCCGGTGCCGCCGTCGGCGCGGGTCTCGGGGTCCTCTCGTTCGCGGGTGTCGGTCTGCTCGCTGGAGTGGCTACCGGTGCTCGGATCGAGGCCGGCCTCGGGGCATACCTCGGCACCGTTGCCGGGCTCGGATTGACCGTCGGAGGCGCTGTACTCGCACCTGTTGCCTCCGGCCGTGATCGCCGCGCTCTGGCGGCGGCGCGATCCGTCGCCGAGGGTGGTCGGGGTCCGCGCGGGGTCGCCGGGCCCGGCACCACGAGGTGGCATGCGGCAGCAGGCAGTGCGGGCGTACTTGCCGGCGTACTGCTGGTGGTGGGGTCGCTGTTGCCGATTCTCGAGACCGACGCCGCGGGAACTGCGCCCACGATCCTGGCGACCCGCGTGGTGCTCATAGCGGGCTTCGTCTCGATTCTGGCCTCGGTGCCGCTGCTGTTCTCCGAGTTCGCTGCGGCGGCTCGTCCGTTCTTGTCCGTCTTCTGGCTCGCCGCGGTGTCGGCCGCGGCGGCCGTGTTGCAGTCGGTGGTGCTGGCCGAGGACCTCGCGGGCGTCGATACCGGGACGGGTGCCCTGCTGATCATCGCGGGAGTCGTGTTCGCGGCCGTCACCGGACTGCTGGCCCTGTTCGCCGGATCGGCCGAGCGTGACGACGTCGACACGTCCGAGGATGCGGCCACCTACTTCCCGGTGCTGGGAACTGCGCTCGTCGGGGCCCTTCTACTGGCAGTCGGATTGGCCCTGCCCCTGTATCGAGGCAGCGATCTGACCGCGGCGACCATCACCGAGTTTCCGTGGGGTTGGGACACCTGGGGGCAGCTGCTGCTCGCTGTCGGCGTCGTCGTCGCCGCCCTCGTTGCCGCCCGGGCCCGCCCCGCGCGTGGCAGCGTTCTGCTCGTCGGTGCGGCCGTCGCGGGCGTCGTTCATCTCGCGTCGTGGCCACTGACGTCCGCTCGCGCAGCCGACCCGGAGCTGGGACCCGGTGTGGTGCCATCGGTCGCCGGAATCGTCGTTCTCGGTGTCGCGGCGGCACTTTCGGCTCGTCGCACCGATCGGTGACGCCGGTTTCACTGCGGCCACAGCGGTGAGATAGACCACATAGCATCCATGCGCCCGATGCGCCGTCGGGGCACCTGGATAAAGTCCATGCTCAGACCCGCTCACACCCCTGGAGCGGGCGTCAACGTAGACGAGACGGTGAGCTGATGGATCTCTTCGAATACCAGGCGAAGGAATTGTTCGCCAAGCATGGCGTACCCACCTCCGCCGGTCGTGTCACCGACACGGTCGCCGGAGCAACACAGATTGCCGAAGAAATCGGCAAGCCAGTAATGGTCAAGGCGCAGGTCAAGGTCGGCGGCCGCGGCAAGGCCGGCGGCGTCAAGTACTCCAAGGACGTCGCAGCAGCAACCGAGAACGCCGAAGCGATTCTCGGACTCGACATCAAGGGCCATGTCGTCAAGAAGCTTCTCGTCGCAGAAGCCTCCGACATCGCCGAGGAGTACTACATCTCCTTCCTGCTCGATCGCACCAACCGCACCTACCTCGCGATGTGTTCGGTCGAAGGTGGAGTCGAGATCGAGGTGACGGCGGAGGAGAACCCCGACGCACTCGCACGTATCCCCGTCGACGCAGTCAAGGGCGTCGACCTCGCGTTCGCTCGTGAGATCGCCGAGAAGGGCAAGCTGCCCGCCGAGGTGCTCGACGCCGCTGCGGTGACCATCCAGAAGCTGTGGGAGGTCTTCATCAACGAAGACGCTCTCCTGGTCGAGGTCAACCCGCTGGTTCGCACCCCCGACGATCAGATCCTCGCCCTCGACGGCAAGGTCACGCTCGACGCCAATGCAGACTTCCGCCAGCCCGGCCACGCCGAGTTCGAGGACAAGGACGCAGCCGATCCCCTCGAGGCCAAGGCCAAGGAGAACGACCTCAACTACGTCAAGCTCGACGGACAGGTCGGCATCATCGGAAACGGTGCCGGACTGGTCATGTCGACCCTCGACGTGGTGGCATACGCAGGCGAGGCACACGGCGGCGTCAAGCCGGCCAACTTCCTCGACATCGGCGGCGGCGCTTCGGCCGAGGTCATGGCCGCAGGCCTCGACGTCATCCTCGGTGACGAGCAGGTCAAGAGCGTGTTCGTCAACGTCTTCGGTGGCATCACCGCGTGTGACGCAGTCGCCAACGGCATCGTCGGCGCGCTGAAGAAGCTGGGCGACGACGCCAACAAGCCGCTGGTCGTCCGTCTCGACGGCAACAAGGTCGAAGAGGGCCGCAAGATTCTCGCCGACGCCGCGCACCCGCTGGTGACGCTCGCCGGAACCATGGACGAGGGCGCCGACAAGGCCGCCGAGCTGGCAGCGAAGTAGAGGAAACAATGTCTATCTTTCTGAACAAGGACAACAAGGTCATCGTCCAGGGCATCACCGGCGGCGAAGGCACCAAGCACACCGCCCTGATGCTCAAGGCCGGCACCCAGGTCGTCGGCGGCGTCAACGCACGTAAGGCCGGAACCACGGTCAAGCACGTCGACGCGCAGGGCAACGACATCGAATTGCCGGTGTTCGCTTCGGTTTCCGAGGCCATGGAGAAGACCGGAGCCGACGTGTCCATCGCGTTCGTGCCGCCGGCATTCTCCAAGGACGCCATCGTCGAAGCGATCGACGCGGAGATTCCGCTGCTCGTCGTCATCACCGAGGGCATCCCCGTGCAGGACTCCGCATACGCGTGGGCCTACAACGTGGAGAAGGGCAAGAAGACCCGCATCATCGGGCCGAACTGCCCCGGAATCATCACTCCCGGTGAGGCATTGGTCGGCATCACGCCCGCCAACATCTCGGGAACCGGCCCCATCGGCCTGGTCTCCAAGAGTGGCACCCTGACCTACCAGATGATGTTCGAGCTCCGTGACTTCGGATTCTCGACGGCCATCGGCATCGGCGGCGACCCCGTCATCGGAACCACCCACATCGACGCCATCGAGGCGTTCGAGGCGGACCCCGACACCAAGATCATCGTCATGATCGGCGAGATCGGCGGCGACGCCGAAGAGCGTGCAGCCGACTACATCAAGGCCAACGTGACCAAGCCGGTCGTCGGCTACGTCGCAGGCTTCACCGCTCCCGAGGGCAAGACCATGGGCCACGCCGGCGCCATCGTCTCCGGCTCGCTGGGAACGGCACAGGCGAAGAAGGACGCACTCGAGGCCGCAGGCGTCAAGGTCGGCAAGACGCCGTCCGAGACCGCTGCCCTCGCGCGCGAAATCCTGGAATCGCTGTCCGTGAAGTAGGACTCGCTTCTGAAAGAGCCCGCCACCGATTCGGTGGCGGGCTTTTTCGTGCCCCAATCCCTTGTGCGCGTTTTGCGTACCTGAAGGTACGCAAAACGCGCACGACGTATGGGCAGCGCTATTCGGTCTCGAACTTGTCCACTCGCCACAGGACGAACACTGTCATCGCTCCGAACAGCGCCGCCGCGAGTGCGTAGTAGAGCGATTCGAAAGTTCCTGCAGCCCATGCCAGGACGATCGCGGACATCAGAAACAACGCGACTTTGAAGTACTCGAACCTCTTGCGTGTCATGTCTTGCCCTCCCGTTCGACGATGTCGCTGCTCATTCTTCCTGAAAAGTGTTGTGTTGCATAGTAATTGAAATTCACAATGAAGGTAAAGGGGAGTCAATAGCTAAAGTAACGACATCATGTCACAATCTCTGTGACACCGTTCGGGGAGGGCTGATGTCGGAATTTCTGCACCGTCTGTATCGACAGGGGTGGCACGCGGACCCCGCTGTACGACCGGTCGGCCGGTTGATGATCGCGGCCATGGTGGTCTCGTGTCTGTATGCACTCGCCTCGGTGGCGCTGGCGAAGTCGCTGGCGGATTTCCAGATGCATCGACAGGGCATGGACGACGGCTCCCTTCCGGCCTCGGCGAAAGCGATCGTCTACGGGGCCTACTCGCTGCGGGTGATCACCGTGGTCAGCCTGATCTTCGGCTACTCGTATCTTGTCCAGCGACTTTCCAGGCGCAGTCCATCCGAACATCGACTCTTGTTGAGCTGGAGCATCTTCGGAGTTGCTGCCTACTCCTACCTGATCTTCACCCCGAATCTTCCGTGGACCCACGTGGTGCAAGCGATTCAAGTGGTCATCCTGCTGGCGGTCGCAGTGCTGCTGTTCACGCCTCGTGTGCGGGCCTACTTCGAAGGCGCGTCGGTGGACTAGATTGGCCCCGTGCACAACATCTACACCACCGCCTTCGTGACGGTCCATCGGCTCTACATCAACAAGGTGGAGCGAAAGGGCCGCACTGCAGCGGAGGTCGACGAGATCGTCCGGTGGTTCACCGGGTTCGATCAAGCGACCCTCGATCGACATCTCGAGGCCGAGACGACATTCGAGGACTTCTTCGCGGCGGCGAACCTGAACCCGAACGCGACGCTGATCACCGGAGTTGTCTGCGGCATCCGCGTCGAGAATGTCGAAGATCCCCTGATGAAGAAAATTAGATTGCTGGACAAGCTGATCGACGAGCTGGCCAAGGGCAAGAAGATGGAGAAAATTCTGCGTGGGTGAGCCCGTTAGAATCACGCTGAATCGAACTGTGGTCATTGCTTCGACGCGGGACTTCACTGTGCGTCATGACAACTACCGAAAATCGTGCACTTACCAAGGACTGGCCCGACGCTCCTACCACTGCCGCCGGATGGGTGTCCCGCGCAGGTGAAGTAGCGCAGCTTCTCGCTGTCGACGCCGTTGCCCGTGACAAGGGCCGCGAGCTTCCGTCCGCCGAGGTTCAGTTGCTCAAGGACGCCGGGCTCGTCACGCTGCTCGGTCCCGTCGAGCACGGTGGCGGCGGCCAGGATTGGCCCACGGCCTACCAGGTGATTCGCACCGTCTCGAAGGCCGACGGCTCGATCGGTCAGCTGCTGGGCTACCACCTTCTCTGGTTCTGGGCCGCGCGTCTGGTCGGTACTCCCGAGCAGATCGAGGCCGTCGAAGCCGATGCCACGAAGAACAAGTGGTTCTTCGGCGGTGCCGTCAATCCCCGCGACAACGACGTGTCGGTCACCGACGAGGGCGACACCATCGTGTTCGACGGTTCCAAGACGTTCTCCACCGGCAGTCGTGTCTCGGACGTGACCGTGCTCGAAGGTGCGCTCGAGGGCAGCACCGATCACGTGTTCGCGATCGTGCCGTCGAACATCGAGGGTCTGTCCTTCCACGACGACTGGGACAACATCGGCCAGCGTCAGACCGAAAGTGGCAGCGTCACGATCGACAAGGTTCGCGTCGACTGGGCAAGTGCAGCGGGGTTCGTGGACAAGGTGTTTCAGCCACGCGTCTACAACACCCTCAACGTGCCGACCATTCAGTTGGTGTTCGTCAACTTCTACCTCGGAATCGCGAGGGGTGCTCTCGAGGAAGCCGCGTCGTACACCAAGGACAAGACTCGCGCGTGGCTGCACAGCACGGTGGACAAGGCCGTCGACGAGCCGTACATCATCGACATCTACGGCGATCTGACCGCCAAACTGTGGGCCGTCGAAGCTCTGGCCGACGCAGTTGCGTTGGAAGGACAAAAGATTCACGACAACGCGTGGAACGTCACCGCCGAGGAGCGCGGTGACCACGAGGTGCGGGTGGCCGCAGTCAAGGCTCGCGCCACCGACGTCTCGCTCGAGATCACCTCGACCGTGTTCGAGGCCCTCGGTGCCCGCGCCACGGCCAGCAAGTACGGGTTCGATCGCTTCTGGCGCAACGTCCGTACCCACACCCTGCACGATCCGGTTGCCTACAAGCGACGCGAAGTCGGCCGCTGGGTGCTCACCGGTGAGCTGCCCGAGCCCACCTGGTACTCGTAGTCCCGACATTTCCGGCCCCGATCCGACCCCCGATTTCCGGATGAATGTGCCATCCACGCCATCTGAGAGCGTGGATGGCGCATTCATCCGATGAAGGATGACGCACACATGAGCACCGAAAAGATCGCCGACGCAATCAAGTTCGCGTACTGGGTTCCCAATGTCTCGGGCGGCCTGGTCACCAGCACCATCGAGCAACGGACCAGTTGGGACTACGAGTACAACAAGAAGCTGGCGCAGACCGCCGAGAACAACGGCTTCGAGTATGCCCTCAGTCAGGTCCGTTACGAGGCGAGCTACGGGGCCGAGTTCCAGCACGAGTCGACGAGTTTCTCGCTCGCGTTGCTGTTGGCCACCGAACGTCTGAAAGTCATTGCCGCCGTGCATCCCGGGCTCTGGCAGCCTGCCGTGTTGGCCAAGCTGGGAGCGACGGCTGACCACCTCTCGAACGGCCGTTTTGCGGTCAACGTCGTCAGTGGTTGGTTCAAGGACGAATTCACCCACCTCGGTGAGCCGTGGCTCGAGCACGACGAAAGATACCGTCGCAGCGCCGAATTCCTGCAGGTGCTGCGCAAGATCTGGACCGAGGACGACGTGGATTTCCGAGGCGATTTCTATCGGATCCACGATTTCACGCTCAAGCCGAAGCCGCTCAACACCCCGGAACGGCCCAATCCTGAACTCTTCCAGGGTGGTAACTCGTCCGCCGCGCAGGAGAATGCCGGCCGGTACTCGGATTGGTACTTCAGCAACGGCAAGGATTTCGACGGCGTCACTGAGCAGCTCGACAACCTGCGTCGGGTCGCGCGCGATCACCGACGTGAGGTCAAGTTCGGGCTCAACGGCTTCATCATCGCGCGAGACAGCGAGAAGGAAGCACGAGATACGTTGCGAGAGATCATCGACAAGGCCAACAAGCCTGCCGTCGAGGGTTTCAGGGGTGCGGTGCAGCAGGCGGGCAATTCGACGGCCGACAAGAAGGGGATGTGGGCCGACTCGACGTTCGAGGACCTCGTTCAGTACAACGACGGGTTCAAGACGCAGTTGATCGGCACCCCGGAGCAGGTTGCCGAACGCATCGTCGCCTACCGACGCCTCGGCGTCGACCTCGTTCTCGGTGGCTTCCTGCACTTTCAGGAGGAAATCGAATACTTCGGAGCGAAGGTGCTGCCGTTGGTGCGGGAGCTCGAAGCGGCCGAATCGAACGACCACGAGTTGGTCACGTCCCACTGACCTGGAGTTCCTCGAGCGGTCGGGTCCGTGCAGTAGCGTGAGATCTCGGACCCGACCGACCTGGGTACGGCACTATCAGGATGAGGAGACGCGATGACCTACTCGCCCGGCAGCCCTGACAACGGGGGCTCCAACTCTGGTGGCTACGGCGGAGGCGGACCGTCCTACGGCCCCCCGTCCACGCCGAATCAGTCCACGCCCAATCAGCCGTCGTCCGGTGCCTACACACAGCCCGGTCAGAACCAGCCGTTCCACCAGCCGTCGGTATCCAACCCGTTCGGCCCGCCAGTGCCAGGAACGTCCGCACCGAGCGGGTCCGCGCCGGGCACGTCCGGGCACTCGACGAAGTCGTCCGGTGCCGGGCTCGCAAATCTGCCGAAGATCCTGACCTTCGTGGTGCTCGGTCTCGGTGTCGTCAACTTCTTGCTCGGCCTGCTCGATTTCGTCACCGCCGAAGTGTCGTCGTCCGAGCAACTGCCCAGCGGCATCCAGACCTCGTTCAGCACCAACTTCTTCGAGTCCGGCGGAAGTGCGGCGTCGATCGCGTTTCTGCTCGCCGCCGGTCTGATCGCAGGTGCGTCGCTGCTGCAGAAGGACGCCCGGAACCAGGCCGTGATCGCGGCACTGGCCATCGCCGGATTCCTGGTGCTCGTCTTCCAATCGTTCAGCCTGCCCAGTGCCGAGGGCAACGAGTTCGCCAGCACCACCAGTTCGCTGGGGATTGGCGCGATCCTGGTACTCGTGTTGGGCTTCGTGCAGGCAGCTGCCGCTGTGGTTGCGCTGCTGCTCGATGCAGGCATCGTCAAGGCCCCGGCACCCAAGCAGTCCGGCTTCGGGAACCAGGGTCAGCAGTCCGGTTACGGCCAACAGAATCCCTACAACGCGCCGACGACGTCGTTCGGTGGACCGTCCGGACCGCAGAACTACAGCAACCCGCCGGCCTACGGTCAGGCCCCGTCGAACACAGCAGGCTCGTCGAACTTTGGGCAAGCACCGAGTGGACAGGCGTCCGGCCAGCATTCCTACGGTCCCGGCGCACAGTCGCCGTACGGCAATCAGCCTGCGCCCAGCACCGGATCGCAGGGTGGCTATTCGCCGCCGCCCTACACCGGTCCGAGCGGTCCGCCCGCAGGGCAGGCCTACCCGCCGAACCAGTACCAGTACGGTGGCCAGCCGTCCGGTTACGGTCAGCCGTCGAGCACTCCCGACGAGTCCGAGTCGGGCTCACAGTCGACGCCGTACGGCGCACCGACTCAATCGTTCGGCGCGACTCCCGCGGAAGACGACAACAAGCGCGACTGATTTCGCACGTCACACTCGACTTCGCGGCGCGCCTGACCGGCGTGCCGCGTCGTTGATGCGAATCTCGTAGTGATGAGCGATCTATTGAACCGAGATACTCGACGCGCGGCCGCACGCAGTTCCCGTGTGAGCACCGGGCCTACGCCCGATCAGTCACGAACGCTCGCTGCCGTGGCCTTCAAAACCTCCGGGCTGGTGGTGGTCATCGCCACGACTCTGGTCCTGATCACCCTTGTCTCGGTCAACAGCGATCTCACCGGAACCCTCGGTGCCATCGCCGGTTCCTGGTTCGCGGTGCACCTGGTGCCGCTGAGTATCGGTGGCACGTCGATGGGCGTCGCCCCGATGCTTCCCACCCTCGTCGTCGCCTGGTCCGTCGCACGCACGGTTCACCACGCGGTGGACGAGACCACCGACCGCCGCATGGTCAGGTGGGTGTTCGCCGCGTCGATGGCCGGACCCCTCGCTTTCACGGCCATCGCTCTGGCCGTCGCCAAGGATGCGTCGACAGTTATCGGACTGTCGAGCCCCAACGCACTCGTCGCCTTCTCGTGGGTGGCGGGAGTACACGCAGCGGCGTCGGGCACCGGCCTGATCCTCGCTCGCTGGGATTCCCTGGTGATCGATCGACACCTTCCAGACTGGGTACGCGCACTCGTCGCACCACTCGTGCGGTCCGTTTCGGTGCTGACGGCAGGCGGTGCCGCCATCGTGCTGCTGGCTCTGCTCGCTTCCTGGGACACCGCCGGTTCACTGCTCGACAACGGACGCACCCTCGTCGGCATGCTGGGACTGACCGTGCTGTCGGTGCTGTACCTGCCGAACATCGTCCTCGGTGCCCTCGCCGTCGCGACGGGGTCCTCAGCGAGTTTCGGAGACGCATCGGTCAGCCTGTTCTCGACGACCGGCGGGCCGCTCCCACCGCTCCCGATCCTCGCCGTCCTCCCCGAGGGCTCCGCGCAGACGATCTGGGTCGTCATGCTCGTCGTTCCCATCGCAGCCGGGCTACTCCTGGGACGCGACTGCGCGATCCGAAGCGTGGACGTCCAGGTCGCGGTCTCCTCGGTGTGGGCGGTAGCCGCCGTCACCGGAGCCCTCGCCGCGGTGTTCGGCTACGCCGCAGGCGGGAACCTCGGCACGTTCGGAACAGTCGAAGTCACCGTGTGGAGCTTCGCACTGTTGACCTTCGCCTGGCTCGGCGTCGTCGGATCCGTTTCGGCGGCCATCGTCGTGTGGCGTCGAGCAGACCCGGAACCCGACCACGAACCCCACGACCGATCCGGTACCGAGCAGCAGCCCGTGCCGGCGACCGTGCCCGCAGTAGACCTGGCCATTCGAGCGCCTGCGTCGGAGCCGGACGAGGCTGTCGCGGACACCGTCGTCGAGGCCGAGGCCGAGGTCGTCGACGAGAAGCCGGTCGCGACAGTGGAAGCAGACGATCCGATCGCGGCAGACGCCGAATCCGAGGAACCGCTCGAGGCCGAGATCGTCGCTCCGCCCCCGGCCCAGGACGACGCGTCGAGCACTGCGGAGGACGGACCTGCCCGGTAGGGGCGCGGGTCGGAGCGACTAGGCTTTCTGCTGGCTCGAACGATCCCCTCGATACCTCAGGAGTAGTGCGCTGACTGCCTTGCGTGAGACACCCGCGCGGGTCGTCGTCCTCGCGTCGGGGACCGGCTCGCTCCTGCAGTCGCTCGTCGCCGCGACAACTGCCGAGGACTACCCGGCACGCATCGTGGCCGTCGGAGTCGATCGAGAGTGCGCGGCCGCTAGTCATGCCGACGATGCCGCGATCCCACATTTTCGTATCGGCTTGCGAGACTTCGCCGATCGGTCTGCCTGGGATGAGGCGCTCACCGACGCTGCACTGGGGTTCGAGCCCGATCTGATCGTCACCGCAGGGTTCATGAAGATCCTCGGTCCTCGATTTCTCGACGCGTTCGCCGGCCGAATCGTCAACACGCACCCCGCGCTGCTGCCGTCGTTCCCCGGTGCGCACGCCGTTCGAGACGCGCTGGACCACGGCGTGAAACTGACCGGTTCGACGGTGCATCTGGTCGATTCCGGTGTCGACACCGGGCCGATCCTGGCTCAGGAAGCCGTGCCCGTTCTCGACGGCGACGACGAAGCGGCATTGCACGAACGCATCAAGACTGTGGAACGACGGTTGCTGGTCGACGTGATCGCAGCGGTCGCAGCCAAAGGTGTCACCTCCGATGGACGAAAGGCTCAGATAATCCGATGAGTGAACGTAAAGCGGTGCGCCGCGCACTGGTCAGTGTCTACGACAAGACCGGACTGATCGAACTTGCGACCGGTTTGCATGCCGCGGGCGTCGCTCTGGTGTCCACCGGATCGACGGCGAGCAAGATCGCCGACGCCGGAATCCCGGTCACCAAGGTCGAGGACCTCACCGGATTCCCCGAAACCCTCGAGGGTCGCGTCAAGACGCTGCATCCTCGCGTCCATGCCGGGGTCCTCGCCGACACCCGCAAGCCCGAGCACCTGGCTCAGCTGGATGAGCTTGGCATCGAGGCGTTCGAGCTCGTCGTGGTCAACCTGTACCCGTTCACCGAGACCGTGGCCAGCGGTGCGACACCCGACGAATGCGTCGAGCAGATCGACATCGGTGGCCCGTCGATGGTGCGCGCCGCAGCCAAGAATCACCCGTCGGTCGCGGTTGTCGTAGACCCGAGTCGGTACGACGACGTACTCACCGCTGTCTCCGGTGGCGGATTCACGCTCGCCGAGCGCACATCTCTTGCCGCGCAGGCATTTCAGCACACCGCGGCGTACGACGTCGCAGTGGCGTCGTGGATGTCGAGCGTCCTGACCCCCGACACCGAGACCGTTTTCCCGGAGTGGATCGGCGGCACCTGGGACCGCTCCGCAGTACTTCGGTACGGCGAGAACCCGCACCAGAAGGCTGCCCTGTACGTCGACTCCTCCGCTGCTGCCGGCATCGCGCAGGCCGAGCAGCTGCACGGAAAAGAGATGTCGTACAACAACTTCACCGATTCGGATGCGGCCTGGCGGGCAGCGTTCGATCACTCGGAGCCCACCGTCGCGATCATCAAGCACGCAAACCCGTGCGGAATCGCCGTCGGCACCGACATCGCCGAGGCGCACCGAAAGGCGCATGCGTGCGATCCGGTGAGCGCCTACGGCGGCGTCATCGCGGCCAACCGTGAGGTCACCGTCGAGATGGCCGAGCAGGTCGCCGAGATCTTCACCGAGGTCATCATCGCGCCGTCCTACGCCGACGGTGCACTGGGAGTGCTGCAGCGCAAGAAGAACATTCGAGTTCTGCTCGCAGAAGCGCCGCCCACGTCGGGTGTCGAACTCAAGCCGATCTCCGGCGGGGCACTGCTGCAGCAGCGCGACGTCATCGACGCCGACGGCGACGATCCGGCCAACTGGACCCTGGCCGCCGGCGAACCCGCCGACGAGCAGACCCTCAAGGATCTCGAATTCGCTTGGCGCGCAGGACGAGCCGTCAAGTCCAACGCAATTCTGCTCGCTCACGACGGCGCGTCGGTCGGCGTCGGAATGGGCCAGGTCAACCGCGTCGACGCCGCCCACCTGGCAGTCCAGCGAGCCGGGGATCGCGTCGTCGGTTCGGTCGCGTCCTCCGATGCCTTCTTCCCGTTCCCCGACGGCTTGCAGGTCCTCATGACGGCGGGCGTCAAAGCCGTTGTGCAGCCCGGTGGTTCGGTCCGCGACAACGAAGTGATCGCAGCTGCACAGGACGCGGGTGTGACACTGTATCTGACAGGTTCGCGGCACTTCGCGCACTAGCTGTTGCTGCCGAACTCGAAGTTATGGATGGATTTGTGTAGAAATCCGTCCATAACTTCGAGTTCGGCTAGACCTTCGCACCGGCAGCACGTAATGTGTACCGAACCCGGGCCGCAACGCCCCACGGGTCGGTGCGAAGCTGCCTGGCGCTGACTCGGATCACAACCCATCCGAGTGCCTCGAGAAGGAACTGGCGCTCGATGTCCCAGGCGCGTTGTTTCTCGTCGGCCCAATGCTGTTCACCGTCGTACTCGACCGCAACTTTCCACTGTGCCCAGCCGATATCGATGCGCGCGAACACTTTTCCGTCGGGGCCGATCACTTCTATCTGAGTCTGCGGTCGCGGTAGACCCGCGGCAAGCAAGGCCAATCTGGTGCGTGTTTCCTGAGGAGACTCAGCACCGGGATCCACAACGCCGAGCACCTCGCGCAGCTGAACGATGCCGCGGGCTCCTCGATGATCCTCAGCGAGTCTGCCGATCTCATGGGTGCCCACCCCGGTGGCACGGCACAGTGCGTCGAGCCTTGCTACAGCAGTACCGAAGGGTCTGCGACGGCCGAGGTCATAGGCAGTGCGCGCCGCTGTTGTGATGACCACACCGTCGACGGTCTCGGTCTCGTTCGGCGCCAGCTCATCGAAACCGATGCGAAGGCCGTCGAACTTCTTACGATGCTCTGCCCACAGGAGTTCGGCGTCGTCGTCGCCGGAGATCCATTTCGACCCGTGGAGTGCGGCAGCACTCAGGCCGGACACGACGGCGTTCCCATGCGAGTACAGCCAGGCTGCCCGCGCTCGGGTCGGTGCGTCCAGCTCGCTGTCCGGGTCGATGTAGACATCGCGATAGATCCGTCGAAAGTGGCCTCGAAGCTGCTGGCGGGTCACCAGACCGTTCGCCAGTGCCTCGGATCCGACGAACGGTGCGCTGTCCATGCACGCACTGTGGCATCGAATTCGGGCGGAAAGCGGAGTAGGTGCCGGCTGTGGATGAACAAAATTGTTGTGCACAGTTACCCAGCTGTGATCGATCGTCAGCCGAAGGTGTGCATACCTTGCCGAACTCGAAGTTAGGGACGAAATGCGCCCGGATTTCGTCCATAACTTCGAGTTCGGCGGAAGACTAGATGGCAGCAATCGTCAAACGCTCGTAGCGTGGAGAAGTGACCTCCACCAAACCTGGCATCTCCACTCTCGGCGAACTCAAGGCATCCGGACATCGGCAGCGGTCGATCAAGGAAGAGCTCCGCGAAAATCTTCTGACGGCGTTGCGTGACGGCAAAGATCCGTGGCCGGGGATCGTTGGCTTCGGGTCGACGGTGCTGCCGCAATTCGAGCGCGCGATTCTGGCCGGTCATGACGTCGTTCTGTTGGGTGAGCGTGGGCAGGGCAAGACGCGTCTGCTGCGTACCCTTAATCTGCTGCTCGACGAGTGGGTGCCGGTGATCGCCGGTGCCGAACTGGGCGAGCATCCGTACGAGCCCATCACCCCCGCGAGCATTCGCAGAGCGAAGGAACTGGGCGACGACCTGCCCATCGAGTGGCGGCACCGCAGCGAGCGGTACGCAGAGAAGCTCGCCACCCCGGATACCTCGGTCGCCGACCTCGTCGGCGATGTCGATCCGGTGAAGGTCGCGGAGGGCCGCAGCTTGGGCGACCCGGAGACTATTCACTTCGGTCTCGTTCCGCGGAGTCACCGCGGCATCGTGGCGATCAACGAACTTCCCGACCTCGCCGAGCGCATCCAGGTGTCGCTGCTCAACGTCATGGAGGAGCGCGACATTCAGGTCCGCGGCTACACCCTGCGGCTCCCGCTCGACGTCATGTTGGTGGCCAGCGCCAACCCCGAGGACTACACCAATCGCGGACGCATCATCACCCCGCTCAAGGACCGCTTCGGTGCCGAGATCAGAACGCACTACCCGCTCGAGCTGGACGACGAGGTAGCCGTCATCGATCAGGAAGCGGACCTGCAGGCCGAGGTCCCGGCATACCTGCTCGAGGTGCTCGCTCGGTTCACTCGACTGCTGCGCGAATCGCCGTCGGTCGACCAGCGCTCCGGTGTCTCGGCACGATTCGCGATCGCCGCTGCCGAAACGATCGCTGCCGCAGCGGTTCACCGCGCCGCGATACTCGGCGAAGCGGACGCCGTGGCGCGGCCGGTGGATCTGGGAACGATCATCGAGGTGCTGCGCGGCAAGGTCGAGTTCGAGTCGGGCGAAGAAGGCCGCGAAATCGAGGTCCTCGAACACATGCTTCGACGCGCGACGGCCGATACCGTCCGGGCACACTTGGGTGGCCTGAACCTCGCGGCGTTGGTGACGGCCGTCGAGACCGGCGACCCGATCGTCACCGGCGATCGCATCACCGCGAAGGCTCTGCTCGACGAGCTGCCCGACGTGGCCGTGATCGGGGACATCACCGAGCGGTTGAAGGCGACCTCGGACGGCGAGAAAGCAGCCGCCGTCGAACTGGCACTCGAAGGTCTCTACCTCGCGCGGCGAATCTCCAAGGATCCCGACGACGACGGCCAGACGGTGTACAGCTGATGCGTCGTTCCAGGTACGGGCGCTATCACGAGGGCCCGGATCCACTGGCTCCTCCCGTCGATCTGCGGGAGGCGTTGGATGCGATCGGCGAGGACGTCCTCGAGGGGGCGTCGCCTCGCCGGGCGTTGCAGGAGATGCTGCGGCGCGGAACGAAGAACATGCGCGGGCTCGACGACCTCGCGGCCCAGGCCGCCAAGCGTCGCCGAGATCTGTTGAAGCAGAACAACCTCGACGGCACGCTGCAGGAAGTGCGTGAGCTGCTGGACAAGGCGGTGCTCGAGGAGCGTAAGGCGTTGGCGCGTGCCCTCGACGACGATGCGAGGTTCCAGGAGATGCAGATCGGCGATCTGTCGCCGTCCACCGCCCAGGCGGTGCAGGAGCTCTCGGATTACGACTGGCGTTCGTCGGAGGGGCGCGAGAACTACGAGAAGATCAAGGATCTGCTCGGCCGCGAGATGCTCGATCAGCGATTCGCCGGCATGAAGCAGGCTCTCGAAGGTGCCACCGAGCAGGATCGCCAGGCCATCAGCGAGATGCTGAAGGACCTCAACGAACTGCTCGACGCCCACAACAAGGGCGAGAACACCGACGAGCAGTTCGACGAGTTCATGAACAAGCACGGTCAGCATTTTCCGGAGAATCCGAAGAATGTCGACGAGCTACTCGATTCACTGGCGGAAAGGGCTGCCGCCGCGCAGCGACTACGGAACTCTCTGACTCCCGAGCAGCGAGCCGAGTTGGATGCGTTGGCCCAGCAGGCCTTCGGTGATTCGAACCTGCTGGATCAGCTCGATCAACTGGATCAGAATCTGCAGCAGGCCCGGCCCGGTGAGGACTGGGACGGTTCGCAGAACTTCCGCGGCGAGAACGGAATGGGCCTCGGTGACGGTACCGGGGCACTGCAGGACATTGCCGATCTCGAGAACCTGGGAAACCAGCTCTCGCAGCAGTACAACGGCGCGGCGCTGGACGATATCGACGCCGATGCCCTGCTGAAACAGCTCGGACCGGAGGCTGCGGCCGACGCCCGGATGCTCTCGGAGCTCGAAAAGGCCTTGCAGCAGCAGGGTTTCATGGACAAGGGTGCCGACGGTCAGTGGCGTCTGTCGCCGAAGGCCATGCGTCAATTGGGGCAGTCGGCGCTGAAGGATGTCGCGGGAAAGCTGTCACGACGCGGCGGCGAGCGAGACACGCGCAAGGCCGGCGCGATGGGCGAGCCCACGGGAGCGTCACGCGCGTGGGAGTTCGGCGACACCGAACCGTGGGACGTGACCCGCACGGTCAACAACGCGGTACTGCGTTCAGCTGCACAAGGATCGGGCTTTCCGGTGCAGCTACAGGTGACCGATGTGGAGATCAGCGAGACCGAGACTCGGACGCAGGCTGCGGTTGCGTTGTTGGTCGACACGTCGTTCTCGATGGTGATGGACGGCCGCTGGGTGCCGATGAAGCGCACCGCACTGGCTCTCAATCACCTGGTGAGTACTCGTTTTCGCGGGGACGACCTACAACTCATCGGATTCGGCAGGCACGCACAGACATTGACCGCCTCGGAGCTGGCGGGGTTGGACGGTGCCTACGATCAGGGCACCAATCTGCATCACGCGTTGATGCTCGCAGTGCGGCATCTGCGTCGTCATCCCAATGCACAGCCGGTGGTCTTGATCGTCACCGACGGTGAGCCGACGGCTCATCTCGAGCCGGACGGCCATGCGTATTTCGATTACCCGCCGTCGTCGAAGACGTTGGGGTTGACGGTGCGCGAGCTCGATACCGTCGCGAAACTCGGTGCGCAGGTGACGATTTTCCGTCTCGGTGACGATCCCGGTCTGGCCCGGGTGGTGGACAAGATGGCCGAACGGGTCGGCGGCAGGGTCATCGCGCCGGATCTGGACGGATTGGGTGCTGCAGTGGTGAGCGACTACCTCAAGCGTCGACGGTCGTAGTCACTTCTCTGCTGCCTTGATGTCCACCGAGACTCCGCCCCAGAAGGCGAGTCCGGTGATGACCACCCGGGGCGCACCGGGGTGCGTGGCGCTGACGTGCTCGAATCCGCCCATGATCCCGGTGCCGCGGACCTCGACGCCGATGCCGGGCGGCACTGTGATCTCGATGCCGCCCATGATCGCGACGCAGTTGATCGTGGTTTCCTGGGCCGAGAACGTCGCTCGGCGTAGGTCGAGTTCCACTCCGCCCCAGAAGGCGAGGGCGTCGATGCGTGCGGCGACGGTCCATTCGCCTTTGCGAACCGAGCCGCTCATGATCGCGATGGCCCGATCGGTCTGGGGCGCACCGGTCTGCGTTGTCTGCGGAGGTGGGGTGAGGGCCAGATCGTCGGTCAACAGGTCCAAGTCGCCGTAGGTCTTCGCTCGGTACGCCGCGGCCGTCCGCTCGTCGTACTCGGTGACGGTCAGTTGACCGTTGGCGAACGCGTCGCTCAGCAGCTGCGCCACGAGGTTGCGATCGGCATCGGCAGCGCGCACCGTACTTCGATTTCGGTCGGGTAGTTGGTCGCTCACCGGTCGGACATTACCGGCGACCGGGTCAGGCCGCATTCAGGATTGCGCGATGACCCAGCGGCGACGCCAGCGTGATCTGCATGGTGGCGTAGACGGCAACCATGATGCAGGACTTGTCCTCGGCGTCCGGTCTGGTCCCGGTACGCAGTTCGATCGTGACGGCCGTATCGGTCTCGGTCACCGTCGCGTCGGCTCCGTAGCACTCGGGCGTGCCGGTGACGAAGTGCACCGCGATGGTGTTGGGGGACACCTGGCTCCACGACTCGAACGGAGTGGTCGTCGCGCGGATCAGATCCGGGGTCGACTCGAACATCGTGCCGACGTCGCCGACGGGAACCTCGTGGGGGACGGGCGGCGCGCTGGGTTGCTGGACGAACCCGATGGGGGTGGTGGAGTTCGTTGTCGGTGTCGTCTCGTCGTCGTCACCGGCGGCGGTGCTGCAGCCGGCCAAGAGCAGGCACAGCATGACACCTGCAGCGAGAAACCTCATGAACCCAAAGTAGCGCTGGGAGCTGAGGAGAACCTTTGTGTTCGTCTCATGCCAGCAGCACCGTGACGAGTGCGATGACGGGAATCGAGACCAGGGTCGTGACGAATGCCGTGTCGCGGCCCAGAACGACCCCTCGCTGGTAACGGCTCGCGAAGACGAAGACGTTCTGCGCTGTGGGCAGTGCCGAGACGACGACGATGGCGAACAGGTCGTGCCCGTCGAGGCCGAAGACGAATCGGGCCATCAGATACCCGAGCAGGGGCTGCAGCGCCATCTTGAACAGGGTCGCCAGAGCCACGTCCCGTCGCGGGCTGATGCCCTTCTGCAGCACCCGCGCGCCGTACAGCGACAGTCCGAACGCGAGCAGTGCACCCGGAACGGACAGGTTGCCGACGAGTTGGAACGGCTGCATGAGCGCCTCGGGGAGCTCGAATCCGGTGATCGACAGTACGAGACCCGCAGCCCCGGCCAGCACGATCGGGTTTCGGAACGGCGTCGTGATCGTCTTGAACAGTGAGACCTCGTCGATCTTGGTGGAGATGTCGAGGACGGTCACCGCGATCGGCGTGTAGATCATGATCTGGAACAGCAGCAGGGGTGCGACGAAGTTGGCGTCGCCCAGCACGAACACAGCGATCGGGATACCGAGGTTCGCGGCATTGACGTAGGAGCTCGCGAGTGCGCCGACGGTCGCGTCGGGCACGGCGCGTTTCAGCGCGAGCTTCGCGATGACGAAGTAGATGGCCCCGACGAGTAGCGCAGTGGAACCGGCGACGGCCAGTACGGGGGACAGGATGACCGACAGATCCGACCTGGCCAACGTGATGAACAGCAGTGACGGCGTCGCCACGAAGAAGACCAGTCGGCTCAGAACGAATTGGCCGTGTTCGCCGAGAATTTTCAGATGGGCGAGCAGGTAGCCCAATGCGATGACGACGAAGATGACGGTGAAGCCTTCGAGAACGCCGGACATCGTAGAACTGCTCGTTTCTTGCTAGGAACGACAGAAAGGCCACGTAGCCCAGGGCTACGTGGCCTTTCTCGAAAGCTGATTCAGCGGCTGGTGAACGGCAGCAATGCCATTTCACGAGCGTTCTTCACTGCGACAGCGACCTGGCGCTGCTGCTGCGGGGTGAGCCCGGTGACCCGGCGGCTACGGATCTTGCCGCGGTCGGAAATGAACTGACGAAGAAGGTTGATGTCCTTGTAGTCCACCGTGGTGACCTTGGCGGCGTTCAACGGGTTCTTCTTCGGTCGACGACCCGCCTCTGCGCGGACCTTCTTCGACGGTGCTCTCTTGACTGCCATCTCTACCTTTTCCCTTACCAGCTCGACTTGTGGACGCCTGGCAGCTCCCCGCGGTGAGCCATCTCGCGCATCTTCACGCGGGACAGCCCGAATTTCCGTAGGTAACCGCGCGGACGTCCATCCGCAGCGTCACGATTGCGCAATCGTACCGGACTCGAATCGCGTGGCAGACGCTGCAGTGCCGCCTGGGCCTCCGCGCGCTCGGAATCGCTGCTCGAGGGCTTGCGAATGATCTCCTTGAGCTCTGCGCGACGCGTTGCCCAGCGGGCGACGACGACCTTGCGTTGCTCGTTCTTCGCGATCTTCGATTTCTTGGCCACCGATCAGCGCTCCTCTCGGAAATCGACGTGCTTGCGCACGACCGGGTCGTATTTCTTCATGACCAGTCGGTCCGGGTCGTTGCGGCGGTTCTTGCGGGTGACGTAGGTGTAGCCGGTACCCGCGGTCGACTTCAGTTTGACGATGGGCCGGACGTCGGTGCTCTTGCCCATCAGATCTTCTCCCCACGTGCGCGGATCTTGGCCACCACGGCGTCGATGCCGTCGCGGTCGATGGTCTTGATGCCCTTGGCCGAGAGCGTGAGGGTGACGCGGCGTCCGAGGCTGGGGGCGTAGTAGGTCTTGCGCTGGATGTTGGGATCCCACCTGCGGCTGGTGCGCACGTGGGAGTGCGAGACCGACTTTCCGAAGCTGGGGGTGCGGCCGGTGACTTGGCAGTGCGCTGACATGAGCACTCCTTTCTTGCTGTTATGACAATCGTTTTCGACAAAGCGTTCAAGCGAATGTAGCGTGCATCTTCAGAGAATGACAATCGTTGTCGAGAAGAAAGGTGCTCGTGAACACATCACCGGACGATCGAACCCCGATGGTCCTCGTCTCCGGCTGGACCGGAGCCATGGACGCTGTCGTGACATCGCTGCTCGCGCCGGGAACTGTCGCAGTCCGCCACGACCTGAGCCGCGTCACCGAGGGCGTCGTACGCCGAACGTTGTTCGTCCTGGGTGAGAACCCGCGCGAGACGATCTTGGAACTGGCGCACGGCTGTGTCTCCTGCACGCTGCGCGAGGACCTGCTGCCGCTGCTACGTGCACTGTCGACCCGCAGCAGTGTCGATCGCATCGTGCTCGTACTGGACCCTGCTCTCGAGCCCGAGGCGTTGTGCTGGGCGGTGGACAACGTCATCGTCGCCGACGTGGTGGGGCAGATCGACGGACCGGCCTCGAGGGACGTACGTATCGAGGCCGTGATCGGCTGCCTCGACGCGGCAACCTGGTTGGCCGACGCCACCGGCGACGACACCTTGGCCGACCGCGGCATCGTCGCCAGCGGTGACGACGATCGAACCGTCGCGCAGCTGGTAGTAGGCCAGGTGGACTACTCCGACTCGCTCGTCGTCACCGCAGGTCCCGAAATCGACGCCTGGGAGCGTGCCAGGCTCGCGGCTGTCCTCGCGCGGTTGGCACCGAACGCACCCGTCGTCTGGGTTTCTCAGGACTCGATGGTCGACGGCCCAGCAGTTCTCGCGTCCGTTCCCTTCGATGCCCGGCGCGGTGAGATCACCGACGCCCACTCTCCGCTGTTGCGCGGCCAGCCGCCCTTGTCCGTCGACTGCGGAGTCGCACTCGTGGAGTTCACCGCAACTCGGCCGTTCCATCCCGAACGACTGCACGAGGCCATCGACGTGTTGCTCGACGGCGTCGTCACCGCCCGCGGACGGGCGTGGGTGGCCACGCAACCCGACGAAGCGCTCTGGATCGAATCGGCCGGCGGCGGACTACGGGTGGCGAGTGCCGGAAAGTGGCTTGCGGCAATGACTCCGGTGGAACAGGATCGCGTCGACACAACCAGGCGAGCGATGGCTGCGCTGCGGTGGGACGAGCAGTTCGGCGATCGAGACACGTCCTTGGTGATCTTGGTACACCAGGCCGACCCCACCGAGATCGACCGAACTCTGCAGTGGGCGTTGGTGTCCGACGACGAGATGACCGATCCCGCTCAGTGGGCCACGTGGACCGACCCGTTCGGCCAGTGGCACGAAGACCCCTGCGAGAGCAGCGAATCCCCGTACGCAGACCAGTCACGAGAGGCAACAGAATGAAGCCAGGCATCCACCCCGATTACCATCCGGTGGTGTTCCAGGACTCGAGCACCGGGAACAAGTTCCTCACTCGATCCACCGTCACGTCCGCCCGCGAGACCGAGTGGGAAGACGGCAACACCTACCCCCTGATCGTCGTCGACGTCTCGTCCGAGTCGCATCCCTTCTGGACCGGGGCGACACGCGTCATGGACACCCAGGGACGCGTCGAGAAGTTCGAGAAGCGCTACGGCCGTCGAAGCCGAAAGGAGGCGTGAGACATGGCTGTTCCGAAGAGAAAAATGTCGCGTTCCAACACGCGTAGCCGACGGGCACAGTGGAAAGCCGTCGCCCCGGATCTCGTGACCGTGCGTTTTCAGGGCCGCGAGTTCAGAGTGCCGCGCAGGTTGGTCAAAGCGGTCCAGGCCGGGGTGTACGACCCGAGCTGACCCCCCGCTCGTGCGCGTTGTGCGCCCTTCCAGGTACGCACAACGCGCACGAGGGCGGAGCCCGGTACGTTTGCTCGATGGACGGAACGGAACCTTCGTCGAAGGACGTCAAGCGATGGCGGCAGTACCTCGCCGACGAGCGGGCCGAGGCCGCCGTCTATCGCGACCTGGCGGGTAGGCGCAGCGGTGAGGAACGCGACATTCTGCTCGAGTTGGCCGACGCGGAAGGCCGCCACGAACAGCATTGGCGCAATCTGCTCGGCGATCGCGTCGGGATGCCACTCAAAGGCGACATTCGTACCCGGATCCTCGGCGTGCTGGCGCGCCGCTTCGGATCGGTGTTCGTGCTCGCCCTCGCGCAACGCGCCGAGACCCGCTCGCCCTACGCGACCGACGCCGACGCAACGGACGCAATGACGGCCGACGAGCAAATTCACGCCGAGGTCATCCGGGCTTTGGCTGCCCGCGGCCGTAATCGGCTCTCGGGAACCTTCCGCGCCGCGGTGTTCGGTGCCAACGACGGCTTGGTGAGCAACCTCGCCCTGGTGCTCGGCATCAGCGGATCCGGGGTGTCCAACCAGATCGTGTTGGTCACCGGACTGGCCGGCCTGCTTGCCGGTGCGCTGTCGATGGGAGCAGGCGAATACGTCTCGGTGCGCTCGCAACGCGAGCTGCTCGAGGCGTCGTCGCCCGACAGCGCCGCAAATGAGGCCGTTCAACACCTCGACGTCGACGCCAACGAACTCGCACTCGTCTACCGCGCTCGCGGAATGACCCACGAGGAAGCCGACGCGAAAGCCGCGGACATCATCCGACTGCTCCCCGCCGTCGAAGAACCGGCCACCGACATCGACGAGCACGAATCCATCGGAACCGGACTCGGTGCCGCCGCAGCGAGCTTCTGCTTCTTCGCCTCCGGTGCCGTCATCCCGGTGTTGCCGTACCTGTTCGGTCTCGAAGGCTATGTGGCCCTTGCCGTTGCTGCGGTGCTCGTCGGACTGGCGCTGATCTGTACGGGCCTGATCGTCGGACTGCTCAGCGGCGGTCCGCCCGTCAAACGTGCACTGCGACAACTCGCCATCGGATACGGCGCGGCCGGGGCGACGTATCTACTGGGACTCGCATTCGGTGGGGGAGTGTAGGTTCCGCTCTGCGTTCTGGGCAGGAATGCACAAATGCGACGTACCTCGACGGGATCCCTTCTGAGCGGCGCACTTCTGTGCATTCTGTCCCGTCTCCCATCCTCACGGTCGAATTAATTAGCTCGCGTCGGAGACTTTCAGCTCGATAGGGTCATCGCCATGCGCGCCACTTGTCTGCCCTGCGCGGCTCTCGACACGAGAGTCCGTCCGAGCATTGTGCTGCGCGCATATTCATCCGAGCTGTGTGCTGCTCTCACCGGCAAACAGCGACCCATCGAATAGCTCTCTCTCGCCGAGGGGGCAGAAAGGAACATCATGCCCCCGAACAAGGTGGGCTTACGGCTGCTCAACTGGGCGTCACAACTCGAGGACAAGACACTCGAGCAGGCCCGCGAAACAGCATCGATGCCGTTCGTGCATCCGCACGTCGCGTTGATGCCCGACGCGCACAGCGGCATGGGAAGTGCTGTAGGAACAGTCATTCCGACGTTGGGTGCTGTCATTCCGGCTGCCGTCGGTGTCGACATCGGCTGCGGAATGATCGGTGTTCGAACAGAATTCACACTCGATGACCTCGACGGACGGAACCTGAAGGATTTGCGACTCGCCATCGAGGCCAGCATCCCCCTCTCGCCCGGCAACTACAACGTCGGTGTCGATCGATGGCAGTTCACTGCGCCAAAGCTGCTCGAACTCGAGGAGTTGGCGGCCAGGGACGGTGTAGAGCTGAACCACTCACCGCAGTGGCGGGAGCAGCTCGGTTCGTTAGGCGGCGGCAATCACTTTGCCGAGTTGTGCCTCGACGAGACCGATCGAGTGTGGCTGTTTCTGCACAGTGGGTCGAGGGGCGTGGGGAACAAGATCGCGAAGAAGCACATCGCGATTGCGCAGCGATTGTGTGCCCAATGGTGGATTTCGTTGCCCAACAAAGATCTCGCGTACCTGCCCGAGAGCTCGACTGAATTCGCGCAGTACATCAGAGATCTGAAGTGGGCGCAGCGGTTCGCGTACCTGAACCGGGCCGAGATGATGGACCGGTTCGGCGCGGTGTTCGCCGAGTGGATGGGAACGGACGACCATCGCGAAGTCGAGCGAATCAATTGCCATCACAACTACACGGTGAAGGAAACGCACTTCGGCAAGGACGTCTGGCTCACCCGTAAGGGTGCAATCGACGCACACGAGGGTGTGAAGGCGATCATCCCGGGGTCGATGGGGACGCGTTCGTACGTGGTCGCCGGTAAGGGTTCCAAGGCCGGCCTGTGCTCGGCTCCTCACGGTGCCGGTCGGCAGTTCTCTCGGACCGAGGCCAGGAAGCGGTTCACCCACGAGAACCTGCAGGAGCGGATGAAGGGGATCGAGTTTCGCGACAGTGCAGACTTCATCGACGAGATTCCCGACGCCTACAAGTCCATCGACGTCGTGATGGAGGACGCCCGCGACCTGGTGAGCGTCGAGCACGAGCTACGCCAGATTCTCAACGTCAAGGGGACCTGAGGGTGCAGGGCCCTGTTGAACGACGAAGGACGCGCACCGAGATCACTCTCGGTGCGCGTCCTTCGTGTCGTTCAGGGGAGGAGAAGACTCACTCCTCTTCGGGGCACGAGAAGGTGATGGTCACGTTGCTGCGGTCGATGGGCGCGAAGTACACCGAGCGCAGGGCAGTTGCTGTGCGATCTGCGAGTGCGCAATCGTTGATGGGGCCGTCGAGCTTGACCAGCATCAGGTTGCCGCTGTCCTTGATGATTGCTCGCGCGGCGGAGATCGACTTGCCCTCGATCTTGTCCTTGAAATCGGGCACATCGGCGGCCTGCGCCAGCGGGGCGAATCCGAGCGCACAGGCAATGGACAGTGCAGCTACGGTCAACGACTTCTTCAACATGACATCTCCTCGGTTTTCAACTGTTGGCTCCCGCTGACTGGCTGCAGCCACAGGGGCGCGTGCAATCACCGGAGGTGTATAACTCACGTCGAACTTCAGCCAACGGGCGCTGACCTCAAGTTTCGTGCTCACAGTAGCAGTGCGTACGGCCATCGGCGCGCTGGTTGTCCACTGAATGGGCAAGCAAATTGTCGCGATTATCCACTCGGATATCTCAAGAGCTCTGACTGGCGCTCGTGTGGCTGGATATCTACCGATCTTTACCGCAGTGTTGCGTGAGGTTGCGGCCTTTCTGAACCGCCGTTGCCCTTGGTCCGGTGGGGCCTTCCTTCTCGACGGGATTGTCCCCGTTCGTCCTGTTGTGCCTCGCTGTTCTCCGTCTGTTCACCTGCAATGTGCTCTGCTGTTCAGCGTCCGAGGGGGCTCGGCGGTCACCATCGATTCATGACGCTCAATCCCGCAGGCGAGACCGTCGCGACCGGAATTCCGGGGACGCTCGCCGAGAACATGACGATGGCCGAGCAACACGACTGGCATCGGTCGTTCCTGCGGCGGCACCCGGTGAGTCGACGCAACTTCCTGGTCGGTGCCGCAGCCACGGCAGCCGCGGTGGGCGTCGGTAATTCGGCGTTCACGCGCACCGCCTATGCGCAGGACGCCCCGCTGGCGGTGGCCGGTCGACACATGGGCTTCGGCAACGACCCGGCGACGCAGTTGCGATTCTCCGCTCAGCTTTCCCGTAATCCCGGCATCACCGGTGTCTTCCTCGATCACGGCCCGACGCCTGCGTTGGGAGCCACGACCTCCGCCGAGGTGCGCAACCTCGTCAGCCAGGTTCCGCAGACCGATGGCGGCATCCTGTCGGCCGAGCAGTACTACGTGCACGTGCCCGTCGACAATCTGACGCCCAAGCTGCCGCACTATTACCGATGGCGTACCGCGGACGGTTTCGTCAGCGACATCCGCAGCGCATCTCCGGCGCTGCCGACCGGACGCATCGCTCCGTTCCGCTTCACCATGATGGGGGACCAGGGCGTCGACGAAACCCCTTCGCAGCCAGCCGGTCTGGTGGCCGGTGATTACGACGACCTGTACTACAAGGCCGACAACGAACCGTCGGTCAAGCACGCGCGCAACATCAATCGCCAGATCGAGGCGTCGCGTCCGGACTTCCACATTCTCGCCGGCGATATCGCCTACGCGGACCCGTCGGGTGCCGGTCTGCCACCGCAGTTCGCCGGCCACGGCAAGACGCCGCCGAAGGGATTCGACAAGTTCAATCCCTTCGTCTGGGACGGCTACTTCCAGGCGATCGAGGCCAGCGCGTCGACGACACCGTGGTTGTTTGCCACCGGCAACCACGACATGGAGGCGCTGTACAGCCCCAACGGATACGGCGGCCACGCGGCACGTCTCGATCAACCGAGCACCGGGCCGAAAGGCTGCCCGTCGGCATATTCGTTCGTGTACGGCAACACCGCGGTGCTCTCGCTCGACGCGAACGACGTCAGCTACGAGATCAAAGCCAACACCGGCTACAGCGGCGGAGCCCAGAACACCTGGGTGGAGCAGACTCTCGCCAAGTATCGGGCGGACCCGAACATCGACTTCATCGTCTGCTTCTTCCATCACTGCGCCTACTCGACCACCTCGACGCACGCGAGCGACGGCGGCGTACGCGACGCGTGGGTATCGCTGTTCGACAAGTACGAGGTCGACGTGGTGCTCCAGGCGCACAACCACGTGTTCGAGCGCACCGATCCGATCCGCTCCAACCGTGCGACGCGGGTCGCCGGCGACAACGCCACGGTTCGCGGAAAGACCGACGGCACCGTGTACTACACCGTCGGCGGGGGTGGTCGTCCGCGTTACACGTTCCAGGACGGCGAGGGCGTCAGCTACCGGGGCCACGAATTGCCGGACACGGCTGTTCCGAACAGCTACGTCTGGGCGCCCGACGGCACCAAGTCGGCGGAGTCGATCACGTGGTCGCGAGTGAGATTCCTGAACTACTCGTTCGTGAGAGTCGATGTGGTGCCGGGTATTCCGGGCATCAAGGCCAGCGCGATGTCCATCGGAGCGATCGACGAATACGGCAACGAATTCGATCGCCTCACCTTCGAGCGCGATATCCCGGTGGGCCCGATCTTCGGTTCCTCCTGAGTGCCCATGTGAGTGGAACTTCGACCCCTGCTACGAACTTCCACTCACGTGCGGCGCAGCCGCTCTACAGCCACTTCTGACGTTTGAACACCACGTAGAGCGCGCTGGAGCAGATCACCATGGCGACCAGCGCCAGCGGATAACCCAAGTGCCACTTCAGTTCCGGCATGTCCTCGAAGTTCATGCCGTAGATCGCGGCGATGAGCGACGGCGCGAACAGGATTGCGCCCCAGGACGAGATTCGTTTGACCTGTTCGTTCTGCTCGAGGCTGACCTGCGTCATGTTCCGCATCTCTTCGTTCTGCTGCTGCGCCACCATGGTGGAGTGCACCGTCATCGCGTTCTGCAGGTTGGATCGGAACGATTCGATGCGGTCGGAGATGCGAATTGCGTGGTCCAACACGTCCCGAAGGTTTCGTTGCAGCTCGACATCGACGTGATACTTGTCGGACCCGCGCTTGAGGGATTCGATCATCTCCACCAGAGGTTTTGCCGCACGGTCGAATTCGGACACCTCACGCAGCAGTGAGTAGATGCGCCTCGATACGCTGGGATCGCCGGTGAACAGCTGATCCTCGATTTCGTCGATGTCGGTCTGCAGTCCCTTCACCACCGGGACGTACTCGTCGACCACCTGGTCGAGGATTCCGTACAGGATGGCCTCGGGCCCGAGCGCGAGCAACTCGGGCGATTCCTCCAGTCGATGTCGGACGAGACCGAGTTCGGGTGATTCGGCGTGGCGGATCGTGACGACGAAATCGGCTCCGAGAAAAATGTGCAATTCACCGAATTCGACCTTTTCGGTCTCGTCTATGTACCGCGCGGGTCGCAGAACGACGAACAATTGCTCGGCGTAGCGTTCGAGCTTCGGCCGCTGATGCGCCGCGATGGCATCCTCGACGGCGAGTCGGTGCAGCCCGAATTCCGTTGCTACTGCGTTGATTTCGCTGATCTCGGGACGGTACAGGCCGATCCACGCCATACCGTGGCGGTCACGCATGCACTCGAACGTGATGTCGAGACTCTCCGGATTCGCGGTCCGCTTTCCCTCGACATAGACGGCATTGTCGACGATCGGCACTTCGGGTCACCTCGGTTCGAGAACTTCTAATGTGCCGGACGGCACCCGACCGAGACTATCGCCTGAAACAATGGGGCGATGCAGCAGCAAGTTCATTTCACCACTCTGGCCACTGCGGATCTCGATGCCGCTCGAACGTTCTATTGCGACGGCCTGGGGTGGACGCCGTTGCTCGACGTTCCTGGCGAGATTCTGTTCTTCCAGATCGGGCCCGGTGCGGTGCTCGGTCTGTACGACGCCACCGCGTTCGACGGGGATCTGGGACGGCCGCCGCGCGAACACGATCTCGGCTCGGTCACGTTGGCGCACAACGTCGACGACGCGGCGGCCGTCGACGCGATGTTCGCGGCCACTCTCGCGGCCGGCGCGACACCGATCAAGGCACCGGAGCGGACATCGTTCGGTGGCTATCACGCCCACATCGCCGACCCCAACGGAGTCATCTGGGAAATCTGCCACAACCCCGGTTGGCGCGTCGACGACGACGGGACGGTTCGGCTGACTTAGCCGGCACCGACTATCAGTAGAAGGGAGGCGTTCTCACTGACCTTGTCGCCGGCTTGAAAGTTGGTTCCGACAACCGTCGCGTCAGGACGGTCGTAGTCACTGTTCACGTCGGAGAAGCCTGCATCCGACAATGCCTGCTCCGCGTCCGATTCGGTCAGTCCGGACACTGCGGGAAGCGTCGCGCGGTCGGGCGCTGCGTCGGCGATGGCACCGCCGCCGAGAGTGAGTGCCCCAGCCACCGCGAGGGTGGCGATCGTCTTCTTGAATCCGATGCCCATGTCTTCGTCCTTACTCGTCGGCCCTGTATGACAACGCAACCGTGCTCCCGAAGGCTGTGACGCCGTTTCGATGTTGCTGTGAAGCTGCTGTCAGTCGCATGACATGCTCGTTCGGTGCTTCTCGACCTCCTCGGATACATCGGTATCGCAGTCTTCGCGGCGTCCGGTGCCTTGGTCGGCGTACATCGACGACTCGACCTGTTCGGGGTCTGCGTCGTCGGAATCACGACGGGTATCGGGGGCGGCATCGTTCGCGATCTGCTGCTCGGTATCCATCCACCGACGTCACTGGACACCTGGCCGAACGTCACCGTCGGCTTCTTCGCCTCGCTGGTGGTGTTCGTCGCGCATCGGCAGATGGGCAAGGTGCGCCGAGGCGTGCTCGTGCTCGACGCGTTCGGGATGGGCCTGTTCGCGTCGACCGGCGCGACGATCGCCTTGGGTGTCGGCGGTAGCGCCCTATCGGGAGCGCTGATCGGGACGACGACGGCCGTGGCCGGTGGCGTCATCCGGGACGTCCTCGTCAACGACGTTCCCCTGCTGCTGCACCGCGACCTGTATGCCCTACCTGCGCTGCTCGGTGCGACGGCCGTCGTGGTGGCCGAGGCGCTCACCCTGCCGGAGAACGTCGGGTTGGTCGCGGGGACGGTACTGGCGACCGGCCTGAGATTGCTGGCCCTGTGGCGTAAATGGAACCTGCCCCAGGCTCGGAACCTACCTACGTTGTGAGCTTCGACTGCCGGTGCGCGTACCGACCGACCACCCCTCTCAGCCGTGTCTCAGTCGACCAGGACAAACTGTACCGATGCGGATACTGGTGGTCGACGACGATCGAGCGGTGCGCGAATCGCTGCGCAGGTCGCTCACGTTCAACGGGTACACCGTGGACCTGGCGGTCGACGGCCTCGATGCCCTGGAACAGGTAGCTGCGGCGCGTCCCGATGCGTTGGTGCTCGATGTGATGATGCCGCGTCTCGACGGCCTCGAGGTGTGTCGGCGATTGCGCAGCGTGGGCGACGACCTGCCGATCCTGGTGCTGACGGCGCGTGATTCGGTGTCCGAGCGCGTAGCCGGTCTCGACGCCGGTGCAGACGACTACCTGCCCAAGCCGTTCGCGCTCGAGGAGCTCCTGGCTCGGCTGCGGGCATTGTTGCGGCGCACAGCTATGGAAGCCGGCATCGACTCGGAGACCATGACGTTCGCGGACCTGTCGCTGGACCCGGTCACCCGTGAGGTCTCGCGCGGCGAGCGTTCGATCAGCCTCACCAGGACCGAGTTCTCGTTGCTCGAGATGCTCATGACCAATCCGCGCCGAGTGCTCACCAGAAGTCGCATTCTCGAAGAGGTCTGGGGCTACGACTTCCCGACTTCCGGCAACGCGCTCGAGGTGTACGTCGGGTATCTGCGGCGCAAGACCGAGGCCGAAGGGGAGTCGCGACTGATCCATACCGTTCGCGGTGTCGGATACGTCCTGCGCGAGACGCCCCCGTGATAGGCAGTTCGTTCGGGCGCAAGACGCCCGACGGCGGCGCACTTCCGCCTCCGCCGATGCGGCCACCGACGCCGTTGACGAGATCGGTGTCGTTGCGGTGGCGGGTGACGCTGTTGGCTGCGTCCGTCGTGGCGATCGCGGTGGCCGTCATGGCCATTGCGGCCTACACCGTGGTCTCGCGCGCGTTGTACGGCGACGTGGACACCCAGTTGCGTTCTCGCGCATCGGCATTGGCGGAATCGGACCTGGTGTCCTACGACCCACGGTTCGTGGCCGGTGCCACGTTGTACAGCACCGACGTCAGTGTGGCGTTGATCTACCCCGACATGACCAGTTACAATCCGCCCGGACCCAAGGTGCCCGTCGGCGATTCGGAACTTGCTGTGGTGCGCGGAGAGCAGGCCTCGTCGCTGCGCACACTCGACGATCAGCGAGTGCTCGCGCTGCGCACCAAGGACGGCAGCACCCTGATCGTGGCGCAGCGACTGCTGCCCACCGGGGAAGTGCTGGATCGATTGGCGTGGGTTCTACTGGTCGTCGGTGCGTGCGGTGTGGTGTTGGCGGCGGGTGCCGGCATGGCCGTGGCGCGCACCGGGTTACGGCCGATTGCACGATTGACCGCGGCCGCAGAGCGGGTGGCGCGTACCGACGATCTGACGCCGATTCCGGTGACCGGCGACGACGAATTGGCCCGATTGACCGAGAGTTTCAACACGATGCTCCGAGCCTTGGCCGAATCTCGCGGCAGGCAGAGCAGATTGGTCGCCGACGCCGGGCACGAACTTCGCACGCCGCTGACGTCGCTGCGCACCAACATGGAACTGTTGATCGCGGCGGGACGTCCGGGTGCACCGTCCATTCCCGACGAGGACATGGCCGAGCTGCGAACCGACGTGGTAGCTCAAATTCAGGAATTGTCCACGCTGGTAGGTGATCTGGTGGATCTTGCACGCGAGGACGCACCCGAGACGGTGTTCGAGCGGGTCGATCTGGCCGATGCCGTCGAGCGCAGCCTCGAACGAGCTCGCCGTCGCCGCAACGAGATCGACTTCGATGCCACGCTCATGCCGTGGTTCGTCTACGGAGATCAGGCGGGCCTGTCGAGGGCAGTGCTCAATGTGCTCGACAACGCGGCCAAGTGGAGCCCCAGTGGCGGAGAAGTGCGAGTTGCCATGCGGCAGATCGGTGACGGCCTGCTCGAGCTGACAGTGGACGATGCGGGCCCCGGCATTCCGGAGGAAGACCGCGAACTCGTCTTCGAGCGCTTCTATCGCTCGACGGCATCGCGTTCCATGCCCGGATCCGGTCTGGGACTTGCCATCGTGCGGCAGGTGGTCGTCAAACACGGCGGCACGATTGCCGTCGAGGTGTCCGAGCGGGGTGGAGCTCTCATTCGAATCGTGTTGCCCGGTGAGGGTGCCGCGGACCCCGAGACACTCTCGGCAAACTGATAGGCGAGTCTCAGCGCGCTCTCAGTACCGCCCTGCACAGTGAGTAGCAAGAAGGCGGGCGACCTCGAAGCCGAGGTCTCTATCGAAGGAAGCAACAGCGATGAGCGACGACCGTAACGAACCAGAACAGCCCGGACGGGATGCCGGTGCACAGCATCATCCTGCGGACCGGGCTTCACACGGCGGCGAGCACGATCCCTCGACTCAGCACCAGCCCACCCAACACCAGCCCACCCAGCAGCAGCCGGCTCAGCAGAATCCGACGCATCAATTCCCGCCGCAGCAGGCGCACCCCCAGCAGAGCTACCCACAGCAGTACGCGGGCTACGGGCAGAATCAGTACCAGCCCGGCTACGGCCCCTACGGTCAGCACGGCGACTCGCAGGCCGGTCAACACAACCCCGGTCAGCATGCGCAGCCCCAACAGGTTGCGCCGCAGCCTCATTCGGCATCGGGCACCGTCAAGTCCCGGCCGGGCCGTTCCGCTCTGGTGGCCGGAGCGATTGCTCTTGTCCTCGTGGGCGGCGGAATCGGCGGCGCGGTCGGTGCCATCGCGACCAACAACGCCAACGGCAACAACGCCGGTGTCACCAATTCGCTGAACTCGCCGATCACCGCCGCGCAACCGGCCGCCAACTTCCCCGACGGTTCCGTTCAGGCCGTCGCGAACAAGGTGCTGCCGAGTGTCGTGCAGATTCAGGTGAAGGGCTCACAGCAGGAAGGTGAGGGCTCCGGCGTCATCCTCAGCAGTGACGGCCTGATCCTGACGAACAACCACGTCGCCACCGGCGCAGGGGCCAACGGCAAACTGACCGTCGCGTTCGCCGACGGGTCGGTGGCCGACGCCACCATCGTCGGTGCGGACTCGGTCTCGGACATGGCCGTCATCAAGGCCGAAGGAAAGACGAATCTGACCCCGATCGAGTTGGGCAGCTCGTCCAACCTCGAGGTCGGCCAGCAGGTCGTCGCCATCGGCTCGCCTCTCGGTCTCGCCGGAACGGTCACCACCGGCATCGTTTCCTCACTCAACCGCCCGGTATCGACGTCCGGTGAGTCCGGCAACCAGAACTCGGTGATCGACGCCATTCAGACCGACGCGGCCATCAACCCCGGCAACTCCGGCGGCGCTCTCGTCAATACCGATGGCCAACTGATCGGCATCAACACCGCCATCGCCACTCTGGGCGGCAGTGAGGGCTCCGGCGCACAGAGCGGCTCGATCGGTCTCGGATTCGCGATCCCGGTCGATCAGGCCAAGCGGATCGCCGACGAGCTGACCACCACCGGCAAGGCCACCCAAGCGATGATCGGTGTGCAGGTGCCGTCCAAGGACGATGCCAACGGCGCAACCGTCGTCGAGGTCACCGAGGGTGGCCCGGCTGCGTCGGCAGGCATTCCGAAGGGCGCGGTCATCACCAAGGTCGACGATCGGATCGTTGCCAGTGGTGACGCGTTGATCGCCGCCGTGCGTTCGCACGCACCCGGCGATTCGGTGAAGATCACCTACACGGACGGCGGCAGCGAGAAGACCGTCGACGTGACGCTGGGCACGGCCGAGCCGGCTGCGGCACCGGCTGCGCAGGTTCCTTCACTGCAGATCCCGTCGTTCCCGGGCGGTCGCTGATGCTCAGGGAAGCCGGCAGGCACGGCACCATTGCAACTATTTACGCACAGCGTGAGCCGGGTACGGGCCTTACTACTACGGTGAGCGGTATGGAACTCGACGCACCCTTGGCCGGCCGCGCGTTGGTCGTCATCGTGGACGACCGGACAGCTCACAGCAACGAGAAGGATTCGACGGGTCCGCTGGTGACCGAACTGTTGACCGAGGCCGGATTCTTGGTCGACGGTGTGGTGGCAGTGACGGCCGACGAAGTGGACGTGCGGAACGCGCTGAACACCGCGGTGATCGGCGGTGTCGATCTGGTGGTGTCCGTCGGCGGCACGGGTGTCTCGCCTCGCGACGTCACTCCCGACGTCACGGCCGAGGTGCTCGATCGCGAGATACCGGGAATCAGTGAGGCGCTGCGCTCTTCCGGCCTGGCAGCCGGATCGTTGGACGCGGGCCTGTCTCGGGGACTGGTCGGAGTATCGGGCAGCACGCTGGTGGTCAACCTTGCGTCGTCCCGTGCGGCCATCCGTGACGGCATGGCGACGCTGACTCCGCTGGCGAGTCAGGTCATTGCCGAGCTGTCGGGATTGGACGCGTAGTCACTGCGATGAACGACGAGCCGATCGAGAATCGACCGGACGACGAAGCGAGCCGGGCCCGAGCAGAACGGGCCCGGCTCGCTCGTATCTTCGGAGACGTGTTGCCGGACGCGACGGGAGACGACCGGGGCGACGGTCCCGATGGCGACTCTTTGTCGGTCGATTGGTTGAAGCAGCAGCGACCACCCCATTACTTTTAGTGTGATCCACAACACATTTCGCTGCCTGGAATGACAGCTCTGTTAGTTAGTCGTTTACCTGTCGTTAGCGACCTACCGGGCGGTATCGCTGGGCGAAGCCGCCGAAAACGGACACCACAGACCGGGTGTGGGCCGGGCTTATCGCGCAATCCGGACAGGGCTCTCGTCACGTCTTCCCATATCAGGGTCGTTTTACTCCTGATCGGCACCTGTAACGGTTTCGACTTCTCGGGAGATGCTGTGACGCAGGTTATCGCTAACACGGGTGTGAAAGATGTTCACGCCGACGAAACACATCACGAGATGGCAACGTTTGAGCGTCGATCGTAGGGATTGTCACGGTCAGGCATCTCCTCTAATGTTCCCCTCAGCTTCCAAGGGATCAGGGCGTGGGACCAACCGGTGCCGCGCCCTTCATCTCGGAACTGAACAAACGAGGATGTGGCCTTCAGGCTCCATCCGGCTCGGGCTCGCACACACTGACGCGTGCGATTCAGTTCGAGGGTGAAAGCCACAAGCTTCCCCGTGCGACACCGCGCTGGGACTGAACATGATGAGGAATAAATGACGGAGATCCAGAAGTCGCGGCGCAGCCGGGGACTCAAGTCCATGAGCGTCGCAGTTGCTGCCAGCGCTTCGGTAGTCGGCCTGGTGCTCGGTACCGGGACCGCTTCTGCCGCTGTCGACAGCGCGAAGTCCATCGTCGACGCCGATGGCAACACCGTGACGTTGACGCTGTCCGACTCCTTCGTCAGCGGCGTTGCGCCTCTCGACGGAAACCCGCTCACCCGTGAGTGGTTCTACGACGGCCGCGCATCCTTCGACGTTCAGGGACCCACGGCTGACGACTTCGAGGGCACCCTCACCGCCGGCCTGCAGATCGGCTACCCGTTGAGCCTCGATGGCGGCGTGTCGGTCGAGTGGGCTTCGCCTTCGGCCAACTTCGGCATCGGCTCGAAGAACACGACCACCGGAACGCTCGCGACGACTGCGGGCGACCTGCTCGACCCCACGGGCGCTCTCGAGGGTCTCGCTGACGTCCCGCTGACAGGCGTTGCAGAGAGCAAGTCCAACCTCGACGTCGGCGTTCAGCTGATCCCGCAGGCAACTGCGACCATCGATCTCGCTCCCGGCGGCGGCGTCGTTCAGTCCGAGAGTGCAATCGCCACCTTCAACGAAGAGGCGAACATCTCCAAGACCGAGGGTGACGCTGCAGGCGCTCAGGGCTCCATCCAGCTCGCCGGCGTCCACGGCACCGCTACGGGCATCCTGGGCAACGTCACGGTTCGTCCGTACGTCACCCTGCTCAGCGCAAAGGGTGACTCGATCACCACGTACGGCCCGGCAACTCGCCTCAACTGATCTCGATCGGTTGATTCTGGTTTCCTAGTTCTTCCGGTTCAGGCCCGCACGGATTCTCCGTGCGGGCCTGAACTATGTTCGGCTCGAACGCAGTTCGACATGTAGAGAGGCGCAGAAGCAGTGACTTACCCGAAAGCCCGTTTCACAGTGTTCGCCGCCGGAGCCGTCGTTGCTCTCGGGTTGCTCACCGGTTGCAGTGGTGGTGACGACTCGGCAGCCACCGATCAGAACACCGACGTGTGCAACTCTTTCGCCGCCGACCACAATGCGTTCGTCGGTCTGGTGAAGGCGGGCCCGGGGTCGGCAGCCAACATCGAGCAGTGGACTGCGGACAAGCAGGCGGCCGTCGACAAGGTGAAGTCACTGTCCGGCACCGCGTCCGGTGACGTCGCCAGCGCGATGACGACGTTCGCGGACGCCATTCCGGCTGACACGCTCGAACTGTCGGAACCCGACAGCGAGTCGGGCAAGGCGTTCGTCGACAACGGCGCAGCAGTGAAGTCCGCCTGCGAGGCGGATGGCACCTCGATCACGCTCGACGAGCTACCGCTGACCACGTTCACCAACTGATCGCCTGACGGGCCCTCTCGGCCTGTCGCACGCCCCACAACGAATGAATGCGCCATCCACGCTGTCAGACAGCGTGAATGGCGCATTCATTCGTTGAAGCAGACCGGTGTCAGTCCTTCGAGTGCTTGCCGAGGTCGGGGGAGGAGGAATCGATTGCTTCGCCGCTGCCGCCGGTGGTGTCGGCCGCGGTCGAAAGCTTCTGTCCTGCAGTGGTTCCACCCGCGAGAATGTCGCGGATCTGCACCAGCACGTCGACGTCGCTCAGTTCCTTCTCCGGCTGGCTGACGAAGCGCTTCTTCGCGGTGTTCACCGGCAGGATCAGCACGAAGTACACGACCGCGGCGATGATGATGAAGTTGATGATCGCCGTGATGACCGCGCCGATATTGATGAACGTGGCGTCGTTACTACTGAGGATCTTGATTCCCCACCCGAGTTCGTTGCTGCCACCGACAGCGGCGACCAACGGGTTGATGATGTTCGTGGTGAACGCCGTGACGATCGCAGTGAATGCTGCGCCGACGACGACAGCGACCGCGAGGTCGACCACGTTGCCTCGCAACAAAAAGTCCTTGAATCCCTTCAGCATGAGCCGCTCTCCGATCTCTTGGTATGTTTCGGTCTCGCCAGACGTTAACCCAGATCGATCGACTTCGGACTCCGTGAACCGCCCGGGCACCGGCTCAATGCAATGTCACCGTCAAAGCGCTCACCAGCGACGCGGCTGCCACCGTCGTCGCATCCTCGGTCGGTAGGGCGAGCAGCACCACCCGATCTCGTTGCCGACCTCCACCGGCCTCGGCGGAGACGAGCACCACCATCGCCCCCGATGCCAGTATCCGAGCCGCAGGTGGGGCGTCGGGATTCTCCTGAGTCTCGACGGTCAGGACGTCCACCCGATCGCCTTCTCTGAGTAGGTCGGTCACGCCCGCATCGGCGAGATGGACCGGTACGACGCGTGCCTCGGCCCCCAGCGCCGCGGAGGCTGTTCGCGAGCCCAACAGCCGGACGTCGGTGAGCAATTCGCCTGCTCGAACCGGTCCGGTCAGTGTCCGTCCGTCCACGTCGGCGGAATCGAGCACTGCGCCGTTGGGCACCGTGGCCGAATCCCATTCGGCGACGGCAACATCGGCCGGCGTCAGTATCGTTCCCGGCGTCAGGTCGCGGCCGGCCGTGACGACGCGGACGCGATCGTCGCCTGCGGCGTCGTCGACGAACAGCAGGACTGCGACGGCCACCAGAATGCCCGCTGCGATGCGTCGAACTTTCACCGATCCCACCCACGCGGGACGCTGAGCGAAGCGGTCGAGCAGCGTCGAGTCCAGTCGGTTCTTGCGGGCAGCCATGACCGGAACGGTAGCGGTCCCAACTGGCCTGAATAGACCGAAAAGGCCGGCCTGTGGATAACAGACCGGCCTGTGGATGGATCCGAAAACTACTGGCTGGCAGCAGCTTTCGTGGAGGAGGACGAGGAGGAGCTGCTCGACGAGGACGAATCCGACGACTTCTTCTCGGCCGGCTTCGAGTCGCTCTTGGTCTCCGACTTCGTGGCCGCGGCGTCGGACTTCTTCTCGCTCGCGCCTTCGCTGGCGGTGCCGGAGTTGCCCCGACTGTCGGTGCGGTAGAAGCCGCTGCCCTTGAAGACGATGCCGACCGAATTGAACAACTTGCGGAGCTTGCCGGAGCATGCCGGGCATACCGTCAACGTGTCGTCGGTGAAGGACTGGACGATGTCGAAGCGGTTGTCGCACTCGGTGCAGGCGTATGAGTAGGTGGGCATCGTGTTTCCTCCGCGCTGGTCACCGAGGAGGTTCGCGCTCTGCTGGCCGAGGCCGAACACCGCCGGTGTCTTGTCTGTTCGTCGAAACTGGGGAGAGCATTAGCACTCTACAGTCAGGAGTGCCAACGAATCGAATCGTAGCGTTATTCCGTACTCAAGCGTACGAGCCCGCCCCCGGGAGTCAGCGCGTGCGTCACGCGGCGGTCGTGCGGTTCGGCCGGTAGCCGGGAGAACAGCTCCTCGTCGCGCACGATGGCGACCAGCATGGCCTCGGGACCGCACAGGTCGAGAGTCCGGTCGTAGAACCCGGCTCCGCGGCCCAGCCGGACACCGCGGCGATCGACGGCCAGCGCAGGTAGCAGCACCACCGAGCATTGCCCGACGGCGTCGGGCTCGAGTAGTGGACCCGACGGCTCGAGCAGCCCGTACGGTGCCCGCACCAACGCATCGCGACCCGCGTAACGCGCCCACTTCAGCGGCCCCGGCTCATGGGCACTCGGCAGCAGAACCGTGGCTCCGGCCGCGGCCATCGCGTCGAGCATCTCGATCGACCCCGGCTCCCGGCCGATCGGAACGTACGCCGCCACGACCGAGTGTTCGGCCGCCAATTCGCCGACGGCATGGCAGAGTGCGGAGGACTCCATCGCGCGTTGCGCATCGTCGAGCAGTCGGCGTTCGGCGAGGACATGCTCCCGCCACAGATCCTTCGGCGTGTTCTCCGAAAATTCGGGAACGCTCACAACGGTTCACTCTCCCTCTCGTGCTGTCGTTCAACGATATGCACTCGGGGGTCGAACGGGGCACACGCCGAGCCAATCTCCAGAAACCACGGATAGGGTGAGCACCATGACAGAAGCCGCTTCAGCGACGACCGCCGCCACGCCTGTGCACTTCCGCACGGCCATCGTCCCCGCCGCAGGCATGGGTACCCGGTTCCTGCCGGCCACGAAAACCGTTCCGAAGGAACTACTTCCGGTCGTCGACACTCCCGGTATCGAACTCGTCGCCGGAGAAGCGGCAGATTCCGGTGCACAACGGTTGGTCATCGTCACCTCTCCCGGCAAGGACGGCGTCGTCGCCCACTTCGTCGAGGACCTCGTTCTGGAAAAGAAGCTCGAAGCGAGCGGAAAGCTCGAAATGCTCGAGAAGGTACGCGTCGCCCCCAAGCTTCTGGACGTGCAATCGGTCATTCAGCACGAACCGCTCGGACTCGGCCACGCCGTCGCATGTGCCGAGGAAGCACTCGACGACGACGAGGATTCGGTCGCGGTGCTGCTGCCCGACGATCTGGTGATGCCGCGTGGTGTGCTGGACGTCATGGCCCGGGTGCGCGCCAAGCGCGGCGGCTCGGTGCTGTGCGCCATCGAGGTTCCCGACGACAAGGTCTCGTCCTACGGCGTCTTCTCCGTCGAAATCGTGCCCGATGCCGTCAATCCGAACGTCCTCAAAGTCACCGGCATGGTCGAAAAGCCGAAGAAGGAAGAGGCACCGTCCAACTTGGCTGCCGCGGGCCGCTATCTGCTCGACCGCGCGATCTTCGACGCGTTGCGACGGATCGAGCCCGGTGCCGGCGGCGAATTGCAGCTGACCGACGCCATCGCACTTCTGATCGAGGAGGGCCATCCCGTTCACGTGGTCGTGCATCGTGGATCGAGACACGACCTCGGAAATCCCGGGGGATACCTACGCGCTGCGGTTGACTTTGCTTTGCAGCGCGACGACTACGGTCCCGCGCTGCGTGAATGGCTGAACGAACGCTTGAGCGACAGCTGGGCACCGGAACTGACGACGTACGAATAGCATCGCGGGTCGATGCCATAGAGGAAGGGCCAGATGCGCTCGGTCGAAGATCAACAGACCAGGGTGACCGCAGCGGCGGTGGCTCCACGGCCTGTTCGGGTCGCCATCTCGGAAGCGCAGGGTCTGCTCTGCGCCGAGGAAGTGGTCACCGAGCGTCCCCTTCCCGGCTTCGACCAAGCCGCGATCGACGGTTACGCCGTACGCAGTGTCGACGTCGCTTCCGCAGGTACCGACCTGCGTAACGAGGAAGACGAGCGCATCGACCTGACGCTGCCCGTCGTCGGCGAGGTCTCCGCGGGTTCGCGTCAGCCCATCCGGCTGCAGCCGCGTCAGGCCGTGCGGGTCGATACCGGCGCGCCGCTGCCCACGTTGGCCGACGCGGTCCTGCCGCTGGATCGCACCGACAACGGCCGCGCCCGGGTCAAGGTGTTCCGTCCGGTGCGCTCGGGCGACTATGTGCGCAAGATCGGCGACGACGTCCAACCCGGCGACGTCGCCGTGCGGGCGGGAACGATCATCGGTGCCGCGCAGGTCGGCTTGTTGGCCGCCGTCGGACGCGACAAGGTGCTGGTGCATCCGCGTCCGCGATTGTCCGTCATCTCGGTGGGCGGGGAACTGGTCGATACCGATCGGACTCCCGGGCCCGGCCAGGTGTACGACGTCAACTCCTACGCGCTCGCTGCTGCAGCGCGCGATGCCGGAGCCGACGTGAACCGCGTCGGCATCGTGAGCACCGACCCCAAGCGACTGCGTGAAGTGGTCGAAGGCCAGTTGATCCGCTCCGAGATCGTCGTCATCGCAGGCGCGGTCGGCGGAGGTGCGTCCGATGGCGTCCGTGAGGCTCTGGGCGAACTCGGCGACATGGAAGTCGAGCGGGTAGCCATGCACCCTGGCTCGGTGCAGGGATTCGGTCAGCTCGGACGCGACGAGGTGCCCACGTTCCTGTTGCCTGCCAACCCCGTCAGCGCGCTCGTGGTGTTCGAGGTGATGGTCCGTCCGCTCATTCGCATTGCACTCGGCCGTCGCCAGCCGCTGCGCCGGACCGTCACCGCGCGGACCGTCGCACCCATCACATCGATCGAGGACCGCAAGGGATTCCTGCGAGGACAGCTGATGCGCGACGAGGGCACCGGCGAATATCTCGTCCAGGCTCTCGGCGGTGCACCGGGCTCGTCGTCGCATCTGCTCGCGACACTCGCGGAGGCGAACTGCCTGGTCGTGATCGATCCCGACGTCACCGAGATCCGCACCGGCGAAGAAGTGAAGGTCTCGTTCCTCGCTCAGCGCGGCTGACGCACGCGCTCACACGCGCAGCGCATACGATCGACTGATGCCGCGAACGTGGTCGAGCCACCCGGGTTGGCCGGCGAAATTGGGTCCAGTGCGAGTGGCCGGGGGAACGGTGACCGTCCGGCCCGTCCGCATGCGCGACGCAGCCTCCTGGAGTCGAATCCGCACCCAGGACCGCGCACACCTCGAGCCGTGGGAGCCGAGCGGTGAGGGCAGTTGGAATTCCCGACACCACATCTCCTCGTGGCCCACACTGTGCTCGGGCCTGAAGTCCGAGGCACGCAAGGGACACATGCTGCCTATGGTGATCGAGGTCGACGGCGAATTCTGCGGGCAGATCACCACCGGAAACATCGTGCGCGGCGCGCTCCGGTCGGCGTGGATCGGGTACTGGGTGTCCAAGGAAGTCAACGGCAAAGGCGTCGCCACCGCGGCGCTGGCGCTCGGACTCGATCATTGTTTCGGACCGGTCGGGTTGCACCGCGTCGAGGCAACGGTGCGTCCGGAGAACCTCGCCAGCCAGGCCGTGCTGCGCAACGTCGGTTTCCGCGAAGAGGGCCTGCTCTACAAGTACCTCGACGTCGACGGCGAGTGGCGCGACCACAAACTCGTCGCGATCACCTCGGGAGAGGTGCAGGGTTCGGTCGTCGATCGATTGGTCCGCGCGGGCAGGGCTGCGTGGGCATAGCGCTCACTCCACAGTGTTCGGTTGCAGATGTTGTCAAAGTGACAGGAGTGTAATTCGAGTCGGCGCGTCTGCGGGGTTCTCGCACCTGCTCCACATAACCTGAGGGCGTCTCGACTGTCGCTGTCGCCTGAGGAAGGAGAACATCGCCGATGCCGAACTCGATCATCTGGATCGGTCTCGTGGCCGTCTGGCTCTTCGTTCTTCTTCCCATGCTGATGACCAAGCGTCCGCAGATCATGCAGACCACGGACGCAGCACTCGCCACGCGCGTGTTGCATCGGGGTGGCACCAAGCGCAAGCAGCGCGGCCCCGCGACCGGCCACCGCAGTGATCCCGACTGGCGGCCGGAGGACGACCTGCGGGTCTCCGCGCCCGCCAGCGAGATCTTCGGCCCGAAATTCGCGTCGATTCGTTCGGACTCACCCGATCTACCCGGTACCGCGGAGGACCCCATGGACACTCACGCTGAAGAAGAAAACGACCTCGAACACGACGAACCGGTCCACGACGCACCTCGCGCGAGCTCTCCCGCACACGAGCCGGGAGTCGTCGACGACGACTTCGTGCCTCGCCGACGCGGCCGCGGCGGATTCGATCCCGAGGCCGACGCCATCGCCCGGGCCGCCCGATACGCCTTCCGTCAGCGCGCGGTTCTCGGCTTGGTGTTCGCCGCTATCACGACCGCGGCACTGGCGTTCATCATCTCCCCGACGGTGTGGTGGCTGTGCGGGTTGTCCGTCGCAGTCCTCGTCGGGTACCTGTACTACCTGCGCAGGCAGGTGCAGATCGAAGAAGAGATTCGTCGACGACGACTCACCCGCATGGGTCGCTCGCGCCTCGGTGTGGAATCGGAGACCGACGAAGAGCTCGAACTCGTGCCGCAGCGTCTGCGTCGACCCGGAGCTGTGGTGCTCGAGATCGACGACGAGGATCCGGAGTTCGAGCATCTCGATCATTACGAGGAGCCGTTCCAGGCACGCCGCGACGATGACGGCGATTTCCGTCGGGCACAGGGCGCGTAACAGCAGTCCCGAGGGGCTTTGCTAGAGTTGCCCAGCCGGTCGAGACGACGGCAAACGGGGCTGTGGCGCAGTTGGTAGCGCGTCTCGTTCGCATCGAGAAGGTCAGGGGTTCGATTCCCCTCAGCTCCACCCGAAACGAAAGCCGCCACTCACCTCGAGTGGCGGCTTTCGTTGTGAATCAAGGCAATACAGAGCTCGGAGCGGCGTTACGTCGCCGGCGCATGTGTCACACTTCATACGGTGACCAGCCAGATGACCGTGCATGTCGAGGACACCGAGGCTCATCGAATTGCGGCCCGGATAGTGACGCCTTTCGGCAAAGAGGCTGTGGTGACCACCGCGTCGAATTACGAGTTGGACCATTCGGCGACTCCGTGGCTTCCTCCGATGCTGGTAGCGGGAATGCGAAAGAACTGGAGTATCGCTTTCGACAGTCCGGTGGATTCGATGGCACTTCGAGGCGCTCCCGAGGCGCAGAGAGTGTTTCTCGACTGGTATCCCAGACGGTTTCATGGGATATCGGTATCGGCTGACCCTTCCGACGCATTGTCCGACGGCCGAGGGGTGGGTTGCTTCTTCAGTGGAGGCGTGGACAGCTTCTATTCGGCAATCACCCAATCCGATCGCATCACCCATTTGATATTCGTTCACGGTTTCGACATCTCCGCCGGGAACGAGGATTTGGCGTCTCGGGCACTGGCCAGTGCCCGAGACGCGGCCGCGGAGCTCGGCAAGCCGCTGATCGAGGTCAAGACCACGTTGAGGTCGGCGTTCGGAGACCGATTGCCGCTCGATTGGGGATACGACCTTCACGGAGCCGCCCTGGCTCACGTGGGGCTGGCGTTGTCGCAGCATGTGAGCACCGTCATGATTCCGTCGTCCAACAGTCGCTGGGATCTGCTGCCGTGGGGTTCCCATCCCGATCTGGACCCGCTCTGGTCGAGTAGCAGTGTCACGTTCGATCACCACGAGTTGGAGGTGAATCGGCTCGGCAAGCTCCGGCAGATAGGCCTGGACGAGACGGCGATGAAGCATCTACGGGTGTGCTGGGAGAATCGCGACGGTCGATTCAACTGCGGAGTGTGCTTCAAGTGCATCAGGACGAAGATCGGGTTGGCCGCCGCAGGTGCGGAGAGCGAGGCCCTTCCTGGACCCATCGATCTCCATGCAGTCAGGTCCCTGACGTTGACGAACCGTCAGTGCCACCACCTGCGAAACGGGCTTGCTGCCATGGAGGAAGCAGGCGTGACCGACGATGGTGTGGTTGCGGCAGTAGACACGGCAATCCGCCGAAGACACTGGCGACAGGCTGCGTCGTATTTACGACGCGCACGATCGATATCCACAGGCTTCATACGTCGTCGCGTGAGCTGAGGCATTTCCGGCAATATGGCGTATTCGGACAACATTCGATCATTAACGGGAATCGAATTCTTTCGAACGTCTTATGAGCACCATTGACCTGAAACGGTCTTTTGGATTGCTTAGCACCCGCGGACGAGTCACGCTGCCGTTTTCGGCGCTCTGAGCTGGGGCTACTTCTTCGGCTGACTTTAGTGTTCGCGTGGCTGATGTCGTATCTTTATACGCGTGCCTGCGCGTTCGGTAGGTGTCGAATTCAATCAGGGGATCGAAATGAACACTCTCAGTGTGGTAATTCCGGTGCTCGACGAGGTCGACCACATCGGCGAATGCTTGAATTTGCTGCTCGATCAGGGAAACTACATAGACCGTATCGTCGTGGTGGATAACGGCTCGACCGACGGGACGCTCGATCTGGTCGAGACCCTGTGCGAAGTCGATGACAAGGTCCAGTTGGTGCACGAGCCGAATCGGGGCGTCGTGCATGCCCGGAACACAGGCTTCGATCTCGTGCAGTCGTCCATCATCGGCCGCATAGACGCCGATACGCGCGTCCGGCCCGGGTGGGCCCGCTCCATCATCGAATTCTTCGGAGAGCACTCCACGGTTGCGGCAGCGGGCGGGCGAACCTACTTGTACGAGTCGCCGTGGGCCCGGCCTCTGGCGTGGCAACATGCACGAGCGGAGCAGCGTGACCCGTCGGTGCGCAGCGCCTTGGCGGTATCGGGCAACAATTTCGCGATCCGCGCATCTGCCTGGCACCAGGTTCGGAATGTGGTCAGCGACAAGACCTGCGTGCACGAGGACATCGATCTGTGCTTGTCGTTGGTCGGCAAGAAGTTGCCGCTTGCTCTGAACGGCCGTATGAAGGCTGCGGTATCCGGCCGGCGATCGGCTACATCTCCGGTGAAGTACGTGAACTACGCGATCGCGGGCTACCGCTCCTACAAGGAGCACGGGCTCGCGTCGGCCAAGCTGGCCCGGATCGTTGCGATCGATTGGCTCCTGCACACGCTGCGCTGGCCCATCTCGAGAATGTTCTCGGCGGTGCCCTCGCGCGCACTGCCCGTCGACGACCGTGCGCTCTCCGACGAACGGATGCGAGAGGCCGCGTGAACCTGCGCTCCCTGATCCCAACTTGGGCGAGCGACTCATCGAACGTCAAGTGGGCCCTCTTTCAAATGCGTCAGGCAACCCTCGTGTCGGTGGCGAACCTGCCGTTCGTTCCGGCGGTACTGCGGGCGACCTTGCTGCGGCCGGCGGGAGTCCGGACGGACGGGCCGTGCTTGATATACGGCGGCGCGATGATCCAGGGTCGCGGGTCGGTACGGATGGGCACCGGGGTCTTCGTGAATTTCGGGTGCCACTTCGACACTGTTGCCGACATCGTGATCGGTGACGATGTGTTCCTGGCGGACCACGTTCGGATCATCACCAGTACCCATGACGTCGGACCGTCGTGGCGACGGGCAGGCTTGCTGAGGGGCGAGTCGGTCACCATCGGGCGAGGCACGTGGATCGGGTCCGGTGTGGTGATCATGCCCGGGGTCCGCATCGGTGAGGGATGCATCATCGGGGCGAACTCGTTGGTGACCAAGGATTGCGAACCGGACGCGGTGTACGTCGGCAGCCCAGCCGTTCGTCGCCGGGAGTTGAACGATCTACCCGACGCGCGAGCCATAGCGGGCGCGACGCCTGATTTCGAGAGCAATACTCTGACGACCGATCGATAAAGCACTTGCCGATATCGACAAAAGACTATTATCGATCCGAAATTGGACGACTTATTTCGTCGAATTGATGATGTAGCATCATCTGCGTCAGAGGCTCGGCACCCTTTGTATTTGCTTTGTAAATTGCCGAGCTACGCATTGCCAAAAAGGTGTCAGGGGTTGGCGTTGTGAACACTCTTTCCGTTGTTGTGCCCGCATTCGACGAACAGGCGCATTTGGGTGGATGCCTGGATGCTTTATTGGCGCAACGTGAACACATTCACGAAATAATCGTGGTGGACAACAATTCCACCGACGATACCGCCGGCGTGGTAGCGAGCTACAGCCGCCGGTTTCCGGAGATAGTTCTGGTCCGGGAGTCGAAGCGAGGCGTCGTTCATGCGCGCAACGCCGGTTTCGATCGGGCCGAAGGATCCATCATCGGACGTATCGATGCGGACACTCGGGTAGCTCCGGATTGGGCCGAGTCGATTCTGGATTTCTTCGACCGCAGACTGGACTACGCGGCGGTGACCGGGCCGATCTACCTGTACGACTCCCCGTGGGCTGCACCGTACGGCGCGTACGTGGACTACTCCACCAAGCGCAAACCCGATGAGTTGCGGGTCTCGGCGGCCTCGGGCAACAACTTCGCCATTCGCCGCTCCGCTTGGGAAGCCGCCCGCGACCGCGTGAGTCTGCGTACCGACCTGCACGAGGATATCGATCTCTCGCTGTGCCTGTACCGCGTCGGTCTCCAGATCGCGCTGATCAAAACGATGTGCGTCGAGGTGTCGGGTCGCCGGCTGCTGACTCCGCCCCTCGAATATCGTCATTATGTGCTGAGTTCTTACCGAACGTGGGTCCACCATGATTTGGCGAACAAGGCGCTACGTCGACTGTTGATCGCCGACATGATTCTGCATACCGTGCATTGGCCGTTGACTCGAATATTGTCCGGATGCGAGTCGCGAATTCTGCCGGTTTCGCATTCGAACGAGGGCGTGACATCGGAACAGTATTTGTCACCTGTGCGCGATGGCGAATATGTCACTACGGCGTCGGCCGAGTAAATTCACGGCCGATTCGAGCGGTCCGCGACAATTGTCCGATCGGTCGTCCCGTTCGACTCGCTGTATCTGCTGACCTCCCGGAACCGGGCCCACGGTTCCGATACAGGACCGCGTCGTCACCGACGCGGTGTTACTGTCTCGTAGTTCTTCGACCCGCGGGCATCCGAGAGTCGAGTCGGGGTGGGCCGGTCGGGCGGCCGTGTAGCAGGCGGGGGCGTGTCGTGCGCTTCGATGTTCGGACGTTCGTCGTCGGTCTTGCCGTGTCTCTGCTGACGGGACAGCTCGTCGGGACTGCGTCGGCGGACGTCGTCGTCGACAACCCCGTCCACTACGTCGCTCTGGGCGACTCCAGGGCTGCCGGGCCCGCGTGGTTGTCCTATGCCGGCGGAGACGGTTGTGGACGATCCGACGCGGCGTATCCGGCCATGATCGCGAGCGCACTGCACCCTGTGTCCTTCGCCAGCGTGGCGTGCAGTGGGGCGACGAGCGCACACGTCGTGTCCACGCCGCAGAGCACGTACACGCCACTGCCTCATCGTGTCCCGGTTCAGATCGATGCGCTGCGGCCTCATACGACGCTGGTGACCCTCTCGATAGGCGGCAACGGCCTGAATTGGGCGCAGTTGATCGGGCCGTGCCTGCAACCTGTGCCGCAGGAAGATCCTCGGTGCCGAAACAACCCCGTGGTCCTCCAGGAGATAGACCGGAGGCTGGGGCAGCTGGGGCCGGTGTTGGACGGCGTACTCGACGCGATTACGCAGCGTTCACCACACGCCGTCGTCGTGCTGGTGGGTCACGGTGGTTACTTCGACCATCAGGGCTGTTTCCCGGACTCGAATCTGCACGGTGCCGACGCGGCGTTCGTGCAGGATTTCTTCGTCCGGTTCGATTCCGTGCTTCGAGACAGTGCCGTCAGGCATGGGGCGACGTTCGTCGATGTGGCGGGGCCGGCCGTCGGCCACGACGCATGCGCACCGATTGCAGAGCGCTGGTTCACGGGCTCGATGACGTTCGGTCCGACACCGTTCTTGCATCCGACCCCGCTGGGCAGCGCTGCGATGGCGGAATTGGTGCTCGACGCAATCGGTCGGTGACGTCGCTTCGTCGGTCACAATGCGCGGGGACAACACCCAGTGACACATCCTGTTGAACAAACGATCATCTGCGTACCGGTCGGCCCGGTAGATTGACGGGTTATATCGTGAACCGACGATCCGAGCGCTGGATCTGCCCCTGCAACTTCCATACGGAGTGTGAATGTCGTTCGAGATCGTCGACCTCCCCGAAACGTGGGTCGCCGGTCTCCCCGTTCGCAGTCCCAAACGAGCACTCGGGCGGTTGAACGATCCTGCCCTCAACCAGGCGTGGTCCGCAGTGCTCAATCAGGAGACTGCCGGACCGCTTGCGTCGATCTACACGGACTTCGCCCCTGGAATCGGATCGTACAATACACAGATAGTCGGTTACCAGTGCTCGTCGCTCGGGCAGGTGACGCGTGGGCATTTGATCGCAAAAGTGCTGTCTGCAAAATATGCCCGATTCTCCGCGGTGGGTTATTTTCCCGACGTTCTCACTCGATTGTGGAATCAGATCGATCACGCCGAGGAGAACGGGGAGATAGTGCGATCGTTCACCGGTGATTACGAGTGCTACCCGCACGCCTACAAAGTCGACCTGTATTTGGCCATCACGCAGCCCGGCGGTTCGTGATGAGCTTTCGGATCACCGCGCGCAGTGCCGAATTGTTCGGTGGGTTGGTGGCACCGCGGGTGGAGCCCGGTGCCGAGGCCAGTTGCAGCGAATGGATGGGATTCCTCCGAGATCGTGTGCGCGAGAAGAACATCGACGCCACGCAGGTGACCACCGTGTATGTCCCCGACGCGCACGGCACTGTCAATGCACTCGTCGGTGTCCCGCTGGACTCGCCGAGTGACGTCGCTGTGGGAGATGTGTTCGTATCCATACCGACTGGTGTGTTTGCCGTGTTCGTGCCCAGTGGTGGTCTCGCGGATCCGATCGAAGACGTCTGGGCGCAAGTCGACGAGTGCGTTCGATCCGGGACGCTATTCCGTGCTTACGCCGAGGAAGTAGAAGTCGTTACGAATGCTGGAGAAGTGGAACTTTTCGTTTCGATCGTTTTGTAAACGAGGTCTTCTTCATGTATTTGTCACTTTCGAATCACAAAATCGCCGACGAACCGGTTACTATTGGCAAGCGCTGACAAGCCCGCAATGGGAACGTGAATTCGAGTTCGTGGGTTCAGCACCCGGGAGCCAGCGCGGACCACAAGGTGTCGATGTCATCGCACGATCGACTGAGCAGGGGTGTAGCAATATGGTGAGACAACTCAGGGCCGAAGCCACTCGCGCGGCGGCGCTGCGCGCTGCAGCAGATCTCTTCCTCGACGTCGGGCATGCCAATGCCACGCTGAGTCAGGTGTCGGCGCAGTCCGGCGTGACCAAGGGCGCGCTGTACTTCCATTTCGCGTCCAAGGAAGAACTCGCTCGCGCCATCGTCGACGAAGGTCACGAGCGCGTGTCCACGGCCTGCGCGGGGCTGGTGGACAGTCGCAGCCCAGCCCTCGAGTCCGTCATCGGAATCTCGTACTCGGTTCTCGAACTGGCAGCGTCGGATCCGCTCGTTCGTGTGATGTACCGGTTGCAGATGGAGATCGACGGGTCCGACACCGCTCGCGGAAGCGTGTTCGGCACCTGGGGCAACATCTTCGAGCATCTTTTCGAGCGGGCCATCGAGCACGGCGACGTCGCCGACCACCTGGACGCCGGCAACGCGGCACTGCTGGTGTGCGAAATGCTGGCCGGGGTTCTGATGGTGTCCGAGGCGCAGTCGCGTCTGGAGGATGCGCCGTCTCGTATGGAGAAGGTGTGGAACACCGTGCTGCCGTCGTTGGTGCCTGCCGACAAGCTGGCCTACTTCCGAGAATTCGCAGCTCGCAGCCTCTCGAGCTTCGTGCGCGAGAACATCGATTCGAGCTCGGTCACCGTCTGACGTTCTCGTCGCCCGGGGTGCTTGCTGCGCGCCGACGTGAGGCGCACACTATGTGACATGGAACACAGAATGTCGGACAACGAGCTCCGGAAAGCGATCGGCACTCTGCAGCACCGCGCGGACGACGCGCGAAAGCGAGGTGCCGACGACGAGGCGACGCGTATCGAGAACACCGTCGCCGATTACCGAGACGAGATGTCGCAGAGATTGTGACGGCCCTGTCGGTCGTCACCGCGTAGGGTCGGAATCGACCTGACACGTGGCAACCGGTGGGGGAACAAGCTTCGATGGCTACATACGATCTGCGCGGCAAGAAGACGTTGATCACGGGAGCGGGCAGCGGAATCGGCCGGGCGACGGCCATCGCGGCTGCAGCTGTGGGAGCTGAACTGTTCCTGACCGACATCAACGCCTCCGGGCTTGCCGAGACCGTGGACCTGGTCGGTCGAGCGGGCGGAACGGTCAGCCACTCCTTGCCCTTCGACGTCTCCGATTTCGAAGCGGTCACCGCCTTCGCGGACGATATTCACGCCGAGTTCGGCAGCCTCGACGTCGTGATGAACGTCGCGGGCATCTCGGCGTGGGGCACCGTCGAGAATCTGGAGCATCGGCATTGGAAGTCCATGGTCGATGTCAATCTCATGGGTCCCATCCATGTCATCGAGAAATTCCTCCCGCCGATGATCGAGGCGGGCCGCGGTGGGCATCTGGTCAACGTCTCGTCCGCGGCGGGATTGATTCCTCTGCCCTGGCACGCTGCGTACAGCGCCAGCAAGTACGGCCTTCGTGGCGTGTCCGAAGTTCTTCGATACGACCTCAAACGTCACGGAATCGGCGTCAGCCTCGTCGTGCCCGGTGGGGTCAAGACCGGCCTGGTGCAGACGCTGCAGATCGCCGGTATCGATCGAGACGATCCTCGGGTGCAGAAGCTGCAGCACCGGTTCGAGAAGCGTGCTGTCGAACCGTCGGTCGTGGCCGATGCGATTCTCGCCGGTATCGCCAAACGCAAGTACCTCGTGTACTCCTCCAACGACATTCGCTTCGGTTACTGGATCTCGCGAAAGTTCGCGCCACCGTACGAGTTCGTGCTGCAACGAGCGAACGATCAGTTCTCCAAACTGCTCGAGCCGCGTCGCACCGACGGGGCGTCGAAGTCGACGTCCAGTGTGCGGGCACCGGGGCCGGAGTAGGAGAGCCGGTCGTGCGGGTTGGCCAGAGCGCAGCCGGCCAACGACAGACAACCACAGCCGATGCACCCGGTCAGATCGTCCCGTAAGCGAACCAACTGCTCGATACGCGAGTCCAGTTCGCGATGCCACCGCGTCGACAGCCTGGCCCAGTCCTCGCGGGTGGGCGTTCGCTCGTCCGGAAGTTCGCTCAACGCCTGACGGATGGTCGCGAGAGGGATTCCCACCTTCTGCGAGATACGAATGAACGCCACTCTGCGCAAAGTCTCGCGGTGAAACCTGCGCTGGTTGCCCGATGTTCGTCGACTGCTGATCAAGCCCTGCTTCTCGTAGAAATGCAACGCGGACACGGCGACGCCGCTGCGCTCCGACAGCTGGCCTGGAGTCAGTTCACGGACGTTCCACTCGGGCATCGGCACGACCTCGACATTACTTCAGGTCCGGATGCCAGCGCTGAACGAGGAATGGGTTTACCGTTCGTTCATGAGCGTCGACTCCGCTGCGGGCCCGTTGGGAGCCAATTCCGAGGTAGGTGTGCTCCGCACTGTGATGCTGCACCGCCCGGGCGACGAGCTGCGGCGCCTGACTCCGAGAAACAACGACCAACTGCTGTTCGACGGATTGCCGTGGGTGGACCGGGCACAGGACGAGCACGATGCGTTCGCGGAGCTGCTGGGCAGCCGCGGCGTGACGGTGCTGCTGCTGGGCGAACTCCTCACCGAAGCGATGACGGTCAGCGGTGCCGCTCGGATGCAGGGCATCTCGGCTGCCGTCGACGCTCGGCGGCTCGGACGGGCTCTCGCCGAGGATCTCGCCCAGTACCTGCGCGGTATCCCGGCAGCCGAACTGGCTCAGATCCTGATGGCGGGCATGACGTTCGACGAGTTGCTCGAAGCCGAGTCCGGTGAGGCCGAGCCCAGTGGTGCCTCGCTGGTTCGCCGCATGCATCACGGGGGCGACTTCGTCATCGATCCGCTGCCCAATCTGCTGTTCACCCGTGACTCGTCGTTCTGGATCGACAACCGAGTGGCGATCACCTCCCTCGCCTTGCCTGCGCGAGTACGGGAAACGTCGCTGACCGACTTGATCTACGCATTCCATCCCATGTTCAAAGGCGTGCGACGTGCGTACGAATCCCGTACCGCTCCGGTCGAAGGCGGTGACGTGTTGCTGCTCGCTCCTGGAGTGGTCGCGGTGGGTGTGGGGGAGCGCACCACCCCTGCGGGCGCAGAAGCGTTGGCACGCAGTCTCTTCGAGGACGATCTGGCGCACAGCGTGTTGGTGGTGCCGATCGCGCAGGAGCGTGCGTCCATGCATCTGGACACCGTCTGCACCATGGTCGACACCGACGCGGTCGTGATGTATCCGGCTATTCAGGACACGTTGTCCGCGTTCACGATTCACCGCGAGGATGCCGGCGTCAGTATTCGCGGCGCCGACCCGTTCCTCGAAGCCGCTGCCGATGCGATGGGAATCGGCAAACTCCGGTTGATCGACACCGGACTCGATCATGTGACCGCCGAACGCGAGCAATGGGACGACGGCAACAACACCCTCGCGATCTCCCCGGGGGTGGTCGTTGCCTACGAGCGCAACGTCGAGACCAATGCGCGGCTCGAGGCGTCGGGCATCGAGGTGTTGCGAATCTCCGGGTCCGAGTTGGGCTCGGGCCGGGGTGGCCCCCGGTGTATGTCGTGCCCGGTGTCTCGCGAAAGGCTTTGACCGACAGGCGTTTCTACAGGACGGCGAGGACCTTGTCGGCGGGGCGAGCCAACACGGTTCCCTTGTCGGTGACCACGATCGGGCGTTCGATCAGAATGGGGTGCGCCGCCATCGCCGCGATCAAGGTCTCGTCGTCGGCCTCCGCCAGTTCGAGTTCTTTGTAGATGCTCTCTCGGGTTCGAACAGCCTGACGTGGTGAGAGTCCCGCGTCGGCGAGCAGCGTGCGGAGTTCGTCTTCGGTCGGCGGCGTCTCGAGGTACTTGACGACCTGGGGGACGATGCCCGCATCCTCGATCGTCTTCAGAACGGTGCGGGAGGTGTTGCAGCGTGGGTTGTGATAGATGGTTGCGGCCCGGGTCATGTTTGCAATCCTGTCACGCGGGTAGCCAACGCGACAGATCACGTCAGGAACGGGAGTAGTCGCATGACCGACAAGCGCATTGTCATTGCAGGTGGGCACGGCCAGATCGCCCAACATCTCACGCAGGTTCTCACGGCGCACGGTGACCGCGCTGTGTCGCTCATTCGCAACAGCGATCACGTCGATGCCGTCACGGCCCTCGGTGCGCTGCCGCAGGTCATCGATCTGGAGTCTGCGTCCGTCGACGAGTTGGCCGACGTTCTCTCCGGTGCCGACGCAGTGGTGTTCGCGGCCGGTGCAGGTCCCAACAGCGGTCCCGAGCGCAAGGACACCGTCGACCGGGCCGGTGCGGTGTTGTTGGCCGATGCCGCCGAGAAGGCCGGCGTTCGCCGCTACGTGCTGATCAGTTCCTTCGGGGCCGGTGAGCCGGTCGCGGACGACCTCGACGAGGGATGGAAAGCATACATCCGGGCCAAAACTGCTGCGGAAGAAGATGTTTCGTCCCGCGCGGGCTTGGACTGGACCGTTCTTCGCCCCGGCAAGCTGACCGACGAGGATGCGACGGACTCGGTTTCGCTCACCGAGCCTCCACTCGACCCGGGCGAGGTGACCCGTGCCGACGTGGCAGCGGTCGTCGCCCGTCTGATCGACACCGGCAGTGCCATCGGCAAAACGCTGATGCTCACGTCCGGATCGACGTCCATCGCCGACGCTGTCGACGCGGTTCGATGAGGCGATCGTGCGCGTAAGCATCGATCCGTCGAACACGACCCCGGTGTTCGAGCAATTGCGGATGCAGATTCTGGGATTGGTGCGGTCCGGGGATCTCATCGCCGGAACAAAGATCCCCACGGTACGTGGGCTTGCCGAAGAGCTGAAGATCGCGCCGAACACGGTGGCGAAGACCTACCGGGAGCTCGAACAGCAGGGAATCATCGAGACGCGGGGTAGGTCCGGATCGTTCGTGGCGTCCGGCGGTGACCCGTCACGAGATATTGCAGCCAGGGCCGCAACGGAATTCGTCCGGGCCGTCAGATCTATCGGCCTCGACGACGACCAGGCGCGAACGTTCCTCGAAGCTGCTCTGAAAGGGGCAGGCGGCCGGTAAGTTGACGCTTCAACCTCCTTCTGTCAGGGTGGTGCTGCCCATTCAGCCGCGCCAGAAGGATGCCTATCAATGAACTCAACGCTCGTCCGTGACGCCGTCGCCCTCGTAGCTCGTATCGGCCTGGGAGTCGTCTTCATCGCCCACGGGTGGCAGAAGCTCAACACCTTCGGCCTCGACGGCACTGCTGCCAGCTTCGAGGCGATGAACATTCCGGTACCCACGGCGTCTGCCTACTTCGCAACGTTCGTCGAGCTCATCGGCGGCGGCGCATTGGTTCTCGGCATCTTCACTCCGATCGCCGGTCTGCTGCTGTTCGCCGATATGTTGGGAGCTGCATTCCTCGTCCACTTCGAGAACGGGGTGTTCGCCACCGAAAACGGCTACGAGCTCGTCGTCGCTCTCGGCGTCGGCGCACTGATGCTCGCGGCGTTCGGTGCCGGTCGCATCAGCATCGACGGAATCACCAAGGGCAAGACCGCAATTCTGCAGTAGTCGGTAGCGAGCCGAGTGGGGCGCTCAGCGCCAACTCGGTAACCACAATTGTTCCTGCCACATCTGCGGGGTGATCGGCATTGCGGTGAGGATCGGCCACAGCCACACGAAGTTGGCGATCACCACCGCGATGTACAGGCACACCAGAAGCAGTCCGGTGCCGCGTCTCTCGGCCGAGGCGCTGGCTTTTCCGATGATGTCGCCCAGTACCAGCGCGAAGCCCATCACCATGAACGGCGCGAGCGCCACCGCATAGAAGTAGTACATCTGCCGGTCGAGGGTCGCGAACCAGGGCAACAGTGCGGCACCGTAACCGACGAGAACCGTGGCGTAGCGCCAATCTCGTCGTACGAGAACGGACCACAGCGTCCAGGCGAGCATCGGCAAGGCCAACCACCACATCGCGGGCGTGCCGATCAGCATGATCGCCTTGACGCACGACGACGCCGAGCACCCCGACACGTTCTCACCGTCGGCGAAGTAGTACAGCATGGGGCGTAGGCCCATCGGCCACGTCCACGGCTTGGATTCCCACGGGTGCCGATTACCTGCCGAATTGGTCAGTCCCTCATGGAAATCGAGCACACTGCCGCTGTAGTACCAGAGCGACCGCAGGGCACCGGGAACGAAGGAGAACGGCCCGCCGAATCCGATTCCGTTGCCCACCTCGTGTCGGTCGACACCGGTCTCGGAGGTGAACCACGCCCAGTACGTCATCAGGTACACGGCGATCGGAACGATCACCAGCGCGTACAGCGCGGGTCCGATGTCGCGCACCGCAGTTCCCCGCCACGGTCGGCGAACCCCGTACGAGCGACGAGCAGCCAGGTCGAACGCCACGCTCAGCAAGCCGAAGAACGCGATGAAATACAGACCCGACCACTTGGTGCCACATGCGAGACCCAGCATGACGCCGGCCCCGAAACGCCACCACCGCACACCCATTCGAGGGCCGAGATCGCTGACGTCCATGCGGCCCTCGGCTCGCACCGTCCACAGTCGCTTTCGCACGTCGTCGCGGTCGACGACCAGGCAACCCAGAGCAGCGGTGACGAACAGGGCCAGAAAGATGTCCAGCATGCCGATGCGGCTGCTGACGAACGTGACGCCGTCGACGATGAGCAGGATTCCTGCGATCGCACCGATGAGCGTCGAGTGGGTGAGGCGTCGGACGATGCGAATCACCAGCAGTACCAACAGCGTTCCGGCGACCGCGGACGAAAAACGCCATCCCCAACCGTTGTAGCCGAACAACGCCTCGCCGACGGCGATCAGCTGTTTGCCGACAGGCGGGTGCACCACCAGTCCGTAGGCCGGATTGTCCTCGAGCCCGCCGCCGGTGAGCACCTGATAACCCTGCGGTGCGTAGTGCTTCTCGTCGAACACCGGCGTTCCGGCGTCGGTGGGGTACCGCAACATCGTGAAGCGGGTGATCGCACAGATGGCGGTGACGACGAGGGTGACGATCCAGCCGCGTCGTACATCGGTGTCGTGGAACCAGTCGCGCGCGGCAACGGTGGGCCCGGGACTGACCATCGACCGGTCGCCGGAGCGCTCAGAGGTCAGCAAGGTCACGTACCGATCGTAGGCGGTGTTCCGGAGTGGGCGGCAGGCCGCTGCACCGCATGGGAGACACTGGAGACATGCTCATCCTTGCTGCCACCCCGATGGGCGACGTCGGAGATGCCTCGCAGCGCCTGCGTGATGCCCTCGGTAGTGCCGATGTCGTGGCCGCCGAAGACACCCGACGCACCAAACAACTGGCGTCCTCCCTGGGCGTGACGATCGGGGGCAGGGTCGTCAGTTTCTACGACCAGGTCGAAACGGCGCGGCTACCCGCACTGGTCGAGGCCGTCGCCGAGGGAAAGACCGTACTGCTGGTGACCGACGCGGGCATGCCGTCGGTGAGCGATCCGGGCTACCGGTTGGTCGCGGCCTGCGTCGACGCCGACCTGCCGGTGACCTGCCTGCCCGGGCCGTCGGCCGTCACGACCGCCCTCGCACTGTCGGGGCTGCCGGTGGAGCGCTTCTGCTTCGACGGATTCGCCCCGCGCAAGCAGGGACAGCGGCGCACGTATTTCCAGTCGGTGCTCGCCGAACCGCGTGCCATCGTCTTCTTCGAGGCCCCGCATCGGCTCGTCGCATGTCTCGACGACGCGGTGCACGTTCTCGGCCCCGACCGCCGCGCTGCGGTGTGCCGAGAGCTCACCAAGACCTACGAGGAGGTCCGCCGTGGCGGACTGGGGGAGCTGCTCGACTGGGCACGTGACGGAGTCCGCGGTGAGATCACCGTCGTACTCGAAGGAGCGGTCGCCGTCGCCGAGGAGCCCGAGGATCTCGTGGCCGAGGTGGAATCGCTCGTGGCGTCGGGCATGCGATTGAAGGACGCCTGCGCTCAGGTGGCCGTCGCAGGCGTGTCCAAGCGCGAGGTGTACGAGGCCGTTCTCGCCACCCGCAAGGATCAGTGACGCTCAGCCCACCACGTGCTGGCGTAGCCCTTCGGTCGCTGCCTCGAGAATGGTCTTGGTGCCCTTCTTGACGAGGAAGCCGGGCAGGGGAGCCTTCGGGTCGACGGTCAGCTCGAATTCGACGTGCGTGCCGTTGCCCTTGGGCGTCAACGTGTATCTGCCTTCCTGGGCCTTCTGCTGTGAGCTCTCCACCAAGCTCCACGAGACCTCGTTCTCGCTCCAGGTGTACTGGACCAACTGCTCGTCGTTGATGCCGATGATCGAGACCTTCATCTTGACGTGGTTCGGTCGACCGTCGTCGAAACGATCGACTACCTCGCACTTCTTGTGTACGGGGGACCACGAGGGGATGCCTTCGACGTCGGCGAGGACGTCGAGAATTGTCGCTGCGTCGGCCTCGATGTCGACGGACTTGTTCACTGTGACTGCCATGGGGAGAAGGTATCTCAGCTTTCTGTACGGGGGCTGACGTTACGGGCGAACTCGCCGATGGCGCGCAGTGCGCGACGCGCTTCGGGAACGAAATCGGCGGCCTGGAACACGTGCACCTGATCCTCGAAGACCTGTAGTTCGCAGTCGACGCCGGCGACGGCGAGGCGCTCCGCCATGAGTTCGGCGTCGGCATAGACCATTTCGGTCGATCCGACCTGGATCAGCACCGGCGGCAGGCCGGCGAGATCTCCGTCGACCGGTGAGACCCGAGGGCCGCGTTCACCTTCGATGACGATGCGTGCGTCGACACGATCGGCGAGCGCGGTCAGCGCAGGAACAGCATTGGATGGGAACACCGAACACTTGTCCGCGTTCTCGTGGGTGAGCTTGCCGGTGGGATCCATATCGGTCAGGGGCGACATCGTGAAGATCCCGGCCGGTGCGGGCAGGCCGACGGTCCGCAGAGCCAAGGTGACCATGAACGCGAGATATCCGCCCGCCGAATCCCCGCCCATGATGATCTGGTCCGGGCGATAGCCGGAATCGAGGAGGAAGCGGTAGGCGTCGACCCCGTCCTCGACGGCGTGTGCGATCGGGTTACGCGGCATCATGCGGTAATTCACCGACAGAACTGCGCCGTCGACGCTCTTGGAGACGCGTGACGTCATCCGCCGATGAGTCCGCAGTCCACAGCACACGAAGGCACCGCCGTGCATGTACAGAACGACACGATCGGTTCCGCTGCCCTCGGCCCGAATCCATTCGGCCTCGCATTCGGAGAGCATGACGCGACTGCGGGTGGTGCCGCTGATCTGGGGGACGAGCAGACCCGCGTAATCGACCAAACCCATCGGCCACGGCAGTGACGGTGCCTGCGCCCACACCGTCAGGAACGGGCGCACGGTGAACTGCAGGTATTTGGACAGGATCTGCGACTGCAGGCTTGCTCCGCGGATATCGCGGCGGCGCGCAGTGGCTGCCGCGTCGGACGTTTTCACTACGGTGAGCGCCGGATTCATAGCCGTCGCCTCCATCCCCGTTGGCTGTTGCAGGGCGCGTGTGCGCCGTGCGTCGGATCCCCGTTCTGTTTGGAACCCCTGGTAACGGACAATAGCGGGTGGGATTTCGTGAGCGCACGTAAGGTCGTGTTCTGAGTCACATTCGGTGCCGTACCGTGACATAAAACAAATGGAAAAAGGACAGCTCATGGCACTCATGCCCATCACCGAATCGATGTTTCTGATCGCCGAATCGCGGGAGCACCCGATGCACGTGGGCGGGTTGGAGTTGTTCGTACCGCCCGGCGATCCGCACGAGTTCGCACAGGAAGTGCATCGCAAGTTCACCACTGGTGAAGTGCACGAGCTGTTCCGCAAGCGGCCGGCCCGCCCGGTGCAGATCATGGGAACTCTCGCGTGGGCTTTCGATCAGGACGTCGACTTCGAGTACCACGTCAGGCGCGCTGTCTTGCCCTCGCCGGGACGCATCCGCGAGCTGTTCCAGTTTCTCTCGCTCAATCACAGTGCCCCGCTCGATCGCTACCGGCCGATGTGGGAACTGCACATCATCGAGGGTCTGGCCGACGGCCGAGTTGCGTTGTACACCAAGGTGCATCACTCGCTGGTCGACGGCGTCAGCGCGCTGAAGCTCATGCAGCGCACACTCTCGACGGACCCCGAGGATCGCAGCGGAGTGGCGACCTGGGACCCGTCGTTGTTCGGTCGCGGCAGAAAGAAGGTCGACAAGGCCGAGCCCGGGCGGCTGGCGCAACTGGGCAGCGGCCTGTCCATGGGACGCAAGATTGCCGGCGACCTGGTGGACTTCGCCCCTGCCTCCGCGCGAATAGGGTTGCGCGCGTTGAAGAAAGAAGGCGCACAGCTACCGCTGCGGGCACCGCGGACAATGTTCAACGTGCCCATCGGCGGCGCTCGACGCTTCGCGGCGGAGAGCTGGTCGATCGAGCGAATTCGTAAGGTCGGTACCGCTCTCGATGCAACGCTGAACGACATGGTGCTCGCGATGTGCGCCGGTGCGCTGCGTGCCTACCTCATCGATCAGAACGCGCTCCCCGATCAGCCACTGATTGCCATGGTGCCGGTCTCGCTGCGCAAGGAGGGCGACAGCAAGGACGCCGGTAACTCCGTGACGACCATTCTGTGCAACCTGGGGACCGACGAATCCGATCCACTGCTTCGCCTCGAACGCATCAAGGAGTCCACTGTTCGGGGTAAGCAGATGATGGGGGAGCTCAACACCCTCGAAGCGCTTGCCGTCGGTGCAATCACCATGGCCCCGTTGTTGTTCGGGCCGGTGCCGGGATTCGTCGACTACACCCCACCGCCGTTCAACGTGATCATCTCCAACGTGCCGGGTTCCAAAGAAGACCTCTACTGGAACGGCGCGAAACTCGATGGCATCTACCCGGCGTCCATCGTGTGCGACGGGCAAGCGCTCAACATCACCGTCGCCAGCAACGGCGATTCGTTGAACTTCGGGCTCATCGGGTGCCGACGCAGTGTGCCGCACCTGCAGCGGATGCTCACGCATCTGGAGAACACGTTGGAGGAGCTCGAAAAGGCGGCGTAGCCCCATGTGAGTGGAACCTCGTAGTGGGCTACGAAGTTCCACTCACAAGGGCTTACTTCTCTTCGTACTTGGGGAACACTGGTGTCGGGGCCGGGAGAGCGGTGCCGGGAACCGAACGTGTTGCGATGTCGGCGAATTCGCGGTTCGACGCCCCGAGCAGGTCGAGGATGCGCGACGCGGAATCGGGCATGACGGGCTGGGCCAGGATGCTCACGATGCGCAACACCTCGATCGTCACGTACAGCACCGTGGCCATGCGATCGGGGTCGGTCTTACGCAGCACCCATGGCTGCTGCAGCGAGAAGTAGCGGTTGGTCTCGCCGAGTACCGACCAGATCGCTTCGAGCGCGGAATGGATTGCCTGCACATCGAATTCGCGTCGGCAGATCTCCAGCAGCGCGTCCGCGCGGGCCAGCATCGCCTCGTCCTCGGCGGTGAATGCACCCGGTGTCGGGAGCTGTCCTTCGAGGTTCTTCGCCACCATCGTCAGCGAACGCTGCGCGAGGTTGCCCAGTTCGTTGGACAGGTCGGCATTGACGCGGGCGACGATCGCCTCGTGGCTGTAGCTGCCGTCCTGCCCGAACGAGACCTCGCGGAGGAAGAAGAAGCGCACCGGATCGAGGCCGTAGTTCTCCACCAACGAGTCGGGGGTCAGCACGTTGCCCAGAGACTTGGACATCTTCTCGCCCTTGACATTCAAGAACCCGTGCACGAACACCCGCTTGGGTAGCTCGATGCCTGCGGACATCAGGAATGCAGGCCAGTAGACGGTGTGGAACCTCGTGATGTCCTTGCCGATGACGTGCAGATCGGCGGGCCAGAACTTCCGGTACGCCTCCGAGTCGGTCTCGGGGAAACCCGCACCGGTGAGGTAGTTGGTCAACGCGTCGACCCACACGTACATCACGTGCGCGGGATCGCCGGGTACCGGCACACCCCAGTCGAATGTGGTCCGGGAGATCGACAGGTCGCGCAGACCGCCCTTGACGAAGTTCACGATCTCGTTGCGGCGCGTGTTCGGCGCGATGAAATCGGGCGACGCGTCGTACATCTCGAGCAGTTTGTCCTGGTACTGCGAGAGCCGGAAGAAGTACGACGACTCCTCGGTCCACTCGACGGGCGTGTTCGTCTCCGTCGCGACGCGGGAGCCGTCCTCGGTCAGGGTGGTCTCGGCCTCGGTGTAGAACGCCTCGTCGCGGACCGAGTACCAGCCGGAGTAGGAGTCGAGGTAGATGTCGCCGTTCGCCTCCATCCGTCGCCACAGTTCCTGGCTGGCGGCATGGTGGTCGGCATCGGTGGTGCGGATGAAGCGGCCGTACGAGCTCTGCAGCAGATCGTGCGCCGCCTGGAAGGCGTCGGAATTGCGCGCCGCGAGCTCGCGGACGTCGATGCCCTCGTTCTGCGCGGTCTGCTGCATCTTGAGGCCGTGCTCGTCGGTTCCCGTCAGAAAACGCACGTCGTAGCCATCGAGGCGCTTGAAGCGCGCGATCGTGTCGGTGGCGATGTATTCGTACGCGTGCCCGATGTGAGGTGCTCCGTTGGGGTACGCGATTGCCGTGGTGACGTAGAAGGGTGGCCGTGAGGCATCAGCTGGCGCAGTCATGGTGCGCCTACTCTATCCAGCGTGAGTAGAGAACGTCCCGCGCCACCGCTGCCCGATGCCGTCGGCACCCTCGTCGACGCCCACACCCACCTCGATGCCTGCGGAGCGACCGATGCCGCGAGCGTGGCCGCGATCGTCGATCGCGCCGAGTCGGTGGGGGTCACCCGGGTGGTCACGATCGCCGACGACCTCGACGCCGCGCGCTTCGCCGTCGACGCTGCATCCTGGGATCCACGGGTGTGGGCGGCGGTCGCGATCCATCCCACCCGCGCGAACGTGCTCGACGACGCAGCGAAGGCGGAGATCGAACGACTCGCGGCCGATCCCCGCGTCGTCGCCATCGGCGAAACGGGTCTGGACTACTACTGGCCCGGCAAGCTCGACGACTGTGCGACGGTCCCGGAGCAGCACGAGGGATTTCGCTGGCACATCGATCTCGCCAAGCGCCTCGGGAAGCCGCTGATGATCCACAACCGCGAGGCCGACGAGGATCTGCTCGCGGTCCTGGTCGCCGAGGGCGCTCCGGAGACGGTGATCTTCCACTGCTTCTCCGGCGGGCCCGAGACCGCCAAGGCCTGCGTCGACGCCGGTTACGTTCTCAGCTTCTCGGGGACGGTCAGCTTCAAGAACGCGCATGCGCTGCGTGAGGCCGCAGTGCTGGTGCCCGACGAGTTGGTGCTGGTGGAAACGGATGCTCCGTTTCTCACCCCGCATCCGTTTCGCGGTGCACCCAACGAGCCGTACTGCCTGCCGTACACCGCCCGGGCTCTGGCCGAGGTTCGTGGCCAGGACCCGGCCGAACTGGCGGCGCATGCCACGGCGAATGCCGAGCGGGTGTACGGGCTCTAGCTCCTTGGGTTGCGGCGGAGGTACTAATTCGTTACCGTACCGTGACCGAACTCGGGCGTTTCGACCCCGAAGTCACGCTTGCAACCGCCAGGAATACGAAACTTGTCGACTATCAGACGCCTCAACTCCGCTCGTTCGACCACGCTCTACCTGGTCATCGCGGCCCTGTTGATGACGCTGGTCGCCGGGGGCGTGATGGCGGTGAGCCGTCACAAAACCGTGACCATCGACGTCGACGGCGACATGATTTCGCTGAGCACGATGAAGACCGACGTCAACAGCGCTCTCGTCGATGCCGGCTACACGCCGTCGGACAAGGATCTGGTCGTTCCCGCGCCCGACTCCGGGCTGAGCGACGGCGACACCGTCGTGCTGCGCCGCGCTCGCGAGATCACCCTGAACGTCGACGGCAAGCCGGAGGAGATCTGGACCACCGCGTTGACCGTCGAGGAAGCTCTGCAGCAGACAGGCCTCGCCGAGGACGTCCACGTGTCGGCGTCTCGCTCCGAGCGGTTGCCCCTCGACGGCACCGAACTGGACGTGGCCCTGCCCAAGCAGGTCTCGCTGGTCGACGGAGGCAGTCCGGCAACGCCGGTGACGCTCGCCGCTCCGACCGTGCGCGAATTCCTCGAAGCAGCGGGCAAGCCATTGGAAGAGGCCGACACCGTGTCGCCGGATCCGGATGCCGCCGTCACCGACGGTGCCGAGATCGTCGTCACGCGCGACCGGACCGTCACCAAGACCGAGACCACCGACACCGATGCCCCGGAACAGCGCATCGAAGATCCGACGATGAACATGAGCAAGACCGTCGTCGAGAACCCTGGCGCTCCCGGCGTCTCCGACATCACCTGGAAGATCAACATGGTCAACGGGGTCGAGGCCGGGCGCGAGAAGATCGACGAAGTGGTCAAGGTGCCGGCGCAGCCGAAGACCGTTCGAGTCGGAGCCAAGCCCGGCACCGAGGTCCCACCCGTGGAGAACGGTGCGATCTGGGACGCGCTTGCTCAATGCGAGGCAACCGGCAACTGGGCCATCAACACCGGCAACGGTTTCTATGGCGGCGTGCAATTCGACCAGAACACCTGGGAACGCCAGGGCGGCCTGAAATACGCACCGCGCGCCGACCTCGCCACCCGCGAAGAACAGATCGCCATCGCATCGGTGACGCAGAAGTCGCAGGGCTGGGGCGCATGGCCGGCATGCACCTCGCGTCTGGGTTACCGCTGATCACCTGCCCGCCCGTAGAGTTCGCACCGTGTCCGAACATGTGAGGGGAGCTGCGGCTCTGCTCGGTCCTGCCGAAGTCCGCTCTCTCGCTGCCGAGCTCGACGTGCGTCCCACCAAACAACTCGGCCAGAACTTCGTGCACGACGCCAACACCGTGCGACGCATCGTCGCCTCCGCCGGTGTCGGACCTCAGGACACCGTCCTCGAAGTCGGTCCCGGTCTCGGATCGTTAACTCTCGCTCTGCTCGATGTGGCCGACGCCGTTGTCGCGGTCGAGATCGACCCCAAGCTCGCGACCCGGCTGCCCATCACGGTGGCCGACCGCGCCCCCACCCTCGCCGAACGGTTGACGGTCATCGAAGCCGACGCGTTGCGCGTACGGGCCGAGGACATTCCGGGACACCCGACGGCATTGGTGGCGAACCTGCCGTACAACGTCGCGGTGCCTGTGCTGATCCACCTGTTCTCGGAGCTGCCCAGCCTGCGGGTGGCCGTGGTGATGGTCCAGGCGGAGGTTGCCGATCGCCTCGCCGCGGTACCGGGAAGCAAGATCTACGGCATTCCCAGCGTCAAGGCCCGATTCTTCGGTGACGTCAAACGGGCCGGGGCAGTAGGCCGTTCGGTGTTCTGGCCGGTTCCCAAAGTGGAATCGGGGCTGGTGCGCATCGATCGATACGCCGAGCCGCCGTGGCCGACCGACACTGCACACCGGAAGTCGGTATTCGCTGTCATCGACGCCGCATTCGCCCAGCGCCGCAAGACTTTACGAGCAGCCCTCGCGGGGTGGGCTGGTTCACCCGTCGCCGCGGAGCGCAGACTCCGTGAGGCCGGAATCGATCCCACAGCCCGCGGCGAAACGATCGACGCGGCTGCGTTCGTTCGTCTGGCGGCTACCGAGGCCTGACGTCTCGTTCTTACAGGTGAATGTCCGACAGTCGCGTCAGTTCGGTCCACTTCGACGCCTCGGCGCGTGCCGCTGCGACAGGTGCGTACCGGTCGGCCTCGGTGAGACTTCCCAGCTCCAAGCTGGTCGCCGACGCGATGTCTGCTACCGGAACCTGATACGTGCGGTACGGGCCGAGCGGTGGGGGATCGGTCTCGACCCGAAGCGGCTTGTCGAGAATCGGGTCGAGTGACGGCGACTGATCGAGCACGTATCCGGTGCACGCCGGTGCCGAATCCTGGGACCACGCGGCAATCTTGAAGAAGCGACGCGGTATGGCAATGCCTCGGTAGATCGGATCGTCGTCGGCGAAGATGCAGCCACTGAACACCGAGAGTCGTTGCCCGAACTGCTCGGCATGGCCCAGTACGTAATCCTCGAGCCCCAGCCACAGAGTTTTCGATTGGTTCAGAATGGCCGTCTGCGGAGCGCACACCGTGTAGTGGAAGGTATCCGCATTGGCGCGCGTCGCGACCGACAGTTCGCCCCACACCGGATCTCGTCGGCGAACGAGATGCCCACGGTCGAGGTCGTTGTTCGAGTACAACTCGTTCCCCGCCTGCTGCGCTGCCGGAAGCCGCTCGTCCAGACGCCAATCATCGCCTCGCTCCACGTCTTTCAGGCTCGAGCCGTCGATGTTCACGCCGGTGACCGCGGCGAGGCGTCGGGCAGGATCCATGGACACCGAGAAATGCGTGTACGGAAGAACCACCAGGCCTGCTCGACCCGGCAGCGGAACGTCGATGTCGGCCAGGAAGGTCGGGTCGAAACCGAGTGGGGTCGTCATGGACCCATTGACTCACGCGTCGGTTACCGGAGGGTGAACCGCGGCGAGGTATCTCCGTTCGAGGGCCGCGTGACGCGCGGCGACCACGCGGCATTCCTCTTTCAGCTCCGGCGGGTCGAGCACGGTGAAGTCGGTGTCGAAGGCCGCGAGCCAGCGGGCGATCGACGGCAGTGAGTCTCCCGAGAGCACCACCGCACACGAGGTGTCGTCGATGGATTCGAGTGTGCCCCAGTGCTCGTCGACCATCGGGGCGATCGTCTCGATCGGCGCATGCAAGCGAATGCGCGCCTGAACCTGGGTGAACGCGCGGTCGATTCCCTGCGAGACGTAGGCCGCCGCGCCGCCCGCAGGTAACTCCCGCGGCGTGAACCGTGGGCCGGTGGGAATCTTCGGAGTGAGCCGATCCACCCGATACGACCGCCAATCCTGGCGCAGCACATCCCAACCCAGCAGATACCACCGCGCTCCCGCCCGAACCAAGCTGTAGGGCTCCACCTCGCGCCGAGACTCCGAACCGTCGTGCTTGCGGTAGTCGAATCTCAGTCGCTCGTGCCCATGGCACACCGCAGCCACCGTCGACAACACCGCCGCATCCACCGCCGACCGCGGCGTGTGCTCCACCACGTCGATCCGGAGGGCGTCGAGCCGATGCCGGATGCGCGACGGCATCACCTGCCGGAGCTTCGTCAACGCACGCAACGACGCCTCGCCGATCCCCGCGACCGACCCACCGGCCGCCGACTGCAGGCCGAACGCCACCGCCAACGCCTCGTCGTCGTCGAGCAACAACGGGGGCATCTCGGCACCCGGCCCCAACTGATAGCCGCCGCCGACACCCGGCGTCGCATTGACCGGATAACCGATATCGCGCAACTTGTCGACATCGCGCCGCAGCGTGCGAGGCGTCACGGCGAGCCGTTCCGCCAGCTCTGCACCCGCCCAATCGCGACGGGTCTGCAGAAGCGACAACAGCCGCAACAGCCGGGCCGAGGTTTCCTTCATATCCACACAATGCCACCGAATGCGGACACCTTCGGTCCTCTTTACCGACCCGACCCCGCCACCGAAGTCCACTCAACGTGACATTGACCCCCGAAAGTGCTCGACGGTCGTTTCGCAGGCTGCACTCCAGTCCACTCAACGTGACATTGAGTACCCCCAGGTGGGCCGTCTGATGGTGAACCCGGCCCCTGTTTCTCCACTACTGTGGTTAAACGTGCTGTCTGTCGTTCCCACGCCCGTTGTCGTTCGGGCCCCGTCGAAGGTGAATCTGCATCTTTCGGTCGGTGACCTGCGTCCCGACGGCTTTCACGAGTTGACGACGGTGTTCCAGGCGCTGTCTCTCTCCGACGAGTTGTCGGTCGTTCCGGCGAAGGCGTTGTCGGTTCGGGTGCGCGGCGACGACGCGAAGGTCGTTCCGACGGATTCGCGGAACCTGGTCTGGAAGGCCGCCGAGTTGTTGGGCCGTCGGGTCGGGCGCGAGCCGTCGGTGGAGATCACCATCGACAAGGGCATTCCGGTCGCCGGCGGCATGGCGGGCGGTAGTGCCGATGCTGCCGCGACGTTGGTTGCGCTCAACGCGATGTGGCATCTCGAACTCTCGCGTGACGAGCTCGACGAGGTGGCGGCCGAACTCGGTAGCGATGTGCCGTTCTCGTTGCACGGTGGGACTGCCGTCGGTACCGGCCGCGGTGAGAAGTTGCTTCCGGTGCTCTCGCGTAACAACTTTCATTGGGTTCTGGCTCTGGCGAAGGGTGGTCTGCAGACCCCTGCCGTGTACGGCGAGCTCGATCAGTTGCGGGCCAAGGGCGATCCGCCCAGGCTCGGCGGCACCGAGGATTTGATGCATGCCCTCGCGTCGGGTGATGCGCGGGCTCTCGCCCCGCTGTTGGGCAACGATCTGCAAGCCGCTGCGGTCTCGCTGATGCCGCAGTTGCGTCGCACACTGAGAGCGGGTGTCACTGCGGGTGCGTTGGCGGGCATCGTGTCCGGCTCGGGCCCCACGTGTGCGTTCCTGTGCGCCGACGCCGATGCGGCGGTGTCGGTGAGCGCTGAATTGTCCGGTGCAGGCGTGTGCCGCACCGTCCGTGTTGCGAGTGGACCGGTTCCCGGTGCTCGTGTGGTCACTAGTGAATCGAATGGTTTTTCCTGATGGTCAATCTCGTCAATCTCGAAAACGTCAGTAAGTCGTTCGGCGTCAAGCCTCTGCTCGACGGCGTCTCCCTCGGTGTGCAGGAGGGCGAACGCATCGGCATGGTCGGCCTCAACGGCGGTGGCAAGACCACCACCCTCGAGGTTCTCGCCGGCATCGAACCCCCCGATTCGGGACGCGTCAGCCGAGTCAACGGACTGCGGATGGCCGTCGTCACTCAGCGTGGTGTGTTGCCGCCCGGGTCGACGGTCGGTCAGGTGGTGCTCGATCCGCTCGGGATGGCCGAGCACGAGTGGGCCGGCGATTCGCGGGTACGAAACATCCTGACCGGCATCGGTATTGCCGATCTGGGTCCGGCCGGTAGCTCCGGACTGGACGCGCCGATCGACAACCTCTCCGGTGGCGAGCGCCGACGAGTCGCGTTGGCAGCAGCCCTCGTTCAGGATCTGGATCTTTTGGTGCTCGACGAGCCCACCAACCACCTCGACGTCGAGGGCGTGCAGTGGCTGGCCGCGCACCTGGTGAGCCGTCGGAGCGCGCTACTGGTCGTCACGCACGATCGGTGGTTCCTCGACACCGTCGCCAATCAGACGTGGGAGGTCGTCGGGGGTGGTATCGAAACCTACGAGGGTGGCTACAACGATTGGGTCTTCGCGCGGGCAGAGCGCTCCCGTCAGGCCGACGCATCCGAGGAGCGGCGTCGCAACCTCGCTCGCAAGGAACTCGCATGGCTGCGCCGCGGTGCTCCCGCGCGAACGTCCAAGCCCAAATACCGCATCGAGGCCGCCGAGGCGCTGATCGCCGACGTACCGCCGCCTCGTGACTCCGTCGCGCTGTCCTCCTTTGCGCAGCGCCGTCTGGGCAAGGTCGTCATCGAACTCGAGGACGCCCGCCTGGAAACTCCCGACGGCCGTGAGCTGGTCAAGGACTTCACGTGGCGTCTGGCTCCCGGCGAGCGCGTGGGTCTCGTCGGCGTCAACGGCTCGGGTAAGACGACGATGTTGCGTACGCTCGCCGGTGAACTGCAGCCCGCTGCGGGCAAGCGCATCCAGGGCCAGACCGTCAAGATCGGTTGGCTGAAGCAGGAATTGGACGACCTACCCAAGAAGCTGCGTGTCCTCGACGCGGTCAAGGAGGTGGCCGAGCGGATCACGTTGGGCGACAAGGAGATTTCTGCTGGGCAGCTCGCAGAAAGGCTGGGCTTCACTCCCGCTCGCCAGCGCACGCCGGTCGGTGACCTGTCCGGTGGCGAACGACGCCGCCTGCAGTTGACACGAGTCCTGATGGCCGAGCCGAACGTGCTGTTGCTCGACGAGCCGACCAACGACCTGGACATCGACACCCTGCAGCAGCTCGAGGACATCCTGGACGGCTGGGCGGGCACGCTCGTCGTCATCAGTCACGACCGGTACCTCATCGAGCGCATCTGCGACTCGACGTGGGCACTGTTCGGTGACGGCAAGCTCACCAACCTGCCCGGCGGCATCGAGGATTACCTGCGCAGGCGGGCCGTCCTCGCCGCCGACGCGACGCCGGACTCGTTGACCACCGGTGGGGTGCCGCGGAAGGCAACCCGTGATGCGGCTTCGGAGCGCGCTGCCCGTAAGGAACTCAGCAAGCTCGAGAAGCTCGTCATTCGCCTGTCCAAGCGGGAGACCGAACTGCACGCCGAACTCGCCGAGGCTGCCACTGCGCCGGACAAGCTCGTGGCCCTGGACACCGAACTCAAGCAGGTCCTCGCCGACAAGGACGTCGCCGAGGAACGCTGGATGGAATTGGCCGCCGAGTTGGAATGAGCGGCTCCGCCGCATGTGAGTGGTAGCTCGTAACCTGCTACGAAGTTTCATGCACATGCGCGCAGCGCATACTGTGGTCATGGCATCGGTCGTCGCAGAAGTGATGGGTTCGGATTTCGCTCGTCTGCATCCCAAGGTCCAATGGCGTTTCGGTTTGCAGTCCTCGGATCATCGGGCTCAGTTCGGGGTCGGTGTGATGGAGGAGATGACTCACTCTCGTCTCGTTCCTCCGCCGCTGCTGTGGGCCGGTCGTAAGCGAGGCCTGTTTCCTGCTGGGGTGGGCAAGGATGTGCCCTTCACCATTGCCAACTATGCGTACGTCGACGAATTGGGCCGCGAGACAATGTCTTTCGTGCGTCGCTTCGCGTTCGCCGCGCGTCCGCAGGGGATGAATTCGGTGATGGTGTCGTCGGCAGAATCCGACGCATATGCGCTCGACTACCTGGGGTTCTCGTCGGACATGGTGGTGCACACCACGTGTGCGGTCGACTCCGACGGCGGGTTGGTGCTCGAGAGCGAGGTGCCGCGGTTTCTGCTCGGTCCCATTGCGCCGAAGTTGCCGAAGGTGGCCTCTGCGGTCACGATCGGCCGGGAATGGTGGGACGCGGCAGAGGAACGGCACCGCATCGAGATCGAAGTCAAGAGCCCGATGCTCGGCCAGTTGTTCCTGTATCGCGGGTGGTTCACCGCCGAGGAGCGCGAGTGCCGTCCTGCCGACATACCGTCCGACGCGCGGCCGCGCTCGATCGAATCACGCGAATAGCGCTACTGTTACGCGTCGATCGAAGCAGGTGAAAGGGAGTCCGCAGTGGCCGTAGTCGAAGCCGAGGTAGTCGGTGGTGTCGGGCATATCGTCCTGAACCGGCCGGAGGCCCTGAACTCGTTGAACGAGGCCATGATCCACGGCATTCGTGCGGCACTCGATGCGTGGCGGGACGACGACACCGTCGGTTCGGTTCTGGTGACGAGCAGTTCACCGCGCGCGTTCTGCGCCGGCGGAGACATCAAGGCCATCAGGCAGGCCGTGATCGACGGCGACCGAGAAGCCGGGCCGCGCTACTTCTCTGCCGAGTACGACCTCGACGAGATCATTGCGACGTACCCCAAGCCGTATGTGGCGGTCATCGAGGCCGCGGCGTTCGGGGGAGGGCTGGGAATCTCGGTGCACGGCAGCGTGCGGATCGTGACAGAGAACGCTCTTCTGGCGATGCCGGAGACGGCGATCGGATTTGTTCCCGATGTGGGCTCGAGCTACTTTCTGTCCCGGTTGCCCGATCACATCGGACGCTACTTGGCACTGACAGGCACCCGGATCACCGGATCCGACGCTGTGACACTGGGATTGGCGACACACTTCTGTCCCAGCGAATCCGTTCAGGCGCTGAAGGACGACATTCTCGGTGGCACCGATCTCGGTGCAGCGCTCGATCGACACACGACCCCGCCGCCGACGACGGAATTGTCGTTCGACGCGAAAGCGGTGGCCACGGTGTTCGAGAAGACGTCGCTCGTCGACATCATCGATGCTTTGGAGTGCGATACCGCGTGGTCTCGCTCGACCAAGACTCAGTTGGCAACGCTGTCGCCGACGTCCTTGATGGCCACCGATGCCCTGATCGAGCGGGCTGCGGACAGTACGTTGCGGGAGTGCCTCGATCGCGAGTTGCGGCTGGCGACATGGATCATCACGGAACCGGACTTCGCCGAGGGTGTGCGCGCAGTGCTCGTCGACAAGGACCGCGCGCCGCAGTGGAAGCCTCTGGTGCTCGAGATGGTGCGACCAGAGGCCTTCCAGCAGCTGCTGTGACCGTCAGTGGGTCAGCGGTAACCCTTGGCGGGGTTCTGCAGGTCCAGCACGATGGTCTGGCCGTTGGAACGCACGTGGATCTCCGGGTTCTGCAGACCACCGGAGACGAGGTATTCGCCGAGGAGCTGAAGCAGCTCGTCGGGGCCGACGGAGGTGTCGGGAGTGCGGATGTCGCCGGTGCGGCTGCCGAGTTCGTTCTGGGTCAGCCGACCCGCGATACGAACCGAGGCGACGCCCATAGCGGTACGACGGTCGGGTGCCTGGCCGCGGCCGAGAGACGGCGACGTGCTGCCGCTGGAGGCGTGAGCGGTGGAACGGCCGTTGGTGGGCAGGCCGTGTTCTGAGATCTGATCGCTGGTGGTCACTTCAACCTCGTTCGATTCCGTGGCGGGCTTCTCTGATGCTGCGGGCTGTGGAGCGGATGCCGTGTCGGTGGACGTGACCACTGCCGCCGGGAAATCGGTGGTGGTTTCGGCCGCCTTCTCGGCGGGTGCAGCTACCGAACTGTCGGTGCGGGCACCGTTGGACGGAGTGGAATCGGACTTCGGCGGCGTCGCCAAACGATGCGCGGGAGCGCCACCGACCTTGATCCCGGCCAATGGGTAGTTCGTTCCCTTAGTCATGTCGTTTTCCACTTCATCGTGATTCTCGGGTGGTTCCGCGCCGAGACGCCATGATCGGAGAACTCACATGACGCCCAACTCGGCGTCGAGCACGCCAAAACGTACTCGAAGTTTGTTCGGACCGCCTGAGAGTAGCATCACGATTGTTTAGATCGCCATTTTTTGGTCCAAACGCTTGTTCTGGATCCTGAACCACACCACGAAACCCCAGGTCACAAACCCGGCGTATACCAAGTAGAGGACAGCGGACGGGTAGAAACCGGCAATCACCAGCAGCGGGACGCCCACGATGTCCACCGCGATCCAGATGAGCCAGAATTCGGTGAGCCCGCGGGCCATGCCGAACGTCGCCAGCATCGAACCGGTGAAGATCCACGCATCGGCCCACTTGCCGAACGAACCGAGGTACCCGAACAGCTGCGCGAACACGATCGTTCCGACGACTGCGACAGTGATCATCACCAGTCGCTCACGGGCAGTGCCCCAGCGCGGAACGACGGCGGCCCCCGAGTTCTTCGAGCCGCGCATCCACCGGGCCAGCCCGTAGGCGCTGACGGCAATGAACATCAGCTGCCGTCCGGCTTGTCCGTACAGATCCAACGCCTGCGGAGTGTGGAACACCCCGCCCATGAAGACGGTGAACAGCAGCGCATTTCCGATGATCCCCACCGGCCATGCCCACACGACTCGACGCATCCCGCCGACCGCGGAGAGCAGTCCGAAGCCGTTCCCGATCACCTCGCGCCACAGCACCGGGTGGCCCAGCACGCTGAATTCGGCGTCGAGCAGATCTGTCAGCACCGCGACAGGCTACTGATCGCCTGCGGCGACGAGGGGCTCGAGGGTGAGCTCGGGCATCTCCTTCTGGATGTACTGCAGTCGCCACTTGTCGCTGACGAGAGCCAGCAGGGCACCGTCGGTCCGGGTGAAGATCTCGACGCCGCGCTGACGGCCCAATTCGACGGCCGACGCCGCGTCGGTGCGCCGAGCAAGCGAGTAACCCAACGGTTCCATCCGAGCGTCGACGCCGAATTCGGTCTTCATTCGTGCGGTGACCACCTCGAACTGCATCGGGCCGACGGCCGCGAGAACCGGGGAGGCGTCGCCGCGAATGTCGTTGCGCAGCACCTGAACCACGCCCTCGGAGTCGAGTTGTTCGACGGCTCGGCGGAACTTCTTGTACTTGTCGGCGCTGTCGACGCGCAGTGCCGAGAAGTGCTCGGGTGCGAACGACGGGATCGGTGGGAACTCGACCTTCTTGTCGGTGTACAACGTGTGGCCGGGCGCGAGCGCGGTGGCGTTGACCAGACCGACGATGTCGCCGGGGTAGGCGTTCTCGACCGTCGTCCGGTCACGGCCGAAGACGGTGAGCGCGTACTTGGTGGTGAACGGCTTCTTGGTCTGTGCGTGCGTGACGACCATGCCGCGCTCGAACACACCCGAGACCACGCGCATGAAGGCCAGGCGGTCTCGGTGTGCGGTGTCCATGCCGGCCTGCACCTTGAACACGACGGCGCTGAAGGGATCTGTCACCGCGCGCACCCCGTCGGAGACGTCGGCCCGGGGGCCGGGTGCGGGGGCCAGCGCCACCAGGGTGTCGAGGATCTGGCGCACGCCGAAGTTCAGCATCGCCGATCCGAAGATCACCGGTGACGTCTGGCCGGCGAGGAACATCTCCTGGTCGTGTTGCTGGCCGCTCGAGATCAGCAGATCGCTCTCCTCGACGGCGGTGTCCCAGTCGACGCCCTCGCGCTGCGCGGCGGCCTCGGCCGTCATGAATTCTTCTGGCGCGATCGTGGCACCACCCGCAGTTCGGGTGAAGCGGATGTAACTGCCGTCCTGCACATCGAGCAGGCCACGGAAGTCACCAGCGATGCCGACGGGCCAATACAGAGGCGTCGGCGTCAGGCCGATGCGTGACTCGATCTCGTCGAGCAGTTCGAGCGGGGACTGACCCGGGCGGTCCCACTTGTTGATGACGGTGATGACCGGGATGCCGAACTGGCGGCACACCTGGAACAGCTTGAGGGTCTGCGGCTCGAGGCCCTTCGCGGCGTCGATGAGCATGACGGCCGCGTCGACCGCCGTCAGGACGCGGTAGGTGTCCTCGGAGAAATCGGCGTGGCCGGGGGTGTCGACGAGGTTGATCACGTTGGTGACCTCGGCGTCGGGGGAGGTCTGGTAATTGAACTGCAGCGCAGTCGAACTCACCGAAATGCCGCGCGCCTTCTCCATCTCCATCCAGTCCGAGACGGTGGAGCGACGGCCGGCCTTGCCGTGAATGGCACCGGCCTCGGAGATGACGCGCGCGTGCAGGGCGAGGGCCTCGGTGAGCGTCGACTTACCGGCATCGGGGTGTGAGATCACCGCGAATGTTCGACGCCTCGCGACCTCGAAATCGAGTTCCCTGGCCGAGTGTCGAGCGGGGCCGGAGTTCGGTCCTGACCCGTCGAGTGCTGCATCGACGTCGGGGGAACTGGGCGGGGTACTCACGAAGGCCTCTATCTCGTAGTCACGGCAACGGCAAAGGTCAAGGATACGCGGCCGGTAACGGTCACCGGTCATCGCGGGATTGCTTAGGGTGAGGGACGCGGAAGGACCGTCGAACGAGGAGATGACGCGTTGAGCAAGTTCACCGACGAGATGTTCGAGACCGCAAGCAGCAGCAAACGTGGTTTGGTCACCGGGGAGCCCGAGGCGGCGTTGCGTCAGTCGTGGGGTGAGATCCACGAGCAGGCGCGGAGGATGGCGGGCGCGTTGGCCGACGCGGGGGTCGAACACGGCGACGCGATCGGTATTCTCGCCGGCCAGCCCGTCGACATCGCACCTGCCTGCCAGGCCACGTGGATGCGCGGAGCGTCGGTGACGATGTTGCATCAGCCCACCCCGCGGACCGATCTGGTCGTCTGGGGCGAGGACACCGAAACCGTCGTCCGGATGATCGACGCGAAGGCGGTGATTCTGGGAGCTCCGTTCGACATCGCCGCACCGGTGCTCGTCGAGCGCGGCATCACTGTGCTGAAGATCGACGACATGAAGTCCGGTCGCGACATCGATCCGGTGCCGACGGCCGAGACCGACATCGCGCTGCAGCAGCTCACGTCCGGCTCCACCGGGTCGCCCAAGGCCGTGCGTATCACGCACGAGAACTTCTACGTCAATGCGTACGCGATGATCGATCGCATCGAGTTCGACGTGAATTCCGACGTCATGGTCAGTTGGTTGCCGCTCTTCCACGACATGGGCATGGTGGGCTTCCTGTCGGTGCCGATGCAGGTGGGTGCCGAGGTCGTGAGCATCACGCCGTTGGACTTCCTGCGCTCGCCACTGTTGTGGGCCAAGCTCATCGACAAGTACCGCGGAACAGTCACTGCTGCACCCAATTTCGCGTATTCGCTGTTGGCGCGTCGGCTGCGTCAGGCGGAGGACGATCTGGATCTGGATCTGTCCACGCTGCGTTACGCGTGGAACGGTGCCGAACCCGTCGACCCCGACACGATGATCGCATTGGCAGAAGCGGGTGCGCCGTACAAACTCGATCCGGCGGCCCTCGCGCCCGTGTACGGAATGGCGGAAACGACTCTCGCCGTGTCGATTCCGGACCCCGGCCAAGGGCAGGTGATCGACGTCGTCGACGCGGATCTACTCGAAACGCTCGGCCGCGCAGTCCCGTCCACCCGCGGCAACACCCGATCCCTGGCGACTCTCGGAAAGTTCGTTCCCGGTCTCGAGGGCCGCGTCGTGGACAAGGAAGGGCAGGTGCTCACCGCGCGCGGTGTCGGCATCATCGAGGTCCGCGGCAAGGCCGTCACGCCCGGATACATCACCGTCGACGGCCCCGTGCCGACACAGGACGCCGACGGCTGGCTCGATACCGGCGACGTCGGCTACATCACCGAGGACGAACTGGTGGTCGTCTGCGGCCGGGTCAAGGACGTCATCATCATGGGCGGCCGCAACATCTATCCCACCGACATCGAACGAGCCGCGGGCACCGTCGCGGGAGTTCGGCCCGGTAACGCCGTCGCGATCCGCCTCGACGCCGGCGACAAACGCGAAAGCTTCGCTGTTGCAGTCGAAACGAACGATATCGACAACCCCGACGAGGTCAAGCGCATCGAGCGTGAAGTGATCCACGCGGTGCATTCGGAGGTAGGAGTGCGCCCGCGCACGGTGGCAGTCCTGGGGCCGGGCAGCATCCCGAAGACGTCGAGCGGCAAACTGCGACGGGCCAATTCGGTGTCGCTGCTGAACTGATCAGCGCGGGTGCACCCGATTCTGGGCGGCCTCGAGACCGACCTTCAGCAGTAGCTCGGCGGCGTCGGCGGCTTCTTCGATCACGACGCCGAGGTCCTTGCGTTCGGGCGTCGAGAAGGGCTTGAGCACGAACGACGCCGGGTCCATCCGTCCCGGCGGCCGTCCGACGCCCACGCGGACCCGCAGGTAGTCCTTGGTGCCGAGGTGCTGAGAAATCGAGCGCAGACCGTTGTGCCCGCCCTCACCGCCGCCGAGCTTGAGTCGCAGTGCGCCGAAGTCGATGTCCAGTTCGTCGTGCACGACCACGATGTTCGCGGGGTCGACGGAGAAGAACCGAGCCAGTGCCGCCACCGGCTGGCCCGAGAGGTTCATGAACGTTCGCGGCTTCGCGACGACGACCGAACGGCCGTCGAGCCGGGCCTGCACGATGTCGGAATTGGACTTCTTGTGCGACGTGAACGACGAGCCGACGCGCCCGGCGAGTGCGTCGGCGACCATGAAGCCCACGTTGTGCCGAGTCTTGTCGTACTGCGGACCGGGGTTGCCGAGCCCGACTATCAGGGCGGGGCCGTTTTCGGTGCTCACGGGCGTCATTCTTCCATCGATGGTTCGAAACGAACGGCGCGCCGTCTCCCGAAGGAGAACAGCGCGCCGCTCGAGATGCAGGGGAGAGAATCAGCTCTCGTCGGAGCTGTCTTCGTCCTCGGAAGCTGCTTCTTCCTGAGTCTCGGCCTCGCCGGTCTCGGAGATCGGCTCGGTGCCTTCGCCGTCGGCCTCGAGGTCTTCCTCGGACGGTGCCTCGACGACGTTGACCAGGAGGGTCTCGCCGTCGGAGATGAGGGTGACGTCGGACGGCAGATCCAGGTCTGCTGCGGTGATCTGCGTGCCGATCTCGGCACCCTCGACGGAGACGACGAAGTTCTCCGGGATCTCGAGCGCGTCGGCCTCGATCTCGACGGCGGTCGAGTCGGTGGTGACGAGGGTGCCCGGTGCGGCGTCGCCCTCGACGATGATGTTGACCTCGACGGTGACGCGCTCGCCCTTGTTCAGGACGAGGAGGTCGGCGTGCTCGATGCTGCGACGGATCGGGTGCACGACGATCGACTTGGTCAGTGCCAGCTGCGACTTGCCGGCGATGTCGAGGGTGAGCACAGCGTTGGTGCCGTCGTTACGCAGCACGGCAGCGAATGCGCGGGCGTCGAGTGCCAGGTGCTGGGGGTCGGTTGCGTGTCCGTACAGAACGGCGGGAACGAGGCCGTCGCGACGAGCGCGGCGTGCGGCACCCTTGCCGAATTCGGTGCGGACCTGTGCGGTGAGGTTGTTTACCTTCGATGCCATGGTGCTACATGCTCCTGATAACTGTGATCTGTGGTTCGTGCGGCGTACTTCGTCGGGCTGTCAAACTCGTCGGGGCGGACACGAACGAGCGCGGCCAACGGGGCCGAGCCGCGTCGATAACGGTGGATCCTCATGAGCCGGATCTACCCTCGCCGAGACAACCTGGAAGACAATACACGACCAGGTCACGTGCGCGGAAGTTCGACCCCTGCTACGAACTTCCGCTCAGTGATACTGGAGTTGTTCGTCGAGGTGGAAGGTATGACTCGTTTCCGCTCTGACGCCGATGGCTGTCTTTCATGTGATGTGTCGGCCTTCGCCTCGACGGACATCGTTCACACGCGACCGGTGGGCGGAGTGACTTGATAGGAGCCTGACCAAAGAGTCCCGTCACTGTGTTGTCCGCCGTCCCGGCCGGTGCGTGGTCACCTGTCGAAGGGATAACCAGTGTCCAGCATGACCGAAAACCCACCCGATGTCAGCCTCGCCGTCATTGCAGGCATCGATACTCACAAAGACACCCACCACGCGGCGATCATCGACCACCTCGGCCGCAAAATCTGCGACCGAGAGTTCCCGGCAACCGGCGCCGGCTACCGCGCACTGCTGGCATGGTTGATCGGGACCGGCATCGTCGTCCGAGTCGGAATCGAAGGCACCGGAAGCTACGGCTCCGCGCTGACCACGGTCCTGCTCGCAGCGGGCCTCGAGGTCGTCGATGTCGACCGCACCGACCGCCGCTCGCGGCGCTTTCACGGCAAGTCCGATCCGCTCGATGCTTACAGTGCTGCTCGCATCGCTGCGGCCGGGCTGGCTCGCACGATTCCGAAGACCCACGACGGGGACGTCGAGGCGATTCGGTTCCTGCACAACGCTCGTCGCTCCGCGGTGAAAGCTCGCGCCGAGGCGATCACAGGTCTCAAATCTGCCGTCGTCAACGCGCCCGAACCGATTCGAGAACAGCTCCGGGGTCTGACAACAGTCGCATTGATCGACGCATGCGCAGCACTGCGGCCGACCGCCGTCACTCCAGGTGCACTGACCGCGGCGATCAAGACTGCACTGCGGTCGGTGGCGCGACGGATCCAGCTCCTCGACGCCGACATCAAAGCACTGGACAAAAATCTCGCAGTGCTCATCGACGATGCCGCCGAAGACCTCGTCGGCCGGTTCGGGGTGGGCTACGAAACAGCAGCACAGTTGCTGATCACCGTCGGTGACAACCCCCACCGCGTCAGCTCCGAAGCAGCATTCGCCAGCCTCTGCGGTGTCGCACCCCTACCCGCGTCCTCGGGCAAAACCACTCGCCATCGACTCAACCGCGGCGGCAACCGGCAGGCCAACCGAGCGTTGCACGTCATCGTCATGGCCCGCCTCAAATACGACACCCGCACCCAGCAATACCGCGACCGACGACTCGCTGAAGGCAAGAGCAAACGCGACATAATCCGCTGCCTCAAACGAGCCGTCGCCCGCGAAATGTTCCAACTTCTCACCCAGAAAACTGCCACTTGACACTCATAGGAGCATCACGTGCGAGCGCAGCGAGCAACTCGGCGGCCACCGACCGGGCGACGGCGATGGCGTCGTCCCGACCGCCTGCGGTTCCCATGACCACCGCACCTTCGTGCAACAGTGACAATCGAGTCCCGAGTTCTTCTGAATCGGGGTATCCGGCATCGGCGGCCAGGCGTGCGAACAGCGATCGCGTCCACGCCTTCTCCGACTCGATGATGGCCAACACCGGGCTGTCGGTGCCGCCGAACTCGGCGAATGCGTTGACGAATCCGCAGCCGCGATGGTTGTCGCGCATCCACAGGTCGAGTGCGTCGTAGACCCCGAGTACACGCTGCTCACCCTGGTCGAGGGAGTCGACGTACTGCGTCACGTGCGCACACCAGAGGTCGTATCGACGCTTCAGGTAGCGCTGCACCAGGCCGTCCTTGGAGCCGAAGCGGTCGTACAGGGTCTTCTTGGTCGTGCCGGCTTCCTCGGCGATCAGGTCGACGCCGACGGCGCGGATTCCGCGGTCGTAGAAGAGCTCGCTCGCAACGGTGAGAATTCGTTCCGCTGCGGGGGTCAGTGGCTTGTCGTGCATGGCGACCTTTCGAAAGCGCTGTTCGGAGTGGGGTGCACTGCGAGTATACAGACCTGTATGTTTACATCGCTCTCATGACCTCACGCATCGATGTTCTCGCCGGTACAGCTCTGGTGATTCTGTGGAGTTCGGGCTTCATCGGAGCAGAATTCGGCACCGCCGAAGCTCCGGCCCACACGCTGCTGGCCTGGAGGTACCTGGTGGCAGTCGTGCTCCTCGTCGCGTGGTGCCGATGGCGACGACTCACCCCGACGTGGCACGCGCTGCGTATCCACGCAGTCCTCGGCCTCTTCTGCCAGTTCCTCTACCTCGGTGCCACCATCACCGGCATCGGCATGGGCGTCCCTCCGGGCGTCGCCGCCCTGATCGCTGCTTTGCAGCCGTTGGTGGTCGCGCTGGCCTCGAGCAGGATCTTCGGCGAACGCGTCGGATCGAGAGGAATCCTCGGCCTCCTCGTCGGCATCGCCGGAGTGACGCTCGTCGTCATCGGTGACCTGTCCGGTGCCGATCTCGCGTGGCCCGTCTACCTGCTTCCTGCCGCGGGCATGCTGGCGCTGTCGGCCGGGACGATCGGGCAACGGCTACTGGATCCGAAAGAACCCATCGCGCTGGCCATGGCCATCCAATGTGGCATCAGCGCAGTCGGTTTCATGACGTGGAGTGCACTTGCCGGTGACGCGGTACCGCCGATGACGACGGGTTTCTGGGCTGCGGTGGCGTGGACGGTGGTGCTGTCGACCTTCGGCGCATACGGCGCGTACCTGTTCGTCGTACGCCGCAGTGGACCGACTCGTGCCAGCGTGCTGCTCTACCTGACACCGCCTACGACGATGCTCTGGGCTTTCGTGATGTTCGGCGACGCGGTCACGTGGTTCGGTATCGCGGGCCTCGCAGTCTCGGGGATCGGGGTCGCCGCCTACCTCAGCGCACATCCGGACCGTAGAGCCCGCTCACGCGCCGGCGAGCGCAGCGAGCATCGTGTCCAACTCGGTGAAGGTGACGAAGTAGTGCGGGGATGCACGGACAACGGCGTCGAGTCCCCGGCCTGTCATGTCCAGTCGAGTGGAACCGCGATGGCTCACCGTGACCGTCACGTTTCGGTCGGCAAGTCGGTCGCGGACGGCAACCGGCTCCTTACCGTCCACGGTGAACGAGACGATGCCGCTCTTGCGGTCACCGAGATCGTGGACGGTGACCCCGGGAATGCGTCGCATTCCGGCACGTAGGTACTCGGCGCGCTCGGAGATGGCGTCCGCGACGTCGTCGATGCCCAGTTCGAGTAGATAGTCGACGGCCGCGCCGAGGGCGAGGCGGGCTGCGACGTCGCATTCCCAGAACTCGAAACGTGTTGCGTCGTCGGCCATTCGGTAGGTCGAAGAGTCTTCCCACTGTGCGCTGTGCAGATCGAGAGCCGGTGGATGCAAGCTCGCGGCCAATTCCGGACGCAGGTACAGGAACCCGGTACCTCGGGGCCCGCGTAGCCACTTGCGACCGGTGGCCGACAGCGCATCGACGCCGAGTTCGTCGACGTCCACCCGCAGCTGGCCGATGGACTGACACGCGTCGAGCAGAACGAGGGCACCGTGTCGATGGGCGAGATCGGCCACTGCGCGGGCCGGGTTGATCAAGCCTCCGTTGGTGGGCGCATGCACGACCGACACCACCTTGACCCGGTCGTCGAGCATCTGTTCGAGTGCGTCGATGTCGATGCACCCCGACGCGTCGCTCGGAATCACCTCGACCGTGGCCCCGGAGACCTCGGCGCGGTGCAGCGCGGAAATGGCGTTGCTGGCGTATTCGGCCTCGCACAGCAGGATTCGATCCCCGGCCGACAACGGCACCGAGTAGAAGAAGTCGGTCCACGCGCGAGTGGCGGAATCGCTCAGAGCGATGGTCGACGCCGGTGCCCCGATCAGGGTTCCGATCGATGCCTTGACGGCCGCGAGATCGTCGAGGCGTTCGCTCGCGGCCCGGTACCCGCCGATCTCCGCCTCGCGGCGCAGATGGGCGATCGCGGTGTCGACGACGACGGTGGGCGGCAGCGAGGAGCCGGCGCTGTCGAGAAATACCCGGCCCGACGCACCAGGGGTGTCGCGGCGAATGCGGTCGTGATCGAGCATCGATAGTCCTTCCGGTAGCGAACTCTCGGGCATCAGGGTTCCACAATCGGTAGCCTCGATACGACGCGGGATCTCGGCGTTTTCGATCCTGGCAGCTGGGTACATTGCGTAGTCGGATCGCGGTGAGTGGGAAAGAAGGAAATGTGTCCTCCAACGAGAAGTCCCTCGAGCTGAGCACGCGCCCAGCCATCGAGGCATATGTGTCGAAGGTGTGTTTCAAGCTTGGGCCACCGTCGCTCATCGGTGCCGAACTCGAATGGCTCACGGCCCTCGACGACGGTTCGCGGCCCTCCCTGTCAGCTCTGGCCGCTGCGCTCGGTGATCACTCCCCGCGCAGTATCGCTCCCGAGTCACCCGCCCTGACGTTGCCGGGCGGAAGTATCGTCACCGTCGAACCGGGCGGCCAAGTCGAATTGTCCAGTTCGCCTTCTATTTCCGTTTCCCAGCTCGAACCGCTGCTCGACGCCGATGCCCGACTGTTGCACGACATGCTCGGTCGCGACGGCATCTCCATCAGCGCAGTTCCCGCCGACGCCGTGCGAGATCCCGAACGACTACTGGTCTTACCGCGCTACTGCGCGATGGAAAACCGTTTCACCACCATCGGGCCTTTCGGCAAGCTGATGATGTGCAACACCGCCGCCACCCAGGTCAGTGTCGACGCCGGACGTGATCGGGCGGAGGTCACTTCGCGATGGCAGATGCTGCACGCCATCGGCCCGGCCTTCGTCGCCGCGTTCGCGCGCTCTCCCGAACTCGCCGGGGCACCGACGGGTGCGTGGGCATCGCAGCGAATGCGGACCTGGCTCGAACTCGATTCCAGCCGGACCACAGTACCGAACACGGGCGATCCGATCGCCGATTACGCGCGGTGGGCACTCGACGTTCCGCTCCTCTGTATTCGGGGAACCACCCAGAACTGGGAAGCGCCGTCCGGCATCACTTTTGCGCAGTGGCTCGACGATCCGAGCGTTGTCGGTCGCCCCGCAACCTACGCCGATCTCGATTACCACCTGACGACACTGTTCCCGCATGTCCGAGCCTGCGGGCACCTCGAAATCCGTTACCTCGACGCGCAACCCGACGGGCAGTGGGTGATACCGGCCGCCGCGTTCGAGGCGCTGTTGTCCACTCCCGGTCTGGTTTCCCAGGCCACCGAACTCGGCGCAGGCACAGCTGGTCGGTGGCTCGATGCGGCCCGGGCAGGTCTGGCCGATGGCGAGCTGCGCAGGGCCGCAAGCGAACTGCTCGATCTCGCATCATCCGCGGGAGGAGAGTTCTCCCAGCAGTTGCGTGCGGCATCTCGGAGATGTCGCGCCGGTATTTCGCCCCACGAATTCGATGCGGTGTCGCCGACATCGCAGAGCCGAAAGGAATCGGTGTGAGCGCCGAAGAACTCAGGACCAGGATCGAGACCGTGCTGACTCGGAGCCGGTCCCGCAGTGCCGCGCTCACCGAGTGCGTGGACGAAACCGAACTGATGGCTCAGCATTCGCCGTTGATGAGCCCGCTGATCTGGGACCTGGCACACATCGGCAGTCAGGAAGAACTCTGGCTCGTGCGCGACGTCGGTGGCCGCGATCCTGTGCGGCCGGACATCGACGAGTTGTACGACGCGTTCAAGCACTCGCGTTCGTCGCGAACGTCCTTGCCGCTCCTGACGCCCGAGGAAGCGCGCGCCTACGTGCATACCGTGCGGGACAAGGCCTGGGACGTGTTGCAGCACAGCACGTTCGAGGGCCGACCGGTCGAGAAGCACGGGTTTGCGTTCGGAATGATCGCCCAGCACGAGCAGCAGCACGACGAAACCATGCTCGCAACGCACCAGTTGCGTTCCGGTCCTGCTGTTCTCACCGCTCCTGCACCGCCGACGTCCACGATGCCGGTCGCGGGTGAAGCCATCATCGCCGGTGGGCCGTTCACGATGGGAACTTCCCTGGACCCGTGGGCGCTGGACAACGAGCGGCCTGCACACGCCGTGCACGTGCCGACCTTCGCCATCGACCGGGCCCCGATCACCAACGCGCAGTACATGAACTTCATCGCCGACGGCGGCTACGAGCGTCCCGAGTTGTGGACGGAGAAGGGGTGGGCGCACCGCGTCGATGCGCAGCTCACCGCCCCGCAGTTCTGGGAGTCCGATTCCGACGGCACCTGGTGGCGTCGGAGCTTCGGGGTGCGCAGGCCGGTGCGTCCGCAGCAGCCCGTCGTGCACGTGTGCTGGTTCGAGGCCGACGCCTATGCGCGCTGGGCAGGCAAGCGGCTACCGACGGAAGCGGAATGGGAGAAGGCCGCGCGGTACGACGCGGCGTCGAACACCTCCCGCGCCTATCCCTGGGGCGACGCCGAACCCACTGCAGCACATGCCAATCTGAATCAGCGACATCTCGAACCGGCCGATGTGGGGGCGTATCCGCAGGGTGTGTCCTCGGCCGGGGTCCATCAGCTCATCGGTGACGTGTGGGAGTGGACGTCCTCGGGTTTCGAGGCGTACCCGGGATTCGAGGCATTCCCGTATGCCGAGTACTCGGAGGTGTTTCTGCGCGGCGATTACAAGGTGTTGCGTGGCGGCTCTTTCGGCACCGACGAGGTGGCCTGCCGCGGGACGTTCCGAAATTGGGATCACCCGATTCGTCGGCAGATCTTCAGTGGGTTCCGGTTGGCCCGCGACGTCGAGTCGCACTGAATGTGCCGTCATCTCGGGTACCTCGGAGCAACTACCTCGGTCGGGTCACTGCTGACCCGGGGCGAGAACTCCCTGCGCACACAATCGTTCGCGCCCACCGACATGCGGGGCGGCGGCACCATCAACGCCGACGGGTTCGGCGTTGCCTGGTGGGACGGCGACGACACCGTACGCAGCTATCGCAATCCGATGCCCATCTGGACCGACCCTGCGATCGACGATGCTCTGCCGCAACTGCAGTCGACGTCGGTGATCGCGGCGGTCCGATCGGCCACCGTGGGAATGCCGGTCGAACGCAGTGCCTGTGCCCCGTTCACCGACGAGCGATGGGCATTCAGCCACAACGGCGTCGTGTTCGGTTGGCCGGAATCGTTGGCGGAGCTGTGGTCGGAGATTCCGCCGACCGATGCGTTGATGCTGCCGGCCCCTACCGACGCCGCCGGATTGTGGATCGTGCTGCGAAACCTGTTGCGCACACACGATCCCGAGTCGGCATTGCGCATGCTGGTTCGAGAGGTTCTGGCCAGGTCGCCCAAGGCGCGCCTGAATTTTCTGCTCTCGGACGGCACGTCCATGTATGCCACGGCGGTGCATCATTCGCTGTCGGTACTGCAGACCGAGGATTCGGTCACGATCGCCTCCGAACCCGTCGACGACGATCCCGAATGGATCTCTATCGACGACCGCAGCATCGTCGTCGCGACAGCGACCGGTGTCACCGTTTCGACCCTGGAAGAATGAAGGAGAGTCATGAGCACGGTGGACGTACATCTGACCGACACGACGCTGCTGGACGAATTGCGCAAGGACGTGCGGGAGGGCTTGACGGCCGACCCGAAGTGGCTCTCGCCCAAGTACTTCTACGATGCCGTCGGCAGTGAGCTGTTCGAGCAGATCACGGTGCTGCCGGAGTACTACCCGACCCGCACCGAGCGCGCGCTGATCGAGGAGCATGCACTCGACATCGCCCGGGCCACCGAATCGTCGATGTTGATCGAGCTGGGCTCGGGTTCGTCGGAGAAGACCAAGCTGCTGTTGTCTGCCGGAATCGAACACGGTTCGCTGACAACGTATGTGCCTCAGGATGTGTCCAGTACCGCCTTGGAGGGTGCTATCGAGCAGATCTCGAAGGAGTTCCCGACGCTGGAACTGCACGGCATCGTCAGCGATTTCACCGATACCCTGCACAATCTTCCCTCCGGAACCGGCCGCACCATCGCCTTCCTCGGCGGCACTCTGGGGAACCTCATCCCGCAGGAACGTGAGGAATTCCTGGCGGCCGTAGCGGACGCACTCGACCCCGGCGAGTTTCTGCTGCTCGGGGTGGGCTTGGTGATCGATCCGGACGTGCTCGTTCCCGCGTACGACGACGCAGCCGGTGTGACAGCCGAGTTCAATCGAAACGTGTTGTCGGTTCTCAACTCTCGGCTCGGCGCGAATTTCGACCCCGAGGCTTTCGAACACGTGGCACTGTGGAACGCCGAGCACGAGTGGATCGAGATGCGATTGCGGGCCACAGCTGCGCAGGAGGTGTATTTGCACGATCTCGACCTGCACGTGCACTTCGAGTCCGGAGAAGATCTACGTACCGAGATCTCCGCGAAGTTCCGGCCGGACGGCATTGCCGGTGAATTGAAGATGGCGGGCTTCGACGTCCTCCATCTGTGGTCCGACGCAGATTCGCGCTTCGCTCTGATCCTGGCCGGAAGGGTCTGAACGGACCGCTGGCATTGCGGGCACCACTGCACACTATGTTCGCCGATCGACGGGATTCCGTCGATCGGCGTCGGTAGTGCGCAACCCTGCCCGTCGATGACGCGTATTCACGGGAGTCGACGTCCCGTTGCTGCAACCGACTTCCGGCGACGACGCACCACCGTGATGATTTCGTCCACGACGCGATCGAGTTCGGCAAGTGCTGTGGCCGCCGAGTATCGCAGCACCAACCATCCGTCGAGCACCAACTCGTTCTGGCGTCGACGATCGTTGTTGAACGTCGCGGGATCCGTGTGGAACTCTCGTCCGTCGATCTCGACGATGACTCGTGCGGAAAAGTCGACCAGGTCGCCGTAGAACCTACCTACGCGCGCATTGATCTCCATTGTGAAGTGGCGAGCTTTCAATGCCCGCGCCACCACCCGCTCCGGCTCGGACAGGGTTCTCGGGCAACAGCTTCGAAGCTGCTTGCGCACTGCAGCCATCCCGTCCATGCCCTTTGCCGTGTCACACAGTTCAGCGACCCGACGCCACGGCACGTGATTGTCTATGGCGTTGTCGAAGAACTTCTCGAGATCGGGCGTCGACAAGCAGGTCGCGACATCGACGAACGTTTGCTCCAGGGACACCACTCGCATGCCGCGTCGCGTGGTGATGTCGCCGAGAACTCGGCGGTGAACTCGGATCCAGGGCACCGACCTCGACTGGCCGGTCGGGCCGACAGTGACGTCGACCAGACGCGGTTCGTATTGGATCAGTCCCCATAACCATGCCGCACTTTCGTGACTCAGTGCGGCGTCCGGTCTCCACAGGGTGGCCCCGAGGCACAGTCCGAAATAGTCTGGCTTCTCCGTCGCGTAGACCTTCGGCAGCAGTCGCACCAGCTCACCGGACCGCGACCGCCTCGAAATCGTGCTCGTGCTGATTCCTTGTGCGAGCAATTGCTGCACTGTGTAGACCCCCATTGCTACACCGTTGCGGCTGACGGGCCCACGCAACAGTGGCAATCTCGCAATTGTGGATAACTCGACGACGTTATCCACAGGACTGCCCGGCGGAGCGGGCACGGTTGCACGCTACGGTCGCCGATCGACGGACTTCCGTCGATCGGCGTCGGTAGTGCGCAACCATGCCCCTGGTAGCCAACCCGAAGCCTCCCGATCAGGTGTCCGCCAACGCAAGTACCGGCGAGATCTTGTTCGCCCGCCGCGCCGGTGCCAACGATGCTCCGAGCGCCAGAAGCCCGCCGCACAGTACCGTGCCTGCGATGACGGCCCAGGGGAGTGTCGGAGCAGACACGCCGCCGCCGCTCAGCGAACCCAGCAGCGATTGTGCTGCGGCCCAACCGTATCCGATTCCGAGGATCAGCCCGAAGCCCATCGACGCGACCACCATCTGGGTGCTCTCCGAGACGATCATGGAACGAATCTGCTTGCGGGTGAATCCGAGTGCGCGCAACAGACCGATTTCCCGGGTACGTTGCAGAATGCTCAGCAGCAGGTTGTTCACCATGCCGACCGCGGCGATGACGGCGGAGAAACCGATGAGGCCGGTCATGATTCCGACGGTTACCGTCAGCACTTGACCGATGGTCTCCTCGTCGTACTCGTCGACGAGCATCGATCGATAGCTGTACATCGCGACTGCGAAGGTGACCACCAAGGTCACCCCGATGAGCAGGCCCACTGCAGTGCGGGTGCTGCGATCCGGATAGCGAATTGCGTTGGCGGACGCCAATCGTGCGGCCGGCCCGCGGCCCGCCATCCTTCCGACGAGTCGGAGCACGCCGGGCAGAATGCGGTACGCACCCACCATGATGCCGGTGAACGATGCCACACCGCCGAAGAACGCGACCAGTACTCCGCCGGGGTTGACCATCCCGATCAGCACACCGAGGCCGAGCAGCACGACACCGCCCGCGATGAGCACGATCGACAACACCGTCCGTACCCGCCTCGACCGTGGGGTCTCGATCCCGGTGTCGACGGCACCGCCGGTCGCCTGAATCGGAGTGACGTCCAGAACTTTCCGTGATCCGACGTACGACGCCAGCGTCGTCGTCAGAACCACGGTGACGACGGGAAGGACCACGAGCGGTTGTACGGACGTGTACTGCACGTCCGGCAATTGGCGGGCCGATACCGCGACGGCGCGGGCCAGGTGACTGACACCGACACCGAGCACCAGACCGACTGCGCCACCGAACAACCCGACGAGGAAGCCTTCCCGGGCGACCGATCGACGCAGATCGCGAGCCCGGGCACCCAGTAGGCGGAGCAGCGCGATGGTGCGGGTGCGGCCGGCCACGATCGTCGCGAACGTGTTGGAGGTGACGACAGCCGCGACATACAGGGCAAGGCCGATGAACACCAGGGCTACGCAGTACAACGCCACGATTCCGGTGCTGTCGCTGCCGTCGTCGAAGATGTCGACCAGAAACGCAGTGGCCTGGATCAGCACGACGCCGAAGAACGACGCGAGCGCCGTCACCAGAATGCTCGCACCGTGTTCCCGAGACGCCCGAGCAGATGTGGACACGCTCATCGGAGAACACCTTCCATTCCCAGCATGTAGTTCGAGATCTGTTCCGGCGTCGAACGTCCCAGTTCGTCGACGATGCGGCCGTCGGCGAGGAAGACGATGCGATCGGCGTAACTGGCCGCGACTGGATCGTGGGTGACCATCACGATGGATTGACCGTACTGATGTACCGCCGCAGCGAGGAGGCCGAGAACCTCACGCCCGGTGCGGGAATCGAGGTTGCCGGTGGGCTCGTCGGCGAAGATCAGCTGCGGCCGAGTACCCAGAGCGCGAGCGATCGCGACGCGTTGCTGCTGCCCACCCGAGAGCTGATGGGGTCGGTGCCCGACGCGGCTCTGCAACCCCAGGGTGTCGATGAGTTGCTCGATCCAGGCCGACTCCTCGGCGGTGGGCGCGCGGCCGTCCAGCTCGAACGGCAGCAGAATGTTGCCCCTGACGTCGAGCGTCGGAACGAGATTGAACGACTGGAAGATGAAGCCGACCTGCTTGCGGCGCAACGTCGTCAGAGCGTCGTCGCCCGCCGACGTGATGTCGGCTCCGGCCAGCATGAGCTGCCCGGAATTGGGGGTGTCCAACCCTGCCATGACATGCATGAGGGTGGACTTGCCGGAACCCGATGGCCCCATGATGGCGGTGAACCGGCCGCCGTGAATGTCGAGAGAGACGTTGTCGAGCGCACTCACCGGGTTGGACGAGTCGCCGAAATGCTTGCTGACTTGATATGCCCGTGCAACAGGGCCTGCTGTGATCGTCATGGCAACAACGCTATGAATTCGCCGGACCGAAGTAATCAGGCGCGAGTCTTCGCGTCGTACATCTGCAGGATGACTTCGGTGTCAGTCTCCAGTCAGTCCGTGCTCGAAGGCGTAGACCACCAACTGCACCCGATCACGCAGGTGGAGTTTGGCGAAGATGCGGCTGATGTGTGTCTTCACGGTGGCTTCGCTGAGATACTCCAGCTCGGCGATCTCGGAGTTGCTCAACCCGCGTGCGGTGAGCCTGAACAGCTCCTTCTCCCGCGCCGTGAGAGTGGCGAATTCGGCCGGTGCCTTCGGTACCGCGGGAGTCGGGGTGAAGTGCGCGAGCAGGCCGGTCGTCGCCGACGCAGCAATGACCGAGTTGCCCGCGTGCACCGTGCGGATCGCCGCGAGCAGGAACTCCGGGTCGGCGTCCTTGAGGACGAATCCGCTTGCACCGGAACGGATTGCACGTGCAGCGCTCTCGTCGAGGTCGAACGTCGTCAAGACCAGAATCCGGGGCGGGTGCTCGGATGCGGCCAGGATCTGCTCGGTGGCGGCGATACCGTCGAGCACCGGCATCCGCACGTCCATGAGCATCACGTCCGGCGTTGCGGACGCAGCGAGCGCAACGGCCTCGACGCCGTTCCCGGCTTCCCCGACGAACTCGAGGTCGGACTGGGAGGAGATGAGCATACGAATGCCCGCCCGGAACAGTTGCTGGTCGTCCACCAGGGCCACTCTGATGCGCTCGCTCATGACACTTTTCCCTTGCTGGCTTCGGACGCGGCAGGAAGCCACGCAGTGACGGTCCACGACGAGTCGTCACCGGACGCGATGCACGTACCGCCCGAGAGGCCGGCACGCTCCTTCATGCCGGCGACACCGTGGCCGGAGGATTCGGTGACCGAACGGCCGGGACGGACACTGTTGCGGACCGTCAGTTCGACGCCGGCAGAATCGGATTCGATGGTGACGGACACCGGCTCGTCCGGGTCGCCGTGGCGCAGCGCATTGGTCAACGATTCCTGTGCGATGCGGTACAGCGCCAGGTGCGCTCCGGCCCCCAACGACGAGCCGGTGGTGTCGATGGTGGCGTCGATCTGCAGACCGGTGGCCCGCATCGAGGCGAGCAGTCGATCCAGATCCTCAGATGTCGGGTTCGGCAGGTCGCCTTGGCTGTGCCGCAGCTGGCCGAGTAGCACCCGTACATCGGACAGCGCGGCGCGGGCGGTATCGGAGATGGTGGTCAGTGCGGTGTCCACCGCGGCGGGATCGACAGCGCGTACGTACCGCGCGCCGTCGGCCTGTGCGATCACCACAGCCAGCGAATGCGCGACGATGTCGTGCATGTCACGGGCAATTCGGTTGCGCTCCTGCTCGATTGCCACCTCGTGCTCGGCGCGGGCCTGATGAACCTCCGCGAGCTCGCGCGCGTGTGCCGATTCGATCGATGTGCGCCGCGCGTAAGCCAAGCGACCCAAGGCCCAGGACAACCCGAGTATCGCCCACAGGCCCGCGAGGAGGAAAGCGAACTGTAGGAGTCGGGGTTCCTGAAAGCCCTCTTCCGTGGGTGGGCCGAACGGATTTCCGTCCACGTAGGCCAGATACACCGCTGCGATCACTCCGCCGCCGACGGCGGACGCGAGCCCGAGGCGTCGAACCACGTTGTCGCCGTACGCGGCCGTGCAATACAGAATTGCGAAGATCGCAGTGTCCGCAGACAGCGGCAGCACTCCGGTGACCATCTGCACGACGGCCAGCACCCAGGCGAGCGCCAAGGACCATCGTGGTGATCGGCGTCGGATGGCCAGTGCAACGCCGAACCCGACCAGAACGCCCACACCTGCGGTGCCGGCAACTCCGTTCACGGTGGACGCCAGCAGCAGCAGGACGAACACGACCGCGTACGCGGCGTCGAGTACCTGCCGTGAGATCGATAGCTTGCGCAGCACTCGATCAGACTACGTGCATCAGTTGGTGCGGCGACGCGCCTTCTCGAGGGCGGCCAGCGTCGTCAGAACGGTCGTCCGCTGCTTCTCGAGATCCTTCATACGTGCGCGTGCCGGTAGGCCCTGCGCGCCGTCCAGTGCGCTGATCTGTTCGTCCACCGAGGTGAGTTGAGTCAGCAACTTCTCCACCCGCGACTGCAGTTCGATCGCGTCGATCCCGGTGACACCGGCCTGCGACTTCTTGGTGGGTGCCTTCGCCGGAGCAGACCCCGACGTCGTCGCCGACGAAGACGCCGCTGCGTTCACTGCAGCAGCGGCTCTGGGCCGCAACGCTTTGCGGACCGCGGCCGGGTCGGGGAGCTTCTCGAGTCGAATGCGGTTGAGCACCTCACGCGCATCGCGGGCGGTGACGCGGTACTCGCGCTCCTCCTCGTCGTCGGACGCGAGCGTGCCACCGAGAGGCCGCAGGCCGTACATGCCGATGAAGTGCTTCGCCTCGTCGATGACGGCTTCCTTCTCTCGGCACAGGCCGCACCGCGGCTCGTTACGGAAGGTTTCGACGCTGTCGGTGCTGCCGCACCAGACGCACCCGCCCGGCGTCCATCGAGCGATTCTGACGGTAGTAGTTCCGGCCGGGGCGTTGAGAGAATGTGCGTCGATCACGACGAGTCATCTTAGGTGACAACAAAACCCGCCCCGCACGCCCCCGTCTCGCGAGCTGCATATTCCGGCCACGGGCGTGACGTAGTTCATGCAGTGCAGGTGGGGAGCGGGCGGAGCGGGTTTCGGATCGAGCGAAACAGACCTACTGTTACGCGCTGCCGTTGAAAAGGCTGGTGACCGAACCGTTTTCGAAGACCTCGCGGATGGTGCGGGCGAGCAGCGGTGCGATCGAGAGTTCGGTCAGCGTGTCGAAGCGCTTCTCGTCGCTGATCGGCAGGGTGTTGGTGACGACGACTTCCTTGGCACCGCAGTTGGCGAGGCGCTCGGCGGCCGGGTTGGACAGCACGCCGTGGGTTGCGGCGATGACGACGTCACCCGCTCCGGCTTCTTTGAGTACCTTGACTGCGCCTGCGATGGTGCCGCCGGTGTCGATCATGTCGTCGATGAGGATGCAGGTGCGGCCTTCGACCTCGCCGACGACGCGGTTGGACTTGACCTGGTTGGGCACCAGGGGATCACGCGTCTTGTGGATGAAGGCGAGCGGTGCGCCGCCGAACGAGTCGGCCCACTTCTCGGCGACGCGCACGCGGCCGGAGTCGGGGGATACGACGGTGATGTGTTCGAGGCTGTACTTGCCGCGGATGTGATCGGCGAGCTGGCTGTGGGCATGCATGTGGTCGACGGGGCCGTCGAAGAAGCCCTGGATCTGGTCGGTGTGCAGATCGACGGTGATGATGCGGTCGGCACCGGCGGTCTTGAGCAGATCGGCGACGAGGCGAGCGGAGATCGGCTCGCGGCCGCGGTGCTTCTTGTCCTGGCGTGCGTACGGGTAGAACGGAAGGATCGCGGTGATGCGCTTGGCGGATCCACGCTTGAGTGCGTCGATCATGATGAGCTGTTCCATCAGCCAGGTGTTCAGCGGGAACGGGTGCGACTGCAGAACGAATGCGTCCGATCCGCGGACCGACTCCTCGAAGCGCACGAAGATCTCGCCGTTGGCGAAGTCACGTGCCGTCTGCGGGGTGACGTCGATTCCGAGTTCCTTGGCGACCTGCTCGGCCAACTCCGGATGTGCTCGGCCAGAGAACAACATGAGGTTCTTCTGGTTGTCGATCCAATTAGGGGTGGTCACTGCTTTTCGCCGTCCTTTAGTTCTTGCCGAGCACGATCTGCGCGCGCCGCTGCCTGTGCAGCTTCGGTTCCGGGCCTGTTGTGAACGACCCAGCCTTCGATATTGCGTTGCTTGCCACCGGACACGGCCAGTGCGCCGGGAGGAACATCGTCCCGAACCACTGTTCCTGCACCGGTGTAAGCGCCGTCGCCCACGTGCACAGGGGCGACGAACGTCGAGTCGGATCCTGTGCGTACGTGGGATCCGATTTCCGTGCGGCTCTTGTTGACGCCGTCGTAGTTGGCGAAGACGTTGGAGCAGCCGATGTTGCTGTGCTCCCCGATCGTGGCGTCGCCGACGTAGGTGAGGTGCGGGACCTTGGTGTGGTTGCCGATCGTCGCGTTCTTCGTCTCCACGTAGGCACCGAGTTTGCCGCCCGTGCCGAGGACAGTTCCAGGACGCAGGTAGGTGAACGGCCCGACTGTCGCATCCGGTCCGATGACGGCCTGCTCGGCGTGGGTACGGACTACCGACGCGCGCTCGCCGATCTCGACGTCCCGCAGTGTCGAGTCGGGACCGACGACCGCGTCGTCGGCGATGTGCGTCTTGCCGTGCAGTTGGACGCCGGGTTCGATGCGTACGTCCGCGCCGAGGGTGACGTCGATGTCGATCCAGGTGGTCGCGGGATCGACGACGGTCACGCCTGCGCGCATGTGCCGTTCGATGATGTGGCGGTTGAGCACGGACGTGACGTGCGCCAGCTGAACGCGATCGTTGACGCCCACCACCAGGTCCGGATCGGCGAGCTGGGTGCCGTAGACGGCCTTGCCGTCGGCCTTGCTGATCTTGACGACGTCGGTCAGGTACAGCTCGTGCTGCGCGTTGGCGGTGCTGAGCTTGCCCAATGCCGTGCGCAGAGCGACCGCGTCGAATGCGTAGACGCCGGAGTTGACCTCACCGATGAGGACCTGAGCGGGGGTGGCGTCGGCATGTTCGACGATCTCGGCCACCTCGCCGTCGTTCGTACGCACGATGCGGCCGTAGCCGTTGGCGTCCTCGGGGAGGAAGGTCAGTACCGTCGCCGCCGCTGGGCGGGGAGCGCTCAGGTGCTCGTCGAGCAGAGCTTTGAGGGTATGGCCGTCGAGCAGCGGGACGTCGGCGGCAGTGACGAGGACGGTGCCCTCGAAGTCGTCCGGCAGCGCCGCGAGGCCGCACTGGACGGCGTGCCCGGTGCCGAGCTGTCGATCCTGCACTGCGGTGTGGATGGTGCGGCCGAACGTGGCGGCCAGATCGTGAACTGCGGCGCTCACCCGTTCGCGATCGTGGCCGACAACGGTGACCAGGTGGTCCGGGCCCAGATCGGCGGCGGCGTGCAGCGCATGGGCGAGCATGGTGCGGCCGGCCAGGGGATGCAGAACTTTCGGAGTCTTGGACCGCATTCGGGTACCTGCACCCGCAGCGAGAACGACCACGGCGGTCTGCACAGGCATTGAGCTCCTCGGGGCGATGACGCGAAACGGGCATGCACGAATGGTCTTGCTCGCTCCGCCGCCAGGACTCGAACCTGAACTATCTGAACCAAAATCAGAGGTGCTGCCATTACACCACGGCGGATAATCGACCAGCGGTGGCAGCAGTGGCCGACGAAGAGAACGACGCCTTCGTTAGCCGCTGCGCTCCCACTGAGCGCACCGATCCTCGCATGAGAGGTGGCGGTGAGTCGAACCGCGACGCATAACAGACCACTCGCGTCGTTCCGGCGCGGCCCCTGCGACAGGAAAAACGGATGGATCGGGCATCGTTAGTCTGTAGTAGGCGTCGATTCGACGTCCGCATTGCCCACGGTCGGTGACGGAAGCGGTTTTCGATGACAGGCGCAGCCTCCGAGCAGGAACGCACACCTCGTGTCCGCATGACGGGGACACAGAGACGCGAGCAGTTGATCGAGGTGGGGCGCACGCTGTTCGCCGAGCGTGGGTACGAGGCGGCGTCGGTGGAGGAGGTCGCCGGACGCGCGAACGTGTCCAAACCGGTGGTCTACGAACACTTCGGGGGCAAGGAAGGCCTCTATGCCGTCATCGTGGATCGCGAGATGTCGACGCTGCTGGGCATGATCACCAGTTCTCTCGAACTCAACCGGTCGCGTATTCGGGTCGAACGAGTCGCGCTCGCCCTGCTGACGTACATCGAGGAGCGCACCGACGGATTCCGCATTCTGGTCCGTGATTCGCCGGCATCGGCCGAGGACGGCAAGTACTCGTCTCTCCTCAACGAGGCCGTGGGACGCGTCGGGCACATGCTCGCGGGGGATTTCTCGCGACGCGGTCTGGATCCGGAATTCGCGCCGATGTATGCGCAGGCGTTGGTCGGCATGGTGTCGATGACGGCCCAGTGGTGGCTCGACGTGCGAACGCCGCCCAAGGAAGTGGTTGCGGCCCACGTGGTGAACCTGTGCTGGAACGGGCTGACAAATCTGGAGGCGGACCCTCGACTGACCGAGGAATGACAACTCTGTTTCGGCTCTCACCGAGGAAAAAAGGGGGTATCGTCCCCTTTGTCGGGCGGGAGGGCCGCATCACATCAGGGGCGATTGTCATCCGGACCGATGCATGTTGGCGTCAAACGTAAAGCTGCTCAGTGGTACCGTTCGGGCGTAATTTGCGCAGTGGAAGTTCAATCGCAGAGGCGGATCCTATGGTCAGGCAGGCTCGCGCTGAGATCACTCGCGACACCGTGCTTGCAGGCGCAGCGAATGTCTTCCTGCGCCTCGGGTACGCGAACGCAAGCCTCAGTGAAATCATCTCTCAGTCCCAGGTCACCAAGGGCGCGTTGTACTTCCATTTCGGCTCGAAGGAAGAACTCGCACGTGCGGTCATCGACGAGGGCAATGCGCGTCTGAGCACGGCTTGCATGCAGTTCAACGACGGGCGCATCCCGGCCCTGGAAGCTGCGATCGGGATCTCTTACATCGTCGTCGACCTCTCCGTCACCGACCCGATGGTGTCGGCGATGCTGCGTCTGAGCCATCAGATCGGTGATTACCGCGGCACCGAGGGCAACGTCATGGCCGGCTGGAGCGTCGCGTTCGACAAGCTCGCCGCCAAGGCCATCGCACAGGGTGACATCGACCCCAGTTCGGATCCGAGCACCATCGGTTCGCTCGTGCTCGAAATCCTCACCGGCGTTCACATGGTCGCCGTCGCCACCTCCACCACCGAGGAACTGCCCTCGCGCATGGAGCGACTCTGGTACTACCTGCTCCCCGCGCTGGTGCCGACGAACAAGTCGGACTACTTCCGCGAATTCGCGGCCCGTCGCGTCATTCGCTTCGGTCCGTAGTTCGGGCCCCCAGTTCCAGGCTCCGATTTCGAGGCCCTGATTCTCGGGCTCGGTCCTGGTTCGACGGCATCTCCCGCGTGTCACGGTGTCGGTGCGCTCCCATAGACTCGATGGGACTGTGCGTGCGCAGCCATCGCCTCGACTCGTTCAGGAGCATTGCTGTTGTCTTCCGATTCCCTGCCTGCCATGACCACGTCCGGGCCGGCCCCGATCGTTCCCGACGCGGCGCTTCACCTTTCGGGGCTCGCCAGTGTCGCGTTGACGGATGCGTCGATGGTCGCGGTCGCCGACGCGATCGGGACGGCCGAGCACACGTTGATCGGGCCGCACTCGGTGCGCCCGTTCGTGGCCGCCGCAATCGCGCAGCGCACCCAACTTCTGATCGTCACCGCGACGGGACGCGAAGCCGACGACCTGACGGGTGAACTCACCCAGATGCTCGGTGACGGCGTCGCCATGTTCCCGTCGTGGGAGACGCTGCCGCACGAACGGCTCTCCCCGAGCGCCGATACCGTGGGCAAGCGGCTCGATGTGCTCCGTCGTCTCGCCCGCCCCGGTGACAGCGACTACGGCGATCCGCTGCGTGTCATCGTCACCACCGTTCGATCGCTGGTGCAGCCGATGGCCCCGGGTCTCGGCGAGATCGAACCCGTCACGCTCAAAGTGGGTCTCGATCTGGACTTCGACGGCTTGATCCATCGCCTCGTCGAATTCGGCTACCTGCGCGTCGACATGGTGGGCAAGCGCGGCGAATTCGCCGTCCGCGGCGGCATTCTCGACCTGTTCTCGCCGACGGCCGATCATCCGGTCCGCGTCGAATTCTGGGGCGACGAGATCACCGAGCTCCGCGCATTCGCCGTCTCCGATCAGCGATCGCTCCCCGATCACGAGGTCGATCTCGTCATCGCGCCGCCGTGTCGAGAATTGCTTCTCACGCAGGAGGTTCGCGATCGCGCGGCCGTGCTCGCCGCCGACAATGCCGGTGACACCGCGTTGGTCGAGATGCTGGACAAGCTGTCGGCCGGAGTCCCGGTGGAGGGCATGGAGGCGCTGCTGCCGCTGTTGCAACCCGGCGAGTTGCAACTGCTCGCCGACACATTGCCCGCCGGGACCCACGTCCTGCTCTGCGATCCCGAGCGAATCCGAACTCGCGCAACCGATTTGGTCCGCACAGGACAGGAATTCCTCGAAGCGTCCTGGACTGCGGCATCCATCGGTGGAGCCGCGCCACTGGACACGTCCACCCTCGATACGTCCAGCCTCGAGGGGGCCTCGCTCGATCTCGGTGCCTCCGCATACCGCTCGCTGCGGCAGGTACGCGAATCGGCCCAGGTGCACGGCCGGCCGTGGTGGACCATCAGCCCCTTGGCATCGGGCAACGGTGAAGAAGTGGAGCTCGCCGTCGATCCCGTGCCCGAGGTGCGAGGTTCCGAGGAAGCGTTGACGGCGCTGTACGCCACCCTGCGAGCTCACATCGCCACCGGGGGACGGGCCGTCATCTCCGTGGCCGGAGCCGGTACCGCCAAGCGCATCATCGAGCGCCTCGCCGAGGCAGAAGTGCCTGCTGCACATCTCGATTCCGGTGCGGTCCCGGTTCCGGACGTCGTCAACGTCCTGTGCGGTTCGCTGCACGACGGCCTGGTGTTTCCCGACGCAAAGCTCGTGGTCGTCACCGAGAGCGATCTCACCGGTAACCGTGTCGCGGCGGCGGGGGAGGGGCGCAAGCTACCGGCGAAGCGTCGCAATCAGGTCGATCCGCTGGCTCTCGTCGCCGGCGACAGCGTCGTGCACGACCAGCACGGCATCGGCCGGTTCGTCGAGATGGTCGAGCGCACCATAGGCGGTGCCCGGCGCGAATACCTCGTCGTCGAATACGCGCCGAGCAAGCGCGGTCATCCCGGCGACCGACTGTTCGTGCCGATGGATTCACTCGATCAACTCTCGCGCTACGTCGGCGGCGAACTGCCGACACTGAGCAAGCTCGGCGGGTCCGACTGGGCGAACACCAAACGCAAGGCGCGCAAGGCGGTTCGCGAGATCGCCGGCGAACTCGTGCAGCTGTATGCCGCTCGTCAGGCGGCTCCGGGACACGCCTTCGGGGCCGATACTCCGTGGCAGCGCGAGATGGAAGATGCGTTCGGGTTCACCGAGACGGTCGATCAGATGACGGCCATCACCGAGGTCAAGGCCGACATGGAGAAGGCCGTCCCGATGGACCGCGTCATCCTGGGCGACGTGGGTTACGGCAAGACCGAGATCGCCGTGCGTGCCGCGTTCAAGGCAGTTCAGGACGGCAAGCAGGTGGCCGTCCTGGTCCCGACAACGCTTCTCGCGCAACAGCATCTGCAGACGTTCACCGCGCGGATGGCGTCGTTCCCGGTGACGGTCAAAGGGCTCTCTCGCTTCACCCACGGTGCCGATTCCAAAGAAGTGATGGCCGGATTGGCCGACGGCACCGTCGACATCGTCGTCGGTACGCACAGGTTGCTGCAGACCGGTGTCGCCTGGAAAGACCTCGGCCTGGTCATCGTCGACGAGGAGCAGCGTTTCGGCGTCGAGCACAAGGAGCACATCAAGTCGCTCCGTACTCACGTCGACGTGCTGACGATGTCGGCCACCCCGATTCCGCGAACGCTGGAGATGAGCCTGGCGGGCATTCGCGAGATGTCGACCATCCTCACCCCGCCCGAGGAGCGGCATCCGGTGCTGACCTACGTCGGCGCGTACAACGACAAGCAGGTTGCGGCCGCCATTCGGCGCGAATTGCTGCGCGACGGCCAGGTGTTCTTCGTACACAACCGAGTGAGCTCGATCGACAAGGCCGCCAAGAAGATTCGGGATCTCGTCCCCGAGGCGCGAGTGGCGACCGCACACGGTCAGATGAACGAGGAAACGCTCGAACGCACCGTGCAGGGTTTCTGGCAACGCGAGACCGATGTGCTGGTGTGCACCACCATCATCGAAACCGGTCTCGATATCTCCAACGCCAACACGCTGATCGTCGAACGCTCCGATTCGCTCGGCCTGTCCCAGCTGCATCAGCTGCGCGGTCGAGTGGGTCGTAGCCGCGAACGCGGGTACGCGTACTTCCTGTACCCGCCGGAGAAGCCGCTCACCGAAACCGCCTACGACCGTTTGGCGACCATCTCGCAGAACTCCGACCTCGGAGCCGGTATGGCCGTGGCGATGAAGGACCTCGAAATTCGTGGTGCCGGAAACGTTCTGGGAGCCGAGCAGTCGGGCCACGTCGCCGGCGTCGGATTCGATCTGTACGTGCGGCTCGTCGGTGAAGCGGTCGAGGCCTACCGCGCTGCCGCCGACGGTAAGCCGATCACGACGGACGAGGCACCCAAGGAAGTGCGTATCGACCTCCCCGTCGACGCGAACATCCCGCCGGATTACGTCACCAGCGATCGGCTCCGGCTCGAGGGTTACCGTAAACTCGCCGCCGCGGCCGACTCCGAAGGCATCGACGCCGTCATCGACGAACTCGTCGATCGCTACGGCCCGCTACCCGAGGAGGTCGGCCGCCTGGTCTCCATCGCGAAGCTGCGCCTGATCGCCAAGGAATACGGCCTGACCGACGTCAATGTGGCCGGGACACAGGTGAAATTGGCTCCGATGGACCTGCCCGATTCGAAGCAGATCAGGCTCAAGCGCCTCTACCCGAGCGCGACGTATCGTGCGACCACCGGAGTGGTGCAGCTGCCGTTGCCCCGCGTCGAAGGCGGCGGTGTCGGAGCGGCGCGCGTCCGCGATGTCGAATTGGTGCAGTTCATCGCCGATCTCATCCTATCCTTGGACGGGAAGCCATCTCGGTCCGTCCTGTTGGAGCAAACTGTGGGGGTGTAGCGGTGACGATCGTTCTGCTCGACCCTGTTCGTCCTACTCAGGTACCGGTGGACGCCGTCGAATTTCTCGGTGGCGCAGTGCAGTTCACCGAAGAGGTTCCGGTGAAGGTGCGCTGGTTGTTCTCCGGCACCGCCGCGCCCGACGACGTCGATGCCGTGTTGGTGAGCACCGACCGGACCAATCCCGATGTACAGAACCGGATCGCCCGCGGCGAACGCGTCGTCGCGGCCGAGAAGCTTCCGGGCGACGACGTCATCGCGGCGGTCCAGCTGATGGACCGTTTGCGTAGCGTCGGCGGCTGGGAAGCTCAGCAGACGCACGAGTCGCTGCGCGGCTACCTTCTGGAAGAAACCTACGAGCTGCTCGACGCCATCGCCGCCGGCAACTTGGTCGACCTCCGTGAAGAGCTGGGAGACCTGTTGTTACAGGTGCTCTTTCACTCCCGGATAGCTCAGGACGCCGCCGAGGACCCCTTCGACGTCGATGACGTTGCCGCAGGTCTGGTGCGAAAGCTGACACACCGCAGCCCGCATCTGAGCCGAACCGACACCGGACCGATCGACATCGTCGAGCAGGAGCGAATGTGGGAAGAGAAGAAGGCGTCGGAAAAAGCCAGGGGCTCCTGCCTGGACGGCATCGCAATGTCTCAGCCGTCACTTGCATTGGCGCAGAAGGTGGTCGGACGCGCCAGCAAGGCGGGACTGCCCGACGAGCTCGTTCCGGACGGTCTGCGGGTCGTCCACATCGGCGTCGACCATTCGAACGGCGGGGACAGTGCCGAGGACACATTACGGCGTCGAGTACTCGATTTCGCCGCGTTGATCCGTAATGCCGAGGCATCGGCCCGCAATGCGGGCGTCACGCCGGGAGAGATGAGTGCGTTGGATTGGATCGAACACTGGGGTCTACGGGGCTGACCGGGACGCTTTCTGCTTCCAGGCACGCGAGGACAGCAATCGCATCCCGTTCAAAGCGACGATGACCGTGGAGCTTTCGTGACCGGCCACGCCGATCGGTAGCGGAAGGGTACCGATCAGATCCCAGGCGACCAACACCACGATGAACGTCGCCGCAATCGCCAGGTTCGCGACCACGATGCGGTGAGCCCGCCGCGAAAGCGCGATGACGGCCGCCAGGGCCCCGAGGTCGTCGCGGATCAGGACGGCATCGGCGGTGTCGAGCGCGAGATCGGATCCTCGACGTCCCATGGCGACACCGATGTCGGCCGTAGCCATCGCCGGCGCGTCGTTGACGCCGTCGCCGACCAACAGCACTCGCCGCGGGGTCTCGCCGTCGGTACGTTCGTTCTGCAGTTGTGTGACGGCCTCGGCCTTGTCCTGGGGCAGCAGCCCCGCGCGTACGTCGACAATTCCGGCGCGCGCTGCCACTGCTCGAGCGACGCGGTCGTTGTCGCCGGTGAGGAGCACCGGTCGAGTGCCGACCAGTTCTTCGAGACCTGCGACCGTGGTGTCGGCCTCGGCGCGAACGATGTCGACGAGTCCGATCACGGCGATCGCTTCTCCGTCGAGGTGCACGATCACCGCCGTCATGCCCTCGGCTTCTCGAAGGGCGGCTGTGCGCTCGGCCGGGGCGTTCGTGTTGTGCTGTGCGGCTTCGGCTTCGGCTTCGGGTTTCGTGACCGTGACGATGCGGCTGTCGACCGTTGCCGTGACTCCCATGCCGGGTGTCGAATCGAAGTGCGTTGCCGTGATGATCGCGACGCCCCGGCTCGTGGCGTAATCGACGACAGCGAGCCCGATCGGGTGCTCGCTTCCGTTCTCGGCCGCCGCTGCCAGGCGGAGCACCTCGAGCTCGCCCAGGGTTCCGAGACTATCGATGCACTCCACCCGGGGTGTTCCCTCGGTGAGGGTCCCCGTCTTGTCGAAGGCGACCGTGTCGATGGAGCGCAGCTGTTCCATCGACACGGCAGACTTGACCAGCACGCCGTTCCTGCCCGCTGTGGCCATCGCTGCGAGTAGGGGCGGCATGGTCGCCAGGACCACCGCGCACGGTGACGCGACGATCATGAACGTCATCGCCCGCAGCAACGACGATTCGAGGTCGTTCCCGAGCAGCATCGGTACCGCGAATATCGCTGCGGTACAGAGCACGACGGTCTTCGAGTAGTACTGCTCGACTTTTTCGATGAACAGTTGCTTCTCGGCCTTGGTCTCGGACGCATGCTCGACCAGGGTGACGATGCGCGCGATGATCGTGTCGGACGGGTCGACGTCGATCCTGATCCGTAGTGCGCCGGTGCCGTTGATGGTCCCGGCGAACACCTCGTCGCCCACGGATTTCGAGACGGGCACCGATTCCCCCGTGATCGAGGCCTGATCGATGTCGGATGCGCCGTCGACGATGGTGCCTTCACCCGAAATGCGTTCGCCGGGGCGCACTGTCACGATGTCGCCCGGGCGCAGGTCGGATGCATCGACTGTTCGTTCGTGGCCGGAGGTGTCGAGGACGGTCGCGGTCTCGGGTGCCAAATCCAGCAAGCTCCGGATCGAGTCGGCGGTGCGTCTGGTGAGCACCGCTTCGAGGGCACCGGACGTGGCGAAGATGACGATCAGCAGTGCGCCGTCGAAGATCTGCCCGATCGCGGCGGCACCGAGTGCGGCGACGATCATCAGCAGGTCGACGTCGAGCGTTCGATCCCGCAGCGCCCGGAGTCCTTCCAGCGCAGGCTCCCACCCACCGGTGGCGTAGCAGGCGAGGTAGAGCGCCCAGTACGTCCATGTCGGCGCGTCGATCAACTGCGCGAGAAGTCCGAGGGCGAACAGTGCCGTCGCGGCCAGCGCCCATCTCACTTCGGCGATGTCGACGAGACGGGTGCGGCTCGCGCCGGCTGGGGGTCGCACGTCGGCCGGTGCCGGGGCGGTGCTGGTGAAAGTCATGTGGGCCTTCGTTCCTGGGAGAGTGCGAACCTCACCGTACAAGATTACATGAAGACCTTTACATGTGTACATAAACTATAGTTGTCGCATGGGACATGGAGTCGAGGGACGCAGCACGCCGCCTGCGCAGCTCGATGCCGAATCTGCCGCCACGGTGGCCGCGACCCTCCAGGCTCTGGCCACACCGAGCCGACTGCGCATTCTGACGCAGCTACGGCAGGGGCCGAGCGGGGTCAACGATTTGGCCGAGGCAGTGGAAATGGAACAGTCGGCGGTGTCGCATCAGCTCCGGCTGTTACGCGCCATGGGACTGGTCACCGGAACTCGCTCGGGCCGAAGCGTCATCTATCGCCTGTACGACAACCACGTCGCGATGTTGCTCGACGAGGCCGTCTATCACATCGAGCACCTCGGAATGTCGGCATCGGATTTCCCTTCCGACGCCGACTCCGCCTGAGTTGTTCTCACTCGCCCCAATCCTCGCGCTGGGGGGGGGGGGTATTCCTCGTCCCTCGGGTCGGGATCAATGTGGGTTTCAGTCGGTCAGAGTGCAACAAAGGCGCATTGATCCGGCCCGGCTACCTACGCCAGAACAGGTGATGAGTCATACCGCTGCTACTCGGGACAACTTCGTGCTCGAATCTGTCGTTCAATTCGTCGGGTGAATCCCACAGCTTCAGACCCGAGCCGAATTCGATAGGTGTGACGGCGATGTGCATGGTGTCGACCAGATCTGCGTCGAGGAACTCGCGGATACTCGTGACGCCACCGCCGAGTCGCACGTCCTTCCCGTCGGCCGCCTCCTTCGCCTGTTTCAGTACGTCGCCGGGCTCGCCGTCGACGAAGTGAAACGTGGTGTCGGAGAGTGTGATCGACGGCCGTTCGTGGTGGGTGAGCACGAAGACGGGCGTGTGGAACGGCGGCTCGTCGCCCCACCAGCCCTGCCACTCGTGATCGGCCCACGGTCCGCGTTGTGGCCCGAACTTGTGTCGGCCCATGATCTCGGCACCGATGTTGCGGGCGAAGTCGCGGGCGAAGTAGTCGTCGAGTCCGCGGCTACCGCTCGATCCGGCGTTTCCAGGAAAACTGGCGGTGGCGAAGTACCACCTCATCAGTGCCAGATGGTCGAGACCGAACGGGCTCTCGAGGCTCTGGTCCTCGCCAGCAGCAATACCGTCGCTCGAGACGGTGAAATTCTGTACCCGAACCAGCTGACCCATTTGTGCTCCCGATGTCGATGACGAAAACATACGACGGTGTAGACCGAACCGCGTGCACGAACTCACCGCCCGGACGGGGTGGGGCCGGCGAAGAATCACTCGAACAGCGTCGAACCCCAGTACTCGGATTTTCCGACGCCGGGTGGGCACGCGAATACCGCAGACCCGACGTGTTGGATGTATTCGTTCAGTGCGTCCTTGCGAGACAGGGCCAACTGCATCGGGACGAATTGGGTCAGGGGATCGCGGCAGTAGGCGATGAAGAACAGTCCGGCGTCGAGGTGGCCGAAGCCGTCCGATCCGTCGGTGAAGTTGTATCCCCGACGCAGGATCTGGACGCCGCCGAGGTTTTCCTTCGACGCCAGACGCACGTGTGCGGTCTTGTCGATGAAGGTGCCCTCGGGTCCCTGTGACTCGAAATCGAGTGCGTCGAATTCGTCCTTCTGGCCGAGCGGTGCACCGGTTCCCTTGCTGCGTCCGATCACTCGCTCTTGTTCCTTGAGCGTGGTGCGGTCCCACGATTCGATGAGCATGCGGATACGGCGGGCCACGAGGTAGGAGCCACCTGCCATCCATTCCTGATCGTCGTCAGGGGCAACCCAGACGTTCTCGTCCAGCAGAGACGGGTCCTCGGCCTTGAGGTTGGCGGTCCCGTCCTTGAAGCCGAACAGGTTTCGCGGGGTGTCCTGGGTGGTCGAGGTGGACGAGGTGCGTCCGAAGCCCAGCTGAGACCACTTGACCGAAACCGTGCCGAACCCGACGCGGGCGAGGTTGCGAATGGCGTGCACGGCAACCTGCGGGTCGTTTGCACAGGCCTGGATGCAGAGGTCGCCACCCGAGCGGCGCGGGTCGAGGTTGTCGGCCGGAAAGTGCTGCAGATCAGCAAGGGAGGCAGGTCTTCTCGACGCCAGATCGAACCGATCGAACAGTGCCGGACCGAAACCGATCGTCAACGTCAAAGACGATGCGGTCAGGCCCAGCGCCTCACCGGTGTCGGCGGGCGGGTTGTACTGGCCGCCGTCGACAGCTCCGCCGTCGAACGTCTCCTCGCCATGCACCAACCGCTCGGCCATCAGGGTCCACTTCTTCAGCAGCGCAACGAAATCCTCGCGAGAGTCGGTGGTGACGTCGAACGCGACGAAGTGCATGCGGTCCTGTGCCGGAGTGACGATGCCGGCCTGATGGTCGCCGCGGAACTCGACGACGTCCGACGTCGGCACCTCTGCGCCCGAGGCCGTCGCGTGTCCCGCGATGGCCCCGACTCCGACGAGTGCAGCCCCGGTCCCGACGGCACCGAACAGACGCCGCCGGGAGAACTGTCCAGTCTTACTGTCCGGCAACGACACCCTGCACCTGGCTCACTTCGGCGGACAGTGCGTCGATCTTGTTCGACAGTTCCTGTCGCTGCGGTTCGGTCACGGTGTCGTAGAAGACGAAGCCGTCGCCGCTGCGGTACTTGGCGAGTTCGGCGTCGAGTTCTGCGAAGCGGGCGTCGATCGCGGTGCCCAGTTCGGCGTTGCGCTCGTCGAGGATCGGACGCACGGCCGCGATGGCTGCCTGCGAGCCGTCGACGTTGGCCTGGAAGTCCCACAGGTCGGTGTGCGAGAAGAAGTCCTCTTCACCGCTGATCTTGGTCTTGGCGACCTCGTCGAGCAATCCCTGTGCGCCACCGGCGACCTGGACGGGGTCGATGGTGAAGTCGTCGGCCTTGATCTTGTCTGCGAGTTCGGTGATGTCGGCCTCGAGCTGATCGGCCATCGCATTGGTGTCGGGCTGCAGCCCCTGCGTCCACAGGTCCTTCTCGATGCGGTGGAAGCCGGTCCACTCCGCGCCGGGCTCGACGTCGGGCTCGCGCAAGTCGATGCGCGGATCGAGGTCGTCCGGGAAGCTCTCGGCGACCGGCTCGATGCGCTCGTAATAGCTACGCGCGATGGGGAACTGGGCCTTGGCTGCGGCAACGTCGCCGCTCTTGACCGCGGTGACGAACGACGTCGTGGTCTCTTGCAACGCGTCGATCTGACTGACGACGTAGCGCTTGTAGCCGTCGGCTGCCTCGGTGAGCAAGCCGTCCTCGTCCGTCTGGCGAACCGAATCGCCGGTCACAACGTAATCGGCGCGGACGCCGTCGCCCACCATGCCTGCCTTGCAGGCGGTTTGGTACGTGCCGGGGTCGGGCAGAGCGACGATGAGCTGACGCGTCAGACCCGGTCCGATGTTCTCGACCTCGCCCATGACTCGGTCGCCCTCGCCGTAGACGTAGAACTCGGTGACCTTGCTGCCGTTGTTGGTGATCTGGAACGTGGAGTTTCCGGTGGTGCCCTCGGTTGCACCGACGTCGCAGGACGAGTCGGTGGCCGTGACGGCGATATCGCCCGATGCGGCCTCGGTCGAGGACTTCTCGGTGCATCCGGCCAGGGCCATCGGTAGAACCGCGACCGCGGCCAGAGCGTAAGTGGTACGACGCATGGTGGTGGTGCCTTTCAGGAGTTCTGAAGTACAGGCTCGGGAGCCGCGGGAACGCGGACCGGGCGGAGGAAGAGGAACAACACGACGACGATGTACAGCACCCACGCGATCGCTTGGAAGACAGTGGGTTCGGGGCGGAAGTTGAAGATGCCGGCGAGCACGGTGCCGTACCAGCTCGAGGCATCGAAGTGTGCGGTGATGTCGAAGGCGACAGCACTGCCACCGGGCAGAACTCCGCCGATCTGCAGGGCGCGGATGCCGTAGGCGAGGATTCCGGCGGCGACCACGATGAGGAAGATGCCGGTGTACTTGAAGAACACGGCAAAGTTGATGCGCACCGCGCCGAAGTACAGGAACACCGTCAGTACTGCGGCGACAACGATGCCCAGTAGAAGTCCGAGCAGCGGCCACAGGCTGCCGTTGGTGTTCTCGGCGTACCCGACCATGAGCAGTGCCGTCTCGACGCCCTCACGGCCGACGGCGAAGAACGAGAGCGTCAGCACTGCAGCAGGCCCGACGGTGAGAGCTTTCTCCATGTTCGCCCGCAGCTCGCCGGAGATGTTCTTGGCGGCGGTGCGCATCCACAGGACCATGGCCGTGACGATGACGACGGCGACCAGCGAGGCCGCTCCCGCGATGATCTCGGCCGTCAGTCCGGTGACGGTGGACGTGCCGTAGTGGATCACGAAGAAGATCGCCGCCACCATCGCGACGGCCAGGCCGACTCCCAGCCACACCCACTTGAGGGCGTCGCGTCGGTTCGCCTTGACGAGGAACGCCACGAGAATCATCACCACGATGCCGGTCTCGAGACCCTCGCGAAGACCGATCAGACCGCTGCCGAACATCTGGGTAGCGATCGACGGCGCAGATCCTGCGGCAGCCAGTACGGACACGGATGGTGCTCCTGTTGTGCGTCGAACATTGGTACGCCTTGCCTCGCGAAGGGTAGGCGACCCTCATGCGTGAAGGTTGACAGAAACATACACCCTGCAACCTGGTCCTTATGCACGTTGTACTGGGGTTTTATCGGCCTTTAGCTTTCTATTACCTTCCGTGTGCAGGATGGTGAGGTGATCTCACGAATCTGCGTGCTCGCCACCGCATCGGTACTCCTTGCGCTCACCGCATGTGGCAGCAGCGAGCCGAAGCGTGAGATTCCCGAGGGCATTCCGCCCGGCCCGGGCACGGAGGTGCCGATCATCGACTTCAATGCCCCCGGCCGAACGGCCGATCTGCTCATTGCCTGGGCAGAGCCGCAGACCGATGCGCTCGGTATCTCGGTGACCGCACTCGCGTCGTACGGGCACGCTGCCGCGATCATGGCCGAGACCGACGCGGACTGCGGCATCGCCTGGACGACACTGGCCGGGATCGGGTACATCGAGAGTCGGCACGGCACCTACCAGGGGTCTTCCGTGCAACCCGACGGACTCGTCGCACCGCCCATTCGCGGAATCCCACTCGACGGCGGACCGGGCGTCGCCGAGATCCCGGACACCGACGGCGGATCGATGGACGGCGATGCCGAGTTCGATCGTGCGATGGGACCCATGCAGTTCATCCCCGAGACGTGGAAGAAATGGGGAGTCGACGCCAACGGCGACGGCATCGCAGATCCGGACAACATCGACGACGCCGCTCTGACGGCGGCGCGTTATCTCTGCGCGCGCGGCGGTGATCTGCGGACGGCGCAAGGGTGGGAGAGCGCGTTGATGGCGTACAACCTGTCGGGCCAGTACCTGCGCGACGTGCGAGATCGAGCGGCCGCGTACTCGGTGGGCACCAGGCCGTAGAAACTCCGTGCATCGCGGGCACCATGCAACAGCGGCTAGTCTTGCACCCGGCACAGTCCGCCGGTCCCCGTTACTAGGAGAAGCATTCGTGGCCATCATTGAGCAGGTCGGAGCTCGCGAGATCCTCGATTCCCGTGGCAACCCCACGGTTGAGGTCGAGGTCGCATTGGACGACGGGACGTTGACCCGTGCAGCCGTTCCCTCCGGCGCATCCACCGGTGAGCACGAGGCCGTCGAGCTTCGTGACGGCGGAGACCGCTACGGCGGCAAGGGCGTCGAGAAGGCCGTCAACGCGGTGCTCGACGAGATTGCACCCGCCGTCATCGGCCTCGACGCCATCGAGCAGCGCACCGTCGACCAGGCCCTCCTGGACCTCGACGGCACTCCCGACAAGTCCCGCCTCGGCGCGAACTCCCTGCTGGGTGTCTCGCTCGCTGTCGCCAAGGCTGCTGCGGAGTCCACCGGACTCGAGCTCTTCCGCTACCTCGGTGGCCCGAACGCCCACATCCTGCCGGTGCCGATGATGAACATCATCAACGGTGGCGCGCACGCAGACAGTGGCGTCGACGTCCAGGAATTCATGATCGCGCCGATCGGTGCGGCCACGTTCAAGGAGTCGCTGCGCTGGGGTGCCGAGGTCTACCACGCACTCAAGGCAGTGCTCAAGGCCAAGGGCCTGTCCACCGGCCTCGGCGACGAGGGCGGCTTCGCTCCCGATCTCGCCGGAACCAAGGCAGCTCTCGACCTGATCCTCGAGGCCATCGGCAAGACCGGTCTCAAGCCCGGCCAGGATGTCGCGCTCGCCCTCGACGTGGCGGCCACCGAGTTCTACACCGCGGGCACCGGCTACGCCTTCGAGCGTGAGACCAAGTCCGCCGAGCAGATGTCGGCCTTCTACGGCGAGCTCGTCGACGCTTACCCGCTGGTCTCCATCGAGGATCCGCTCGACGAGAACGACTGGGACGGCTGGGTCGCACTCACCGAATCGATCGGTGACAAGGTTCAGCTCGTCGGCGACGACCTGTTCGTCACCAACCCCGAGCGTCTCGAAGACGGCATCGTCAAGGGTGCGGCCAACGCACTGCTGGTCAAGGTCAACCAGATCGGCACGCTGACCGAGACCCTCGATGCAGTGGATCTGGCCCATCGCAACGGCTACAAGACGATGATGAGCCACCGTTCCGGCGAAACCGAGGACACCACCATCGCTGACCTGGCAGTTGCCGTCGGCAGCGGGCAGATCAAGACCGGTGCCCCCGCCCGAAGCGAGCGCGTCGCCAAGTACAACCAGTTGCTGCGAATCGAAGAAGCTCTGGGTGACGCGGCGCGTTACGCGGGCGAGCTGGCTTTCCCCCGGTTCAATTACGAGGGCTGAGTCAACCGATACGTATGCACGAAGTGGAGAGTGAATGATGGCACGACGCGGAAGGTCCGGGACCAGTCCAGGTGGACGGGATCCCCGACCCCGCGGCCGTCCTTCCTCTCCGAATCGCTCGAAGCCGACCGGGGGTGCGTCTCGCGACGAGACCGCCTCCGGCCGGCCGGCCACTCCACCGGAGCCGTCGGATCAGGCGCGTGACGCCGTGGTGGGTGGCAAAGCTGCTCCGAGGCGCGTCGGTGTTCGTAGACCCAAGATGCCCGAGCGAACGTTCTTCGGGCTGTCCACCGGACGCGCGGTCATTCTCGGAGTCGTGGTGTGCGCGTTGGCGCTGACGCTGGCCGTGCCGCTCAGGACCTACTTCTCGCAGCGCGGTGAGCTCGAGTCCGTGCTGGCCGAGCGTCAGACCCTGCAGGACGAGGTGGACGCGCTCCAGACCCAGAAATCTCAGCTCAACGAACCGTCCCGCATCGCCGCCGATGCTCGCGAGCGGCTGCGGTTCGTCATGCCGGGGGAGACGCCGTATCAGGTGCAGCTCCCCGGCGACTACTCGCCGAGCTCCAAGGATCTCGAGGTGGACAACACCCCGACCGGGCCGTGGTACACCGACCTGTGGAACACCGCGGTGCAGCCGCAGGGATCGGACGAGCCGTCGGAGCCCACGTCCGCGCCCATGCCCGTCGTACAGCCAGAACCCGCTCCGGCCCCGCCGGTGCCAGAACCAGAAGGGGGACCCGTCGGGTGAATTCCTCGGCAGTCTCGCAGGAAGATCTCGATGCGGTCGCATCGCAGCTCGGACGTGAACCGCGTGGCGTACTCGAAATCGCGTATCGATCTCCGGACGGCAGGCCGGGTGTGGTGAAAACTGCCCCGAAGCTTCCCGACGGCACTCCGTTTCCCACCCTGTACTACTTGACCGACCCGCGATTGACGGCGGAAGCAAGTCGGCAGGAATCGGCCGGAGTCATGCGTGAGATGACCGAACGCTTGGGGACCGACCCGGAATTGGCTGCCGCCTATTTGCGTGCACACGAGTCGTACCTGGCTGAGCGTAACGAGATCGAATCTCTCGGAACGGATTTCACCGGCGGCGGTATGCCCGACCGCGTCAAGTGCCTGCACGTGTTGATCGCGCATTCGTTGGCCAAGGGGCCAGGAGTCAATCCGCTCGGCGACGAGTCGGTGGCATTGGCAGCCGAGAACTCGTTGCGCGGCAAAGCTATTCCGGCCGATTGGCCGACCATCGAAGAACTACGTGCGGAGAAATCATGACCAGGGTTGCAGCGATCGATTGCGGCACCAACTCCATCCGCCTGCTCGTCGCAGACAACAACGGTAAGACCCTCGCCGACGTCGCTCGTGAGATGCGGATCGTGCGCTTGGGGCAAGGCGTCGACGCGACCGGAGCCTTCGTGCCCGAGGCCATCGAGCGCACCCGTGTTGCATTGGTGGAGTACGCGGAGATCATCCGCAAGACCGGGGCCACCGCGGTGCGCATGGTCGCCACCTCCGCCACCCGTGATGCGTCGAATCGGGAGGACTTCTTCTCGATGGTGCGTGAGGTACTCGGCAAGGTCATTCCCGGTGCCGAGGCCGAGGTGATCACCGGAGACGAAGAAGCGCGGCTGTCCTTTGCCGGTGCGGTCGGTGAACTCGATTCTGCGGCAGGGCCTTTCCTGGTCGTCGATCTGGGTGGCGGTTCCACCGAGCTCGTACTGGGCGACGCCAAAGGTGTGAAAGCGGCGTTCTCGGCGAACATCGGCTGTGTGCGTCTGACCGAACGATTCCTGCATTCGGACCCTCCCACCGCAGACGAGATCAACGGTGCGCGTGAGTACGCCCGCGAGAAGTTGGCGGAGGCATTCGAGGAAGTCTCGATCGGCGACGCGTCGAGCTGGGTGGGTGTGGCCGGCACGATGACGACCATCGCGGCCATCGCCAAGGAACTACCCGAGTACGACGCCGACGCAGTGCACTTGTCTCGTGTGCCCTTCTCGGAGTTGTTCGAGGTATGCGAGGACCTGATCGACATGACTCACACGCAGCGAAGTGCGTTGGGGCCCATGCACCCCGGACGGGTCGACGTCATCGGCGGCGGAGCGATCGTGTGCAGCGTGCTGGCCGAAGAGTTCGAGCGACGCGGGGCTGTCAGCTCGTTGACGGTCAGTGAGCACGACATCCTCGACGGCATCGCGATGTCGATCAAGATCTGATCTGCAATTCTGCAGACCCGGTCTGCGGCGATGTAGGTTGCATCGCTTCGTGTTTCGGTGAAGCCTGATAGGCGCTGTGGCTCACGTCACTGCTCCCGACGAGGCTAGGACCACCCATGACGACACCCGCCCAGCAGGCCCCGGCCGAGAAAGGTCTGGCGCGCGTAGCGCAAGCACTCGCCAAGGGAACCGAGAAGTGGTTTCCTGACGCGTACATCTTCGCCCTCGTCGGCGTAGTGGTCGTTGCCGTTGCTGCGTTCGCGAACGGTTCGTCTCCGCAGAATGTGGTCGACGCGTTCGGCAACGGTTTCTGGGACCTGACGGCCTTCACGCTGCAGATGGCGATGGTCGTGCTCACCGGGTACGTGGTGGCAACGTCTCCACCGGTCGCCAGATTGATCACCCGATTGGCGCAGGTGCCCAAGAGCTCCAGTAGCGCAGTCAGTTTCGTTGCACTGCTGTCCTGTTCGGTCTCGTTCCTCAACTGGGGCCTGAGTCTGGTGTTCGCCGGTCTGTTGGCCCGTGCCATCGCGCGGCGTGACGATTTACGGACGGACTATCGGGCTCTGGGGGCTGCTGCATTCATGGGACTCGGAGCGGTCTGGGCGCTGGGCATGTCGTCCTCGGCGGCTCAGCTGCAGGCGACGGCCAGTTCGCTTCCGGCGACTCTGCTTTCGGTTACCGGTGTGCTGGACTTCGGTAAGACCATCTTCACGTGGCAGTCGTTGCTGATGTGCGTCATCATCATCGTGTTGACGGTCGTCATCGCACACGTGTCCGCGCCGAAGGGTGCAGCAATCAAGACTGCCGCCGACATGGAGGTCGATCTCGACGACACCGTCGCGGAGCCGGCACCGCGCACCAGGCCGGGGGAGTGGCTCGAGTACAGCCGCATCCTTCCGCTCTTCGCCGGCGCGATGACGCTGGGATGGCTTGTCTCGCAGCTATTGACGCTGCCGGTGCTATCGGTGGTCAGCAGTCTCAACGGCTATCTCTTGGTGTTCCTGATGCTCGGTCTCGTGCTGCACGGCACCCCGCGGCGTTTCCTCGATTCCGTCAGTAAGGCGGTTCCCGCCACTGCAGGGATCTTGGTGCAGTTCCCGCTGTACGCCGCAATGGCGGCCATGTTGACCAAAGCGGAGGGTAGAGGAGGCGTGACGATCTCCGAGCACCTCGCGAATTTCTTCACCGACATCGGTAGCGGCGGTGGATTCGCCGTGGTCATCGCGGTCTATACCGTCGTACTCGGGCTCTTCGTTCCGTCCGGCGGTGGCAAGTGGCTCGTCGAAGCGCCGTACGTGATGCAATCTGCGACCGACGTGCAGATGAACCTCGGCTGGACCGTCCAGATCTACAACGTGGCCGAGGCCCTGCCGAACCTGATCAACCCGTTCTTCATGCTGCCCTTGCTGGCGGTTCTTGGACTTCGAGCACGAGACTTGATCGGGTTCACGTTCCTGCAGTTCATCTTCCACTTCCCGGTGGTCCTGCTGCTCGTGTGGCTCCTCGGCATGACCTTCGACTTCGTGCCGCCGGTCATTCCGGCGCAATAGCAGCCCGATATGATCATCACCGCTGGAGCGCGACTCCAGCGGTGGCCCCTATAGCCCAATTGGCAGAGGCAGCGGACTTAAAATCCGCACAGTGTCGGTTCGAGTCCGACTGGGGGCACCGGAGTCCGTACGGATGCAGATTGCTGTTCCGCAACAATGCTTTTCGGCTGGCAACGTGGACTTCAGCGGCCTATCGCGGATTTGAGTGGACAACCGAGACAGTGGATTTCAGATCCGCGCGGTATGTACGTTCTTCGCCGTCGCATCTTCGTATTCGTCCAGCTCAGGGCCGGGATTCGGGTTGCGAAGTCGTCTCGGTGGGTGGCTCGCTGTCACGAGGCTGTCACAACCTGATCATGCTGAGCTGACTGACCTCGTCGACTCTCGCGATATTTCGGTTCAGTCATAGAGCCGGTTGTGCCGAAACAGGTTTCACATGCATGTCGGCCCAAGCGCTCGAGAGCATTGCCCTGGCGAAGCATTCTCGGAAGTCGCCAACGTAGATTGCATGTTGCGCATCGTCTCGTCCGAAACGCCAGCCCAGCACAGCCTCATGTTGCAGCCACGTCGGCGACCTGCTCCGAGTTGCCCGTTACAGACTTCCGGCCAGCCCGAGCATTTGCTGCAACGGTTGCCGCGAGCATCCCCGCGGACGGCCGGTCGGTGGCTGTTGCCCCGGAGCTTCCGCCGGCCGTCGCGAAGCGGATCGCGAGCACCGTGCAATTGCCCGAGACATCACGCTTCCAATCGAGTGGGCGCGATGGCATCGCTTTGGACTCAGCTCCGCGTGATCGAGTGCCCCCACCGGCGACTACGAGATGTAGCCCAGTAGCAGTGAGATGACGCCGACGGCGAACGGGGAGCTCGGAATGGCTATTCCGGTCGGCAGGTTCTCACCGCTGAGCACGGCCGGATCGGTGCGGGCTATCTCGGATTCGGATCCCGTTCGAAGTCCGAGTGGAGCGGACAGAAAACGGTACAGATGGTGCTCTCTACCAATCGTTCGGTGATGTCGGAACATTGCCGGACCGCACCTAGGGCGATGACGTGAGTCATACGCGTGAGGGACCTTCCGCCCTGTCTTCCACCGTGTAGTTGCGGACAATGGGATCGTGGCCTACTGCGGCGCTGAGAGCTGACTTCGTGACCGGCCGTGGATGCGAATTCGATCCGACCGCGGGATCCGTCGACGACTCGAGGGTAGAAGGTGGGCGGTGCGGCAAATCCGTTCCAGTAGTGCACGATCGGTGAAACTGTCGTGAGCTGGATGGACGTTGAGCCCTTCCTGGTGGCGCTCGCCATCGGACTGCTGCTCGGGTTCGAGCGTGAACGCAGCCATATCCGCACGCTCCCGGCGGGGTCGCGTTCGTTCGCGCTGTTGTCTCTTACCGGAGCCGTCGCCGCCGGCTTCGACATCTGGGCAGTCTCAGCCGGCATCGTCGTCGTTGGGCTGCTCATGGCGCTTGCCTATCTCCGCACCAGCGAGCAGGACGCGGGGACCACTACCGAGATAGCCGCGTTGGTGGCCTATCTGCTCGGCGCACTCGCCTATACCGACCCGTCGGTAGCCGTCGCCCTTGCCGTGATCGTGGCCGGACTGCTGATGTCGAAGTCTCGCATTCATCGCTTCGCCCGTCAGATGGTCAGCGAGATCGAACTCGAAGACGCCATCAAATCCCTCGTGGCGGCATTTGTCATCCTGCCGTTGTTACCTGATCGCGAAATCGGACCCTACGGCGTGCTCAACCCGGCCAAGGTATGGCTCCTCGTCGTTCTGCTCACCGGTATCGGGTGGATCGGATACATCGGCGTCCGGACGCTTGGGCCACAGCGCGGTCTGCTCGTCACGGGTCTGGCCGGCGGATTCGTATCCGCAAGTGCGACAACTCCGTCGATGGGCCGGCTGAGCCGGACGGCCGATGAGATGCGGGCACCGCTCGCCGGGGCGCTCGTTGCCAGCCTTGCCACCTTCATACAGTTGCTCGTCGTCATCGGTTTCGTCGAGCCAGACGTTCTTCGACGACTGTGGCCCCCGGTGGTTGCGGGTGCCATGGTGCTCGTTGTAGTCGCTGCCATCGTCTACCGCGGTGCCTCAGTGGCTCCACGAGACGCTGAGGTGATAAGCGTAGGCGTCGAGCCGAATACCGCGGCGCGGCCGTTTTCGTTGCGGCCGGCACTCGTGTTGGCTGCTGTTCTCGTCTTCGCCCTCTTCGTCGGCCGATGGGGTGCTGACGTTCTCGTCTTCGCCCTCTTCGTCGGCCGATGGGGTGCTGACGTTCTGGGTTCGCGGGGAGCGGTGCTCGCCGCAGCTGTGGCGGGTCTCGCCGATGCTCACGCCGGTGCTCTCGGGGCGGCGAGCCTGGCTGCGAAAGGCACCATCACGGTCGACAGCGCGCTGCAGGCAATCGCCGCTGCGCTCGGATCGAATCTGCTGGTCAAGAGCGTGCTGGCCTTCACTTCAGGTGGGCATCGCTTCGGTCTCGGGTTTCTTGCGGCCATGGTTCTGCCGACCGTTGTCTTCGCCGTCGTCATGACGATCGTGGTGACGATGGGGTGAACTGCAGCGGACCTTTCCGCTCGTCGGTTTCGAGCGCAGAGGCGTCGATGCACGTCTTGTAGCTCAGCAAGTAGCTCGACTGAGCCCGCGCGCGGGCGGAGGTGAGGTGCGCTCGTACGAAAGCGACCAGGGATCGATCGTGTTCTCGTGCAGTCGCCAGCCCGCGTCCTCGATCTCTCGGCAGAGTTTGTGAAGGCACCGAGTCATGCCCGGTGCCCACTGCTCCTGTGGCGGAATGGATCCCCAGATTCGGGGCACTGGGAACGTGTCGCTGAAATACACGGGTTTCTCGTCGACGACACCGACAAAACGCATGTAGGCGTTTCCCGATTGACTTGCCAGCGTTGCCAGCAAGGCCATCCACCAGTGTCGTGCTCCCACCTCCTCCACACGAACCACCAAGTTCGACGACCCCTCGTCGAACTGTTCGATCGCGGCGTACGCCGTGCTGTCGGTGGTCTGAGGATGCGGAGAGCAGTCGGGCAGGGTGCGGTCGACGGTTGCCTGGACCTTCGATGTGTTCATGCCTTCTCCGGTTCGGTAAGCGACCCTATCGATCACGCGGTAGCCGGTGCTGTCGTCGAACGTCCCTACTCGGAGGGGCCGAGGCCCTCGATCGCCGTGTTCGGCACCGATCCATGAATTTCCTCGGTCGTAGATGGCGAAAGCCTTTGTGTCGTAGTCGCGTTCTCGGTGAAGGTCAACACGTCCGCGCGTTGCTCCTCGGGCAGAGCCGGTATTTCGGCGTGCTGCCACAGGGCCGTTACTGCAGTTTGCCATTGCAGGCAGGGACGATGACGACCGGTATATCGGCTCGATGGAGTACCGCACGGCTGGTCGATCCGCCGAACAGCGGTGAGATCGCACCACGGCTCCTGGCCCCGAGAACGATGAGTTGCGCGTGGGATGCGTACTCGAGGAGCGCATGTGACGGTCGGTCGTGTACAGCGTGAGCCGTGACTTCGACGTCGGGATACTTCTCGGACCACGAGGCAACGAGGTGATCGATCCACCGCTGTGGAGCAGAATCGCCACGCAGGCGTGGCCCCAGGTCGATGGATCGGGCGAACCCGGTTCGCGGTTGCAAGGACTCGTACGCGTGCACGGCAAGCAAGGGGGTGCCGAGTCGTGATGCCTGATCGAAGGCAACGTCGAGTACTGCATCGTCGTTGGACGAACAGTCGACGCCCACCACCGTGGGGGCGGTGGCGGATTCTGCCGCCGTTCCTGTGAAACGCCGCGGGACAACAGCAATCGGGCATCGTGCGTGAGTGGCGACATCGGTACTGACCGAGCCCAGTACTGCACGCGCTACGGATCCCTTTCGACGAGAACCCAGCACGAGCATCCGAGCTGTGTCCGCGTACCCGTTCAATACCTCGTTGGGTGGGTCGGGATCCAGCACGGTCTCCACATCGGCGTCGTCGCCCAGGATCGACAGCGCGATGACGCGGGCGGCGGCCAGCGCGGACCGCGCGCGAGCACGCGCACCCGACGCGGTGCCACTGTTCGCGTCCGGTGCTCCGGTGCGGGTGATGTCCAGATCGACACCGGCATAGACGAGCAACAGTGTGGTGTCTCGACCGACGACGTCGGTGGCAGCCCAACGGACAGCGTTCCGAGCCGACACGGAGCCGTCGACGCCGACAACCGTGAGATTCTTTCGATGGTCGATCGCAGTGGTCATGCATCGATCCTCTGGGGTCGGGTCGAACCGGACCAGAGGCTTCGGACCTGTCGCACGGTGCCGAAGTCCTCGAATTCGGCACGACGGTCCGCACCGCTCGCCGGGTCGATCGAAGGTCCTGACAATCGGGGACGTAATACCCTGGGTTGCCCGATCCACCTGGGATGCAATGGGACTGCGTACCGATGAGTCCGCACGGAGTGGCCGAAAATCCTGTCGGACATTCGCCCATCGCAGATCGGAGTGGACACCATGGTTCTGGCCAATCGTCAGCGAGTCGTCGTCGGAGTGGACGGTTCGGAGAGCAGTGACGCTGCAGCACGGTGGGCGGCGGAGATGGCGGCCCGATTGCATTCCCCGCTGCACATCGTGAGCGCGGTCCGAGAGCCCACGTTCTACATGGCCGAGGAGGCCATTGCCGTGCCCGTCGAGGTGTGGAATCAGCAGAAGGAGAACGCCCGGAAGATCGTCGACGACCTGTCCGAGTCTTTGGTCGGTATCCATCCCGACCTTGCTGTGAGTACCGAAGTCGTCGTCATGTCTGCCGCCGCGTTGCTGAAAGAGTGCTCACATACGGCGCGACTGGTGGTGGTGGGAAATTCGGGCTCCGGTGCCGTCAGTTCGTTCTTGCTGGGAAGTACGGCGAAAGCAGTCGCTCACAATGCGGACTGCCCGGTCGTCGTATGGCGGGAGGGCCGCTCGACGTTCGACGCGCCTGTCGTCGTCGGAGTCGACGGTAGCGCTGCGAGTGAGTCCGCCGTCGGACACGCATTCGAGGTGGCGTCGGCGTTGGGTGTTGCGCTCGTTGCCGTTCACTCCTGGAGCCCTGCTTCCAAAGCCGGCGGAGTCGCACTTCCGTATTTCGTCGACTGGCCGGCCTATGAACGGGAGGAGGCAGCACTCCTGTCCGAGAGCTTGGCCGGATGGGCCGAGAAATACCCGGATGTGCAGATCAATCGCGAACTGCGCCAGGGGAATGCTTCGCACACACTCGTGGATCTCTCCGCGCAGTCGCAGCTCGTCATCGTGGGCAGCCACGGACGCGGATCGATCGCCTCGCTGGTGCTGGGGTCGACCGGTGCCAATCTTGTTCACCACGCGCACTGTCCCGTCATGATCTGCCGCGACGGACGATGACCGGGCCCGTGACGAAACAGAGCAGCTATGAAGCCCCGTCGAGAAAGGCCCATGTCATGGAAGAACACACTTGGTCGGTCGAAATCACCATCGACGAACACGACGACAAGACACGTGCCCTGGCGCGGTTGCACACTCGCGACGACACGAAGCTGACCGGGGTAGGACTGGCGCGAAAGAGCCCCGAGGACCCGATGGTCCCCGAGATAGGCGACGAGCTTGCCGTCGCACGAGCACTGTCGGATCTCGCTCATCAGCTGCTCGAATGCAGTGCGCAAGACCTGGAACAGGTTGTCCACGAACCTGTCCGAGTGCGGCTGTGAACGCACCACGCGATCCATCGTGGCTGTCTGCAGGTGCGCAGGAGAACGATGCACGATGTGCCGAAGTCGAAGCCGAAGCCGAGGAAGGCATAAGCGAACGACGCCGCCGCGGCATCGTCGTTCTCGGCACTGTTCAGGTGGCAATGGCTTTGGCCGCGTGGCTCGATCTTGCGCTACGTAGTAGCAGGCAGGTTAGTGGCAGCAAGCGACTGTGGGCCGCGGTCATATGCGTCAACGTCTTCGGTCCGATCGCATACTTCTTCTTTGGCCGGCGATCGGATCCGCTCCAATAGGCGCCGCCGCTGTAGCTGAGCCACGTCCGACCGATCGACTTGCTGGTGCCAGTACGGTCACGCCTGCCCCGAAGACGGCGGGCAGTGCGAAGGCCGAGTGCCGAGCCTCACGGCATCAACATGTGGGCCGGTGCCGGGCACCGCAGCGCTTCCGCTGACCCGGCAGCGCGAATTATCGAAGAATTGGCCTCGGAGTTGTGAGGAATGTCCAGGTGTAAAAACCGCACGGATCGTGGTGTTTGAACCCACGCTCCAAAACCCGCATCGGGTGTGCGGGATTGAGTACCGTCGTAGACATGCAACTGACTCGCTTCAGCGATCTGGCCCTACGGGCGATGATGTTGCTGGCAGCCGCCGGCCCGGACGGTCCTCGGATGACCACTGGAGCCATTGCAGTTCGAGTGAACGCGTCCGAACATCATGTTGCGAAAGCGATTACACGCTTGGTCGGATTGGGCTGCGTTCGTGCGCAGCGCGGCCGCACCGGCGGGCTCTTCCTCACCGACACGGGCCGATCGATATCGGTGGGCCACCTGATCCGTCAACTCGAAGGCGATCGCGAAGTTGTCGAGTGCGTAGGGGACCGGCCCTGCCCACTTCTTGCCGCCTGCCGATTGCGGCATGCCCTGGCCGTCGCCAAAGAAGCGTTCTATGGCGAACTCGACCGCTACACGATCGACGATCTAGCCGCGTCCCCGACCATTCCACTCGCAATGGTCGCTTTTCCCTCACCCTGACCTGTCATTTCGATGTCGGCGGTCCATTGGAAGGAATATCTATGTCCACGTTCGGTCCCCTCACTGTCGAGCACGAGCTCCAACCCGATCACGTCGACGTCGTCAGAGCGACGTTGCCGTTGGTGGGTGCCAATATCGACGCCATCACAACAAACTTCTATGCGCGCATGTTCGCCGCACGACCGGAGCTGCTGCGGAATCTGTTCAACCGCGGGAATCAGGCACAGGGAGCGCAGCAACGAGCTCTGGCCGCGTCTATCGCGACGTACGCCACTCATCTGGTGGACCCGACGCTGTCGCACCCGGACGAAATGCTGTCCCGGATCGGACACAAGCACGCATCTCTCGGAATTACCGCCGACCAGTACTCGATCGTGTACGAGCACCTCTTCGCTGCGATCGTCGACGTACTCGGTGCCGAGACAGTGACGACCGAAGTCGCCGAAGCCTGGGACCGGGTGTATTGGATGATGGCCGACACTCTCGTCGATCTCGAGAACCGCCTTTACGAGAGCGCGGGAGTGGTTGCGGGACAGGTCTTTCACCGCGGAACCGTCACTACGCGCACCGAAGATCCGTCCGGGGCAGTGGTGATCGGTGTGACCGGCGACTGGCCCGAGCTTCGCAAGGAGCACCCGGGTGGGTACGTCTCGGTCGGAGTGACTCTGCCCGACGGCGCGCGACAGATCCGCCAGTACAGCGTCATCTCCGGCAGTGACACAGGCGAATTGACGTTCGCCGTCAAGCCTGTCGTCGCCAGCGGTGGCTGCCCGGCAGGTGAAGTGTCGAACTGGATCTCGAGCACGCTACGCCCGGGAGACCTCATCGATATCAGCATCCCGTTCGGTGATCTGCCGACAGAGGACATCTCTGCGGGGCCCGCCGTATTGATCTCGGCCGGCATCGGCATCACGCCGATGAACGGGATTCTCGAACATCTCGCTCTGTCGGGTACACAATCCGAGGTGTTGGTTGTCCACGCAGACCGTAGCCCCGCCGACCATCCGCTTCGGGCCCGTCAGCGACAACTGGTCGACGCCTTGCCGAACGCCGTCCTCGAACTCTGGTACGAGGAGCCCGGCGATGTGGCCGATGCACACCATGGGCGGTTGGATCTCACTCTTGTCGACCTTCCTCAGGGTGCGTCGTTCTTCGTCTGCGGCGGTAACGGTTTCGTGCAGGCCGTCACCTCACAACTCGTCGACTGTGGGGTCGACAAGTCGCGTGTCCATTGCGAACTGTTCGCCCCGGACGAGTGGTTGCTCGGCTGACAGCCACAGCCCCACCATTCGCTGCCGTCGCCTCTTATTGTGTCCGGGAGTCTCGGCGTGTTTACTGGTGCCCGGTGATCTCGTGCCCGTCGGCTTCGTTCGGCGGCCCCCTAGTGCGCGGGCTTTCATATGTGGTTGCAGGAAGTCGAGGGTCGAACCCTCGAACAGTTCGTGTACGACGGTGTGTCGCTGGCCGCTGCAGATTCGATGCGGCGTTTGCCGCCGTTCCACCGAGATCTGTTCGACGACTTCGTCTTCACCGCGTCGGCGGTGGCGGTGGGGGAGAGCGACTGGGCCAGATTCCCGATTGCGTGCATGGGATACCTGTCGGCTGTCCACGGTGATCTGACAGTGGTTCCGCCGCTGATCCAACCCGACACCGCGGCTGTGGTGGCGGGGGTGCTTTCCCGATTCACACGATTCAGATCCGGTGACACACGCGTCGCGGATGGATCACGCATCAACGAGGAGCAGTATCGACTTGCCGAGGACTTGTTCTTCGGTCTCGGTACTGATCGTGGAGACGGCGTATATGCGGCGGGCGCGCGGGCGCACAGCAGGATGATGTCGGCGCGCATCGCCGACGGGTTCGTCCATCCCGCCGTCGGCGCGCACCTGTGGAGTGATGTCCCCGCCGCACCGTCCGCGCACCCGAACAGCGGCTCCGAGATCACCGTGCTCGAATCCGTACAGACACTCGTGGCGACGTGGCGCGACTTTCCGGCCGAACGTCCGGGTACAGAACGCGACATACTCACCGCCGCAAGGTGTGTGGGTTGGGCGGGAGTTGTGGCACCGATGGCTGCCGGGGAGTCCGGTGGGTGGTATGTACGCTCCCCCGAGGGGGCGGGCACCGTCGGGGCCGAGGGTACTCGTTCCGGTGATCATTGCTCGCTCGATGCGGACGATGGTTCGGTATGAGGCCGGCGTCGTACTGGGAGGTCGTGCTGTGACGCCGAACCGTCTGGGCTACGGCACCGGACGGGGAGGCTTCATCGCCCTTGTCGGTCAACTCGTCGATGCGATCGACCGACGAGACCGGTGGGCAATAGCGCGACGCGCGACAGGTCCTTTACTCGACGAGTTGTTGTCCGGTGAATACAACGAACACTTCGGGTTGCCCACCACTTTGGCGGAGCCCCTTGGTCTCGATGGTGCGCCGGTCGTGCTCGTCGACGACGGTCTGGCGATCGTCACCGCGCCGGTGATGCGGCGACACGTCGGCGTAGTGGGCGCTGTGTCGGCGCTGCTGGTGCAGGCCGAGGGCGACAATGGTCCGTGGTTCGCGGCGTCATTGACGCAGGACACGCTGTGGACAGTGCGTTTCGAAGGCGGGTTCAGCACGAGGCGTTCGAGATCGACGCCGACTTCGAGATCATCGCTGCGCACAATCCTCTCGATGCTCATGCATCATCCATCGATTGGGACGACGACTCGGTGATCCTGCGGCACAGCGACACCGGCGTGACGACCGTTGCGGATGTACGCGCCGAGGCCGCGACGTGGCCGCGGGAGAGTTGGCACTGGCTCGCCGACGACGGGCTCACGTTCACCGGCTTGTTACTGCGTGGGTGCCACCCGGAATTGGTGCGCGATTTCCAGCACTGTCACAACGGAGGTCGACCATGACTGATCTCACCGCCTCGCAGGCCGAGGAAGTTCACACGGTGGCGCAATTGGTTCGTTGCAACCATCCCGATGTGATCACGAGACTGCGCAATCACATTGACCTGCTGGTGACTTCGCGGGGCCGTTCCGGTGACCGCCTGGGCCCCGACGAGCGTCTTCAGGGACCGGCATCGCGGGACGAGACGACCCGCGTTGTCGTTGCATGCAGCTTTCACCCGTACTCCGACGATCTCGGCACATTCGTACCTGAGACCGGACCGGTCTTCGTACGGGTGCGTGTTGTCGGTCGACGCCTGTCGCCGACGGAACCTCCGCTGCGGACGATCGGTTCTCCGAATGCAGCGATTCCGGTGACCGAAGCGGAGGGCTGGGTCCGTGCCGCGCTCGGCGATCGGTGGGCCGACTACGCCTACGAATACAGAGACGCTCGCGAACCGACGGCCTCGAGGGCGGCGTCGTTCCGGTTCGGGTTAATCCTCGACCGCACCGCCGCGCCCATGCTCGCGCCCGACAACTTCGACTGGTCTCGGATCGACGGCCCGAACGAGAACACTGTTCGCAAACTCGCACCCAGCGCGGTCAATGTACCTCTGCAACAACATCTCTCGAAATTCGGTCCGTACGCGGCGACCGCCGATTATCTCGACCCCAGGACGACTCCCGACGGTAGATGGCGAGTCCGTGTCGACAGCCGCAACGCCGACCCCGGCACCCTCGACACGTTCACTGTGCTTGCCGACAGACTCTGTATCCGCGGCGTGGTGGACACCCGCTTCGTGCCGCTCTCACTCGACCTCGAAGGCCGGATTGCAACGCTGGTCTACCAACTCACCGGTAGCCCCGCACTCTACGACGCAGACGTACCCATCCCGACCGAGCCTGAACTGCGTGTACCGCCGACTGACCGCACGTGGGTCGAGCAGTACGGACACCACCCGCCAATTTTTCCGCTCACGGCCGAGCAATGGGCGTCCGGCCTGTGCGCATTCTGGACCGAGATGGTTGCCTACGGACGTATCGGCGACGTACGGGCGCCTTGGGCAGGGAGGTGACGAATCAACGAACTACGCAGCGGCGAGCCGGATGTCGACACGACCCCGGCCAGGCCACGGCGGCAATTCGTCAAGCGGCCACCACACACGAACAGCCTTCGTACTCGGGTGGTTGTGCGGTGAGCGGCTATTTCGATGGGGTCGAGCATCGCGATACGTTGGTAGTTCTCGTTGGTCCTGAAGGCTTTGCCGCTCAGTCGTCACTCTTGATCGCGTAGTTGATACGACGCGGCGCATTGGGGTCGCGCGGAGGTGGCTTCTGGCGTTCGAAGGCCGCCTGGAACCACCCGCCTGGTGGAATCTCGATCTCGGGAGTCGTCCTGTCATCGAGGTCGAACTGGGTGCCCGTGTCCGGATCGACCTCGTCCCACAATTTTCTCACTTCGGATGTCGTCGAATGGAATTCGCTCGCATCCACGATATGACGTGTCTCGTCGATCCCGAAGTGGGGCCACGCAAAATACACATGCAAAGGACCGGCTGGCGGAACGGGCGTCAAAATGAGGCCGCTTCGACTGTGCAGGCGGTTCCCACCACCGCCGTTGGGACTCAATCCCGTTCGTCTGCCGGGCAGGTTTGTGGAGACGGTTCCGTCGACGTCCTCGAAACCGAGGAGCATCGGCGGCGTGTGATTCGACTCCGGTCTACCGAACCCGTACATACCCAGCAAACGATCGGATTCTCGGACACTGGCTTCGACCGAGAAGGTCATGCAAGTGCTGTAGATCCGTGCACCGCTCAGCCACGCACCGATCCTGTCCGTTTCGGCCAGAATCAATCTCAGAGGTACTACGGCCGGGATTTCGTTGATGGGCACGCCGCGAAAACGCGGTGGGGGTGGGCCGGATGCGGGTGTGTCGTTCATGATCGTCACTCTCCCGCGGACCGATGCGGTGCGCAAGGTCGGATGGCGTTCCGGCATGCCGTCCGGTCTGTTCGCATGCGTGCTCACGCTTCGCTGCCAGACCGCGCGGTACGAGAGCACCGGTGGGCGATCGTTGTTGCCCGGTCGCTCGGGCGCGCAGACCTCTCGAGATCGGTAGGTATGAAGTCGACGGATCTTTCGTTTCGGGGCACATGAATCTGCCGTCGTCTCACCACGGCGATGCGGGAATCGACTTGGGCCACTCCGTTCTGACCGGACAGGCGGCTTCGTGTGATCTAGTGGGCCCATGGCGTGGAATCCGAAGTCGACCGATTCCCAGGACTGGGACGAACGAGGGCTACGCGAGGCCGCCGACGTCGACGCTGGGGCGTGGCTCCTCGAAGGAATCGGAAAGTTCGGCAGCGGTGTGGCCGCGCTGATTCTGCGTATCTTCCCGTCGTACGCGCGAATCTTCCATCCGGCGAGGAGCATCGACGACGAACCGGTCACCTGGTCGGCGGTTGCCCGAGCCAACGGCCGGATTGCGCACCCGGCGATGGAGTGGGGTTCCATCGTGGGCAGCTGGCAAGCCAGCGAGCAGGAGGGCGTTTGGCACGATTCCCCGATGCAAGGTTCGTTGCCGGTAGGCACCACCCGGGCGTTGGCAGACACACTTCGACGCTTCACACAGGCGCCGGCGCAGTGCTGGTTCGGGCACTGGGAAGGATCTGGGTATATCGACGTGCCGTCGAATGAACTTCGACTGCCGATGCCGTCTCGAAATATGGTGCTCTTCGCGGGCGGTATCGATCTCGCCGACACCCAGTTCGGTGCCAGTGCTCGGTTTCCCTCTGTAATGAGCGCCCACCTGTGGTGGCCGGATGATCAGGCATGGTGCGTGGCAACGGACATCGACTTGATGACGACCTACGTCGGGGCGTCGACCTCGTGCATCGACGCACTGCTCACGAACGCCGAGCTCGAGGCGCTGCCCGTGCCTGTCACGCAAAGACTCACCTGGGATACCGACACCGTCAACCCGCTACCCGCTTGCCCGTAGGTGAGGGGTTGCCGGTCGAGGAAACAGCACGAGACCGATACCCGGCCCCACGAACGGCTTTACCGTAATGTCCTTTTCGTGACTCGAACTTGGACCGTGCGAACCACCGTTGTCGGTGCTGCCCTCGCGGCTGCGCTTCTGGGCATTCCCGGGGTGGCGTCAGCTCACCATCAGGAGTTCACGCCATTTCCGTACAACATTTCGCTCGGACGAGAGATGTCTTTACCGTGCGCAGGCGAGGTGGGCGGCGACGTGTACACGCCGCACGATCGGCCGGGCATCGCGGTGGTCACGTTGACCTGGCGGACATTCTTCACCAACGATTGTCCACTCACCGTGTTCGTGAACATGAACAACTTCGATGCACCCTGGGCCGACCCGTACAGCGGTGCCAAGCCAACCGGGGGCTCGTGGATGGTGCACCTGAACTCCGCCGCAATCGGTTTTGTGCCCCCGGAAGGCGGCGAATGGAGCAAGCAGATAGCGATCGATATCGGTTCCGGTAGAGCAGGTTTGACGGTGACGACTGATGCCCCACTCAACACGACTTTGCTCGATCCGGCCGGCAACACTGTGCGCTTCACGGTGGCCTGACGACGCCACAGTCGTCGGACGCACGGAAATCTCCGGGTCCCGAGTCGACTCGAATACGAAGCGTCACTTCGGCGTTCAGCTTCGTCACCCCCCCCTGGAGGGCCCGGATAATCGAATGCTTCTGAAAACCGTCGCCTTATGCGACGTCACATCAGGCGCGGGCTTGCACCTTCCGTAGCGTCATGTGGTGCAGTGGACGTATCCCGCCCACCGAGGAAGGCAGCAACACATGTTCTCGTCTTTCGCCCCGCCGCGCCAGGTCACGATTGGGGGTGCCGCGGCGTTCGTCGGCACCACGCCGCGAGCGATCCGTCACTACCACCAGATCGGCCTGATCCCGGAGCCCGAGCGGGGGAGCGACGACCGCCGCCGCTATGGCTACGACGAGATGATCCGGCTGTTGTGGATCCGCCGGATGGCCGAGGCCGGCATTGCTCTCGACGATATCCGCGACGCCTTGTCGGATGCGCCCGGTACCGCCGACAGCGACGTCGCGCGCATCCTTGATCGGCTCGAAGGGTCCCTCGTTGCCAGGCAGGCCGAACTCGAGCAGCAACGGAAAGCTGTGCAGCGCATGCGAGCTCGGGGGAGCAGGCTGGGCCTGCTCTCCGATGTCGTGGGCGACCGCCTCGCAGGCCTGCGCGAGGGGGCCCTGCGCCAGGACGACCTGGACACCCTGCTCGTGACCGAGCGGATCTTCGGCGAGCTCGGCGCGTCCGTCCAGGCGTCGCGGTTCATCGCCCTGGCCGCCCGCCCGGACCTGCGGGAGGCTTCTGACCGAGTCGACGCCGCCGAAGAGGCGCTCGACGACACGGTAGCCGTCGACGACCCTCGCGTGGCAGAGGTGGCTGCGGAACGGCACGCCTTCGAGACCGCACTTCGCACGGTCATCGACAGCTCCGGCCTGGCGCAAGCAGACGACGGCCGATTCGACGCGTGGGACGAGTTGCACCCCCCGCCCGCCGACGCCGGTTCGGCGTGCGGGTCGACAAGCCTTGCCGAGACCGTCCGGATGATGCCCTACGACTTTTCCCCTGCACGACTGCGATGCATGGAACTGGCCCTGGAACTCGACGGATCCGGCACGACATGAGTCTCCGGAGTGTCGGGTCGAGTTCGATCCGGGGCACAGTCCCTGCTCAGGTCGGAGCTTGGCCAGAATGTGCTGGACTTCGGCTGCTGCCGTAGGCATTACGTGGTGCCTCGCGCACCGTCGAGTAGGCGAGGGCTTCGACGCAGCGCGTCCCGCCGATGGCTCGCGGGTCGACAACGCGTGTGCCGCGAACTGTCGGTGTGCCGAGCAGTTCTATACAGGCACTGTGTGCGGTCACAAGTGAAATGAAAAGACAGTCCCTTGCCATTGATTTGCAAAACAATTGCACTGCGGAACTAACGTCCAGAATATCGTTCTGATCCGATAGGGACCAGTTAGGCTCGGTCGGTGACGGACTCAACGTGGGACGGGTATGTCCGAGTGCGCGGTGCTACCGAGCACAACCTGGCAGCGGTCGATGTCGACATACCCCGCAATGCCTTCGTCGCGTTCACAGGGGTCTCGGGGTCCGGGAAGTCGTCACTGGCTTTCAGCACGTTGTACGCCGAAGCGCAGCGACGCTACTTCGAGTCTGTTGCCCCCTACGCGCGGCGACTGCTTCAGCAGGTGGGCGCACCCCATGTCGCCTCCATCACCGGCCTTCCACCGGCCGTTGCGTTGCAGCAACGCCGGGGTTCGCCCAGTTCACGCTCGAGCGTCGGCACCATCACCACGATGTCCAACCTGCTGCGCATGCTGTATTCGCGGGCCGGTACCTATCCTGACGGTGCTCCGCTGCTCGCGGCCGAAGCGTTCTCACCGAATACCGTCGCCGGTGCCTGCCCACGATGCGGTGGGTTGGGCGACTTCCACGATGTGACAACGGAACTGCTCGTTCCCGACCCCTCTTTGAGCATTCGGGAGGGAGCGATCGCGGCGTGGCCGGGCGCCTGGCAGGGCGCGAATCTGCGCAGCATCGTCAGCGGCATGGGTATCGACATCGACGCGCCGTGGCGCACGCTGAAGAAGAAGGACCGAGACTGGCTTCTGTTCACCGAGGAGCACCCCAAGGTGTTCATCGAGCCCGAAGAAGGCCGCGTCGACCACAGTTACGAGGGCAAGTTCTGGAGCGCCCGGAGTCACGTGATGCACGTTCTGGCGGACTCGAACAGCGAGCGCATGCGGGACCGCGCGCTGCAGTTCACCGAAACCGTCCGCTGCCCGAAGTGCTCCGGCAGTGGACTGCGCGAAGATGCGCTGGACGTCACCATCGCCGGCCACTCGATCGCCGAGATCAATGCGCTATCGCTGACAGAACTTGCCGCAGTACTGCGCCCGGTATCCGAACAGTCGGGGGAGGCCGCTGAAGTGGCGGTGCGCATCACCGCCGACCTGCTGGCCAGAATCGACGTGTTGCTCGAGTTGGGTTTGGGCTATCTGGCGCTCGGGCGAAACTCGACGACTCTGTCGCCTGGCGAGACGCAGCGGTTGCGGATCGCCACTCAGCTCCGTTCCGGTCTCTTCGGGGTGGTGTACGTGTTGGACGAACCCTCCGCGGGGCTGCATCCCGCGGATGCCGAGCCACTGCTCGACGTTCTGGACCAGCTGAAGGCGTCGGGCAACTCTCTTTTCGTCGTCGAACATGACATGGATGTGGTCCGCCGTGCCGACTGGGTGGTCGATATCGGGCCCGCGGCGGGCGAGGGCGGCGGCCGGGTTCTGTACAGCGGCCCCGTCGACGGCTTGGAAGAGATCGAGGAGTCGGTAACCAGCAAGCATCTCTTCGGGCGAGGGGAATCTCTGCAGCGTGAGCCGCGGCCCACCGACGGATGGCTGACTCTGACCGGAGTAACCCGGCACAATCTGCGCGAGTTGACGGCGAAGTTCCCACACGGGGTGCTGACGGCGGTGACGGGTGTGTCGGGTTCTGGGAAGTCGACGCTCGTCAGCCAGGTCTTGTTCGAGGTGGCGCGCCACCGCCTCGAGACCGCGGCAGACGAGGACGATGACGCGCAGATCGAAGTCGACGTGGCCGAGGTCTCCGGAATCGAGACGTTCACCCGACTGGTCCGGGTGGATCAGCGTCCCATCGGCCGCACTCCACGATCGACACTGGCCACCTACGTCGGAATGTTCGACATCGTCCGCAAACTGTTTGCCGCCACCGATGAGGCCAAGGCTCGAGGATGGGCACCCGGACGGTTCTCCTTCAACGTCGCCGACGGACGATGCCCCACGTGCCAGGGCGACGGTTTCGTCGAGGTGGAGCTGTTGTTCCTTCCCGGCACCTATGGCCCGTGCCCCACCTGCCACGGTGCCCGGTTCACCCCGGAAACTCTCGAATCACCTGGCGCGACAATACAATTGCCCAGGTATTGGGCATGTCGGTTGACGAGGCTGCGATGTTCTTCGCCGATGTCACGGGAGCATCCCGCAGTCTGGAGACTTTGCGCGATATCGGGCTGGGCTACCTTCGGCTCGGTCAACCCGCGACCGAGTTGAGCGGCGGAGAAGCGCAGCGCATCAAAATTGCCACCGAATTGCAGCGCACTCGCCGCGGCACTGCCCTCTACCTACTGGACGAACCGACAGCAGGGCTGCACCCCTCCGATGTCGCCCTGCTCATGCGTCAATTGCACCTGCTCGTCGACGCGGGCAACACCGTGGTGATGGTCGAACACGACCTGGATGCCGTAGCCTCCGCAGACTGGGTCATCGACCTCGGTCCCGGCGGCGGCGACAACGGGGGCACCGTGGTCGCCACCGGCACTCCCGCCGAAGTGGCGGTGTCCCCGAACAGCAGAACGGGATCATATCTGGCCCGCCGACTCCAATCCTGAACTGGCGCTTCATCTTGCAGGGGCGCTCTACGCAAGGGCTGCACGATACGGTCGGAAGAAGTCGCGCAATTCTTGCGCGTACAGCTCGGGCTCCACGAACGGCGCGAAGTGCCCACCGCGCGGAAGTTCTTTTACACGAACGACATTCGCGACGCGGTCGAGCCACGCGCGGGGCGGATTCGTGAAGAGGTCACCCGAAAAGAACGAGAACCCTGACGGCACCTCGACGCGGCGGGCGTGCTGCTCCGAGGGAATGGACGCGTTGGCGTTGTACATACGCATCGACGAGCCGATGGTCTCGGTGAGCCAGTAGAGGGTGACGTTCGTGAGGATCTCGTCCTTGGTGAAATTACGCTCGATGTCACCGTCGCCGTCGGTCCACCCTCGCAGCTTCTCGACGATCCATGCGGCCAACCCGGCCGGGGAGTCGGTCAACCCGACGGCAGCGGTCTGCGGTTTCGTGCGGTGCATCGCAGCGTATGCACCCTCTGTACTGCCCCACGCGGCGGACCTGTCGAGAAAGTCCTGCTCCTGCGGTGACAGTTCGGCGCGGTCGCCGGTGAACACGGGCAGTCCCGCATCCATACGATGGACGGCCACGACAGAGTCGGGGTGATCGAGTGCGAGGTACCGGCTCACGGCGCTGCCGATGTCGCCTCCGGCAGCCCCATAACGGGTGTACCCCAGAATGTGCATCAGCTCGGCCCAAAGACCAGCGACCGCAATCGAATTCAAAGGGGTGCCTGCCGGTGTATCCGAATAGCCGTAGCCCGGCATGTCGGGCACGATGACGTCGAATGCATCGGCGGGGTCGGCACCGTGTGCGCCCGGATCGGTCAGCAGCGACACCACTTTCGAGTAGCGCCAGAACGAGTCCGGCCATCCATGGCTGAGAACCACGGGAAGAACCGGGCCCACAGGTGCCACTGCCCGCGCGTGCACGAAGTGGATGCCCAGATCGCCGACTTCGACCCGGAATCGAGGATGCTTCGACAGGGCAGACTCCTGCGCTCCCCAGTCGAATTCGTTGGACCAGTATTCGACGAGTTCACGAAGGTAACCGACGTCGACACCGAGTGACCACCCAGCATCGGCAGGACTGTCCGGCCACCGTGTTGCGCGAAGTCGTGTTCTCAGGTCATCCAGCGCCGCAGCAATAGTCGTCGAAACGAATGGTTCGGGACGCGTCATGAAGGGGAGTCTACGTCCTGATGTGGCCGCGGTCAGGTGAGTCGGTGGGGGCAAGTGGTCATGTCCGCCGCTGTGCCGGAGCCAATTTCGTCGCTACAGAGCTTCGGCCACTACCGAACGATTCGATACCGAAGGGGTCGAAGTCCTCGGCCATCCAGCTCGGCGATAGGGGCCAATCGGATGGTCGGTCAGATAAGTTGTCCCGTCGGGAACTTCGTGCCGCATTCGTCGTCGAGCAGCGCCACCGCTGTGCCGGCGGGACGCGGAACCGCAGCTGCCGAGCAATCCCGCCGTCCTCGGCGTCGACGTCGTCGTGCGAACACTCACGACAGGCTGCGGTACGTCACGAAGCAGTCACGAGCTTCTCGGGCCTCGGTTATCTGCCCGCCAGATCGCTTTCGTCTCGCAACGCGGAGGTGTTGCGGTCGAGGGTTTTGCCCTCGAAGAATGCGGGATGGCGAAACCTCATGACGATCATCAGCACAGCACCGAGGACGAGGATGCCGAAGCCGAGGAAGAACACGAGTCCGATGCCGCCGATCGAGGCTCCGCTGGCGTTGTCGGGATTCATGCTCTCGCCGAGTGATATGACGAAAACGGCGAGCAGCATGAGGCCACCGAGAAGTGGAAACAGGAAGCGGAAGACGGTGTTACGGACGCTGTCGAACAGCCTGCCGCGGAAATACCAGATGCAGGCAAAAGCCGTGATGCCGTAATACCAGCAGATCATGATGCCCAGGGCCGCGATGGTGTCGATCAGAGTGCGCTCGGACAGGAATGTGACCACTGTGTAGAACCCTGCGGTGATGGCCCCTGCGACGACGGTTGCGTAGGAAGGCACCAGGAAGCGAGGTGACACTTCGGCGAACTTCTTGGGGAAGGCACCGTAGGAACCCATCGCCAGCATCGTTCGCGCAGCCGGAAGGAACGTGGTCTGCAAACTCGCCAGTGAGGACACCAGCACGGCCAGGAACAGCAGCAGCCCGCCCCATTTGCCGAGCACCGGGTCGGCCAGAGAGCCGAAGACGTTCTCGGCGTTGTCCGGGTTACCCAGGCCCAGGCCGTCCTCGCCTACCCCTGCGTACATCATGGCGGCCACCGCGACGAGTAGGTAGGTGAGCAGAATGGTTGCCACGCAGAGCAACCCGGCGCGGCCGGGCGTCGTCTTGGGTTTCTTGGATTCCTCGCCGAGCGTCAGGCACGTATCCCAACCCCAGAAAGCGAAGATGGATCCCGTGAGTCCGATGACGAACGCACCGACGGCCACGCCGGTGAACGGGTTGAACCAGTCCAAGTCGAAAGTGACCTCGCCCGGGACGTCTCCTGCTCCGACATGAATCAGCGCAACGACGGCGAAGACGACGAGAAGCACCATCTGAAAGCCGACCGTGACGATCTGCAGCTTTTCGCTCGTGGTGATGCCTCTGCTGGCGATCCAGGTGGCCGCTGCGATGAACACCAGCGTCGTACCGACATTGACGAACTTGTTGCCCGGTAGATCGGCGATCGACGGTGTGTCGAACAACTTCGCTATGAACAGATAGAAGAACTGCACCGCGATGGCCGCAAGGTTGGACAACACGATGATCGTCGCAATCACCATGCCCCAACCGCACATCCATCCGACGTAAGGTCCGAATGCTTTGGTCGACCACGTGAACGACGCGCCGCAATCGGGAGACTCGGAGTTCAGCTCGCGGTAGGCATAAGCGGTGAGAAACATCGGAACGAAGCCCGCGATCAGGATTGCCGGCATTTTCAGACCTACGGCCGCGACGATCAGACCGATGCTTGCCGTCAGAGTGTAACCCGGTGCGACAGAGGAGATTCCGAGTATCGCACCCGAGAAGGTGCCGACTGTGCCTGTCGCCAGCCCCTTGGCGCTGACTTCACCGGCAGTGGGCGAGGGCCCGCTTGCGTTCTTGCCCATATTCGAGCCTTCCGTCGACGAATTCATGATTCGAACTCCTGCTTGGGGACGACCACCATGGGAACGGGCAGGACGCGAAGCATCTTCGCGGCCGTCGAACCGAGAAAGAGTCGGCGCGGTTGGGCAAGGCGGCTGGAGCCGACCATGACGAGGTCGCCGTCCTGCCAGTCGAGCGTCCGCACCGCAGACTCGACGGACGATCCGTCCGCGATGGTCACCGATATCGGAAAGTCGTCCGGCAACGTGGATTTCGCTTCGTCCACGAGGGCACGTGCGTGCGCGACGGCACGGTCACGCGCGCTGTCGTAGCTGTCCCGGGCATCGCGAAGATCGTTGCGGGGGTCGAGCGCAACCAGGGACACGAGCCGCAGTGGAGTGTGCATTCTCTCGCAGGTGCGTACCGCCGTCCGCAGCAATACATCCGCTCCCGTCCTGGTTCCGAGTGCGCAGGTCACCTGACGAATCTCCCGAGCGGACGAGTGCCGGGTGCCGCGCGGCGCGAGTGCAAGCGGCACGTGTGCCGAATGCAGCAGTTCGGTCGAGACCGAGCCGACGGAATGCCGTCCGAGCAGGCCGTCTCCGGACGCACCCACGACGATGGCCGAGGCCCCCAGCCGAGCCACCTCGTCCAGCAGTCCCTGGGCGAACGAGTCGTTGAAACTCGCGTGCACGGCGACCTCGATGTCGGACGGCACCAACGATTTCGCCTCGTCGAGCCAGCCTTGCGCTCGTGTGACCAGGACGTCCTCGTAACCGGTTTCGGCGGGGACTCTGGACGCAACGGTGCGGTCCGGCGGTAGAACCATGCAGATGTCGAGTTGAGCACCCAGGCTGCGGGCGAGCTGCACCCCGAGGGTAAGACCGTCCTTACCGCTGGGGGTGGCGAGATAACCGACTATCAAGCGCATGGGGACGGCTCCTTCGTTTCGATCGAACAGGTAGAGGTAGTGCTGAAATGGTCACTCCGCAGGCTTCGCTCCTGCGAATCATCGGCACCGAGACAGGGCGAGCGACAGCTCTGCGCTCACCACGCACACTTGCGAATTGCTCAGCCCTTCCACGCTGTGGAGTTCACCGACCATCTGGGCCAATCGTTCGACGGAATTGGTGTGCACAGACTGCCACGCTGCAACGGCGTCGGTAGCAGATTCGGTGTGTACCGCCTCGGACAGGACCTGTTCGGTCATGTTGTGCCAGTGCTCACGAATCGCATCGACCAGAATCGCGCTTGCCATGGCGTCCCAGTAGTCGGCTCCGCCGGAGGCGACAGAGGCGCGTTCCACCAACCGGTCGAGACCCACGACGCGGCCGAATTCGAGATACGTCTGCGCCACGTGCGCTATCGATCGGTTGAGCGACCGGGTTGTCGTCTCCAATGCGAATGCCTCGGAGAGGAGTAGAAGTGTGTTCTGATCGACGACGAGATCGCCGGTCAACTCCGGCAACGATGCTCGGAGTTCACGTACCGGCCGCGTGAAGTGTTCGATCGTCTCCAGAGGCGTCGCTTGTTCGTCGCGGTTCCGCAACAACCACGACGTGGTCCGCTCGATCAGATCCTGAACACCGAACTGCAAAACCAGCCTGGTGCTCTGCGGGATTCCAGGTAGATCGGCAACGACGTCCCACAGGTGGTCGATGTCGAAAACCTGGCGCACGACGGCGTACGCGACCGCGATATCGGCAGTGCTCACGCCCAGCCTTTCCTCCAGCCGGTGAATCATGCCGGGCCCGACGCGGTCGATCATGTGTCCGGTCACGACGACCGCCACGATCTCCCGGGCCAGTGGATGCCTGCGAATGTGGTGGGGAACCAGGACACGGATCGATTCTGGAAAATAGCCGGCGAGTACCCCGTCGAACACCGGGTCGTCCAGTAGGGGAGAGGCGAGCAATTCGGTAGCCACCAGGTTCTTCGACTGCGCCAACAGCACCGCGATCTCGGGCCGAACCAGTCCCTGCCCCAAGCGATGTCGAGCCCGCAACTCGGCAGGCGAGGGAAGAACCGCAGCGACTCGACTGATTCCCGCGTCGCGTTCGAGGTTGTCGATCAACCGTTCGTGCCGGCCCAGCAGGAACGGCGCGTGGGCCTCGGCGAGGCTGATCGCCAGGGTCTGCGATGCAGCCTCTGCAAGCACCGACTCGGCAACCTCGTCCTGAACCTGGGACAGCGCTCTGTTGCGCTCGGTGACGGACAGCTCGCCGTCCGCGACGGCCGCATCCACCGCGATTTTCAGATTCACCTCTCGATCGGAGGTTGCGACGCCCGTGGCGTTGTCGATGAAGTCGGCGTTGACGCAACCCCCGGCAAGGGCGAATTCGATTCGAGCACGCTGCGTGAGGCCGAGATTGCCACCCTCGCCCACCACCCGGGCCTGCAGTTCGGACGCGTCGACGCGAACGGAATCGTTGGCCGGATCGGCGGAGTCGGAGTGCCCCTCGGTCGAGGCCTTGACGTAGGTGCCGATCCCTCCGTTCCACAGTAGATCCACCGGGGCAGTGAGCAGCGCCTCGACGAGTGCGTTGGGGGAGAGGGAGCCGACATCGATTCCGAGTCGTGCCTGCATCTGCGGTGACAGTTCGATGGACTTGACCGAACGGGGCCACACCGCACCGCCCGGCGACAGTGCCCTGGTGTCGTAATCTGCCCAGCTGCTTCCAGCGATCGCTGCCAGCCGTTCCCGTTCGCGGTACGAGACCTCGGGGTCCGGGTTCGGATCGAGCAAGATGTGCCGGTGATCGAACGCGCCGACGAGTCGGATGGCGTGGCTCAGGAGCATGCCATTGCCGAACACATCACCCGACATGTCTCCGATACCGACCACCGTGAACGCATCGGTATCGACGTCGATACCCTTCTCGGCGAAGTGGCGTCGTACCGACAGCCACCCGCCGCGTGCGGTGATTCCCATGGTCTTGTGGTCGTAGCCCGCCGAGCCTCCCGAGGCTAACGCATCCCCGAGCCAGAAGCCTCGGCGGACTGCAATGCTGTTGGCGAGATCGGAGAATCGCGCAGTCCCCTTGTCGGCGGCGACGACGAGATACGGGTCGTCGCCGTCGCGGATCACCGTGCGCGTCGGATGCACCACCACCCCGCCGTCGACGACGTTGTCGGTGACATCGAGCAGTGCCTCGATGAAATCGGTGTAGGCGTTGCGGACACCTTCGGGAGTCGTCTCCGTTCGAACCACGAAAGCGCCTTTGGCACCCATCGGCACGATCGGTGAATTCTTGACGTGTTGCGTCTTCATCAGATCGAGTACTTCGGTGCGGAAATCGTCGTGCCGGTCCGAATGACGCAGGCCCCCGCGAGATATCGCACCGCTCCGAACGTGACTCCCCTCGACGATCGGCGAGTGCACGAAGATTTCGCGGTACGGGGTGACGGCCGCAGAGAGGGACAATCGTGCCGGGTCGATCTTGAACGCTGCGGGTGGGGCGCCTACCGTGCGGTCGTGCTGAAACCAATTGGTGCGCAACACTGCCGAGAGGAAAGAACGCAGTCCTCGTAACAAGCGATCCTCGTCGAGTGCCGAGGTGCGCTCGACAGCGGTGTCGAGAATGCCCTCGGCGGCAGCCGACAGCCTGTCGCGGTCGGTCACGTCGGGATCGAATCGTGCATGGAAGAGTGCGCAGAATCCTCGGACGAAGTCGCTGTGCCGCAGCAGTATCGAGACCACAGTGGGTTCGGACAGCTCCAGCCCTACCTGGCTGAGATAGCGGGCTGCGGCGCGAACGAGAACGGCGTCGGTGAACGGGATGGACGCCGATGCGATGAGGCGAGTGAAGCCATCGACCTCGAGATCGCCCGATGCGGCGGCCTCGAATGCAGCCCGCAGCAGGTTCGGAGTTGCTGCGGACCAATCGATTTCATCGGTACTGAAACCGAATCTGTGAACGAAGGCGTCGCTGTCGTCGCCCGAGGGCAACAACTCGTGGTTCGCCACACGCAGCCCGAGATCGGCGAACAATGCGACCAGATCGGCGAGAAGTGGAGCGCGACGCTGCCACTCCAGGATGGCAACGGGCATCTGTTGGTCCGCAGTGTCGATGAACCGCAGCCGCACACCGCTGTCCTCCCGGACTGCACCGGCACTGCTCATTTGTTTCTCCTGACCATGCTCGACGAGGGTGAGGCGACGCTCACTGTCGGCTAAGTCTGGCTGAACGAGACGCACGACACAGCTGACGAAATGAACAGCCGAAGTCCCCCGACCGCTCCATTCCGGTCCTTGTGCTGCTTCATCACCCGTTTCGCAGCGCCTCGTCGATTCGTGCTCCCACGGCGGCGGCACCGGCCGAGGTCATGATCGTGCCGGCATGGTCCAGTTCCATCATCGGGGTGATCGAGGTCAGGTCGAGCGCATCGATGTCTTCGGGCGAGTACATCGGTGCCGAGTTCTCCCCAACGCTCCACTGCGCGTGCAGGAATCGAATCGGCATCGTCAGTTCTCGGAACCGTGAGTCGCCGAAGAACACATCCTCGGCGTCGGAGACGACTGCCTCGGTCGACAGCCGCACCGACCCGTCGACCAGATCGTGTTCGGCGTACGTCCGCAGGAGTGGATCCGCCGGGTCGAGAAGCGGCAGCGACGTCGACACCAAGAAGTCGACGTATTCGTCGACGGCGTCGAAATGCTTCTGAGTTCGAGCAATTCTGTCCGCGAACACAGCTCCGACGGTCTCGCGGGTGAGACCGTCGGGCGGTGCCACCGGAACGCCTCCGTCGACGAGAACGAGACTCTTCACTCGAGATGGATACCGGGCCGCGAACTCGACTGCCACGAATCCACCCATGGACATTCCGCACACGTGCGCAGCGTCGAGTCCAAGGGCATCCATGACGGCGTCCAGGTCGTCTGCGTGCCGAGCGAGCGACGACGGCCCCGTGACCTCGACGCTGTCACCCCTGCCGCGCAGATCCGGTGCGACCAGTGTCAGGTGCGGCGACTCCGCCCGCAACCAGCCCCACAGCATGCGTTGGCTGGACACGCCGTGCACCACGAGGACGGGCTCACTGGTGCCGGTGTGTATTTCGACGACGAGATCTCCGCCGGGTACAGGTACTCGATCGATGGTCATGGTGCCGACAGTATGGGAAGCCGGCTCCAGTGGGGATGGATAAGAACCCCATTGAGAACGTCGAAATGTGGATGGTTCATCTTTACCGCGGGAGCGGCGCTGAGTCGAGGGCCAATCTCAGCTCGGTCCGAAACGCTCCGTACGGATGTTCGCCGGCGAATGTCCCCGCGCCACCAACATGTCCGCGACCGTGTCGACGAAATTCGTGGGCCCGCAGATGTAACATCTCGGCTCGAATTCCGCCGGCCACCCGTGAGCGTCGATGTCTTCCAGCGTGATTCGACCGAGTGGCCGTGTGCTGCCGGCAGGAGCACGCCGCGTGTGGATCATCGTGACGTCCACTCCCGCCGGAGGGTGAGCCCACTCGTCCGCGAAATAGACCTCCGCGGGTTCGCGCACGGAGTACAGCACCCGGAAGGGCACCCGTCCGCCCGTCGCGGACGCCTGTGCGCGAACCATGGCGCGGAGCGGGACGATGCCGGAACCGCCACCCACCAACAGAACCGGGGGAGACGGGGTCTCCGACGGTTGGGACGGCCGCCAGACGAACCATCGGCCCACCGGCCCTCGAATTTCGATGCGATCGCCGACCTCGACCGACTCGACCAAGTAGGGCGACACCTCGCCGTCCGCGACGTTCTGGACCGATATCTCGACGCGCGACGTGCCGTCGGGTGCCGAGGCCAAGGAGTAGCTGCGCTGTGCGCTGTAGCCGTCCTCGGCAGTGAGCTTGACGTCCACGTGCTGCCCGGCGAGATGGCCGGGCCAACCGTCGACGTCGAGAACAAGGGTGGACGCAGTGGGTGTCTCACGCCGCACGGCCGCCACCGTGGCGACGAGCCAGGGTTTCGCTCCGGCCGTCACAGCCACGTCAGTCGCCCTGGTAGCGCTGCTCGCGCCACGGGTCGCCGTAGTCGTGGTACCCACCGCGCTCCCAGAAACCTTGTTCGTTCTCCAGGGTGAGCTCGATGCGCGAGATCCACTTCGCCGATTTCCAGAAATACAGATGCGGAACGAGAAGCCTTGCGGGACCGCCGTGTTCGCGAGTCAGGGGAGCGCCGTCGAACTCGGTGACCAGCCAGGCCTTCCCGTCCCGGAGGTCTTCGAGGGGGAGATTGGTGGTGTAACCGTCGAAGCCGTGCACCACGACGTACCCGGCATCGGTGTCGAGACCGTCCAGCAGAACGTCCAGGCTCACGCCCTTCCATGTGGTGTCGAGCTTCGACCACTTGGTGACGCAGTGAATGTCGACGGTCGGAGTCTCGTGTGGAAGTGCCGCGAATTCGTCCCAGGTCCAACTGCGGGTGTCGCCCCGTTCGGTGGTGACCGAGAACGACCAGGCGTCGGTCGCGACCACGGGCGCAGGCCCGATCGCGAGGACGGGAAAGTCCTTGGTCAGATACTGACCGGGGGGAGTGCGCCCGTCGTCGCCGCGCCGTCGGCCCACGAAGCCCTTCGAGATCAGTGCCATGGTGAAGAATTGTGCGCTCGTTGTCGGGAGTCTGACAAGTCGGGTGACGGTGTCGGCTACCTGCGTTTCGGCGGGAGCGCGCGGGATCGATGTGGAGTTCGCTGTGCTTCGTACCGGTACGGTCGAGGTGTGGACACTTCTATCGTCGACGCACCATGTGGTGCGGCATGAGTATTTCCGCCGACGACCGTGCATTTCTGGCGCGTGCTGTGGATCTGGCGGCGGCCGCAGTGCGTACGGGCAACGATCCGTTCGGTTCGGTGCTGGTGTCGGGTAGCGGTGAAGCGCTTGCGGAGGACCGCAATCGCGTCGGCGATCGACACGATCCCACCCAGCACCCCGAGATCGCTCTGTCACGGTGGGCTGCGACCAATCTGAACCCCAGTGAGCGACGATCGTCGACGGTATACACCTCCGGTGAGCACTGTGCGATGTGCGCGGCGAGCCACGGAATCGTTGGGCTCGGACGTATCGTCTACGCCACCTCGACAGCCCAATTGCTCACGTGGCTGGAAGAATTCGGTGCTGCGCCGCTCGCGATCACGCCGCTCACCATCACACAGGTCGTGCCGGGAGCAGTGGTCGACGGGCCGGTCGCCGAGTTCAGCGACGCTGTCCGTGAGTTGCACAGGCAACGTCACACGTCCACGGCGTAGCGAAGGTGAGCGAAATCGGCGAAGGCCGCCGAACGAGAACGTCGACAACGGCACTCGTGATGACCGGTGGTATCGGTGTTGCACTCGCGTGGCTCCAGTGTCTTCTGATCCGTCAGCAGTTCGCGGTGGGATTCTGGGTCGTCGTCGTGGCCGTCGTGGCCACCTGTCTCGTCGCGTCCGATGCCAGAAAGCATGTAGCCGTAGGAACTTCGCTCGGTGCAGTGACCGTGGTCGCTCAGGTCGCCTGGTTGGTGACGCCCTTTCACGCGCTGTGGGTCGTGAGCGCAACTGCGGGGACTGCGCTCGGGTTCTTTCTGCTCGGATCGGCGTGGGCGGGCTCCTCGGGTAGCACTCGCCGGGTGATTCTCGCCGTACCGGCCGGCCTCGCGGCCTCGATTGCGTTGGTGGTTTCCGCAGTGACGATCATTACGGCCGCCAGTCCGGCACCGCTGGTTCGAGCGCTGCAGGCCCTGGGGGACAGCAATTCTTTCGCTCCTGCCGGGCCGACAGCGACGTCGGTAGCGAACGGGGCAGGTCGCACCAGTGACATCGAATACGGCTCGACGCTTCCCAATTCGTTTCTCGACATCTACATCGCCGACAACGATCCGTCGGTCAGCCGTCCCACGTACGTCATGGTGCACGGCGGGGGATGGATAGCGGGGGACAAGGCAGACGGTGATTCCGAACTCGGGACGGACAACCCGTACTTCGCGTCGGGGGCGGGCCCCGTACTCGTTGCCGGTTTCAACCTGGTGTCGGTGAATTATGCCTTCGCACCGGAATACCGTTTTCCCACACAGACGATCCAGCTGGGTGAGGCTCTACAGTTCTTGGAAACGAACGCCGACCGATACGGCTTGGACATGAGCCGCGTCGTGCTCGCCGGAAGCAGCGCGGGTGGTCAGATCGTGGGTAGCTACGCCAATGTTCGGACCAACCCCGACTACGCACGTGCGCTGGGCATCGAACCCACGATGGATCGAAGCGCTCTGAAGGCCTTGGTGTTCGACAGTGCAGTCCTCGATGTGGGGCGGGCCGGCTCGCCGCAATCTCCGAGTCCGTCGAACGGCTTTCTGTATGACATAGGTGCGCGCAGCTACCTCGACACCACCGATGCCGATTGGCTGGCGCGCGCAAACGTCACGAAGAACGCCACCTCCGACTTCCCGCCGAGCTTCATCGCCGACGGAAACACCGGCACGTTCCCCGATCAGGCGGCCGAACTGAGCGCGAAGCTGGACAGAATGGGCGTTGCCAATCGCTTGAATCTGTACAGCAAGAACGAGGCGGCCCTCCCGCATGCGTTCATGACCACGGGCTCGCAGTGGACCGAGGAGTACAACCGGCTCAGGATCGAGTTCCTCCGCGGCATCGTCGGATAGCAGAGCAGTCGCTGACGCACTCGACTGGCCGCTACTGCACTGGCAACCGCAGCTGGTCGACGGACCCGGAAACGGCGGCCAACCGGAGTTTCGTTTCGTCTTCCGATCCGGGGGCGGCTGTCATGATGACGATTTTCAGCTCCGCGTCTCCGTCGGTGAGTACGTCGCAGTCGACGGTGATCGGTCCGACGGTCGGATGGTGGACCACTTTGTGATCCTCGCGATGTGAACCGACAGCACCGACCGACCACAGAGACTCGAATTCTGTACTGCCGGTGCGTAATTCTTCGATCAGACCTCTCAGTCTCGAGTCTCGGGGAAACCGCCCGGTGGCCCGCCGAAGGTCTGAAACGACTGCCGCGCGGACCGACCCGTCGCCGCCGGACGGCGTCACCGGCCATGCGGACATTCCGGGTGCATCCGTGCCGACGGGGAAACAGTCACGAGCGAAGTTTCTCTTGGAGTACGAGACGGTCGACGGATCACCGACCAGCGCAGCCCAACTCCGGTTCCACCAGAGCAGTTGCCAATCGGCGGCGAAGACGGCAACCGCACCCTCGTAGAGTCGGCCGACAACCCGCCTGACCCCAGGCGGGATGTGGTCGGAGATAGTCCCGTCGACCGGCGGAATGTGGCCGGCCAAGCGGTAGAGATGGTCTCGCTCGGGAAGAGTCAGCTGAAGAGCCCGCGCCAAGGACGACACCACCTGCACCGACGGTGTCGTCGCTCGTCCCTGTTCGAGCCGCACGACGTAGTCCACGGAAATGCCCGCGAGATCGGCGAGGTCTTCGCGTCGGAGCCCCGTGGCCCGTCGAGATCGTCCGGTCGTCAGTCCGACAGCATCGGGTGAGAGTCGATCACGCCACGATCTGATCGTCGCGCCGAGTCCGTCCGTTGTCGAGGTCACGACTCCATTGTCACTCTTCGAGCGGGTGTGAGGGTGGTACCGATTGTCCTACCGTCCAGGCGTGCCTGGAACACGCGCCGGTCGACCTGAACACTGGGGGCATGACCATCACATTCATCACCGGAGCAAACAAGGGCCTCGGTTACGAAACCGCGCGCCGACTGATCGATCAGGGCCACACCGTGATCCTCGGAGCACGTGACGCCGAGCGGGGTAGGAATGCCGCAGCAGCGTTGGGTGCTCGGTTCGTTCGGATCGACGTCACCGATGCCGAATCCGTCGCATCGGCAGCGGCGGACGTGGAACGGCAGGAGGGGGTTGTCGACGTACTGATCAACAACGCGGGCATTCCCGGACCGCACAGCGCCGTCGAAGAACTGACCGCCGAGGATGTGCAGTCGGTACTCGATGTCAACGTCCTCGGAATCGTCCGCACCACAACAGCATTCCTTCCACTACTGCGCCGCTCCACCGATCCCGTCATCGTCAACGTCAGCAGTGGAATGGGTTCGTTCGCGGCGACACACGATTCGTCTCGCGTCGAATCCAGCGTGATTGCTCCGGCCTACACCGCTTCGAAGTCGGCTGTCACGATGTTGACGACGCAGTATGCCAAGGGCCTGAGCGACATTCGCATCAATGCCGCCGATCCGGGCTACACCGCAACCGAATTCAACGGAAACAGCGGGCCGCAGACCGTCACCGAGGGGACCGACGCCATCGTGCAGCTCGCCACCGAAGGGCCCGGCCACGGATCCGGGCGGTTCATCGACCGCCACGGAACCGTCAGCTGGTGAGCCGGTTATCGGTGATTGCACCGTCTGGGCGGTTCTCCCGTGCCGCGATCGCTTCGAGTGCACGGAATCCGGTACCCGGGTGACGTAGCCTGTCGGGCTCAGGCAGTTCACCGGTGTTCGGACGACTGCGCCGACAGACGTGCCACCTCAGGAAATGAGAAGAACGATGAGCACCAAACCTCCACTTCTGTTGCTGCACGGAGTGACGATGTCGGCTCGAGCGTGGGACACCGTCGCACCACTGCTCGCGAGGAACTACGACCTCCTCGTCCCGACCGCAGCGGGTCATCGCGGTGGACGTCGTCTCGATCACGCGAGCATCGGTGCTCTGACCGATGTGACACAGCAGCTGCTCGATGATCGTGGTCTCGACACCGTGCACATCGCGGGCAATTCGATGGGAGGGTGGATGGGTATCGAGCTCGCTCGCAGAGGCCGGGCCCGTTCGGTGTGCGCGCTCTCGCCCGCCGGTTTCTGGGAGCCCGACGCCGATCCGGGTAAAAGTCGGGCGACGTTGATCCGAACCAAGAAGCTGGCCGACGCCACCAGCTCACTGATGCCGCCGCTGATGAGGTTCGGGTTCGTTCGCCAGCTCGCCATGCGTGATATTGCGTTGCGCGGCAAGCAGATGACGCACCAGCAGGCTGCCGCATCATTCGAAGACCTCGTCGGATGCGATGCGGCTCACGACCTGTTGAACACCCGCGAGAGCGTGGCACCGTTCACCGAAATGCCATGCCCCGTCACCGTGGCGTGGTCGAGTGGAGACCGCATCTTCCCGCCCGAACATTTCGTCCCTGCGGCCCGTCAGAGGCTACCCGGGGCGCATTTCGTCCCGCTGGCAAACGTCGGCCATGTGCCGATGATCGACGATGCGGCACTGGTGGCGAAGACGATCGAGGAGTCCATCGTCGGTCGTTGACCACAAGAATCAGGCCGTCGGCTCCAGGGCGTCGGCGAGCATGTGCATCGCTGCGGTGGTGGAAAGCGAACGCACACTTGCCCTGTCACCGGGCAGTCGAAGTGTCCGGGTGACGGTCGGCTGATCGCGGACGGCAATCGCGAAGCATACGGTGCCGACGGGCTTGAGTTCGGTGCCGCCGCCGGGGCCCGCGATGCCACTGGTCGAGACAGCGATGTCGACGCTCACCCGGTTCAACGCGCCCTCCGCCATCAGTGCAGCCACCGGTTCGCTCACGGCTCCGTGCTGCTCGATGACCTCGGCTGGAACACCGAGAAGCTCGGTCTTCGCTTCGTTTGCGTACGACACCACCGCGCCGATCACATATGCCGACGACCCGGCACGGTCGGTGAGACGCGCGGCGATCATGCCGCCCGTGCACGATTCTGCCGTTGCGATGCGACGGCCCGTCAAGCGACGCGCCACGATGTCGTCGATAGTGGATCCGTCGGTCGAAAAGACCTGTGAGCGATAGTGTTTCTCGATAAGTGCTGCGACGTCGGAGTATGCGGCCGCCGCTGATTCTGGATAGCGCGTCACCATTTCGAGTTCACCGAGACGCAGGCAGGTGGTGATCTCGAGGTCGCCGAATCCCGCTACCTCGCGCTCCGCTGTTCGTAAGGTCGCCGCGAGGTCGGCCTCCGACAGACCGTACGCGCGGATGGTGTCCTGGCGAACCGCGGTACTCCTGGCCAACACTCGCGAGACCGGCGCTGTCTGGACAGCTTCGGGCCACATGGCCTGTAGTTCGCGCGGTGGGCCCGGCAGAATCAGAACCGCAGGCAGCATCCCGGAGTCACTCGCTGGTATCGCGACGCCGGGAGCAGTGCCGGTCGGCGAAATGGACTGCGCGCCTTCCGGAACCATGGCTTGTTTGCGGATGCCCGCGAGAAGGGGCTCCGAATCGGGCGAGGAACTCAGGCGACTCCGCCAACGCTGAACGATTGTGTTGATGCGCTCCTCGAGTTCGACGTCGAGCCGAAGTTCTCGACCGTACAGCGCGGCAACGGTCGCGACCGTGAGATCGTCGGCGGTCGGCCCCAACCCGCCAGTGGTGACGATGAGGTCCATACGCTGATCGGCGAGGAAGCGAAGTTGTGCGGTGAGATCATCGGGCCTGTCCCCGCACACGGTGATGTGGGCGACGTCGACGCCCAGTTCCAAGAGACGTTGGGCGACCCATGGGCCGTTCCTGTCGGACACCCGACCCGAAAGAACCTCGGTTCCCGTGACCACAACACCTGCTCGCACTGACATTCTTCGACTTTACTGTCACCGGGTTCGAGTGGACTCGTGACGGTGGTTCGATCGACACCGAATCCGGGGCCGCGGTGAGTTTCCGTACCGACGGCAGTCGATACCGGCGACATCGTGCATCTCGAACATCGGAGAACATCATGACCACGACGACCACTCCTGCAACCACGTCACGTACCGCTGCGCGCGTCGGCTGGGTCCTCACCGGCCTGCTGGCGCTGTTTCTGATCTTCGATATCGTCGGCAAATTGCTGAATGTGCAGCAGGTGAAAGACGCGACGGTGGAATTGGGGCTGCGCGACGAGATGACGCCCGTCATCGGCGTCGTGCTACTGGTGTGCTTGGTGCTGTACGTGGTGCCGCGCACCGCATTTCTGGGTGCCGTTCTCCTGACCGGCTATCTCGGTGGTGCCGTTCTCACCAACTGGCGGGTCGACAAGCCGCTCTTCAGCACGGTCCTGTTCGCGGTCTACGTCGGGATTCTTGCATGGGGTGCGCTGTACCTACGGGATCCGAAGGTGCGTCAGGTCATGCCGATAGTGCGGTAGCGAGACGCCGCCTGTCGACATATGAAAGGGTCAGGACAACGGATTCAGACCCGACGTGACGGGACCCTCCAACACGGAGCCGTCGGCAGCGAAACGCGAACCGTGCAGCGGGCAGTCCCAAGACTTTTCGGCATCGTTCCACGCCACGATGCCGCCGAGGTGCGGGCACACCGCAGACACGCGGTGGGTGACGCCGTCGACGGTGCAGACAGCCTTCGGTGCGATGCCGGGCTCGACGTGGCCCTGACCCTCGACCAGTGGGGTTTTCGAGCCCCCGGTGATCGGCTTCGCCCATCCTTTCGTCATGTTCAGTCCCACGTTGGCATTGATACGGATCGCGTCGACGATGCCGGTGAGTTGGCGCAGATTCCAGCTGTCGTACGCGCCGGCCCAGTCGGTTCGACCGCCGAACGCCCGCTGTGCAAGAACGAGCGCGGACGCCGCGGCGTTCGTCATTCCCCATTTGTCGTACCCGGTGGCGACCCAGATGCGATCGTCGCCGGGCAGCAGTGGTCCGGCGTACGGCAGCGCGTCGATCGACCCGTAGTCCTGCGCGGACCATCTGTATCGTCGTCGGGCTCCGGGGAAGTTCTCTGCGGTCCATTCGTCGAGGTCGTTCACCTGTGCCTGCGGAGAAGACTCGCGCCCGACGACGTGATCGTTTCCACCGATGAGGAGTAGATCGCCGGCCGGGGTGGGCGCGTACCGGATCGATCGGCTGGGGGAGTCGGCCGAGAGGTACATTCCGCGTGGAACGTCGCCGTCGATCTCGTACGCGGCGGCATACGACCGCATCGGTTCCATTCGAGCGAAGAATGCACCGCGATCGAGAATGGGTGTGCCAGTGGCCAAGACGACCCGCGACCCGCGGAGTGGACCCTGATCAGTCTTGACGTCGACGTGACGAAGCCTTCGTCTCACACCGAGTGCTCGGGTGCCTTCGGTGATGTCCGCACCCGCGCTCGAGGCGTCCTCGGCCAGGGCAATGAGGGCGTCCATCGGATCGAATTGAGCTTGGTCCGGAACAGACACGGCACCGGCGACATCGAAGGGAAGTTCGGTGTCGGTGCCGTAGGAGGCGTTCAGTCCGGCACCGAGAGCGACGCGCAATTCATCGCGAACGGCGGTGAGACCGGAGCTGGTCGTGGCGTACGTGTACGCCGTCTCGCGTTGGACCGCTATACCCCGCTCCGCGCAGTATTCGAGCAGCCATTGCTGCCCAGCAGTGTTGCCCTGCACGTAACGCCGCACCTGCTGGTGCGAATGTTTCGACGCTATCGACGACAGCTTCGTGCCCTGCAGAACACTGATCTTGGCTGTCGTGTTTCCCGTCGCGACGGCACCGATCGTGCGGGCTTCGAGCACCGCGACGCGTTCTCCGGCTCGTGCGAACAGCAGGGCGGTGACCAAACCTGTGAGTCCGGCCCCGATGACCACGGTGTCGTACTTCTGTCTGAAATCGATCGCGCGGTAGGGCGTGCGGTCGGGTCGGTCGAGCCAGAGTGAGTTGGGCGGCATACAACCGAGTTCCCGCCTTCGTCGTCGCGAAACCCGGCAAAACCAAGAGGCAGTGCGCCGTCGTCAGTGAACGATGTCGCCGGGCGGACGCGCAAGAGCGACGCAATTGCGGCCGTTGCGTTTCGCGCGATACAAAGCCTCGTCGGCGGCGGCGAGTGTTCGGTCGAACACGGTGCGGGTGGAGCGTGGATCCACCTGTGGCAGTGCGGCACCGACGCTGACGGTGATCGGGATGTCGTCTGCGACGTTATGGACGGCCTGTCGAAGGCGCTCGGCGAATTCGCCGAGCGTCGGCGTCGGATCCGGGACGAGGACGACGAATTCGTCGCCGCCCAGTCGTGAGACCGTCGCGTGTCGGCCGGCGCTCATGGTCAATCGCATTGCCGTCAGCCTCAACGCGACATCGCCCGCGGAGTGGCCGTGGTGGTCGTTGACGGCTTTGAAGTGGTCGATATCGATCAGCAACAAGGCCGGACGAACGGGGTCGTTGCCGGCACCGACTGCTCTGGCTTCCAGGCCTCGCCGGTTCAGCACTCCGGTCAGTGGGTCGGTCATCGCGTCGGACAGATGAACCCGAGAGGAGTGGAGTACTGCTCGTGAGAACGCCGACAGCAGCGTGACAGCGCCGTTGATCACCGTGATGGCCACGACGACTCGGAGGACGACCGATACGGCGTCGGTAGGGGTCTTCGCCAGCGCTGAAGATCCGAGTACGAGCATGTACACCGTGCTCCACCCGACGTGGAACCAGATCACTTTCGGTCGAGCGAAGTGCGCGGCGTACGCACCGACCAGTGCGAGAAGCATCGCACCCTGAAGCGCTGCTAGAGGATCAGCGTAGGTTGCCGTCACCACGGTGACACCGAGTTCGCAATACACGACGAACCAGTTGTTGACGGGTGCGCGGCGAGACCACCAGTCCATCCCGAATTCGGCTTTGCTCATGATCCGGGCGACGGGAATCGTGCTGATGCACACGGCGTAGGTCAGTACGGTGCCGAGTCCTTCGGTGGGGCCGTCCTGCGTGAACGTGGTGCCGATGCCGAGCAGCCCGAACAGCAGAGTCTGAACGACAACCCCCGTCCGCAGCAGCGGGTCGGGTGTCTCGTCGTTCGCCCGCATGCCGGCCGGTCGCTCGGTGGGCGCACGTCTTGCCGGTGAGTCCCGATGTCTACCCACCGAAACCGTCTCGTGTCATGTCCGATCGCCAGCGCAGACTGGCTCGGACTGCCTCCCCGACACGGTCGGCGAGGTCGGCGGCGAGTGGCTCGGAGTGGTGAAACGTAGTCGCCTGTTTCGGTTTCGACAACCGGGCCGCTTCGAGCTTCGGTACATGCCCGTCGATGCCCAACCGGAAGGCACTGTCCGGAGTCATTCGAGTCGAGGGTATGCGTTCGGCGTTGCGCGGAACCGCCGAACAGTCGATGGTGAGCAGCGATCGATCCGGGCGCGCGAACGTTTGCTTGTCGGCAAGCGCAACATACAGTCCGTCGTTCGCCTCGGCGCGCGTCGCCAGTCGTGCGACGACCCGTCGAATACGCTGCTGGCACTGTGTTCGGTCCGACGACACGACCAGCTCGGCACCCGGGACGGCAGATCGTGTGCTGCGCGCCGACTCCGTCAAGGACGTCCAGATTGCGTCGTCGTCCTCACCGAAATATGTTCGCAACAGCCAGAGTTCGGAGCTGCTCGCGCCGTCGGGCATGGTGATCCAATCCGAGAACTGTGGGGTGCACCGAACGTGCGGTCAGGCGGAGGGGACAGCCCGGAGCTGCACGGGCACAGTATCGACGAGGAAGGCCAGCTGATCTCCGATCACCGAGGAGAACAGCGGCTCCACGTACGGGTCGAAATGACCGCCTACGTAGGTTCGAACCGTCGCACCGCGAACTTTCGCCGCGGCGCGTTGTGCGACGGACGCCGGGGTCACTGTGTCTTCGGACGCAATCTGCACCAAAGTGGGGCAGTCGATACGTGACATCGTTCTCCCGGGGGAGTAGCGCCAGATTTTCAGAAGGATTCGTGCAGCGACGGTTTCGGGGTAGTCGCCGTCGGACAGTCCGGACTCGAGGACGAGACGGTCACGCCCCTTCATCGCGTCGGGCGAGACCATCACGGCTCGTTGGCCGGGTAGTCCGACGCTGTCGACGTAGCGCGGCGATCGGCCGAGGGCAGCGCGCACAGCGTCGGACATGGCGGCCGGTGCCAGCCGCACAGCCTGTCGCAATCCGGTTGCGCGAACGGCAGCAATGCCGTCGATGTGAGGTACCTGGGCGATGACGGCTGCGAATCGAACCCCGTTGCCCGCCAACGTCAGTACGTGGCCACCGGCGAACGACGTCCCCCAGCCGACGACCCGATTGTCGTCGACTCCGTCTAATGCGCGAGCGAAGTCGACTGCGTTTCGCCAGTCGGTGAGCTGTTCGTTCACGTCCAACAACTGGCGCGGTTCGCCCTCGCTGTCCCCGAAGAACCGGTAGTCGAAGACGCACACCACGTAACCGGCCGCGACGAAACGCTCCGCGTAGGCGTACAGGCGCATGGCTCGGGGACTACCGAACCCGTGGGCCATGACAATCACCGGCAGACGGTCGGAGGCCGGGCTGCGTGGCCGGAAAACCGTAGTGGCGCAACGAACTCCGTTCGAGTGGAATGACGTCTCGGTACGGGTGAAACCGGTGTGGTCGTCGGTGATCATGCCATTGTTCCTCTGTTCAGCAAAGACTGTATGGATCGAGACTCGCTACTTGAAGGGGTTGAGTGTCCGGCCGAGGTAGTACCCGATACGTGTCGGAATCGGTTTGGCTGCAACAGCAGTCGCTTTGTTGACCAACCCGGGCACGCACACCGGAGTGCCGTTCTCGACCGCGCGCCATCCCTCGCGAACGACGTCCTCGGGGTTCTGCCACAGGATCGAGGGGAGCTTGGATGTGGCCGCCTCCCTGGTTCCCATGACGTCGTGGAACTCGCTGTGCGTGAAGCCCGGGCAGAGCGCGGTGACGTGAATGCCGTGGGGACGCAGCTCCATGTCGAGTGACTGCGACACGTCGAGTACGTAGGACTTGATGCCGGTGTACAGCAGACTGGCTGCGGGCGGAAGGAGGGCCGCCAGCGACGAGAGGTTGACGATGCGTCCGTATCCTCGCTCTTTCATGCCAGGAACAGTGAGGTGAGCAAGTTCGGTCACCGCCGTGATCATCACCTGGATCTCCGCGGCCAGCGACTCGAATGGAGCGTCGGCGAACTTCGAATTCCCCGACATTCCAGCATTGTTGACGAGTATGTCGATGTCGACACCCAGGGCTCGCGTGCGCTCCATGATCGCGCGGGGAGCGTCGCGATCGGCCAGGTCGGCGGCCACCACGTCGCACCGCACGCTGTGGCGCGTGGTGAGCTCGTCTGCCAGTGCAGTCAACCGATCCTCGCGACGGGCTACCAGAACGAGGTTGTGTCCCTCGGCGGCGAGGTGACGGGCGAAGGCCGCGCCGATGCCTGCGGATGCGCCGGTGATCAGGGCTGTGCGTCCGGTGTTCGACATCTGCCACGTCTCCATCTCTTGAACGGTCATCAAGAACGGTAGCAGAGTCTTGAATGGCATTCAAGATAAACTCCGGGACATGCCCAAGAATCGCGGACTACACGACAGAGAGAGCAAGCGCGACGACATCGTCGCCGCTGCCCGCGAGATGTTCGTATCCGACGGTTTCGAGCGCGCATCGATCAGCCGTCTGGCGAAAGCTGTCGGGATCACCCCGAACACCGTGTACTGGTACTTCGACGACAAGGACGACATCCTGGTCGCAGTGCTGACCGCTATCGCGGCCGAGGACGCGGCAGATTATGCGACCGTCGCGGATCGATCCCTGGCCGACCGTTTGGTCTGGCTCGTGGAGCAACTGCAGAGGGTGGGCCCTCTGGTATCGACGGTGCACGACCGAGTTGCCAAGTCGGCAGCAATCGAACACTGGCACAACGGTTTCCACCACTTCGCGGAATCGTTGTTCGCTTCCGATATCGAGAAGGCTGGACTGTCCGGGTCCGAAGCCGATGCGATGCTGCGCATCGGGACGTTCGTCGTGGAGGGATTGCTGACGCACGCCCCGGCTCCGGAGGTCGTCCGTTCGGTGATCGATCGATTGGTCGCGACCATACCGCCTGTTTCGCGTACCAGCTCTACCGAATGACTCTGGTGCGCTGTGGATCTCGTGGTCAGTCGGTCAGCAGGCCGATCTCGGCAACTGTCAGGTCGGTCCGCGGGTCCCGCCACACGGCCGTTCCGTCGCGCACCACCGGCAGGAGCAGTCGCTTCTCCTGGATCGGCCACTGGATGAACGGGTAATAGCCTGCGAGTTCGCCCTGCACCGAGTCGGCAACGACGACCGTGGCCTCGGCGAGCGTTTGATCGATATGCAACGCGCCGAACGAAAAGCCTCGGAACTGCTCGAGGGCGGGCCTCCGGTGATGCGGGACGGGTTCGAGCCCGACATGGCAGTGCCCGGTCTCCATCAGTGCGATCGTCCATTCCGACCGCTCGATGTGCTGTTCGCTGCCGTGCTTGCGGCAGTACAGATCACGCCCCACGGCACCGCACGCGTCGACGATCCGAGTGGGTGCGCCGTGACCGGAGTCCGGGACGAACGGAAGACGCCACTCCTCGACGCATTCGAAAGCCTGCCATTCCATCGCTTCAGGCTGGCATACGAGCGCGCTGGGGCGATACCGAATTATGTTCGGCCGCCCCGCAGACCCGCGGCCCTGAAACCCGGTGCTCCCCCTCGAAGAACAGTAGGTGAGATGAGCCGCTGACGTTCGTCGATCAGACCGTCAACAAGGATTTCACTGCGAGCAGGTCCACCTGACGGATGGTCGGCGGCTCGGCCAGAAGCTCCTGCTGACGTTCGCGAAGCGACTTCACGATGCTGCCGTGCAGGTGGTCTTGGCGTCCGTCCTCGTCGGGGAACGTGTCGTAGATCGCGAACGTGTTCTCGCTCAACTTGATTGCATACCAGGTTGTGGTGCCCGGCTCGTCGAGTGCGTGGGCGTGCATCTCGGTGAGCCAGTTTTCCAGGGCGTCTGCCGTGTCGGGTTTGGCGGTGAGGGTGACCAGGAGTCCGACATTGCGGGGTGCGACACGAATGGTCGTCGGCGGGGCCGGACGGGGACCCGTCGTCGCGGCGGGCCGAAAGGCCGCGCCGGGATGGTCGTCGCGCAGACGCGGCTGCCCCAGCACGAGTTCGCGCAGGGAGGTGGGTTCGGTGCGGTTGGAGTCGGGAATCAATCCGCGGCGACGGAGTTCGGGGGTGATCAATTCACCGAAGTCGCGGAAGGTTTCGAAGTTGGTGACGCGAGCGATGTTGAAGCCGTCGACATCGGCGATCTCGATCCACTCCTCGAAGTGATCGACGATCGTCTTCGGTGAGCCCACGATGCTCGCGCTCATGCCGCCCACGCACAGCCACTCCGCGAGTTTGCGTGGTGTCCAGACCAATTCGCTGTCGACCCGAGTGAGCATGTCGCTGAACGCACGGATGCCGTCGCCTCGGAACTGGTCCAACGGCTTGTCGGGGTCGGCTCCCGAGAGATCGACTCCGGTCCATCCGCCCCACAGTGCCAGAGCGGCGTCGACCTGGGCGTGCTTCTGAACCTGCAGCAGTTTTTCGTGCGCGGCCTCGTCGGTCTCGGCGACGATGGGGGTGAGCATCATGATGATCTTCAGGCTTCGCGGATCGCGTCCCTGCTCGGCGGCCAACATGCGGTACTGGTCGACGATGGGGCGAACGTCGTGCGGGTTGACTCCGACGAGGAAGACCGCTTCGGCGTGCTTGGCAGCGAACTTGCGCCCCCGGGCCGACGCCCCGGCCTGGAACAGGAACGGCGTGCGTTGCGGGGACGGTTCGCCCAGATGCGCACCGGGAACGGTGAAGTACCTACCGGCATGGTCGATGTCGTGCACCTTGGACGGCTCGGTGTAGACGCCACGAGCGCGGTCGCGCACCACCGCGTCCTCTTCCCACGAGCCCTCCCACAGCTTGTAGCAGACCTCCATGAACTCGTCGGCGATCTCGTACCGCTCGTCGTGCGAGATCTGCTGCGTCAGGCCGAGATTGACTGCCGCGCTCTGCTGGTAGGACGTCACGACGTTCCACGCCACCCGGCCTTTGGTGAGGTGGTCGAGTGTCGTCATGGTCTTGGCGAACTTGTACGGCAGCTCGTAGGTGGACGAGACCGTCGCACCGTAACTCAGCGTCTTCGTCGCCGCGGCCATGGCCGAGATCGTCAACAGCGGATCGGCTACGGGTGCCTGCGCAGCGGTACGCAGTGCGGCGTCTCGGTTGCCGCCGTACACGTCGTAGAACCCCAGGACGTCGGCCAGGAAGAGGATGTCGAAACCCGCCGCCTCCAGCGTCTGGGCCAATTCCACCCAGTACTCGATGTCGGTGTAGCGGTGAGTCTGGTCATCGGCGTCGGTCCACATGCCGGGGTTCTGGTGCACCACGCACGCCATGTCGAAAGCGCTCAGTACCAGCTGCTTGCGTGCGGGGTTGGGCCCTGCGTTCATGTTCGGCTCTTTCGATCATCGGGTCGGAGTACTGGGGTGAACCTGCTGCTCATCGCAGGTCGGTCGACATCAGACCTTGGAGGCGAGCACGTCGAACGACTGCACCGACGGCGCGTGCGCGAGTAGGTCGTCGGACAGTCGGGTGAGCACCGGATGCCCGTCCTGGCCGAGGGGTGCCTGACTCTCGGACGAACCGAGAATTCCGAACTCGGTGTTGGTGATTCGATACGCGTACCACGTCGCGGTCTGCGGATCCCGCGCCACCGATCCGAGTGCTTCGCCCAGGATCGCGGCGACCTCGTCCTGCTTTCCCTCTCGTGCGACCAGGTGGATCAGAGTTCCGTTGTTGAGCGCCATGCGGTGCGACTGTCCTCACTGTTGGGCAGACCGACGTCCACCACGAATCGAGCATCGTTACCGAAGCTAACCCGTCCGAGTCCGTGCAGCGACGGTTCGAATCACCCTGATTCGAAGCCTGGCCAACGGTCGCCGAGCGTGCGAGAGCGGATGGTGGCCTAATCTCGAGGCGATGCGAATAGCGGTGGTGGAGGACGACGACGGCGTCGGCGACGCGTTGGTGGATGCGCTGACCGAGGTGGGGCACGACCCTGTCCGGATGCGCCGCGGTGCCGACCTACTGCTCGGGTACCACGGCATGGGTGTCGTTCTCCTCGATCTCGGCCTGCCCGACATGGACGGCCTCGAGGCGCTTCGTAAGCTGCGGACCTTGAGTTCGGTGCCCGTGGTGGTACTGACCGCGCGGGACGACGAGCGGTCGGTGGTCCGAGCTCTGCGCGCGGGCGCGGACGACTACGTCGTCAAGCCCGCTCGATTGGGGGAGTTGCACGCGAGGCTGGAGGTGGCGGCGCGGCGTCGGAGCGCAACGAGTGATGCGGCGGTGGATCGGCTCGAGTTGGGCGACGTGGTCGTCGATCTCGTCGGGCGCAGTGTCGATGTCGACGGGCGTGACATCGGGCTGACCACCAAAGAGTTCGACCTGCTCGCGCACCTGGCGACTCGGCGTGGTGAAGCGGTGAGCCGCGAACAGCTGATGGATGCGATCTGGGGCGATGCGTACGTGGCGATCTCGCGATCGCTCGACGTGCACATGACGACGTTGCGTGCCAAGCTCGGCCGACCCGGGACCATCGCCACGATCCGCGGCTTCGGCTACCGCTGGGACAGCTGACGTGCGGCGCCGGGTTCTCGTGGTGCTGATGGTCTACTCCGCCGTCGTCGTTCTGGCGCTGTCGGTTCCGCTGGGATTGTTGCTGGGTCGCGAACGCGCCCAACGATTCGGTGAGAATCGAGCTGCCGCTGCAACGTACTTCGCGGAACTGAGCTCCCGGGAGGACGAGTCGGGTGATTCTCGAATCCGAGAGTCGGTGCAGCGCTACAACGATCTGTACGGCGAGGGGATCGTGGTCGTCGACCGCACCGGAGCGGTGCGTGCTGCGTCGGGTCTGGATACGACGCGCACGGACGTGCAACAGGCGGTGGCCGGCGCCCTACGCAATCAACGCGGTGGCCTTCCGTCGAGTGTGACGCCGTGGTCGCCGTCGTCGGTACTGGTGGCTGCACCGATCGGTGGGGGAACGCAGGTCGACGGTGCCGTCGTGATCGCAGCCTCCACCGACGCGGCCCGCCGGGATGTCACGATCGGGTGGGCGGTGATCGCTGTCGGTGCGCTGCTGATCTTGGCCACGGTGGCGCTGATCGCTGCTGCGTTGTCGCGCTGGGTCGTTCGTCCACTGACGTCGTTGTCGATGCGGGTCCAATCGTTCGGCGACGCCTTTCACGATCGTCGGCCTCTCGACGACGCACCACGTCTCGAGTCGGATGTACACGTCGGTCCGCCCGAGGTTCGAGCGCTCTCGCGTGCGTTCGACGCGATGGCCGAGGATGTGGAGAACGCGACCGCTGCGCAGCGTCGTCTGGTGGCCGACACCGCTCACGCGTTGCGTAACCCGCTGGCGGCATTACGGATTCGACTGGACGTGTTGGGAATGCGGGTGCCCGAATCGGTCGCCGAAGCGCACCAGCGAACGACACTGGAGGTCGATCGGCTCGACTCCGTCGTCGAGGATCTTCTCGTTCTCGCTGCTGCCGAGACGCCGGTCCTGCATCGCGAGACCGCGTGCGACGTACTGTTCGTGCTCACCGACAGAGTCCGATTCTGGTCGAGCGCACTGACAGTGGCCGGGTTGACCGTCCATGTCGCGGATCCCGACCCGGTAGCCGATCACACTGCTGCGGTACCGGAGGAAGACCTGGTGCGTATGCTCGACGCGATCCTGAGCAACGCGACCAAGTACGCCGGTTCGGGAGCGGATGTCGACATCGACTGCCGAGCCGGCGACGATCACGTCGTGGTGTCGATCACCGACACCGGCCCGGGTGTATCCGCTGCCGAATTGCCGATGATCGCGGACCGGTTCTTTCGGGCATCAAGTGCTCACGGGGCCGGAACGGGGCTCGGCCTGGCAATAGTCGCGGCCCTGATCGAACGAGTGGGAGGACGCCTCGAGGTCGACGCTCATCGACCGTCCGGTTTGATCGTCCGAATTCTGCTCCCGCGTCACGGCTCGAGCGGGTCCTTGTCCTAAGGGAGTGTTAGGAAACGCGAAACAGCTTGGTTCTGGCTGTGCTGGGGGTCACAGTAGAAGGACTTCGGTTGCCGTCACGCGTTCGGCGACCCACCCGCAAGCTATCTGTGGAAGGACCTGCCCATGGCCAACGAGGCCACTTCGACCGCTGGTTCGTCTCGTGCGAACCCGCCGGTCTCGTCTCCCGCAGCCACCCGTCGCGCCGTCTACAACACACTGCGTGGGTCGTCGGGCAACCTCGTCGAGTGGTACGACGTGTACGTCTACACCGTCTTCGCGACGTATTTCGAGAATCAGTTCTTCGATTCGGCGGACAAGAATTCGACCATCTACGTCTACGGGATCTTCGCGGTCACGTTCCTGATGCGTCCGGTCGGTTCGTGGTTCTTCGGACGCTACGCAGACCGGAACGGCCGCCGAGCCGCACTGACATTCAGCGTCTCGCTGATGGCGGCCTGCTCGATGGTCATTGCGTTCACCCCCGGCCGGGAGAGCATCGGTGTATGGGCCGCAGTCATTCTGATCTTGTGCCGTCTGGTGCAGGGCTTCGCCACCGGTGGTGAGTACGGAGCGTCGGCGACGTACATGTCCGAGGCCGCCACTCGTGAGCGTCGCGGATTCTTCTCCTCGTTCCAGTACGTCACGCTGATCGGCGGCCACGTTCTGGCGCAGGTCACGCTGCTGCTCATGCAGGTCTTCTTCGAGCGGGAGCAGATCGAGGACTTCGGTTGGCGCATAGCGTTCTTCATCGGTGGCGTCGCCGCAGTGGTCGTCTTCTGGCTGCGCCGCAGCATGGACGAGTCCCTGACGAAGGATCAGCTCGAGGCAGTTCGTAGCGGTGCCGATCAGGCGTCCGGATCTCTCAAGGAATTGGTCGGAAAGCACTGGCGCGCTCTGCTGATCTGTTTCATGGTGACCGCCGGTGGCACCATCGCGTTCTACACCTACAGCGTCAATGCACCCTCGATGATCAAGGCAGCGTACGAGGACCGCGGAATGACCGGGACCTGGATCAACCTGTTCGGGCTGATCTTCCTGATGTTGCTGCAGCCCATCGGCGGCTTGATCAGCGACAAGGTGGGACGCAAGCCTCTGCTGGTCTTCTTCGGCGTCGGCGGCGTGCTCTACACCTACGTGCTCATCACGTATCTGCCGTCGGCGACGTCGGTGGTGCAGTCACTGGCGCTGGTCTGCGTCGGCTACGTCATCCTCACCGGCTACACCTCGATCAACGCGATCGTCAAAGCCGAATTGTTCCCCTCGCACATTCGCGCCTTGGGAGTCGGCCTCGGGTACGCGCTGGCGAACTCCGCGTTCGGCGGTACCGCTCCGTTGATCTACCAGGCAGCGAAGAACGGTGGGCACGTCGGGTGGTTCATTCTGTACGTGACCGTCGTCATCGGCATCTCGCTCCTGGTGTACATCTTCGTGCTGCGGAACAAGACCGAGACCGTCCTCGACAGGGAGCAGGGCAAGGCCTTCGCGTGACCTGTGACGACTTACAGTGAGTGACATGCTCCGGCCCGCTGCGTTGTTCTCTCGAAGAACAGCTCTGCGGGCCGGTGTCGTTTCGCTGACCGCGGTGGCCATGGGAGCCTGCGCCACGGACCCACCGATGCAACTGCGCCTGGCGGCGGGCGAGGTGGGCGGCTTCTTCTGGGAGTTCTCCGGCCTGCTGTCCGACGCGGCTGCCGGACTGTCGGAGGTCGAGGTCGTGCCGCTCACGACATCCGGTTCCCTGGACAACCTCGACGCGTTGATCTCCGGTCGTGCCGAACTGGCGATGACGCTGATCGACGCCGCATACAGCCACCCGAGTACCGACCTGGCCGCGGTCGGATGCGTCTACGAGAACTACTTCCAGGTCGCTGTGCGGGCCGATTCGACCATCGTGGCCGCGAGTGATCTGCGGGGCCGGCGAGTGAGTACCGGCGCGCCCGGATCGGGGGCGACGGTTCTCTCGCATCGGATCCTGGACGCGGCCGGAGTCTCGGGACCGGATGCAGTTCGTGAAGTTCAATTGTCGATGAGTTCCGCCGCGACCGCGTTGTCCGACAACGAGATCGACGCGGTGATGTGGGCGGGTGGATTGCCGACCCCGGCTTTCGCCGACCCGCGTAGCGAGATCCGGTTGCTCGAACTGGGCAGTCTCGTTCCGAACCTGCGTCGGGCGTTCGGCACCGCGTACGAGGCGGTCCCGGTTCCGGCGAACGTGTACGGCTCGCACCCGGAGGTGACGACCGTCGGAATTCCGAATCTGCTGTTGGCCCACCCCGATGTGCCGAACCGAGTTGTCGCCGCACTGGTGAGCGTTCTGCTCGACCGATCGTCGGCCCTGGTTCCCGGGCAAGCGATCGGCAGCCAATTTCTCGACGCACGCTCACTGGTCATGACGGGCGGTATTCCTCTGCACCCCGGGGCCGAAGAGGAATACCGCGCTCGACACGGTTAGACGGCGGGCACTACCAGCTCACAACCTCGCTGCGAGTCGGTGGTACGCCGCATTCCATCGGAGAGTCTGCTGGAACCCACGCGTCGTGGTGCCGGAATCGATGGCGAGCAGCTCGACACCGATCATGTCCGAGAATGCTTCCAGCACAGGCAGACCGATAGCGGTGCTCAACACCGTGTGGTGGGGTGCGCCTGCGGTCAACCACGATTCGGCCGACACCGACAGCGAGGGCTGCGGTTCCCACACTGCGCATGCCACGGGTAGTTTCGGCAGCGCCTCGTCGGGTTCGACCACGTCGATCACGTTGGCCGTCAATCGGAATCGTTCACCGACGTCGGACAGTCCGACGACGACACCGTGCCCCGGATCGGCGGTGAATCGCAGCCGCACCGGATCCTCGCGGCCGCCGATCGAGAGTGGATGAATTTCCAATGTGGGGCGAGACGTCGTGATGGACGGGCACACCTCCAGCATGTGTGCACCGAGGATCTTCTCCTCACCGGGGACGAGGTGGTAGGTGTAGTCCTCCATGAAGGACGTACCGCCCTCCAGTCCCTCGGCCATGACCTTCATGCCGCGCAACAACATCGACGTCTTCCAGTCGCCCTCGCCGCCGAAGCCGTAACCGTCGGCCATCAGTCGCTGCACCGCCAATCCCGGCAACTGACGCAGGCCGCCGAGGTCCTCGAAATTGGTGGTGAACGCCTTGAACCCGCCGTCGGTGAGGAACTGCCGCATTCCCGCTTCGACGCGTGCGCCGTAGCGGAGGGAGTCGTGCCGATCCCCGTCCTTGTCGAGGCTCGGTGCGATGTCGTAGAGCGACCGATACTCGTCGACGAGTTCCGAGACGGCAGACTCGCTGACGCTGTCGACCACGTCCACGAGATCGTTGACGCCGTAGGTGTTCACGGAGACGCCGAACCGCAGCTGCGCCTCCACCTTGTCGCCCTCGGTGACCGCGACGTCGCGCATGTTGTCGCCGAAGCGGGCCAGTTTCAGCGAACGCAGTTCTGCCCGGCCGAGTGCCGCGCGCGCCCACTGCTCCGCCCGCGTCCGTACCGACGGATTGTCGACGTGGCCCGCGATGGTGGTGCGCAGTACGCCGACCCTGGACTCGATGTGCCCGAACTCGCGATCACCGTGCGCAGCCTGGTTCAGATTCATGAACTCCATGTCGATCGTGGACCAGGGCAACGACATTCCGGCCTGCGTGTGCAGATGCAGCAGTGGCACATCGAGCGCGTCCAGGCCTGCGATCCACATCTTGGCCGGCGAGAAAGTGTGCATCCAGGTGACGACGCCGATGCAGTCCTCGGCGGCGTTGGCCTCGCGCATGCACCGCAGGATCGCGGACGCGTCGAGCAGCACCGGCTTCCAGACGACGGATACCGGCAGTGCGCCGTCGAGTTTGTCTGCGATCTCCCGTGATTGGACTGCCACCTGCTCGAGCGTCTCGGGACCGTAGAGGCCTTGACTGCCGGTGAGAAACCATACTTCGGACATGGAGAATGTACCTTCCGTGGAAAAATGTGGCGCTGATCAGCGCTGGCCGTAGACGTTCTGGTAGCGGTCGTAGAGTGCGTCGACCGACGCGCGGGGGATGGGAAGTGGTTGTCCCAGTTGATATGACAGGTGCACCGATCGGGCCACGTCCTCGCACATGACCGCCGCTTTCACCGCAGATCGGGCCGACGGGCCAACGGCGAAGACGCCGTGGTTCTGCATGAGTATTGCCGGAGAGCGGCTGTCTGCGAGGGTGTCGACGATGCCGCGCCCGATCGAGTCGTCGCCGATCACGGCGAACGGACCCACCGGAATGTCGCCGCCGAATTCGTCGGCGCACATCGTGGTCACGACCGGAATGGGTTCTCCTCGTGCGGCCCACGCCACCGCGTAGGGCGAATGAGTGTGCACCACACCGTTGATATGGTCGAGGTGCCGATAGACGTAGGCCTGCGCCTCGGTGTCCGAGGACGGCGCGTGGTCTCCTTCGACCACTCGACCGTGCAGATCGCACACCACCATGTTGCCGGGTGTCAGGTCGTCGTAGGAGACGCCGCTCGGCTTGATGACCATGAGGTCTCGACCGGGAACGCGCGCGGACACGTTGCCCGCCGTCCACACGACCAGTCCGTAGCGCACCAGTTCCGCATGCAGTGCGCACACGTCCTTGCGAATCTCCTCGACGACCTCGCGAACATCGTCGACAACTGTCATTTCGCTCCCAGCTTCCTCGTCAGGGCTGCGCGACGCAGTGATCGCAGCCGGCGCATGGTCGGTACGTCCCGACCGAAGCGATCGTGCAGTTCCAGGTAGACCTCGTACAGCGAGTCGTATGCCTTCGACCGGGACTCGTCCGGAACGAATGCACCGCGGCGGACCTTGCCCATCGATTTCGACGCCACCGGCACGTCCGGGTAGCAGCCTGCGGCCACTGCCGCGTGGATGGCGGAGCCCAAGGCGGGGCCCTGTGCGGACGCGATGACGGACAACGGCATTCGTAGCACGTCGGCGTAGATCTGCATCAGCAGTGGGTTGCGGGCCAGCCCTCCCGCCACGACGAATTCGTCGACGGGAACGCCGCTGTCGCGAAACGTCTCGACGATGACGCGGGTACCGAACGCCGTTGCCTCGAGCAGTGCGCGGTAGGTGTCCTCGGGCCGCGTCGCGAGCGTCGATCCGATGACCAGGCCGGACAGTTCGTGATCGACCAGGATCGACCGATTGCCGCTGTGCCAGTCGAGCGCGACCAGACCGTGCTCGCCCACCTCTTGGGCCGACGCGAGCCGCGTCAGGTATTCGTGCACGGACTCGCCTGCGGCAGTTGCCGCTTCGCTGTAGGACGCGGGAACTCCGGTGCGGGTGAACCACCCGAAGATGTCGCCGACCCCGCTCTGGCCGGCCTCGTACCCGTACGACCCCGCGACGATGCCGCCGTCGACGACGCCGCACATACCCGGAACGTCGTTCAACACGGTGGAACTCATGACGTGGCAGGTGGAAGTTCCCATGATGGCGACCATTCGGCCCGACTCGACTGCACCCGCAGCCGGCGCCGTGACGTGAGCGTCCACGTTGCCGACCGCGACGGCGATCCCCTCGGGCAGCCCCGTCCATGCCGCGGCCTCCGCGGTCAACGTGCCTGCACGCGAGCCCAATTCGCCCAGCGGCTGATCGAGTTTGTCGGCCACGAATCCACCGAAACCGGGCGCGAGCTCGGTCAAGAAATCGACGGAAGGGTACTTGCCGTCCTGATATATGCCCTTGTATCCCGCGGTGCAGGCGTTACGCACGTAGTTTCCGCACAATTGCCAGACGATCCAGTCGGCCGCCTCGACCCACCGGTCCATGGCCTCGTAGATCTCGGCGTCCTCCTCGTGAATCTGCAGCGCCTTGGCGAATTCCCATTCCGAGGAGATCAAGCCGCCGTAGCGGGGGAGCCAGCTCTCGCCGCGACGGGCGGCCAGTTCGTTGATGCGGTCGGCCTGCCCCTGCGCCGCATGGTGTTTCCACAGTTTGACGTAGGCGTGTGGGCGATCGACGAACCGCGGGTCTTCGCTGAGCGGCGTACCGTCCGCGTAGGTCGGCACCATGGTGCATGCGGTGAAGTCGGTCCCGATGCCCACCACCTGCTCCGGCTCGATGCCCGCGGCGGCCATCGCAGCGGGGACCGCGCGGCGTAGGACGTCGCGATAGTCGTCCGGCACCTGCAGAGCCCACGCGTCGGGTAGTCGTACGGTACTGCCGGGCAGAGTCTCCTCGAGTACGGCGTGGCGGTATTCGTGTACGGCAGATGCAATTTCGGCACCATCGGACACACGGACGACTACGGCACGGCCGGAGAGAGTGCCGTAGTCCACTCCTACCGTGTAGCGGTCATTGGACATGCGATTCTCCTTGTTGCGGTGCAACGGTTGTGGTCGGTTTCGGTGCAGTGGTGCTGGACGATCGAACGACGAGTTCAGGATCGATGGACGCCTCGGGCGCGGCAGTGTTGTCCAGTGCCGCGCGCAGCACGTCGATCGCCCGTCTGCCGACTTCGGTGAAGTCCTGGCGGACCGTCGTCAGTGGTGGAATCAGGAAAGCAGCCTCGGGGATGTCGTCGAATCCGACGACGGCGAAGTCCTCGGGCACACGGCGGCCGCTCTCGTGGAAGGCGCGCAGCAAGCCGAGGGCCATCTGGTCGTTGGCACAGAACGCGGCCGTGACGGTGTGGTCCTCGGCGAGGCGGAGCCCGTTCTCGTAGCCGCTGCGTGCGGACCAGTCGCCGCGCAGGACCGGTGTCCACGCCAGCCCGGCCTCGTCGAGCGCATCCTGCCACCCTTGTTCACGGCCGCGGGATTCGGTCCATCCCTGCGGTCCTGACAGGTGCACGATGCGTTCGTGACCTGCCTCGATCAGGTGTCGGGTGGCCAACCGAGCACCGCCGACCTGATCGATGCCCACGGTCCAGGTCGAGGTGGTGGGGTCACCTTCGACGACCACGACGGGAACGACGGACTCCTCGGATCGAGCCGCTGCCACAGCGTCGTCGGTGGCGGCGATCAACACGATGCCCTCGACACCCTGGTCGTGCAGGTGATGCAGTGCGCCGACGAGTTCGTCGTGTGTCAGCGTTGCGAGACTGACTGCGCTGACCGAGAATCCGGCATCACGTGCCGCGCTCTGCACGGTGCGATGCGTGGTGCTCGGCCCCCAGAACCCGCCTTTGGAGCCGATGATTCCGATCGACGCGGAGCGCTTGGTGACCAGTGCCCTGGCGGCACGATTGGGACGATAGCCCAGTTGGTCGATGGCATTCTGTACCCGGTCGCGGGTTTCGGGGCGTAAGTTGTTCTGACCGTTGATGACCCGCGAGACCGTCTGATGGGACACCCCGGCCAATCGGGCGACGTCGGTCATGACCGGTGCCTTACCGTCGATCCCTGTGTTGGTCACCTCTTTCTCGCCGTCAGGAGACGTTGGGCGAGAACGAACACCAGGAGCAGCACTCCGATCGTGATTCGCGTCCACCACGAGCTCAGGGTTCCGTCGAAGGCGATGAAAGTCTGTATGGCGCCAAGTATCAGGACTCCCACCAGCGAGCCGAGGACGTACCCGCGCCCGCCGGTGAGCAGCGTTCCGCCGATCACCACCGCGGCGATAGCGTCGAGCTCCATGCCGACGGCGTTGAGGCTGTAGCCCGACAGTGCGTAGAAGGAGAACAGTAGGCCGGCGAGCGCTGCGCAGAATCCGCTGATCGTGTAGACGCCGACTTTCACGGCCGCCACCTTGAGCCCCATCAGCAGCGCGGACGCTTCGTTGCCACCGATGCCGTAGACCGAACGTCCGAAACGAGTGCAGGCCAACACGTATGCAGCAATCGCCACCGTGACCAGCGCGATCACCACGCTCCAGGTGATGGTGTAGCCGCCGGGTAGTTCGATGACGGCGAATGCGATCGAGGAGAACGTGTCGTCGGTGATCGGGATCGACTCGACACCGATCATGTAGCACAGGCCCCGGGCGAGGAACATCCCCGCGAGTGTGGCGACGAACGGCTGAATCTGCAGGTAGTGGATGAGGGCACCCATGACGGTGCCGAGCACGGCACCGCACAGCAACACCACGGCCATGACCAGCAGCGGTGGCCAGCCCAATTGCAGTGTGCGCGCGGCGATCATCGTCGACAGTGCGACGACGGACCCGACGGAGAGATCGATTCCGCCGGTGAGGATGACGAAGGTCATCCCTACCGCGAGGACGATGAGGAACGAGTTGTCGATCAGCAGTGACAGGAACACCTGTGGATCGGCGAAGCCGCTGTAGCGGAATTCGCCGAGTCCGAACAGACCGACGAACAGCGCGAACGTGGCGATGACCGGCAGAAACCGAGACGGTGGGGAGTACCGCTTCACGCGGTCCCAGGTCGAGGGCGCGGTGCTCGGTGCTGCCGCGGTGGTCGTGGGGGGAGCAGTCATGAGGTCGCTCACGGTCGTACCGCCTTGGTGGAGTCGGTGCGGAACCACGTCCGCAGTGATGCGCGGGCTCGTGGTGACTGCAACAGGCAGACCACGATGATGACGACCGCTTTGAACAGGTAGTTGGCCTCGGAGGGGATACCGACATTGGTGATGGTGCGCGTGAGTGTGCCGATGAGCAGGGCACCGACGACGGTGCCCGCGATGGAGAATCGACCACCGGTCAGAGCAGTACCGCCGATGACGACAGCGAGGATCGCGTCGAGCTCGATCCACTGGCCCAGACTGTTCGCGTTCACCGAGTTGGTGTTCGCAGCGATGATCAGACCGGCCATTCCCGAGCACACCGCGGCGAACACGTAGACCGTCCAAACAATCGTCCGCGACTGGACACCGGCCAATCTGCTTGCCTCCGGGTTGATTCCGACGGCTTCGACGAGCATCCCCAGTGCGGTCCGCCGGGTCAACAGTGCGGTTGCCGCCACGACCACGAGAGCGATGATCAGTGCCAGTGGAAGTCCGAGAAGCGTGCCCGACGCGAGCGTGCTGAAGGCCGGGTTGTTGACTGTCGTGATGTTTCCGTCGGTGATCAACATGGCCAGGCCACGTCCGGCGACCATCAGAATGAGCGTCGCGATGATGGGTTGAATCCCGAAGACCGACACCAGAAGGCCGTTCCACAGACCCAGCAGCAGACATGCTCCCAGTGCCCAGACAACAGCCATGATCATCGTCGTGGTGGCACCCTCGTCCGGTGCCGCGACGATGCGAGTACACGCAACGGCGGCAGCGATGACTGCCACTGCGCCCACGGAGAGGTCGATGCCGCGGGTTGCCACCACCAGCGTCATGCCGACGGCCACCAGAATGAGCGGCGCGGAGTTGCGTGCGATATCGACGATGTTTCCGAACAGGCCACCGTTCTCGATTCGAATGTCGAGGAAGTCCGGTGTCACAACGACATTGACGACGATCAGAGCTATCAGAGCCAGCAGCGGCCAGACGACCGGCTGGGCGAGGGCGGCACGTGCGCGAGCGGGCGCGCCGGCCGATGGTTCGAGGGTTTCGGTCATGATGCGACATTCCTGTCGGTGGTCGAAGTGGCGGCCGCGACGGGTTCGTCGGTGCGCACCCCGGCTGCGATGGTGGCGAGCACGTCGCCGACCGACACACCGTCGTTGATACGTTCGTCGATCTTGCGGTGATCTCGCATGACCACGATGCGGTCACTGAGGCGCAGGATCTCTTCGAGCTCGGCGGAGATGAACACCACCGACATTCCGCGCGCGGCCAGGTCGGCCACCTGGGTTTGGATCTGCGCTTTGGCACCGATGTCGATTCCGCGTGTCGGTTCGTCCAGAATCAGAAGTTCGGGTTCGGTGATGAGCCAGCGGGCGAGGAGCACTTTCTGTTGGTTGCCGCCGGACAGGTTGCGCATCAACGCGTTCGGATCGGCGGGCCTGATGTCGAGTGCAGAGATGTACTCCTTGACGAGCTTGGTGCGGGTGGCACGAGGGATGGGACGAAGCCATCCACGCTTGGCCTGCAGCGCGAGCAGCATGTTGTCGGCCACCGTCAGATCGGCCACCACACCGTCGGCCTTGCGATCCTCGCTGGTGAGGGCGATGCGCTGATCGGCGGCCTGGCGTGGACTGCGAATGCGGTGCTTGGTCGCATGCACTTCGATCGATCCCGAGTCCGATCGATCGGCTCCACCGAGCAGGCGAGCAAGCTCGGTACGGCCGGACCCGAGCAGACCTGCGATGCCGACGACCTGTCCCGCATGCAGACGCAGATCGGTTGCTTCCAGTGCGCCCTTGCGTCCAATGCCCAACACCTCCACGACGGGCGTCTGTTCGTCGGAAACCATCACCGGCTCGCGGCTGTCGAGTTCGCGCAAGGTGTCCAGTTCTCGCCCGATCATCAACTCGACCAACTCGAACTGCGGAGTGTCGGCGACCAGGCGCTCGGAGACGAGCTTTCCGTTGCGCAGGATCGTCATTCGGTCGGAGATCCGGTAGATCTGGTCGAGGAAGTGTGACACGAAGACGATCGAGGTTCCGTCTTCCCGCAGCCGCTCGATGACGGAGTACAGGGTTTCGACCTCGTCCTTGTCCAGACTCGAGGTCGGCTCGTCCAGGATGAGGACGCGGGCGTCGACATCGACTGCACGGGCGATGGCGACGAGCTGTTGCACGGCGATCGGATGGTCCCCGAGGACCGACGACGGCTCGATGTCGAGCCCCAGCCGGTCGAGAGTCGTTCTGGCACGGCGGTTCATCGCTCGCGTGTCGATACCGCCGATGGCCCCCAACAGTTTTCCGGGTAGGCGTCGGGGCTCGCGGCCCAGGAGCATGTTCTCTGCGACAGTCAGATTCGGAAGTAGGTTCACTTCCTGGTAGACGGTGCTGATACCTGCAGCCTGGGCCGCGCTCGGCGTCGCGAACTCGTGTTCGGTTCCGTCGATCGTGACCGTTCCGCTGTCGATCGAGTAGACCCCGGTCAGTGCCTTGATCAACGTCGATTTACCGGCACCGTTCTCACCTATCAGCGAATGCACCTCGCCGGGGAAGAGCCGCAACGACACCCCGTCGAGGGCTCGGACGGCACCGAAGGTGATCGAGATGTCTTTCATCTCCACGAGCGGAGTCGGCTCTGTGCTGGTGATCGGCTCCGCGGTGGGAACGGTGTCGGTATGCATGCGTCGACTTTCAGTACTGGCGGTCGGCGAGTACTGCTGCCGCCTGGTCGGGCGTGAAGGTGGTCTCCTCGGTGACGACCCTCTTGGGAACGTCCTCGCCCTTGACGACCTTGTCCGTGAGCTCCATCAGTTGCGGTCCGAGAAGTGGGTTGCACTCGACGATGAAGTCGATCTTCTTGTCCGCCAGTGCTTGCATTCCGTCCTTGACGGCGTCGACGGTGATGATCTTGATGTCTTTTCCGGGTACCAGCCCGGCTGCTTCGATGGCTTGGATTGCGCCCAGGCCCATGTCGTCGTTCTGGGCGAAGACGACGTCGATCTGGCCTCGATTGGAGTTGAGGAACGACTCCATCACCTGCTTGCCGCCGTCACGGGTGAAATCGCCGGTCTGTGACGCGGTGATCGCGATGTTCGACTGGCCGCCGATAGCGTCGCGGAATCCCTCGGCCCGGTCGATGGCGGGAGCGGCTCCGGTGGTTCCCTGCAGCTCGACCACGTTGATCTTGCCGTCGCCGGTGGTGTCCGCAGAGGCGCTGTTCTGCACCAGCCAATCGCCTGCCTTCTTGCCCTCCTCGACGAAATCGGAGCCGAGGAACGTGGCATACAGCGAATCGTCGGTGGTGTCGACGGAGCGGTCGGTGAGGATCACCGGGATGTTCGCGCGCTTGGCTTCCTGGAGGACCGGCTCCCATCCCGTCTCGACGACGGGGCTGAAAGCGATGACGTCGACCTTCTGCTGGATGTAGGTGCGAATCGCCTTGATCTGGTTTTCCTGCTTCTGCTGCGCGTCGGAGAACTTCAACTCCATGCCGGCAGCGCTGGCCGCGTCCTGGATGGAGATGGTGTTGGCCGTGCGCCATCCGCTCTCGGCACCGACCTGGGAAAAGCCCAGCACCGTTGCGCCGTCACCGCCGCCGGACGCGTCGCCGCCGCCTCCGCTACTGCACGCACTCAGGACGATCGCACCACTCAGAATGAGCGCGCTCGCCGCAAAAATTGTCTTCGACGCCATGGTGATCTCCTCAATGTCGCCACTCCACTGTGACGTGTGCAACACAGTGTGAGCGTTAACATCGGGCCGCGTCAAGACTTGAAACGTTTGAATTCCAAAAATTTGTGAGCGTTCACTCAAGCGTGAAGTGCAGAAAATCTCCACTCGATCACGGACCGGTACGTCTGGCCCGGTCGCAGCACCGCAGAGGGAAAGTTCGGGTGATTCGGTGAATCGGGGAACAGCTGGGGTTCGAGTGCGATGCCGTCGCCTTGGCGCAGCATCGAGCCGCGTCGGGACACATCGCTGCCGTTCAGGAAGTTGCCTGTGTACACCTGCACGCCGGGCTGATCGGTCCACAATTCCAGTGCCGTTCGACTGCGCTCGGAGCTCAGGATCGCCGCACGCCGATGCCCCGTACCGTCGACGACGAAGTTGTGGTCCACACCCCGGGCGGTCAGCAACTGCGGATGAGTGGCTCGGGCCAGGTCTCCGACTCGTCCGGGCGTGCGCAGATCCAGCGCGGTGCCGTCGACGGATTCGATGGCACCGGTCGGGATTCCCTCGGTGTCGACCGGGGTGTACGTCGAGGCGAACACCTGCAGGGTGTGATCGTCGATGCCATGGCCATCGAGATCGAAATACGCGTGCGACGTCAGGTTCACCACCGTCGGCGCGGTGGTCGTTGCCGTCGACTCCAGCCGCACGCGATCGGTCGTGACGGAGAACTGGGCCCGCGCACGGACTTCGCCCGGGTAGCCCTGATCGCCGTCGGGGCTGATCAACTCGAACTCGACCGAATCCGGCGATCGGCCGACCACGGTCCAGTGTCGTGAGTCGAAGCCGTCGGTTCCGCCGTGCAGGTGGTTGGTGCCGTCGTTGATCGTCAGTTGCACCGCCTGCCCATCGATCTCGAACCGGCCGTCCTTGATCCGGTTCGCGTACCGGCCGACGGTAGAGCCGAAATAGGCAGTGGACGAACGAAGCTCACGCTCGCCCGCCACGCCGACGAGAACGTCGCGGCGCTCGCCGTCTCCTCCGGTCACCGACATTCGTTGCAGGGTCGCGCCGTAGGGGAGTACCTCGACCTCCACCCCGGGCGAACGTCCGATGGTGATGGTCTCGTTGTGATCGTCGTCGGTGGGCACCGGTCGACGATAGCTCCGGGGAGTGAGATCGGTCCCCGGATTGCTTCGTGCGGCGGGCGACGCACCGTGTATTCGTAGGTGCGCATACTATGGTGTGATGCAGGCCACATCACTGCGCGTTGATCGTCTCGATGAGATGAAAAGAGCTATCGCGCAGGCGATCTCGGTCTGTCGAACGCAGCCGGACACCGTCGAACAGGAGAAATCGTGGCAGACAACAGAGCAGTGACGTACGCCGGACCAGGAAAGGTAGAGGTTCAGGACATCGCTTTTCCGGGCCTGGAATTGACCGATGGCCCCGGCGTGAATCCGGCCAATGTCGGCCGCAAATGCGAACACGGCGTGATCCTGAAGGTCGTCTCGACCAACATCTGCGGCAGCGACCAGCACATGGTCCGTGGACGCACGACGGCACCCGAGGGTCTGGTGTTGGGCCACGAGATCACCGGCGAGATCGTGGAGGTCGGGCGAGACGTCGAATTCTTGAAGGTCGGCGACATCTGCTCGGTACCGTTCAACATTGCTTGCGGACGGTGCCGAAACTGCAAGGAGCGCAAGACCGGCATCTGCCTCAACGTCAACCCGGATCGACCCGGTTCTGCGTTCGGTTACGTGGACATGGGCGGATGGGTGGGCGGCCAGGCCGAGTACGTCATGGCACCGTACGCGGACTTCAATCTGCTGAAGTTCCCCGACCGCGATCAGGCGATGGAGAAGATCCTGGACTTGACCATGCTCTCCGACATCTTCCCGACCGGATATCACGGCGCGGTCACCGCGGGAGTGAAACCCGGTGCGACGGTGTACATCGCGGGTGCGGGCCCGGTCGGTCTGGCGGCCGCGGTCGGCGCACAATTGCTGGGCGCGTCGGTGGTGATCGTCGGCGACATGAACGCCGACAGGCTGGCGCAGGCACGAACGTTCGGCTGCGAGACCGTCGACGTGGGCAAGGGCGCGCCGCAAGATCAGATCGAACAAATCCTCGGTGTCCCGGAGGTCGACGCTGCGGTGGACGCGGTGGGATTCGAGGCTCGCGGCCACGGCGGAGACTCGTCCCACGAAGCACCGGCCACGGTGCTCAATTCGCTGATGGACATCACCACCGCGGGCGGTGGCATCGGAATTCCCGGGCTCTACGTCACCGGCGATCCGGGCGGCGTGGACGAGGCCGCACAACGTGGCGCTCTCTCGCTCAGCCTCGGCACCGGTTGGGCGAAGTCGCTCTCGTTCGCCACCGGGCAGTGCCCGGTGATGAGCTATCACCGAGAACTGATGAATGCCATTCTCAAAGAACGAGTGTCGATTGCGAAGGCGGTGAACGCAACGGTCATCACTCTCGACGACGCACCGCGCGGCTACCGTGAATTCGACAGCGGAGTCGCTCAGAAATTCGTCATCGACCCGCACGGCATGATCGCGAGCTGACACTTTTCGGCCCAGCACTCGTTCGAGCCACCGCCTCGGAACGCGAGGGTGGCTCGAACGAGTGCTGCGCCGAGTCCGGCAGCAGTTCGAGCCACCTATGCTGGGATGATGTTCCTCCTCTTCGGCTTCGGCAGCAAGCGCAAACACGTCGGCCCTGGCGCAACGCGAAACTGCCCGCGGTGCCACAACACGACCCAGTGGGCGAGAATGAAGCAGTACCAGCAATTCACGCTGTTCTTCGTCCCGGTTGCGCGGTGGAAACGCGTCGAATTCGAGGAATGCGGAATCTGCGGGGCCGGGGTGTCGATCTGAACGGGCTCGCGCGCCCGTGACGGTGCGGGCGCGCGAACCATCCGGCAGACCGTCGCTCACGCAGGAGCCAGCACCACCACCGAATTGTGTCCTCCCATTCCCAGTGAGGATTTCATCGTCAGACCTGGCTCGGCTGCGGTGAATCCGTCGAGCAACTGCGGGTGTCCGTCGGAGACCTGTGGGGCCGCAGGAACCAGTCCGCGATCGAATCCCATGACGGCAGAGATGGTTTCGACGGCCGACGCCGCGCCTTGGCAATGCCCGGTGAGCGGCTTCACCGAATACACCTGCGCGTGTGAGCCGAGCACCGTCTCCAGCATCTCCGTTTCCGCGGCATCGCACTGAGCGGTGCCTGGCCCGTGCGCATTGAGGTAGCGCACCTGGCGCGCCGTGGCACCGGCGTCCGTCAGGGCGGCTTCGAAGCAGTCTCGTACCTGCGTCAGGGCCGGGTCGATGGACGTCGCGTGGAACGCGTCGTGAGTCATCGAACCGCCCAGTACCCGCGCGTACGCAGCATCGCTACGGTTGGTGAGTACGAAAGCTGTTGCTGCTTCGCCCATTCCGAACCCACGACTACCTTCCTGGAACGGTCGGCAGCCCTCCTGAGGTTCCACGTCCACCACCCCGACGCCGAGCGCGACGAAATGGTCGATGTTCTCCGGCGTCAGAGACAGGTCGGTGGCGACGAAGACGACGTCGTCGACGAAGCCGGTATCGAGCCACATCTTGGCGGTGAGAAGGCCGGCATTGCCCGACGCGCACATGGCCGAGACGTTCATCGCCGGGCCGTGAAAGCCGTGCTCCTGCATGAGCAGTGATACCGGGGTCGACGGCATCAGCGTCAGGTAGTCGCGCACCCGCCGCACACCGCCGTCCTCCAGATAGAAGTTGCGCCACTCGTCCACTTCGCCCAGGACGACCGCATGCACCAGACCGACCCGCCGACCGGGCCGCCAGCCCCGAGCGAGTGCGTCGTCGATGGCCTCGCGTGCGGCGCCGCGCAGCGCGCGGCCGAAGCGGCTGGTGCCGTCGTCGGTCTGCCCGCCGTCGGGCACTTTCGCAAGCCACACCGGGTTGCGGCCCGGGTGTGACCGGTTGTGGTGCAAGGTGGCGGCAGCCTTACCGCTGGCCAGACCGGTCCACAATGCGGCCGTACCCCAGCCGTAGCCGGACACTGCGCCGATCCCACTGATGTCGATGCCGTGAGATGTCATGATCGATTCCCGTTCCTTCTCGAGTTGTACGAGCCGTTTTCGGCTGGTTCCTCGATTTAGCCCCGCAAACAAGCACTGGGTCCAGTCGGAAAACGGACATAAGCATCGAACCGTGCAGAAGATTCCGGCTCGGCCCACAGAAGTGGTTGAATCGAGTGTCGACAGACCGCCTACGAACGCGAGGACCGCAGATGGCCCCAGGGGAGCGCGACGTCGTCGGCGACCCCGAAGCCGATCCCGGGTCGCCCGGTCTCGCAGATCGTTATCGGGTTCTGATCGAACACTCGCCCGACGCGATCGTCGTCCACCGGCGAGGCAACCTTGTCTACGTCAACCCTGCGGGGCTCCGGTATCTGCGCGCCGACAGTCTCGGTGCGGTGGTGGGCCGTCCGATCACCGACTTCATCGCGGCCGCGTCGATCGGGCCGATGCTCGAGCGCATCGCCGCCCTGGACGTGCACGGAACCGCCAGTTCGGCCTCCGAGGCGGAGGTACTCGCCCTCGATGGATCGACTCTGACCATGGAGGCGGTCTCGGTCCGCACGGTGTGGAACGGAGAACCTGCATTTCAGGTCATCCTTCGCGACCTCACCGAACACAAGGCCGCACAGAAGGCGCTGCACTATCAAGCCGCGTTGGTCGAGCACGTCAGCGACGCCATCGTGGGGGTGTCCTCCGACGGGGTCGTGTCCAGTTGGAATCCTGCCGCGGAGTCGGTCTACGGACGGCGCGCAGCAGATGTGCTCGGCCTCTCCGTATCGAATGCGGTGGGGGTGCCCTGCGACCCGGTGGCCATTCTGGCGGCCGGCGGTCGGCTGTGGGACTCGCATCTGCGCGCGGACGGGACGGCGTTGGCGATGGTGGTCTCCGCGGCCCAGATGCCCGACGGGTGGGTGTTGGTCTGCGCCGACCAGAGTGCCGTCCGCCGGGCCGAGGAGCATTACACCGCCGTGGTGGAATCGCTGGAGGCAGGTGTCGTCGTACTCGACCACGCCGGTCGCATCACGTCGGCGAACCTCGCGGCGAAGACGATCCTCGACATCAAGGTGGGATCGGCGACGACGGGACAGTCCGCTGTGCTGCCGTTCCGGGTGTACGGCACCGATCAGCAACCCATTCGGCGACTCGAGCACCCCGTGGCCGTCACCGGCAGAACCGGGAAGCCGAGCCAGTCGGTGATCGGAGTCGAACGTCGTCGGGACGGACGACATTTCTGGCTGTCTCTGACTGCGACCATGCTCAACTTCGGCGGCCCGTCACCCTCGATAGTGGCAACGTTCGTCGACGTCACCGATGCCTATCGGACGAGCATGAAGCTCGAACACGCGGCAACACACGACGACCTCACCGGGCTTCCCAATCGCCCGCTGATTCTGGCGCGGCTCGACCAGGAGCTGTCCCGGTCGAGTCGAGAGGATGCCATGGCGGTGTTGTTCATCGACCTCGACAACTTCAAGACCATCAACGACCTGCACGGACATACGGTCGGTGATGCCGTACTCGGTATCGTGGCCGCGCGGTTGACGCGGGCTCTGCCCGACGACGCATTCGTCGGACGCATCGGCGGTGACGAATTCGTGGCTGTGGTGCCGTGCTGTGTGGGGTCGGAGGCGGACGACGTCCGGGCGGAACTCGCAACCCCGATCACGACGGCAGACCGAGAACTGACGGTGACCGCCAGTATCGGCTGCGTGACCGTCGGCAGTGGTGATTCTCGCACGGCCTTGGACATTCTCGACGATGCCGACCACGAGATGTATCAGGCCAAGCCGGTGTCTCAGTACTCGGCACAGTCGTAGGGTTCGGTAACGAACAGGCACGACTGTGCACTGTTGTTACTCGTGGGGCTCGTGCGTCGTACATACTTCAGCGGTGATCAGGACCCTGCGCAAGCACACCCTCGCCATTCCCTTGACGCTCGTCGCCGCCGTCGGGCTGTTGTTCGGCGCAGCGGGGTCGGGTAGCGCTGCGCCTGCGGTCACGTACACCATGGTGGCCTTCAGTAACGACAGCGATCGCAACATGGACGTGTACCAGTCCAGCAACGGAACGGACTTCACCACGGTTGCGACCGCCGCGTACACGCCGCCCTCCGGTGTGGTTCGTGACTCCAGCATCTTCCGAGCCGCCGACGGTATGTACTACGTGACATATACGACGGGCGGCGGCGCGGAGATCGGCTTTGCGCGCAGCGCAAATCGGGTGGATTGGGAATTCTTGCAGAACCTTCCGATCCCGTTCTGCTGCCTGCTGCTGCCCGGGACCGGGGCGGGTACCGGCTCGGCGGGGTCCTCGGAACTCCCGTCTCTGTCCCCGTTCACCACCAAGGCGTGGGCACCGGAGTGGTTCGTCGAGGGCGACCGCGTCAGCATCATCGTGTCGTTGTCTGCCGGCGGAGGGTTCGTGCCGTATCTCATGACGGCGACCGATCCCGGCCTGACGACGTGGAGCTCGCCGGTTCCGTTGGTGGGAATCGTCAACGACCACATCGACACCACGGTGGTGAAGGCCGGGTCGACCTACCACGCCTTCACCAAAGGTGAGAGCAACAAGCTCATCGAACACTGGATCGCGCCCGCTCTGGGTGGTCCCTACGTTCGGGACCTCACCTTCCGCGATTTCGGTCCGTTGAAGGAAGGGCCCGCCGTCGTCGAGTTGCCCGACGGCACCTGGCGGTTGTATTTCGACGACTACACGAACCAGAAGTACTTCTACTCCGACAGCGCCGACCTGAACGGCTGGTCCGCACCTCAGGAGCTTCCGGCGCTGTCCGGAATCGTTCGCCACATCGGCATCATGAGAGAAGCTGCCTAGCAACAGCTTCTGCGGTCAGCCCGCCGACAATGCTCGGAGGCCGGCCGCGATGAATTCTCCTGTTGCGTCGGCGGCGTTGCGTGCTCCGGCACCGGTATCGGAGCCCGACAGTGCCCGGTGGGTGATGCCCTCGCCGATCACACCGAGCTTGAAGTTGGCCAACGCCACGTAGAAGCCCCAGTTGTCCACCTCGCGGCCCGATCGAACGGCGTACTGCTGCACCAGATCCGCCGCCGATGGGTAGCGGTCGCTCGTCCAGGCTGCGTCGGCACCGAGAACGGCATCGAACACGGGTTGCCGGTACACGCACATCAGCGCGACATCGGTCAACGGATCGCCGAGTGTGGACATCTCCCAGTCCACCACGGCTGCAACAGAACTTACGTCCTGGGCATCGAGAATCGTGTTGTCGACGCGGAAATCGCCGTGCACGATGGACGCCGCCGATCGGGTGGGCACCGCGGCTTCGAGGGCGCGGTGAAGTCGGTCGACGTCGGGTAGTTCCCGTGTCTTCACCGTCTGCCACTGACGCGCCCACGTGGCTACCTGTCGAGCAACAAAACCGTCGGGGCGACCGAACTTTTCGAGACCCACGGCCGCAGGATCGACGGCATGCAGCTCAGCGAGCACTCGCACCAATTCGGCGGCGTTGTCTGCGACCTGCTCGTCGGTCAGATCGCGCAGATCCTCGCGTGTGCGCACGACGCGCCCGGGAACGAAACGGACCACCGTCATCGGAGCACCGAGTACGTCACCTTCTCGGTCGAAGGCCACGGTCTCGGCCACCGGCACCGCGGTGGACGCGAGCGCGTCGGTCACTGCCCACTCCCTGGCCATGTCGTGCGCCGACGGGGTCAGGCCACTGGTCGGGGGCCGACGAACCACCCACGTCGAGGTGTCGTCGTACACCTTGTACGTCAGATTGGAGCGACCGCCGCTGATCATCTCGACCGTCAGCTCACCGTCGACATCGATGCCCTCGGCACGCAGGAATCGTTTCAGAGCAACGCGGTTCATGCCCGGTAGGTCACTCATGACTGCTCCTGTGCGGCGCGCTTCGCTGCCCCGACCGCTCGTTTTGCGATGGCCCAGCGATGCACTTCCGACGGGCCGTCGTAGACCCGGAACGGACGTACTTCGCGCGAAAGCCGTGCCAGTGGCAGGTCGTCCGATACCCCGAGCCCGCCGCACATCTGGATGCTGCGATCCACGATGCGAAAGATGGCCTCGGCTGCGAACGTCTTGGCGATGGAGGTTTCGTTGCTCGCGTGGCCGCCGCGATCCAGCTCGAAGCAGGCCTTGATCAAGAGGGCACGGGATGCGGCGATGTCGATCTCGTTGTCGGCGACCATCTTCTGGATCATGCCGAGATCGCCGAGCTTGCCGCCGAACCCTTCGCGCTGGGCCACCTGGGCGACGGCGATGTCGTGCGCCCGTCTCGAGGCTCCGAGCCACCGCATCACGTGGGTCATACGGGCGGGTCCCAATCGCACCTGGGCGTAGGCGAAGCCCTCGTCGACGGCCCCGAGAACGTTCTCGTCTGGCACGAAGACGTTCTCGAAGAACACCTCGCAGTGCCCGCCGATCATGGCTTTGTCCAGGGTGCCGATATGACGGCCGACCGTGATGCCCGGTGTGTCGGCCGGGGCCAGGAACATCGTGGCTCCGCCTCGGTCACCCGGCTTTCCGGATGTACGGGCTATGATGATGAAGAACCCTGCGCCGTCGGCTCCGGTGATGAACCACTTGTGTCCGTTGATCTTCCATCCACCGTCGGTCCGTTCGGCCGCAGTGGTGAGGGCAGAGGGATCGGAGCCGGCACCCGGTGCCGGCTCGGTCATCGCGAATGCAGATCGTTGATCGCCGCGGGCGAGAGGGGCGAGGAATTGATCCTTCTGTGCCGGCGATGCGATGTGCGCCAGCATGTGGACGTTGCCCTCGTCGGGTGCGCCGAGATTGAGTGCGATGGGGCCGAACAGGGAGTAGCCCGCTTCCTCGAACACCGGTGCGCGGTCGCTCATCGACAGACCGTGCCCACCGTATTCGACGGGTGCGTGCGGTGCGAACACGCCCGCTTCCTTGGCTGCGGACTGCATCTCGACCCGGAGGCCGTCGCCGCCTGCGTCGGCGATATTGCCCAGAAATCGATCCTCGATCGGGAGCACGTATTCGCGAGTGAACGTACGCGTTCGGTCGATCAGCTTCTCGACGTCTGCGTCGAAGGTGAGGTCGATGGCCATTCTGCACTCCCTGGTCGATACCGACCGAACACTCGCTCGGTCTCTTGAAGACTGGCATACACGCAGGTTTCGGTCAAGGAACTCACGTCCTCTGTACAGTGCCTCGGCCGGTAGCAGCACCGACCGTTCGGCGTGCGATATCGAGGTACACCTCGACCAGTTCGGCCGGCGTCAGCGGGCCATCGGGTCGGTACCAGGTGGCGACTCCGATGCACATCGTGGTGACGGCCCGGCTGGCATCCGCGGGGTGCGGGGTGTCGAAGACCCCGGACTCGACTCCGTCGGTGACGATGGCGTCGAGCAGTCGTTGCTCTTCGTCGCGCTTGGCGATGTAGGCGGTGCGGTTGGCCGGCTCGAGACTGCGAATCTCGGTGGAGCACACGAACGCGGCATCGCGGCGATGGATATGGAACAGCAGCAAGGACTCCACCACCGCGTCGAATCGGTCCTTCGGCGACGAACCGGCCCCGTCCATGGCCGATCGAGTCCGGTGCAACAGTTCGTCCATCGACGCATTCATGATGCCGACCAGGAGGGCCTGCTTCGACGGAAAGTGGTGATACAGACCGGGAACCGACAAGCCGGCACCCGCGGCGATCTGCCGCACCGACGTGCCGTGGTAGCCCTGCTCGACGAAGATGCGCAAGGCCGACGCCAGCGCTGGGGACAGTGCCGCGCCCTCGTATGTTCGCCAGTCGCCGATCGAGGTCATGCGATCACCGTAGAGGGCAGAGCGAACTGGGCCGGGCGTTCGCACCGGGTTGACACCAAAGTTGTGATCCGCAACACTAGCGAGACAGCAGACCGAACGAGTGTTCGGTCGGTCCACGTGGGCCGAAAGTCTGCTCGAGCGGAAGGGCCGTTCATGACCCTCGACAGCGCGACCGGGCCTGCGACTGTTCTCGACGCCTGGCGTAGCCGAGTCGCCGACACCCCGGACCGGCCGGCGCTGGCGTACTTCGACGCCGTGCTCACGGTGCGCGAGGTGGACGAGGCGTCCGATGCACTTGCCGCCGCACTGTTCGATCGAGGAGTGTCACAGGGCGATCGCGTCGGCATCTATCTGCAGAACATTCCGCAGTACGCCTTGACGTTCCTCGCGTTGTGGAAGATCGGGGCGGTCGCGTTGATCCTCAACCCGATGTACCGCAACCGTGAACTTCGCACCTTGATCGACGATGCAGAACCTGTCGCGCTCGTCTGCGACGAACACGATCTCGATTCTGTGGGGGCGACGTTGCGCGGCAGTTCGATTCGACTGCTCGTGAGCACCAGCGGACTGGACCTGCAGACACGCGACGACCCACGAGTCTTTGCGTCGACGTCACGCGTGACACCCCGGCCCGACGACGATCTGATGGGTCTGATCGACCGCTACCGTGGTCGATCTTTCCCCGAAATCGATCCCGAGCCGGACGATCTGGCGCTACTGGCCTATACGTCAGGAACCACGGGTCCGCCGAAAGGCGCGCAGATCTCGCACGCGAACGCCTTCGCGACTGCCCTCGATTTCGGGGAACGGGCCGGTCTCGACGACGGCGACGTCGTGTTTGCCGTCGCACCGCTGTTTCACATCACCGGCGCGATGCTCGACGCGGCGGTGGCCCTGATCCGCGACTGCATGCTCGTGTTCGCGCATCGTTTCGACGCGGCAGTCACTCTCGACGCTGTCGTCGAGCATCGCGTCACCTACACCATCGGTTCGATCACGGTGTTCAACGCGATCTCCGCAACCGAGGGTGCGACGAGGGCCCACTTCGAGTCGGTGAAGGCGTTGTATTCCGGAGGCGCACCTATTCCGCCCGCCACCGTCGCCGCGTTCGAGTCCCAATTCGGTTGCTACATCCACAACGCATACGGGATGACCGAAACCACGGCGGGAGTCATTGCCGTGCCACCTGGCGTGCGCGCGCCGGTGGACGCGGCCAGCGGTTCACTGTCCGTCGGGTTGCCTCTTCCGCGCGTGACGTTACGAACGCTCGACCCTTCGGGCCGGCCGACACCCCCAGGACTTGCAGGGGAACTGGAGATCTCGGGTCCGCAGGTGGTGTCGGGCTACTGGCGCAATCCGGACGCGTCCGAGTCGACGATGCCAGAGGGACGTCTGCGCACAGGCGACGTGGCGATCATCGACGAACACGGCTGGGTGTATCTCGTCGACCGGCTCAAGGACCAGATCAACGTGTCGGGATACAAAGTGTGGCCCCGAGAGGTCGAAGATGCACTCTACGAACATTCAGCGGTGTTCGAGGCCGCTGTGGTGGGCAGGCCGGATGACTATCAAGGGGAATCGGTGGTTGCGTACGTGTCACTCCGGCGCGACGCTACCACGACGCCGGATGAACTGATGGCCTTCGCGCGTGAACGACTGGCCGCGTACAAGCGTCCGAAATCCATCCACATCATCGACGAACTTCCCAAAACCCAAACCGGGAAGATTCGACGTGCAGCACTCAAACCTGTTCCTGTGAAAAAAAATTCGATCGAAAGTGGCACTCCATGACTGTCGGATCATCGCACGACACCCGCTCGACACCGGATATTTCCTCACGGAAGAAATCGTTGTTCGCCAGCACGATAGGCAACGTACTCGAATGGTACGAGTGGAGTGCCTATGCAGTGTTCGCGCCGTTCATCGCGGCGGCCATGTTCAGCCAGGCCGATCCTGTCTCGGCATTGCTGTCCACGCTTGCGGTGTTCGCCGTCGGATTCCTGATGCGGCCTCTCGGCGGCATCGTGTTCGGACGCATCGCGGACAAGAAGGGCCGCAAGTTCGTTCTTGTCACCACGATGCTGATGATGGCAACCGGCAGCTTGCTGATCGGCATCATGCCCACCTACGGTGCGATCGGGGCGTGGGCCTCGGTACTGCTGTTGCTCGCACGCGTCATGCAGGGTTTCGCGCACGGCGGCGAGTCGGCAACGGCGTACTCCTACGTCGGCGAGATCGCACCACCGAACCGACGTGGCATGTGGGGCAGCGTCGCGTTCGTCGCCATCTTCGGTGGATCGGCTCTGGCATACACCGTGGGTGGCGTCATCACCTCCACCCTGTCGGACTCTGCTGTCGGGCAATGGGGTTGGCGCATCCCCTTCCTCCTCGGCGCGCTCCTCGCGCTGTTCGCTCTCTACCTGCGCAAGAACATGGACGAGAGCGAGGTGTTCGACTCGGAGCAGAACAAGGTCGAACAAGAACCGATCGCGCGTAAGACCGTCGTCAAAGCGATCGTGTTGATGATCGGAATGACGTCGGGAATCACGGCGGCGCACTACACCTGGACCTCCTACGTCTCGACGTTCGCCATCACGCAGCGCGGGATGAACCCGGACACCGCCTACTGGATGCTCGTCGTCGCGCAGTTGATAGCGCTGGTGTCGCTACCGTTCTTCGGTCGCCTTTCGGATTCGATCGGTCGGCGGCCGATGCTGGCGGCATTCGCAGTGCTGATGTTCGTGCTGCAGATCCCGCTGACGATGCTGATCTCCACGCAGTGGTGGTCATTGCTGCTGCCGTCGACGGTGGCCCTGCTCGTCATCGCCGTCCCGGCCTCGATTCTGTCGTCGACGTTGTCGGAGAGCTTTCCCACCCGACTCCGAACGCAGGCAATCGGATTCGCCTACTCGTTCTCGGTTGCGGTGTTCGGTGGAACGGCACCGTATCTCAACCAGCTGTTCCTCGGGTTGGATCTGGGCTGGGTCTTCGGCGTGTACATCATGTTCCTCGCTGCCCTGACCGGAGTCGCTTGCTTCTACATGAAGGAGACCAAAGGCATCCGGCTCGAGGACGTCTGACTCGGACCGGCCGACTCGGTCGAATCGAACGACACGCCGGTAGTGTTGCGCGGTGCTCTACGTTGAGGTCATGAGAACCGCAGACGCCACTCGTCGACGCCTCCTGCTGCTGCTGACCGTCATCGGCTTCGTCGTCCCCAATGCCTACGTCGTCGGCTACTTTCGCGAGCACGGGGTGAGCGCGGGCAGCGCAGCGAAGTTCTTCTCCGAATGGGTGGCGTCCACGCCGACGCGAGCCTTGACCGCCGATCTCGGTATCACCAGTATCGCTTTCGGGATCTGGTCCAGAGGGGATGCGAAAGATCACGGCGTCAAACATTGGTGGCTGGTTCCCGTCGGTACCGGCTCGGTGGGAATTTGCTTCGCGCTTCCGCTGTACCTGTTGCTGCGTGAGTATTCGCAGTGATGTCGCCGATCGAGAAAGAGGACCGCTTCGATGACAGATGACGCCCTTGCCGACTTCGAGCGAACCGAGTTCACCGCAGACGGGCGCACGGCGCCTGTCTATCGAATCGGCACCGGGCCGGCGGTCATCGTGATGTCCGAAATGCCGGGCATCACGCCGAGAGTGGCGGATTTCGCGCGCACCGTCGCCGGGATCGGATGCACCGCGATCGTGCCGCACCTGTTCGGCGTCGACGGTAAAGATCCTTCGACCGCGCCCCTGGGCGTGCTCGGGACGTTGGCAACGATCTCTCGCGCCATCGTGCCGGCGTGTATCAGTCGAGAATTCACCATCCTGGCCACCGGCAAGTCGTCGCGAGTCGTGGTGTGGCTGCGTGCTCTGGCGGCCGAGGAACACGAGCGGTGCGGCGGACCGGGCGTCGGTGCCATCGGAATGTGCTTCACGGGCGGGTTCGCCCTGGCCATGGCCGCCGACGATCGATTGATCGCACCGGTGCTGTCGCAACCGTCACTTCCGTTCGCGGCATCGAAGTCACGCAGTCGTTCCATCGACATCAGTGCCGGCGACCTTTCGAAGGTGAAAAGCCGTTGTGCTGCGGGAGATCTCACTGTTCTCGGTATGCGGTTCCAGGGCGACACGATGTGTCCCCCTGCACGGTTCGAGTTTCTGAGGGAACAACTCGGCGACGCATTCGTCTCCGTGGAATTGCCCGACTCCTCGTTCAATCCGGAAGCCTTCGGACCGCCGCACTCCGTCGTGACGGAAGGACTCATCGACGAGCCGGGTCAGCCGACGCGGCAGGCACTGGACCAGGTACTCGATCTGTTCCGCAGTAAGTTGCTCGCAACGCCGTGAAGCCCCGCGGCGCGAACACGATGCGAAGCCGAAGGTCGAATTCACGACCACGGAATCGTGGCCTGCAGAACCGCCTCCTTCAGCGCGGCGGTCCGTAACGCCGTCACCGTCTGATATTCGGGATCGGCCACCATCTCGCTGAACGCCTTACGTGACGGGTACTGGACCATGAGGACTGCATCCCAGGCCTGCCCGTCCTCGGCGGCAAGTGCGGTCGAACCGTCGCCCGCGTACAGCACCGTCGCGCCGTAGCGCGGGAGGAAAGTCTCGTCCAGTGCTTTCGCATATTCTGCGTAGGAGTCGCGACCGCCCTCGGCGAAACGAAGCAGGTTGAGCATCACCACCGGACCACCGGGGTCTTCTTCGAGGTAGCGCTTCAGGTCTCTTCCACGGGGATCGACAGCCATCGTTCGAGTATGCGTGAACCGTGGATCCTGTGGAGTGTAAAGCGTTGTCGTCGGTCGAGTCGATCCACTGTTGGACCCCACGAGGCGGTCGCTCCGCGCTCAGCGGTAGAACTTGGAGAGCGCGAAACCAATGACTCCATCAAGGGAAGTGTGTCGTCCATGACCGATGTTGAGAACGTGACCGTATTCGGAACCGGAGTGCTCGGTTCACAGATCATGATGCAGGCTGCCTACCACGGAAAAACCGTTGTGGGATACGACATTTCCGACGAACTTCTAGCCAAGCTGCCGGACCGCTGGGAATGGATGCGCGGATACTACAAGCGTGACCTGAAGACTTTCGACGAGGCGCGCTTCGACAAGGCCATCGAATCCATCACGACCACCACCAGCGTCGCGGAGGCTGTTTCGGACGCCGACCTGGTGATCGAAGCAGTTCCGGAGGATCTCGACCTGAAGAAGAAGGTCTGGTCTGATATCGGCGCGTCCGCCCCGCCGAAAACTATCTTCGTGACCAACTCGTCATCGCTACTGCCCAGCAGTTTCGCCGAGGCCACCGGGCGGCCGGAAAAGTTTCTCGCATTGCATTTCGCCAATCTCGTGTGGCGATACAACACCGGTGAGGTGATGGCAACTGCTGCAACAGATCCTGTCTACTTCGATGTCGTATTGAGCTTTGCTTCGGAGATCGGTCTCGTTCCCGTTCCGGTCCGAAAGGAAATTCCGGGATACGTGCTGAACAGTCTGCTGATCCCGCTGCTGCAAGCGGGAGCCAACCTCTACGTCGGCGGGGTTGCCAATCCGGCGGACATCGACAACGTGTGGCGCATAGCCACCGGGGCACCCGCCGGTCCGTTCCAGATATACGACACTGTCGGCTTCAACGTCGCAGCACATATCGCGCGCGCACACGGTGGCGAGGATCAGGTCAAATTTGCCGACATACTGCAAAAGGGTATCGACGCGGGAAAGACCGGTCTCGGGGACGGTGAAGGCTTTTACACGTACGACTCCGAAGGCCGGCGACTCGATGTTGTCGAGTCGTGGAACATCAACTGAATCGCTCGATCCCGCCTGTCGGTGATCCTGGGATCGACGACCCGGGCTCGAGTAATCGGACATGGGCGCATGTGCGCATGACCACCGGCGACGCCGAATTCAGCCGAGCCGGGTCAACCGAGTTGGCGTAGTTGTATCGCGGTGTCCAGCGCCAACCGATGCCACGCCGAACGCGGATCCCGTCCGGTCAGTTTTTGAGCCCGGCGCAGTCGATAGCGCAAAGTCTGCGGGTGCACCTGCAGTCGGGCGGCTGCAGCCGTTGCTGTGCCGGTGGAGATGAAGGCCGAAAGGCCGTGCAGGATATGCTCGTTCGCTGCCTCGGTCAGCGGGCCGAGCACGCTACGCACCACCTCGCTCGTGTCGGCGGTCGGGCGCGCTGTCAACAGTGCCAACAGCTGACCGTCGCCCTGATCGAGCAGTGCCCGGCCGTCGAACGCGTGATCCGGTGCGGTCTCGAGCGCTTCCGAGGCGAGTCGCCACGAACTGCTGATATCGGTAACGGTCGATCTCTCCACGAGGCATCCGCGCAGCAGCAGATCCCGACACGCGAGGTCGACCTCGGCGCGATGGATCGACGGCGGCAGCAGCGCGATCGCGCGTTGTTCGCGCCGAGTGCACAAGTGCGTCCGTTGATCCGCCGTTGTGGTGCGGTCCGGAGGGACGAGGCCCATCGCAAGCACCAGAGACTCGACGGTGTCGTCGGACATGGGTCGGCCCGGATCGGTGGACTGCACCACGAGCAGGTTCGGTTGCGTGGGCAGCTTCAGGTCGAGTTCGCGAGTACGGTCCGACACCGTCCCGGGTGAGTTGTGTCTGGCAGCCAGCAAGTCGTCGAGCAACGCGGCGTGCGCCTGCGCACGGTTGGATGTGAGCTGTTCGCGCGCAATGACATACGCACCGATGATCTCCTCGGATATGGCGTCGATCGCGTCGAGCACGCCCAGGCCGAGTTCGGCGATGTCCGGCGGGTCGAGTACTTCCAGATACTCCGTTGTCACGTGCCGAACGAACACGCTCGACGCGACTCGATACGCGCGCAGCACATCGGCCAGCGGCCGCCCGTCTGCCGCGCGTGCGGAACCTATGGCTCGGAATCTCTTGTGGTCGCGGTCGTCGATCGTCCGATCGCCGTGCGCCCACAGGGCCATCAGCCGCCTCAGTGACCAATACGCGATGGCCTCGACATCGGCCAATTGTGGACCCTGCAGTGACTGGTAGACCGGGATCGCGTCGCGAATCGCGTGTACTGCGGATGCGACGACGGGGCCCAGATTCGATTCGATCTTCGCGACCACGGCGACCCGCGCCGGGTACATCGATCTACCTCGCACTCTTTATCAGCACCTGATAAATCCTATACTCATTCGACTCGATTTCCTTGAGTTCCGACGCCGACGACAGCACAGTCGAGGGAGACACCCGGGTCGAGCAGAAGAGTGGGGCAATGGACGCAGACGTGATCGTGGTGGGGGCCGGCTTGGCCGGACTGGTGGCAACCGCCGAACTGGCCGACGCGGGAAAGCGCGTGCTGCTCCTCGACCAGGAACCCGAGCAGAACCTGGGTGGTCAGGCCTTCTGGTCCCTCGGCGGACTGTTCATGGTCGACACGCCCGAACAGCGTCGAATGGGCATCAAGGATTCTGCGGAGCTGGCGTGGCAGGACTGGCTCGGCACAGCGACGTTCGATCGCGGCATCGACGACCCTGCAGGGGAAGACTACTGGGGTCATCGGTGGGCCAGGGCATACCTCGATTTCGCGGCAGGTGAGAAGCGGTCGTGGCTCCACGCTCAGGGAATGCGATGGGTCCCCATCGTCGGATGGGCCGAGCGCGGCGGCTACCTGGCCGAGGGGCACGGAAATTCGGTTCCGCGATTCCACCTGACGTGGGGCACCGGGCCGGGTGTCGTCGCGCCGTTCGAGCGCCGCGTACGTGAGGCTGCCGACAAAGGACTGGTGCGCTTCGGTTTTCGGCATCGGGTCGACGGATTCGTCGTCGACGGGGGAGCGGTGGTCGGAGTTCGCGGTGCGATGCTCGAAGCCAGTGCAGCGGAGCGAGGGGCAGGAAGTACCCGCGTCGAAGTGGGTGAGTTCGAGCTCCGCGCCGGTGCCGTGCTGGTGACGGCAGGTGGAATCGGGGCCAATCACGATCTGGTGCGCGAGAATTGGCCGGCGCGGCTCGGGACGCCGCCGAAGTCGTTGATCTCCGGAGTGCCGGAACACGTCGACGGCCGAATGCTCGGCATCACCGAGAAGGCCGGCGGCCGCCTGGTCAACAAGGACCGAATGTGGCACTACACCGAAGGCATCAAGAACTGGAATCCGATCTGGAAGAACCACGGCATCAGAATCATTCCGGGCCCGTCGTCGATGTGGTTCGATGCCCGCGGGCAACGGTTTCCGGTTCCGAACTTCCCCGGATTCGATACGCTGGGAACGCTGAAAGCGATCCAGGACAGCGGTTTCGAGTACTCGTGGTTCGTATTGACCCAGAAGATCATCGAGAAGGAATTCGCGTTGTCCGGGTCGGAACAGAACCCGGACATCACCGGCAAGAACCTCAAGCTCGTTCTCGGGCGGGTATTGCCCGGTGCCAGCGAACCGGTGGAGGCATTCAAGAAGAACGGCGAGGACTTCGTCGTCGCAGATTCTCTCGAAGAATTGGTCCAGGGCATGAACCGAATCACCGGCGAGGACTTGATCGACGGTGTCGACCTCAGGCGTCAGATCGAGTCGCGAGACCGTGAGGTGGACAATCCTTTCACCAAGGACCTGCAGATCTCTGCCATCCACAATTCCCGGCGCTCGCGCGGTGAACGCATCGCGCGGACCGCTGCACTTCACAAGATTCTCGATCCCAAGTCGGGTCCGCTGATCGCGGTGCGGTTGAACATCATCACTCGAAAGACGTTGGGCGGCATTCAAACCGATCTCGACGGTCGCGTTCTCGACTCGATGGGCAATGCCGTCGAGGGGCTGTGGGCTGCCGGTGAGATCGCCGGATTCGGCGGCGGCGGTGTGCACGGCTACCGGTCCTTGGAAGGAACCTTCCTCGGTGGATGCATCTTCGGCGGACGGCAGGCAGGGCGAGCCCTGGCGGCGCAGGCGTGAGAGTGCCGCGTTCGCTCGGTAGACCCCCACTGCCCGGTGCGGCCGACATCGCCACCACGGCATCGGCGAATCCCCGCTCCCCGGTGTCGGTCTCGTTTCTCGGGGTGAGCACGCTGCTGTTCGACGACGGCGAGTCGGCGATCCTGACCGACGGCTTCTTCTCGCGTCCGTCCCTGCCGAAAACCCTTCTGCTGCCGCTACGTTCGGACGGCCCGAGAATCGACAGTGCGTTGCGTAGGGCGGGCATCGGGACGCTCGACGCGGTGGTGTGCGCGCATTCTCATTTCGATCATGCCCTCGACTCCGCAGCGGTGGCACTGCGCACCGGCGCTGCCCTGGTCGGTGGTGCTTCGACCGCACAGATCGGGCGGGGCGCATCACCGTCGTCGCCGACGGTTCCGCAGTCGAGCTGGGTCATTTCACCGTCACGTTCGTCGAGTCGGTTCACTCGTATCCCGACCGAGCTCACGGGACGATCGACCGGCCACTGCGGCAGCCTGCTCGGGTGCGAGCGTTCCGGTGCGGTGAGGCGTGGTCGATGGCAGTCGAACACCGTCCGAGCGGCAGGCGAGCTCTCGTCCACAGCAGCGCCGGGTTCCGAGCGGGCATGCTCGACGGCCTTTCCGCCGAGGTGGTGTACCTGTCCATCGGTCAGCTGGGGCACCGAACACGCGAGTACATCGACGAGTATTGGCGGGAGACGGTGTTGTCGGTGGGGGCTCGGCGCGTCGTGCTGACGCATTGGGACGACTTCTTCCGGCCCCTCGACAGGCCGTTGCGGCCGCTGCCCTACGCCTTCGACGACATGCGCACCTCGCTCGACGTATTGACCGCCTGTGCACGCAGAGATGGGGTCGAACTGCAGTTGCCGACGCTGTGGCGGCGTGCGGACCCCTGGGCAGACATGGTCTGAGGCACCGAACGGGAGCGACCGAAATGCGCGGCGGTCGTCGAGCAAGATAGGGCAGGGTATCCTCTCCTCTTGTTCGTCCTCCCGCTCAGTACGTCGAGAAAGTTCGGTCACCCCGTGAAAAAAGGTACGAGGCGCGTCGCTGCCCTCTCGTCGCTGGTTCTTGCTGCAGGTCTGATCACCGCATGTGGTGAGTCCGAGGAGGTGTCGCAGACCGCGGCCACGGGCGGCGACGGCAAGACCGTCTACCCGCTCGTACTCGACAACTGTGGCCAGTCGGTGACCGTCGATGCTCCGCCGCAGCGAGTGGTGTCTCTCGATCAGGATTCCACCGAGATCCTGCTGTCGCTCGGTCTGCAGGATCGCATGGTCGGGACAGCGTCGTGGACGGATCCGATCCGCGAGAATCTCGCCGAGGCGAACGCATCCGTTCCGCGGTTGGCAGACAACGCGCCGACCTACGAGGTGGTGCTCGACACCGACCCGGATTTCGTGACCGCGTCGTTCGGCCGCCATTACAAGCAGGGCGGTGTCGCAGACCGTAGCCGCTTCGCCGAATCGAACATCGAGACGTATCTCGCACCCACCGACTGTGACAACGGCCTGAGCGTCAACGGTGGCAATCCCCGGACGACCCCGTTGACCATGGACGCGCTGTATCAGACCATTCGCGAAACGGCCGAGGTGTTCGACGTCCAGGAACGCGGTGAGAGCTTGATCAGCGAACTGCAAGGCCGTCTGGACGCGGCCACATCGGGCAACGACAAGACCGGTGAGAGCATCGCGTTCTGGTTCGCAGACACCAAGAGCCCGTACTTCGCCGGCCGCTCCGGAGCGCCTGCCCTCCTCGCCGATCAGGTCGGTGCCACCAACGTCTACTCCGATCTGCAGGACGACTGGGAAGCGGTCGGGTGGGAAACAGTGGTGGACCGCGATCCGTCCGTGCTGGTGCTCGGAGACCTACTCCGCAATCGGTTCCCCGGGGACAAGCTGGAGGACAAGATTGCGTTCCTCGAATCGGACCCGGTCACCAGCACGATGGACGCGGTGAAGAACAAGCGGTACATCTCGCTGCACGGCGCCGAGATGAACCCCTCGATTCGGCTGGTCGACGCCGTCGAGAAGCTGACCGCAGGACTGAACCAGATCGGGCCTCGGTCCTGAGCGCCACCACGGCCGAGCCGAGCGTCTCGGCGAAACGACAGATCGGCCTGCCCGCCGTCATGATCGGCGGGGTTCTTCTTCTGGTCGTCTCCGTGGCGATCGCGATGACGCTCGGGCCGGCGCAGATCTCGTTGGTCAACGTGCGTGACGTCGTGCTCAACCACCTGGGACTGGCGGACATCCCCGTCCGGGTGTCCAAGAACGCGATCGTGTGGGAAGAACGTCTCCCCCGCAGCCTCGTGGCAGCTGCATGCGGCAGCGGCCTCGGGATCTGCGGGGTCATCATGCAGTCGCTGCTCCGCAATCCGCTCGCCGACCCGTTCGTGCTCGGCATCAGTTCCGGCGCGTCCACGGGAGCGGTGCTGGTCGGGATCCTCGGAGTCGGTGGGGCCGCGCTCGGACTGTCCGGTGGCGCGTTCATCGGGGCACTGGTGGCGTTCGGCTTGGTGCTGCTGCTCGCTCAACTCTCCGGTGGCAACAACGACCGCGTGATCCTGGCCGGAGTGGCGTCGACCCAGTTGTTCTCGGCATTGACGTCCCTGGTGATCTTCGCGTTCGCCGATTCCGACGAGACCCGCGGCGTCATGTTCTGGCTGCTGGGCTCGCTCGAGGGTGTTCGCTGGGACGACGTGATTCTGTGCGCCGCAGTCGTCGCGGTCGGGACAGCCGTCTGCTTCTACTACGCATTCGTGCTCGACGCGTTCTCGTTCGGCAACGAGGTGGCGTCCTCGCTGGGCATCCCGGTACGCAAGGCTCGCATCGCACTTCTGGTCGTGACCGCCCTCATCACGGCCACCTTGGTGAGTGTGGCAGGGGCGATCGGATTCCTCGGGCTCGTGTTACCGCATGCAGCGCGGTTCCTCGTCGGCTCGAGGCACGGTCGGCTCGTGCCGGTCACGGCGTTGATCGGGGCGGTCTTCATGGTCTGGGTGGACGCGGTGTCACGCGTCGCGTTCGCGCCGACGCCGCTGCCGGTCGGCGTGGGCACCGCACTGGTGGGCGTCCCGGCATTCATCGCCATCCTGTCCAGACGGAAGAAGGCGTCATGACACTCTCGGCAACCGATGTCACGTGGCGTCGCGGCGGTGCGCTGGTTGTCGACGGGGTGTCCCTCGAGCCCGGCCCGGGCGATACCGTCGGGCTGCTCGGGCCCAACGGATCCGGCAAGTCCTCGCTGCTGCATCTGATGAACGGTGCCGTCAGGCCGACGTCGGGCGTGGTGACCCTCGACGGAACCGAGCTGTCCGCGATGCGGCGCAAGGACGTCGCGAAGATCGTGGCCGTGGTGAGTCAGCACGCCGACACCGACTTCGACATCACCGTCGCCGACGTCGTACGGCTCGGCCGCATTCCCCATCGAGGAGCGTTCGGCGGAGACGCAGCTGCAGATGCGGCGGCCGTGGATTCTGCACTGCGGCATACGGGTCTGGCAGGAAAGGCTCATTGTCTGTGGCATCAGCTGTCCGGCGGAGAACGGCAGCGCGCGCAGATCGCGCGCGCCCTGGCTCAGGAGCCGCGGGAACTGCTGCTCGACGAACCGACCAACCATCTCGACATCCATCATCAGCTCGAATTGCTGGCGCTGGTCGCACGGTTACCCATCACGAGCGTCATCGCACTGCACGATCTGAACCTGGCGGCGATGTTCTGCACGCAACTCGTGGTGTTGTCCGAGGGCCGGGTGGTGGCAGCAGGCGCACCCGCCGACGTACTCACCGAGGAGTTGATCGCGCGGGTGTACCGCGTGCGTGCCCATGTGACCCTCGATGGACCGAACAACAGTCCGTCGATCCGATTCGAGCCCGGCCTCGGGGCGCACGTGTAACTCGACCTGCCGATCGAGTCGACTGGTTTCACCATCGACCATCACCGTCAACATCGCCGAAACATTTCTCGCGCACGATGGTCGCGCCGAAACATGGTGCGATGCGACGGAGATGTCGCCGAGCACGACGGAAACTCGATCGAACGGTGAGCGCATGACAGAACGACCGACCGCAACGGACCGGGAAGCCGAACCCGGTGTACGCCGAAAGCCTTGGTATGCATCGCTTTTCGTGCAGTTACTGATCGGCATAGTCGGAGGCATTGCGATCGGGTGGCTCTGGCCGGGCCTGGGTGCAGACCTCAAACCACTGGCCGACGGCTTCATCAAGCTCATCAAGATGCTGATCGCCCCGATCATCTTCTGCACCGTCGTCATCGGCATCGCCCATGTGGGCGACCTCAAGTCCGTCGGCCGCATCGGCGTCAAGGCCCTGGTCTACTTCGAGCTGATCACGACGTTCGCGCTCGTGTTCGGCCTGGTGGTCGGCAACATCGTCAAGCCGGGCTCCGGGTTCTCCATCGACCCGCAGACCTTGGCCACCGGTGCCGAGGCCGTCGACCAGAAGACCGGCAGCGGCGAGTTGCCGCACACCGTGGACTTCTTGCTGAACATCATTCCGACCTCCGTGGTGTCGGCATTCGCGGAGAACGCGCTACTGCAGGTGCTGTTCTTCGCCGTGCTGTTCGGCTTGGCCTTGGCGAAGTTCGGTGAGAAGGGCCCGCCGATCGTGCTCGAACTCGTCGATCACATCAGCCACATCTTCTTCACGATCATCGGTTGGATCATGCGCCTGGCACCCATCGGTGCCTTCGGGGCGATGGCATACATCGTCGGCCAGTACGGCATTTCGTCGCTCGGTAGCTGCGGGAAACTGATCGCGTGCTGCTACCTGGCTGCCGTGTTGTTCATTCTCGTTCTCGCGGCCGTCGCGCGGTACTTCGCCGGAGTCAACCTCTGGAAGTTCTTGCGGTACACCAAGGACGAGTTGTTCCTCGCCCTCGGAACGGCGTCGACGGAGGTGGTACTGCCGCGCATCATGGTCAAGCTGACCGAGGCAGGGTGCTCCCGCACGACCACCGGTCTGGTGGTTCCGACGGGATATTCGTTCAACCTCGACGGAGCAACCCTCTATCTGTCGATCTGCATTCTCTTTCTCGCGCAGGCTCTCGGCGTCGACCTGACACTCGGAGAGCAGATCGCTGCGGTGTTGATCCTGATGCTGACCTCCAAAGGCATGGCCGGAGTACCGGGTTCGTCGTTCCTCGCATTGTCGGCGACCGTTGCGGCCATCGGGCACGGGTCCATCCCGGTTGCGGCCGTGGCGTTGCTGCTCGGTGCCGACCGGATCATGGACTCCATGCGAGTATCGGTGAACCTTCTCGGCAACTGCGTCGCGACATTCGTCGTGGCGAACTGGGAGGGCCAACTCGACAAAGACCGAATGCGCAGAGTGCTCGACGGTGAGGAGGTACCGCCGTTGGAGGCGATCGAGGAGTCGAAGGACTACGAACCGGTCGGATCCGAGCCGGAATCGGTATCGATCGGGGGAACCTCGAAGGCGAGCAACGCCACGTCGTCCTGAAGTCCGTCACCGAACGAGGCCAACAATTCGGTCAGATCGTCGACGATCTTCGCCGCGGAGGTCCGGCCTCGTTCGGCGGCGAATGCGTGCAGACTGCCGTCGTCGTCGAAACGAGTTCGGCCCGGGCCGACGATCGCCTCGGTCAGCCCGTCGGTGTAGAACGCCAACACGTCACCGGGCTGCATCGTCACCGTCGCCGAGGCGAAGTGCGGTTCGGTGAGGGCTCCGACCAACTGCCCCCCGGTGGTGTCCACGAATTCGACGACGCCGTCGTGCGCGATACGAAGAGCCGGCGGGTGGCCTCCGCTGGCGAGGTGCACCACGGCACCGTCGGGTCCCGGCGCGACGGTACCGAAGACCACGGTGCAGAAACGCGGATCGTCGCCGTGAAACTCGTGGTGGAGCACCGTGTTGAGGTTCTCGAGTACGGCGATCGGATCCCGATCGAAGACCGCTGCGGCCCGCAGCGTGTATCGAGTCAGGGACGTGACGGCAGCCGCGCCCGCTCCTTTTCCGCTCACGTCGCCGAGGAAGAAACCCCACGTCGCGTTGTCGAGGGGAAACACGTCGTAGAAGTCGCCGCCTACTTCGTCGATGGACGCGGGGTGGTAATGGGCCGCCACCTGCATGCCCGTCGGCGCGGACAGGATCGGCGGCAACAGTGTGCGTTGCAGAGTCGACGCCAGAATCTGTACCTGAGTCTTCTCTGCTTCCGCCAACTTGCGGGCTTCCTCCGACGCGCCCAATGCATCCTGAGATCGGTCGAGAGCTGCTTCGGCGTCGTCCTGAGCTGCCTCGGCATATATCCGCGCATCCATCAGGTGCTGCTCGCGGACTCGGCGCTCGGTCTCGTTGTGCAGCGTCATGGTCACCGTCGTCGCACCGGACACCGCTCGCAAACTGTTGGCGAGCATCGACACCGCCGTCTGTGAGCCCGATGCGGGTGCGCCGGTGAGTTGCGCCGTCACTCCGATGGGCGAGTCGGAGTCGGACGACGTGGCTGCCGCGAGCAGTTCGCGCAAAACCGGTGCGAACTCGGGGCTGAAAAGATCCGTGACTGCGGTGCCGACCAGATCGTCCCGACTCAGTGCCGTGATGCGAGCGGCCGCCGCGTTGGCGTAAAGGATGTCGCCGGACGCAACGTCGATCGAAAAAACCCCGCACGGTGCGGAGTCGAGTAGTTCGGCAGCCGAGGCGGTCATGGCTTCTCCTACCAAGATTACGAGGGGCGGCCGGTTGATTCGGCCGTGACTGGGTTCCGCCACACTGCGGTGACCACGGTGCCCAGACCCGGACGGTGGTCGACGGTGAGGTCGTCGGACACTGCCTCGGCGAGCTGAAGCCCGTGGCTTCGTGTGGTCGTCGGTGCCGGCGGACGCCACGTGCCGGTGTCCGAGACGGTGACGGTCAGCGTCTCGCGTTCGTACGCTGCGGTGATCGTCATCGTCCCCGGTTCGGGCGCGGAGCTGTAGGCGTGTTCGACGACGTTGGCCAGGGCTTCGTAGGCCCCGAGAGCGATGTCGTCCACGAGGGTCCGATGCACGCCCAGGTCGAGCGCCCAACCCTGGAGTCGGCGCCGAGCGGCGCTGGCAGCGGCAGCCTCAGCGGTCGCAGTGTGACTCCATCGACTGGCGGGCTGCGAGTGGGACGTCATCGGCCACCCTCACTGTCGACCGCGCTCGACTGCACATGCGCCACAGCCTCGGGAACGGTGGTGAACGTGGCCATCACCCGGTCGATTCCGCTGAGTTGAACCGGGCGAACGACCACCCCGTCGACGGCGACCAGTGCCATCCGTGACGATTCGGGCAGTCGGTCGGATACCCGGACCAACACGGTGATGGCGCTCGACGACAGAAAGCTCACATCGGTCATGTCGACTACCAGTCCGCGTTCCGCGGCGTCGGCCGCAGGGAACGCAGCGGCGGACAAGTGGGGGATGGTATCCAGGTCGAGTTCGCCTCTGACTGTGATGACGGTTGTCGCGTCGTGCACATCCGAAACGATCTCGAACTGTCCTCCGGTCGGGTCGTCAGGCATACGGCCGAGGTTACCTGTCATCGTGTCCGATTCACGATCCAGGCGCGTCGACGAACAGCTCGCCTGCACCCAGTACGTCGAGGACCATGCGCACCGAACGGGCCGGCGCGTGGATGACGATCTTGCCCGGGTGGGTGTAGGTCGCGTCGACGATGGCATTCGCGACTCCCGAGTAGACGAACGACACCTCGGACAGGTCGATCGTGACCACGGAGGAAACGGCGGCCAGGCGATCGAGGCCGTGGACGAACTCGGCCCGGGTCGACATGTCGAGTTCACCGAAGGCGCGCAGGATGTTGTTCCCGTCGGAACGGACGATGGTGTCGAGTCGGAACTCGGCTTCGTCGTCGCGAACGGCGTTGTCCATGGTGGCAATGCTCATCGACATGTCGAGACCTCTTCCGGAGAAGTGCGCGGCCGGCTGGTGTCTCCGCCTGCTCGCTGGTTTGTTGTGTAGTCAACGATGCCAGTGCGAGATGTCGGACGGTGATGTCGACGATCTCGAGTCGGTAACGAAAGATCTCGTTTCGATAACGCCGTCATCGGGTCAGGAATTCGATCAGTGCACTGGTGACTTTCTTTCGCGCCCATCCGCTCGCCCCGCGCTGGCCGAGTGCGGCCCGAGCGGCGTTGGCCCCGGCCGCACCGTGGACTCCGCCCCCGGGGTGGGCGGACGCGGACCCGAGGAACAATCCTTCCACCGGGGTCTCCGCGCGCCCCAATCCTGGCGTGGGACGAAAGATCAACTGCTGCTGCAGTTGTGCGGTACCGCCGTTGACCGCACCGCCGTGCAGGTTGGCATCGGCGCCGTGCAGATCACTCGGTCTCTGCACCACCCGTCCCACCACCGAATCGGCGAATCCCGGGGCATGCTGTTCCAACACCTGATCGACGCGGTCGGCGACGGTCTCGGCGGCCGAGTCGTCGACGACGCCGCGCGGCAGGTGTGTGTAGGCCCAAGCGCTTTCGGTGCCCTCGGGCGATCTGGACCGGTCCGCTGTGGTCATCTGGCCGAACAACATGAACGGGCTCTGCGGGAGAACCCCGGTCGTGAGATCGGCCGCCCAATGGACCAGGCCGTTGTCGTCCGCACCGAGGTGGACGGTGCCTGCGTCGGCCAAAGATGCCGAGCGCCAAGGTATTCGACGGTCGAGAGCGTAGTTGAGCTTGACCACCGGGGTGTCCCACTCGAACGTACGTAAGTCGTCGTGCACGCGACGCGGGACCGCATCGAAGGGCAGCAACGACCCGTACAGCGCGGGGGCCGACACGTCGGCAACGATCGCTCGACGAGCGCGGAACGTCTCGCCACCTGTCGTGTGCACGGCGCGTGCACGACCGCCCCGCACGTCGATGGACTCGACGGGTCGACTGCACGTCAGCACAGCACCCGAGGCCTCGGCCCGGCGAATCAACGCGTCGGTCAATGCCGACGATCCACCTACGGGCGCCGGATACCCGACGTCCTGCGCGAGCATCGTCAGCAGATATCCCATCATTCCGCTCACCGGCGCGTCGGTGGGTACGTCGCCGTGCATCGCATTGCCCAGGAGCAGGCACCGCGCGGCCTCGCTGTGGAACAGCTCGTGGGCCATCACCCGTGCAGGCAACGCAGCGAACCGGACGAAGCGCAGTGTCTCGGAGACGCCGAGAGTGCGCGCCAATCGTGCTGCCGGCAGTACCGGTGGAAACGGCCCGAAGAGCGAACCGAGCAGGGGAGTGCGAATACGTTCCCACTGCTCGAACAGGCGCAGCCACGTGTCACCGTCGCGTACGTCGTGCTCACGCAACAGAGCAGCGGTCGCCTCGACGTCGTGATGGACGACCGGAGCGTCGGTGTCCTCCGGGGATCGCGCGTGGCCGTAGACCGTCGGCGAGTGAGACCACGTCAGTCCGTGACGCTCGAGCTCGAGTGCTGTCATGGCGGGCGAGGACACAGCCAGCGGATAGAACGCGCTGAACAGGTCGCTGGTGAATCCAGGAACCAGTTCGGCACTGCGGACGGCTCCGCCGGGTAGTTCTGCCGCCTCGAGAATCACGACGTCCCACCCCGCGTCGGCCATCGCCGCGGCGGCGACCAATCCGTTGTGACCGCTGCCTATCACGACTGCGTCGACCTCTGTGGTGGTCATCGGGTGATGCTCCTGGGTTCGGTCGCGGTCTTGTTGCTCACAACCCTACCGACGTAGTACAGCGCGATTCCGACTGCGAGCAGCAGCCCGGCGCGGAGCCACGTGGCCGCGGACTGCTGAGTGAGCAGCACGGCGCACGTGATCAACGCCAGGACGGGAAGCGCCGTCGGCGTTCGAAAGTGGTCGGTGTCGGATCGGTCCCGACGCAGCACGAGCACGGCAATGTTGGTACTGATGAAGACGAACAACAGAAGCAGCACCACCGTTTCGGCGAGTGCGGCCACGGAGCCGGTGGTGCACAACACCATTGCGACCGCAGTGGTCGCGACAATGGCCGCCCACGGAGTCTTGCGGCCGGGCAGCACCTTGGCCAGGGCGACCGGAAGCAATCCGTCGCGGGCCATGCCGAAGGTCAGTCTCGACGCCATGATCATCGTCAGCAAGGCGCCGTTGGCGACGGCCACGAGGGCGACCAGACTGAAGACCCATGGTGGGATTCCGGCGTCGGCGGCGTCGACGACCTCGAGCAGCGGACCGGTGGACTGGGCCAGCGTATCCGCCGGAACGACCGTCGAGACTGCCAGACCGACCAGCACATAGACCACTCCGGCCGTCGTGACGGCTCCGAGCAGAGCCCGGGGATACACCCGCCGCACATCCTCGACCTCCTCGGCGATGTTGGCCGAAGTCTCGAACCCCACGAACGAGTAGAAGGCGAGCAGAGCCGCCCCCAGCACTGCCAGCGTCGGCGTGGTGTCGTCGGTGAATTCGAGCACCCGTGACGGTGCGCCGTCGCCGCGGCTCAGAACGAGCCCGGCCAGGGCGATGATCACGACGAGACCGGACACCTCGACCACCGTTATACCGAGGTTGGCCCGGAGAGATTCGGTGATGCCGCGGGCATTGAGAAGTCCGACGAGAAGTAGGAAGACGACCGCCGCAGGCACGGCGGGCACATCGAGAAACACTGCGAGATAGTCGCCCGAGAAGGCCAGCGCCAGACCTCCCGCGCTCGTCACGCCAGCCGCGAGCATCGAGAATCCGACGAGGAACGACACTATCGGTCGCCCGAAGGCTCGCTGCGCGAACACCGCCGCCCCGCCCGCTCGGGGGTACTTGGTCACCAATTCGGCGTAGGACGCCGCAGTGAGCAACGCCATCAGGAGAGCGAGCAGCATCGGCAGCCAGATCGCTCCGCCGACCTCACCCGCGATTTCCCCGACGAGAGCGTAGATCCCGGCACCCAGCACATCACCGAGAATGAAGACGAACAACAACTTGCCCGAGATCGCCCGGCGCAGTGGCGTCGACGACCCGTCGGACTCGGAGCCGTCCGGGTGGACGCTCGGACTGTGGTCGGACGCCATCAGTTCCGGTTCCCGCTTCGGGGGCCGGTGCTGGAGACAGATCGAATCGAACGACGCAGCGGGGGTGTCATGGCAATCGCATGCCCGCTGCATTCGGTCTTCAACCGTGTTCGGTCGATCGGTTGCAGCACAGACGTTTCGGTGAGCCGGCCGTGCCCGACCCGGCAGGTTCTACGGTTTCGATGCGCGCTCCGCCAACAGTGCGAGACGCCTCAGTGCCTCGGCATTTCGGGGGTGAGACAGCGCATGCTGAACCCGGTTGGGCACGAGCTCGAACGGCGGTGTGCTCGCGTGCTCGATCATTTCGATCGTGCAGCCGGTTGCTGTCGGGTGCAGCCGGACGGTGATGGAGGCGCGTCCGAACGGCATGGCCCGGGCTTCCAGCTGTAATTCGCGGTTCTCGTGAACGGCGACCGAGCGCGTGACGTCGCTGAGCACGAGCGGCCAGGCCCCGACCGAATGGTGGATGACACTGCCGGGAGCAGGCCACGCCGCGTCGACCGCTCTGATTCGGGATGCACCGACCACCCACATTGCGTAGGACCAGCCATCGGCAAGAACGTTCCACACGTCCTCGCATCGAGCTGTGGTGTCGCGTTTCGTCGTCACGCTCGGACCTCCGTCGTCATCTCGGTACGCCGCTACGCCGAACGAAAAGCGTTGATATGCCGCCGTTCTCGGGGCACACGTACGGCGGTTGCGCAGTGGGGGACCGGCCTGGACTCGACTCGGATATCGGTGACGCTACCTGCCGCTGAGCCGGGGCACAACGCGGCAGCGGGCCCGGCGCACGCGGCTTCTCGACCACCCGGCGCGGTATGGGGCGTCGGTTGCCATAATGGGCCGATGTCGACAATTGCGTACGTGATCGCAGGTTCGGAAGCCACCGGCGGGGCCGGTCTGCAAGCAGATCTCAAGACGTTCGAGCGGTTGGGGGTCTACGGGGTCGGCACCATCACGTGCATCGTGTCCTTCGATCCGAAGGCCGAATGGGGCCACCGCTTCGTGCCGATCGACAGTTCGGTGATCGCAGATCAAATCGAAGTGGCCACCGCCGCTCACGATCTCGATGTCGTCAAGATCGGCATGCTGGGCACCCCCGCCACCGTCGCCACGGTCGCGGAATCTCTGCGCCTGCAGCCGTGGCGGCATGTCGTGGTCGATCCCGTGCTGATCTGCAAGGGCCAGGAACCCGGTGCGGCTCTCGACACCGACAATGCGCTCCGTCGCGACATTCTTCCGCTGGCCACCGTCATCACACCCAACCTGTTCGAGGCGACGACGCTGTCCGGAATGGACTCCATCGACACCGTCGAGGATCTCGGTGAGGCAGCCAAGAGGATCGCCGACCTCGGCCCCCAGTACGTCGTGGTCAAGGGTGGTGCCGGCCTACCCGGAGACGAAGCCGTCGACGTCGTGTTCGACGGACAGGACCTCACCGTCCTGCGTGCCCCGAAGATCGGCGACGAGAGGGTGTCCGGCGCAGGATGCGTGTTCGCAGCTGCCATCACTGCCGAGCTGGCCAAGGGATCCGGCGTGCTCGACGCAGTGGCCACGGCAAAGGACTTCGCGCATGCCGGCATCGTCGGCCGGTTGTCGAGTCACGCTCCGTTCGCTGCCGTCGCCTGGCAGAACTGAGCCCGCCGGCCCGGATATCGATCACGGGTCTGCCTCGAGTGCTGCGAGGCTTCATGTTTGGACGGGTTCGCCGCGGGGACACTGACGTAATCGACGTGTTCCTGCAGGCCTGGAATGCGTCGCCGGTGAAGCGAACAGCAGTCGAGGAGACACCATGGCCCAACATGACCCCGCCGACTCCGGTGCCGAAGCGAAGGACGACGACCGCACGATGCGCGGGCACGCCGGGGAAGCGATCGTCGACGCGCGCAACTGGCCCGGCTACATCTGTATCGGTCTCGCGCTGGTCAGCCTCGGACTGACCTTGACTGCGGCCGGCTACGGTTTCGAGGGGTGGGCGTGGACGGGCGCGGTCCTCGCGCCCGTTCTGCTCGTCGCAGGCACGGTTCTGGTGTTGCTCGAGCGTCGCCGGGTCAAGGCACAGGAAGGCAAGAGCCTCACCGACCCTGCGGGGCATTGATCGAGCCCGATCTCGGCAGGGGTGGCACGTCGTCGATCGGCGTCGGCGTGGAACTGAACGAGCTGGCACTCTCGATCGGCGCTGCGCCGCCGATTCGTTCCGTACGAGTGACCGGGGCAAGCGACGACTCGCGAACGGTTCGTCCCGGTGACCTGTACGTGGCGTTGCCCGGCCGCCGAGCTCACGGCCTCGACTTCGAGCTCGAGGCCAAGGCTCGAGGGGCAGTGGCGGCGTTGTCGGACCGGGCATCGACGGTTCTGCCGACACTCGTCGTGCCGCACCCCCGCCGCCGGGTCGGGGAGGTGTGCGCCCGAATTCATCGGTTCGCGCACCGAGACCTCGATCTGTACGGAGTCACCGGGACCAACGGAAAGACGAGCGCCACCCTGCTGCTCGGAGCCGGGCTCGCTGCTGCGGGAGACTCCGTGGCGACCATGACCGGAATCGGTTTGGCGGGGCCGCACGGCGAGGAAAAATCGGCCAGAACTACGCCCGAGGCGGCCACCGTGCATCGGACTCTGCGCCGTTTCCGAGACGAGGGCGCTACGGCGGTTGCCCTCGAGGTGTCCTCTCACGCCGTCACCGAGCATCGCGTCGACGGTCTCCGTTTCGCGGTGATGGGGTTCCTCAATCTCACGCCGGATCACCTGGATTACCACGGAGACATGGACAACTACTTCGCCGCGAAGGCCGAGCTGTTCTCGGCGCACCGATCGACCCGCGCTGTGGTCAACGTCGGCGATCCGTACGGCAGAATCCTGGCAGGACGCCTCGATATTCCCTGTTGGACGTGGTCCACGGCCGATCGCGATGCCGATGTTCGCGGCGAGAACGTCGAGTGCACCGACGTCGGAACGTCCCTGACAGCGCGAACCCCGATGGGCGATGTCGAGATCCGCCTACCTCTGCTGGGTCCGCACCAGGCCGAGAACGCTCTGGCCGCACTGACCATGGCGTTGGCGGCCGGCCGCGACATCGCAGCGGTCGCGGCAGGACTCGAACGCCTCGACGCCGTTCCCGGCCGACTCGAACGTGTCGACGTCGGACAGCCTTTCCTGGCCGTCGTGGACTACATGCACAACACTGCCGGTCAGCGAACGCTGCTGCCGTTCGTCCGCAGCGTGGTCTCGGGTCGAGTGATCGTCGTCGTCGGGGCGACGGGCGAACGTGACCCGGGTAAGCGCTTCCCGCTCGGGCGAACGGCAGCCGTGTTGGCAGATGTGGTGATCGTCAGCGATGAAAGTCCGCTGTCGGAGGACCCCGGCACCATCCGAGCCGCAGTGGAAGAGGGCGCTCGGGCTGCACGCTCAGCGGTGGTTTTAGTCGAAGCCGACCGGCGGCGTGCCGTGGAGCACGCTGTGGCCATTGCGCAGCCCGGGGATGCCGTGGTCGTGGCTGGACGGGGTTGCGATGCCGAACAGGTGTACGGCGACCACATCGTGCGATTCGACGACCGTGAGGTGTTGCGTGACGTCCTCGCTGCCCACGTGGCGCGGAGTTGAACGCGCTACCGCTACTGCGCTGCGGACGTACGTTTTCGAGCGGATTTGTCTGCTCGACGCTGCGCGAACCTGCCGGCGGACTTCAGGGCCTTGGATACGACATTGGCTCTGCCCGTTCGCTTTTCGAGGCTCACGCCGGCAAATGCCAGGAGCCGGGCAGCAATGGGCAAGCCGATCGCGACGACAAGGTAGCGGTAGAGATACTTGCGGGCCAGCAGCGGGATCATGCGGGAAGTCCTGTCGTGGGGGAGGTTGTCAGCGGACGGCCCGTCGAACCTTGACTGCTGCTGTTGCCGTCAGCGCGATGATCGCTCCGACGACGGCTGCACCGAGCATTGCGACGCCCTGCCCGAGATCGAAGTTCCAGCCGAGGAAGTTGATCGTGCTGTGAACGGTGTTCTGCAGCACGAAGATGACCAGTGCCGCAACGAGCACGACCGTGACGAGGAGGGCCAACTTCGAGGCGAATCCGCCGCGGCGCTTGGTGGTTGTGGTGTCCGATGTTGCAATCATGAGGGTTCCGTTCCGAGAAGTGGGGGGTGAGCAGAAACCGAGTGCCGCCGATCGCGGTGACCGGCGGCACTCGATGCGGGGCTGCTGGTTACTTGAAGGTGTCCTTGATGTTCTCGCCGACCTTCTTGACGCCGGCCGAACCCTGATCCTTCTTGCCCTCGGCTTCGAGGTCCTTGTTGTTGGTTGCGTCGCCGACAACTTCCTTCGCCTTGCCGATGGCGTCTTCTGCTGCGTTCTTGGCCTTGTCGATGAAGCTCATGGTGTGCACCTTCCGGGTGGCTGTGATTGTTGGTAACGGATAGATAGTCGGTTTTCGACGCCGAAAGCAAACGTCACAGAAAAGTGATCTACATCACTTCAGCAACCGCGGCGTTCAGGTGAGGGAGACCAGCTCGGTGATGTCGTCGTGCGGAAGGTCGCCGTCGACGACGGCGGTGACCACGGAACTGTTCAGCGTGATGGCACCCTTGTGGTTGTCCAGGAATGCGGTATCGGCGGCATCGCGGCCTACCGAAATGCGAACCAGAGTGGACCGCGGTGCCAGGCACGTGGCGTCGACGACACGCCACTGGCCGCCGACGAACGCCTCGGCGACGGCATGGAAATCCATCGGATCGCATCCGGGCGCGTACACGGCCACGAGACGGGCAGGAACGTTGACAGCGCGCAGCATCGCGACGACCAGATGCGAGTAGTCGCGGCACACTCCCTGGCCTGCGAGCAGCGTGTCGACGGCTCCGTCGATCGGATCACTGCTTCCTGGAACGTAATTCAGGCGCGCGCCCACCCAGGCGGAGATCTTGGCCAGCAGTTCCTCGGAATCGGCGTAGTCGCCGAATTCTGTTGCGGCGAAACCGTAGAACTTGTCTGCTTCGGCGTAGCGGCTGGGCCGAAGGTAGAGCGACATGTCGTAGTCGGTGACGGGGGCCGGGGTGGTGTTGCCCAGGATGGTGGCGTCGTACGAGACCTGCAAGTTGCCGACGTCGGCGGGCATGACGTGAATGCGGTTGCCGTGCGGTCCGCTGACCTCCTTCGCCTCGACGGGATTACCGTCGAGAACGAAGGAGAGCGATTCGGTGACCGTCGTACCGGGGTGCGGTGCGATGGCGATCTGGAATTCGAGCGTGGTGGCGGCGGTGATGTCTACATCGAGGCGCGCGGATACGTCGCGTTTGAGCATGAGGACTCCTGGCAGGTGGGGGCGGGTGAACGAGCTGCCAGTACCCGTATCCGCCGAAACCAATCGCCCCTGTTCACCGAGTGATCAACGCCACCCCAGTGCGGGGGCCACGTCGCGCAGCAGCGTCTCCAGAACGTGTGCGCAGTACTCCACACCCAACTGGTTCGGGACGGTGAGCAGCAGAGTATCCGCGGCGGCGATCGCCTCGTCCGCTGCCAGTTCTTCGATCAGCCGATCGGGCTCACCCGCGTAGGTCTTGCCGAAACGAGCCTTGCCGCCGTCGAGGTAGCCGACTTGGTCGTCGCCGCTGCCCTCTCGGCCGAAGTAGGCGCGGTCGAGATCGTTGACGATCGGAAAGATGCTGCGGCTCACGGATGTTCGAGGAGCGAAGTCGTGGCCCGCGTCGCTCCACGTCTTGTGGAAGCGTTCGATCTGTTCGGCTTGCAACTGATGGAAAGGCACCCCGGTGTCTTCGCTGAGAAGTGTGGAGCTCATCAGATTCATGCCCTGGCGCGCCGTCCACTCGGCCGTCTCGCGGGTGCCTGCGCCCCACCAGATGCGTTGGCGCAGACCCGGTGCGTGAGGTTCGAGGCGCAGCAGGCCAGGCGGGTTGGGGAACATCGGCCGCGGGTTCGGCTGAGCGAAGCTCTTGCCTTCCAGCAGATCGAGGTAGATGCGGGTGTGCTCGCGAGCCATGTCTGCGTGGTCGGAGCCCTCCGCGGGGGAGTATCCGAAGTGGCGGTACCCCTCGATGACCTGTTCGGGCGATCCCCGGCTCACACCGAGTTGCAACCGCCCGCCCGAGATGAGGTCGGCAGAGCCGGAATCCTCGGCCATGTAGAAGGGATTCTCGTACCGCATGTCGATGACGCCGGTACCGATTTCGATGGTGCTCGTCCTGGCTCCGACGGCGGCGAGCAGCGGAAACGGTGACGAGAGCTGGTTGGCGAAGTGATGGACGCGGTAGTACGCACCATCGGCTCCGAGTTCCTCGGCCGCGACCGCGAGGTCGATCGACTGCAACAGCACATCCGATGCCGATCGGGTCTGCGACTGCGGGGACGGTGACCAGTGTCCGAAGGACAGAAATCCGATCTTCTTCATCGTGCGCTCTTTCGTTGAAGGATCAACTATGTTCGTACGACTCAGCGCTCAGCCGGGTCGATTCATTCCCCGGTGCCGGCACTACGCCCCGATACCCGCCGTCAACAACTTCGCCAGTTCGAGGTAGGCGTCGCCGTCACTCAGGCCGGTCAGGCGGAACACCTCGCGCGTCTGGATGCGCACCATGACCGAGGATGCGACGTCACCGACGAATGCCGCATGGACGTCGCGTACCTCGCCACTGGCCACACCCTCGCTGATCAGCTCCTGGACCCGTCGTGCCGCGATTGCGGTGTTGCGTTCGTACACCGAACGGGCCGATTCGAGCGACGCGAGATCGGTCATGAATTGCTCGGACGCAGATTCCAGAGCGGCACCGACTGCGGTGAGATACGTGGTGATGCGGTTGCGGGTTCCGTCGACCTCGGCGACCGCATTCTCGACCTGGGTGGTCATGGACTTGAAGTAGTGCACGGTTGCGCCGCCCACCAGCTGATCCTTGCTCGACGCCAACGTGTACAAGGTGGATTTGGAGCAGCGGAGGCGAGCCGCGATGGTGTCGAGCGTCAGGTGAGCGAACCCCTCGGCCAGGAACAGGCTGACGAGTTGGTCGAACAATTCCGAACGGCGAGCCGTGGCATGCGAGGTCACGGGTGCGTTCACATCCAGGATGGTACTGCATCGCCTTGTGCAGTACTGTGCATCAGTACTGCGGATCATTCTTCAGTACTGATGCCGAACATCCCGGAGGTTCTAGTGCCCGTCGCTCGTCTGTTGCCCACCGCCGAAGCGCGCGACCTTCTCGCGCTGACCCGCGATGTGGCAGACAAGGTGCTCGACCCGATCGTCGACGAACACGAGCGCAACGAGACCTATCCGACGGGAGTGTTCGCCACTCTCGGCGAAGCCGGACTGTTGAGCCTGCCGTACGCGGAGGAATGGGGCGGCGGAGGTCAGCCGTACGAGGTGTACCTCCAAGTACTCGAGGAATTGGCATCACGATGGGCGGCCGTTGCAGTCGCGGTGAGCGTGCACGGTTTGGCCTGCTATCCCGTGATGGCGTTCGGTACCGATCAGCAGAAGGCCGACAAGCTTCCCGACATGCTCGGCGGATCGCAGATCGGTGCCTATTCGCTGTCCGAGGCGCAGGCCGGTTCCGACGCAGCGGCCCTGGGTTGCAAGGCGAGCGCGGCCGACGGTGGGTACACGGTCAACGGGTCCAAAGCATGGATCACCCACGGCGGTGTTGCTGATTTCTACAACCTGTTCGCCCGCACCGGCGAAGGCTCCAAAGGGATCTCGTGTTTTCTCGTTCCCGACGGGACCGAAGGCCTTAGTTTTGGCAAGCCCGAGGAGAAGATGGGGTTGCATGCGATCCCGACCACGTCGGCGCACTACGACAACGTGCACGTTCCCACCGAATGGCGCATCGGAGCGGAAGGTCAAGGACTGCAGATCGCCTTCAGTGCGCTGGACGCCGGAAGGCTCGGAATCGCCGCTGTCGCAGTCGGAATCGCCCAGGCTGCACTCGACGATGCCGTGAAGTACGCGCAGGAACGCACTGCGTTCGGCAAGAAGATCATCGACCATCAGGGTCTGGGGTTCGTGCTGGCGGACATGGCCGCCGCAGTCGACTCCGCACGCGCGACCTATCTCGACGCGGCTCGCCGTCGGGACGCCGGACTTCCTTACTCCCGCAACGCTTCTGTGGCCAAGCTGATCGCTACCGATGCGGCCATGAAGGTGACGACCGACGCCGTGCAGGTGTTCGGCGGGTACGGCTACACCAGAGACTTCCGCGTCGAGCGCTACATGCGCGACGCCAAGATCACGCAAATCTTCGAGGGCACCAACCAGATTCAGCGTCTCGTCATCGCCCGATCACTCGCGACCAACTGACCATCCGCACCTTGCTTTCCACACACACGTAGGGGACATCTGCATGACGACAACCGAACCCGATATCCATACCACTGCGGGTAAATTGGCCGATCTTCGTAAACGCCTGGGGGCTGCGGAGATGCCGTCGGGTGAGGCGGCGGTGGAGCGGGTCCACGCGAAGGGCAAGTTGACCGCGCGTGAGCGGATCACCGCTCTGCTCGACGAGGGCTCGTTCGTCGAACTCGATGCGTTGGCGCGGCACCGATCACAGAATTTCGGGTTGGGTGACAATCGCCCCTTCGGTGACGGTGTCGTCACCGGCTACGGCACGGTCGATGGCCGTGATGTGTGCGTGTTCTCCCAGGACGCGACCGTCTTCGGCGGCAGTTTGGGGGAGATCTACGGCGAGAAGATCGTCAAGGTGATGGACCTGGCGATCAAGACCGGGCGGCCGTTGGTGGGCATCAACGAAGGCGCCGGGGCCCGCATCCAGGAAGGGGTGGTCTCCCTCGGGTTGTACGGGGAAATTTTCCACCGCAACGTCCGCGCCTCCGGGGTGATCCCACAGATCTCGGTGATCATGGGCCCCGCCGCCGGCGGGCACGTCTACTCACCCGCCCTGACCGATTTCGTGGTCATGGTCGATGGCACCAGTCAGATGTTCGTCACCGGCCCCGATGTCATCAAGACCGTCACCGGGGAGAACGTGACGATGGAAGAGCTCGGTGGCGCGCACACCCACATGGAGAAGTCCGGGGTCGCGCACTACGTCGCGTCCGGGGAGCAGGACGCCCTCGACTACGTCCGCGACCTCCTGTCGTATTTGCCGTCGAACAATCGGGCCGATGCCCCGCGGACGGTGGCGTCGGATCCGATCGTCGGGGCGATCGAGGATTCGTTGACGGCGGAGGATCTCGAGCTCGACACGTTGATTCCGGATTCGCCGAACACTCCGTACGACATGCACGAGGTGATCCGCCGGATCCTCGACGACGACGAGTTCCTGGAAGTGCAGGAGGGGCGGGCTCGCAACATCATCGTCGGGTTCGGGCGGATCGACGGCCGGTCGGTGGGGATCGTGGCCAATCAGCCCACCCAGTTCGCGGGCACGTTGGATATCGATGCCTCGGAGAAAGCGGCCCGGTTCGTCCGCACCTGTGATTGCTTCAACGTTCCGATCATCACCCTGGTCGATGTGCCGGGGTTCCTGCCCGGGACGGGCCAGGAATACAACGGCATCATCCGGCGTGGAGCGAAGTTGTTGTATGCCTACGGGGAGGCGACGGTCGGGAAGATCACCGTCATCACCCGCAAAGCCTATGGCGGGGCGTACGACGTGATGGGCTCCAAGCACATGGGTGCCGATGTGAACCTCGCCTGGCCGACCGCGCAGATCGCCGTCATGGGAGCCTCCGGAGCCGTCGGGTTCGTCTACCGCAAACAGTTGCTCGAGGCCGCGAAGAACGGTGAGGACGTCGATGCGTTGCGGCTGACGTTGCAGCAGCAGTACGAGGACACGCTGGTCAACCCGTACGTCGCTGCCGAACGCGGATATCTCGATGCGGTCATCCCGCCCAGTCACACCCGCGGTCAGATCGTGACCGCGTTGCGACTGCTCGAACGCAAACAAGTCACCCTGCCCCCGAAGAAACACGGAAACATCCCACTATGAGCGGCGAAGCGAATCATGACGCAGTGAGCGACACGAATCATGACGCAGTGAGCGAAGCGAAATCTGCTGCTGCGTCGGATAGTTGGTCGTTTCGCGGAAGTCCGACGGACTCCGAGATCGCTGCTGTCGTTGCGGTTCTGACTGCCGCGCAGTCGTCGGTGGCCGAGGACGTGCCGGCCCCGATCGATCTGTGGGGTCGACCGGAAGATATGCATCGTTACGGACTCGCCAGTGCCCCAGCTCTTTTCGTCAATGCTCGATTCGGCCAGTGAAGGACTTCGCACAGATGACCACCTCTACCTCCCATAAGAAGATTTCCAAGGTTCTTGTTGCCAATCGTGGTGAGATCGCGGTTCGGGTGATCCGGGCGGCCGCTGATGCCGGGCTGGCCAGTGTCGCTGTGTACGCCGAACCCGACGCCGACGCACCGTTCGTCCGCCTGGCCGACGAAGCATTCGCACTCGGCGGACAAACCTCCGCGGAGTCGTACCTGGTCATCGACAAAATCCTCGATGCCGCCGCCAAATCCGGAGCCGACGCCATCCACCCCGGCTACGGATTCCTCTCCGAGAACGCCGACTTCGCCCAAGCTGTCATCGATGCAGGACTGATCTGGATCGGACCGTCCCCGCAGTCCATCCGCGATCTCGGCGACAAGGTCACCGCCCGCCACATCGCCGCCCGCGCCAAAGCCCCCTCGGTCCCCGGCACCTCCGAACCGGTCAAAGACGCCGACGAAATCCTGGCGTTCGTCGACGAACACGGCCTCCCCATCGCCATCAAAGCCGCATTCGGTGGCGGCGGACGCGGCATGAAAGTGGCCCGCACCCGCGAGGAAATCCCCGAACTGTTCGACTCCGCCACCCGCGAAGCCGTCGCCGCATTCGGGCGCGGGGAATGCTTCGTCGAACGCTACCTCGACAAACCACGCCACGTCGAAGCCCAGGTCATCGCCGACCAACACGGCAACGTCATCGTCGCCGGCACCCGCGACTGCTCCCTGCAACGCCGCTTCCAGAAACTCGTCGAAGAAGCCCCCGCCCCGTTCCTCACCGACGCCCAACGCAAAGAAATCCACTCCAGCGCCAAAGCCATCTGCCTCGAAGCCGGCTACTACGGCGCCGGGACCGTCGAATACCTCGTCGGCCAAGACGGCCTCGTCAGCTTCCTGGAAGTCAACACCCGCCTGCAGGTCGAGCACCCCGTCACCGAGGAAACCTCCGGCATCGACCTGGTGCTGCAGCAGTTCCGCATCGCCAACGGCGAAGAACTGACCATCACCGAAGACCCCGAACCGCGCGGGCATTCGTTCGAGTTCCGGATCAACGGCGAAGACGCCGGCCGTGGGTTCCTGCCCGCCCCCGGACCGGTCACCACCTTCACCGCCCCCTCCGGACCGGGAGTGCGCGTCGATTCCGGTGTCGAATCCGGCAGTGTGATCGGCGGCCAGTTCGATTCGATGCTCGCCAAGCTCATCGTCACCGGAGCCACCCGCGAGGAAGCCCTCGCCCGCTCCCGCCGGGCGTTGGCCGAATTCACCGTCGACGGGTTGGCGACGGTGATCCCGTTCCACGCTGCGGTGGTCTCCGATCCCGCGTTCATCGGCGACGGCGACTCCTTCTCGGTGCACACCCGGTGGATCGAAACCGAATGGGACAACCAGGTTCCCCCGTTCACAGCCGGGCAACCGATCGACGACGACGAGGCCCTGCCGCGGCAGTCCGTCATCGTCGAGGTCGGGGGCCGACGCGTCGAGGTCTCCCTGCCGGGCGAACTCACCCTCGGCGGTGGCAGCGGCGGGAACGCCGGTGCGGTGCGGCGCAAGCCCAAGGCCCGCACCCGTGGCGGTGCCGGAGCCGGCGCCGCCTCCGGTGACTCGGTCACCGCACCCATGCAGGGCACCGTGGTCAAAGTCGCCGTCGACGAAGGCCAGGAAGTCGCCGCCGGGGACCTCGTCGCCGTCCTGGAAGCGATGAAAATGGAAAACCCCGTCACCGCCCACAAAGCAGGCACCATCACCGGCCTGAGCGTCACCGCAGGCGACGCCATCACCCAAGGCACCGTCCTCGCAGAAATCAAGTAGGGGAGTACCTTTCGATGACTGCCCTCGCTGAATCGTTCGACGGCGACACCTCTCCGGCGCATTCCACCGAGTTCGAGATCGTGTCCACGGTATTGCGGATGGCCTCGGCCGCCCGGGTGCGGTTGGCGGAGGCGCTCGATGCCCAGGGACTGAGCTGGGCACGGTACGAGGTACTCGAATTGGTATGTCGGAGAGGGCCGTTGTCGTACAGCGCGCTCTCACGTGAATTGGTGCGACACCGAACCAGCATCACTGCGACAACTGCCAGTCTCGTCGACGCCGGCCTGTTGGTGCGCAGTATCAATCCGCGAAATCGACAGCAGTACTTGGTCGACGCCACCGACTCGGGGTATCGCGCGGTGACACGTGCCGAACGTGCGCTCGAACGGGCTCGGTCGCGGATGGCGGTCGATGCAGATTCCGAGCAAACACTCGAAGTGCTGCGCGGCATCGAGAAGCAGTGGAACAGGCGGGGCTGACCGACACGTCCTGGTTGTGATCCGCCGACGGTGATGCAAGTACCCCTGGGGTGATACCCCCAGGGGTACTTGCATACCCCCTTGGGTATGTGCAATGGTGAGCACGTTCGATCGCTCGGGGTTTCATCCGCCTCGACCGATACCCCCACCCGTATAGGAGAACCATGTCGCTGCGCGATGCCGAAATTCTTCGCCCACCTGACGACCTGACCGCGAGAGGGCCAGGACTACTCGGCCGTGCGGGTGCGTCGATGGTGACCCACCGTCGTTGGGTGTTCGGCGTATGGCTCATCGCGCTGATCGGCCTCGGTTCGTTCGCGCCCTCGGTCTTCACCGATCTGGCGGGAGCCGGGTGGCAGGCGAACGGATCCGAATCCGTACAGGTTCGAGAACTGGCCCAGCAGCATTTCGGTGGCAATTCGTCCGCAGCGGTGCAGGTGGTCGTTCACTCCGACGCAGCATCCATCACGGACCCCGCTGTTCGGGCAGTGATCGACGACGTGACCGAGGTGTTCTCCGGTGACTCCCGATTCGGAGACGTCGTTGCGCCGCAACCGAATATGACGATCAGCCCGGACGGCCGCACCGGCATCGTCATCGCCGGGGCGAACGGCACGACCGACGAGATGGTGAAGGCCGTCGACGATGTGAAGGAGCGGTTGACTGCGCTCTCGACCGACGGAATCGAGGTGTATCCCACCGGTTCGTCGGCCCTGTGGTCGGACTTCAACAAGGCGAACCACGACGCCATGATCCAAGCCGAACTGTTCTCGTGGCCGGTCACCTTGGCGATCATGGTGCTTGCCTTCGGTTCCCTTGTCGCGGCCGGTTTGCCGCTGCTGCTCACCGTCGCGGGGCTCGTTGCCTCCGCTGGTGGTCTGGTTCTGCTCAACGGTGTCACGCCGATCTCGGTGTGGGCCATGAACTTTGCAATGATGTTCGCCCTCGCGCTGGGAATCGACTACGCCCTGTTCATCGTCGCTCGATTCCGCGACGCGCTGCGGAACACCGACCCTCGGGCTGCCGTCGCCGCCACCATGGACACCGCAGGTAAGGCCGTCGTGTTGTCCGGGCTGACGGTGCTGGTGAGTCTGTCCGCAGTGCTGCTGGTCCCCGCGCCGGCGGTGCGCACGATGGCCGTCGGGATCATGTTGGCTGTCGCCTTCGTGTTGCTGGCAACGATGACTCTGCTGCCTGCGGCATTGGGTGCGCTCGGACCCAAGGTCAACGCCGCTTCGTTGCCGTACGCCAAGCGTCAAGTGCATCGATCCCCAAGGTTCGCGGCATGGGGGGAGTTGCTGCACAAGCACCCGTGGCCGTTCGCGGTCGTGTCGGTGGGGATTCTGATTGCGCTCGCCCTGCCGGTGCTCGGGCTGAAGGTGGCAATGCCGTCGATAGCAGTGGTGCCCGAGGATGCCCCCGTGCGGCAGGGTTACGAGCTCGTTCAGGACCGGTTCGGACCGGGCGCACCGGGTTCGCTGCAGATCGTGGTTCCCGAAGTGGATGCTGCCGAGACCGCAACCGTCGCTGCGCGGGTCGACGGGATCTCGATGGTGACGCCGCCGCAGAGTGCGGCTGACGATTCGGGATATGCACTGCTGCAGGCAATTCCGTCGGTGGATCCGTCCGACGAAGCGATGGGCTCCATTCTCGCCGAGCTGCGATCGACATTGCCCGATTCGGCACTCGTCGGCGGAGCACCGGCAGAGAACCTGGACCTGCAGCAGGCTTTGAACGACTACCTGCCGATAGTCGTCGGGATCATCCTGGTTCTCGGATTCGTGCTGCTGCTGGTGGCGCTTCAGGCTCCGCTCATCGCGTTGCTCGGTACCGCGGTGAGCCTGCTGTCCACCGCGGCGGCGTTCGGCGTCGCCAAGCTGATCTTCCAGGACGGACACGGATTCTCGTTGCTGGGCTTCACGCCGCAGGGATTTCTCGACGGTTGGGGTCCGGTGTTCTTCTTCGCGATGATCTTCGCCATCGCCATGGACTACACGGTGTTCCTCCTGGCTACCGCCAAGGAGCATTACGAGCGCTCCGGTGATTCCAAGGTTGCCCAGGTGGACGGGTTGGCCCACTCGGGACGAGTCATCTTTGCCGCAGCAGCGGTGATGGTGGCAGTGTTCTTCACATTCGCACTGTCGGATCCGTTGCCCCCGAAAGAGATGGGCATCATCCTGGGTGTTGCGGTACTGCTCGACGCGTTCCTGGTTCGACTCGTCCTGCTTCCGGTCCTGCTACGGCTGACCGGACACGGCGCGTGGTGGTCGCCGGCATGGTTACGTGCTGTCCTGCCCTCCATCCGTTTTTCTCACTGACACAACAGCTCACACTGACACAACAATTTTCGAGGAGACATCATGAACATCGCACTGTCCACCACACTGACCGACACCGATTTCGCCGACGCGATCGAGAGCACGAGAAAGGCGTTGTCGGAGCAGGGATTCGGAGTTCTCACCGAAATCGACATGCAGGCCACGTTGAAGGCCAAGCTCGACGAGGACATGGAGCGCTACGTGATCCTGGGCGCGTGCAACCCGGGACTGGCTCACCGCGCAGTGGGGGTGATGAAACAGATCGGTCTGCTGTTGCCGTGCAATGTGGTCGTGCGTGAGAACCCGGCGGCGGCGCGGTCCGTCGTCGTCGAGGCCATGAACCCGGCCATCATGGTCGAGGTCACCGGTGAGCCGCGGTTGGGTGCGGTCGCCGCCGAGGCCACGGCGAAACTGCAGGCGGCAATCGCGGCCCTCGGCGGTACCGGTACCGCGCCGCAATGATGCCCCCGGGGGTACCCTGGGGTTCACTGCTACCACCATCGAAGGAATCGACATGATCGGCGACGAAGACAGCATTGCACTGGTACTCAACCGGCTCAAGCGTGCGCACGGCCAACTTGCGGGTGTCATCGGGATGATCGAGAACGGTCGTGATTGCAAGGACGTCGTCACCCAGCTCGCTGCCGTGTCGCGGGCGCTCGACCGTGCCGGGTTCAAGATCGTGGCAACCGGCCTACGGGAGTGCATGACGGGGGATGCTGCTGACGGTAGGGAACCGATGACCGAGGCCGAGCTCGAAAAGTTGTTCCTGGCTCTGGCCTGAGCCGCCGGCCGAACTCCGGACGAACGGCATGTGTCGGGTTGCAGTCGATACCGAGTTGCAGTCGACAAGCAGCGGATTCGACTGCATACTTGACTTGGTCCAGAAAACCGGAGGATGCTGACGCTGTGATGCCGATCTCACCCTATGCGGAGCAATTACGCACCGCCGATTTGCGCGTGACCCGTCCGCGGGTCACCGTGCTCGAGGTCGTCGAAACCAATCCGCACGCGGACACCGACACGATTCTCGGACTCGTCCGATCGGTGCTCCCCGAGGTATCACGCCAGACGGTGTACGACGTTCTCAATGCCCTGACCGCTGCGCGCCTGGTGCGTCGCATCGAGCCCGCGGGATCTCCCGCACGATACGAATCTCGGGTCGGGGACAACCATCACCACGCTGTGTGCCGCAACTGCGGCGTGATCGCAGACGTGGATTGCGCGGTGGGCGAGACGCCGTGTCTCACCGCATCGGACTCCGTCGGTTTCACGATCGACGAGGCAGAGGTCATCTACTGGGGCTTCTGCGCACAGTGTTCGGCTGCTCGCGAGCAGCCGGCAGTTCCCGTTCAGTTCCCTCCCCGGTCTCGAACACAGCAGAGTTCGTGACCACCGATCACAGCCCGATCGTCACACCTTGGAAGGAAGCACGTGTCTGAAGATCACGTAACACGCGAAAAAGAGATGAACGAGGATCAGCCGCAGGAGAGCGGTGGCAAGTGTCCGGTCATGCACGACGCGATGCCCACGCCTGTCGAAGGCGGCGGCAACCGCGAGTGGTGGCCCAAGGCGCTCAATCTCAAGATCCTCAAGAAGAACCCGGCCGTGGGCGATCCGATGGGTGCGGATTACGACTACGCCGCCGAGTTCAATTCTCTCGATCTCGCCGAGGTCAAGCGTGACATCGAAGCCGTGATGACGAACTCGCAGCCGTGGTGGCCCGCGGACTTCGGGCACTACGGTCCGTTCTTCATCCGCATGGCGTGGCACGCGGCCGGAACCTACCGCAAGCAGGACGGTCGCGGCGGTGCCGGAGCCGGCATGCAGCGATTCGCTCCCCTCAACAGCTGGCCCGACAACGCGAGCCTGGACAAGGCCCGCCGTCTCATCTGGCCGGTCAAGCAGAAGTACGGCCGCAAACTGTCCTGGGCCGACCTCATCGTGCTCACCGGCAACGTCGCCATCGAGTCCATGGGCCTGCCGACCTACGGCTACGCCGGCGGACGCGTCGACGCCTGGGAGCCGGACGAGGACGTCTACTGGGGCCCCGAGCAGACCTGGTTGGGCGACGAGCGCTACCACGGTGACCGCACGAGCCTCGAGAACCCGCTGGCCGCAGTGCAGATGGGCTTGATCTACGTCAATCCCGAAGGCCCCAACGGCAATCCGGATCCCGTGCAGTCCGCACTGGACATCCGCGAGACCTTCGGCCGCATGGCCATGAACGACATCGAGACCGCGGCACTCGCGGTCGGTGGACACACCTTCGGCAAGACCCACGGCGCAGCCGACCCCGATGCCCACATCGGACCGGAGCCCGAGGGCGCGCCCATCGAGCAGATGGGCCTGGGCTGGAAGAACAGCTTCGGCACCGGCTCGGGCGCCGACGCGATCACCAGCGGACTCGAGGTCATCTGGACCCCGACGCCGACCCAGTGGGACAACTCGTTCCTCGAGACCCTCTACGGCTTCGAGTGGGAGCTCTACAAGAGCCCGGGCGGCGCACACCAGTGGCGTCCGAAGAACGGAGAAGGCGCGGATCTCGTTCCCGACCCGGCGGATCCGTCCAAGCGTCGCCACCCGTCGATGCTGACCTCCGACATCGCGATGCGCGTCGATCCGATCTACGAGCAGATCACCCGTCGTTGGCTCGATCATCCCGAGGAGCTCGCAGAAGAGTTCCAGAAGGCGTGGTTCAAGCTGACCCACCGCGACATGGGACCGGTCTCGCGTTACCTCGGCCCCGAGGTTCCGGCGGAGCCCCTGCTCTGGCAGGACCCGATTCCGGCCGTCGATCACGAGCTGATCGGTGACGCCCAGATCGCCGAGCTCAAGCAGGCCATCCTCGGTTCCGAACTGAGCCAGGATCAGCTGATCTCGGCTGCGTGGGCGGCGGCATCGTCGTTCCGCGTCAGCGACAAGCGCGGCGGTGCAAACGGTGGCCGTCTGCGCCTGCAGCCGCAGGCCGGCTGGGAGGTCAACGAGCCCGACGAGATCGCACAGGTCATCCGCGTTCTCGAAGGCATTCAGCAGTCGTTCTCCGGAACGGTGTCGTTCGCGGACCTCGTCGTCCTCGGCGGTGTCGCAGCCGTCGAGCAGGCCGCCAAGAACGCAGGCGTCGACATCACGGTCCCGTTCACCCCGGGCCGCATGGATGCGACGCAGGAGAAGACGGACGTCGACTCGTTCTCCGATCTCGAGCCCAAGGTGGACGGCTTCCGCAACTTCCTGGGCAAGGGCCAGAAGCTGCCCGCCGAGTTCAACCTGGTCGATCGGGCCAACCTGCTCTCGCTCAGTGCACCGGAAATGACCGTGCTGGTCGGCGGTCTGCGTGTACTCGGCGCGAACTACAAGGGGTCGACGCACGGCGTCCTCACCGACAAGGTCGGCACGCTCACCAACGACTTCTTCGTCAACCTCCTCGACATGGGCACCGAATGGGTTCCCACCGCGGAGGACGGCATCTACGAGGCCAAGGACGCCGCTACCGGCGAGAAGAAGTGGACCGGAACACGTAACGATCTGGTCTTCGGCTCGAACTCCGAATTGCGCGCTCTCGCAGAGGTTTACGCTTGCGATGACGCCAAGGAGAAGTTCGTCCGGGACTTCGTCGCAGCCTGGGACAAGGTCATGATGCTCGATCGCTTCGAGCTCGCCTAGTACTCACCGGCGCTGATGCGCCACCCGAACTCGAAGTTGTGGATGGAATACGAGCTGGATCCATCCACAGCTTCGAGTTCGTCGTTACCGGGCTGTTATCTTTCGATGCCGATTCGTGACTTTGCACCTGGATTTGTCGCAATGTCCGATTGTCATGCTGGTTGCATGACACAACAGGACGTATCCGCAGGCTCTGCGGACAACAACAGAGACGAAACACGTCAGAGTGCATCCGGTTTCGGGTCGTTCCTCGAGATGTTCCAGGACGCGTCGACCGACAAGTCGGACACCGAGCGCGGAATCCGATAGGACTCAGCGAGCACCGATGGTGTTGGTGACGGAGCCGATCCGTTCGATATCGAGTTCGACTCGGTCGCCCGGAGCGATCCACCGGTCGAGTTCGAGCCCACAACCGCGAGGCAGGGTGCCCGACGTCAGGAGCTCGCCGGGGTAAATGCTCTCGCCGCGACTCGCAAACGCCAGAGATTCACCCATGGAATAGCGCATCCCGGCAGTGCTGGTGGTCGACCAGAGCTCGCCGTTGACCCGGACGGCCGCGGCCAGCGAATCTATATGCGCCGCAACCTCATCGGGGGTGACGATGTCTGCGCCCATCGAACTGGCGAACGTCTTGGTCTTGACGACCGGGCCGAAGGGCGTCCGGCGCTGCTCCTCCCACTGTGTGTCCCGCGCGCTGATGTCGTCGAAGACGACGTAACCGCCTATCGAGGCCTCGGCCTCCCGCTCTGACGCATCTCGGATCGGTCGGGTGACGACGGCACCGAATTCGAGCTCGAAATCGAGAACTCGGCTGTACGACGGCCAGTCGACATCTGCCCCGTCGGCTACGACGGTCAGGTGGTTACCGGTGTAGTAGATCGGATGGTCGTCGAACCCCGGACCGGGACGCAGAGCCGGAAAAGTTCGACGCGTCAGCATCTCGAATCCACGGATGAACGGAACGGCACGCGGTAGATTTCGCCGAACGAGGTTGTGTGCGGCCAGATCCCAGTGCTCGTCCCAACCCAGGAAGCAGCGCAGGGACGCCGGAACGACCGGAAGGGTCGGTGCCGGTCGGTCCATCGTCGCGACGCCCTCGTCGGCCGCCCGCCGCGCCACCGTCGTTGCGGCTTCACGTGCGGGTTCACCTGCATCGAGGAACCGAAGCATGGAACCGGTGAGCGGGCGCAGGATCTCGGGGGCACCCAGAGTCGAGACCGCAGCCTCGAGATCGATCCACGTGGTCGTGTCGGGCACGTGGACGGCAAGGCGGTCGGCGGAATCGGTGGAGGTCAAGCGTCGCAGTCGCACGGGCGCGTCCGATCTGTGCGGAGCAATGCTCCACAACGGTTGAGGAACCCGGAGTGTAAACGGTGCCACGGTCGGCGTGTCAAGACCCGACGGTTAGCGTGGGGTGATGAGATCACCGGTGCCCGAGTATCTTCAGTCCGTCCTGACGGAGTGCCGACACCTCGACGATGGGGAAATGTCGAGCGGCAACCCGGAATTGGCGGCGGCCGATCCCGACACGTTCGCGGTTGCGCTCGCCACCGTCGGTGGGTCGCACTACGGGGCGGGCGATACCGACACCGAATTCTCCATCCAGTCGATCGCCAAAGCGGTGGCCTATGCGCTGGCCATCGAGGACAACGGGCTCGCAGCGGTGCTCGAGGCCGTCGACGTCGAACCGTCGGGTGATTCGTTCAACGAGATCTCGTTGGAAGCGCGGACCGGTCGACCTCGCAACCCTCTGATCAATGCCGGTGCGCTGGCGGTACATTCGATGATCGCGGGCAGTGACGGCGAAGAACGAGCGGGGCGGCTCATCGAGCTGCTCGGAGCCATGGCCGGCCGTGAACTCCACATCGATCGGGCGGTGTACGAGGCCGAACTGGAATCCGACGATCGAAATACCGCGATCGCGCACCTGCTGAAGTCGGTCGGCCACCTCGGTGCGGAACCCGCGGTCGTCGTCGACGGGTATGCGCGCCAGTGCGCGGTGACGGTGACGTGCAACGATCTGGCCGTGATCGCCTCGGTGATGGCGAACGGCGGAACCGATCCGGCCACCGGCCGACAGGTCGTCGACCCCGCGGTCAACCGTCACGTTCTCGCTGTCATGGCAACCTGTGGGATGTACGACGGCAGCGGCAGTTGGATTGCGACAGTGGGCATTCCGGCCAAGAGTGGAGTCGCGGGAGCCATCATGGGCGTGCTCCCCGGTCAGGTGGGTGTTGCCGTGATCTCGCCCCGGTTGAACGAGCACGGAAACAGCGTCCGCGGGGTTGCGGTGTTCGAGAGGTTGTCACGCGACCTCGGTCTGCACATGATGCACGTCCCTCCCAGCGGCGAATCCGCCATTCGAACGCTGAGCGAATCCGACGGCGTCACCACCGTCGAACTGCAGGGCGAGCTGAGGTTCGCCGGTGCGGAATCCGTCGTCGCCCGTCTTGCGGCCGGCGTCCCGGACTGCGAGGAGATAGTCGTCGATTTCACCGAAGTGCGCGCCGTCGACGGCGCTGCACAGCGCCTCCTTCGAGAGGCTGTGAGCGGACTGGAAGACGACGGCTACCGCGTCGTCGTCGAGGATCCCGACGGGCTGATGAACGCCTCCCGCGACAGCTGACACCCCCGAACCAGACGGTCGGTGTCACAGTCTCCCGGCGAGAATCATGTGCCAGTAGGACTGCGGTAGGCCGTATCGGTCGAACGCCCACGCGGACCGTCTGGGTTTCAGGGGATCGAGAAACGAGGGTAGCGACGAGTCCAGTGCACCGGTGCGGTCGAACTCGGCAGCAATCAGAGTGTGTGCTTCGACAGCGATGGGTGCGACGGTGTACCCGTCGTAACTCGACATCGCTCCGCCGCTCCTGGATGCGACGAGATTGTCGACGAGAACCGAAATCTGTTTGCGTAGAGCGCCACCCGACGAGTCGGTGTCGATCGCTGCACCGTCGCCTGCAGCCCACACCTCGGGGTGGCGTCGGTGCCGCATCGTGCGGGAGTCGATGTCGACGACACCGTGCGGCTGCTCTCCTGCCAGACCGGACTCCTGTACCCACAATGGTCCGCGATACGGCGGGACCAGGTGCAGCATGTCGTAGTCGATACGCTCGTCGACCCCGGCGTGATCGGTGACGGTGATGCGCTTGCTCTCGGGCTCGAGCGCCGTGACCGATGTATCCATCAGGACGCGCACACCCAGGTCTCGGAGGTGGCCGGCGAGCCGGGGGTCCAGGTCAGGGACACCGAGCAGACTCTCACGATCGACGACCAGCGTGATGTCGACGGTCGGTAGTCGTCCTGTGCGTCTCCAATGGGCCGCCGCGAGAAACAGCGGCTTGACGGTGGTCCCGGTACACCCGACGGGCGGACGCGGCACGGTGAACACGGCATGACTGTGTGCAGGCAGGTCACGGACCAGCCGCCATGTGCGCTCGGCCCGGTCGAGGTAGTTGCTGGCGACATCGGGAAAACGAAGTGCCGCATGCACACCCGGCAGAGCGGCTTCGTCGGCGATCAGGCCCTGCCCCAGCACGAGATCACGGTAGCCGTACTCCATTCCCGACGCGCAGCGAACCGATCGTTCTGCCGGATCCACCGACACGACCGAATCTTCGAGCCACACACAGCCCTCGGGGGTCACCGAGCGTTGGGTCCGTTCGGCCTCGGTCAGCGGTGCCTGACCGGCACCGACGTACGACAACAGGGGCTTGTACGTGTGCACCTGCTTGGGCTCGATCACTGCGACGTCGGACACGCCCTTCTTCAGCAGTCGTGCGGCCGCGCTGATCCCGGCATTACCTCCACCGATGATCAGCACGTCGTACATGGTGCGGCTCACCGTGAATCGGCCGCCTGCGCTGTGACGTCGGCGCGGGCACCGGTTTCGGTGCGGGCTTCGGCGAGCGTGCGGTAGACGAACACGCGGTCCGAGACGCCGCTCGGGTCTGCGCCGTCGGGAAGCACAACGGAGAGTTTCTGCTGCCAGCGACCCTGGCGAATGGCGGTGGCGTCGAGCACGGAGCGAACGCCCGCCGCGACGAACGTGACGCGAGACAGATCGAGAATCAGAGCCCGGCCGCGCTCGGCGGCTTCCCCCAACGTCTCGGCCAGCACCGGAACGTCGACGTCGGTGATGGTGCCGGCAATGCGCACCTCGATGTCGTCGCCCGCGCTCTCGTCGACCGACACCGTCATCTCGGCCTCCGGGGGCGAGGAGCGGGTACTCGAGGCACGGTCGCCGGTGGTGGAGAGCGATGGAACCACACCGGCGAGCGGAGTTCGAATGGACGGAACGACGATCATGGACAACTCCTCTGGAGCCGAACTCCTGAACCCGTGCAGGGGGAGTGCGGCAGTCGATTGCCGAGACTGCGGGCTGCTCCTCAACCACACACGATCCAGCACTACCCCGAAGTGCGTGTCGGTAAGCCTGTTCCGAACAACCGGTTTGCGGGGCTTGGACGCGGGAATACGAATCCGACAATCCACGCTGGGAGGAATGTCCATGACGACAGCCGAATTCGATTCCGTCCGTTCGCTGGCACGAGTGCACGCCGATCCCGGAGTGTACGAGCCTCAGGAGGATTCACTTCTGCTGTGCGACGTCGCCGCAGATTCGGGGCTCGTGCCCGGAGCCCGTGTACTCGACATGTGTACCGGTAGCGGCGCAGTGGCCATCACCGCAGCACTGCTCGGTGCCCGCGAGGTGGTGGCCTTCGACATCTCTCCGCGTGCGGTTGCCTGTGCGCAGCGCAATGCCCGGTCGGTCGGAGTCGATGTGGATGTGCGGCTGGGGTCGTTCTCGGAGGCGACCGAGCTGGAGCCGTTCGACATTCTGCTGTGCAACCCTCCGTACGTTCCGTCGGAGACCGCGCCCACCGGCATGGGTTTGCACCGCGCCTGGGATGCGGGTGAGGACGGGCGAGTGGTGCTCGACCCTCTGTGCACGCGAGGCGCGGAACTGCTGGCACCCGGTGGTGTGCTGCTGGTGGTCCACTCGGAATTCTCGGGTCCGCAGCGAACACGGGAGATGCTGAATACTCACGGTTTCGGTGCATCGGAGGCGGCGTGCCGCACAATCGACTTCGGGCCCGTCATGACGGCTCGTGCCGAGTGGCTCGAGGCCAAGGGCGTGCTCGAATCGGGCCGCAGAACGGAAGAATTGGTGGTGTTGCGTGGCGACAAGCGATGAGTCGACGGGTGGTGACGCTGCACCTGCGCGCACTAGGGTGAGACTGGTCCGGGGCGGACCGATGCTGATCGACGGGCCGGTCGAGATCGAACTCGACGACGGCTCCGTTGTCACCTCGGATCGTTTCGTCGTCGCGCTGTGCACGTGCAAGCGCAGCAAGACGTACCCACTGTGCGACACGAGCCATCGCGCGAAGCGACGAGCGAGTCAGTCCAGCGACGACTGACCGGCGGACCACCGCTGCATCACGTGGTCCGCGAGCGCGTTCTCGACGAAATCCAGTGCGCGCATGCCGAAGACGATGTCGGCTTCGATGTGCGGTTCCTGTCCGATCAGGTTCTCCACCACGTCGTGGCGCAGGACCTGCTCGTGGACGGCGTCGGCCTCGACGTGCTCCGCGTAGAACGCGATGCATGCAGCCGGCGCTGACAGCCTGCGAAGGCCCTGCACGAACCGCTGTGAACCCGGCGAGGACGTGATCTCCGTGGCGGCGAAATGGCCCACGGTGGCACCTCGGCGGCTACGGTGCAATCCGAACAACGACATGAGGTTGACCCACGCGAGTGTCTGGGCGGGGACGCGATCCACGTACCCGAGGTAGGACGCATCGAGGTCTGCTGCCGTCATGGATTCGGCCCACAGATGCTGGTGGACACGCTCACCCCTGCCACCGCCGTACTCGTCGAATTCGACGGCGACATACGAGGCCTTGACCTGGCCGACCAGCCTCGGGATCGCCCACGCATGGGGATCCGCTTCCTTGAGGTGGTAGATGGACCGATGTACGAAGTACTCGCGCATCTGCTCCCACGATCCTTCGTCCCGTAGGAACCACGACGGGCCGGTACCGGACGACGCCTCGACCGACAGTCGCTTCATTTCGGCGACGACGTCGTCGCCGGGTTCGACATTCGAGCGCACGTAGTTCAGAAACGCGGATTCGAGTGCTGCTCTGAACTGCAGCAGTGCCGGATCCCACTCCAGTTCGTCGTCCACGCCCTCGAACCCGCGGTAGTGCAGTTCGTAGCTGACGAGCAACGCCAGTTGCATGTCACGCGACGTCGGATCGGCATCCGACGCGCTGGGCAGTGCGGCACCGCCGCCGGTGGAGAGATACCGGATCACGGCGTCCGAGAGTGGACCACACGGCACCGGCAACCGAGGCGACACGAGGGTGGGGGCGATGGAAGGGGTCACAACACTCATTGTTCACGCCTACCCGCTGCCGGTCACGGTCAATCGTGTGGGTCCGATGCGTTTGCACGCATACGAAGCAGGTAATCCGCTTCGTGCGATTCCGAGTTTCGGGGTCGAGTAACAGAGAGGAGCCTCCATGCGCGCAGTGACATGGCAGGGCAAGAGGAACGTCAGCGTCGATTCGGTGCCCGATCCCCGCATCGAAGCGCCGACGGACGCAATTGTGAAGATCACGACCACCAATATCTGCGGATCGGACCTACACCTGTACGAGACGCTCGGTGCCTTCATGGACCAGGGCGATATTCTGGGTCACGAGCCCATGGGCATCGTGGAGGAAGTCGGTTCGGAGACAGGCGATCTCGCCGTCGGAGACCGTGTGGTCATCCCGTTCCAGATTTCGTGTGGACATTGCTACATGTGCAATTCGAGTCTGTACACCCAGTGCGAGACCACCCAGGTTCGTGAGCAGGGCATGGGTGCCGCGTTGTTCGGCTTCTCCAAGCTGTACGGCCAAGTGCCCGGTGGGCAAGCGGAGTACCTCCGTGTTCCGCAGGCGCAGTTCACGCACATCAAGGTCCCCGAGGCCGGACCCGATTCGCGATTCGTCTACCTCTCCGACGTATTGCCTACCGCGTGGCAGTCGGTGGAGTACGCGTCGATACCTGCAGGCGGGTCGGTGACGGTGCTCGGACTCGGTCCCATCGGAGACATGGCCGCCCGCATCGCCCAGCACAAGGGTGCTCGGGTCATTGCTGTCGACCTCGTACCCGAGCGCCTGGCGCGAGCTGCGGCACGGGGAATCGAAACGGTGAATCTGGCCGAACACAGCGGGGGCGTCGGCGACGTCATTCGTGACATGACCGACGGCCGAGGAACAGACGCGGTGATCGATGCCGTCGGAATGGAGGCGCACGGCTCACCGGTCGGCAAGCTGGCCCAGCAGATCGTCGGAATGCTGCCCGACGCCGTGGCCGCACCGATGATGCAGAAGGCCGGCGTGGACCGGCTGGGTGCGCTGTACTCGGCAATCGACATCGTTCGACGCGGCGGAACCATCTCGATCATCGGTGTGTACGGAGGTATGGCCGATCCGCTACCGTTGATGACCTTGTTCGACAAGCAAATTCAGCTGCGGATGGGCCAGGCGAACGTCAAGCGATGGGTCGACGACATCATGCCGCTTCTCGGCGACGACGATCCGTTGGGCGTCGATTCGTTCGCCACTCACGAGCTTTCGCTCGAAGAAGCGCCGCATGCGTACGACATCTTCCAGAAGAAGCAGGACGGTGCGATCAAGGTTCTGTTGAAGCCCTGAACCTTTCGAATACAGCGATGCGGCCCGGAACTTCACGGGCCGCATCGGTATTCGCAGAAGGACCGATCGATCGTCGTCAGTCGACGGAGATAACGTCCTTGGCGATTGCTGCCAGGCGAGTCTGTCCTGCGGACACGACTCCGTGGCGGTTCTTGTGTGCCTCTTCGTACGCCACGACAGTGCGTACGTCGGCGGGTGTGGTCAGTTCCTTGATGGCGGCCACCGCGTCCGAGACGTTGAGGTCGTCGTAGTCGGCTACGGGAAGCTCGTCGGCACCGAGAGTTCCACCGGCGGACCGAGCGGTGTGAATGGCGTCGGCGACAGAATCGACACCTTCGCTACGGGTGACATCCTCGGCGGCTTCGAGTGCTGCATCGCGGCTGGCGGTCAACGTTCTGACGGCGACGTCGCCTGCGTGTGCACCGCGGCCCAGCAGAGCGCTCAGTCGATCCGGGGTGGCGCGAGCGACGTCCAATGCGCGGTCGAGACCGCGGGCCGACCAGTTGGCCGGTGCGTTGACGATCTTGACTGCGGTGCCGGCAGCTGCCTGGATAGGCGTCCGGCGCAGTGCGGCGGGTCCACCCAGGGCGTCTTCGGCGAGGACGGTCTCGAGCCATTCGACCGTGGCGGCGTGCGCGGTGGCCAAGCGGCCGGCCAGTGCCACGACGGACGGTTCCTCGGCTGCTGTCGCCAGAGCCTTGATGTACTTGGCTCGACCCAACAGTTGCTGCTCGAGGGCGAGATCGCCCAGCAGTGCCTCGTCGAACGGCTGCGCCTGCTCGGCGACTGCCTTCACCGCTGCGAAGGTGCGTCCGATGAACGGTGCCACGACCTCGGGTAGCCCGCCGAGGTTGCGCAGTGCTTCCTCGATGGCGGCGGCGCGGTCACGTCCGTTGGCGGCGTTCTGCGTCAGTTCCCGACGAACCGCTTCGGTGCGCGCCTGCACGACGCGGGTTTCCGCGACCTGAATTTCGGTGTGTGTCAGCTGCAGTGCAATCCGCAACTGAGCGATCAAAGTCGATGTGCTCATGGTGCTCCCCTTTCGGTGGGTGGGTACATGGATCCGGCCGATGCCTGTGGGTCACAGCGTGATGCTCGGCCCTGTTCGGGTGTTACCCGCCGGTAAGTTCTGCCAAACGGCTGTACCGCAGGTGTGAACAGCGACACGTCCGAACCGCTACTCGTGTCGGCGGGATTCGACGGTTTCGATCGGCAGCGGAATGGACATCCGACACCGATGACTACCGAGCTGTACACAGCAACCGTCTCTGCAACTGCGACCGGCGTGACCTCCGACGACGGAGTGCTGTCGTTGAGTGTGCGAGAACCGGCCGAACTCGGTGGCCCGGGCGAAGCCACCAACCCCGAGCAGTTGATGGCCGCAGCGCTGTCGAGTTGCTTGGTGGAGTCACTGCGAATCGCACTGGGGACCGTCGGCGGCAGTGTCGACGAACTCGCGGTCAAGGGCACCGTCGTGCTGACCGATTCCGACGCATCCGGTTACGACGCAAAATTCGCTCTGTCGGTGTCGCTACCGGGCACCGACAACCCGGAGGCCGTACTCGCGCAGGCCACGTCGATCTGCCCGTTCCTCAAAGTGATCGACGCCGTGGACGTCACCCTTGAATAACCGCTCGATCGTTCGGCGGACCCGCTCCGAACGCGCGCGATGACATCCGTTCGCGTTCGGGCGGTTCGCGGAGTGCAGGCGATCAAAGCCGGCTTCGCGCGTGAGGACACCACGCTGATCGCGGGCGGACTGACGTTCTACGCGGTGATCGCCGTCGTCCCTCTGTTGCTTCTGACGATCCGGGCGACTGTGTTGTTGGTGTCGGCGCAGTGGGTACAGGGCGGATTCGACGCCATGTCTGCGTTACTGCCCGATGCGTTGGGTGCCCGCGCGGCGCTCGACGGCCTGGCCGATGCCGGAATACACCTGGGACCGCTGGGGGTCGTGATCTCGATCTTTCCCGCGACGTTCTACGGAGAGGGTCTGCGGAGGGCGATCGTGCGCTTCGCCCCGACCCGTGAAACGTTCACCGGGTGGCGAGGCAGAGCTGCGATGGTGCCCTTTTTCGTTGCCGCCCCGGTGTTGCTCCTCGGGGTGCTGACCGTCGCACGCGTCCTGCAGGCGACCACGGGCGGCGGGGGTGCCGGTGCGCTGGCTCTACGAATATTTCTGGGGTTCAACTGCCTATGGCTGATCCTGGCCGTTCCGCTTGCCTGGACCTACCGGGTCATCGCGCCGCGGGCGGTGGGGTGGCGGGCACTCGTGGCCGGCTCCTTGGTCACGTCGTCGATCGTCACCGGGTTCATGCACGGCTTCATCTTGTTCCTGGCCATTCCGGTCGACCTCGGTGCACCGTTCGGCGGTCTCACCGACATCGGCGGCGGTGTGGCAATCATGCTGTGGATGTTCGTCTTTCACGTGCTGGCGCTCGCCGGCTGGCTGATCACCGCCGAGTTCGATCGGCCCGTCGGTACAGCCCGAACATCAGCTGGGTGAACCCGAGAACAGCCAGACCACACGTCACCGATATTCCGATCGTCGCGGACGTCTGAGCGCTACCGGGGCCCGCGCCCGCAACGGTCGCGGTGACGACTGCGGCAACGACCCGAGACGGCCGCTCCCACACTGTCAGAAAGCCGACGTCGGAAATCCCGGCTCCGACGGCACGCGCGCGGGCCGTCTCGTGCAGCAATGTCGTCACACCGACGGCAACGACGATGGGCATCGGAGCGCCCAGCGCGAGGCTGCCCGCGAGGAACAGCAGATCGCTGCACCGATCCGACACCGTGTCCAGCAGATAGCCCCACTGCGATTGGGAACGGCCGATCATGGCCACGCCGCCGTCGATACCGTCGAGCAGCCCGGAGAACACGATGAGCACCGCCGCCAGGAGGGGCAGCGAGGTGCCCGGCCGGGACAACGCCACCGATCCTGCAGCCGCAACCACCGCGGCGACGGTGACGACGTGGGCCGAGACGGATGCGCGCACGAGCGGGGCGCTCAGGAAGTACACCAGACGAAGCCACGTCGACACGAGCACCGACGACGATGGATCGATGTTGCTGTGCAGACCCGACCATGTCGACAGATATTCCTGGCGGGTCGCCGGAAGTTCGGACGAAGTGCGCCGGCTCGGTGTGCTGCGCTGGTTGACCATCGACGATCCTTGCTCGGCAAATCGAAAGACCGACTCTACGAAAGATTCGTCGGTGTATACCCGCCTATTCGAAACCCACACCCGAGCGGCTCCAACAGTTACTGCTCGTCGGAGTTGCTCTGTCTCCTGCGGGCTTTGAGCCGCGATATTTTGATCCCGACGGCCGCGAACAGAATCAGCCATCCCGCGATCAACACTCCGCCTCCGACGAATGCCGCTCGCTGCAGAGGATGGGTGTCTGCGTACACGTAACCGACTGTGCCCCACAGCAAAGCGACGAAAAAGATAATCGCCATCATCCACATCATCGAATACAGCGTTCTGTTCATCATTCGCCCGATCTCGCCGTTGCTTTTGTCTGCCGCCGATTTACATTCTCCCACTGGCCGTACCCGATTCGGTCGAGTCGACACCGGAACCACCCCACATTCACCACGCGAGTTTCGGTTGAACCTCGCCCGCGAAGAGCCCGAACTCCGCGCCTGTCCGATGCATGTGCCCGAACAGGGCCTCCGCGAGGTCCTCGGAAGCCGTTCCCATCGTCGACGACCACCGTCGAGCGCGAGCGCTCGACCGAGACGTGCGCAGTTCGACCGTGCCCGAGTTGCCCACGTCGACCGTCAGCCGATCCGCTCCTGTCTCCACGAGACGACGAAGTGCGCCGGCACCGAACAGGACGAGGCCGCGCACCTCGAGCACCGCGTGAGAACGTGCGGTGTCTCCCGGAAGACCCACCTGGATGCGGCAGTCGGCGTCGCCCCACTGCCGCCGTAATTCTTCGGCACCGGGTCCGTGAATCCACACTCGACAATCAGGATGCCTCAGGACCGAGCCGACGGTCTCGAGGAGGGACGCAGCGCTGTGCCCGGTGGTATCGACAACCGCGACGATCTCCGGCAGCGCGTAGGTCAGACCCTGGGAACGCGCCGCAGGGTCGGTGATGCGGGAGGCCAGCATCAGCGCTTCGGCGTTCTTCCGCTCTCGGTCTCCGCCCGTGCGTTCGGCCCAGTCGGGCCCGTCGTGCCAGGCGACTGCTCGCGGCCGATGGGCCAGGACGGCACCTGCGGCGTAGGCCCGATGCGCGAATTCCCAGTCTTCTCCGCCGTACCCGACGAACGTCGGGTCGAACCCGCCGAGTTCCTCGAACAACGTTCGGCTGCAGGACATCACGGCACTGATGACGTATCGGTACGAACGACGGTCCGCGTCCAGAAGGTCTCGCGAGCCGGCGTAACCGTCACGAAGCCATGGAGGCTCGGTGAATTCCGTCGGGCCCGCAGATCGGCCGTCGAACCAGGTACCGACGTCCGCGGGCGACCACCCGCCGAGATCGGCATGTCGACGCCTACCCACCGTCACCGCATCGGGAAGGGCCACGATCAGGCGTACCGATTCCTCGATGTAATCGGGTTCGGGCACGGTGTCGGCGTCGAGGAAGCAGAGGATGTCTCCGCGCGCTGCGGACGCACCGAGATTGCGTGCGGCGGCGGCCCGGAATCCGAGATCCGGTTGGCGCACGACGGTGATGTCGAGAGCCGAGCCGAATTCCTCCACGTTCGGTTCCTCGGGAGATCCGTCGTCGGCGACGATCACCTGGATGCGGGACGCGGGCCAGGTCTGCGCGGTCAACGCTGTCAGAACCAGGTCGAGCTGGTGCTGCTGCCGGAAGTAGGGAATCACGACCGACACTCGGGGCGTGTCGGATGCGGTCGGTGCCAGATCCCACCGATTGTGCGGAACCACCGAGCGGCCATCGGGCAGCGCGATGGACGGTAGAGCCATGCCTTCTCGGAACAGGGAGCTGTACAGGTCGGCCGCCTGCGCCGGCGATGGATACGGTGCCGAGTCGGCGGCCTGCCATGTCTTCTCGGGTCGGCGTAACGCTTCTGCCATGGCCTCGGCCAGGCCCTCCACTGTGTCCTCGTGAATCCACAGCGCATCGGGCGAATTGACGGCCATCTCGTCGACGTATCGACCACGAGGGACCAGAGGGCGACGGCCCGCCGCGATCCAGGTGTTGATCGAACCGGATGCCGATACATGCCGGTGGAAAGCAACCGGGACAGCAATGGACCGCAACCGGCCGCCCAGTTCGGCATCGGGCACGAAGCCGGTCGTCGAAAACGGCCTGCCCAGATGCCGGGCAGTGCCGCGTAGTTCGTCGAGCACGTCCTCGTGTCCGGCCGACGCGGCCCCGACGATCTCGAACCCGACGTCGGTGTCCAGTGCAGACATGGCACCGAGTACTTCGCTGTGTCCCTTCCCCGGATAGACGAACCCGAGAATCCCGACGACTCGCCGGGGGACGACGTCGTCGGATCGTAGTGCCGGGCGGTCTATCGGTAGGGGAATGACCCGGATGTCGGGTCGGCTGTCGAGTATGTCCTCGACAAGCAGTCGCTCGTGCACACTCGACACCACGACCGTTGCAGCGCAGTCGATCACTCGGCGGTAGCAGTCGGTGCGTGCCGCAAACGCGGAGCCGTCCGAGATCTGGGGTACGTCGTGCAGCGTAACGGTGATGCGGGCTCGATGCTGCTGTGCCAGTGCGACAATGGCATCGGCTGCCTCGTGCGCGGTACGTCCGAACAGCCGGTCGGTGAAGTGAATGTGGACGGGAGTGTCGGGCGGTAGTCGGTCGGGAGCGGTCACCACGGGACTCGCTGTGGCCGTAGCCATGTCGCGGGCACACCGGACGACTCCGTGGTCCGGTGGGCCGACCACGAGATGATGCACGGGTGCGATCACGGCGTCGTCTGCAGGATTCGCAGGAGCTCGGAGTGGCGGGCCAGTGCGGCGTCGACGAACTGGGGATGTGCCGCATACCAATCGAGGTGAGCGCGGTGCACGACGTCGCTGGACACGTCGGAACCGTCGACCGTCCAGTCTGGGCGAGCTTCACCGGGGAGGCCGAGGGCGCGCAGTACCCGACGTTCGACGGGCGCTCGCACACCGCCGAGCAGTTCTCTCCCTGGATCACCCACAGTGCAGGCGGTGTCGAGGTGGTCCAGGATCCGCTGCGCGAGTGCAGTCAACACCACGTTGGTCGGATGGTTGATCGTATGAGTGGCACGGCTTCCCGCACTCTGGAACAGGTCGGACGCAGCGATGTCGGTGTCGCGGCTCTCGCGTCGTCGTAGCTCGTCCAGGCTCGCCTGCGCGGCATCACGAAAGCCGGCGTCGGATACCGGGAGGTCCCAGTTCTCGCCGGGCCGCACGCCACGCTCGAAGGCCACGATCGTCCGCAGATCGTGGTACGGAACGAGATCCGGAACGGCCGCTGGGTCGCTCGGATGCCGAACGATGACTTGAAAAGGATGCAGCGCAGCGTATCTCAGCACGGGCCAACGAAGTACCACGGCGTGCGGCGGGAGTGCTCGTGTCAGATCGGGGACCCCGAGCGGCAAATCCCGATAGCCCTCCCGCACAGGCTGAGTCAGCAGTACCGAGGTCTGCCGGACCAATCGATCGACGTGCGGCAGATCGGCGGATTCGAGTTCGTGTACCGGCGGGATTCGTACCGTCCGAAACGGCATCGCCGCATCCGAGCTCAGCAGAATGCGCATCGCCTCGGCCTGGCAGTTACCCCAGACGAGCAACAGGGGGCGATCGTCGACGGGTGTACGTGGCGCGGCCTCGAGCCCCGATATTCCGTAGAAATCGTCGTAGTGGCGAGTACGCCCGTCCATGTCTGCCCCGACGTCGTGTGAGTGCGTGTGTTCGACCATTCTTCTGGTCAACGTAGCCCCGCCGAACCTGCGACGCCAACCGCGATTGAACTCGGTACGAAGTGGGTACAGACCCCATGCGCGTGTCGGGAACAGGCACGATTCGTCTGACCTGTACCCGAAGGAATTCATGATTCGTATTGCGTCCGTACCCTCCTCTCACGTGTACGTACAGCACGTGCAGCCGGTGCCAGACGGCTCCGGTAACTCGGTGGTCCTCTTGCCCGATCCGACGCCGGTTCGCGTCGATGTGCCGGGCCAGTGGTGGCCGCCTCGTCTCCTCGACGCCGGGTGGTTGGCCGAGCAACCCGATTCGAGCTTCGACGTTCTGCACGTGCACTTCGGCTTCGAGTCCTTCTCACCGGAAGACTTGACCCGCACGGTCGAGTATCTGAGGGCCCGTCGCAAGCCCCTGGTGCTCACGGTCCACGACGCGCACAATCCCCACTTCGCGGACAACACCGGTCATCTGGAGCAGCTGGACGTGTTGATACGTGGTGCCGATGCCGTGATCACCCTCACCGAGGGAGCAGCTGCGTGGATAGCCGATCGGTGGAACGTGCATGCGACGGTGATCGAGCACCCACACGTGGTGCCTCTCGAGAGAATGAACGTCCCACGCCCGGTGTCGGACTCGTTCGTCATCGGAGTCCACGCCAAGAACCTGCGAGCGAACATCGACCCGCTTGCGGTGATGGACGCCGTCGTCGAGGCGGCTCGATCGCTACCGGCTGCGACGGTGCGGTTGGACATCGACGAGGACGTGTTCGACACGGCCGGCCACTGGTACGACCCGACCGTCGGCGCGAAGTTGCTGGACTACAACAGTTTCCCCGACGTCGATGTGCGGGTGCACGCCCGATTCGACGACGAGCAACTGTGGGACTACCTGTCTTCGATCGACGTCTCGGTGCTGCCGTATCGGTTCGGTACACATTCGGGTTGGCTCGAGGCCTGTCGGGATCTGGGAACGGCCGTCGTCGCGTCCGATTGCGGCTTCTATGCCGACCAAGCGCCGATTCACAGTTTCGTCATGAACACCGACTCGTTCGATCCCGCCACGTTGGTGGCAGCCGTGCAGGCGGCCCACGCCGATCGGACCACAGCGCTCGACGCCGCAACCCGGGCCGAGCAGAGACAACGAATCGCAGCGACCCACGCTGGGATCTACGCAGCAGTGACAAAGGAGATGCGTTGAACGAGAAGCCACTTCGCATCGCGGTGCTGGCGTCATCGAGTTTTCCGGTGGCACAGCCTTTCGCGGGCGGTCTGGAGGCACACGTCTACAATCTGGTGCGGGCGCTGACCGACCGTGGGCACCACGTCAGTCTGTTCGCCGCAGACGGATCGAGCGTCGATCTGGATGCCACGATGTTGCCGGTCCGAACGCTGGATCTGACACCGATTGCCCTCGCCGATCTCGCGGTCACCCCCACTGCGGTTCGCGAGCACCACGCATACCTCGCCGTGATGATGGAACTGGCCGGTGCGCTGTCGAACTCGTTCGACATCGTGCACAACCACAGCCTGCACTACCTGCCGTTGGCTATGTCCGCCACACTGCCGGTGCCGATGGTGACCACTCTGCACACGCCGCCGTTCGCGTGGCTGGAGTCGGCTGTTGCCCTGGCTCCGTTCGGTGCCAACACTTTTGCTGCGGTCAGTGCGTTCGCAGCCGAACAATGGGCCGACGTCGCGTCCGGGACGATCGTCATCCGGAACGGGATCTCGCTGCAGGACTGGCCGTTCGGTGCGGGCGGCGACTACGTGGTGTGGTCCGGACGGTTGGTTCCCGAGAAAGGATTGCACCTGGCCATCGCCGCCGCGAAGCTCGCCGGCCGGTCACTACGAATCGCCGGACCCATCAGCAACCTCGAATACTTCCACGGTGTCGTCGAACCCCTGCTCGACGATCGAGTCCGATACGTCGGACACCTCGATCAGCCGGCCCTCGCCGCGCTGGTGGCCGGTGCCGAGGTCGCGCTGGTGTCGCCGGTGTGGTCCGAGCCGTACGGTCTGGTGGTCGCCGAAGCTCTGGCCTGCGGTACCCCGGTGGCGGCGTTCGCCCGCGGAGGGATACCCGAGATCATCGACGCCTCGTCCGGAGTGTTGGTACCCGCCGACGACGTGGCCGGGCTGGCCGCCGCGATTCCCGCCGCGGCAGCGTTGAACAGGCACGACGCGCGGGCGCGCGCCGAGCAGGTGTGTTCGGTGGACCGGATGGTCGACGAGTACGAGGAGCTGTACCGATCGACCCTCGAGTCCGCATCGGCACCGGAGTCCGCCCACGGTCTCGCGATTGCATGATCGGCTACTACGCACACCACCACGGGGTAGGCCACGTCACTCGGTCCGACGCGATTGCGCGCCGCCTGGGTGAGCCGATCACGGTGCTGTCCTCGCGGGCGCGGCCTCCGGAACATGCTGCAGCGGAATGGATCGCACTCCCGCTGGATGTGAACGACACCGTGGGCGAGGCAGCCGCCGACGACATCTCGGCGGGGGGAGTGGTGCACTGGGCACCCCACGACGTCGACGGGCTGACCGCACGGATGGCGATCATCGCCGACTGGGTTGCGCGTGAGCGACCGCGGGCAGTGGTTGTCGATGTGTCCGTGGAAGTGGCGATGTTTCTGCGGCTGATGGGTGTCCGGGTGATCGTCATGGCGATTCCGGGAAACCGGGCCGATCCCGTCCACGCGATGGCCTATCGCGCGGCGACGCACATTCTCGCACCGTGGTCACGCAGTGTGTACGACCCGGCCTGGTTGCATCCGTACGCCGCCAAGACGACGTACTCGGGCTCGATCAGCCGGTTCGCCGGACGAGCCCGAACGGAGGGCTCGAACACTGCGGCCACCGAAGGCCCGGTTGTCGTACTGGGTGCGGCGGGCGGCACCTCGTTGACGCGTGAACTGGTGGACTCGTGGTCCGCCGCGGACGACCGGTTCGACTTCCGCACACTCGGAGTGGCGGGCGGTGACTGGGTGGACGACGTGTGGCCGGTGCTGTGCTCGGCGGCCCTCGTGGTGACCAACGCCGGGCAGAACGCCGTGGCCGACGTCGCCGCGTCGGGCACACCGGCCATCGTGGTTCCGCAAGCCCGGCCGTTCGACGAGCAGGCTGCCACCGCGCACGCACTGGCGGCCGGATCCATCGCCGCGGTGCTCGACGAGTGGCCCTCGGTCGATCGGTGGCGACGCGCTGCCGACTGCGCCCTGGGCATCGGCGGACGGACATGGTCGCTGCTCGGTACCGACGGCGCACCCGATCGGGCGGCTCGCGCGATCGAGCAGGCTGCGTCCGGGACGGCTCGGCGATGAACGTGGTTGTCGTGACCGTGGTCTCGGGCCGTCACGATCACCTCGCCGCGCAGATTCGCGGGTGGGCCGAGTCCACCGACCGGCCCGTCGAGCACATCGTGGTCGCCATGGGCGATGACGACATTGCGGACGTGGTCGCCCGATCCGGCTCTGCGGCAACGGTTCTCGACATGGTGGCACAGACCCCGCTGCCGGTGGCGCGAGCGCGTAACCTCGGGGCAGCCGCTGCCCTCGATCGGGGTGCCGAGCTGGTGGTGTTCCTCGACGTGGATTGCATACCCGCCCCGGAGATGCTCGACAGGTATCGCCGCGCCGCGCTGCGCCCCGACAGTCGGCGAACTCTGTTGTGCGGACCGGTGACCTACCTGAAACCCGACAGCGTCGGGCTCGAAGGTGACGCTCTGATCCCGCTCACCGCGCCGCATCCGGCTCGACCGAATCCGCCCGCGGGCGCAGTGGAACCCGGACACGATTTCGACCTGTTCTGGTCGTTGTCCTTCGCCGTGCACGCCGACACGTGGACCGAGATCGGCGGCTTCTGCGAGGACTACACCGGGTACGGGGGCGAGGACACGGATTTCGCGGCCACGGCCCGCGCGTCGGGCATCGGGTTGCGGTGGGTGGGCGGCGCTCACGCGTACCACCAGTTCCATCCCGTGTCCGATCCTCCGGTGGAACATCTCGACGACATCGTCGTCAACGCTCGGATCTTCTTCCGTCGGTGGGGCCGGTGGCCGATGGTCGGATGGCTCGAAGCGTTCGCGTCGCTCGGACTGCTCGAGTACGGCGGCACCGAGATTCGCCGTCTCACCGCCGCTGTTCACGACACCGACGACGGTGTGAATTAGGCTGGCCGGACTTTCACGAAACGAGGTCCAGACGTGCCCGAACCATCCAGGCCCCTGCGTTCGCTCGGATTTTTGACCATCGGGCTCTTCGACGAGAACGCACCCGGGGTCGGCCACGAATCGACGCTGCGCATCATCGAACTCGGGGAGCGGCTGGGATTCGACAGTGCGTGGCTTCGTCATCGTCACCTGCAGTTCGGTATCTCGTCTCCCATCGCGGTCATGGCCGCCGCGTCGCAACGTACCGACCGCATCATGCTCGGTACTGCGGTGACGCCGTTGGGTTGGGAGAACCCGTTGCGTCTCGCCGAGGACCTGGCCACGGTGGATGTGCTGTCCGGTGGGCGCGTCAACGCGGGAATCAGTGTGGGACAACCGATGCACTTCGATCGCGTCGCACACTCGTTGTATCCCGACACCGCCGAGGACGAGGACTTCGGCTACGACCGAGTCTCGCGGCTGCTTCGGTTCGTAGCCGGTGAACCTGCGTCCACGTGGTCGGGGACCGAGGGAATCGAAGCGTATTCCGAACGAGTACAACCGTATTCGCGTGGTCTACGGGACCGAATGTGGTACGGCGGGGCCAGTCTCCGGTCTGCCCAGTGGGCAGGGGAGAACGCGATGAATCTTCTGGTGAGCAGTGTGGTGCGCGCCGAGGACTCGACGGATTTCGATGCGATCCAGCGCGCGCACATCGCGCGGTTCCGCGAGGCTCACCCGGCCGGGGCCGACGCGCGGGTCTCCCAGGGGCTGGTGGTCATCCCCACCGACAGTGCTTCCGCCGCGCAGAAGCGCAAGTACGAGGACTACGTTCACACGCGTACTGCACGGACCGGAGCACCGCAGGGGCCGGCTCGGATGATGTTCGCACCGGACCTCGTGGGTACCTCGGACGAGATCGCGGAGCAGTTGTACGCCAATCGATCTTTTCGCGAGGTCGACGAGGTGGCGTTCGCGCTGCCGTTCAGCTTCGACCACGAGGACTACGTGCAGATCCTGACCGACACGGCGCAGAAGCTCGGCCCGGCGCTGGGGTGGACCCCAGCACAGAACTGACCCGGACTTCCGCCGAGGGCGATCGGCCCGATCGGCCGATCGCCCTGGTGGAACAGAGGTACCGGTGTCCTACTGGCCCGTGATGGGCGAGTTGTAGGCACACGGGATCGACTTCGCGGGGAAGCCCTTCGGATCCAGTGCGTTCTTGACGATGCCGATCGCGCGCGGTGAGACGGAGATCGACAGGTGGTCCGACAGGTCGATGCCGCAGCCGTCCTGCAGGGTGACATTGTTGACGGTGGCACCGGGGCCTGCGGTGAGGAACGTCGTCTTGTACGGGGTGACGACCTCGTCGTACTTGGTGCCGATCACGGTGTACTTGATGCCGGGGTCGGTGTCACCGCCGACGGCCAGTCCCTTGACGAGTGGCGAGTCGATCACCTGGTCCGAAGCTGCCGGCCCGGCGATGGCACCGACGACTCCCAGGACGTTGAGTCCCAGGTTGTTGATGGTGCGCCCCAGAGTTCCGATGCCTACGAGGGTGGTGCCGTGATTCGATCCGGCGACGCTGACGACCGTGTTCACTTTGTTCTTGGTCGGGTCGGTCGGATTGGCACCGCCCTCGAAACGGAGGTACTGACGGGTGACGAGCCCACCCTGGGAGTGGCCGACGATGTCGACCTGCGCAGAGCCCGTGGCCGTCCGCACAGCGTCGACGTAGGTGGCGATCTCCTTCGCGTTGGACGCGACCGATGCGGTACCGCGAAGCGACGGGAGATTGCCGACGACACTGGAGTCCCCGTCTCCGTAGTTGAGCGCGAAGATGCAGTAGCCCTCCTTCTTCAGGGCAGGCGACATGCGCGCGAAGTTGTTGTACGCGTTCTCCCAGGTGCCGTGCAGGAGGACGACCGGGCGGGGGTGCGCGGCGGTGGGCTTGCAGTTCCAATCGTTGGCACCTTGGGGTGCGACGTTGGGGTTGACGATGCTGTAGAGGAATCCGGCCAGGAAGTTCTTCTGATCGGGCCCGTATCCGGTGGTCTCGGTCCGTGGGTCGTACGTCGCGGTGGCGGGGGCAGCCGAATCGATGCTCGGTGCCGTGATGCCCTGATCCGAGGCCTTCGGGTATGCGCCGGTCGGCCCCGGCGGAACAACGGTGTTGCCCTGCACGGTTGCGGGCGGTGCCGGTACCGGGACGGGTGCCGGCTGAGCCTGTGCTGCGAAACCGGAACCGAGGGCAACGGAGCATGCCATTGCAGCAATCATCGCAGCGCGGACTGTCGTGGCCTTCCTCGTTGCACGGAAGGTGGACCGAGAAGTGGTCATGGAGCCTGACTTTCGACGAGGGTCAAGTGGACAAGTCGGAACTGTAGGCCCGGATTTCGGCCCGGAACGTGCGCCGCATCACGTTTGGAAACCGCCCGCACGTGACCGTTCATTCGTGATGGGGCGTCACAAATGACAACGAACCGGACGCTAATGCGGATTTGTTGCCGGGTTCACGGTCCAAAACAATCCCCAGGTTTTATTTGTGCACTATGGTTCGAGTGTCTTCACCCCGGCCGACGGTTCGGCCGGGGAAGGACGGTTCGATACCGAGGCAGGGGCGTTGTGGGCAGACATCGGCCGCCTGAAGGACATGACCTGACGCGGGTTTCGAGTACGAGGGGTGGGGTTCGGTGACTGCAACAGACAGTGTGGACACGGCGCAGGAGGAGTACGCAGGTGGTCGACGTGCATCGGACCGCTTGCGGACGCCCCGGGAGACTGCCGCGCGAATGCTGAACCGGTATTTCGTCGATCCGGAGGACGTACCGCCGCCGCGCGACTGTGCACGGGGCGAACTCGACGACATGGCGACCACCTGCAGCGAACTGGCTGCAGGTGTCCTCGATTCCGGTCGACTACCGGTCGCGGGGGCCATGGACACCTTCCGGGACGCCGCAACGCGGTGGGCCCGCGACGGAGTGCCACTCGGCCGAATTCAGCACGCGATCAACGAGGGCTGCGCGCTGGGTCTACGGGCTGCCGAGTCAGCGGTGAACCGGGAGGCAGGCGCGGCGGGTGATGACCGGACGATCCTGATCATGGAGCTTCTGAACGTGGTCACCGAGGCGGTGTCCGACGCTTATCTCACCGAGTTTCGCACGTTGGCGCAGAACGGTCCACGGCACGACGTCGAATTGCTCGACGCTCTGCTGACCGGCGACGGCACTGCCCGCAGGATCGCCGATCGAATGGGTGCGCTGCTCGCCGAGGAGTATCACGTCGTGGCCCTGCACTTTCCGGCGCATGCCGACGAAGGGGGTAGGCGCGGCGATGCGGCGATGATGGCCGCACGGAAGCTGCGGAGAATTCACGCGGCCCTGGCAGCGCACAACGGAGACATCGCCCCCATCGCATCCATCAGTGCGACGGGCGGAACGGTACTGCTGCCCGACGTTCCGGGTGCCGACGTCGACGAACTGGTCGAGCGGCTTGCCGACGCCGGCCAGGTCGCAGTGACGGCGACGACCGGGTCGGCAGCGATCGACGACATCTCGGTGACTGCGCCGCACCTGTACGAGCTCTTGAGCCTGGTCCGCAGGTTGCACTACACGCCGGGCACCTACCGCATCTCGGATCTGGTGTTCGAGTACCAGGTGAGCCGGCCCGGACTCGGTCGGAAGCACCTCGTGACTCTGATCGATCCACTCCGTGACTCGGTCGACCTACTCCCGACGCTGCAAGCCTTCGTGGACTCCGATTCCAACAGGAAGAAGACAGCCACGTGGCTGACGGTGCATCCCAACACCGTCGACTACCGCCTCAAGCGGGTGGATCAACTCACCGGTCTCGATCCGATGAAACCGTCGGGGTTGCGGCGACTGCACGCAGCACTGATCGCCGATCGCCTCGAGGCACGCCGAACCCCGGTGGACGAGCGATCACTGTGACCGTCTCGGACGGCGCGGTGCTGGCAGCGTCCGCGGCGCTCGAGGCGGTGGATTCGGTGGCGGCGCTGTTTCAGCCGGTCGTCGAACTGTCGACCGGACATGTCGTCGGCTACGAGGCCCTCGCTCGGTGGCCGTCGCCGAGCAGCGCACTTCCCGAGGATGTCTTTGCTCTGGCCCGTGAACGGGGACTCGTCGGCCGAGTGGATGTGGCCTGCCGCGCGGCAGCTCTGCGCGCGGCGAGGGAACGTGCCTACTCCCGCAGGGTGCGGTTCTTCCTCAACATCGAACCGGGTTGCTTCCGTGACGAGCAGGACGTCGACATGCACCTCGACGCCATCGGCGACGATCTCGACGTGGTCCTCGAGATCACCGAGCGTGATCTGGATCGGAACGTTCCGTTGCTGATGGCCCTCGTCCGCGGCGCGCGCGCACGCGGGATGGGGGTGGCCATGGACGACGTCGGAGCGACACCGGCAACCCTGGATCTACTGGCGCTGGTGGCACCGGACATCGTCAAGCTCGACGCGTCGATCGTGCGAGCTCCGCTGCGATCCCGACCGGCAATGCGACAGATTCGCGCCTACGTTCGGTCGAGCAACGCGATCGTGCTGGCGGAAGGCATCGAGACGCGTCGGCATCTGCGACGTGCGAAAGCGCTCGGTGCCAGCTTGGGGCAGGGATGGATGTTCGGGCGGCCGTTGCCGCTGCCGAATCCGACGGAAGGCCTGTGACGGAGAAGAACCCCGCACCCGAGCCGTGAAGGCTGGGTGCGGGGTTCTGCTGCATCGATGGATCAGTTCGTGAACTTGTCCTTGATGTTGCCGGCTGCGTCGGAAACGTCGTCGCCGACCTGCTTGGTCTTGCCCGACGCCTGGTCCTTTGCGCCTTCGGCAGCAAGGTCGTCGTTGTCGGTCTTGTGGCCGATCTTTTCCTTGGCTTCGCCCACGAGCTCTTCTGCCTTGTGCTTTGCCTTGTCGATGAAATCAGCCATGTGAACTCCTCGAAATCGATTGTGCTGCTCGTGCATGGGAGCTATACCCGAGATCGCGGTCGGTAATCATCGGACTCCCGGCCGTGTTGCCGGCACGGGATGCGGGTACGTGCCGTTCATGACTGCACAGACGAACGACCCACATTCGCATGAGACGCCGGCACCGGAGCACCGCCGCCCCGACGGAGTGGACGACGATACCGTGGCGGCCACGGGCAAACTGTCCGAGGCACTCGAATACGTCGAGCGCGCTCGCGGCCACCTGTACTCGTTCCATCAGCTGATGGGACACGCGGATCTGCTGCTCGGGGAGGCCTCCGACGCGTTGTCGGACGCCGGGCACGACGCGTTGGCACAGCGACTCGAGACCGACATGATCGGCCGCAACATCGCTCAGGGGCGGTGGACGTTCCAGCTCGTCGAGGAGTTCGACGACGGGTATTGGACGGTACTTCGTGATCACGAGCGGGCGGTCCGGAACGAGCTGCTCGACGGACGTCGGCACGTCTTCGAAGCCGAGATGAAAGAACAGCGACGAACGCACGGTCGCAGCGGCCACGAGGCGCGTCCGACGGAGTGATCTGGTTCTGTCACAACGAAAAGCACCGGCCTCGCCGTGATCGGCGAGACCGGTGCTTCGGGTGGAAATGTCTGTCAGCCGGCTTGCTTCGCAGCGTCGACTTCGCTGGTCGCGCTCGCGGTGGAGAGCTGACCACCGGAGTTCTCCAGGTGCGCGCGGACGAACCAGTGGAACAGTTCGAGCTGGGCGCTCTGGCCGATGAGCATGTCCTCGGTGATCGGATCGATCTCGCCGACCTCTTCGATGTTCTTGCGGGTGGTCTCGATGACCCCGGTGTACACGAGATCGAGAGCGCCGAGGTGCTCGATCGCCGTCGCCCGGCCGATCGAGTAATCGTCCCAGGAACGTTCCTTGACGATGGTGCCCGGCGTTCCCTTCGCAGAGGAGCCGAGGGTCGCGATGCGCTCGGCGACCTCGTCGGCGAAGCCGCGCACGGCCTCGACCTGAGGATCGAGCATTTCGTGGACAGAGATGAAGTTCGGTCCGACCACATTCCAGTGAATGTGCTTGAGCGTGAGATGGAGGTCGTTGTAGGCGTTCAGGCGATCCTGCAGGATCGCTGCGACGCGCGCGCCCACGTCCGACGAGAGTCCGGGAACGGTGTACGAGTTCTTGTCAGCCATGACGACGGTTTGCCCCATCACGGCGAAGTACAAACATGCCCCGCCGGATCGATTCCGGCGGGGCATGTGTCGTGCGGAACTACTTGTCGAGTCGAGGCGAATCGGTACCCGACGTACCCGTCGACGAGGTGCCGGCGGTGGAGGTTCCGTCCGTCGGATCGACGATCGGACTGTCGGCTGCAGCCTTGTCGACCGCGTCGGCGCTGTCTTCCTCCGGGGGATTCTTCAGGCTCAGGATGATCGAGCCTGCCAGTACCACGACGATGACCACCAGGCTGACGAAGGACGGGATCTCGGGGATCGACGTGCTGATCACCTTGTGCCCGGCCTGCAGGATCAGCTTGACGCCGATGAAGGCGAGGATGATCGCCAGTCCCTTGGACAGGTAGTGGAACTTCTCGAGCAACCCTGCGAGCAGGAAGTACAGGGCACGCAGGCCGAGGATCGCGAACGCGTTCGAGGAATACACGATGAACGGGTCGTCGGTCACTGCCAGAACGGCAGGAACACTGTCGACCGCGAAGACCAGGTCGGCGGCCTCGATCGCCACCACGACGGCGAGCAGTGGCGTGGCCACCCGCTTGCCTGCTTCCTTGACGAAGAACTTGGTACCGGAGTACTCGTCCTGAACGGGGACGATCTTCTTGAGCAAGCGCACTGCAATGGAGGTGCCGGGGTCGTACGAGTCGTCCTCGTCCTTCATCAGCTTGTACGCGCTGTAGAGCAGGATGGCGGCGAAGACGAACAGAACCGCGGCGAACTTGCTGACGATGGCCACACCGGCGGCCAGGAAGATGGCACGGAAGACCAGGGCGCCGATGACACCGAAGAACAACACGCGGTGCTGGTACTCACGGGGGACCTTGAAGTAGCCGAAGATCAGCGCGAAGACGAAGAGGTTGTCGACCGACAGACTCTTCTCCAGCAACCATGCCGTCGTGTACTCGACTCCGGCCGTTGTTCCCAGCGTGAAGAACACCACGATGCCGAAGATGATGGCGACGCCTACCCACAGTGCGCTCCACCACGCGGCCTCCTTGAAGCCGATGATGTGCGCGCCGCGGTGCGCCAGCAGGTCGATGGCCAGCAGGATCAGGACGACGGCACCGAATGCGGCCCACGCCCACCATGGGACGACGTTCATGAACGTCCACCCTTACCGGTGAACTTCGTGCCCAATTGCTTCAACTTCGCCTGATTCTCTGGCTTGGTTGCATATCGGCGCGCTCGGTCGATCATCTGTTTGCCCTGAGGGCTGCGAGCGAACGCGGTCAACTTCTGTGTCAACGACGACATCTGTCCTGCTCCTTACGTTCTCGTTCGATCGGTATGTGGGGCGGTTCGACCGCAACTACTCCAGTCTGACTGTTTGCTTTACTGCAGGCAGGGTTGTTTTGCGGACATGTTTCAGCAGACTTTCTTGCCGACATCCGGCAATCTCGGCCTCAGGTGCGATTCAGGAGTGCAGGCCGGATCGCGGCCAGTCGAGCAACATCGCGCCGAGTACTGCCGTGTGCAGCGCAAATGCCTCGACGGGATTGCCCACATCTTGCCCGGTCAAATCTCTTATTCGCGACAATCTGTACGTGACCGCGCGCACTGACAGATGCATCCGGCGTGCGGTGGACGCCGAGTTCGCGCCGGTCTCGAAGTACACCTGCAATGTTTCCAGCAGTGGGCCTGCTCCGCCCCGAGCGCTCGTCAACGGGGTCAGCAACGTCTCGACCAGATCGGCGATCGCAGCGCGATCACTGATCAGAACGCGATAGACGAGCAGATCACGGGCGTCGACGACGGGTGTGTCGAGCCCCAGCGACGACGCGAGGTCGAGCGCGTCCAGGGCGTCTCGGTACGACGCCGCCACGCCGACTGCGCCGCTGCGTGGGCGACCGACTCCGAGCTGTATCCGTCCGTATTCGCCGCGACGGCGCAGGTCGACCGTATCGCTCGGGCCGGCTGCAGACGCACCGAGGACTCGTCCCACACGGGTGAGCACGTGGTCGACGGCCTCGCGATCGGGTGCCGGAAACACCACGATCAGCCGACCCTGCTTGGTGGCGACGAGGAGATCGGCGTCCCCTTTGCTGCCCTGCACGCTGCGTTCGACCAGCCCGATGGCCGACGTCGCGTCGGTGAACGGAGTTGTGGACGTGACCACGGCGACTGCGTGCGGACTCGACAGATCCAGCCCGAACGTCTGCGCACGTCCCAGGACACCGGCGACATCGGCCGTTCCGGAGAGCAGATCGTCCACGAACTCGCGGCGTGCCAATACCTCCACGCGAACCAGGGTCCGCCGGGCGAGCTGAAAGCCTTCGGCGAGTTCGGCCGCGGCGTCGTCGACGGCTCGAAGCATGACCTCGCCCGCGGTGACGACCCCGGCCGGGTCTGCTGCGGCGGCCTGCACGGCGGGCAACTCGCGCCACAATCGCCACGCCGCCGACAGGTAGAGGTCGAGCAACGCGCGCAGAGCCACACCCGCTCGGGCTGCTTCGTCGCCGTGTACGCGGCACTCCCGAAGTTGCTTGCGGGTGAGCGGAACACCTGCGTCCACCGCATCGGTCACGACGTCGAGAAAGTTCCCCAGGAACGCGACGTCCAGGCCGCCTGCGTCCGAGGCCGCTTGCGCGGCCACCGCGTCGAGCGGTGTCGCGTCCGGCTGTGTGGCCATGTGTTCGAGGGTCTCCCATCCGAGTCGAGGTCAATGGTAGGCGGCGCTCACACCGACACCGGCTCGACGACGAGCTCGTGGACCGCGCGGCGTGTTCGGTGTGCGACCGGGTGGCTCGGGGAGCAGAATCACCGAAATCGCCTCGCGTCGGCTGCTGTACCGCCCGCGGCACGGTTCGGTCCGCACCGTTCGTCTTCACGTTGGGAGTCTCGACCATGACATCGTCGAACGGACCCGCATCGGGTCTGCGCTCGCAGTTGTTCCGCAAGAAACCGATCGCAGAACCGGACCAGCAGCCCGGTGGTCTGGAACGCACCATCGGGACGTTCCAACTGACGATGTTCGGAGTGGGAGCGACCATCGGTACCGGCATCTTCTTCGTGCTCTCGCTCGCTGTTCCCGAAGCCGGTCCAGCCGTGGTCTTGTCGTTCCTGGCCGCAGGAATTGCCGCCGGGCTCGCCGCTATCTGTTACGCCGAAATGGCCTCGGCGGTGCCGGTGTCGGGATCGACGTACTCCTACGCATACGTGACGATGGGGGAGGTGGTCGCGATGGGTGTTGCGGCCTGCCTGCTGCTGGAGTACGGGGTGTCGAGTGCCGCGGTGGCGGTCGGCTGGAGCGGATACCTCAACGAACTTCTCGGCAATCTCTTCGGCTTCACCATCCCGCACGCGTTGTCCGCGGCACCGGGTGACGCCGATCCGGGAATCCTGAATCTGCCCGCCGTCGTGCTGATCGTTCTGTGCGCCGTGTTGCTCATTCGCGGTGCGAGCGAGTCCGCAGCGGTGAACGCAGTCATGGTCGTCATCAAGCTGGGCGTGCTCGCGCTGTTCGCCGTCGTCGGATTCACCGCCTTCGATTCCGGCAACTTCTCGGACTTCATGCCGCTCGGAGCGGCAGGTGTCACCGCGGCGGCCGGCACCATTTTCTTCTCGTTCATCGGTCTCGACGCCGTCTCGACAGCCGGGGACGAGGTGAAGAATCCACAGAAAACCATGCCGCGAGCCATCATTGCCGCACTCGTCGTGGTGATCGTCTTCTACCTCGTTGTTGCGGTCGCGGCGTTGGGAACTCAGCCGTGGACAGCATTCGCCGGGCAGGAAGAAGCCGGGTTGGCCGAGATTCTCCGAAATGTGACCGGACGGGCATGGCCGGCCACGATTCTGGCGGCGGGCGCGGTGATCTCGATCTTCTCGGTGACTCTGGTGACGATGTACGGGCAGACGCGCATTCTGTTCGCCATGGGCCGAGACGGGATGCTGCCCAAGGCGTTCGCGAAGGTCAGTCCCCGGACTCACACCCCCGTCAACAACACCATCGTCGTCGCGGTCATCATCTCTGTACTCGCCGCGTTCGTTCCGCTGGACAAGTTGGCCGATCTGGTGTCGATCGGAACGCTCGTCGCGTTCATCGTCGTGGCCATCGGCGTGATCGTCCTGCGCCGGACGATGCCCGACCTCGAGCGTCCGTTCAAGGTACCGGGCTACCCGGTGACACCGATCCTGTCCATCGCCGCGTGCATCTACATCCTGTCCGGCTTGCGCTGGACCACGTGGTTCTGGTTCGGGCTCTGGCTCGCCGTGGTTCTCGCGTTCTACTTCCTGTGGGGTCGGCATCATTCGGCGCTTCGATCGGTCGGAAAGGACGCGGAATGAGCGTGCTGATCGCCTTCGCGCCCGGCAAGGGAAGTGTCGGTGCCCTCGATCTCGGTGCGCAACTGGCCCGATCCCTGACCACGAACATCGACGTGGCAACCGTGGTTCCCAAGCCGTGGTCGACGCCGTCGATGGCCCGGGTCGACGCCGAGTTCGCCGACTGGGCCGCGTCGACGGCCACCGAGTCGGAGGCGAAAGCCCGTCACTACTTGGAGGAACGCGCACCCGATGTCGCGGCGTCGTTCCACCGGATGTCGCACCGCTCGGTGTCCACTGCATTGACCGAGGCCGCGGAGACCACCGGGGCGTCGATCCTGGTTCTGGGTTCCTCGGGTGACGGTGCTCTCGGGCAAGTTGTCGTCGGTTCCACCGCGGACAAGTTGCTCCATTCCTCGCCGGTCACCGTCGCGTTGGCCCCGCGCGGCTACCGCATTCGAGATCGGGCCGTCCTGACGCGGATCACCTGCGCGTTCTCGGGCGACAGCGAGGCCACCCGCGTCGTCGGGCCCACAGCGGAGTTGGCCCGCGACACCGGTGTGCCACTTCGCTTGGCCTCGTTCGTCGTTCGCGGGGCAACGATGTATCCGCCCGAGATCGGGCTGCGAGCCGAGGACGACGTAGCAGCGGAGCTCGCCCGAGGACTGAGCGAGGCGCTGACCGCTGCGGTGGACGACGCTGTCGCGGTGGGGTTACCGGCCGACCGCGTCGACACCGAGTTGGCGACCGCGGGCAGCTGGCGAGAAGCACTCGACGAACTGCACTGGCAGGACGGCGAAGTGCTGACCATCGGATCGTCCGGGCCGTTGGGTCCGATCGCTCGGGTGTTCCTCGGTTCACGGGCAACGAAGATCATCCGCCACTCGCCCGTACCCATTCTGGTGTTGCCGCGCCGGTGAGTGCCCGCTACCGGTTCAGCGCCAGCACCGACAGCAACTCGTACGCGACATGGGCCGCCGCGATGCCGGTGATCTCGGCGTGGTCGTATGCGGGTGCGACTTCCACGATGTCGGCACCGACCACGTTGAGCCCCACGAGACCGCGCAGCGTGTTGAGCAACTCGCGCGAGGTCATCCCGCCGGCCTCGGGTGTGCCGGTGCCCGGAGCATGCGCGGGATCGAGAACGTCGATGTCGACCGAGACGTAGACCGGGCCACCGTCGAGGCGACGACGCATCCGCTCGACGATGCTGGCCACGCCGTCGACCTCGTAGTCGTCGGAGCGAATCACCTGGAAGCCGAGAACCCGGTCGTCCTCGAGGTCCTGCTCACTGTAGAGAGGGCCGCGGATACCGATGTGCTGGGAGCGTTCGAGGTCGATGAGCCCTTCCTCGCTGGCTCGTCGGAACGGCGTCCCGTGTGTGTACGGCGCACCGAAATACGTATCCCAGGTATCGAGGTGGGCGTCGAAGTGCAACACCGCAATCGGCCCGTGATCACGCGCGAGCGAACGCAGGATCGGGAGCGCGATGGTGTGGTCGCCGCCGAGAGTCAGCACCGAAGAGCCGTCGGCACGCAGGTTCGTCACGGCATCGTGCACGGTCTGCAGCGCTTCGGTGATGTCGAACGGATTGACCCCGATGTCGCCGAAGTCGGCTACCTGTTGGCGTGCGAACGGCGAGACCTGCAGGGCAGGGTTGTACGGCCGCAACAGTTTCGACGCCGCACGGATGTGGCCGGGTCCGAAGCGCGCACCCGGCCGGTAGCTCACCCCCGAATCGAACGGTACGCCGAGAATCGTCACGTCTGCCCGCGACAGCTCGTCGAGCCGGGGGAGTCGCGCGAATGTCGTCGGTTCGGCGTAACGGGGGACCTTGGTGGCGTCGAGCGGGCCGACCGGGGTGTGTTCCGGGTTGTTCGCATTCATCGAGATGTCCCTCCGCAGTCGAGCGCCCGGCCGTCGAAAGGTCGACCATGTCGCTCGGCAAGCGTTACTCTGATGCTCGGTCTTGTCAACACAAGTTTCCTGAAAGGCGAAAAGGGTGTCTTCAGCCGCGCAGGTCGACGTCGATGCGCCACGGATCGGTGCGCGCCTGAAGGAGGCGCGCCTGAAGAAGCGGCTCACGCTCGACGCGCTCGCCTACACCTGCGGGGTCACCAAGGGGTATCTGTCCAAGCTCGAGCGCGATCAGGTGAACGCATCGGTCGCATCCCTGGTTAGAGTCTGCGCCGCGCTCGACGTACCGGTCGGCTCGCTGTTCGACGACGCACCCGTCGGCGAAGTGGTACGCGCACAGTCGTTGCCGCGCATCATGTTCGGTGGAGAACAGATGACCGAGTATCTGCTGACGCCGGTAGGGGAGCGTCGCGTGCAGGTGTTGTTGGGGCATATCGAACACGGCGGCGGAAGTGGGCCCGAGGCGTACACGCTGCCGCTCGACGTGAGCTTCGTGTACGTGATCGACGGCGAGCTACGGGTGATCTTCGAAGCCGATCCCGGCGCGGACTTCGGCGGGGACGACATCTCTCTCGGGGCGGGGGACGCCTTCACGTTCTCGCCGCGCCGTCGGCACAGTTTCCGCAGCGACAGCAGCGGTGGGGCGCGAGTGTTGTGGGTACTGGCACCGGCACTGCCCGAAGAACTACCGATCGGAAAGCCGGGGTTGCATCGGTGACGAACACCGTCTCGCTCTATCAGGGGCCGGAGGACTCCGGCGATGTCGAGGCCAACCTGACGGCACTCGATGCTGCGGCTGCGGCAGCCGCGGCGGCAGGTGCATCGATCCTGGTCACCCCGGAGATGTCGGTCAGCGGTTACGACATCGGTGAACTCGTCGTCGATCGTGCCGAACCGTTCGACGGGCCGATCTTCGGGAGGGTCGCACAGATCGCCCGTGCTCACGGCGTCGCGATCGTGTACGGATATCCCGAACGCAGCGGCGAGTCGGTGTACAACGCCGTTCAGGTGGTCGACGCGACCGGTACGTCACTGGCGCGTTACCGCAAGACGCACCTGTTCGGTGAGCTCGATCGTGCCCACTTCACCCCCGGCCAGGAGTTGGTGGTGCAGTTCGACTTCGGAGATCTGCGCTGCGGTCTGCTTACCTGTTACGACGTCGAATTTCCGGAGACCGTCCGCGCGCACGCCGACGCGGGTACGCAATGGTTGATCGTCCCTACCGGTCTGATGTCGCCGTTCGAGATCATCGCAACCCACGTGGTTCCCACGCGGGCCTACGAGAGTCAGGTGTTCGTCACCTACGTCAACCGGTGCGGCACCGAGTCGACTCTGACCTATTGCGGCCTGACGTGCGCCGTTGCTCCCGATGGCACCGACATCGCCAGAGCCGGTGTGCACGAGCAACTGTTGACGGTGCACTTGGACCCCGCCGACCTCGACAGGTCCCGAGCGATCAACACCCACCTTTCCGACCGACGTCCGGATCTGTATCGGACGGCACCTCGTCCCGCAGGGACCGCAGGCCCGGTACGAGCCGAGCAGGAGAACGACAGATGACCACACCCGTCACCCCGGACAGCGCGATCGAGTTCGAGGACGAACAACCGCTCACCATGTTCGGGCCGGACTTTCCGTTCGCTTACGACGATTACCTCGCCCACCCGGCCGGCCTGGGTAGCGTTCCCGACGCCGCACTCGGTACCCGAGTCGCGGTGGTCGGCGGCGGACTCGCAGGAATGGTCGTGGCCCGCGAGTTGCTTCGGCTCGGCCTGGAACCGGTTGTCTACGAATCGGATCGAATCGGCGGCCGCATGCGATCGGTGCCGTTCGAGGGGCATCCGGGTGTGGTGGCCGAGATGGGCGCGATGCGGTTTCCGCCGTCCTCGACCGCGTTGTTCCACTACCTCGACTCCGTCGGGCTCGAGACGACTCCGTTTCCGAACCCGTTGGCCGAGGCGACCCCCAGTACGGTGATCGATCTCAAGGGCACCAGCCACTACGCCCGCAAGCTCGAGGATCTCCCGCCGATCTTCGCCGAGGTCGCCGAGGCATGGAACAGAACGCTCGAGGAGCACGCCGAACTGATTCCGTTGCAGCGCGCCATCCGCCGGCGGGACGCGGCCGAGATCAAGCGCATCTGGAACGAACTGATCGTCAAATTCGACGATCAGACCTTCTACGGATTCCTCGCTGCGTCCGAGCATTTCTCGTCGTTTCGCATGCGAGAGTTGTTCGGCCAGGTAGGTTTCGGAACAGGAGGTTGGGACACCGACTATCCCAACTCCATTCTCGAGATCCTTCGTGTCGTCATCACCGCAGCCGACGATCACCACCGCGGCATAGTCGGCGGGTCACAGCAGTTGCCGATGCGGTTGTGGACCGACACACCCGCGGACCTGGCGTACTGGCCGGCGGGTACGTCGGTGTCCTCGGTGAACGGCGGCACGACGATGCCTCGCGTCACCGAGATCAGGCGCACCGGGGGCGGCACGACGATCCACGACGACCGAGGAAACATTCGGACGTACGCGGCCGCGGTCGTGACCGCGCAGAGTTGGATGTTGCTCAGCAACATCAGGTGCGACGACGATCTGTTCCCGATCGACCACTGGACCGCCATCGAACGTACCCACTACATGGGGTCGACGAAGGTGTTCGCACTCGTCGATCGGCCGTTCTGGAAAGACAAGGACCCGGTGACCGGGCGTGATTTGGTCAGCATGACGCTGACCGACCGGATGAGCCGCGGCACATACCTTCTCGATCAGGGCGAAGGAAAGCCGGGGCTGATCTGCCTGTCCTACACCTGGTCCGACGACTCGCTCAAACTGCTGGCTCTCGATCCCACCGAACGCATGAACATCATGTTGCGATCGCTCGAGGAGATCTACCCGGGCGTCGACTTCCGCAGCCACATCATCTCGACTCCGGTGACGCTGTCCTGGGAGACCGAGCGCGACTTCATGGGTGCGTTCAAGGCCAACCTGCCGGGGCACTACCGCTATCAGGAAAGACTGTTCACCCACTTCGTGCAGGACGAACTCGAACCCCGACACCGCGGCATCTTCCTTGCCGGCGACGACATCTCGTGGACCGCCGGTTGGGCGGAGGGCGCGATTCACACAGCACTGAACGCGGTATGGGGCGTCGTACATCACCTGGGTGGCATCTCGGCACCGGACAACCCGGGCCCGGGGGACGTCTTCGACACCATCGCGCCGCTTCGACTGGGCGACTAACGCTTCGCTGCAGCCGATCGAGGTGGGCGCTCGTCGAACACGAACAGTGCCAGCGCAACGATCAGCATGACGGCCACCACCCAGATCGCGCGCAGAGCGAACAGCTCCACCGACACCGCGCCGAGTACAGCGCCACCGAGAAATCCGGCGATGACCGTGCCGAACCGCCGAGCCCTGATCCCCGCCTCCCGATCGTGCTCGACCACACGATGAAACGCCGCCATGGCCATGGTGCGGAGGTTGCCGGTCGTCATCGTCGTGTTGAACGGCGAATCCACCAACACCCGAAAGGTCGTCACCTGCACGCCCGCGACATGCGCGAGGACGACCGACACCACCGCATCGGGAACCGTTGCCGGCAGAAACCCGACGATCACCAGAACCAGGATCTCGTAGCAGAGCACGGCCCGCACCGGCCTGCGCACGATCCTCTCGATCGCAGGCAACGCGATGAACTCGGCCGTCATGACACCCAGAACGAACGCCGTCAACGGCGGCAGGAACACCAGCGCCTCCACCCAACGCCCGCCCGCCACGTCCACGCCGAGCAGCACCACGTTGCCGGTCTGGGCACCGGCGAACACACCGCCGCGAGTGACGTAGGTGTACGCATCCAGAAATCCGCCGACTGCCGCCAGCAGCACTCCGAGCCGAACCGACTTCGCGGTGGCGACGGAGATCTGGGGTTCAGGACGAGGGGTGGTCATCGCGAAATCCTGACACAGAGGGGCGCTCTCATGCCGCGAGTAGGGAGAGCAACAATTCCGCTCGCACCCGCGCCGACGTGAGATCCACCCCCAGCAATTCCTCGCATCGTGTGATGCGGTTACGCAAGGTGTGACGATGCACCGACAGGTGGGCAGCGGCGGTTTCCCAGTGCCCGTTGGCCTCCAGGAACGCCCGAAGCGAACCCACCAGATCCGCGGTGTGAGTGCGGTCGTACTCGGCCAGTACGGCGATGGTGACGGCAGCCATGGCACGCAACGACTCCCGAACCGGTTCCGACGCCAGCAGCATCGACCCGGTGAAGTGGACGACCCGATCACCGGGACCGGCCGCCGCGCACGCGAGCCGCGCTTGTCTGAGCGCGGTGGGGGCCTCGGTGATGTGCATGTCGGTGCCGACCCCCGCACACACCGAACGGGGAAGCGAATTCATCAGCTGCGCAACGAAATTCGCGTCGTCTCCGGGTAGCAGCATCTCGGCACCGTCGTCGGTGGACCTGACGAACGTCGGCCGTGCATGGGCGCGGAACTGAGCATCGACGGCATCGGCGATGGAACCCGTCCGCCCCGTCGCGCCGCGGAGAACCACCACGGTGATGCGTGAGTCGTCGTCGGCCGCATCGGCGAGATAGCTCGGTACCTGCGTGTCACCGGGGGACAGGAGATACCCGTCGAGGAGAAGTCCGAGCGCACGCGAGTTGAGGGCCGTCTGCTCGGCGCGCAGCCGCGCAGGCTTTTCCAGTTCGAGGGTTATCAGCGACACCGCATGCCCGAGCAATATCTGCTCGACTCCCGTCACGGGCCCCTTCGTGCGAATCGCGAGAAAGCTCGGCGCACTGGCGGTGATCGGTACCGAGTGCAGGCTCACGGTGCGGCCCGGCTCGCTCACCGACACCGTCGCGGGTGACGACGACGGACGGATACTGTCGGCGATCTCGCGGGCCTGCGCGATCAGATCCGCCGCGTCGACCGGATGGAACGACTCGGTGCGATGTCCGATGAGCGCGACGGAGGTGGACGTGGCGACCGCCAATTCGCGCACGATCGCGTCGACACCGCCGTGCAGTGCGGCGCGGGTGATGCGACTCTGTACCGACGCCGCCCGCAGGACTTCCTCGTACTCCTGCTCGGCGATGCGTGTGGTGACCGCCCGAATGACCGCGGCGAAAGGAGTGTCGTAGGGAACCTCGACGACGGGTAGCCCGACCTCGTCTGCCGCGTCGAGAAGTTCTCGTGGAATCACGCTGTGCGAGAGACCGGTTCCGAATCCGAGGCAGGCAACCCCTGCCGTTCGGAGGGTGCGGACGTACTGCGCGAGTGCGGGGCCGCCGAAGTCGAAGCCGAGACCTGTCGTGAGGATCAGCTCGCCGCCGGACAACCACGGACTCGGATCGGTGAGCTCGGTCGCCTGCGCGAAGGTGATGGCGGCACCGCTGCGTTCGGGCCCGCCGCGATGACTCAGCCGGAGGTCGCGTTGTCTCAACAACCAGGAAATCTGCACACTCACCTGTCGCACTGTAATCGTGCCTGACGAAATGGCGTGCGCTTCTGTACCTGAATGTACGTATCGGCAGTCTCCGGTCGACCCTCGCGGTCGCATACTTGCTGCACAGAGACCAACCCGAAAGGTGCGACCATGGCTTCGATCGAATACCGACTTCCGCAGGAGCGCAGGATCGTCACCGCGTTCCCCGGCCCGAAATCGTCGGCGCTGGCCGAGCGCCGCAAGGCCGTCGTCGGTGCAGGCGTTGCATCGACGCTGCCGGTGTACGTGGCCGACGCGGACGGCGGCGTCGTGGTCGACGTCGACGGCAATTCGTTGATCGACCTCGGTGCCGGTATCGCCGTGACGACCGTGGGTGCGTCGAATCCGGCTGTCGTTGCCGCCGTGCAGGATCAGGTCGCTCACTTCACGCACACCTGCTTCATGGTCGCGCCCTACGAGGGATACATCGCGGTCGCCGAGAAGTTGGCCGAACTCACGCCGGGAGATCACGACAAGCGCACCGTCCTGTTCAACAGTGGTGCCGAGGCCGTCGAGAACGCAGTCAAGATCGCCCGGCACGCCACCGGCCGCTCGGCCGTGGTCGTGTTCGACCACGCGTATCACGGCCGCACGAACCTGACGATGGCTCTGACCTCGAAGTCGATGCCGTACAAGAGTGGATTCGGGCCGTTCGCTCCCGAGGTCTATCGAGTTCCGATGTCGTACCCGTTCCGTGAAGGACTCGGTGCCGACGGATCGGCCGTCACCGGTGCACAGGCCGCCGCCCGTGCGATCTCCATGATCGAAAAGCAGGTCGGCGCAGACAATCTCGCGGCCATCCTGATCGAGCCGATCCAGGGTGAGGGCGGCTTCGTCGTGCCGGCGGACGGCTTCCTGCCTGCGCTGACCGAGTGGGCGCGCAAGCACGATGTCGTGTTCATCGCCGACGAGGTGCAGTCCGGATTCACCCGCACCGGTGCCTGGTTCGCCAGCGAGCACGAGGGGATCGTGCCGGACCTGATCACCATGGCCAAGGGCATCGCGGGCGGTATGCCACTGGCCGCGGTGACGGGCCGGGCCGATCTGATCGACGCCGTGCATCCCGGTGGGCTCGGCGGCACCTACGGAGGCAATCCCGTCGCATGCGCCGCTGCGCTGGCATCGATCGAACAGATGGAGACCCTCGACCTCAACGCCCGCGCTCGCGACATCGAACGCATCGTCGTCGATCGGCTCACGGCGTTGATGCCGGAGGTGGGGATCATGGGTGAGGTTCGAGGCCGTGGGGCCATGCTCGCCGTCGAGCTCGTCGTACCGGGTGGACGTGAGCCGAACCCCGAGGCCACCAAAGCCGTTGCCGCTGCGGCACTCGCGGCAGGCGTGATCGTGTTGACGTGCGGAACCTACGGCAACGTCATCCGCCTGCTTCCGCCGTTGGTGATCTCCGACGAGTTGCTCGACGACGCACTCACGGTCCTCGAGAACGCACTGCGCGACGCTTCGAAGGGACTCTGACATGGCCGTCGAGCAGTTGTTGTCCTCGTTGCCCACCGACCTGTGGCTCGGTGGAAAGCAGACCCCCGCGCAGTCCGGCGCGCGATTCGCCGTCCTGAATCCCGCCACCGGTGAGGAGCTGACCACCGTCGCCGACGCGGGCGCGGCCGACGGCATCGCGGCCCTCGATCTCGCTGCCGCGGCGCAACCGGAGTGGGCGGCGACGCCTGCACGGGAGCGAGCCGAGATTCTGCGGCGCGCCTTCGATCTGCTGCAGGAACGTGCAGCAGATTTCGCTCTGCTGATGACCCTGGAAATGGGAAAGGCGTTGGCGGAGAGTCGCGGTGAAGTGAACTACGGCGGTGAATTCCTGCGCTGGTTCAGCGAGGAAGCGGTCCGGATCGGCGGCCGGTACACCCCTGCGCCCGCCGGTATCGGCCGAATTCTGGTCACCAAGATGCCGGTCGGCCCGGTGCTGGCGATCACTCCGTGGAACTTCCCGCTGGCCATGGGAACTCGCAAGATCGGTCCCGCGCTCGCTGCGGGTTGCACCGTCATCGTCAAGCCGGCCGAGGACACCCCACTGACGATGCTCCTGCTCGGCCAGGTGTTCGCTGACGCCGGATTGCCCAGCGGTGTGTTGTCGGTGCTCCCGGCCTCGGATGCTGCATCGGTCACCGGGCCGTTGATGGACGACCCCAGACTGAGGAAGGTCACGTTCACCGGATCGACCGGAGTGGGAAAGCTGTTGGTGCGCAATGCAGCCGACCGACTGCTCCGGACATCGATGGAGCTCGGCGGCAATGCGCCGTTCATCGTGTTCGAGGACTCGAACATCGATGCCGCGGTCGACGGGGCGATGCTCGCCAAGATGCGTAACGGCGGCGAGGCATGCACTGCAGCAAACCGTCTGTACGTGGCCGAGTCCGTTCGCGAGGAGTTCACCGAGAAGCTGACCGCGAGAATCGCGGCGCTGACGGTCGGCCCCGGTGATCGCGACGGCACCGACATCGGACCACTCATCAACGACAAGCAGCGACGGACGGTGTCGGCACTCGTCGACGATGCCGTTGCCAAGGGCGCCCGCATCCGCACCGGCGGATCGGCACCCGACGGTCCCGGGTTCTTCTTCACACCCACTGTGCTCGACCGCATCCCGGCCGACGCAAACCTGTTGCGCGACGAGATCTTCGGGCCGGTTGCCGCCATCGTCGGATTCGAGACCGAGGACGAGGCCGTCGCCGCGGCCAACGACACCCGATACGGATTGGTGGCCTATTTCTACACCGAGAGCCTCGATCGGGCTCTGCGGGTCTCGGCTGCTCTCGACACCGGCATGGTGGGGGTCAACCGGGGTGCCATCTCCGACGCCGCGGCCCCCTTCGGCGGTGTGAAGGAGTCGGGCTTCGGACGAGAGGGCGGCTCGGAAGGGATCGAGGAATACCTCGAGACCAAGTACATTGCGCTGCAGTAGACGGGCGCCGCAGTAGATCGCAGCGGTGCAGTAGATCGCAGCGGTGCGCTCCACTCCTGAGGCCAGCGCGGTACATGCGCTGCCGGGTGGAGCGCACCGGGCGTGCGGTCAGTAACCTCGGGCGGCTGCAATTCGCCTCTCGGCCAGCCGGTCCGCGGCTGCTCCGAGCAGGATCCCTTCACTGCGTGCCATGGCGAATATGCCGGCGACGGTAGTACGGATCTGTCCGATCGTTGCCATCACCTCGGCCGAATTTCGTCCGCGCAGTTCACCTTCCACCTGAATCAAGCCGCCGGCGTTGGCCACGTAGTCCGGTACCCAGACGATGCCTCGGGCGGCCAGCAGCGATTCGACGTCGGGCGTGAGCAGTTGATTGTTCGCGGCACCGCACACGATGGACGCCGACAGCCGGTCCACCGAGGACGCGTCGAGCGTTGCTCCCATGGCGCACGGGGCGTACACATCGATGTCGGCTCCGATGATGTCGGTTCCGATCGTGACGCCGGGGAAGTCCTGGGCGATCCGTTCGAGGGCGGGTTCGTAGGAGTCGCTCACGAGCACGTCGGCACCCGCTCCGCGCAGGAGCGCCACCAGGTTGTAACCCACCTTGCCTGCGCCTTCGACACCTACTCGTCTGCCGGTCAGATCGTCGGAGCCCCAGGTCGATTCGGCTGCCGCCAGCAGGGAGAGATAGACCCCCAGGGCCGTCTGTGGACCGCTGTCGCCGGTGCCGCCCGCAGTGGTGTTCTTACCGACGACGTAGGCCGTTTCTTCGGCGACGATATCGAGGTCGTCGCTGTTGGTGCCGACGTCGCCTGCCGTGACGTACGTGCCGCCGAGCGATTCGACGAACCGGCCGTAGGCCTCGAGCAATGTCGGGGTCTTGATGACGGTCGGGTCGCCGATGATGACTGCCTTCCCGCCGCCCAGATCCACCCCTGCGACAGCCGCCTTGTAGGTCATCCCGCGGGAGAGTCTCAATACGTCGGTCACGGCGTCCTGCTCGGTTGCGTAGGGGTAGAAGCGAGTTCCGCCGAGTGCCGGTCCCAGCACGGTCGAGTGAATCGCGACGATCGCGCGCAGACCGGTGTCTCGATCGTGGCAGAACACCACGCGCTCGTGCGCGGAGTCGGATGGCATGTCGGGCCGGTCGAAGACACCGGGTGCGGCCGGTGCCGAAGCCGAATTCGCGGTCTGGGCAACAGAAGAGCGATGTCGAGTGGGTGTGACGGCAGAGTGGTCGGCAACGACGGACACAGTCGGTCTCTTTCGGTCAGGGGATGGGAGCAGATGCAGCGGCTACCCGGATGTCTTGTCCGTCACAGGGTGTCGTGCACGACGCAGACCGGTCAACCGGCATCGCTCGGACCGTGCAGATTGCGTGATGCGGTCGGTATCGGCCCGGCGGGGATGGTCGGGGTGCTCAGCGGCGGCCGTCGTCGGCGAGCTGTTCGAGCAACGGCTTGGTTCGGTACTGAATCAGCTCGGACATGGCAATCGACATGTTCGTCCGCTCGACGCCAGGAATGTCGAGGATCAGGCCGGCTATGCGGTACAGGTCGTCGGCGTCGACCGCCGCAATGCGGATGTGCATGTCCGCGGCACCGGACAGGCCGAACACCTCGAGTACCTCGGGGATCGTGCGGAGGTGCTCGGTGACCGCTGCCAACGTGTGCTGATTGACCTGAGCGGTCACGAAGGCCTGCAACGGACGTCCCAGCGACTTCGGCGGAATACGGTGATCGATGGGGGTGAGAGACCCCTTGTCGTCCCACCGCCCGAGGCGTGCCTGGACGGTGTTGCGGGACAGGCCCAACGTGGTGGCGAGTTCGACGCCGGTGGCTCGAGGCTTGGCGCAGAGGGCGAGGAGGAGTCGGGCGTCGGTCTTGTCGAGATCGGTCATTGCGCACTTCCTGTAGCTCGGTCGTTACCCGATATTGTGCACACTGCGTAATTCTGAAGTCATCACTTGTGCACGCTGGGTGTCGGTGGTGTCCTTGTGAAGGACATCACATCACGACGGAGAGTGCCACGGACATGAACACCACCTCGCTGATACAGCTGATCAAGGAATCCGGAACGGTGGTCCGCAACGAGACGTATTCCCCTCTGGTCGCGGACATCGACACGGCTGCGATGAAGGAGATCTATCGCGATCTCGTGGTCGTCCGGCGCATCGACGCCGAGGCCACCGCGCTGCAGCGGCAAGGCGAGTTGGGGCTGTGGGCTCCGTTGCTCGGACAGGAAGCGGCACAGGTCGGCTCGGCCCGCGCGCTCGACTCCGAGGACTTCGTGTTCGCCAGCTACCGCGAGCACGGGGTCGCCTACTGCCGCGGAGTCGATCCCACTCGCATGCTCCGCTTCTGGCGCGGATCGACCCTGTCGGGATGGGATCCGTACGAATATCGAATGACGACTCCGGCGATCATCGTCGGCTCGCAGGGTCTGCACGCGACCGGATACGCAATCGGCATGCAGCTCGAGGGTGCCGACGGTGCTGCCATCACTTACTTCGGAGACGGAGCAACCAGTCAGGGCGATATCTCGGAGGCTCTCGGTTTCGCCGCCAGTTTCCATGCGCCGGTGGTGTTCTTCTGCCAGAACAACCAGTGGGCGATCTCCGAACCGGTGACCGTGCAGACCAAGTCGACGATCGCGGCACGCGGTGAGGGATTCGGCATCCCGTCGGTACGAGTCGACGGAAACGACGTGCTCGCTGTGCTGGCCGTGACCAGAGCGGCGCTCGCCCGAGCCCGTGAGGGCAGCGGCCCGACGCTCATCGAGGCCGTCACCTACCGAATGGGGCCGCACACCACGTCCGACGATCCGACGAGATATCGATCCGGGGCCATGGACGACGAGTGGCGTGCCAAGGATCCGATCGACCGAATCGAGAAGCTGCTCAGACGAATCGGCGTGTTCGACGACGAGTTCGTGGCTTCGGTCCAGCGGACGGCGGACGACGTCGCCGCCGATTTGCGACGTGGATGCCTCGAGACCGTCGAACCCGAGGCGATGACGGTATTCGACAACGTCTACGCCGACCCGCATTCTCTGCTGGACGACGAGCGGGCCCAATTCGCCTCCTACCAAGCTGGATTCGAAGGAGTCACGTCATGACCACCCTGGAACGGCCCACCAGCCTGCCGCTGGGCAAAGCCATCAATGCCGGCCTGCGTCGCGCGATGGAGAACGATCCCAAGGTGTTGCTGATGGGTGAGGACATCGGCAAGCTCGGTGGCGTCTTCCGCATCACCGACGGCCTGCAGAAGGACTTCGGGCCCGGCCGAGTACTGGACATGCCGCTGGCCGAATCGGGCATCATCGGTACCGCTGTGGGCCTGGCGATGCGCGGATTCCGTCCCGTGTGCGAGATCCAGTTCGACGGCTTCATCTACCCGGCGTTCGATCAGATCGTGTCGCAGGTAGCCAAACTGCACTATCGCACGAGCGGAAATGTCAAGATCCCGATGACCATCCGCGTGCCCTACGGCGGCGGAATCGGTGCAGTGGAACATCATTCGGAATCGCCGGAGGGCTACTTCGCCCAGACCGCCGGACTGCGCGTGGTGACCTGCAGCAACGCCGCCGACGGCTACTCGATGATCCAGCAGGCCATCGCCAGTGATGATCCCGTGCTGTTCTTCGAACCCAAACGTCGATACTGGGAGAAGAGTGCGATCGACCTCGGTGCCGACGATCTCGACACCGCCTTCCCGCTGCATCGGGCGCGGGTGGTCACCGAGGGCACCGACATCACACTGGTGGCCTACGGACCGTTGGTGTCCACTGCCCGTAAGGCAGCCGAAGTTGCTGCACACGAGGGTATCTCGATCGAGGTCATCGATCTGCGGTCGCTCTCGCCGATCGACTTCGAGACCGTCGAAGCGTCGGTGCGCAAGACCGGACGGCTCGTCGTCACACACGAGGCCCCGGTTTTCATGGGACTCGGCTCGGAGATAGCCGCCCGCATCTCCGAGCGGTGCTTCTACAACCTCGAAGCGCCGGTGCTGCGGGTCGGTGGATTCGGAACGCCGTACCCGGCGTCGAAGCTCGAGAAGTTCTATCTTCCCGACGTCGACCGGATCCTCGACGCAGTGGACCGCTGCCGTTCCCATTGAGCTGCCGTTCGCGCTGAGCTGCCGTTTCGCCCGATCTCACATTCTCCGCCGATACCGACCGAACAGGATTCGACGATGTCCACCATCAAGAGTTTTCCGCTACCCGACCTGGGGGAGGGCCTCACCGAGGCCGACCTGTTGACCTGGCTCGTCGCGGTCGGTGACACCATCGAACTCAACCAGAACATCGCCGAGGTCGAGACGGCCAAGGCTGCGGTCGAGTTGCCTTCCCCGTTCGCCGGGGTCGTTGCTGCCCTGCATGTTTCCGAGGGCGACACGGTGGAGGTCGGAGTGCCGATCATCGACATCAGAGTCGGCGGTGAGGACGAACCGGTTGCTTCCGATCCGGAGCAGTCCGTTTCCCCGATTCAGAACACCTCTTCCGGGGAGGACGAGGACGAGCGCGTTCCGGTGCTCGTGGGTTACGGCGTCGCGAAGGAAGGCTCCAGCCGACGCGGTGGCCGCGTCGACTCACCCGCGGCGTCCGCGGCGAACGTCCAGAACGGAAAGCCGCTTGCGGCCCCACCGGTACGAAAGATGGCCAAGGACAACGGCGTCGATCTCAACGAGCTTCCCGCGAGTGGCTCTCACGGCGACGTCACCCGTCAGGACGTGGAGTCGTACCTGCAGAGTGACACCGATGTGCAGCAGTCGGTATCCGGGCGGACCGGTCGGGAGGAGCGCACTCCGATCAAGGGTGTACGCAAGCACACCGCCGAGGCCATGGTGCGAAGTGCATTCACTGCACCTCACGTCACCGAATTCGTGACCGTCGACGTGACCGAGATGCTCGAACTCCTCGAGTCGCTGCGGTCCTCCACACATTTCCGGGACGTGCGTCTGACGCCGTTGGCTCTGGTGTCCAAAGCCGTTCTCGTTGCCCTGAAATCGAATCCGTCGCTGAACTCGAGCTGGGACGAGGCTGCGCAGGAAATCGTGACCAAGTACTACGTCAACCTCGGCATCGCGGCGGCGACACCCCGCGGATTGATGGTGCCCAACATCAAGAACGCACACGAGCTCTCTCTGGTGGACATCGCGCGTGCCCTGGCCGACCTGACGCGTATCGCGAAGGAGGGCAAGAGCAGTCCGGCCGATCTGGCCGACGGCACCATCACCATCACCAACGTGGGGGTGTTCGGAGTCGACGCAGGCACGCCGATCCTCAACCCCGGCGAGGCGGCCATCCTGTGCTTCGGGTCCATCCGTCGCACGCCGTGGGAACACAACGGCGAGATCGCTTTACGGTCGGTGACGACACTGTCGCTCTCGTTCGATCATCGACTGGTCGACGGCCAACAAGGGTCGGAATTCCTCGCCCTCGTCGGTCGTTTGCTGACTCACCCGATCGATCTGATCGCGCTCGGCTGACCGCGGCGGCGCGGTGTGAATGCCGCCGGGGTTCAGTGCACCGGCTGCGCCGACACGGCCTCGTCTCGATCACTGCTTGCCTGTGCTCGGATGAAGAACGACGCAGCCACCGCGACCAGTGACACCGCCCCACCGCACAGGAATGCGGTGTGGATGCCTGCCTCGGAACCACCCACCTGCGTTGCCCCGTCGGAGATTCGGGCCGCTGCGGTGTTCGACATGACGGTGACGAACAACGCGGTTCCTGCGGCTCCGGCCAGTTGCTGCACGGTGTTGAAGATTGCGCTGCCGTGGGAGTACAGGCGGGTGGGAAGGGATCCGAGCGAGGAGGTCATCAGCGGAGTCATGATGAGCGCGAGCCCCGCCGAGAGCAGCATGTGGATACCGACGACCAGCGGTAGTGCCGACTGTGCGTCCAGCACCGTCATCGACCACAACGCGGCGCTCACCACCATGGCTCCGGGAATGACCAGCGGGCGCGGCCCGATTCTGTCGAAGATGCGGCCGACGAAGGGGGCGAGCAGACCCATCAGCAATCCGCCGGGCAGGAGCATCAGGCCGGTTGCGAGGGTGTCGAGTCCGCGCACGTTCTGCAGATACATCGGCAGGAGGATCAGGGCACCGAACAGGGCCATCATCGAGATCGCGATCATGCCGAGTCCGATGCTGAAAGTGGGGGTGCGGAACGGACGCATGTCCAGCAGCGCGCCGCCGCGTTCCTGGCGGGCGATCTGCCGCAGCACGAAGACGACGAGTGCGATCACTCCCACCACCAACGGCAACCAGACCGGTACGACGGACTCCTCGGCGGAATGACCGAGGCTGCTCAGGCCGTAGACGATGCCGCCGAACGCCAAGGCGGACAACACGACCGACGTGGGATCGAACGAGGGCCGTCCCGTCTCGGTCACGTTCTTCACCAGTGTGGTTCCGATGCCGAACGCGACGAGCGCGATGGGAAGCACCAGCCAGAACATCCAACGCCAATTCAGCGAGTCGAGAATGACTCCGGAGATGGTGGGGCCGACGGCAGGCGCGACGGCGATGACGATGGAGATCACACCCATCATCGCGCCGCGCTTGTGGGCCGGGACGACGGTGAGCACCGTGGTCATGAGCAGCGGCAACATGATCGCCGTCCCGCTGGCCTGCGTGATGCGGCCGAGCAGAAGTAGCTCGAAACCGGGTGCCGAGGCCGCGAGCAGGGTGCCGACGGTGAACAGGGTCATCGCTGTCACGAACACCTGACGCAGTGTGAAGCGTTGGAACAGGTAGCCGGTGACGGGAATGACCACCGCCATGGTCAGTAGGAATCCGGTGGTGAGCCACTGGGCCGTCGTTGCCGTGATCTCGAGGTCGACCATCAGGGTCGGGAGCGCCACGCTCATGATCGTCTCGTTGAGGATCATGACGAAGGCCGCGATGACCAATATGCCGATCAGTAGCTTGCTGCCCGGCGCGAGTTGCTCGTCGGGGGTGCGGTCGGTCTCGGGTGAACTCATGTGTCGACAAACTTTCGCGTATGGGATCGAAGCGTGCAATCGTATGTAGATAGCTTCAATCATTATGACAGTGACTGTCAACTTGACGATTGCTGGTAAGTTGACAGCGAATGACGACCGCAGCCGACGGATGGACGAGGATGAGCGAACGAGTGCCGGACCTGCGAGAGCGACGTCGCCGAGACACTCGGCTCGAGATCACTCGCGCCGCACTCGAGCTGTTCGAGAAGCAGGGCTGCGCCGCGACCACGGTGGACGAGATCGCGCGCCGAGCGGGGGTGTCACCGAGTACGTTCTTTCGCAGCTTCGCCTCGAAGGAGGAGTCCGTTCTCGGCATCGACCCTGACTTCGAGGTCGACTTCGACCAGTGGCTCGCTGCCACCGCGCCCGAGCACATCACGCTGCCTGAAATCGAAGCGTTGTACGAGCAGTCCGTCGAGCGACTGTCGACAGCGCCCGAGGAGGAGCGCGACCGACTCCTACGCACTCGGCGACTGATCGGTATCGACGCGCATCTGCGGGCCGCAGCCTTCGCGGCCGACGCGATGACACTGTGCCGCGTCACCGATGCGGTGACCGAGCGTCTCGGTGACCACGAATCACGTTCGTATGCACGACTGTTGGTCGAAGGTGCCGGTATGGCCCTGCGCATCGCCTTCGACGACTGGGCGGTACGGATCGACGGCGGGCAGGATGCAGACCTGCTGGACATCTATCGGACGACAGTGCGCGATCTGCGACGCGTCGTCGCCGGCTGAGGTCTCACGTCGTGAGTGGAACTTCGTAGCCCAGGTCGAGTTTCCGCGCACGTGGCGCGCAGCGCCTCTAGCCGAGGCGGCGGGGCGACAGATCCGCTTCGAGAAGGCCGCGCTCGGCCACATCTGCCGGAACCGGTTCTCCGCGAACGACAGCCGCGCCCACCCGGGCCAGCGCCGCGCACGTCTGGATTCCGTAGCCGCCCTGCCCGGCGCACCAGAAGAAGCCCTCGAGCTCGGGGTCGAACCCGACCACCGGGGTGCGATCGGGAACGAAGCTGCGCAGTCCGGCCCAGGACGAACGAACGTGTCGCGCGGTCAGGGTGGTCACCTCGGCGATGTCGTCGAACGCCCGCGCGATCTCCAGCTCGTCCGGACGGGCATCGCTCGGTTCGACCGCCGTCTCGTCGGCCGGCGAACACAACAGTTGTGCGCCTTCGGGTTTGATGTAGAACTTCTCGTCGATGTCGCTCAGTGTCGCCAGATCCTTTGTGTCCAGATCGTCGGGTGCGGAAACCATGAAGACCGACCTGCGCTTGGGAACCAAGCCGATGTGGCGGGCCCCCGCCATCGCGCCGACCACATCCGACCAGGCCCCTGCCGCGTTCACGACCAGTGGAGCCCGATGAGTCGTCCCGTCAGAGGTGCGCACGTGCCACAGACCGTTGACGCGCTCGAGTTCGGTCACCGAGGCTTTGGTGTGAATCCGACCGCCCCGCTGTCGCAGCCCTCCGACGAAGCCCTGATGCAGAGCATGGACGTCGACCTCCATCGAATGCGGTTCGTACAGAGCGCAATCGATCAGCTCGGGCCGTAGCGGTGGGAAGAATGTGCATGCGTCGGTGGGGGAGACCAGCTGCGCGTCGGGAGTGAGGCGACTGACGTCGCTGTACATCGCTTCGAGCGCATCGCCGCGTCCCGTGGCCGCGAATTGCAACAGTGGACGCGGAGTGAGCAAATCCGACCGGAAGCAGTCGGGTGGGTTCACCAGAAAGTCTCGGCTGGCGGTCGTCAAGGCGCGAATCGTGCTGTTGCCGTATGTCTCCAGAAACAGAGCCGCGGATCGACCGGTGGTGTGGAACGCCAACGTGGACTCACGCTCGAGCAGAGTGACACGGCGGTCGCCGGCGAGTTCGTATGCGAGTGAGACACCGCCGATGCCGCCGCCGATGACAACGACGTCCGAGAGGGCGGGCTGTTCGGTGGCGCTCATGGATGTCTCCTGTTCGGCTTCGGCGTGAACCACTGCGCTCCGGGGCCGACTGCTTCGTCGAAGATCAGCCACGTCCGCGTCGAGAGTATCCCGTCCAGCCCCTGCAACTTGTCGAGTACCAGGTGTCGCAATGCCGAGTTGTCCGGAGCGCGCACGAGGACCAAGGCGTCGAAGTCGCCGCCCATCAGGCTGACGTGTTCGACGAAGGGGAACGTGCTGAGGTCGTCGGCGACAGCCCGCCAGGAATCTTGCCGAATCGACAGTGCGACATACGCGGATGCGCCGAATCCGGCCTTCTCGTACGCGATGCGGGCGGTGAAACCCTCGATCACACCTTCGTCGACGAGGCGGTCGACGCGAACGTAGGCATGTGCGCGGGAAATGTGGGTGGCCTCGGCGAGGGCCCTCATGGACATGCGCCCGTCTCGGCTCAGTTCGGTGACGATCCGTCGGTCGACGTCGTCGAGTTCGTACTCGGTCTCGCTCGGTGCCATACGTCCACTCCAGACCGATCGCGATGGAAGCTCGTGGACGAATAGTCACACAGCGAGCTCCAGTATGCCATCGGTCTGCAATCCGGTTCCTGATTTGATACTCGGTCCATTTCGACACAGTCTGTGTAGAACGCACCGACGACGAACCAGCGCAGGAGGGGACCCCATGGCCATGACCGACACGCTCGAGCACGTCACGACCTCGGTCGCACGACGCGTTCGCGAGGGACACGAGGCGGACTTCGTCGAATGGACCGACCGGGGCATCGACCTGGTGCGAACCTTCCCGGGCTTTCTCGGCGGAGGCTGGCTGCGCAGCTCGGCCGAATCCAGTGACTATCACGTGGTGTATCGATTCGAGACGCACGACCATCTCGAGGCGTGGTTGCGTTCGGAGGCGAGGCGCGATTGGCTCGGCCGTGGCCGACCGATAGCGGACGACGTTGTGACACATCGGCTTTCAGGCGTGGAGGGATGGTTCGAGCCACAGTCGAACCTGACCGACGCCGTGCGCGTCGTGGGCGGTCCGCCGCCGCGGTGGAAGCAGGCCGTGTCCATCGGTGTTGCGTTCTATGCCGTCAGCCTGTTGGTGAACCTCGTGATCACTCCACATCTGACCCACCTGAACGTGGCCCTGCGGACTGCGGTCGTAGTGATGATGTGCACTCCGCTGATGGTGTACGTCGTGATGCCGTTCGTCACCGCACGACTGCGAAAGTGGCTCGTACCGCGCGGTTGACGGCCACGGCCCTGCTCGTTGCGAGCCGAGCGGTACCCTCTGCGTCATGCGAATCGGACAGACCGCCCCGGATTTCGAGCTGCCCGATCATTCCGGTGAACGTCGTGCGCTCACCGAGCTCACGGCGTCGGGGCCGGTGGTCCTGTTCTTCTATCCGGCTGCGAACAGTCCGATCTGCACGGCCGAGGCGTGCCATTTTCGGGATCTGGGAGCGGAGTTCGGCAGGTTCGGTGCGCAGCGAGTGGGGATCAGCACCGATACCCGAGACAAGAACCAACATTTTGCTCTGCAGAGGTCGTTCGACTTCCCGTTGCTCTCGGATTCCGACGGTGCGGTGGCCGAACAGTTCGGAGTGCGGCGCGGCGGGTGGTTCGCGCGTAGGCGTCGACTTCGGGATTTCGAGCGCGGCCACTCGAACGTAGCTCGTCGCAGTTACCTACGGCAGTTGTTGTCCGTGAAGCGGACGACGTTCGTGATCGATCGGCACCGAACGGTGCGGATGGTGGTGCAGAGCGAGCGCGGTCACGTACACGCGACCAAGGCGCTGGAGTACCTGCGGTATCTGTCGTGAGGGTCAGTCGTTGGCACCGCTGAAGAGGGCCGTGTAGACGGCGGGCTTGGTCGCTTCGGCCGAGGCATCGGTCGATGCGTCGTCGGGGTGGCTGAAGAGCGCCTCGTTCTTGTCTTTGTGTTCCATTCCCCGAGCATGCACCTCATCGGTCGCAATAGCCACTTGCCGCGCGGAACGACCGCGCTCGGCCGGTCGCGTTCGGTGGAATACTGCCCGGGTGTCCGATGAAACGTTGTTCGAAGCTCTGCGGCGTGAGCCCGATGCCGAGGCACCCAATCTGCATGCGGTCGACGCGGCAGATCGTCTGCTGCTCGATACCGTCGACGAACTGGGGGTCGACCGCACGGCACCGATTGCTGTGATCGGCGATCGCTACGGCGCTCTGACTCTGGGTGCGGCGGCCCTGGGGTTCACCGACGTGCGAGTGCACCAGGACGCTGTTACCGGCGCACGCGCTCTGGAGCTGAACGCGGCGCGTGTGTCGATGGTCGGCACGTACACCCACCACGGGCTGGGTGCGGGACTTCTCGACGGCGTCGGCACCGTGTTGATGCAGTTGCCGCGAGGTCTGGCCGAGCTCACCGAGATCGCCGAGCACATCGCGGCGCATGCTCTCCAGAACGTCGTCGTCCTGGCCGGCGGCCGAGACAAACACATGACGCCTGCGATGAACGACATCCTCGGGCGGTCGTTCGAGACCGTCACGGCGGGTCGGGGACAGCAGAAGGCGCGGGTACTGACCGCGACCGGGGCAGTGGCGTCGGAGATGACGTATCCGGTCGACAAACGAATCGACGACCTCGGCCTGACGGTCGTGGCCCACGGCGCGGTCTTCGCCGGGGCGGGCCTCGATATCGGGACGAGGTTCCTACTGGGGTTCGTGCCGAAGATGGCACCTCGCGCAACCAACGCCGTCGATCTGGGGTGCGGCAGTGGAATCCTCGCGACCGAATTGGCTCGAACCAGGCCCGGTCTCGAAGTGATCGCGACGGACCGATCGGCCGCGGCCATCGCGTCGGCCGCTGCCACCGCCGAAGCGAACGGGACCACGATCTCGGTGATCGCCGACGACGCGATGTCGACGTTCGAGTCCCGGTCCGTGGACCTGATCGTCTGCAACCCGCCGTTCCACGAGGGCGCTGCAGTACACACAGGCGGGGCAGGCAAGTTGTTCGAGGCCGCCGGACGCGTGCTGCGGCCGGGCGGACAGCTGTGGACGGTGTTCAACACGCACCTGAACTATCGTCGGGCTCTCGCCGACGCCGTCGGGCCCACCGATCCGATGGGACGCAACACCAAGTTCACCGTCACTCGCTCGGTGCGCCCGAGCGAGTAACGGTGAAGACCAGATGCGCGAGCGTCAGGTGACGGGGCCGCCGTCTTCCGGGGTGCCGTCGATCTGGCCCCTGTCGCGCCCACGATCCTCGACGAGAGTCCCTTCGACGATCTCGGCCTGACGCTGGCCTTCCGCGTAATCGATGTCGGGATCCTCGTCGGACTCCTCGATGACGTGGTCGACCAGTTCTTCGGTCAGTTCGTCGTCCGGGGTCTCGGTGATCGGGCGGTCGAGATCCTCCTCGACGGCGATGTCGGGTTCTTCTTCGCTGAGCTTGAGGTCGAGGCTCTCACCCTCGGCTGCTTCACGGGCGGTGGTGCCGAAACTGTTGGCTTCGCTCCAGTGGTCCGGGGGATCGACCACGGTGTCGCCGTCGTCGTTGCGCACCTCGTCGGAGTCGAGGCTTTCGCTCTGGTCCAAGGTCTGGTCGGGTCCGTCTTCGATTGCCATTTCCTCATAGTGCCCGTTTCGATTCGGTGTCACACACGCGGTCGTGGCTGCCTGTCGAGGGGCGACCCGGTAGAGTCCGTTTTGTCCGACGTAGAGGTTCTCGTCACGGGAACTTTTGTCCGGATGTCGAACGTTCTACTGATGACCGACGGGGAGATCCCCGGTGGGGATCAGAACTTACGAAGGGAAGAGACACGGTGCGCACCTCCAGCAACCCGGTGTTCCGCAACCTGCCCAAGCAGCAGGGCGGCGGATACGCCACATTCGGATCTGCGACGGCTGGAGCCTCGCAGGCCGCAACGTTCGGCCAGCATCCCGGAACACAGGCCGACCCGTACACCACGCAGCCCGCTCAGCGGGCCATGACGATCGACGACGTCGTCACCAAGACCGGCATCACGCTCGGTGTGCTGAGCGTCACGGCGATCATCTCGTACCTGTATGCATCCGCCAACCCTTCGGCCGCACCCGCGTTGCTCATCGCTGGTGGACTGATCGGCTTCGGCCTCGTCATGTTCGCGACTTTCGGGCGCAAGATGGACAACAAGTTCATCGTCTTGGCCTACGCGGCAGCCGAAGGCGTTTTCCTCGGTGCTCTGTCGCTCGTGTTCACCGGAGAGATCTTCGGAATGAGCGGTGGATCGGGTCTCATCGGCCAGGCCATTCTCGGCACGTTCGGCGTGTTCTTCGGCATGCTGGTCGTCTACAAGACCGGCGCAATTCGCGTCACGCCGCGTCTGACTCGCATGATCGTCGGTGCCCTCATCGGTGTCGTCGTGCTCATGCTCGGCAACCTCGTCGCCAGCTTCTTCATGGACGGTGGATTCGGGCTGCGTGACGGCGGACCCATCGCCATCATCTTCAGCCTCGTCTGCATCGGCATTGCGGCGTTCAGCTTCCTGCTGGACTTCGACCAGGCCGATCAGCTGATCCGCGCACAGGCTCCCGAGAAGGCAGCCTGGGGCGTCGCCCTCGGTCTGACCATCACGTTGGTCTGGCTGTACGTCGAGATCCTGCGTCTGCTGAGCTACTTCCAGAACGACTAGTACTCACGCGAAAAGCCCCGCCCTCCGATCGGAGGGCGGGGCTTTTCCGTTGTGCGTCTCGGATCAGCTGAGACGTTCGAGCACCATGGCCATGCCCATGCCGCCGCCGACGCACATGGTCTCGACGCCGAACGTCTTGTCGTGTGTCGTCAGGTTGTTCAGCAGAGTCGTGGTGATGCGGGCACCGGTCATGCCGAACGGGTGGCCGACGGCGATGGCACCGCCGGAGACGTTGAGCTTGTCCTCTTCGATGCCGAGGTCACGGGCGGAACCGAGGACCTGCACCGCGAAGGCCTCGTTGATCTCGAACAGGTCGATGTCGGAGATGGACATGCCCGCGATCTTCAGCGCCTTACGGGTGGCCTCGATCGGCCCCAGGCCCATGATCTCGGGAGACGTGCCGGTGACGCCGGTGGACACGATGCGAGCCAACGGGGTCAGGCCCAGCTCCTTGGCCTTGGTGTCGCTCATGATGACGAGCGCTGCTGCGCCGTCGTTGAGCGGGCACGCGTTACCGGCGGTGATGGTGCCGTTCGGACGGAAGACCGGCTTGAGCTGGCTGATCTTCTCGTACGTGGTGCCGGCGCGAGGGCCGTCGTCGGTGGTGACGACGGTGCCGTCGGGCAGGGTCACCGGCGTGATCTCCCGCTCGAAGAAGCCGGCGTTGATGGCCTCTTCGGCGCGGTTCTGGCTGCGGACGCCCCAGCGGTCCTGGTCCTCACGGCTGATGCCGGTGAGCAGGGCGACGTTCTCGGCCGTCTGGCCCATCGCGATGTACGCGTCGGGCAGCTCGCCGTTCTCGCGGGGATCGGTCCAGCTGTCCGCGCCCTCTTCCTGTGCCTTCTTGGTACGGGCCTCGGCGTCGGCGAAGATCGGGTTGTGGCTTTCCGGAAGCGAATCCGAGCTGCCGTGGATGAAGCTGGACACGCTCTCGACGCCTGCGGAGATGAACACGTCACCCTCGCCTGCCTTGATCGCGTGCAGCGCCATGCGGGTGGTCTGCAGCGAGGACGAGCAGTAGCGCGTGATCGTCGTTCCGGGCAGCGAGTCGTAGCCGAGCTGAACCGCGACGATGCGCGCGAGGTTGTTGCCCTGCATCCCGCCGGGCAGGCCGCAGCCCAGGAGCAGGTCGTCGATGTCCTTCGGGTCGAGCGAGGGCACCTTGGCCAGCGCAGCGGCGACCATCTGAGCGGTGAGGTCGTCGGGACGAATGTCCTTGAGCGACCCCTTCATTGCCCTGCCGATGGGTGAGCGCGCGGTGGCGACGATGACTGCCTCTGGCATGAGATCTCCTTCGATATCGGTACTGCTTACCTGCTCTGTTACCGCCGAGTAGGCGATGTCTCCTGATCGAACTTACAACCCTGCCTGACGGCCATCGCCACGACGTAGGAGATCCTCCGCCGCGCTGTCGATCTCGGCGTCGATCTCGGCAGTTCTACGCCGGAGAAAGCGGTCCACTGCGGCGGTGGCGCGGGGGATGGCTCTGCGTGATTCGGCAGCGGCGGACACCGTCGGCAGTTCGGGCAGTGGACCGCCGTGCCATACGCCGAGGGCCGAGGCGAGCACCGGCAGAATCTGTTGCGCGGCCAGCTCGTAACCCGCAGCGGACGGGTGGAAGCGGTCCGCCGAGAACATCGTGTCGGGGGCGGCCAGAAACTCCGGTGCCAGCAGATCCGCCAGGGCGACCGGATGCCCGCCGGCGCCGAGAGTCCTGGCCGTCTGGGCATGGGCCAGCCGCCGACCCCAATTGCGGACGACGGTACGCAGCGGTTGCGGAATGGCCGTCACGACACCGAGATCGGGGCACGTTCCCACGGCGACGACGCAGCCCTTGGCCGTCAATCGTTCGACTGCATCGCCCAGCCTGGCCGCTGATGCCGGAATGGAGAATTTCTTGGTGACGTCGTTCGCGCCGATGAAGATCACCGCGGCATCGGGCGGCGGGCCCGCGACGAACATGGCGTCGACCTGACCTTCGAGTCCCTTGGACGTGGCACCGGCAATTGCTTTGGTGCTCAAGCGGATTCGTTGACCGGTTTCCTCGGCCAACCCGCGGGCGAGCAGGACACCCGGGACCTCGTCGGCCACAGTGCAACCCACGCCTGCCGCGGTGGAGTCGCCGAAGATCATCAGATGAATATCTGCTGAACTTCCCATGCGCCACCGCTCAGGTGCTGCGCAGCCGGCGGTGTAGACCCCGTCGGCCTCGGGTGGCTTGGCAATGTTGCGTCCGATGACACCGCGAGCCGCGGCGGCCTGTCCCATCAGATGTCGGTACGCGGCCCAGGACGCAGTCCCTGCTCCTGAGCCTGCAAGTACCGTCGCGGCGCTCGCTTTCGCGGCGGTACGCCATCCGCTCGCCGTCACAGATCGATCCCTCTCGTCGTGCCCCCTCACCATCGTATGCGGGTGTCGACAGCCGTGGCCGAGAGTCCGATACCTGCATCTGGGAAGATGGAGCAATGCGCATCGCACAGCACATCACCGAACTCATCGGCAACACCCCGTTGGTGAAGTTGTCCTCCGTCATCGGCGACGGCGCCGGCACGGTCGCAGCCAAGATCGAGTACCTCAACCCGGGTGGTTCGTCGAAGGACCGCATCGCCGTCAAGATGATCGACGCAGCCGAGGCCTCGGGCGAGTTGAAGCCCGGCGGCACCATCGTCGAGCCCACGTCCGGTAACACCGGCGTCGGCCTCGCGCTCGTCGCTCAGCAGCGTGGCTACAAGTGTGTGTTCGTGTGCCCCGACAAGGTCGGTGAGGACAAGCGCAACGTGCTGCGTGCCTACGGTGCCGAGGTCGTCGTCTGCCCCACGGCCGTCGCGCCCGAAGACCCCAACAGCTACTACAGCGTCTCCGACCGACTCGTCCGCGAGATCGAGGGAGCGTGGAAGCCGAACCAGTACGCCAACCCGGCCGGCCCGGCCAGCCACTACGAGACCACCGGGCCCGAGATCTGGGCCGACACCGACGGCAAGATCACGCACTTCGTCGCAGGCGTCGGCACCGGCGGCACCATCTCCGGCACCGGCAAGTACCTCAAGGAGGTCTCCGGCGGCAAGGTCAAGGTCATCGGCGTCGACCCCGAGGGATCGGTGTACTCCGGTGGCACGGGACGTCCGTACTTGGTCGAGGGTGTCGGTGAGGACTTCTGGCCGACCGCCTACGACCCGTCCATCCCGGACGAGATCATTGCCGTGTCCGACAACGACTCGTTCGACATGACTCGTCGCCTCGCCCGCGAGGAAGGCCTGTTGGTCGGCGGCTCGTGCGGCATGGCTGCTGTCGCGGCCATTCAGGTTGCCGAACGCGAAGGTCCCGACGCGTTGGTCGTCGTATTGCTGCCCGACGGTGGCCGCGGCTACCTGGCGAAGATCTTCAACGACTCGTGGATGTCCTCGTACGGATTCCTGCGTTCGCGGTTGGACGGCACCACCGAGGAGACCTCGGTCGGCGCAGTGCTGCGCGGCAAGTCCGGTGCCCTGCCCGATCTGGTGCACACCCACCCGTCCGAGACCGTGCGTGACGCCATCGAGATTCTGCGCGAGTACGGCGTCTCGCAGATGCCCGTCGTCGGAGCCGAGCCGCCCGTCATGGCAGGCGAGGTCGCCGGCAGCGTCACCGAGCGCGATCTGCTCAGCGCCGTGTTCGAGGGTCGCGCAGCGTTGGCCGACCCGGTCGCCAAGCACATGAGTGCCCCGTTCCCGCTGATCGGTGCCGGCGAAACCGTCTCCGACGCCACCAAGGCACTCGGGGAGTCCGATGCGCTGATGGTCGTCGAAGAGGGCAAGCCCGTCGGCGTCATCACTCGCCACGATCTGCTCGGGTTCCTCAGTAAGGGTGCCTAGGCATGTGAGTGGAACTTCGTAGCAGGCTACGTGTGCTGTCTTGATACATGTGGGACACGGGTGTCTCGATACATGTGAGACACGATTCTAGGCTGCGGGGCGGTGGAGTTGTCCTTGGTAGCGCTTGTCGGTGTTCAGGTGCAAGTGGCCGAGGACTTCTCCGCTGGCCGTGTAGGTGGTGATGTGGTTGCCGTCGCGCAGGACGGTCACGCGAGTGTGTGCGTGGGGCCGTCCGACCGAGATCGTGTGGTCGCCGACGGAGATCACGCCGGAGCCGGAGACGGAGTGGGTGCCGACTGTGGCGTCGACCTGGGTGGGTAGGTGCTGCGGGCCGCCCAGGGTTGTTGCGCGGTTCCATGCCTGCTGCGGGGGCATGTTCACGGCACTGTGGCGGCGGTCGTTGTTGTAGAACTTCTGGTAGCGGTTGCACGATGTCTGCAACTCGGCGGTGGTGGCGGGCCGGGTGGGTTGGTCGGTGAGCCACTGTTTGAAGGTGCGGTGGTGGCGTTCGACTTTGCCGTTGGTCTGAGGGTGGTACGGGCTCGAGTGAATGAGCCTGGCACCGGACCCGGTGACGAACGCGCCGAACTTCGAGCGGCCCTTCGACGCGGTCGCGCAGAATGCCATTCCGTTGTCGGACAACACGATTGCCGGTACTCCGTAGTCGGTGAACGCTCTGCCGATGGCGGTGATGGCTCCGGCGGTGGTCTCGGCGTGGCAGACGTACGTCGCGACGAGGGTGCGGGTGCAGTCGTCGAGAACTTCGAAGACGGTGGCTTTCCCGCCGCCGGAGAGTACGACTTCGGTGGCGTCGATCTGATAGCAGTCACGGGGCCGGGCGTATTGGAACCGGCGGTAGGACGATTTGGGTCGCTTCTTGGGTTCCGGGGTCACCAGGCCGTGGCGGGTGAGGATGTTGTTGATGGTCGATCGGGCCGGGACCTTCCAGCCTTTGCCGGCCCAATCATGTTCGGCGGCAATCTTGGTCAGCTCGTAGCTGATGTTGTCGGCACCGTTGTCGCGGCCCAATTTGCCGCGGAGCGCGATGATGCGGGCTTCGATGGTGTCGGGGGTGCGTGTCGGGCTCGAGCGGGGCCGGCGGGAGTCGAGTTCCCACCGGCCCCGTTCTCGGATCCGGGCGGCGTGACGGTTGGCGGTACTGCGGGAGAGCCCGTGGTCGGCGCAGAAGCCTGACAGGCCTCGTTCGTCGAAGACGTCGGCTCCCTCGATGATCCATGCGGTCAAGGTGGCGTCGAGCAGGTTCATCCGGGCATCCGATCTGGCCATGGATTACTCCATAGCCGGTCACAGTGCCCCGCAGCATCATCACAGCCCGTGTGTCACATGTCCGTGGACATCTCGTGTCTCATATGTCCCCAGACTGAACACGTAGCAGGCTACGAGGTTCCGCTCACAAGCGGCGCAGCCGCCTTATCGGAAAGCGCTGGAGCCCGTCAGCGCCTGCCCGATCACGAGTTGATGGACCTCGGATGTGCCCTCGTAGGTGAGGACGGATTCGAGGTTGTTGGCATGCCGGAGTACGGGGTATTCCAACGTGATTCCGTTGGCGGCCAGGATGGTTCGGCATTCACGAGCGATCTTGATGGCCTCGCGCACGTTGTTGAGCTTGCCGAGTGACACTCGCTCGCCCGGCAGTTCGCCCTTGTCCTTGAGCCGGCCCAGATGCAGCGCGAGCAGTTGACCCTTGCCGAGTTCGAGCGCCATGTTCGCGAGCTTGGCCTGGGTGAGCTGGTATCCGGCCAGCGGCTTGTCGAACACCGCGCGGGTCTTGGAGTACTCGACGGCCGATTCGATGCAGTCCCGCGCCGCGCCCATCGCTCCGAACACGATGCCGAACCGGGCCTCATTGAGGCAGCTCAACGGTCCGCTCAGGCCGCGGGCCTCGGGCAGCATCGCGTCGGCCGGGAGACGGACGTCGTCGAACACCAGCTCGCCGGTGATCGACGCGCGCAGAGACAGCTTCTTCTTCACCGTGTTGGCGGTGAATCCGGGGGTGTCCGTGGGGACGACGAAACCCCTGACCTTGTCGTCGGTCTGAGCCCACACGACGGCGACGTCGGCGACCGGACCGTTGGTGATCCACATCTTGCTGCCGTTGAGAATCCAGTCGTCACCGTCGCGCTTGGCTCGGGTGAGCATGCCGCCGGGGTTGGACCCGAAGTCGGCCTCGGTGAGACCGAAGCAGCCGATGAGCGAACCCTCGGCCATCCGCGGCAGCCACTGCTGCTTCTGTTCCTCGGACCCGTACTTCCAGATCGCGAACATCGCCAGCGAGCCCTGCACCGAGACCAGTGAGCGGATGCCGGAATCGATGGCTTCGAGTTCGAGGCAGGCCAGGCCGTACGCCGTCGCCGATGTTCCGGCGCAGCCGTAGCCCTCGAGGTGCATGCCGAGCAGGCCGAGCGAGCCCAGCTCCTTGGCAAGTTCACGCGCGGGAACGGTGCCCTCGTCGAACCAGTCGGCGATGTGTGGTCGGATGCGTTCGTTGCCGAACTTGCGGACGGTGTCCCGGATCTGACGTTCTTCGTCGTCGAGGAGGGAATCGATCGCGAACAGTTCGTCGACGCTCTGGGAGTTGGCCACGGTGCCTCTTTCCGCTGGGGGTTGTCTTCGCAGGTTACCCACGCCCCTGCCGGGCGACGCAGGCCGATTAGTGTGGAGGCCATGAGTGAGCAGCGCAGCAAGGCAGACAACACCTCCTGGCAGGGCTTTTCCACGAAGGCGGTCCACGCGGGTTACGAGCCCGATCCACTGACCGGCGCGGTCAACGTGCCGATCTACGCCAGCTCCACCTTCGCGCAAGACGGGGTCGGCGGAATGCGTAGCGGATTCGAGTACGCGCGCACCGGCAACCCGACGCGTCGGCCGCTCGAGGCCAACCTCGCAGCCATCGAATCCGGTACCTACGGTCGCGCTTTCTCGTCGGGCATGGCCGCTACCGACTGCATGCTGCGGTCGGCGCTGCGTCCCGGTGACCACCTCGTCATTCCCAACGACGCCTACGGCGGCACGTACCGATTGATCGACAAGGTCTTCACCCAGTGGGGCATCGAGTACTCCGTGGCTGCGGTCTCGAACGTCGACGAGGTCCGCGCCGCGATGCGTCCGAACACCAAGTTGGTGTGGGTCGAGACGCCCACCAACCCGTTGCTCAACGTCGGTGACATCGAGGCGCTCGCGGGTGTCGCGCACGAGGGCGGGGCCAAGCTGGTCGTCGACAACACGTTCGCGTCTCCCTATCTGCAGCAGCCGTTGTCCCTCGGTGCCGATGTGGTGCTGCACTCGACGACCAAGTACATCGGTGGCCACTCCGACGTCGTCGGCGGCGCTCTGGTGACCGACAGCGAAGAGCTCGACACCGCGTTCGCGTTCCTGCAGAACGGTGCCGGGGGCGTTCCCGGACCGTTCGACGCATTCCTGACCTTGCGCGGCATCAAGACCCTCGCGTTGCGGATGGAACGGCACAGCGACAACGCGGAGAAGATCGTCGAATTCCTCGACGGGCATCCGGCCATCTCGCAGGTCATCTACCCCGGCCTCGAGTCGCACCCGTCTCACGCGGTGGCCGCGAAGCAGATGCGACGGTTCGGCGGCATGGTCTCCGTGCGGCTGGCCGGCGGCAAGCAGGCCGCTCTCGATTTCTGCGCGAAAACCGAGATCTTTACTCTCGCAGAGTCTTTGGGCGGCGTCGAGTCGCTCATCGAGCATCCCGGCGCGATGACGCACGCGTCGACTGCCGGTTCGCTGCTCGAGGTCCCGGACGACCTGGTGCGTCTGTCCGTCGGTATCGAGGACGGTGCCGATCTGGTGGGCGACGTCGAGCAAGCACTGGCATGATCGTCGCACTGATCGACTCGGGGTTGGGAATGCTCCCGACGGCTGCTCACCTGCGTGAGTCGCGTCCCGAGCTCGATCTGGTGCTGATGATGGATCCCGACAACGCTCCGTGGGGTCCGAAGCCGGATGCGTGGGTGATCGAGCGGGTGGTCGGTACCGCTCGGCATGCCGTCGAACTCGGAGCCGAGGTCGTGGTGCTGCCGTGCAACACGGCCAGTGTGACGGCGTTGAGCCAGGTGCGGGCTGCGCTCGGTGATTCGATCCCCGTGGTGGGGACGGTCCCGGCGATCAAACCCGCAGCGGCGGTCAGTGATCGGATCGCGATCTGGGCGACGGCGGCCACGACGGCAAGTGCGTACCAGGCCCGGTTGATCGACGAATTCGCCTCTCGTCGGACGGTGACCAGCGTGGCCTGCCACGGCCTGGCCGATTCGATCGATCGCGGAGACTCGACCGGAATACGTGCGGCCATCGACGCTGCGGTGGCCGCCACTCCCGACGACGTCGAGTCCATCGTGTTGGGGTGCACCCACTACCCGTTGGTGCTGGACGAGATCGTCGCGCGTCTGCCGGACGGCGTGACGATGTTCGACAGCGCGGCGGCTGTGGCCAATCAGACGGTGCGGCGCGCGGACGAGGTCGGTTCGGCGCGGGCCGGCACCGGATCGGTCTCGGTGTGGCTGAGCGGCATCGAAGGCGTACTGCCGGAGAGTGCACATCGTTACCGCGAGGCGACGGTGCTACTCGACGGTGCGCGGGCCCGGTAGTTCCGCGCCGCCGGGGAATGCCCGGTGGGTTCGTGCGTTGTCTTTCACTGAGGTAACGGTTGTTGCAGTGGAGGGAATGAGCACATGGTCGGTGTCGACACGCGGGACGTACAGGGCAGAGCAGCGGCGCGGATTCCGCATCGGTATGCCTTCTGGGTGGTCGGCGTCGCCTTCATCGTGCTCATGGCGTCCTCGGCTGCACCGTCGCCGCTGTACCCGGTGTACCAGCAGTCGTGGGGGTTCAGCGCGATCACCCTCACGGTCGTTTTCGCCGTCTATGCGCTGGCGCTGCTGCTGACTCTGCTCACGGTGGGAAGTCTGTCGGACCACATCGGACGCAAACCGATCCTGGTCGCGTCACTGCTGCTGCTGATCGTCAGTCTGGTGTTGTTCATCGTCGCCGACAGTGTCCCGGTGTTGATCGCTGCTCGCGTCGTGCAGGGAATCGCCGCAGGCGCGGCAACGGGTGCCATGAGTGCGGCCATCATCGATCTGCAGCCCACCGTGTCGACCGGCCCGCTGCTCAACAGCGTCGCCCCCTCCTTCGGTCTGGCGGCAGGCGCGATCGGGGCCGGTTTGCTGGTGCAGTTGGCGCCGGCACCCGAAATTCTCGTGTTCGCCCTGTTGATCGCCGCCGCGGCAGTACTGGCCGTGGCCCTGCTGTTCGTGCCGGAGACGTCGGCGATGCGCGGCTTCGATTCCCGACGTCACCTGGCGTCGACCCTGCTGCCGCGAGCCTCGCTGCCGAAGTCGGTGCGGGCACCGTTCGTGGTCATTGCCCCTGCCCTGTTCGCGACCTGGTCGCTCGGCGGGTTCCACCTCTCGCTGGGCCCGTCGATCATCGGCACCGTCTTCGGTATCGACAACCACATCGTGGGCGGCCTGGAGATCTTCTCGCTGTTCGCCTCGGGCTCGGTAGCAGCTGTCGTCGTGCGCAACGGGCTTCCTCGCACGGTGATGATGATCGGCGCGTCGGTGCTCGCAAGCGGCGTCGCGCTGACCTTGGTGTCGGTCGAAATCGGCTCGGTCGCGCTGTATTTCGTCGGCGCTGTCGTCGCAGGATCGGGCTGGGGAGCAACGTTTCTCGGTGCGATGCGCACACTCGGTTCGTTGGTCCCCGCTGCGGTGCGAGGTGGCGTGTTCGCCACGACATTCGTCATCAGCTACCTCGCCTTCAGCCTGCCTGCGGTGATCGCCGGTCTCGCCGTGCACCGGCTCGGATTGAGCACCACGGTCGAGGTGTACGGGGCGTTCGTCATAGCTCTTGCACTGATCTCGGTCGTCGGGTTCTCGGTTGTGCAACGACGAAATCGTTAGCGCAGCAATCACTCCTCGATCTCCCCTCCCGAGGACGGGCACCACGCACTGCCCAATCGGATAGTCCGGCAGCGGTGTTGGAACGGTTCTACCCTGCAGGTGTTCCGATCTCCTCTCGGTGCGGCCATGGTGGTCATCAGTGAGACGCCGATCACACACCCCAGGCGTTTCCTGACCACACTCACCGAGGAGACACCGATGGCAATCGAGCTCAATCAGATCTGGGAATTCCCCATCAAGGAGTTTCACCCGCTGCCCCGCGCCAAGCTGGGGGTCGGCGCTCACGACATGATCGGCGTCGAGGCGAAGGAACTCGGATTCAAGCGTGCCCTGCTCGTCACCACCGGACTGCGCGGATCCGGGATCATCGAGGAACTGATCGGCAAGATCGAATACCAGGGCGTCGAGGTGGTTCTCTACGACAAGGTCGAGTCGAACCCCAAGGACTACAACGTCATGGACGGTGCCGCGCTCTACCAGAAGGAGAAGTGCGACAGCGTCATCTCCGTCGGTGGCGGCTCCAGCCACGACGCGGCCAAGGGCATCCGCGTCGTCGTTGCCCACGACGGCCGCAACATCAACGAGTTCGAGGGATTCTCCAAGTCCACGAACAAGCAGAACCCACCCCATATCGCCGTATCGACCACCGCCGGAACGGGTTCGGAGACGTCCTGGGCGTACGTCATCACCGACACCTCGGACATGGAGAAGCCGCACAAGTGGCTCGCCTTCGACGAGGCGTCGACACCGACTCTGGCACTGGACGATCCGCTGCTCTACTACACCTGCCCCCAGCAATGGACCGCGTTCTGTGGCTTCGACGTTCTGGCACACGGTGCCGAGCCGTACGTGTCGCGTCTCGATTTCGCGCCGTCGCTGGGCAACGCGATCTACTCGATCGGCCTGGTGTCCAAGCACCTTCGCGAGGCCGTCTACGACCCGGGCAACCTGAAGGCTCGCGAGGGCATGATGAACGCCCAGTACATCGCCACGCAGGCGTTCAACTCCGGCGGACTCGGTGTCATCCACTCGATTTCCCACGCGATCAGTGCGTTCTACGACAGTGCTCACGGCCTCAACAACGCCATCGCTCTGCCGCGCGTGTGGGAGTACAACCTGCCTTCGCGCTACGAGCGCTATGCGGAGATCGCCGTGGCCATGGGCGTCGACACGAAGAACATGACCACCGTCCAGGCGGCCGACGCGGCAGTCGAAGCCGCCATCCGGCTCGCGAAGGACGTCGGCATTCCCGACAACTTCGGGTCGATCCGTTCCGCGACGTACGACAAGAACCGGATGAACACCGGCAAGTACGCCGGTAAGGGCGACGTGATCAAGGGTGACGAGAAGTCGGTACTCAAGATCTCCGAGCACATCCAGGAAGACTGGTGCACCCCGGGTAACCCCCGCGAGGTCACCGTCGAGTCGATGATTCCGGTCGTCTCGCACGCGATCAACGAGTCGTACTAATGCTGCGCAGTGGTGCGGTTATGTGCCCCGGGCGGCGCATAACCGCACCACTGCGGCTCCGCCGCTCTTCGAAGGGAAACACATGATCTCGCTGTCGACAGTGCGTAGCGACGACACCGACACCGTTCGATTCACCGACGCTGCCGACCTGCGGAGGGCGCTCGCCGAGCAGGATTACATCGCCGACGACGACCTGGCGACCGTGGTGCATCTGGCGACAGCGCTCGATCGCCCGCTGCTGCTCGAAGGACCGGCGGGTGTCGGAAAGACGGAGCTGGCCAAATCGCTTGCTGCGGCGAGCGGCCGCAAGTTGGTGCGCCTGCAGTGCTACGAGGGGCTCGACGACAACCGAGCCCTGTACGAGTGGGATTACGCCAAACAACTTCTGCACGTGCAGATGCTGCGTGAACACATCGGTGCGCTGACCCAGCACGTCACCGACATCGACGACGCCTCGAAGATGCTCGCCGCCAAGGACTTCGGCCTGTATTCCGAGCCGTTCCTCTCGGTGCGTCCGCTGCTGGAATCGATCCTGTCCGAGGAGCCGGTGGTTCTTCTCGTCGACGAGGTCGACCGCACTGAGGAATCCATGGAGGCGCTGCTGCTCGAGGTGCTCGCCGAGAAGCAGGTGACCATTCCCGAGGTGGGCACCTTCACCGCACGAAGTGATCCGTGGGTCATTCTGACCTCCAACGACACTCGCGAGCTGTCTTCCGCCCTCAAACGCCGCTGCCTGCACTTTCATCTCGACTACCCCTCTGCCGAACGGGAACGGGAGATCGTCACCGCCCGCGCTCCGGAGGTACCCGATCGGGTCGCAGCCGACATCGTGGCGCTGGCAACCGAACTGCGGGCGCTGCCGCTGCGCAAGAGCCCATCGATCTCGGAGGTCATCGACGCGGCTCGTATCGCGTCGGTCCTCGGCCACACGGAGGACACCCGCAAGTATCTGCTCGCCGCGCTGGTCAAATACTCCTCGGACATGAAGATCGCGATGGCAGGCCCGGCGACGGAGACAGCCTCTGCAGCACCATCTCTCGGAGCCGTCGTCAACACGACTGCGACGGCGTTCCGGGGTCATGGTGGACGGGACAAGGGCGGCATCGGGATTCGACGATGACTGCGGTCGAGCCGTTCGCTCCGTCGGTGGTACTCGACGTGCTGTCGGCAGTGTTCGGCCGGACGCTGCGGCGGTTCGGAGTGGCGGCGTCGCCGGCCGAGGTCATCGAAGTCCGACGCGTGCTCGGGCTCCTGGGGGCAGGTGACCTGACGGTTCTACGCGCGGCGTTACGCGCCACGTGCGCGAAGTACGATCACGAACAGCAGGGATTCGATCTCGCGTTCGACTCGCTGTTCGCAGTCGGCTCGAACGCTGTTGTCCACGAACACACTTCGCCGGTCGGCGCGCAGGTGGCGGGCGGCCTCCCGACCGATCTCGACGTGGGAGCCGACCAGGAGGCGGCGAAGTACGCCGAATACAACGAGCGTGCCGTCGAGATCGGAGATCTGCTCGACGCCCCCGAGGCCGACAAGGGCTTCAACCCACACAAGGACGACGACGACATCAGTCTGTCGTCGGAGGATCACGATCTGTCCATCGATACCGATGGCGACATGGGTCGACGGGGCGTGACCTACACCGTCGATCTGGAGCGTTCCGGTTCGACGGCTGCAGGGGAGTTGGCGTCGAGCACGAGCGGAGCGGTTGCAGGGCAACTGAACTGGGAGGATCCGGCAAGTATCCTGGCATGGTTCGATGCCTACGATCCCAGTAGCGTGTACGGCGATGGCGGAGATTCCGGGCCGCTGAGCGCGGCGATGTTGGACAGGATCACCGATGCCGTCGAAGCCTTCGTCGCAGCTCTGGGTGAGTTGACCGGGACGATGTCGTCACCGGTGCCGGTCGACGGCGCAGGGCGGGGGATCGACAGCCATGCCGAGATCGAGCGCGCAAGTCACGAAGTGTTGCGGCACATGCGCGGGACTCCTCGGCCTCGGCCTCGCGAACACTCTCGGGGCCCGCTGGACATGCGTCGCACGGTTCGGTCGAGCTTGCGCACGGACGGCATTCCGTTTCGGTTGGTCACCAGGACACCGGTTCCGGACAAGGTTCGATTGTTGGTGCTGGCGGACGTCTCGTTGTCCGTTCGCCCGATCACCGCATTCACGCTCAGACTTGCCCAGGCGATGCACTCGCGTGCGCATCGCTGCACTGTGATGGGCTTCGTCGATTCTCCGGTGGACGTGACGACCACCTTGCTCGGGAGTACGGGCGACGGTGCTCTGGCTGCAGTACTCGCAGATGCGCGATTGGACCTCGAAGCGAGCAGCGATTACGGCAGGACCTTCGCGGACCTGCTGGACTCGCATGGGGAGGTGTTGAACAAGCGCACCGCGGTGATCATCGTGGGGGACGGTCGGTGCAACGGACGGCCGCCCGGACTCGATGCGTTGGAGAAGATTCGGTCCAAGGTGCACCGCATCGCCTGGATCACTCCCGAAGCTCGTCGTTACTGGGCGCAGGCCGCGTGCTCGATGGAGGAGTACGAGCCATTCTGCGATCGAGTGGTGGTGGCACGAGACGGGGAACAGTTGGCGGCGCAGGCCGCCGATCTGGGGCATGCGCTGTCATGACCCGACCCGTCACACCGCTTACCTGCCCGATCGGGTAGGTAGGAACCTGGCCCGGTGCTGGTGGGAACGGACCGTCTGCGCTCGTAAGGTTGTAACCTGAATCACAGGTCCGGTTCGTGTTCGGATCGAAGGACAGCGAGGGTGTGAACGGTGGACCAGGCAGCTACTGCGAACGTAGGCAAGGCGCTGCACGATCTCGATACTCGGCGCAGCCGAGCCGAGACGCCACGTGTCCTCAAGTTCCATGCGCCCGAGATCGTGTTCGGTCCGGATTCGCTCGGAGAGGTCGCGCATGCGACGCGTCGTCTCGGTGGGGTACGGCCGATGCTCGTCACGGACGCCGGCTTGATCGAGAGTGGCTGGGCCGGGCAGCTCGTCGACCTCCTTCTTGCGCAGGGGCTCGAGCCCCAGGTCTGGAGCGCACTGACGCCCAATCCCAAGGACGTCGAGATCGAGGCCGGCCACGGTTACTACGCGGACTTCGGCTGCGACGTGTTGGTGGCGATCGGGGGAGGGTCGGTGATGGATGCGGCGAAAGGGATTGCCGTCCTCGCCGGCAACGGCGGTCGAATCCTCGACTACGAGGGGGTGGATCGGGCCACCCGGCCGATCCCGCCTCTGGTGATGGTGCCCACGACATCCGGCACCGGAGCCGACGTCTCGCAGTTCTGCATCGTCACCGATACCGCACGCTCGACGAAGATCACCATTCTCGGCCGAGCCCTGGTACCGGACATCACGGTGATCGACCCGATGTTGCTGACCACGATGCCCGAATGGCTCAACGCCGCAACCGGTTTGGATGCTCTGACGCACGGGATAGAGGCGTTCGTGTCGTTGGGTCACAACCAGCTCACCGACCATCATGCGCTCCGAGCCATCACCATGGTGATGTCACAGTTGGCTCGCACCATCGACGAGCCGACCGACATGGTTGCACGAGGGTCGATGGCGCAGGCGAGTCTGGAGGCCGGCCTGGCATTCACGAACGCGATACTTGGTGCGACGCACGCGATGAGCCACCAGGTGGGCGGGCTGCTCGATCTCCCGCACGGGGTGATCAACGGTGTGCTGCTGCCGCACGTCATTCGTTTCAACGCTGCCGAGGATCCGTTGCCGTACGTGGCCATCGCGATGAGTCTCGGGCTGCCCGAGGGCAGGGCCAGGCCGGAGGAGGCCGCAATGGCCGTGGCCGATCGAGTGGACCGCCTCGCTCGTCAGGTCGGTGTTCCCGCCGGCCTGGCCGAGATCGGCGTCAGCGAGTCCGATCTCGATGTGTTGGCCACCAACGCATTACGCGATGCATGCATGTCCACCAACCCGCGCTCGGCCACTCACCGCGAGATGGTCGATCTGTTCAGGACTGCACTGTGACGTCGGGACCCGACCTCTCGTTGCTGACGGGACTGCGTTCGGGCAAGAACACGTTCTACCCCCAGTATCGCGGCGCTGCGGAACGTTTGGAACGCGTCGTCTATGCGCTGGAACTGATCTCGCGAGCGCTGGTGCGCACGGTCGACGGTCCGGAAACGCTGGTGTGCGCTGTGGCCGAGGCGGCACGAGCCCATCTGAGTGCGCGCTGGGTCGTGTTCGCTCTCGCCGACGGGGCGTTCCCCGACGCCGGTCCTCGCAGATTGGTACTCGGACCCGACGCCACACCGTTTCTGGTCGACAACGTCGAAGGGCCACCGTTGCCGGACGACGTCGTCGACTGCCTCGAGTCGATCCGACAGTCGACGTGCGGCGACGGGCTGACCCCGGTGATCTCCGCCCATCACGCCTTCGTGCCGATCGCGTACGACGGGGGTGTCGTGGGCGCTTTTGCAGCGTGGACCGGTGAGCAACGTGTGCTGGACGCCACCGACGCCGCGGTGCTCAGCATCCTGGCCAGGCAAACCGCGGTGGCCCTGCAGAATTCGGCTCTGTTCCAGAGCCGAAGACAACTCCTCGAGCGCACCGAGAATGCCTACGCCGAGGCGAATCGAACAGCGGCCGACCTCGCCGCCCGCAATGCCGAACTCCTGCTGACGCAAAGACAATTGGGTGCCGCGCATCGGCATCAGGTGCTCGACGATGAACGGCATCGCATCGCGCGCGAACTGCACGACAGCGTGACCCAGGCCGTGTTGTCGGCCGGTATGCAGATCGAGGTCTGTCGCAGCGACATCTCGGCGGAAGAGCGCAGTGACAGGCTGGATCTGGCCAAGGATCTGACGCGTCGGGCAGTGGATCAGCTGCGGTCGGCGATCTACGCGCTCAATCACCCTCAGGACGCCGACCGAACGTCGCTTCCCGAAATGCTCGAACAGCTTTCGGTGGTCCACATGCCCGACGAGTTGCAGGTCTCGCTGCGGGTGGAGGGAACTCCCGTCGAGTTGAGCAGCGAATGCGAGCATGCTTTGCTCCGCATCGCCGGAGAGGCGTTGTTCAACACTGCAGTGCACGGACATGCATCCCGGGCCATTCTTCGATTGAGCTACTCGCTCGATCAGGTACAGCTGTCGATTGCCGATGACGGTGACGGCGATCCGGCGCACTTGCGCATGATGCTGCACATGGCCGAGTCCACCGACGTCGACGGCCGCCACCGCGGGTTGGCGAACATGGCGGCGCGCGCCCGCGAACACGGCGGGGTCTTCGAGATCCGCCGTGCCCGCACCGGGGGCGTGCGAGTGGCAGTGCGTATACCGCTCGACCCGAATTCCACGAAGGGCACAGCATGAGCGTCACAGTGGTACGAGACGGTTCGCCTCCGGCGGCGCCGCCCAGGGTTCGGATCGTCCTGGTCGACGATCATGCGATTCTGCGCGACGGGTTACGGTCGGTGCTCGAACGTGAGTCCGACCTGACGATCGTGGGGGAGGCGTCGACGCGGGAGGAGGGCTTGGCCGTCGTCGCTCGGGTCACACCCGACATCGTGCTGATGGACCTCAAGCTCTCTGCCAGCTCCGATTACGAGGGTCTCGCCCTGTGTGCGCAGTTGTCCAAGGCGCACAACGGAATCGGTCTACTCGTCTTGACGACGTTCCTCGACGATCGTCTGGTGGTGGAGGCCGTGCATGCCGGTGCCCGGGGATATGTGGTCAAGGACGTCGACACCACCGAGTTGGTTCGCGCGATCCGCGCGGTGTCGCGCGGTGAGAGTGCGTTCGATTCCCGGAGCGCCTCGGCCGTCGTTCGTTCACTCAACGGCACACCGAGCAGCATCGAGCGGCTGACCGAGCGTGAGCTCGAAGTGCTCCGGCTACTGGCAACGGGTCTGTCCAACAACATGATCGGAACGCGGTTGTTCATCTCGGCGACGACGGTGAAGTTTCACGTCAGCAACATCATGCGCAAACTCGCGGTGTCCCGCCGTGCCGAGGCCGTCTATGCCGCGAGTAAACAGGGATTGATCTGAGCGATGAGCCTTCGGGCACAGAGTGCAAAGTAGACGGCGCTCGGCGTCCTGTCGGGAGCGTCCTCGCGGTGCAGGCTACGGATAACACATACCAGTGATATCCACGCCGAGGAGCACCCATGACGACTGTTCAGGAAGATACGCGCTCACACGACGCCCCGGCCGACCGCCCGACGGAACTCACCGTTCTCGGAGCGTGTGCGCAGGATTGTCCGGATTCGTGCTCGATGGTGGTGACCGTCGAGGACGGGGTGGCGACGAGCGTCAGCGGGAGCAAGACCAACCCGTACACCAACGGCGGCCTCTGCGTGAAGGTGGACAACTATCTCGACAAGGTCTACAGCCCGGACCGAGTGCTGTACCCGCTCAAGCGGTCCGGGCCCAAGGGCTCGGGAGAGTTCGAGCGGATCTCGTGGGACGAGGCCGTGGCCACCATTGCCGAGAAATTCACCTCCATCGCCGAGGAATTCGGCCCCGAGGCGATCATGCCGTGCAATTACCTCGGCACCCAGGGCATTACGCAGGGTCTCAACGTCGGGGATGCATTCTTCAACCGACTCGGGGCGACGGTTGCCGAGCGCACCTACTGCGATGCCGGCTCGTGCACGGCCTACGCGATGACGGTGGGCGACACGGCAGGCGTCGACCCCGAGAGTTTCGTCCACTCCAAGTTCATTCTGATCTGGGCGGCGAACACCATGAGCACCAACCTGCACCTGTGGCCGTACATAGCCGAGGCGAAGAAACGCGGGGCCAAGGTGGTGGTGATCGATCCGATCAAGACCAGAACCGCCAAGGCCGCGAGCTGGTACATCCCCATTCGTCCGGGCACCGACGGCGCTCTCGCCCTGGCGATGATGCACGTGATCATCGACGAGGGATTGACCGACGCGGACTACATCGAACGCTTCACCATCGGTTTCGACGAATTGGCCGAGCGGGTGCAGCAGTACACCCCGCAATGGGCGTCCGAAGAGACGGGCATTCCCGTCGAAGACATCTACACGCTGGCAAGGGAATACGCACAGAGTCAGCCCTCCGTCATTCGGATCGGCGTCGCCATCGAGCGCAGTGCAGGTGGCGGGCAGAGCGTCCGAGCCATCTCCTGTCTACCGTCGTTGGTGGGGGCCTGGCGTAAGCCCGGCGGCGGCATCCTGCAGCTGCCGCTGTGGGCGTTTCCGGTGAACTGGCCCGAGTTTCTGCAGACGGATCTGCAGACTCCGGGTACACGCGTGATCAATCTGTATCAGCTGGGTGAGGCGCTGACCGGCGGGTTGAATCTGGACACGCCCCTCAAAGGACTGATGGTGTACAACTCGAATCCGGTGGTGGTGTGTCCCGATCAGAAGCGCATGATCGACGGGCTCAGCCGGGAGGATCTGTTCACCGTCGTCAGTGACCACTTCATTACCGACACAGCGGATTACGCCGATATCATTCTGCCCGCCACGACACAGCTGGAACAGGACGACATCAACTTCTCCTGGGGACACCTGTTCGTCACGTACAACAACCGGTCGATCGAGCCCCTCGGTGAGGCCGTCCCCAATACCGAGCTGTTTCGCCGATTGGCCGCCGCGATGGGCTTCACCGAACCGGTGTTCTCACGAACCGATGAGGAACTCCTCGCCCTCTCCTACGACTGGAATGCCCCGGCAATGGAGGGCATCACGATCGATTCATTGAAGAAGCTCGGGTGGCAGCGACTCAACCTTCCCGGTCCCGACGAGTACGCACCGCACGCAGAGGGCAATTTCCGGACGCCGTCCGGCAAAACGGAGTTTCTGTCCTCGGCGGCGGCGGGCGGCAACTTCGTGCTGCCGCTCTTCCGGCAGGGATCGAACGACCACCAGCCGGGACAACCGGTGGATCCGCTTCCGCACTACATCCCGCCGCGCGAGTCGTCGAGGACCAATCCCTTACTGGCAGAGGAGTATCCACTCAATCTGCTCACGCCCAAGTCACACGCGTACCTGAATTCGAGCTTCGGGAATCTCGACATGCACCGCAAAGTGCAGAAGGAGCCGACGTTGCTGATCAACCCTGTCGACGGCGAACGGCGGAGAATCGCTTCGGGTGATGTGGTGCGAGTCTTCAACGATCGCGGCGAATTCACCGTCGTTGCCAAACTCGACAAGTCGGTCATGCAGGGTGTCACCGTTTGTGCGATGGGTGCATGGCGCAAGAACATGCTGTCGCTGTCGACTCCGGCCTCGCTCAATCCGACGGTGTTCGCCGACCTCGGGAACGCTCCGACGTTCTCCGACACCCTCGTCGAGGTCGCGGCGCTCGGCGCCTGACAACCCTTTCTCCTACTACGAACATGAGGATTTCGATATGGCCTACGTCGTGACCGAAGCGTGCATCGACCTGCTCGACAAGGCATGCACCGAGGAGTGCCCCGTCGATTGCATCTACGAGGGCGCTCGGATGATGTACATCAATCCCGACGAGTGCGTCGACTGCGGCAAGTGCATGCCCGCCTGTCCCAACGACGCCATCTTCTGGGAGCACAAGATCCCGGAGGAACAGAAGCAATTCGTCGACATCGCCGTCGAATTCTGTGAGGACGCAGGTGCTTCCGGTGGTGCGGAAGATCTCGGCCCGGTTGGGCACGACCATCCCTCGATCGACGAAGTGGCGAAGAAGTGAGTGCCGCAACGGTTTCCGAGAGTGATCTGATCATCGTCGGTGCCGGACCTGCCGGACTGTACGGTGCGTACTACGCGGGTTTCAGGGGCATGACGGTCACCGTGATCGACGCTCTGCCCCATCCGGGCGGGCAATTGGCGGCCCTGTACCCCGAGAAGAAGATATTCGACGTCGCCGGGTTTCCGGCGATCAAGGCGCAACATCTGGTCGACGCATTGGTCGAACAGGCGGATCAGGCGAAGCCGACGTACCTGATGGGGCACGTGGCGACCGAACTCGAAGAATCCGAGAACTTCGTGCGGGTCACGACGGACAAGGGCGAGACCGTCGTCGGCAAGGCCGTTCTCGTGGCCGCAGGTATCGGTAAGTTCACGCCGAGGCCATTGCCGGCCGGAGCCGAGTTCCACGACCGAGGCCTACGGTATTTCGTACCGAAACTCGATGATCTCGCCGGCGAACGGGTGATGATCGTCGGCGGCGGAGACTCGGCGGTCGACTGGGCGTTGAGCCTGGAACCGATCGCAAAATCGGTGGTATTGGTGCACCGTCGCAACGACTTCCGGGCGCACGCTCACAGCCTCGGTCAGCTGGAGCGGTCCGGTGTCGATGTCCTCACCCCGTTCGAGGTGGAGGAAATCCTTGGCGTAGACTCCGTCGAATCGGTAACGATCGTCGACGGCACCGGAGTCGATCGCCGACAGCTCGAAGTATCGAGTGTTGTTGCCGCACTGGGGTTCAAAGCCGCGCTCGGCCCCATCTCCACGTGGGGATTGGACAAGTACCAGCGCGATATCGCCGTCGGACGGACGATGCGCACCAGCCGAAGGCGAGTCTTCGCGGCGGGCGACGTCGCCGGACACGAAGACAAGGTCAAGTTGATCGCAGTCGGGTTCGCCGAGGCCGCGACAGCGGTGAATCACATCGCCCCGCTGGTCGACGGTTCGGCAGCGATCGTGCCCGGCCACTCGAGTGACTCGCTCCACTGACGAGAGACCCGTAGGAGCTCAGTTTCACCGACGAGGACCGTGAGCAGTGCCGACCTCGGGCTGCTCACGGTCGCTCGGCCACATCGGGCGAGTGACAGCTCGCGGGTCGTCGGACTGCGCGCACGCGGCCGCGCGGTACTGACGCGGGCTCATCCCGTACTGCTCGCGAAAGGCGCGGCTGAACACTGCGGAGTCCGCGAAACCCCATCGCCGACTGATCTGGCCGAGCGAGCGGTCCACCGCGACGCTGGCGATGATCTCGCGTCGGCAGCGCTCGAGCCGTTTGACCCGAATGCTGCGCGCCACCGTAGTGCCACTTGCCGCAAACAGGCGATGCAGTTGGCGGGTGGAGACGAGCATGGCCGACGCGACCGTGGTGGGCGACAGATCTGGGTCTGCGAGGTGTTCCTCGATATAGCGTTGCGCCGTCCGAACGAGGGCGGTACCGGGGGAGTCCAGCGCCGGGCTGGTGGTGGTGTTCCTCGCGATGACGCTGACCAGATCTCCGACCTCGTCTGCGATGGCCTGTGCGCCCGCGGTACCCAGCGTCGACCGGGTCGACCCCAGGTCGTGCAGAAATCGGCTGAGGAGACCGCTGAAACCGGCCGAGCCGTCGAAGGCCATGGCCGTCAGGTCGCTGGATTCACGCTCGTCGAGTCGCAGCATGTGACGGGGCCAGGTGAATACTTCGAGCTCCCATTGATCGTCGTCGGGGTGACCGTCGATGATCCAGTCGAAGGGACGAGACGTGTCGTAGATGGCGAAGTCGCCGCGGGAGAGCACGCATTCGCGTCCGTCCTGCACCACGATCGCGCGGCCTCGACGGATCATCCCGATCTGAACGTATTCGATTCGGTCCTTCTCGATGAGCGAGTCGGTTCGCGCGATGCGTTGAGTCGTCGATCGGACAGTCGACACCTGCAGGTGCGCGAGAGACATCGATCGGACGGCTCCGGTGAATCGGCTGTCCGCCACGTCGGCTACGTCCAGGGCGACGAAGTGTTCGTTCAACATGTCGGACCAGTCGCCGCGGCTGGTCGTTCGAGTCGGAATGGAGAATCCGGATCGAGACAGCATGGGGACCCCTTGTCGTAGACGCTCATGGCGATGCAGGAGCTTTCTTCGAGATTAACCCGCAATGTTTCCGGTTGATTCACTGTTCGTAACTTTGCCGGAAAGTCGTGAGGCAGGGTCGTGCGCTGGTCGCTGCACGTCAACTACCGGGCGCGCGCGGTCAAGTGTGAGGCACTGCCGTCCGCGATTCTGGTGTTCGACCGAGTGAAAGGACTACTCCGTGGGTGACCCCGTTCGAGCAGTGCGCAGCCATCCGACCGACCTCGATTCGGGGACGGTGGACGCTCGGGGACGGGCACTTCGGGATCTCCGTATCTCGGTCACCGACCGGTGCAACTTCCGCTGTGTCTACTGCATGCCTCGAGCCGAGTTCGGTCCCGATCACCGATTTCTCGACACCGGCAGGCTGCTGTCCTTCGACGAGATCGACAGAGTGGCGCGGGCGGCGGCGACGATCGGCCTCCGAAAGATCCGTCTGACGGGTGGTGAACCGTTGCTGCGGGCCGGAATCGCCACGCTGGTCGAACGATTGAGCGCCATCGACGGCGTCGATCTTGCGATGACCACGAACGGGTCGTTGCTCGCAGCCCAGGCCGCATCCTTGTACGCGGCCGGTCTGAAACGCGTTACCGTCAGCCTGGATTCGATCGACCCGACGACGTTCGCGCGGATGAGCGACACGCGCGTACCCGTCCGGACCGTGCTCGACGGCATCGACGCGGCAGTGTGCGCCGGGATGTCACCCGTCAAGGTGAATGTGGTGGTGCGACGGGGGGTGAACGGTGATTCGATTCTCGACCTGGCCGAACGGTTCCGAGGGACCGGTATCGTCGTGCGGTTCATCGAGTACATGGATGTAGGGGCGACGAACCGGTGGGAAATGGCGCAGGTGACGGACGTCGACTCCATTGTCGACATCATCGGGGCAGCCCATCCGCTCGAGCGGATCGAGTCGATGTACGAAGGCGAGGTCGCGACGCGCTATCGGTATCGCGACGGGAGCGGAGAAATCGGGGTGATCGGCTCGGTGTCGAAACCGTTCTGCGGCAGCTGTACTCGGGCCAGGCTGTCGGCGGACGGGCAGGTGTACACGTGCCTGTTCGCTTCGGCGGGAACCGATCTGCGCGCGCTGCTGCGTTCGGGGGCATCGCAGGATGCTCTCGTGGCGCGGTTGTCGGCGCTCTGGAACAGCCGTGACGATCGATACTCCGAACTGCGAGCGGGATCGGGGGACACCCCGGCCGGCGAGCGGATCGAGATGTCCTACATCGGCGGATGAGGCGGACCGTAAACTCGACTACCCGTTCGGTGGACGAACACCGTTGTGCCATAGTAGATCTCGGATTGTCAGCCCGAGTGCGGGCGGTACCCATCGGATCGGCGGTCGGCGCAGTTCTCGCCGAGGATGTCGTTGCCGAGCGCGTTCTGCCGGCGTTCGACAATTCTGCAGTCGACGGGTTCGCTGTGCGCCGTACCGATGTGATCGGTTCCTCACGACTGCCGGCCACACTGACCGTCTCGGCGCGTAGCGTCGCCGGACGGTCGAGTACCGAGCTGAGCGTGGCACCGGGTGAATGTGTACAGATCATGACCGGTGCAGTACTTCCGCGAGGGGCCGATCTGGTGGTGCCTGTCGAACAGACCAGCGGATTCGTGACGTCGTTCGGTTCCGATACGGTGACCATCTGTTCGAGTGGTTCCAAGAGCAACATCCGCCGTCGTGCTTCGGATGTCGATGCCGGTGACGTGGCCATCAGGGCCGGTACGGTGCTGACTCCCGCTCAGGTCGGACTGCTTGCGGCACTCGGACGAACGCTTGTCAGGATTGGCTCGACATTGACCGTGGCTGTGTTGTCCACCGGATCCGAAATCCGCTGTGCTGAAGAAACTCCGACGCTCGGCGAGTGTTTCGACGCCAACTCTCCGATGATCGCAGCCGATCTGCTGCGGTGTGGTGCCGATGTGCACCTCGAATCGGCGGTATCCGACGATGTGGAGGCGTGCAGAGCGGCCCTTGCTCGCTGCGCTGCGGTAGCCGACGTCATCATCACGACCGGTGGAATCAGCGCAGGAACCGAGGAGGTGGTCCGGCTTGCGGTGGCGGATCACGACGTCACCTTCGCCTCGGTTGCGGTCAGGCCGGGAAAACCGCAGGGCTGCGGACGATTCGATGGAATACCGATCATCTGCCTGCCCGGAAATCCGGTGAGTGCGCTGATCTCGTACGAACTGTTCGTCCGGCCGGTCGTGGTATCCGCTCTGCAGGATCCGGCGGCGGAGCGAACGGTGAGAACTGTGCGGGTCCGCGGCGACGTGACCTCGGCGTCGAGCACACCTCGGGTTCTGTTGGGATTCATCGACGGCGCGGATGCCGAGGTCACGCAGTCACATTCGATGAGAGCATTGGCAGCCGCGAACGGATTGGTCGTCGTTCCCCCATGCGACTCACTCCCACAGGCAACAGGGCAATATCCCGCGTGGACCTTCGATTCACGTACGGCATCGAGACCGGGCCGGTACGTATGACCGCCACTGCCGCTTCCCCGGCTGCCACCGACCCGCGGCACGCTGCCAAATCGACCACGTGATCCCGTTCGACCACGCCAATCCACTCGGCGGCTGGACCACCGTCAACAACCTCCAATGCCTCTGCGAATACCACCACAGCGTCAAAAACCGCCGGCCACACATCCCCACCCAACCCAGACGATCCGGCGTCATCGCCTACGCCGAACCACCCGACAACCTGACACCCGAACCGAGCGACGAGGAAGCCGACACAGCACCAGCGTTCTAGTACTCCCGCGGATCCCATGCCTGGAGTATCGAGACTGTTCAGACGAGTTGTGGTGCCGTCGTCTTGTCGATCACGAGCCAACCGCCGTGGTAAGTGGAGGTCTCGAAGGGCTTCCCCGTCGATAATCCCAGCTCGGCCAGCGCCGTCTCGTCGAACGTGCGGATGTGCCCGTGGCAGACGGTGGTCTCGGTCTCGAACGGTACCGCGATGACGACGCGGCAGCGCGCCACCCGGAGTGCCTCCGCGACGATGGCAGAGCCCGTTTCGGCGTCGACGTGTTCGAGCAGGTGCAGAGCTGTCACGGTATCGACACTGTTGTCGTCGAACGGGATTCGGGCTGCATGGAACACTGCCGTGTCGAGTCTCGCGCCGAGGTGCGGAGCGACAGTCGCGAGCAAATCCATGGTTCCCGCTGACTGGTCGGTCGCGGTGACCGAACAACCCTGCATTGCCAGCCGCAACGGGAAGAAGCCGAAGCACGAACCCAGATCGAGTACCGAACCGCGGACCGCCGCGGCGGCACGCTCGTGCACAGGAGCGAACTCTGCGCGACCGGAGAGGAGGTCATCCAACGAGTTTCGGTAGTACGTCGTCCATGCCTCGACCGGATCGGCGACAGTGGTGCGCACGATGCCGACCAGTACGTGCTCGAACTCGCTCTGGGATAGCCCGATGTGGCGCGCCTGTTCGGTGATGAGCGGAACGAGGCATTCGCCGATCTCGCGCGCAGCGAGGCAGTGGTTCACCTGGACCGTCGATCCTGCACGCACGGCGTCGAATCGAAGCCCGGGAGTGTGCCGGACGACGACGTTCTCATGAGCCCAGACCCCGTCGGGTCCGGGTGCCAATGCATCGATCTCGGTCATGTAAGTCTTCTTCTGTCGTTTCTGCTGTGACCCTCTGTTGAGTTGAGCTTTCCACAGCGAACCGCGGCAGAACTCGGATCGACCGCTGGTCGGTCCTCTCGGACGCCGCTCACCCCGCAGGCCGGACGGGCCGGTACCTACCCAACTGGACGGTTGATCGCGACGGCCGACCAGTTCCTGCGCCATGACCCGTCGGAAACCTCGACGGCCGTTAGCGTGGTGATCCTGAACACAGTCGATCGGATTGTGGCCGAACAGATTTCGTAGGAGGAATCAGATGTCGAAGAAGAGTGAGAACGCTGTGGTCGGTACGTCGGTTGTCGAGTCCGATCTGGTGGAGGAGTCGTTGGTGGAGGAAGTCTCGATCGACGGTATGTGCGGCGTGTACTGATCATGACTATTGCTGTGCAGGACGCGCTCGATCTGGACGTGCGGTGGATTCTGCATCCGCAGGTGGCGTTGCGTCCCGAGTCGTTCGGGGCGCTGCTCTACCACTTCGGGACCCGCAAGCTGTCGTTTCTGAAGAACCGCACGATCGTGGCGATCATCGAGTCCCTTCCCGACCACCGGGATATGCGGTCGGCGATCGCGGCCGCAGGGATCAGCGATTCGGCATCGGCTCCCTACGTGAGAGCGCTCGAGACGTTGGCGGACTCGAACATGATCACTCGCCCTTAGAACCTGACCCATTCGTAGAAGAGGACGGCCCCTATGACTTCCACCCTCGAAAGACCAGCTCCGGTAGGGAGATTGGTCGATCAGTTCGAGCTCGGTCTCGATGCTCCGATTTGTTTGACGTGGGAGTTGACCTACGCCTGCAATCTGTCGTGTGTGCATTGTTTGTCGTCGTCGGGTCGTCGTGATCCGCGTGAGCTCTCCACCGAGCAGTGCAAGTCGATCATCGACGAGTTGCAGAAGATGCAGGTGTTCTACGTCAATATCGGTGGCGGTGAGCCGACGGTCCGGTCGGATTTCTGGGAGCTCGTCGACTATGCGACGGCGCATCAGGTGGGGGTGAAGTTCTCCACCAACGGGGTCAAGATCGACAAGAAGGTGGCGGCGCGCCTGGCGGCGTCGGATTACGTCGATGTGCAGATTTCCATCGACGGGGCGACGGCGGAGGTCAACGACGCGGTGCGTGGTCCGGGGTCGTTCGACATGGCGTGCCGGGCGTTGGAGAATCTGAAGGAGGCCGGGTTCCGGGATGCGAAGATCTCGGTCGTCGTCACCCGTCACAACGTGAGCCAGCTCGACGACTTCAAAGCGTTGGCCGACAAATATGCTGCGACACTGCGGATCACGCGGTTGCGGCCGTCGGGTCGTGGTGCGGATGTGTGGGATGATCTGCATCCGACTGCGGGTCAGCAGCGCGAGTTGTACAACTGGCTCGTTGCGAACGGTGAGGGTGTGTTGACGGGTGATTCGTTCTTCCACCTCTCGGCGTTCGGTGACGCTCTGCCGGGGTTGAACTTGTGTGGTGCGGGGCGGGTGGTGTGTTTGATCGATCCGATCGGTGATGTGTATGCGTGCCCGTTCGCCATTCACGAGAACTTCCTCGCCGGCAACATCGTCCGAGACGCGAAAGACGGTATGGGCGGTTTCCAATCGGTGTGGCAGACCTCGGAGTTGTTCCAGGAGTTGCGGTCTCCGCAGACCTCGGGTGCGTGCACCAAGTGTGCTCATTTCGATGCGTGTCGGGGTGGGTGTATGGCGGCGAAGTTCTTCACCGGCCTACCGATGGACGGTCCGGATCCCGAGTGCGTGATCGGCAACGGTGAAATGGCGTTGGCAGCGGCGGGGGAGATCCCCAAGTCCAGTGTCGATCATTCGCGTACCGGTCAGCGCAAGACTCCCCGTAAATCGGTGCCGTTGACATTGATGATGCGTCCACCGACGAAGATCTGCGACGAAAATCCGCTCGCCGGAATGGAACAGGAAGCGTAGTCATGGCAAAGAGTGCGTGGTTCGAGACCGTTGCCGAAGCGCAGCGGCGGGCGAAGAAACGTCTACCGAAGTCGGTGTACGCCGCGCTGGTGGCCGGCTCCGAACGCGGCATCACCATCGACGACAACATGGCGGCGTTCGGGGAGCTCGGGTTCGCTCCGCATGTGGCGGGGTTGTCGGACAAGCGGGACTTGTCGACGACGGTGATGGGGCAGCCGCTGTCGTTTCCGGTGATGATCTCCCCGACGGGTGTGCAGGCGGTGCACCCGGACGGTGAGGTTGCGGTGGCGAGAGCTGCTGCAGCGCGCGGCATTCCGATCGGGTTGTCCTCGTTCGCGAGCAAGTCCGTCGAGGAGGTGGCGGCAGCGAATCCGCAGACGTTCTTCCAGATGTACTGGGTGGGTTCGCGCGAGGTGTTGTTGCAGCGGATGGAGCGGGCCCGCGCAGCCGGTGCGGTCGGGTTGATCATGACGTTGGATTGGTCGTTCTCGAACGGCCGCGACTGGGGTAGCCCGTCGATCCCGGAAAAGATGGACCTCAAGGCGATGGTTCAGTTCGCTCCGGAGGGCGTCATGCGTCCGAAGTGGTTGTGGGAGTTCGCGAAGACCGGCAAGATCCCGGATCTGACGACCCCGAACCTGACCCCGCCGACCGGTGGTCCGGCTCCGACGTTCTTCGGTGCGTATGGGGAGTGGATGGGTACTCCGTTGCCGACGTGGGAGGACGTGGCGTGGCTGCGGGAGCAGTGGGGTGGGCCGTTCATGCTCAAGGGAGTCATGCGGGTCGATGATGCGAAGCGGGCTGTCGACGCCGGCTGCACGGCGATCTCGGTGTCCAACCACGGAGGCAACAATCTCGACGGCACCCCGGCACCGATCCGCGCTCTTCCCGCGATCGCCGAGGCCGTCGGTGATCAGGTCGAGATCACCCTCGACGGCGGCATCCGGCGCGGCAGCGATGTGGTGAAGGCGTTGGCGTTGGGTGCTCGGGCGGTGTTGATCGGTCGGGCATACCTGTGGGGTCTGTCGGCCGGCGGTCAGGCCGGGGTGGAGAACGTGCTCGACATCCTGCGTGGGGGAGTCGATTCCGCGGTGTTGGGACTCGGGCACACCTCGGTGCACGATCTGTCACCGTCGGATGTGGTGATGCCCGCCGGATTCGACCGGAAGCTGGGTGTGTGACCGACTGGTTCGAGACTGTCGCCGAAGCGCAACGGCGAGCGCGTAAGCGACTTCCGGCATCGGTGTATTCGGCACTGATGGCGGGGTCCGAACGTGGGCTGACGGCGGGCGACAACACCGCTGCCTTCACCGAGCTCGGGTTCGCCCCACACGTGGCCGACCTGTCGGATTCGCGGGAGTTGTCGACGACGCTGATGGGGCAACCGCTGTCATTTCCGGTGATGATCTCCCCGACGGGTGTGCAAGCCGTGCACCCCGACGGTGAGGTCGCGGTCGCGAGGGCTGCGGCGGCGCGCGGTGTGTCGATGGGTTTGTCGTTGTTCGCGAGCAAGCCGATCGAGGAGGTCGTCGCAGCGAATCCGCAGACGTTTCTTCAGGTGCATTGGGTGGGTTCGCGGCAGTTGTTGGCGCACATGCTCGATCGTGCACGTGCTGCGGGGGCGGTCGGGCTGATCGTGACGATGGATTGGTCGTTCTCGGAGGGCCGCGATTGGGGGAGTCCGGTGATACCGGAACGCCTCGACGCCAGGGCAATATTCCGGTTGGCACCCGAGGTCTTGGCCCGTCCACGGTGGCTGGCGCAGTGGGCGCGGTCGGGGACATTTCCGGATTTGACGGCACCGAATCTTGCTGCGCCCGGGAAATCGGCGCCGACGTTCTTCGCCGCGTATCGGGAGTGGATGTCCACCCCGCTGCCGTCATGGGAGGACATCGCCTGGCTACGTCAGCAGTGGGACGGTCCGTTCATGCTCAAAGGTGTGTCGCGGGGCGACGATGCGTTGCGGGCTGTCGATGCCGGCGTCACGGCGGTGTCGGTGTCCAATCACGGGGGCAACAATCTCGACGGTTCGCCGGCGTCGATCAGGGTGTTGCCGGCGATTGCCGAGGCGGTGGGCGATCAGGTGGAGGTCACCCTCGACGGCGGGATTCGGCGGGGCAGTGACGTGGCGAAAGCACTGGCGTTGGGTGCTCGGGCGGTGCTGATCGGGCGGGCGTATCTGTGGGGTCTGGCCGCGAACGGTCAGGCCGGAGTAGAGAACGTGCTCGACATTCTGCGCGGTGGCTTGGATTCGGCGGTCCTCGGTCTTGGACACTCGTCGGTGCAGGAGCTGTCACCGTCCGACGTCGTTGCACCGCATGACTTCACCCGTGCGAATCAGCTCCCCGGTTCGGGAGATCCGACCATCCTGGCAGAAGAAAGGATCGGAGTCCGGGATACAGAACCGAGGAGCTGATTCGATCGACAACCCAGCGCAGCTGACGCTCAGGCCCTGCTGAATCCGTCGAGCATGCCGGTGTAGAGCTTGGGCGGAGGAGTCGCGAACTCTCCACGCTTGCCGGTGCCGAGTCCCAGGGTGACGAGGGATTGCACGAACAAGGTTCCCGCTGCGACCCCGTCGACGACGGGCACTCCGATTTCGGACGAGATGTGTCGGCAGAGATCGGCCATACCCGCGCAGCCGAGGACCACGGCATCACTACCGTCCGTCTCTACCGCGATGCGGCAGGCCTCGGTGACGATCTTGCGAGCGTCGGGGTCGGTTTCGAGATCGAGGACGGGCAGGTCGCACGCATGGATGCCGAGGCACTGCCGTCCGAAGCCGTAATGGTCGGCCAAATCCTGTGCCCGTCCGATCGTGCGCGCGAGCGTGGTGACGACGCTGAAACCGCGGCCGAGGAAACTCGCGGCATGCATGGCCGCTTCCGCGATCCCGATGACGGGCCCCGATGCGAGCTCGCGGGCCGCGTCGATGCCGGGGTCGCCAAAACAGGCGATGACGTAGCCGTCGACCCCGGTGGCCTCGCCGCGGGCGATCTCGGCGAGAATGCCTGGGACGCTGAGGGCTTCGTCGACGTGGCTTTCGATCGACACCGGTCCCATGGATGGGCTGACCGCATCGACGACCGTGCCCGGGCCGACTACGGCCCGGGCACAGTCACCGATCGTTGCGGTCATCGAACTCGTGGTGTTCGGATTGATGACCTTGATGAGCACGTGCGAGATCCTATGCTTTCACTGGTGTGTCGAAGTTGGTGACGGCCAGCTTGGTCCGCGTTGCGAGGTAGAAGTACATCGCGAATCCGATGCCGCATCCGATGAACCAGCTGTACTTGGACGCCGTCGACATTCCGGCGATCTGCATGCCGTCGATGGCTCCGTTGAACAGCACGGTGAACATGGCCACCAGCGCGCCGACGATGGTGGAGTACACCGCAGCCGGGTTGTATCCCTTGGAGTACCAGTACAGACCCGTCGTCGACATCGAGAACAGCTCGTCGACGACGACCTTCTGCTTGCGGACGAGGTAGTAGTCGGCGATCAGAATGCCGAACAGTGGTCCGATGAATGCGCCCAGAGTTTCGAGCGTCAGGTGGATTACGTCGGGGTTGTTGTACAGGTTCCACGGGGTGATCAGCACCGAGCCGATGGCGGCGATCATTCCGCCTGCGCGCCAGCTGATGCGCTGCGGGCTGACGTTGGAGAAGTCGAACGCAGGGGAGATGAAGTTCGCGACGATGTTGATGCCGATGGTGGCGATCGTGAACGTCAGTGCACCGAGAACGATGGCGAACGTGCTGTCTATTCGAGCGACGGTCTCGACCGGGTCGGTGATCAGCTCACCGAACACCGGAAGCGTCAACGACGCCGTGACGACCACCAGGATGGAGAAGACCAGGAAGTTGACCGGGAGGCCGAGGAAGTTGCCCTTCTTCACCGCGGAGTAGGACTTGCCGTAGCGGGAGAAGTCGCCGAAGTTGAGCATGGGGCCGGAGAAGTACGAGACCACGAGGGCGATGGCTCCGAGCATCACCGGAATCGAGCTCAGGCCCGTGTGCTCGACCTCTTGTAGGTTGAGATCGATTGCGCCCCAGCCTGCTTTCCAGATCAGGTAGCCGCACAGCATGAACATCACGACGTAGACGGCGGGCCCGCAGAAGTCGATGAACTTGCGGATCGATTCCATGCCGCGCCAAAAGACCGCTGCCTGGACGACCCAGAGGAACAGGAAGCTGGCCCATCCGAGCATGGAGAGACCGGCGAAGCCGTAGTCGGCGGTGACGGCGTACGGGGCCAGTGACGGGAACAGCTTGATCAACACGATGTCGAGGGCTGCCGATGCCAGGAACGTCTGGATGCCGTACCAGGCCACGGCGATCAGTCCGCGGATGATGGCGGGGATGTTGGCACCGAGGACGCCGAACACGCTGCGACAGATGACCGGGTAGGGCACCCCGGAGACCTGGCTCGGCTTGGCGACGAGGTTGCAGAAGAAGTACACGATGGTGATGCCGACGAGCAGCGAGATCAGCACCTGCCAGCTCGCCAACCCGAGTGCGAAGAGGCTGCCGGCCGTGACGTAGCCACCCACCGAGTGCACGTCGGACATCCAGAAAGCGAACAGGTTGTAGGAGGTCCAGGTCTGCTTCTTCAGCGGAGCGAGGTCTTCGTTGGTCAGCCGTGGGTCGTAACTGTCCTTGATCAGGCCTCCACCGACGGGGTGGCCCGCGGCTTCCACGAGATCTCCCGTTTGGGCGGGACCGTGCGCTGTATCTGTCATCGATGCTCCTGACGGCCGGGCAATGAATGGAACGAGTGAATGGGGAAAAGCTAGCGGCGAAGTATTGCGCCCTCGTGACGTGAGCGATATATCTTCAGCCCGGCGTTTCCGTGGGTGGATCGGCAAACAATCCGTGATCGTTCGACAATGTCGAAATGACCGAATTGAGACGCGTGTGATGGTGCTGGGCAGCGCGCAACAGTGCGTCGGAGTCGCGATCGAGGAAGGCCGCGATCATGTCGGCGTGGTCGTCGTGCAGTGACGCCCGATCGGATCCGGCGACATGCACCATCGGTTGCACGGGTTCGGTGATGTTCCAGGCGGATTCGAGCATGTGCAGGAGTCGGTGCATCCGCGACGGCCGGGTCAGCGACAGGTGGAATTCGCGAGAGAGGCGGTGATACTCGCGTGAGTCGTCCTCGGTCAACGAGGCCTCGAGCTGCCGGTTGATCTCGATCAGGTGCGCGCGATCGGCATCGGTGGCCTGTTCTACCGCGATGGGGAGTGCGGCAGTTTCGAGAACCTCACGCACGATGTACATTTCGCGCAGTTCAGCCGCTGTCAGCTGCGCCACTCGGTAGCCGAGATTGGGTCGATGGTCGACCAATCCCTCGCCGATCAGAGTCTTCAGGGATTCGCGTACCGGAATGCGGCTCACGCCGAACAATTCCGCGACCTCGTCTATCGGAATGGGTGTATTCGGAGGAGCGTCACCGGCCAGGATGACGCGTCGGAGCTCGTCCAGAATTGTCGGCTGCGGGCCACCCGGTGCCGATATGGACAATTGCGAGAGCAATATCGACCGACGGCGGGGTGGCACGAATCGAAGATTATCGGCCGTGTGTTTCGTCCGCGTGACGGCTCGGTTCCGTCCGATAGCATCTGCACCCATGGCCACTGACACGCTCGGTACCCAGTACTGGCCGGACATCGTCGGACCGAAGCTCCTCGTGGTTCCGGTCGGTTCGCTCGAGCAACATGGGCCGCACCTACCTCTCGATACCGATACCCGCATCGCCGACGCCGTCGCGCGAACGGTTCCGAACGCTCTCGTGGCACCCGCGGTGGCGTACGGCTCCAGCGGCGAGCACGAGGGTTTCGGCGGCACCGTGTCCATCGGGTCCGCCGCGCTCGAGGCGCTGTTGGTGGAGTACGGGCGCTCCGCGTGTCGGTGGGCAGAGAGGGTCGTCTTCGTCAACGGCCACGGCGGCAACGGTCCCACCCTGCGCTCGGCGGTGACGCTGTTGCGCTACGAGGGGCGCGACGTCGTATGGTTCCCGTGCTCGGTGCCGGGAGCGGACGCGCATGCCGGACGCACCGAAACATCGCTGCTGCTGCATCTTTCGGCCGATGTGGTCGACATGACGAAAGCGGCACCGGGAAACACCACCGAGATCGCGGCTCTACTGCCCGAGCTGCGCGCCGGTGGCCTGGCCCCCGTCACGGCCAACGGTGTGCTCGGCAATCCCCTCGGGGCCACCGCCGAGGAGGGACGGCTCATTTTCGAGCAACTGCGGGACCGCGTGCTGGGTGCGGTGCAGAGATGGAGTCCGTCCCCGCACGGCGTCATCGTGTGAGCGATCGCGGTACAGAACCGGCGGAAAGCCTGTTCGAGGCCTCGAACAGAAACGGGGAGCAGGTATGTTCCGACCGATTTACCGGGTGGCCGACACACCGACCGTTTGTCCGCTTACGATGCCCTGATGGGTGAAGGTCGGTTGCCTGACGGCTTCGGGGTGCGAGTGGATCCACGCGTACGCACATTCTCCGAGGGACGCGTTCTGATCGGTGGTTCACCGATGCGGATGCTCACGTTGGCACCGACGGCCGCGGCAATGATCGGTGACGGTTTCATCGAGGTGACCGACTCGCAGTCCGCCCTCGTGGCGCGCAAACTGCTCGACTCGGGGGTGGGCAACCCGCGGCCCATGTCCATCCCGTCGCCCAGTGATGTCACCGTCGTGGTGCCGCTCAAGAACAACGAGGCCGGGCTCGCGCGGCTGATCACGGCGATGCACGGCATGCACGTGATCATCGTCGACGACGGATCCGACGTCCCGGTGGCGGTTCCTGCCGTGTCGTGGAGCGTGGGTAGCGTGACGGTGCTGCGGCACGAGACCTCACGCGGGCCGGCGGCCGCACGTAATACTGGACTACGTTGCGCTACAACAGATTTCGTTGCTTTTCTGGACTCGGACGTGGTACCTCGCAAGGGCTGGCTCGAGGTGATGCTCGGGCACTTCTCGGATCCGGCGGTGGGCCTGGTGGCACCCCGAATCGTCGCGCTGGAGCCCGAGGGCAGCGCACTGGCCCGCTACGAGCACGCCCGCTCCTCGCTCGACCTCGGACGCAAGGAAGCGGCGGTGCGCGCAGGGAGCGCGGTGTCGTACGTACCCAGTGCCGCCATGTTGCTTCGCCGGTCTGCTGCGGTGGAATGCCACGGGTTCGACGAGTCGATGCACGTGGCCGAGGACGTCGATCTGTGCTGGCGTCTGCAGGAGGCGGGCTGGCGACTGCGCTACGAGCCCGTGGCCCACGTGGCGCACGAGCACCGCGTCGCCTTCGTCGAATGGTTCGCCCGCAAACTGTTCTACGGCACCGGTGCCACGCCGTTGTCCGCGCGTCATCCGGGCATGGTGCCGCCGGTCGCGATGTCGCCGTGGACGTTGGTGACGTGTCTGCTCGCCGCCAGTCTGACGCGTATCGGATTGCTCGGCGCTCTGGCCAGTTTCGGGGTCACGGTCGTTCGGCTGCGCAAGATGTTCGTCGGTCTCGATCAGCCCACCCGCATCGCGGCCGTTCTCGCTGCCGAGGGTTTCGTGGCGGGGTTGTGGCAACTTGCCTCGGCGCTGTGTCGACATTATTGGCCGATCACGTTGCTCGCGGTGTTGTTGTCGAGCCGTATCCGGAAGATCGCGCTCGGTATGGCTGTGGCAGAAGCGTGTTCGGATTGGTACAAGCATCGTGAACTGGGCGGGCTCGATCCGGTTCGATACATCTTCTTCAAACGCGCCGACGACATCGCGTACGGAACCGGGCTGTGGAGCGGCGCGCTGTCGGCTCGTTCCATCGAGGCGTTGAAGCCCCGCCTGGACGGCTGACCCGTGCGCCTGGAAGGCCGGGCCGACGACGAGGGAAGTCCACTCGACGCCGACGTCATCGTCGTCGGAGGCGGGTCGTGCGGCTGTGTCGTCGCGGCGCGACTGAGCGAGAATCCCGACCGCTCAGTTTTGCTGCTCGAAGCCGGGCCGGCATCTGCGGGGGTCGACGACATTCCGCGCAGCCTGGGCGACTCGACGACGCTCCCCATCGGTCCGGACAGCCGGTGGGTGAGCCGCTACACCGCCGAACTCACCCGCGACGTCACGCGCACGGTGACCCGGGGCCGAGTGCTCGGCGGATCGGGTGCCGTCAACGGTGGCTACTTCGTCCGGGCGATCCCCGCCGACTTCGATGCGTGGCCACAATCGACCTGGTCGTTCGATCAGGTGCTGCCGTTCTTTCGCCGTTCCGAGAGCGATCACGACCTCGATGCCGCCGGCCGTACTGGCATCGCGCGTCGCTGGCACGGAACGGACGGGCCGATGCCGATCACCCGACCGCCCGCGCGGGCCTGGCATCGGCTGACCGCCGCGTTCGTGGACTCGGCGACGAGCGCCGGGATCGGCTACCGCGAGGACCTGAATGCTCCCGATGCGGGGGCGGGCGGTGTCGGTGCTGTTCCCTCGAACGTTCTGGGCGGGACACGGGTGAGCGCGGCCAGGGCATACCTCCTGCCGAATGCCGACCGGACCAACCTTCGTATCCAGGGTGATACGACAGTGGTGTCGTTGAAGTTCAAAGGCAGCAAGGTGATCGGAGTGGAGATCACCGTCGGCGGAGTTCGCAGAATCGTCCGAGCCGATACCGTGATCGTGTCGGCGGGGTCCGTGCACACGCCCGCGCTGCTGATGCGATCGGGCATCGGTGATCCCGAAAATCTTGTCCCGCTGGGTATCTCGATGGTGGTCGACAGTCCGGGCGTGGGTCGCGGATTCTCCGACCACCCCGAGGTCGCCGTTCCCCTCGTTCCGAAACATTCCCCCGAACATTCCCCGGACGATCGGTTGTCGTCTCCGCTCGAGGCGGTGCTGCACGCGGGCGACGTGGAAATCCGGCCGTACACGAGGCGGTTCGACGAATTGATACCCGGTCTGGACGTGGGGCCGCACTCGTTCGGCGTGGGTCTGATGCGGTCGACCGCGCGAGGACGCATCGCGTTGCGCACGGCGGACGCGTTCACTCCTCCCACGGTGAACTACCACTACCTCGAATCGGAACGGGACCGTCGGGCGATGCGAGACGGGGTCGAACTCGCCGTGGATCTGCTCCGATCCCCGGCCATGGCGTCGGCCGTGGACGTTCCCGCCATCGCCGATCCGCTCGCGCCACTCGGTACGTCGTTGCACCTGTCCGGGAGCGCCCGAATGGGGCCCGAATCGGATCCGGGGTCGGTTCTGGACGACCATTGTCGGGTGCGTGGGGTCGACGGCGTGTACGTCATCGACACCTCGGCGTTCCCGGTAGTGCCCAGCAGAGGGCCCCACGCAACGGCCGTCATGTTCGCCGAGCGGGCCGCGGCGCTGATCGATCGGCACGATCGCGGCGCGTAAGGCGTAGCGTTCGTGGTCTGGGGACCGTTCAGGTTCCCCAACAGATGGGTTTCTGCCATGTCGGACAAATCGCCCCGCAACACGATGACCAAGAAATCCGGCAAATCACTCAAGGACAAGCGCGCCGACAAGCGAGCGAAGTCGAGTGGAGACACCAGCAACGACATCATCACCTCCGCCGTCAAGAAGAAGTAGCCGGTCGTCGTCGACGGGACCGGCCCCGGTCGCACCCGTCGACAGCGGCTGTATCCTTGCCTGTGAGCTGGGTTACAACGATGTGGACAGGTCACGGAGGAAGCGTCGAATGGCAAGCCGATCGGACAGTGGCGGCAACCCCTGGGTCGCAGTGCGCCCCGGTGAGGATGTCACTGTGCTGGCGCGCCAAATGTCCAGTGCCCATCAATCTTTCGTCGACGACATCCGTACACACGGCTCGGCGGTGCGGTCCGTCGTACTCGACTCGTGGATGCGAAGTAGAACCAAGGGTGTCGACCCGGACGGCGGTAGTCAGGCACCGGCCCTGAGTGGGCCGGACCTCGACCGCTACCGCAACGGGCATCCGATGGCACTCATCCGCCCGGTGATTCGCAAACTGCTCGTCGAGGACGCCTCCGACACCGGTCTGCTCGTCGCAATCTCGGACGCGGAGGGCCGCCTGTTGTGGGTCGAGGGCGATTCCTCGGCCAAGGACCGCGCGCTGACGATGGATTTCGCCGAAGGTGTCGACTGGAGCGAGGAGAGCAAGGGGACCAACGCGCCGGGAACGGCACTCGCCGTCGATCACAGCGTGCAGATCTTCGCGTCCGAGCACTTCTCGCGATCGGTCCACGAATGGAGTTGCTCGGCAGCACCGGTGCATCACCCCACCAGCGGCCACATCCTCGGAGCCATCGACATCACCGGCGGGCCGCGGGTGGCCGTACCCGAGGTGCTCTCGCTGGTGCGGGCCACCGTCGCAGCCGCCGAGTCCGAATTACGCCTGCACCTGTTGAACTCACCGAAATCGTTGGGCGATACCGCTCCTCGTCTCGAGGTCCTCGGATCCGGCCGGCCCGGAGTGGTACGCGGCTCGGGTCGAACGCCTCTCTCACAGCGGCACGCCGAGATTCTCCTGTTGCTCGGCGATCATCCGGAGGGGCTCAGTTCGGACCATCTCGCCGTCCTGCTCGACGAGCAGGAACTCGATTCGGTGACCATCCGCGCAGAGATGTCGCGGCTGCGTAAGTCTTTCGGTACCGCAGGCCTCGCATCCCGGCCGTACCGATTGGTCGGCGAGTTGTCCTCCGATGTCGGCGACATCCGACGTGCCCTGGACCGCGGCGACGTCGAGGCGGCTCTGCGGATCTACACCGGACCGGTGTTGCCCGGCTCGTCCGCACCCGGCATCGAGGAGATTCGCGAAGAATTGCGGTCTCGTATGCAGGCTGCACTGTTGCGGCTGGGGGATCCGGTGTTGCTCGCCCAGTGGACCTCCTCTATTCACGGTCGATCCGACGTGATCGCATGGGAGGCCTATCGCGCCACGCTGAGCCGCGATTCCGCACTCTACGGCCAGGTCAGCGCACGTATCGACCTGCTCGACCGCGATCTCGGAGTCTGACGCACCCGTCGCGGCGGTGCCGTCGGAGTGACGGCAACGTAGTTGCAACGTTGCACCCCCTAGTGTCCTGAATCACACACCGCATCAGCAGTGCAGCACGTGTCGATCAGGAGGATTTTCAATGTCCGTCTATGCCCGTCCAGGTACCGCCGATTCCGTCATGTCGTTCCAGTCGCGCTACGACAACTGGATCGGCGGCGAATGGGTGCCACCGGTCAAGGGCCAGTACTTCGAGAACCCGACTCCGGTCACCGGTGAGAACTTCTGCGAGGTCGCCCGTTCCACGTCCGAGGACATCGAACTCGCCCTCGATGCCGCGCACGCCGCCGCTCCCGCCTGGGGCAAGACGTCCGCGGCCGAACGCGCCGTGATCCTCAACAAGATCGCCGACCGCATCGCCGAGAACCTCGAGTCGATCGCTCTGGCCGAGTCCTGGGACAACGGCAAGCCGATCCGCGAGACCCTCAACGCCGACATCCCCCTCGCGGTGGATCACTTCCGGTACTTCGCCGGCTGCATCCGTGCGCAGGAAGGCTCACTGTCCGAGATCGACAGCGACACCGTCGCTTACCACTTCCACGAGCCGCTGGGCGTCGTCGGACAGATCATTCCGTGGAACTTCCCCATTCTCATGGCCGTCTGGAAGCTCGCGCCCGCGCTCGCTGCCGGTAACGCCGTGGTGCTCAAGCCCGCCGAGCAGACTCCCGCCTCGATCCTGCACCTGATCTCGATCATCGGCGACCTCCTGCCCCCGGGCGTGATCAACATCGTCAACGGATTCGGTGTGGAGGCAGGAAAGCCGCTGGCGTCGAGCCCGCGCATCGCCAAGATCGCCTTCACCGGCGAGACCACCACCGGCCGCCTGATCATGCAGTACGCGTCGCAGAACCTGATCCCGGTCACGCTCGAACTCGGTGGCAAGAGCCCCAACGTCTTTTTCTCCGACGTGCTCCAGGCCAACGACGACTACCAGGACAAGGCCCTCGAAGGCTTCACGATGTTCGCCCTGAACCAGGGCGAGGTGTGCACCTGCCCGTCGCGTTCGTTGATCCAGGCTGACATCTTCGACGAGTTCCTCGCACTGGCCGCGATCCGCACGAAGGCTGTGCGGCAGGGTGATCCGCTCGACACCGAGACCATGATCGGTGCCCAGGCGTCCAACGATCAGCTCGAGAAGATCCTCTCGTACATCGAGATCGGCAAGGGCGAGGGCGCACAGGTCGTCACCGGCGGCGAACGCGCACAGCTCGGCGGCGACCTCAACGGTGGTTACTACGTGCAGCCGACGATCTTCACGGGCAAGAACGACATGCGCATCTTCCAGGAAGAGATCTTCGGACCGGTCGTGTCGGTGACGTCGTTCAAGGACTACGACGACGCCATCGACATCGCCAACGACACCCTCTACGGACTGGGCGCAGGCGTCTGGTCCCGCGACGGCGGCGTTGCCTACCGGGCGGGCCGCGACATCAAGGCCGGCCGAGTGTGGACCAACACCTACCACCAGTACCCCGCGCACGCCGCGTTCGGCGGCTACAAGCAGTCGGGTATCGGTCGCGAAAACCACAAGATGATGCTCGATCACTACCAGCAGACCAAGAACCTGCTCGTGAGCTACGCCCAGAAGGCGCAGGGCTTCTTCTGATGGAGAACGCTCGGCCGCCCGCGCGGCTGAAGACAACCGCCGAGGCGATGGATCTTCTCCGTCGCCTCGGCGGTATCCACGGCGAACTGATGATGCATCAGTCCGGCGGATGCTGTGACGGCTCGTCGCCGATGTGTTATCCCGCAGGCGAATTCATCGTCGGCGATCGCGACGTTCTGCTCGGGTACATCGACCTCAGGCTCGGAGTGGGCGAGATCGCCCAGGACCTCCCCGAGGGTGTCGACGGCGTACCGGTGTGGATCTCGGGTTCGCAGTTCCAAGCGTGGAAACACACCCAACTCGTACTCGACGTGGTGCCGGGCCGCGGCGGCGGATTCTCGCTCGAATCGCCCGAAGGCGTGCGGTTCCTGAGCCGTGGGCGCGCGTACACCCCGGAGGAGAACGAACTTCTCGCCGCGCATCCACCTCTCGTCGGAGTCGACTGGGAAGAGGGCCGACGACCGCCGGTACCCGACGACCCACTCGTGGTCGCCGAGGCCGTCGACGCCTGTCCTGTGCCGGGAATGCTCCAGGGCTGAGTGCCTACGGCAGTGGTGCGGCTCCGCTTCCGGGTCGTTCCGCGGGCTATACTCCCGTGTGCCCCAGGCGGCACATAGCCGCACCACTGCGCGCAGCGCATACAGTGCGAACGATGAAGAGCTCATCGAAAACCGACGCGGCCGACGGCGGCGACAGCCTGCGCACCGTGGTGATCGCGTTCGTCGCCAACCTCGGTGTGGCCATCGCCAAGACGTTCGCGGCGGTGTTCACCGGGTCCGCGTCGATGGTCGCCGAGGCCGCCCACTCCTGGGCCGATACCGGTAACGAGATCTTCCTGCTCGTCGCCAATCGCCGCGGGGCGCGCGGCCCCGACGATCGGCGCCCGCTCGGGTACGGCCGGGAGACGTACTTCTGGTCGACGCTCGCGGCCATCGGCTTGTTCGTCGCCGGTGCGGCGGTCTCGGTGTGGCACGGCATCACCTCGTTGCTTGCCGGTGAGTCGAGCAGTGAGAACTACCTCGTCGCCTACGTCGTGCTCGCCATCGCGTTTCTGCTCGAGGGCGTGTCCTTCCTCCAGTCGGTACGGCAAATACGCGGCGAGGCAGCGCAATACGACAAGGACTTTCTCGATTACGCGTCGGAGACGTCGGATCCGACGCTGCGGGCAGTGTTCGCGGAGGACAGCGCGGCTCTGATCGGCATCGTGATCGCCGGTGCGGGAATCGGTTTGCACCAGCTCACCGGTTCGGCGGCGTTCGACGCCATCGGCTCGATTCTGGTGGGCGTTCTACTCGGGATCGTGGCGTTCGTGCTGATCGATCGAAACCGCCGATTCCTCACCGGCGAACCAGGATCGCGAGCATTATGGAACGCGGTAGTGCAGCGCATCGAGCTACTCCCCGAGGTGGCGTCGGTCCGGTTCGTTCGCATCGAGTTCGTCGGTCCCAAACAGATCTACGTGGTGGCGAGTGTCGATCTCGTCGGTGACTTCGCAGAGTCACGCATCGCGCACACGCTCCGGCGGCTGGAGCGTGAGCTGGAAACCAACAGAGCTGTGGTGGACGCAGTACTGACAGTCGCAGAACCGGACGAGGGAGATATCGGTGACGTGAATGCGGTTGCACAGCAGCCGTAATTCGCCCGTCATTCACCGATGACACCCCGCTTACATCACGGACCTATCGTGAACCGGTTCGCGCGCCCCACACACCCGAATGGGCGTCCCCTCGCGAGGGACCTGGTACGAGAGGCTTGCAATGTCCGTGAAAGATCCACAGTCGCCTCACCCGAAATCCGGCTCCTACGAGGGCACACAGTCGCACGTCGAGGGCGGTGACTACCTGGCCAAGAGAACCTTGAAGAAGGGGACCGCCGGGTGGGTACTTCTCGCGGGCCTCGGTGTCAGCTACGTCATCTCCGGTGACTACTCGGGCTGGAACCTCGGTCTCGCCGAAGGCGGCTTCGGTGGTCTGCTCATCGCGGCGATCATCATCGCGGGCATGTACCTGGCCATGGTCCTCGGAATGGCCGAGATGTCCTCGGCACTGCCCGCTGCGGGCGGCGGCTACACCTTCGCCCGCCGTGCTCTCGGACCGTGGGGCGGGTTCGCCACCGGCACAGCCATTCTCATCGAGTACGCCATCGCTCCCGCCGCCATCGCCACGTTCATCGGCGCGTACGTGGAATCGCTCGGACTGTTCGGGATCACCGACGGGTGGTGGGTGTACCTGGTGGTCTATGCCGTGTTCATCGGAATTCACCTCTCCGGCGCAGGCGAAGCCCTCAAGATCATGTTCGTCATCACCGCGATCGCCTTGGTCGGACTCATCGTGTTCGCCATCGCTGCCCTCGGACAATTCGATGCGAGCAACCTGACCGACATCGCGCCGACCGACGCAGCCGGAGCCTCGGGATTCCTGCCGTTCGGCTACCTCGGCATCTGGGCGGCTGTGCCGTTCGCCATCTGGTTCTTCCTCGCCATCGAGGGCGTGCCGCTGGCCGCCGAGGAGGCCAAGGATCCGACCAAGAACGTCCCGCGCGGCATCATCGCCGCCATGGGCGTACTGCTCGTCACCGGTGCCGTCGTGCTGTTCCTGGTGACCGGAGCCGGCGGGGCCGACGCCGTCAAGGAATCGGGAAACCCGTTGGTGGAGGCGCTCGGTGACGGAATTGCGAGCAAGATCGTCAACTACATCGGCCTGGCCGGACTGGTCGCGTCCTTCTTCTCGATCATGTACGCGTACTCGCGTCAGCTCTTCGCGCTGTCCCGTGCCGGCTACCTGCCGAAGACGCTGTCCATCACCAACTCTCGCAAAGCCCCTACGCTCGCGCTGATCGTGCCCGGCGTCATCGGATTCCTGCTCTCGCTGACCGGTCAGGGCGGAATGTTGCTGAACATGGCCGTGTTCGGTGCGGCACTGAGCTACGTTCTGATGATGGTCAGCCACATCGTGCTTCGCCGCAACGAGCCGAACATGGAACGGCCGTACCGAACCCCCGGGGGCGTTGTGACCACCGGATTCGCGTTGATCATCGCGGCACTCGCCGTCGTCGCCACCTTCGTCGTCGATTCCACTGCGGCACTGTGGTGTCTGGCAGTGTTCGTCGCGTTCATGGCCTACTTCGGCATCTACAGCAGACATCATCTGGTCGCCAACTCGCCCGACGAGGAGTTCGCCGCACTGGCCGAGGCCGAGGCCGAACTGGAATGACGATCTACACCCAGCAGGTATCCGGGACCACTTACACGTTCGACGGTCTGGTCGACCTGATGGCCAAAGCGACACCGCTGCGATCGGGTGACGAATTGGCCGGCTGCGCGGCCGAATCCGATGCCGAACGGGCTGCCGCGCAGTGGGCGTTGTCCGAGGTCTCTCTCGATGTCTTCCTGCACGATCTGCTCGTTCCGTACGAAACCGACGAGGTCACCAGGCTCATCATCGATTCTCACGACCGCATCGCGTTCGGGGCCGTCTCACACCTCACCGTGGGGGGTCTTCGGGATTGGTTGCTGCAGGTGACCGCGGGGCCCGATGCGGCCGCGACACTGCGATCGGTCGCGGCCGGATTGACACCCGAGATGGTCGCGGCGGTCAGCAAGATCATGCGGAACCAGGATTTGATCGCGGTCTCTCGGGCCGCGCAAGTGACGTCGGCGTTCCGGACGACGATCGGCCTACCCGGAACTCTCACCACGCGTCTGCAACCCAACCACCCGACTGACGACCCGCGTGGCATCGCCGCGGCCACACTCGACGGGCTGCTCCTCGGGTCGGGTGACGCGGTCATCGGGATCAATCCCGCGACCGACTCACCTCAGGCCACCGCCGACCTGCTGCATCTGCTCGACGAGATTCGGCAGCGATTCGAGATCCCGACGCAGTCCTGTGTGCTCTCGCACGTGACGACGACGATGGAATTGATCGACAAAGGAGTTCCGGTCGATCTGGTGTTCCAGTCCATCGCGGGTACCGAGGGCGCCAATTCCAGCTTCGGCGTGAACATTTCGTTGCTCCGTGAGGCCAACGAGGCGGGTAGATCGCTGCACCGCGGAACCGTCGGGAACAACGTCATGTATCTCGAGACGGGCCAGGGTTCGGCGCTGTCGGCAGGCGCGCACATCGGTACAGGCGACCGGCCCGTCGATCAGCAGACCCTCGAGACGCGTGCGTACGCGGTGGCCCGTGATCTCGAGCCGCTGCTGATCAACACCGTGGTCGGATTCATCGGGCCCGAGTACCTGTACGACGGCAAGCAGATCATCAGGGCAGGCCTCGAAGACCACTTCTGCGGCAAGCTCCTCGGACTACCGATGGGAGTGGACGTCTGCTACACCAATCACGCCGAGGCCGATCAGGACGACATGGACACGCTGCTCACGCTGTTGGGTGCGGCCGGCGTCGCATTCGTCATTGCAGTGCCGGGAGCCGATGACGTCATGCTCGGCTACCAGTCCCTGAGCTTCCACGATGTGCTCTATGTGCGACAGGTCCTCGGTCTGCGGCCCGCACCGGAATTCGAGTCCTGGCTCTCGCGGCTGGGGATGGCGGACGCCGACGGCCGAGTCCTCGACGTCGATGCCGCGGGATCGCCGCTGCGGGCCTTGATGAGTGCGCGATGAGCACGCCCGCGGAACGACCGGATTTGGGAGTGGAGCCTGCGGAACGACCGGAAGCAGAGTTCTGGGGTGAGTTGCGGGCGAGTACCCAAGCTCGGATCGGTCTGGGGCGTATCGGCGATTCGTTGCCGACGACGCGGGTGCTCGAGTTTCGCTCGGCGCACGCCGCGGCCCGGGATGCGGTGCACATGCCACTCGAGGTCGACGAGTTCGTGCGTCGGGTGGAGCAGGTGGGGCTCGGTACACCCTCGGTGGTGACGTCGTTGGCGACGAGCCGGGCCGAGTATCTGCGTCGTCCGGACCTGGGTCGTCAGCCGAAGGATTTGTCGGCGATTGCACATTCGGAGGACGAGATAGGCATCGTGCTGAGCGACGGATTGTCTCCCCGTGCCCTGGCGGATCACGGTGTCGCCATGGTGGAAGCGTTGAAAACCGAACTTGCCGAGCGGTATTCGATTGCTGCACCGGTCGTTGCGACCGAGGCCCGAGTGGCGCTCGGTGATCACATCGCGGCGGCGATGGGCGTGCGGACGGTACTGGTTCTCATCGGGGAGCGGCCGGGCCTGTCCGTCGCGGACAGTCTCGGTATCTACTTGACGCACCTTCCCAAGCCCGGCCGTACCGACGCCGATCGCAACTGCATCTCCAACATCCACCCGCCCGAGGGGCAGGGGTACGCGCAGTCGGCCCGCATCGTGGCAGGTCTGCTGGCCGGAGCCAGGAAGCTCGGACGGTCCGGCGTCGCGCTCAAGGACACGTCGCGCGCCGAGGTGCTCGAGGCTGCGGACGTCATCACGCTGGAGTAGGACCCCCATTCGGGGGTGGCCGGCCGTGACCGGCGTCACTACCGTGAGGCTCATGGACAGTTACGCCCGCGGCGATTCGGACACAGCGATACTCGACGACACGATCGGCCGAAACCTGCATCGCACCGTCGAGCGGCACGCCGAACGCGATGCCCTCGTCGATGTCGCGTCGGGCAGGCGGTGGACCTACTCGGAGTTCGCGGCGGACGTCGAGTTGTTGGCGGCGGGGCTTCTCGTGGCCGGAGTACAAGTAGGCGATCGAGTAGGGATCTGGGCACCGAACTGCCCCGAATGGACGCTGGCGCAATATGCGACGGCGGAGATCGGGGCAATTCTGGTCAACATCAATCCGGCGTACCGCTCGCACGAGCTGCAGTTCGTGCTGAGACAGGCGGGTGTCTCGGTGCTGTTGTCGGCCACCGAGTTCAAAGGGTCCGACTACACGGCCATGATCGACGACGTGCGACCGGAAGTGACAACTCTGCGCGAGGTCCTCTTCATCGGAAGCATTCAGTGGGAAGCGATGACCGATCGAGGGCACCGAGCGTTGGCGAAGACTCCGCGGATGGTCGCCGACGTGTCGAGCACACTCCGCCCGGACGACGCGATCAACATCCAATACACATCGGGTACAACGGGTTTCCCGAAAGGTGCGACGCTCAGTCACCGCAACATACTGAACAACGGCTTCTTCGTCGGCGAGCTCTGCCATTACACCGAGAACGACAGGGTCTGCATTCCGGTGCCGTTCTACCATTGCTTCGGCATGGTGATGGGCAATCTCGCGTGCACGTCGCACGGAGCAACGATGGTCATCCCCGGTCCGGCGTTCGACCCGGTGGCGACCTTGACGGCCGTGGCCGATGAGAAGTGCACCTCGCTCTACGGCGTACCGACCATGTTCATCGCCGAGTTGGCACTGGAGAACATCGGCGAATTCGATCTGAGCAGCCTCCGTACCGGAATCATGGCCGGATCACCCTGTCCCACCGAGGTGATGAAGCAGGTCATCGAACGCATGGGAATGGCAGAGGTGTCCATCTGCTACGGCATGACCGAGACGTCGCCGGTATCGCTGCAGACTCGCAGCGACGACTCGATCGAGCAGCGAGTGTCCACTGTCGGTCGTGTGGGTCCGCATCTCGAAGTGAAGATCGTCGACCCCGTTCTCGGTGAGACACTGCCGCGAGGCGAGGCGGGTGAACTGTGCACCCGTGGCTACTCGGTGATGATCGGTTACTGGGAGCAGCCCGACAAGACCGCGGAGGCCATCGATAGCGACGGGTGGATGCACACCGGCGACATCGGAGTCATGGACGGTGACGGCTACGTCGCGATCACCGGGCGCATCAAGGACATGGTGATTCGCGGCGGCGAGAACATCTATCCCCGCGAGGTCGAGGAATTTCTCTACACCCACCCCGACATCCTCGACGCTCAGGTCATCGGTGTTCCCGACGAGAAGTACGGCGAGGAGTTGATGGCGTGGATACAGCTCAGAGACGGTGCCGCACCACTGGATTCGGACGCGGTGCGGCAGTTCTGCAACGGTCGCCTCGCGCATTACAAGATTCCGCGCTACGTGCACGTCGTCGACGAGTTCCCGATGACCGTCACCGGCAAGGTGCGCAAGGTCGAGATGCGTGAACGCTCGCTCGGATTGATCTGAACCCAGCCGTTGGGCTGACATACTGACGTCCATGACCAGTGCGCTGTGGACGCCCACCGATACCGATGTCGAGCACGCTCGGGTCACCGAGTTCACCCGGTTCGTCGAGGAGCGCCACGAGGTGACGCTGCCCGACTACGCAGCGTTGTGGCGGTGGTCGATCGACGACATCGAATCGTTCTGGACAGCGGTGTGGGACTACTTCGACATTCGCTCCACCATCGAGCCGGAGTCGGTGCTCGAGGGCCACGGTATGCCGGGGGCGCAGTGGTTCCCGGGTGCCGAGCTGAATTACGTCGATCAGGTCGTCCGGCACGCTCGAGGAGATCGAGCCGCCATCGTTCATGCCTCCGAGGACGGTTCGACGCGGACCGTCACGTGGTCCGAGATGATCGCCCAGGCCGGTGCGTTGGCGGGCACCCTGTCCGACGCGGGCGTCCGGCGAGGCGACCGCGTCGTCGGGTACCTGCCGAACGTGCCCGAGGCGATCATCGCCTTCCTGGCGACAGCAAGTCTCGGCGCGGTATGGGCTGCGTGTGGGCAGGACTACTCGGCGGCGGCAGCGCTCGACAGACTGGGGCAGCTCGATCCCGCGGCGTTGATCACCGCGTCGGGGTACGTCTACGGAGGGGCCTTCCGCGACAAAGGTGCGGACGTCGACACCCTCGCTCAAGGACTGCCGACGGTTCGCACTGTGGTGACCATCGGCGACGCTGCCGGGACTGTGGGAACCGCGGCGACGTCGCTGAGCTGGGCGGACGCGACCGCGACACCACGCGAGCTCGCTCCGGTCGCAGTGCCGTTCGATCACCCGTTGTGGGTCGTGTTCTCGTCGGGGACGACGGGACGACCCAAGGGGATCGTGCACGGCCATGGTGGCGTGCTGCTCGAGCATCTCAAATCCGTTGCACTGCACTCGGATCTAGGACCCGACGATGTGTTCTTCTGGTACACGAGCCCGAGCTGGATGATGTGGAATTTCCAGGTGGCCGGTCTGCTCGTCGGTGCCACGATCGTGTCCACCGACGGAAATCCAGCGTTCCCGAGAACGGATGCGCTGTGGGGCATTGCGGCCGCGCAGGGTGTGACGTACCTCGGTACCAGCCCCGGGTACGTCCTCGCGTGCATCAAGGCGGACGCACACCCCGGTGCCGATCACGATCTCTCGAGCCTGCGCGCCATCGGGATCACCGGGTCTGCGATGCCCGCGACGTCGTCGATCTGGTTGTCGGAGAACGTCGGAGCCCACGTACCGGTGTTCTCGATCTCCGGTGGTACCGATGTGGTGTCGGCGTTCGCCGGGGGAGTGCGGACCGTGCCGGTCTGGGCGGGCGAGTTGTCGGTTCCGTTCCTGGGCGTTGCGCTCGACGCCTACGACGAGGCAGGCAACTCGGTGCACGGCGCAGTGGGCGAACTGGTCGTCACCGAACCGATGCCGTCCATGCCGGTGCGGTTCTGGAACGATCCCGACGGAACCCGTTATCGGGACGCGTATTTCGATACCTATCCGGGCATCTGGCGGCACGGCGACTGGATCACCGTGACCGAACGCGGCAGCGTCGTCGTGCACGGTCGTTCCGATGCGACGCTGAACCGCAACGGGATTCGAATGGGAAGCGCAGACATCTATCAGGCCGTCGAATCTCTCGACGAGGTCACCGAGGCCCTGGTGCTCGGCATGGAACAGCCCGACGGGGGATACTGGATGCCGCTGTTCGTGGTGGTCCCGGATGGGCTCACCGCGGAGCTACGCGAGCGCATCGTTGCCGTCATCAGGACACAGGCGTCCCCGCGGCACGTTCCCGACGACATCGTCGCAACGCCCGCGATCCCGCACACGCGGACCGGTAAGAAGCTCGAAGTGCCGCTCAAGAAAATGTTCCAAGGTGCTGCCGAGGCAACTGCTCTCGACACCAGTGCCGTCGACGATCCGGAGGCGGTGCGGTGGTTCGCAGATCGCGCGGCGGAGTATCAGCGAGTCCAGCGCGCGAGGTAGGCCTTCTCCTCGGGCGCTATCCGGCGCAGAGTCTCCGCCCCGACGTCGACCATCGCCATGCGAGTGGTCGCCACCACCGCAGGCGGCGAATCCGGGGCCGCGCCCGCTGCCCGTACCTCGTAGCCGATGGTGAAATCGACCGCACGTACCTTCTCGAACCAGAGTGTGACGTCGAGCGGACCGTCCGAGTGCCGAAGCGGCTTCTTGTACGCGATGGTGACGTTCGCGATCAACGCACTCTTGATCAGGCTTTCGTTGGCCTCGCCCTCGCTGAGCAGCCATTCGATGCGCGCCTCTTCGAGCAGAGTGACCATCCGGGCGTGATTGATGTGCGCGAATGCGTCCATGTCCGACCACCGCACCGTGACGGTCGCGTGATATCCGACGGGGTCGGTCCGATCTGTCTGCATCGCCACAGGCTCTGTCTTCATTGCAAGAGGATGGCATGCGCGCCTGCGTCGGGGGCGACGCTCTAGAGTCCCAGGAGTGATTATCGCCAATGTCGCACTGGATGATTCCGGCGTGCTCTTCGACATCGAACTCGTCGGCTCGACCATCGGGTCCATCACCCCGGCCGGAAGCGATCGCACCCGCGGCGTCGAGGTCGTCGACGGGGCGGGGGGAGTGGCCCTGCCGGGTTTCGTGGACAGTCATGTTCATCTGACGCAATGGGCAGCGGCGCGGCGGCGTATCGACGTCGGGCCGGCCTCGTCGGCGGCCGATGCCGTGGCACTGGTGTTTCCCTATGCGCGCACAGCAGGCGATTCCGTAGTGCGCGCCAACGGGTTTCGGGACGCGCAGTGGCCCGACGAACCACACAAGGACCTGCTCGAGAACGCGCTGCCCGGTGTGCGTGTGGCGATGACGAGCATGGACCTGCACACGCTGTGGCTGAGTCCGGCGCTGCTGCGCGATCTCGGTATCGACCATCCCACCGGAGTGCTTCGTGACGTCGACGGTCTCGAGGCCGTCATGGCGCTGGAGGCCTTGGAGGACCCGGCCGAGCTGGACCGAGCTGTGCTCGACGCCACCGCGGCACTGGCGGTCCGCGGAGTGACCGGCGTCGTCGATTTCGAGTTCGCCGACAACCGGACGGTCTGGGATCGACGCCTGTCGGCCGGATCTCCCGCAGTGCGCGTCGACACCACGGTGTGGCCGCAGTGGCTCGACGAAGCGCTCGATCGTGGGGAGCGCACCGGCGACGTCTCGGCCGTCTCGGACATGATCAGGCGCGGACCGCTGAAGGTCATGCTCGACGGCTCGCTGAACACCAGAACGGCCTGCTGTCACGATCGCTACCCGGGCGTCGACGGTGACAACGCCTACGGACTGTTGCTCGAGACCCACGACGGACTGTACGAGCTCGTCTCTCGCGCAGCTCGCGGCGGAATCACCTCTGCTGTCCATGCGATCGGTGACCGGGCGAACGGTGTTGCGCTCGATGCGTTCGAGCGGGCCGGTTGCGGAGGTCGTATCGAACACGCGCAGCAGCTCGTCCCCGAAGACATCGCACGCTTCGCGGCGCTGGGCGTTGCGGCGTCGGTGCAGCCGCAGCACGCCATGGCCGATCGCGACATCGCCGAGGATCTGTGGGCAGGTCGACGCTCGGTGGCCTACGGCTACGGGTCGCTACATCGAAGCGGTGCCACGCTGCTCTTCGGCTCCGACGCTCCGGTGAGTCCACCGGAGCCACTGGCAGGCGTTGCGGCGGCGGTATTCCGAACCGACGACGACCGGCCGCCGTGGCATGCCGAGGAATCGGTTCCTCTCGGCGCGGCACTGCGAGCGGCGAGCGGCGACCGCGCTGCGCTCCGCGTCGGGGACGTCGCGGACATCGTCGTTCTCGAAGAGCACCCGGTGCATCGCTCGGCGCACGATCTGGCCGACACGGAGGTGCGGGCCACGATCTGCGCGGGTCTGCTCACCCACGTCGGCCCGGCTTAGCATCGTCGATCGGGCGGCACGTCCTGGCCGAGTTCGTCGGTGACGTGAACCTGTCGGTCCGGCCGAGTAGCGTGACGTCGATGACGTCTTTCACCGATCCACGCGTGCGAGAGTTTCTGTCGGCAGGTACCCGCACCGGAAAGGTCGGCTACCTCGCTTCGGACGGACGGCCCCTGGTCGCCCCGATCTGGTTCGTCGTCGAGGACGATTCCATCGTGTTCAACACCGGAGCCGATACCGCCAAGGGGCGAGCGATTCGCAGGGACCCTCGGATCGTGTTGACCGTCGATCTCGAAGAGCCGCCGTACGGGTTCGTGCAGGTGCAGGGCGTTGCCTCGATCGACGAGGATCCCCGAGAACTGGTGCGTACGGCCACCGAGATCGGAGCGCGGTACATGGGCCGCGACAGAGGGGAGGAGTTCGGCAGACGCAACGGAGTTCCGGGCGAATTGATCGTTCGTTTGGTACCTACCAAGGTGATTGCCGCTTTCGACATGACGGCGTGACAACCGACGAACTCCGCGCGTGCGGGCCTGTAGATTGGCCGGGTGCCGAATCCAGCCACCGGTTCTGCACGTACGGGGGCGGGTGCTCTCGACGCGTGCTGGGCATGTAACGGTCCGGCCCATCTCGACGGATAAGTACTGAAAGGTAACTTCCGAGTTGTTCATGGTGAGAAAATAGAGATCGACGTAGTCAGCTTGCTCGATGTGTTCGGTGCCCATCGTTGTCCGCCGCTTCGGCGGCCGGTGGGGGCGCGTGTGATTGTGGGAAAGAGAGGAATCGATTGGACCCGCTAGGTGTGGAAGGTGCTGGAGACGACGACACGGGAGTCGACAGTCGGCAGCATCCCTCGTTCCCACTGTCACCGGCCCAATTGGGGATGTGGTTCGCGCAGCACGTGGACCCCTCGGTACCCGCCAACATCGCGCAGTACGTCGAACTGCGCGGTGATCTCGACGTCGAACTGTTGCGGCGCGCATCGTCACGCGCAGCCCTCGAACTGCAGTCCGGTTTCGTCCGTATCACCGAGATCGACGCGGAGCCACGACAGATCGTCGACCCCACCCTGGACGACTCGCTCGGACTGGTGGATCTGCGCGGCGAGAACGACCCTCGCGCGGCCGCCCTCGAGTGGATGCACGCCGATTACAGCGCTCCGATCGACATTCTTCGCGATCGACTGATCGCCGCCACCGTCCTGCGTATCGAGGACGATGTCTGGTTCTGGTACGAGCGCGTGCACCACGTCGTTCTCGACGGCTTCGGTGCCGTGACCTTCATGAACCGCGCTGCGGAGTTGTACACGTCCGAGGTCGAGGGCACCGAACCGACGAAGAACCTGGCCTCGGATCTGACCAAGGTCTACGACATCGAGATGTCCTACCGCGATTCGAGCCGCTTCCAGGCCGATCGCGAGTACTGGGCGTCGCGGATCGACGGAATCGACGGAGTCACCACCCTCGCCGGGCACACCGCTCCGCCGGCCCCGAAGAGTCAGATCGACAGCACCGCTCTGTCTGCCGACACGATGAGCAGTCTCGATGCCCTGCGCGCCGAGACCGACACGACGATGGCGACCATCGTCATCGCCGCGTTCGCGGCGTATCTGGCCCAGATGACCGGCCGCGAGGACGTCGTGCTGTCACTGCCGGTGACTGCGCGAACCACCGCGGTTCTGCGCCGCTCCGGCGGCATGGTGTCCAACGTAGTGCCGCTGCGGTTCGACGTCTCGGGCGACACCACCGTCGAAACGATGCTGGCGCGCGTCAACGCCGAGGTCTCCGGTGCACTGCGCCACCAGCGGTACCGGCACGAGGACATTCGCCGCGACGCCGGCGGCGCAAGCGGTCAAGCTGCGTTCTTCGGTCCCTGGGTCAACATCATGCTGTTCTTCGGCGAGGTGCGCCTGGGATCGATGGTCGGCGGAATCAACATCCTCTCCACCGGCCTCATCGAGGACTTCGGACTGAACCTCTACACGAGCGTCGCCGGGGCCACGACCCACATCGACTTCGAGTCCAACCCCAACCTGTACGGCCCCGATCAGTCCGGCCGCAATCACGAGCGGTTCGTCGACTTCCTCGGCCGTTTCGTGGCGGCAGCCCCGACGGACCTCGTCTGGGACCTGGCTCTGACCGACGGATCCGAGCGCGCACTGGTCGTCTCCGAGTGGAACCACACCGAACACGAGACCACGCCCAGCACTCTGCTCACCGCCTTCGAGGCTGCTGCGGCAGCTCGTCCCGACGCCACGGCTCTGGTGTACGAGGGCGACGTCCTGACTTACGGAGAACTGTCGGCGCGGGTGAACGGCCTCGCTCGCCATCTGATCGACATGGGCGTCGGCCCGGAGACTCTTGTCGGCTTGTCCATTCGACGCTCGTTCGATCTTGTGGTCGGCATGTACGCCATCGTGGCGGCAGGCGGAGCATGGGTACCGATCGACCCGGATCATCCTGCCGAACGCACGGCCTACATCCTCGATTCCGCGCAGCCTCGGTGCGTACTGATCTCGTCGCGTGACGACGTGTCGCTGCCCGAGGGCACCGAGACGGTCGCCGTCGATCTGGTCGACCTGTCCGCCCGGTCGTCCGCTCCGGTCGGAGACGCGGAACGGATTGCGCCGCTTCGTGTTTCGAACACCGCGTACGTCATCTACACCTCCGGCTCCACCGGCCGCCCGAAGGGCGTCGCCGTGGAGCACGCCGCCATCCACAATCAGATGGAGTGGATGCTGGCGGAGTATCCGATGGATACCACCGACGTCTATCTGCAGAAGACGGCGACGACGTTCGACGTCTCGCTGTGGGGTTTCTTCCTGCCGCTGCGAGTGGGCGCGACGATGGTGCTCGCCACCCCCGACGGGCATCGCGACTCGGTCTACGTGGCGAACAGGATCGCCGAACACTGCGTCACGGTCACCGACTTCGTGCCCTCGATGCTGACCGTGTTCGTCGCCAACGCGCCGGCCAACACCTGTGCTTCGCTGCGTCACGTTTTCGTGATCGGCGAGGCGCTTCCGGTCGAGACGGCAGCAGCATTCCGATCCGTCTGCGCCGCGGGACTGCACAACCTCTACGGTCCCACCGAGGCGGCGGTCTCGGTGACGTACCACGAGAGCAGCCCACAGGACACGCGAACCGTCCCGATCGGTGTGCCCGAGTGGAACACCCGCGCCTTCGTACTGGACAGCCGGCTGCGACCCACTCCGGTGGGAGAAGCGGGCGAGCTCTACCTCGCGGGCGTCCAGCTGGCGCGGGGCTACGTGGGTCGCCCCGACCTGAGCTCGGATCGGTTCGTGGCCAACCCCTTCGGCGACGCCGGAGAGCGGATGTATCGCACCGGCGACCTCGTTCGGTGGCGCAGCGACGGAGTGCTGGACTACATCGGACGCACCGACTTCCAGGTGAAGTTCCGTGGCCAGCGCATCGAGCTGGGCGAGATCGAAACCGTGCTGCTCGCACACGAATCCATCTCGCAGGCAGTGACATTGGTCGTGCAGACGGTTACCGGCGACCAACTCGTCGCCTACGTCGTCGCCGGGCCGGGGAAGTCCATCGACTCCGCCGAGGCCATCGAATTCGCCGGGCATGCGCTGCCGTCCTACATGGTTCCCGCAGCAGTGGTCGTGCTCGATGCGCTGCCGCTCAACACCAGCGGAAAGCTCGATCGAAAAGCGTTGCCGGAGCCGGTGTTCACCAGCGCCAAGAAGTACCGAGCACCGCAGAGCCGCGCGGAATACGTCGTCGCCGGAATCTACGAGGACCTGCTCGGCGCGTCCAAGGTCGGTCTGGACGAGGACTTCTTCGAGCTCGGCGGCAACTCGCTGATCGCCACACAGTTGGTGACACGAGTCGGCGGCGCACTCGGAGTACGCCTGGGAGTGCGCGAGCTGTTCGAGGCCCCCACCGTCGGCGCACTGGCTGCCCGGGCCGAGTCGGCTGCCGGCCGCGGATCCGACACCCCGATCCTCGAATCCCGGGAACGCCCCGAGCGCATCCCACTCTCGCCTGCACAGCAACGCATGTGGTTCCTCAACCGGTTCGATCCGGCCACTGCGGTGTACAACCTGCCGTTCTCGGTCCATCTGAGCGGTCCACTCGACGTGAGTGCCCTGTCGGCCGCATTCGCGGACGTCGTGGAACGACACGAGACGCTGCGCACGGTGTACCCGGAAGTGGACGGATCGCCCGAGCAGGTCGTGCTCAACGCGGCCAGGACACCGGCCACGATCACCCCGATCCGCATCGAACGGCACGAGCTCGGTGGCCGACTGCACGAGTTGGTGGCCAAGGGCTTCGACGTCACCATCGACACGCCGTTCCGAATCGCGCTGTTCGAGATGTCGCCCACCGAGTACGAACTGGCGATGGTCCTGCACCACATCGCTGCCGACGGAGCCTCCTTCGGACCGTTGGCGCGCGACGTCCTGCTGGCCTACTCGAGCCGGATACAGGGCCGCGCTCCCGAGTGGACGCCGCTCGAGGTCCAGTACGCCGACTACGCGCTCTGGCAGCGTGCGGTACTCGGTCCCGAAACCGATCCGCATTCGCTCGCTGCACGCGAAATCGCCTATTGGAGTGCCACACTCGAGGATCTACCCGATCAGCTGGCGCTGCCGTCGAGTAGGCCCCGCCCCGCCGTGTCGTCCAACGCAGGCAGCAAGCTGCGCATCGAGATTCCGGCCCGGTTGCACAGTGCTCTGGCCGATCTCGCCCGCGCGAACAACTCGTCGCTGTTCATGGTGATGCAGTCGGCGTACGCGCTGTTGCTGGCTCGACTGAGCGGCACCACCGACATCGCCATCGGCGCGCCGGTGGCCGGTCGCGGTGAGCCTGCACTCGACGACCTCGTCGGAATGTTCGTCAACACGTTGGTACTTCGTACCGATGTCGATCCGGCACTGTCGTTCGAGCAGCTGCTCGCTCGCGTCCGCGACACGGACCTGTCGGCGTTCGCGCATGCCGACGTTCCGTTCGAGCGCCTGGTCGAGGTTCTCAATCCGGTCCGCTCGACATCACGGCACCCGTTGTTCCAGGTGGCGCTCTCCCTGGAATCGGCCATGTCTCGTGAACTCACCGTCGGCGGGCTCCGCGCCGTGGCCGCCGAATTCGACGTCCCGATAGCGAAATTCGACCTCCAGCTCTGGCTCACCGAGCACCAGGTCGACGGAACTGCCGCGGGTATCGATGCGGTGTTCGAGTACGCGACCGATCTGTTCGACGCAGATCTGGTCGACAGCTTCGCGCGGCGCTTCCTCGGAATTCTGGACGCAGTCACCACCGACGCGTCGGTTCCGGTCGGCGACGTCGACATCGTGGACGCCGCCGAATACGAGTCCGTCGTGTCCACCTGGAACGTGTCCGGGCCGGACGTCTCTCGCGACGTGACGTTGATCGACCTGCTCGACGCTGCGGCCTCGGCACAGCCGGACGGAGTGGCCGTGCGCTTCGGCGACACGTCGCTGACGTACGCCGAGTTCGATGCTCGGACCAATCGCCTTGCCCGCGTACTGATCTCACACGGCGTCGGCCCCGAGAGCCTCGTCGCGGTCGCCTTACCGAGGTCGGCGGAACTCGTCGTCGCGCTGGTTGCGGTCGTGAAGGCCGGTGGCGGTTACCTCCCCGTCGATCCGAGCTACCCGCTGGACCGCGTCGAGTACATGCTCGACGATGCGCGTCCGACATCGATTCTCTTCTCGGGAACGGACCCGATCGAGCTGCCCGCGGACGTCGAATCTCGCATCGGCGCAACGTTCGTCGACATCGACACGGTCGATCTGTCGTCGATCTCGGGCGCACCGGTGACCGACATCGATCGCATTCGCCCGCTTCGCCCCACCAACGTCGCGTACGTCATCTACACCTCGGGGTCGACCGGTCGCCCCAAGGGTGTTCTGGTGCCGCACCGCAACGTGGTTCGGCTGCTCGCGAACACCGATGCGGTCTACGGCTTCGGAGCCGACGACGTGTGGACGATGTTCCATTCCTACGCGTTCGACTTCTCGGTGTGGGAACTGTGGGGTCCGTTGCTGTACGGCGGCACTCTGGTGGTCGTCGACTACTTCACCTCGCGCTCACCCGAGGCGTTCCATCAGCTGCTCGTGGACGAACGGGTGACGGTGCTCAATCAGACTCCGTCGGCGTTCTACCAACTGTCCGAGGCCGATCGCACGGCGGCCTCGACCGGCGGCGAGCTGTCTCTGCGCTACGTGATCTTCGGCGGCGAGGCCCTCGAACAGCGTCGATTGAGCGGCTGGTTCGAGCGGCACGGCGATCGTGCACCGCAGCTGATCAACATGTACGGCATCACCGAGACCACGGTGCACGTGTCGTATCAAGCGTTGGGCTCCGCGTCCGTCGCCACGACCGCATCGGTGGTCGGCAAGCCGATCGCTGGGCTGCGCGTCTACGTTCTCGATACCCGGCTCCATCCGGTCCCGGTCGGGGTGCCCGGCGAGATGTACGTTGCCGGTGGACAATTGGCGCGCGGATACCTGGGACGCGCACCGCTCACCGCGGTGCGGTTCGTGGCCGATCCGTTCGCCTCCGGCTCCGATGCCGGGTCGTTGCTGTATCGCACCGGCGATCTGGCGCAGTGGAACGCGTCGGGCGAGCTCGAATATCTGGGCCGCTCCGACGATCAGGTCAAGGTGCGCGGCTTCCGAATCGAGTTGGGCGAGGTCGAGGCCGCGGTCACCGCGCACCCCGCCGTCACCCAGGCTGCCGTCGTCGTCCGTGAGGATTCACCCGGGGCGGCCCGGTTGGTCGCCTACGTGGTCTCGGCGGTGGCGAACGGTCGGCCTACCCTCGACCTCGAGGATCTGCGAACCGGTATCGCCGAACTGTTGCCGGAGTACATGGTTCCGTCGGCGTTCGTTGCGCTGGAGACGATTCCGCTGACGGTCAACGGAAAGCTGGACCGGCGCGCACTGCCTGCGCCGGTGTTCGAGGTGCGAGATTTCCGCGCACCGACGACACCGATCGAAGAGATCGTCGCCGACGTCTTCGCCGACGTCCTTGGCGTCGAGCGGGTAGGACTGGACGACGACTTCTTCGAGCTCGGCGGTAACTCGCTGATCGCCACCCAGGTGGTCTCGCGGCTCGGAGTGGCACTCGACGCCACCGTGCCGGTGCGCATGCTGTTCGAGGCGTCGACGGTTGCACTGCTCGCGGTGCGCGTCGAACAGGCGGCGGGGGAGGGCGGCCGGACTGCACTGGTCGCGACCGTCCGGCCGGAGCGCATCCCGTTGTCGCTTGCGCAGCAACGCATGTGGTTCCTCAACCGGTTCGACGTCGACTCCGCCGCATACAACATTCCGTTCGCGCTGAAGCTGACCGGCGACCTGGATGTCGCGGCACTGCAGGTCGCCATCATGGATGTGATCGACCGGCACGAGTCGCTGCGCACCGTCTATCCCGACACCGCGCACGGACCGCAGCAGTCCATTCTCGACGCCGCTCAGACGGTGCCGAACCTGATGCCGATTCCGACCTCGGCCGCCGACATTCAGCGACAGGTCTTTGCGCTCGCGTCGACGACGTTCGACGTGACCGTCAACGTTCCGATCCAGGCCCGACTGTTCGAGATCGGCCCACGCGAACACGTGATCGCCATGGTGGTGCACCACATCTCGGCCGACGGGTGGTCGATGGGACCGCTGGCCCGAGACATCATGATCGCCTACGCCTCGCGCACCGCGTGGGAGAACCCGGCCTGGATGCCGTTGGAAGTGCAGTATGCCGACTACAGCCTGTGGCAGCGTTCGGTTCTGGGCTCCGAGGACGATCCGCAGTCGTTGATCTCCGGTCAGGTGAACTACTGGGCCGACATCCTCGCCGGCCTACCCGACCAGCTCGATCTGCCGACCGACCGGCCGCGCCCCAGTCGCCAGTCCTACCAGGGCTCCTCCATCGGATTCGACGTGCCTGCCGATGTGCACCAGGGCCTGTCCGCTCTGGCGCATACCCACAACGCATCGCTGTTCATGGTCGTCCACGCCGCACTGGCCGTGCTGCTGGCCCGACTGTCGGGCACCGAGGACATCGCCATCGGTACTCCGGTCGCCGGCCGCGGTGACGCAGCGCTCGACGACGTGGTCGGCATGTTCGTCAACACGCTCGTTCTGCGCACCGACATCGACTCCGGACGCACGTTCTCCGAACAGATCGGCCGCGCGCGCGAAGTCGCGCTCGGAGCCTTCGGCCACGCCGATCTACCGTTCGAGCGTCTGGTCGAGGTCCTCAACCCGTCGCGGTCGCAGGCTCGACACCCGCTGTTCCAGGTCATGCTCTCGTTCGAGAACCTCACCCGAACACACGTCGACCTGCCGGGCCTGTCGGTGGACAGTGTCGCCCTCGATGCCGAAATCGCCAAGTTCGACCTGCAGCTCACCGTGACCGAGTCGATCGGACTGGACGGCCGCGGACAGGGCATGGCCGCCGAACTGACCTACGCGACAGACCTTTTCGATGCCGAGACCGTTCGCGGGTTCGCCGACCGGTTCGTACGGATGCTCACGGCCGTGGTGGCCGATTCGTCGGTGGCCGTCGGCGACATCGATCTGCTCGACGACGGCGAGCACGACCGCGTGGTGGCGGAATGGAACGACACCGAACACGAGGTCCCCGCCGACATCACTCTGGTGGACCTGTTCGACCGACAGGTCGCCCTGACCCCGGACGCAACTGCGCTGGTCTTCGAGGGTGAGCGGCTGACGTACGCCGAGTTCGATACACGCGCCAACCGTCTTGCGCGCCATCTGGTCTCGCTGGGCGTCGGGCCCGACACGTTGGTCGGCCTCGCGATCGCCCGCAGCCTCGACCTGTTCGTCGGCATGTACGCGATCGTCAAGGCCGGGGCGGGATACGTGCCGATCGACCCGACCCAACCGGCGGATCGCAACGACTACATCGTGGCCACCGCGGCACCGATCCGGGTGTTGTCCACCGTGCGCGATCACGTCGAATTCCCCGACGTCGACACGATCGACATCGACGCGCTCGATACTTCTAACCTGTCGTCGGAACCGTTGCGCAACAACGACCGACGCGCCCCACTGCGTTCGCGGAATCTCGCGTATGTCATCTTCACATCGGGTTCGACGGGCCGTCCCAAGGGTGTCGGGGTGTCGCACGACGCGATCGTCAACCGACTGCTGTGGATGCAGGGCGAATACGCCCTGACTCCGCGCGACGTGGTGCTGCAGAAGACGCCGTCCACGTTCGACGTGTCGGTGTGGGAGTTCTTCTGGGCGCTCCAGGTCGGTGCCTCGGTGGTGATCGCCGTTCCCGACGGTCACCGAGATCCCATCTACTTGCTCGATGTCATTGCACGCGAACGTGTCTCGGTGGTGCACTTCGTGCCGTCGATGATGTCGGTGTTCGTGCCCGAAGTCGAGCGGCGTCGCAGCGCGGGAGCCTCGCTCCGACTGATGTTCGCCTCCGGCGAGGCGCTACCGCCCACCACCGCTCGCGCACTGCGGCGTGCGGTCGCCTCGGTGGAACTGCACAACCTGTACGGACCGACCGAGGCGGCCGTGGACGTGACGTACCACGCGGTCACGGATTCGGACTCCGACGTCATGCCGATCGGTGCTCCGGTGTGGAACACCGCTGTCTACGTATTGGATTCGCGACTGCATCCCACCCCGGTCGGTGTTGCAGGTGAGCTCTATCTCGCCGGCACCCAGCTCGCGCGCGGCTATGTGGGACGCCCCGACCTGACCGCGGACAGGTTCGTCGCTCACCCGTTCGCCGATGGCGGCGCGCGGCTGTACCGCACCGGCGACGTCGTGCGCTGGAATCGCGACGGCGAGCTCGAATACGTCGGACGTTCCGACTTCCAGGTCAAGTTGCGCGGCCTGCGCATCGAACTGGGTGAGATCGAAACGGCGCTGCTCGCCCAGCGGTCGGTCTCTCAAGCCGTAGTCGTGGTCCGCCGCGACCAACTCGTCGGATACGTGGTTCCTTCGGGGGTGTCGGTCGACACCGGAGCCGTTCTGTCGGCGCTACGCGGCCGTCTGGCGGAGTACATGGTGCCGTCGACACTGATCGTGCTGCCCGAGTTCCCGCTCGGCGCCAGCGGAAAGCTCGACCGAAAGGCGTTGCCCGACCCCGCATTCGAGGTCACCGAGTACCGCGAACCGACCAACGACATCGAACGCACCGTCGCCGAGGTGTACGCCCAGGTGCTCGGCGTCGAGCGCGTGGGTCTCGACGACGACTTCTTCGAGCTGGGCGGAAACTCGCTCATCGCCACGCAACTCGTGTCCCGACTCGGCGTCGCGCTGGACACCCGGATCGCCGTTCGCGAGCTGTTCGACGCGTCCTCGGTGGCCGACCTCGCAGCCAGACTGGGCACTCTGGTCGCCACCGGCAGCAGGCCGCCGCTGGTACCGCAGCAGCGTCCGCAGCACATTCCGCTGTCGCTGGCGCAACAGCGGATGTGGTTCCTCAACAAGTTCGACGTCGAATCGGCGGCCAACAACATCCCGATCGCCGTCCGGTTGTCCGGTCTGCTCGACCGCCGAGCCATGCAGATCGCGGTCGCGGACGTCGTCGCCAGGCACGAGTCTCTGCGGACGGTGTTCCCGGAGACCGACGGCACGGCTCATCAGGTGATCGTCGACGCGCAGTCGGCGACACCGGAATTGACGCCGATCGAAATTTCCGCGCATCAGGTGGCCGATGCCATGCGCGAGCTGGCGACGACAGGATTCGACCTGTCGAAGGACCTCCCGTTCCGTACTCGGTTGTTCGAGGTGAGCCCCACCGAGCACCTGCTGGTGTTCGTGGTGCACCACATCGCCGCCGATGGTTTCTCGCTCGGCCCGCTCACTCGCGACGTCATGAATGCCTATGCGGCGCGGTCGATGAACCAGGAGCCGTACTGGACTCCGCTTCCGGTCGACTACGCCGACTACAGCCTGTGGCAGCGCGAGGTGCTGGGCTCCGAGGACGACCCCACGTCCGTGGTCTCGCAGCAGATCGACTACTGGACGACGACGTTGGCCGGTCTGCCGGATCAGCTCGATGTGCCCTCCGACCGTCCCAGGCCGGCGGTGGCGTCGAACAGCGGTGCGCTGGTGCGTTTCTCGATCGACGGAGAACTGCATCGCGCTCTGATCGAGGCGTCCCGACGTGAGAACGCGTCGCTGTTCATGCTGGTGCACACCAGCCTCGCGGTACTGCTCTCGCGGCTGTCCGGCGAGACCGACATCGCGATCGGCACACCGGTCGCGGGCCGCGGTGAGGCGGCGCTCGACGACCTGATCGGCATGTTCGTCAACACCCTCGTGCTCCGAACGGAGATCGACACCGCGCGCAGGTTCGACCAGGTACTCGCCGATGCTCGCGAGACCGATCTGTCGGCGCTGGCACACGTGGACGTTCCGTTCGAGCGTCTGGTGGAGATCCTCAACCCGGTACGTTCCACGGCACGTCATCCCCTCGTGCAGGTGGTGCTCGCGTTCCAGAACCTGGGGCAGAAGGATCTCGAACTACCGGGACTGTCGGTCTCGGGCGTCGACTTCGAGACCCTGGTTGCACTGTTCGACCTGCAGTTCACGTTCGTCGAATCGTTCGGACCCAGTGGCGCGGCGCAGGGTATGACGTTCGATGTCACCTACGCCACCGACCTGTTCGACGAGTCCACGGTGGTCACCCTGGGTGAGCGCCTGATCAAGGTCCTCGAATCCGTCGCCGACAACCTCTCGACCGTCGTGGGCGACATCGAACTGCTCGACGACGTCGAGTACAAGCGCGTGCTCGACGACTGGAACGACACCGACCACGACGTCGACCGGTCGCAGACGCTGGCCTCCCTCGGGCGGTCGGTCGAATCCGACGGAACCGCACTGGTATTCGGTGACGAGTCGGTGTCCTACGGCGAGTTCGACGCACGGGTGGCTCGTCTTGCGCGGTACCTCGTCGATCGTGGTGTCGGGCCCGAGACCACCGTGGCGATCGCTGCCCGTCGTTCGGTGGAGCTCCTCGTCGGAATTCACGCGATCGTCGCGGCGGGCGGTGCCTACGTACCGATCGACCCGGATCAGCCTGCCGAGCGAATCGCGCACATTCTGCGCACCGCGGCACCGGTGTGCGTACTGAGCACGTCACGAGACTCGGTGGATGCCGACGGGCTCGACGTGATCGACATCGACGTTCTCGACCTGTCCGGGGTCTCCGATGCACCGATCACCGACGCGGACCGAATCGGTGCACTGGCCCCGACGAACACCGCATACGTCATCTTCACGTCCGGGTCGACCGGGCAGCCGAAGGGCGTGGCCGTCACACACGAGGCAATCGTCAACCGTCTGCTGTGGATGCAGTCGGAATACGAGCTCGTCGCCGACGATGTCGTGTTGCAGAAGACCCCCGTCACGTTCGACGTGTCGGTGTGGGAACTGTTCTGGCCGTTGCAGATCGGGGCGACGCTGGTCATCGCGAAGCCGGACGGGCACCGAGACCCGCAGTACCTGCTCGAGACCATCGAGGCGCAGTCGGTCACGACGGCACACTTCGTGCCGTCGTTGCTCGAGGTCTTCGTCTCCGTCGTCGCAGCCGAGTCGTCGTCCGCAGCCGCGTCGCTGCGGACTCTGTTCGCCTCCGGTGAGGCGCTGCCCGCCGAGGTCGGCGAACGCGTCCGACGCGTCCTGCCGGGCGTGGCGCTGCACAACCTCTACGGACCCACCGAGGCGGCTGTCGACGTCACCTATCACGAGGTGTCCGAGGCGGACGTCGACCTGGTTCCGATCGGTGTTCCGGTGTGGAACACCAGAACGTACGTCCTCGACTCCCGACTGTCCCCGGTTGCTCCCGGGGTCGCAGGTGAGCTCTATCTCGCCGGAGTCCAACTGGCCCGCGGCTACCTCGGTCGAGTAGATCTGACAGCAGATCGATTCCTGCCGGATCCGTTCGGCGAACCGGGTTCTCGCATGTACCGCACCGGCGATCTGGTGCGCTGGCGGGAGTCCTCGTCTCACACCGGGCGCCTGGAGTACTTGGGCCGCACAGACTTCCAGGTCAAGTTGCGTGGTCTGCGCATCGAACTCGGGGAGATCGAGACCGTGCTGCGCCGGCACCCGTCGGTGGAGTCGGCCGTGGTGCTGGTTCGGCAGACGGCCGTCGCCGGAGATCAACTGGTCGCCTATGTGGTCCCCGCCTCCGGTGCGACCGTCGACGTGGCCGACCTGACGGCGTTCGCCGCCCGGTCGCTCGCCGGATACATGGTTCCGGCTGCGACCGTCGTGCTCGACGCACTTCCGCTGACCGCCAACGGCAAGCTCGACCGGCGCGCGCTCCCGGCACCGGATATAGAGCAGCGTGCCTTCCGCGCTCCGACGACCACGTCGGAAGTCGTGGTGTCGCAGGTGTTCCGCGACGTGCTCGGCGTCGATGTCGTCGGAGCCGACGACGAGTTCTTCGCTCTCGGCGGTAACTCGCTCGTGGCGACCAGGGTGGCGTCGCGCATCGGTGCCGCGACGGACACCACGGTCAGTGTTCGGACCATCTTCGAGGCGTCGACGGTGGCGGCTCTGGCGGCGAAGCTGGACGAACTCTCGGGATCGGGACGAAAGATTCCTCTCGTGCGCACCGAGTTGCCGGACGTCGTTCCGCTGTCGCTCGCCCAGCGCCGGATGTGGTTCCTCAACCGTTTCGACGTCGATTCGGCAACGGAGAATCTGCCCGTCGCCATCGAACTGATCGGTGACCTCGACGTCGTCGCGCTGCGCTCTGCCGTGGCCGACGTGATCGAACGGCACGAATCGCTGCGCACCGTCTACCCCGAGGTGGACGGGGTGGCGTCTCAGGTGATCGTCCCCGCAGCGCAGGTAGCTCCGGAGCTGGCACCGACGAAGGTCACCGCCGACGACGTCACCGCCGCCCTGGCCGAGTTCTTCGTGCAGGGTTTCGACGTCACGGCCGCACCCCCGCTCCGCGCCATCCTGCTCGAGCTCGACTCGAACCGGCATGTGCTTGCCTTGGCCACACATCACATTGCAGCAGACGGTTTCTCGATCGGACCGATGACTCGCGACCTCATGATCGCGTACGCGGCTCGGAGTGCAGGAAGCGAACCGGGTTGGGCACCGCTCGCGGTTCGCTACGCCGACTACACCCTGTGGCAGCAGACCGTGCTCGGTTCCGAGAGCGATCCCGATTCACCGGTGTCCGGCCAGATCCGACACTGGACGCGAACGCTGTCGGGACTGCCGGACGAGAGCACGTTCCCCGGCGACCGAGTGCGTCCCGATCGGTCGTCCTACCGCGGCGGCAACATTCGGCTGACGCTCGATGCGCAGACGCATGCGCGTCTCGGCGCGGTAGCCCGCGCCAATCAGAGCTCACTGTTCATGGTGTTGCACTCTGCTCTCGCGGTGTTGCTGTCCCGGTTGTCGGGCGAAACCGACATCGCCATCGGTACTCCGGTCGCCGGTCGCGGTGAGGCGGCACTCGACGACGTCATCGGTATGTTCGTCAACACCCTCGTGCTGCGCACCGAGATCGATCCCGGTGCTGCCTTCACCGAACTGCTCGCCCGTACGCGCAACACCGATCTGTCGGCGTTCGCGCACGCGGAGGTGCCGTTCGAGCGACTCGTCGAAGTACTCGACCCACCGAGGTCGGCCGCGCGGCATCCGCTGATCCAGGTGATGCTCACCGTGCAGAACATGGAGCAGACCGAACTCGAGCTCCCGGGCCTGACCGTGCGCGGAGTCGATCTCGACGTCGAGACGGCGAAGTTCGACATCCAGTTCACGTTCACCGAGAACCAGGCGGACGGCAGCTCGGCCATCGACGTGACGTTCGCCCGTGATCTCTACGACGAGGACACAGCCCGCGCTTTCGGTGAGCGCCTGATCCGCGTGCTGGAGTCGGTCGGTACCGATGCCGAGCAGCCCGTCGGGGACATCCCGGTGATGGATACGGCCGAGCGCGATCACGTTCTCGCCCTTGCCCAGGACGCACCGGCGGTCGCGGATTCTGCCGACTCCATCGTCTCCCTGTTCGCGGCCAGGGTCGCGGAGAACCCGGACGCTGCCGCCGTCGTCTTCGACGGTCGGTCGCGCACGTACGGAGACATCGACACCGAGTCGACGGCACTGGCGAGACATCTTGTCGCACAGGGTGTCGGCCGCGAATCCGCGGTCGCAGTCGTACTGCCTCGCACGGCCGATCTCGTGGTGGCGCTGCTCGCGGTGCTCAAGGCCGGAGGCGCATACGTACCGATCGATCCGTCGTACCCGGCCGATCGCATCGAGTTCGTGCTCGCCGACTCGCGTCCTGCCGCGGTACTGACCTGGACCGGTGTCGAGGTCGCGCTACCGCCGGAACTGCCCAGAGTCGACATGGACACCCCAGCGGACGAGTCCCAGTTCGCAACGGACGTCCTTCCCGCGGTGACGGCCGCAGAAGCTGCGTACGTCATCTACACCTCGGGTTCGACCGGCACCCCCAAGGGCGTCGTCGTCCCGCACCGCAACGTCGTCCGCCTGCTGGCGAACACCCAGCGGCACTTCGATTTCGGCCCCGCCGACGTCTGGACTCTGTTCCACTCGTACGCGTTCGACTTCTCCGTGTGGGAACTGTGGGGCCCGCTCACCACGGGTGGCACCGTCGTCGTGGTCGACTACTTCACGTCGAGGTCGCCGGAAGCGCTGCGCGAGTTGTTGATTCGCGAACGCGTGACCGTGCTCAACCAGACCCCGTCTGCTTTCTACCAATTCGACCAGGCCGACCGCACGGCATCGGGTGCTGCCGAGTACACACTGCGCTACGTCGTCTTCGGCGGAGAAGCGTTGGAGCTGCGTCGATTGAGCGGTTGGTTCGATCGGCACGGCGATCGTTCCCCGCAGTTGGTCAACATGTACGGCATCACCGAAACCACCGTCCACGTCTCGCATCGGGCGCTCGATGCGCAGGCTGCCGCGGAGGCATCGGGGTCACTGGTGGGTCGGGCGATCTCCGGGTTGTCCGTGTACGTGTTGGATGCGCGGCTCGGCCTCGTGCCGGCGGGTGTCCCGGGAGAGATGTACGTCTCGGGCGGTCAGGTGGCGCGGGGATACCTGGGTCGGCCTGACCTGACGGCGACACGATTCGTGGCAGATCCCTTCGCAGGCGACGGTTCCGTGCTCTATCGCACCGGCGACGTCGCCCGGTGGTCGCCCACCGGTGAGCTCGAATTCGTCGGTCGCGCAGACGATCAGGTCAAGATCCGCGGCTTCCGCATCGAACTGGGCGAAGTCGAATCGTCGGTTCTGTCGGCTCCGGCCGTCGGACAGGCCGCGGTGATCGTGCGCGAGGACGCTCCCGGTGCCGCGCGCCTTGTTGCTTACCTGGTGCCCGCAACCGGTTCCACGATCGACGTCGACGCCGTCCGTGCGTCGGTGGCCGAGCAGCTCCCCGAGTACATGGTCCCGTCGGCGTTCGTGGTGCTCGACGCAATTCCGTTGACCACCAACGGAAAGCTGGACCGGCGAGCGTTGCCCGAACCGGCCGCACGAACCCGTGAGTTCAGGCAACCGACGACTCCGATCGAGTCCTTGGTCGCCGAGGTGTTCGCCGACGTCCTCGGTCTCGACCGGGTCGGTCTCGACGACGACTTCTTCGAACTCGGCGGCAACTCTTTGGTGGCCACCCAGGTGGTGTCCCGACTCGGTGCCTCCGCCGACACGACGGTCCCAGTTCGGGCATTGTTCGAGGCCCCGACGGTCGCGGCACTCGCGGCGAGGGTCGAGCAGGGCTCGGGCGCGCGGCCGGCGCTGGTGCCAGGGCCTCGTCCCGATCGAGTTCCACTGTCGCTCGCGCAGCAGCGGATGTGGTTCCTCAACCGGTTCGACTCGGACTCGACGGCGTACAACATCCCGTTCGCTCTGCGCCTGAGCGGCGATCTGAACGTCGGCGCGTTGCAGAGCGCGGTCTCGGACGTCATCGAGCGGCACGAGACACTGCGATCGGTGTACCCGGATTCGCCCGAGGGACCGCATCAGGTGGTCGTGCCGATGTCCCAGGTGCCGACGACTCTCGACGTGATCGACACCGACGCGGAATCGGTGACCGCTCGGGTGCTGGAGCTGCTGGCGTCGACGTTCGACGTGACCGCAGAGGTTCCGTTGAAGACCTCGCTGTTCCGAGTCTCCGACACCGAGTTCGTGCTGGCGATGGTGGTCCATCACATCAGCGCCGACGGTCTGTCGATGATGCCGTTGTCGACCGACGTCATGACGGCCTATGCCGCCCGTACCCGGAAGTCCGATCCCGCATGGGCTCCGCTGCCGGTGCAGTACGCCGACTACGCGCTCTGGCAACGCGACGTTCTCGGCTCCGAGGACGACGCCGAATCGATTGCAGCGCAACAGATTCGATACTGGTCTGCCGCGCTGTCGGAGTTGCCCGAGCAGATCGAGCTACCTCTCGATCGCCCGCGTCCGGCGAGCCAGACGTTCCGCGGCAATCGCATCGATTTCCGAATCGACGTCGACGCGCACGCGCGTCTCGCAGAACTGGCCCGCGCGCACAACGCGACCGTCTTCATGGCCGTGCATGCGGCCTTCGCAGTGCTGCTTTCGCGGATCTCGGGGTCCTCGGACGTCGTCGTGGGTACACCCATCGCAGGTCGCGGCGAGGCCGAGATCGAGAACCTCGTCGGCATGTTCGTCAACACCCTGGTGTTGCGACTCGATGTTCCGGGCGAGGCGACCTTCGGTGATCTCCTCGACGCCGCGCGTGAAACCGATCTGCAGGCGTTCGCCCACTCGGACATCCCGTTCGAGCGGCTCGTCGACGTGGTCAACCCCACGCGCTCGACGGCTCGGCACCCGCTGTTCCAGGTCGGCTTCTCGTTCCAGAACTTCGCTCGCCGCGAGTTCGAGCTCGACGGGTTGGAAATCTCGGCGCTCGACACCGAGACCGGCAACTCCCAATTCGATCTGCATCTGATCGTGTCCGATGCCCAGCAGGGCGACGGCGCGGCAGGTGGCTTCGATGCCCTGCTGACCTACGCGACGGATCTGTTCGACGAGAGCACCGCCCGTTCACTCGTGGCCCGCTTCGAGGCCGTGCTGGCCGCCGTCGTGGCGTCGCCGTCGACACCCATCGGCGATCTCGACGTGCTGCTGGACGGCGAGCGATCTGCGATCGTCGAGGACTGGAACGACACGGTTCACGATTTCGGTGTCGTGGAACACACGACCCTGCCCGATCTGTTCGGTGCAGCCGCCGAACGCGACCGCGCTGCAGTCGCACTCGTCCACGACGATGGCGTGGTGACGTACGGAGAGTTCGCCGAGCGGGTCTCGCAGCTCGCGCGGCACCTGATCGGCATGGGTGTCGGGCCGGAAGTGCCTGTCGGCCTTGCCATTCGACGCTCGGTCGATCTCCTCGTCGGCATGTACGCCATCTCGACGGCAGGCGGGGCGTACGTTCCGATCGATCCGGACCAGCCGGCCGAGCGCAACGCGTTGGTCCTCGAGACAGCCGCTCCTGCGTGCATTCTGATCTCCGGCGATGTGGGTGCCGAGATCACCGATGCTGCCCCGATCGTGGATCTGGCCCGGTTCGACGCCTATGCCTACTCGGGTGGTCCGGTTGACGCGTCCGAACGCACCGGGGTGCTCACCGCAGCCAACACCGCGTACGTCATCTTCACGTCCGGATCGACCGGTCGTCCGAAGGGCGTTGCGGTCTCGCACGGTGCCGTCGTCAACCAGCTGAACTGGCTGCGTGCGGAGTACGCACTCGACGAGACCGACGCAGCGCTGCTCAAGACCGCAGCGACGTTCGACCTGTCGGTGTGGGAGTTCTGGTCGCAGCTGACCTCCGGCGGACGGCTCGTCGTGGCCGAGGCCGACGGTCATCGTGACCCCGACTACCTGCTGGAGCTGATTCGCACGCAGTCAGTGACGACACTGCACCTGGTGCCGTCGATGCTGTCGATGCTCGGCACCGTCGCCGCGGGCGAGGTATCGCCGAGCCTGCGGCGGGTGCTGGCTATCGGTGAGGCACTGCCCGCTGCCGTCGCACAGGAGTTCCGCAAGCGGAACGGATCGACCGACCTGCACAACCTGTACGGGCCGACCGAGGCAGCGGTGTCGGTGACCGCGCACGCGGTGACGGACGCCGATACGACCGCGGTGCCGATCGGTGTTCCCGAGGCGAACACGACGGTGTTCGTGTTGGACTCGCGGTTGCATCCGGTGCCTGCGGGCGTCAGCGGCGAGCTCTACCTTGCTGGCGCGCAGCTGGCGCGCGGCTACTTCGGGCGTGCGGACCTGACGTCGGAGCGATTCGTCGCCAATCCGTTCGACGCGAACGGTTCTCGGATGTACCGCACCGGCGACCTGGTGCGCTGGCGGGTGCCCGTCGTCGACGGAACGCCGGCCCCGGCGCACCTCGAGTACATCGATCGGGCCGACTTCCAGGTGAAGATTCGCGGATTCCGCATCGAGCTCGGTGAGATCGAAGCGGCCCTGCGGTCGCAGCCGGCAGTGGCAGATTCGGCCGTCGTGGTGCACAGCGGCGAGTCCATGGGCGACCAGTTGGTGGCCTACGTGGTCGGCCGGGCCGGGGAGGTCGTCGATGTCGCGCACGTCGAATCCGAACTCTCGCACCTCGTTCCGTCGTACATGGTGCCTGCGGCATTCGTGGTGCTCGAAGCGCTACCGCTCAATGCCAACGGAAAGCTGGACCGAAAGGCGCTGCCCGCGCCGCACTTCGAGGCCACCGAGTTCCGCGCACCGGTCACCCCGATCGAGGAGATCGTCGCGACGACCGTTGCCGAACTGCTCGGGCTGGACCGCGCGGGGCTGGACGACGACTTCTTCGCCCTCGGCGGAAACTCGTTGATCGCAACCCAACTGGTCTCGCGCCTCGGCCAGGCTCTCGACGCGCAGATTCCCGTGCGATCGGTGTTCGCGGCGTCCACGGTGGCGGGCCTCGCTGCACACATTGCGCCGCTCGTCGGCGGCGGTGCCCGTCGGGAACTGACGGTGCGCGAGCGTCCCGATCGACTACCCTTGTCGATCGCCCAGGAACGGATGTGGACGATCAACCGCATCGACCCGGGTTCGTCCGCGTACAACATCCCCGTTGCGGTGCGGTTGACCGGTGCCCTCGACATCGCCTCGCTCCGCGGCGCGTTCGACGATGTGCTCGGTCGCCACGAGATTCTGCGGACGGCCTACCCCGATTCGGTCGACGGCCCGGTGCAGCAGATCGGTGGCGTAGCCGACGTCGGGGTGGAGCTCGAACCCGAACAGGTGGCACCGGACGCCGTGGTGTCCCGCCTGACGGACGTCCTCGGTGCGGGATTCGACGTGACGAAGACCGTCCCGGTCCGGGCTGCGCTACTGCAGGTCGGCGACGACGAACACGTCCTCGCCGTGGTGGCTCACCACATCGCCGCCGACGGGTTCTCGATGGGGCCGTTGATCCGCGATGTCATGGTCGCCTACACCGCTCGGGTGGCGGGGGAGATGCCGTCGTGGGCACCGCTGCCGGTGCAGTACGCCGATTTCGCGCTGTGGCAGCGTGACGTACTCGGCCGCGAGGACGACCCGGACAGTCCACTGGCGAAGCAGCTGGCCTACTGGACCGCCGAGCTGGCGGGAGCGCCGGAACAACTGGCACTGCCGCTCGATCGCCCACGGCCACCTCGACCGACCATGGAAGGCGCGTCGTACGGCTTCACGTTCGGTTCCGACGTGGCGTCGGCCATAGAGAAGATCGCCCGCGAGCATGCGGCGACGACGTTCATGGTGGTGCACAGCGCGTTCGCGGTTCTGCTGGGCCGGTTGAGCAACTCGTCGGACATCAGCATCGGCACCCCGACCGCAGGACGCGGCGAGGAGCAACTGGACGACCTGGTCGGCATGTTCGTCAACACGTTGGTGCTGCGCACGCAGATCGATCGGAACGGCACGTTCCTGGACCTGGTACGTCAGGCGAAGGACAAGGACCTCGCGGCGTTCGGCCACGCGGACGTTCCGTTCGAGCGGCTGGTCGATGCGCTCGGCCGCGCTCGGTCGAGCGCCTACACACCGCTGTTCCAGGCGATGTTGACGTTCCAGAACCATGCGACGGGCACGTTCGAGCTGCCGGGCCTGCAGGTGCAGGCGCTGCCGGCAGGCGACGATCAGGCGAAGTTCGACCTTCAGCTGACCGCTGTCGAGAACTTCGACGAGACCGGAGCGCTGCAGGACATCGAGGCGACGTTCACCTACGCGACGTCGATCTTCGACGAATCGACGATAGCGACGTTCGCCGAGCGGCTGTCGAAGATTCTGCGGACGGTCGTCTCCGATCCCGAGGTGGTGCTGCGATCCATCGACATCCTCACGGACGAGGAGAAGGCCGAGTTCGCGCCGCGCGCCAAGCCGAAGACGGTCGACGACCTACCGCAGTTGATTGCCGACGCAGCGGCGACCGCGCCCGATGCGGTGGCGCTCGAGCACGAATCGACGAGTGTCGATTTTGCGGCCCTGAACGCCAAATTGACGCAGATGTCGGCGACGATGGGCGCGGCGATGAAGCCTCAGGCTCTGGTGACGGTCACGCTGTCCGCACTGATTCCGGGTATCTTGCCCGCCCTCGGTGCAGAGGGGTTGTCGACCGCTCTGGCATCGTTGATCCAACGGGCGGAGTCGGTGATCGCGTCGTCGTGACGAAAGCCGAGCTCGCCGGTTGTGCACGTGGATCGATCAGGAGGAAAAGTTAGATGGCGGTTGGACGTCGACGCGAGGCAGCATTGACGGTCGAGGACCTTCCGCGCTTGGTTCGGAGCGTCGCTGCGGTCGAACCGGACCGCGTGGCGCTCGCGCACCTCGGCACGGAGTTGACCTACGCCCGGTTGGACGAGGAGATCACCACCCTCGACATGGCCATGGGTGGGGTTCTCGGCCCGGACGCGCTGGTCCCGGTCGTGCTGTCCAACACCGTTCCCGGCCTCATCGAGGCCACCGACGGTGGTCTCGACGCCGTGGTCTCGTCGGTGGTCTCCGATGCCGCGACGGTTCTCGGTGACGACGACTCGGCGTCGAGCCCGGCCGAACCCGAGGCAACCACCCTCTACACCCTGTTCGCCGATCAGGCCGAGCGCACACCGGACGCGCCCGCGCTCGTGTTCGGCGGTGAGAGTCGGTCCTATTCCGAGTTCGCAGAGTCGGTCGAACGCCTCGCCCGGGTTCTGATCGAGCGGGGAGTCGGCCCGGATTCGACGGTGGGGCTGTCGATCCGCCGCTCGTTCGATCTGCTGGTGGGTATGTACGCCATCTCGGCAGCCGGTGGTGCCTACGTTCCGTTGGACCCCGAGCACCCGGTGGATCGACTCGCCTACGTCCTCGATACCGCGCGACCGGTTCTGGTGCTCACGACATCGGAGGACCTGCCGCAGTTGCCGGACGGCACGCAGACTCTGCTCGTCGATGCCGTCGACGTCTCCGGCGTGACTGCAGGGCGCATCACCGATGCGGACCGGCTCGGCACCCTCGGCGAAGACGACCTCGCGTACGTCATCTTCACGTCCGGTTCGACCGGGCGTCCGAAGGGCGTGGCGGTGGGCCACCGCGCGATCGTCGCCAATATTTCCTGGCGGCAGCGGGAATACACGATGACCCCGGCCGACGTCGTCTTGCAGAAGACGCCGTTCACGTTCGACGTGTCGGTCTGGGAGTTCTTCTGGCCGTTGCAGATCGGCGCGACACTGGTGATCGCCGAGCCCGACGGGCACCGCGACCCCGCCTATCTCGCCCGCGTCATCGCTGAACACGGCGTGACGGTGACCCACTTCGTACCGTCGATGCTGTCGGTCTACGTTGCCGAACCCACCGCAGCACAGGCCGATTCGCTTCGCATGGTGTTCGCCTCCGGTGAGGCGCTGCCGGCGCGAACCGTCAACGCGTTCCACGCGATCTCCGGTGCCGAGTTGCACAACCTGTACGGTCCCACCGAAGCAGCCGTCGACGTCACGTACTACCGAACCCAGCAGGTGGAGGACGGCTCGGTACCGATCGGCGCTGCCGTCGACGACACCGACCTCTACGTGCTCGACGAGGGTCTGCGGCGCTCACCCCGGGGAGTCGAGGGAGAGCTCTATCTCGCGGGCGTGCAGCTCGCTCGCGGATACCTCGGACGCACGGACCTGACGTCCGATCGATTCGTCGCCGACCCGTTCGGTGAGCCGGGGGACCGGATGTACCGCACCGGCGACCTGGTGCGCCGACGCGCCGACGGCCAGATCGAGTACATCGGCCGCACCGACTTCCAGGTCAAACTGCGAGGCCTCCGTATCGAACTCGGCGAGATCGAGCAAGCGCTGCTCGCCGAGCCGCAGGTGACCCAGGCCGCGGTGCTCGTTCACGCCGACCGATCGCAGGCCCAGTTGGGTGAGCAGCTCGTCGGCTATGTCGTGAGCACCGAACCCGATATCGATCACGACGGCCTGGCGGATGCGGTGCGCCGGCGCATGCCCGAGTACATGGTGCCGTCGGTGTTCGTCGTGCTGGACGAATTCCCGCTGAACGCCAGCGGCAAGCTGGACCGAAAAGCCTTGCCTGCGCCCGATTTCGCCTCGCTCGTACGCGAATACCGTGCCCCGGGCACCGACACCGAAACGGCCCTGGTGGCAATTTTCGAGACGGTCCTCGGGATGGACCGTATCGGCGTGGACGACGACTTCTTCGTTCTCGGCGGAAACTCGCTCAACGCCACCCGCGTGATCGCGCGAGTCAACGCGGAACTGGGCACAGCAGTGGATGTGCGGTCGTTCTTCGACGCACCGACCGTCGCCGAACTCGCCGCGGCCGTCGATGCCGCAGGCTCGACGCACGCGCGACCTCCGTTGGTGGCGCAGCAGCGGCCCGAACGTGTGCCATTGTCGCTGGCCCAGCAACGGATGTGGTTCCTCAACCGATTCGAGCCGGACTCGGCTGTCAACAACATCCCGGTCGCCATCGCGCTGAGCGGTGAACTCGATTACACCGCCCTGCAGGCGGCCTTGATCGACGTGTTGGACCGGCACGAGTCGCTGCGGACGGTCTACCCCGATCACGACGGCATCGGCTTCCAGCAAATACTCGAATCCGATGCGGTGGCAGTAAAATTGGAGCGCGCGACGGCAACCGATGCAGACGTCCCCGCCGTGCTGCTCGAGTTCGCGCTCAGGCCCTTCGATCTGGCGGTACAGCTGCCCTTCCGGGCGGTGCTTCTCGAGACGGCCGAGACCGAGCACGTGCTCGCGTTCGTGGTGCACCACATCGCGGCCGACGGATTCTCGATGGGCCCGCTGACCCGAGACGTGGTGGCCGCATACGTGGCGCGCACCAACGGGCAGCAACCACAGTGGACCCCGCTCGAGGTGCAGTACGCCGACTTCACGCTGTGGCAGAGGGCCGTCCTCGGCAGCGAGGACGATCCGGAATCTCTGATCTCGGCGCAGGAAAACTACTGGCGGCACCGACTCGGCGGCGCACCCGACCAGTTGGAGCTACCCACCGACCGTCCCCGCCCGGCGGTCGCTACGACCAACGGCGGCACGCACACGTTCGAGATCGACGCCGAACTGGTCCGCGCGCTGGAGAAGCTCGGAAGAGACCACAACGCAACGACATTCATGGTCGTGCACGCCGCGCTGGCCGTGCTGTTGGCCAAGCTCGCGGCCGCCGACGACATCAGTATCGGTACGCCGGTCGCCGGCCGTGGAGACGCGGCCCTCGACGACGTCGTCGGCATGTTCGTCAACACACTGGTGCTGCGCACCGAAGTCGATCCACGGACGTCGTTCGACGATCTGCTGCGCGAGATCCGGGAGGTGGACCTCGCTGCGTTCTCGCACGCCGACGTGCCCTTCGAGCGTCTGGTGGACGTGTTGGCCCCGGCGCGCTCGCAGGCACGCCACCCGCTGTTCCAGGTCATGTTGACGTTCCAGAACCTGGATCGAACCTCGGTCGAGCTCCCCGGCCTGACCATCGCAGCGGTCGACTACGAGGCAGACCTGGCCAAGTTCGATCTGCAGGTGACGCTGTGGGATTCGGCACCGGCCGGCTCCGAGCCCGCGGGCCTGACCGTCGCCCTGACCTATGCCGCGGACCTGTTCGACAAATCGACGATGGCTCGATTCGGAGAGCGGTTCGTTCGTGTTCTTCGTGCGATCACCGCAGCGCCCGCTGCAGCCGTCGGAGAGATCGACCTGCTCGACTCGGTCGAGCGGGAGTCGGTGCTGACGTTCGGTTCGGGACCGGCGCACGAGATCACCAGCGGAACAACGTTGGTGGGGCAGTTCGATGGTCGCGTCGAGCAGACCCCCGACGCGCAGGCCCTGGTGTTCGAGGACGTTCGGCTGACGTACGCCGAGCTCGATGCGCGCGCGAACCGCCTGGCGCGGTACCTGTTGTCGGTGGGTGTCGGGACCGATTCGACGGTCGGTCTCGCAGTCGGCCGCAGTATCGAGTTGTTCGTCGGTATGTACGCGATCGTCAAGGCCGGTGCTGCGTACGTACCCATCGATCCGGCTCAGCCGTCGGAGCGCAACGAGTACATCGTGAGCACGGCCTCGCCGGTACGGGTGCTCTCGAGCACCCGAGATCACGTCGAGTTCCCCGGCGTGGAGACGGTCGACATCGATACCGTGGACGTGTCGGAATTCTCGTCGGCGCCGGTGACCGATGCGGAGCGGACGGCACCGCTGCGGGCAGAGAACCTCGCATACGTCATCTTCACCTCGGGGTCGACGGGTCGGCCGAAGGGCGTCGGCGTATCGCACGCGGCGATCGTCAACCGGTTGTCGTGGATGCAGCACGAGTACCCCCTCGGTCCGCAGGACGTGGTGTTGCAGAAGACACCGGCTACGTTCGACGTGTCGGTGTGGGAGTTCTTCTGGGCCTTCCAGGTCGGCGCATCGGTGGTCGTCGCGGTTCCCGAGGGTCATCGGGATCCGTCGTACCTGCTCGATGTCATTGCACGCGAACATGTCTCGGTAGTGCACTTCGTGCCGTCGATGATGTCGGTGTTCACACCGGAGGCGCTGCGTAGGCCCGACGCGGGAGCGTCGCTGCGTACGGCGTTCGCCTCGGGGGAGGCGCTTGCGCCTGCTACTGCACAGTCGCTGCGCCGCGCACTCCCACAGGTGTCGGTGCACAACCTGTACGGCCCGACCGAAGCTGCTGTCGACGTGACCTATCACGCGGTCTCCGACGCGGACACAGCCGTGGTGCCGATCGGTTCACCGGTGTGGAACACCGATGTGCGCGTTCTGGATTCGTCGTTGCGGCCGGTTCCGGTCGGGGTGTCGGGAGAGCTCTATCTCTCGGGTGTCCAGCTCGCCAGGGGATACGTGAGCCGACCCGATCTGACCGCGGATCGCTTCGTTGCCGATCCGTTCGCGGTCGACGGAGCGCGGATGTACCGAACCGGCGACGTGGTGCGGTGGCTGCCCGCCGGTGAGTTGGAGTACGTGGGCCGGTCCGACTTCCAGGTGAAGTTGCGTGGTCTCCGTATCGAACTCGGCGAAATCGAATCGGCTCTGTTGGATCTTCCCGAGATCGCTCAGGCCGTGGTGCTCGTGCGACGAGAACAACTGGTTGCCTACGTCGTCCCCACCGAAGGCCCGGTCGATCTGGACCGGGTACGCACCGCGCTACGTGGACGTCTGGCCGAGTACATGGTGCCGACCACCGTCGTGGAATTGGCCGAGTTCCCTCTCGGCGGAAGTGGCAAGCTCGATCGAAAAGCGCTGCCCGATCCGGAATTCGAGGCAACGCCCTACCGAGCACCGTCCGATCCGGTCGAAGAGATCGTCGCGAACGTGTTCGGCGCGGTCCTCGGACTCGACCGAGTCGGTGTGGACGACGACTTCTTCGCGCTCGGCGGCAATTCGCTCGTCGCCACTCAGGTCGCCGCACGGCTCGGTGCCGAGCTGGGCACGACGGTGCCCGTCCGAACGATGTTCGAGGCAGGCACGGTGGCAGCCTTGGCTGCTGCGTTGGAAAGCCACGTCGGCCACGGAGTCTCCGCGCCTCTGGTGCCGCAGGAACGCCCCGAACGAATTCCTCTCTCTCTCGCCCAGCAGCGGATGTGGTTCCTCAACCGATTCGAGCCCGAATCGGCGGTCAACAACATCCCCGTGGCGATCCGGCTCACCGGAGCACTCGACACTGCGGCCCTGAACGCAGCGGTCGTCGACGTTCTCGACCGGCACGAAGCACTCCGCACCGTCTACCCGAGTGTGGACGGAGCGGGGCATCAGGTGATCCTGCCTGCCGAATCGGTGGCACCGGACCTGACACCCACCACACCGTCCGCCGACGGTGCGGTGGCCGACCTGATCGCGTTCGCCTCCGAAGGATTCGACGTCACCCAGTCGATTCCCCTGCGCGCGAAACTGTTCCAGGTCACCGACGACGAGTACGTGCTGGTCGTCGTGGTTCATCACATCAGCGCAGACGGGTGGTCCATGGGACCGCTGACCCGCGACGTGATGACGGCTTACCTCGCTCGTGTGGCCGGCGACGCTCCGCAGTGGACGCCGCTGGCGGTGCAGTACGCCGACTTCGCGCTGTGGCAGCGCGCCGTGCTCGGCGACGACGCGGATCCGAGCAGCCTGATGGCAGCACAGGCGGACTACTGGCGTTCGGCCCTGGCGGACCTGCCCAGTGAGCTGACCCTGCCGTACGACCGGCCGCGTCCTGCGGTGCAGTCGTACTCGGGCGGGCGGTTCCAGTTCGACATCGATGCGGATCTGCGTGCCTCGCTCGACGATCTGGCCCGGTCGACCGGAACCACCCTGTTCATGGTGCTCCACGGTGCTCTCGCGCTGTTCCTGGCTCGCATGTCCACCTCGGACGACGTTGCGGTGGGTACCGCCGTCGCAGGCCGCGGCGAGGCCGTCCTGGACGACGTGATCGGCATGTTCGTCAACACCCTGGTGCTCCGCACCTCGGTCGATCGAAGCAAGGGATTCACCGACCTCCTCGGCCACGTCCGGGACGTCGACCTCGATGCATTCGCACACGCGGACATCCCCTTCGAGCGGCTCGTCGATCTGCTCGAACCCGAGCGAACGACGGCCAGGCACCCGCTGTTCCAGGTGGCGATCGCGTTCGAGAACCTGCCGCCGAGCGAATTCCACCTTCCCGATCTGACGGTCTCGGCGGTCGACGTCGAGGTCGACACCGCCAAGTTCGACCTGTCGCTGACGCTGCACGAGAAGGCCGACGGCACCGGTCTGTCCGCCGGTTTCCTCTACGCGCGAGACCTGTTCGACGAGAACACGATCGAGGTGTTCTCGCGACGTTTCCGCTGGCTGCTCGAAGCGATCGTGGCGACACCGAACACCCCGGTGGGCGATCTGTCCATCCTCTACGACGACGAATACGACCGGCTCACCCACGTCCACGGTGACGACGTGTTGGCCGGCGGCACTCTGGCCGAGATCTTCGCTGCCGGAGCCGCACTCGACCCGTCGGCGACCGCGATTCGCTACGAGGGCCGCTCGATCTCGTACGCCGAACTCGATGCGACGTCCTCGCAGCTCGCCCGGGTGCTCATCGAGCGCGGGGCCGGCCCCGAATCCGTTGTGGCTCTGGGGTTCCAACGCTCCTACTTCATGGTGCTCGCGGTCTGGGCAGTGGCGAAATCGGGGGCCGCGCACCTACCCGTCGACCCGACGTATCCGCAGGATCGCGTCGCCCACATGGTCTCGGACTCCGAGGCCCTACTGGGCCTGACCACCCGGGCACACTCGGATCGGCTCGCCGGCGGACAGCAGGACCTGGCCTGGCTGAGCGTCGACGACGACGAGTTCGTGGCCGAGGTCCGCACCCGCTCTGACGAGCCGGTCACCGACGCCGACCGCCTGCGACCCGTCACGTTCCAGAACCCCGCCTACGTCATCTACACCTCGGGCTCGACGGGCAAGCCGAAGGGCGTCGTCGTCACGCACGCCGGACTCGGCGGCGTCCTCGACGCAGCAACCGATCTCTATCACCTGAAACCGGCCTCGCGGTTCCTCCACGTCTGCTCGCCGAACTTCGATCCGTCGGTTCTGGAGTGGATGGCGGCGTTCTCCGTCGGCGCGACGTTGGTGGTGGTACCGGCATCGATTCTCGGCGGCACCGAACTGGCCGAATTGTTGAAGGCGGAGAGGGTCACTCACACGATCATCACGCCCGCGGTGCTCGGCACGATGGATCCCCACGGGATCGATTCGCTCGAGGTGCTCTCGGTGGGCGGCGACGTGACCACTCCCGAACTCCTCGCCCGGTGGGCAGGGGACCGGAAGTACTTCAACGGGTACGGACCGACCGAGACCACGATCATCTCGAGCTTCGCCGAGTTGACGCCCGGCGAGCCGATCACCATCGGTCGACCGATTCACGGCATGTCCGTGCTCATCCTCGATTCCAGGCTCGAACCGGTTCCGACCGGTGTCGCGGGTGACCTGTATCTGTCGGGCGGTGCGCTCGCTCGCGGCTATCTCGGTAGGCCGAGTCTGTCCTCCGAGCGCTTCGTGGCCAATCCGTACGGCATCGACGGCGCACGGATGTACCGCACCGGCGACGTCGTGCGATGGACGGACGACCTGCAGCTGCAGTTCGTCGGCCGCACCGACTTCCAGGTCAAGGTGCGCGGGTTCCGTATCGAGCTCGGCGAGATCGACTCCGCGCTCACCGCTGTTCCCGAGGTCGACTTCGCCGTCACACTCGGACACGAACTGCCCTCGGGTGTCACCACTCTCGTGTCCTACGTGTTGCCGGCGCGTGGTTCGGTCGTCGACGTCGACGAGCTGACCGCCTTCGTCGGAAAATCATTGCCCGCCTACATGATCCCGTCGTCGATCATCGTTCTCGACACCGTTCCACTGACCCCGGTGGGCAAGTTGGATCGCGCCGCGCTTCCCGCACCCGTGTTCGAGGCCCGGGAATTCCGCGCACCCACCACCGCGGTCGAAGAGATCGTCGCCGGAGTGTTCGCCGACGTCCTGCACCTCGAGCGAGTGGGACTGGACGACGACTTCTTCGCCCTGGGCGGTAACTCGTTGATCGCCACCCAGGTGGTCTCGCGGCTCGGCGCGGCCCTGGACACGGTGGTCCCGGTGCGGGCGCTGTTCGAGAGCTCGACCGTGGCCGCACTGGTGGCGCACGTGGAGAGCGCTGTCGGTTCGGGGGGACGAGCTGCACTCGTGGCGGGTCCGCGTCCCGAGCACCCGCCGCTCTCGCCTGCGCAGCAGCGGTACTGGTTCCTCAACCAGTTCGACACGACGTCGTCGGTGGACAACATTCCGTTCGCCGTGCGGTTGTCGGGTGAGCTCGACGTCGCTGCGCTGCAGTCGGCGGTGCGCGATGTCGTCGAGCGCCACGAGTCTCTTCGTACCCGGTACCCGGACTCGGCACAGGGCCCATTCCAGCAGGTGTTGTCGGCGTCCGAGGTACCGATGGACCTCGCCGTGCGAGACGTGGCCGGTGCGAACGTCGTTGCCGCCGTGACCGAGTTCTTTGCGCGGGGCTTCGACGTCACCGCCGAGGTGCCGGTCGACGCGCGCGTGTTCCGCGTCGACGAGAACGAGTACGTCCTGGCCTTCGTCGTCCACCACGTGTCGGCCGACGGCGCGTCGATGGGCCCGCTGGCCGTCGACGTCATGACCGCATACACCGCGAGATCTGCAGGGACGGCTCCGGACTGGGAGCCACTCGAGGTGCAGTACGTCGACTTCGCGCTGTGGCAGCGAACCGTACTCGGCACCGAATCGGATCCCGATTCGGTTGCAGCGCAGCAGGTGTCGTTCTGGAAGGATACGCTCGCCGAGCTGCCGGATCAGCTGGTGCTGCCCACCGATCGCCCGCGCCCGCCTGCGCAGAGTTTCCGTGGCGATGCCGTGCGGTTCACCGTCGACGCCGGCACGCACGCTGCTCTCGCCGAACTCGGACGTACCGAGCAGGCAACGTTGTTCATGGTGGTGCACTCGGCATTCGCCGTGTTGCTCGCACGCCTGTCCGGTTCCGAGGACATCGCGGTCGGAACGCCCATCGCCGGCCGCGGTGAGCGGGCTCTGGACTCGATGATCGGTATGTTCGTCAACACCCTGGTCTTCCGGTCGTCGGTCGAATCGTCGATGACCTTCCGCCAGTTGCTCGCTCAGGCCCGAGAGCGGGACCTGGCCGCGTTCGCGCACTCCGACGTTCCGTTCGAGCGTCTCGTGGAGGTGCTGAACCCGGTGCGGTCGACGGCACGCAACCCGTTGTTCCAGGTAGGACTGTCCTTCCAGAACCTTGCCGAGTCGACGTTCGAGCTGCCGGGTCTGACGGTGAGTGCCGTCGAGGCGGATGCGGTGACCGCGAAAACCGATCTGCAACTGTCGATCTCGGATCGCTACGCCCCGGACGGCTCGCCCGCGGAACTGTCGGCCGAATTCAGTTATGCCACCGATCTTTTCGGTCGCGCGACGGTCGAAGGTTTTGCCGACCGGTTCGTTCGCCTCCTCGCTGCCGTGGCCGAGGACCCGTCGGCCGTCGTCGGCGATCTCGAGCTGCTCTCGCCCGAGGAACGCACCCGAATCGTCCGCACGTGGAACGACACCGATCACGATGTCGATGCATCGCAGACGCTGGTATCGCTGTTCGATCGACAGGTGCAGGCGCAGCCCGACGCGGTCGCGGTGGTCCATGCCGGTCAGTCACTGTCGTACGGCGAGTTCGATCGTCGAATCAACCGGTTGGCCCGCGTCCTGATCGGTGCCGGTGTCGGCCCGCAGGTGACGGTTGCTCTGGCGATCAGGCGCTCGGTGGATCTGCTCGTCGCGATGTATGCCGTCGCCAAGGCGGGCGGGGCGTACGTGCCCATCGATCCGGATCAGCCGGCGGACCGCAATGCCTACATCCTGGAGGTAGCTGCTCCCGCTCTGGTCCTGAGTACTGCGCGGGACGGTGTCGATGTCGACTCGGTTCCGGTGCTGTTGGTCGACACCGATCCGCGAGTGCTCGACGCAGAGGTCTCGGACGCGCCCGTCACCGACAGTGAGCGCACCTCGCCGCTGCGGCCTGCGAACACCGCGTACGTCATCTTCACGTCCGGATCCACCGGCCGCCCCAAGGGTGTCGCGGTGAGTCATGCCGCCATCGTCAATCAGCTACTGTGGCAGAGCGCCCATTACGGACTGGGCAGCACCGACCGAGTACTGCTCAAGACCGCGGCCACCTTCGATCTGTCCGTGTGGGAGTTCTGGGTCGCCACCGTCTCCGGTGGTGCGATCGTCGTGGCCGACGCCGAGGGCCACCGCGATCCCGCCTACCTCGTCGATCTGATGAACCGGGAATCGGTGACGACACTGCACACCGTGCCGTCCGTGCTCGACGCGCTGGTCACGGCGTCGGCGGGCACCCTGCCCGAACCCCTGACGCGGATCCTGGCGATCGGCGAAGCACTGCCGGTCGCCACGGCCGAGCGCGCGCTGCGCAGTTCGGCTGCGCGACTGGACAACCTGTACGGACCGACCGAGGCCGCGGTTTCGGTGACTTCGCATCGGGTGACGACCGTCGACGGCACCACGGTTCCGATCGGTGGCCCGGAGTGGAACACCCGTGTCTACGTGCTGGATTCGCGTCTGGCTCCCGTTCCGGTCGGCGTCGCAGGTGAGCTCTACCTCGCGGGTGCGCAGCTGGCCGACGGGTACTTCGCGCGGCCGGATCTGAGCGCCGAGCGATTCGTCGCGGACCCGTTCACCCACGGCGGCCGTCTGTACCGCACCGGTGACCTCGTATCCTGGCGCGCCGACGGCGAACTGGAGTACGTCGGGCGCACCGACTTCCAGGTGAAGATTCGCGGTTTCCGTATCGAGCTCGGCGACATCGATGCCGCTCTCGGATCGCTCGACGAGATTCGCGACGTCGCCGTGATCGCACTCGCGGACACGGGATCAGGCGCGCGGCTCGTGGCCTATCTCGTGCCCGCCGATGGGGTGACGCTGGATCAGGACGGCATCCGTCGTGCACTCGTCGAACGTCTGCCGTCGTACATGATCCCGGCGGCCTTCGTCGTGCTCGAGGCTCTTCCTCGCGGCGTCAACGGAAAGCTGGATCGACAGGCGCTCCCCGAACCGCAGTTCGAGACAGCCGAATTCCGCGCGCCGACCAATCCGGTGGAAGAGGCCGTCGCGGCGATCTTCGCCGAGGTGCTCGCTGTCGAGCGCGTGGGTCTGGACGACGACTTCTTCGCACTCGGCGGTAACTCGCTCATCGCTACCCAGGTGGTCTCCCGGCTGGGGGCGGCGCTCGATACTCAGGTGCCGGTCCGCTCGATCTTCGAGTCTCCGACGGTGCAGTCGCTCGCACGTGCGATCGAGTCCGAGGTGGGTACCGGTGCGCGCCGGGCACTGACGGCTCGGACGCGACCGGACTCGGTGCCGCTGTCGATGGCCCAGCAGCGCATGTGGTTCCTGAGCCAATTCGATCCGACCTCCGCCGTGAACAACATCCCGGTCGCAATTCGGTTGTCCGGCAGTGTCGATGTCGATGCACTCACCAGCGCGGTGTATGACGTACTGGCTCGGCACGAGATTCTGCGCACCGTGTACCCGGAGGTCGACGGACGAGGCCATCAGGTGGTGCTCGGTACCGCGGAGGCCGGCGTGACGGTTGTCGTCGACGACGTCGACGAGAGTTCGATCGAGCAGGCCCTGCGCGACTTCGTGTCCGCGGGATTCGACGTGACCCGAGCTGTTCCGGTCCGAATCCGGATCCTGCGGGTCAGCGAGACCGAGCACGTACTGGCCTTCGTCGCCCACCACATCGCCGCGGACGGGTTCTCGATGGGACCCCTGACGCGCGACGTCATGGTGGCCTACACCGCCCGTGCCGCGGGGGAGAACCCGCAGTGGGCACCACTTCCGGTGCAGTACGCGGACTACGCGTTGTGGCAACGCGAGGTACTCGGTTCCGAGGACGACCCCGATTCGCCGTTGGCGAAGCAGCTCGCCTACTGGACGACGGCTCTGGCCGGTGCCCCGGCACAGCTCGACCTCGCGACCGACCGGCCGCGTCCGGCGGTGGCGTCGTATCGCGGTGCGGCATACAACTTCTCGATCGACGAGGCTCTGCAGTCGAACATCGCTCGCGCGGCCCGCGCCAACAACGCCACGAACTTCATGGTGGTCCACACCGCGCTCGCGGTGCTCCTCGGCGCGATGGCGGGTACCGACGACGTGACGATCGGAACCCCGGTCGCCGGCCGCGGTGACGCCGATCTGGACGAGCTCGTCGGCATGTTCGTCAACACGCTCGCCCTGCGTACCGCGGTGCACCCCGCGGCAACGTTGCGCGAGCAACTCGCCGCAGTTCGCGAGGCCGACCTGGGAGCCTTCGGGCACGCCGACGTGCCGTTCGAGCGGCTCGTCGACGAGCTGGCCCCGGACCGATCACAGGCTCGCCACCCGATCTTCCAGGTCATGCTGACGTTCCAGAACCTGAACCGCCAGACGTTGGCCCTGCCGGGGTTGAGTGTCGAGGGCATCGATCTGGGTAGCGCGTTCGCGAAATTCGACCTGCAGGTGACGCTCTGGGAGAACACGGACGACCGCGGTGCTCCCGCCGGAATCGACGTGCAGTTCGACTACGCCACAGATCTATTCGAAGAATCCAGCATGGCCTCCCTCGGGCGACGGCTCGTCCGGGTACTGCACGCGCTGACCGACACACCGGACGGGGTCGTCGGCGACATCGACATCCTCGAGGAGGGCGAACGTACCCGCGTCCTCGAGGATTGGAACGCCACCGCGCAGGAGGTGGATCCCGGCGCAACTCTGGTGTCGCTGTTCGAGACCCGAGTTGTCGAGTCCCCGGACAACACCGCCACGAGCTTCCTCGACGATCGGGTGACGTACCGCGAATTCTCCGAACGGGTCAACGCGCTCGCGCGTCTGCTCATCGCCGAGGGAGTCGGCCCGGAAACCGTGGTGGCGACGGCCATGCGCCGCTCCATCGACATGCTGACGGGTATCTACGCCGTGCTCGCCGCCGGTGGTGCCTACGTTCCGGTCGACCCGGATCTACCGGCCGAACGAATCGGCTACATCCTGGACACGGCGGCACCGGTGGTGCTGCTCACGACCGAGCGCGACGGTACAGATCTCGTGACCGACGCCGCCAGAATCCTGGTCGACACCGTCGACACGACAGGTCTGTCCACGGCACCGGTGACCGATGCCGAGCGAACCGCACCATTGCGACCGGCGGACACCGCGTACGTCATCTTCACCTCCGGCTCCACCGGTCGCCCCAAAGGCGTTGCGGTCAGCCACGAGGCCATCGTCAACCGTCTGCTGTGGATGCAGGCCGAATACCGTCTCACCGAGCAGGACAAGGTGTTGCAGAAGACGCCGGTCACGTTCGACGTGTCGGTGTGGGAGCTGTTCTGGCCGTTGCAGATCGGTGCCGAACTCGTCATCGCGGTGCCCGACGGCCATCGAGATCCGGCATATCTGGTGCGCACCGTTGCCGAACGCGGCGTCACGGTCGCGCACTTCGTGCCGTCGTTGCTGGCCGTGTTCGCCGCCGCGGACGGCGTGTCGAACTGCACCGGCCTGCGTGCGGTGTTCGCCTCCGGTGAGGCATTGCCTGCATCGGTTGCCTCGGCCCTGCGCACTGCTCTGCCCGCAACCGAGCTGCACAACCTGTACGGCCCGACCGAGGCCGCTGTCGACGTCACCTATCACCATGTCCTGCCGTCGGACACCGTGTCGGTTCCCATCGGCGCACCGGTGTGGAACACGAGGGTGACCGTGCTCGACGCGCGACTGCACCCCGTTCCCGTCGGGGTGCCCGGGGAGCTGTATCTCGCCGGGCGTCAACTGGCCCGCGGATACCTCGGCCGCCCGGACCTGACTGCCGACAGGTTCGTCGCCGACCCGCACGGCAGTGCCGGCTCGCGGATGTATCGCACCGGAGACCTGGTGCGCTGGAGGCGCGACGGTGAACTCGAGTACCTCGGCCGCACCGACTTCCAGGTCAAACTCCGAGGCCTGCGGATCGAGCTCGGCGAAATCGAAGCTGCGTTGACTGCAGATCCGTCGGTCGACCAAGCCGTCGTTCTCGTGCGCCGGACGCCGTCGGCAGGTGAACTACTGGTCGGCTACGTCGTTCCTGTCGCCGGGGAGACTATCGACTCCACAGCGGTCACCGCCTCGGTTGCGAACCTTGTTCCCGAATACATGGTTCCGGCCGGGCTCATCGTGCTCGATGCCCTGCCACTCGGGCCGAACGGCAAGCTGGACCGCAGAGCACTACCCGAACCGGAATTCGGCAGCGATGCCGAATTCCGTACCGCGACAACCGACACCGAACGCATCATTGCCGAGGTCTTCGCAGACGTCCTCGGCCTCGACGCCGTCGGGGTCGACGATTCGTTCTTCGCGCTCGGCGGCGACAGCATCGTCTCGATTCAGCTCGTCTCTCGCGCCAAGGCCAGGGGAATTCAGTTCGGGCCGCGAGATGTGTTCGAGCGCAAGACCGTTGCCGGTCTCGCCGAGGTCGCCGTGATCGTCGGTGAGGGCAGCGACGCGGTCGTGCTCGAGGAACTCGACGGCGGCGGTGTCGGTTGGCTGCCGCTACCCCCGTTCGGTGTAGCGATGATCGAGCGCGGCGGCGGGTGGTCACGCTTCCATCAGGCCGTCACACTGGAGCTGCCGCTCGGTATCGACCGAGCCGGGATTCTCGCCACGGTGACCGCAGTGGTCGATCGACACGACGTGCTGCGGTCGACCCTGGTGCACGACGACCGCGGCTGGGGTCTCGATGTTGCGGGCGCCGGTACCGTCGACGTGGATACACTGCTCACCCGGGCCGATACCGATTCGGCTGCAACAGTATTCGACGATGCGGTGGGAACGCTCGACCCCACGGCCGGTCGCATGCTCGCCCTCGTCTGGGTCGATCGAGGACCCGAGGTGCCGGGCACGCTGACCGTGGCGGCGCACCACCTCGTGATCGACGGAGTGTCGTGGCGAATCCTGGTCCCCGACTTCGTCTCCGCCTGGGCTCAGGTGTCGGGGGGAGTGACCCCGACCCTCCCCGAGGTCGGGACCTCGATGCGGCGTTGGACCCATGCACTGGTCGACGCGGCAGCGAGCGAGGCGCGGCTGGCCGAATTGCCGCTGTGGCGTTCGATCGCCGACACCGAGGACCCCGTGCTGGGCAACCGCCCATTCGATCCCGCGGTCGATGTCGTGGCGACGCTCGAACGGGTGAACATCGAACTGACACCCGACGTCACGCGCACCTTGCTGACCACCGTTCCGGAGATCTTCCGCGGCGGAGTGGGCGACGGGTTGCTGGCCGGGCTCGCTCTGGCCGTCACGAGACTGCGGTCCGAGCGCGGCATCACTGCACCGGCAACACTGGTGCAGCTCGAAGGCCACGGCCGCGAGGAAGCGGTGGTTCCCGGAGCTGATCTGGGACGTACCGTCGGCTGGCTGACCAGCCTGTTCCCCGTTCGCCTCGACCTGACCGGGATCGACGTCGATGCTGCGTTCGCGGGAGGGTCGCAGCTCGGCGATGCAGTGAAGGCAGTCAAGGAGCAGATGCTGGCGCTGCCCGATCGAGGCATGGGCTGGGGACTGCTCCGCTACCTGAACTCGGAGACCGCTGCGGAACTGGCCGAACTCGGCACCGGACAGATCAGCTTCAACTACCTGGGCCGGGTCGACGCCGGCGAGGTCCCGGACGAGATGAAGTCGCTCGGCTGGTTGCCGGCCGCCGACGGTGAGCTCTCCGCGCCCGGTGACGCCGACATGGCCGCGAACAAGACCGTCGACATCAACGCGATCGTGCTCGACACCGACGAGGGCGGGGTCCTGAGCGCCAGCTTCGCGTTCCCGACCGGAGCCGTGTCCGCGGACACGGTCGAGCGTCTCGCCGGGCTGTGGTCCGAGGCGTTGACGGCGCTGGCCTCGTACGCCGAGGTACCCGGCTCGGGCGGCCTGACCCCGTCGGACGTGCCTCTGGTGGCGCTGTCGCAGGCCGACATCGCGTCGTTCGAGGCGCGTTACCCACAGCTGACCGACATCTGGTCGCTGTCACCGTTGCAGCAAGGACTGCTGTTCCACGCGTTGTTCGCCGACGCGTCGATCGACGTCTACACCATGCAGGTCGTACTCGACCTGGCCGGCGAGGTGGACGCCGAACGGTTGCATCACGCTGCCCAGACACTGCTGGACCGGTACGACAATCTGCGTACCTCGTTCACCGCGACCGCAGACGGCGAGACGGTGCAAATCGTCCATCAGGACGTCGTGTTGCCCTGGACCACGATGGACCTGTCGCACCTCGACGAGCCGGAACGTGGCACAGCAGTCGCCGATGCCCTGGCGGCCGAGCAACGACGGCATTTCGACGTCTCCACTGCACCGCTGCTGCGTTTCGTCCTCGTGCGAATCACCCCGACCACCTACAAGCTCGCGATGACCAACCATCACGTGCTCCTCGACGGGTGGTCTCTGCCGCTGGTGATGAAGGAACTGTTGTACCTGTACGCCGCTCGTGGTTCCACCTCGTCGATGCCGAGGGTTCGCTCGTATCGCTCCTACCTGGCATGGCTGAACCGACAGGACCCGGCCGTGTCTCTCGGTGCGTGGACCACCGCGCTGGCCGGAGTCGAGGAGCCGACGTTCGTCGCACCGCCGAGTGTCGGACGAGAGATCTCCGCCCGCTCGGCAGAGACGGAGCGATTCGTCGATCCCGAGACCACCGCGTCGCTCGTGGCGCTCGGCGGCAGGCTCGGCGTCACCGTCAACACGCTGGTGCAAGCGGCCTACGGCCTGCTGATCGCACACATCACCGGCCGCACCGATGTCGTGTTCGGTGCCACGGTCTCCGGCCGTCCCGCTGCTCTTCCAGGCGTCGAGTCGATGATCGGCCTGTTCATCAACACCATCCCGGTGCGCGTTCGATTCGATCCGGCCGACACTGTCGAGAACTACCTGGTCCGGATTCAGGGAGAACAAGCAGACCTGCTCGACCACCATCACATGGGACTCGTCGACATCCAACGGGCGATCGGAATGGGGAATCTGTTCGACACCCTCACCATCTTCGAGTCCTACCCGGTGGACGAAGCCGAGCTGACGCAGCAGGCAGCAGCGATCGACGGAATGACCGTCGAGTCGGTGAGCTCGAACGACAACACTCACTACCCACTGACGTTGTTGGTCGTGGCCGAGGATCGCATCTCGTTCACGCTCAAGTACATCAGCGATCTGTTCGACGCTGCGTACGTCGAATCGATCCTGTCCCGTCTCGTCGGTGTTCTCGAAACCTTCGTCTCCGACACCACGACGGCGGTCGGCGATATCGATCTGCTCGGCTCGGAAGAACGAACCCGCGTGATCGACACCTGGAACGACACCGCGCACGAGGTCGACGCGGGCATCATGCTGACCGCGCCGTTCCGGGCTCGGGTTGCGGAGAACCCGGACGCCACGGCCGTGCTGTACGAGGGCGCCGCAGTGACCTACGCCGAGTTCTCGGAGCGGGTCAATCGTCTTGCCCGACACCTGATTTCGCTCGGCGTCGGCCCGCAGTCACTCGTCGCTCTCGGCATGAGGCGAGGCATCGACCTGATGGTCGGCATGTATGCCGTCCTCGAAGCCGGCGGCGCCTACGTACCCATCGATCCGGACCACCCGACCGAGCGCATCGAGTACATCCTCGACACCGCGGTGCCCGTCGCCGTTCTCTCGACCAGCCACGATCGGACGGGACTGCCGGAACGGTTCCCGATTCTCGAACTGGACACCCTCGATCTCTCGTACTACCCGGCAGTCGCCGTGGCAGACGCCGACCGACTGGCACCGGTACGCCCGGAGAACACCGCCTACGTCATCTTCACGTCCGGCTCGACCGGGCGGCCCAAGGGCGTCGCGGTGCCGCACCGCGCGATCGTCAACGAGATGGCGTGGATGATCGACCAGTACTCGCTCGACGAGAACGACGTCTACCTGCAGAAGACGGCGACGACGTTCGACGTGTCGCTGTGGGGCTTCTTCCTCCCACTGCAGGTCGGTGCGAGCGTCGTCCTCGCCACCCCCGACGGCCACCGCGACCCGGCGTACGTCGCGGAGCGCATCGCCCGGCACGGCGTCACCGTCACGGACTTCGTGCCGTCGATGCTCACGGTGTTCGCCGCGTACGCCACCGAGGAGCAGTGCCGGTCCCTGCGACACGTCTATGTGGTGGGTGAGGCACTGCCCCCGGAGACGGTGACGGATTTCCGTGCGATCACCTCTGCCGGGATCCACAACCTGTACGGCCCCACCGAAGCCGCAGTGACGGTGACCTATTGGGAGACGTCCACCGAGGAGGGCGCGACCGTCCCCATCGGAGCGCCGGAATGGAACACCCAGGCCTACGTTCTGGACAGCAGGCTGCATCCGGTTGCCGCAGGGACCGCGGGTGAGCTGTATCTGGCCGGAACGCAGCTCGCCGACGGATACCTCGGGCGCGTCGACCTGACGATGGACCGCTTCGTCGCGAACCCGTTCTCGGCTGCCGGCGAGCGCATGTATCGCACCGGAGACCTCGTCCGATGGCGATCGGGGCCGGGCGCTGCAGGCGTCCTGGAGTACATCGGCCGCACCGATTTCCAGGTCAAGTTCCGTGGCCAGCGGATCGAGCTCGGTGAGATCGAGACCGCACTGTTGGCCCATCCCGACGTCAACCAGGCCACGGCCGTGGTGGCGACCACCGGTGCCGGCGACCAGCTCGTCGGATACGTGGTGCCTGCGCCGGGTAGAACGCTGGACCCGGCCGAGGTACGCACCTTCGTCGGCGGCGCTCTGCCGAAGTACATGGTGCCGGCAACGGTGATGGTGCTCGCGGAATTCCCGCTGAACACCAGCGGCAAGCTGGATCGAAAAGCACTGCCGGAGCCGGTGTTCGAGGTTCGCGAGTTCCGCGCTCCCGCAACGCCGGTCGAGGAGATCGTGGCGGAGATCTACGCGGAGCTGCTCGGCGTGCAGCGGGTCGGATCGGACGACGACTTCTTCGATCTCGGTGGTAACTCGCTGATCGCCACAAGAGTGGCGGCACGGGTGTCGGCTGCGCTCGGGAAGAAGGTCGGTGTCCGAGACCTGTTCGAGGCCTCGACGGTCTCGGCACTCGCAGCGCGCGCCGAATCACGCATCGACGACGCGAACGATATGCCGCTGCGTCGCCGACCGGCCGGACAGACCGTTCCGTTGTCGCTCGCGCAACAGCGCATGTGGGTACTGAACCGACTCGACCCCGAGTCCGGGGCATACAACATGCCGCTGGCGCTCCGTCTGCGCGGCGAGCTGGATGTCGCGGCACTGCAGAGCGCCGTGTCCAGCACCGTGGAACGCCACGAGGCGCTGCGCACGCGCTACCCGGAAGATGCGAACGGTTCGCCGTACCAGGAGTTCGTCGACGCCGGATCGGTCGTACCCGATCTGACTCCCATCGACGCGACCGACGACTCCGACACCGCCGAACGGATTCGCGCACTCGTCTACGAGGGCTTCGACGTCACCGTCGCACCCCCGGTCCGGGGAGCACTGTTCCGCTTCGGCCCGGACGAGTACGTCTTCGTCATCGTGATGCACCACATCAGCGGAGACGGCGCATCGATGGCACCACTGGCCCGTGACGTCATGACTGCGTACCTCGCTGCCGCGTCGGGGACCGACTACACGCCCGAACCGCTGACGGTGCAGTACGCGGACTTTGCGGTATGGCAGCGGCAGGTGTTGGGCTCGGACAGCGACCCCACGTCGATTCTGTCGCAGCAGTTGGCCTTCTGGGCGGACGAGCTCAGCGGGATCACCCCGGTCGTGTCGTTGCCGTGGGATCGGCCGCGAGCGGCTACCGCGAACCTGCGTGGAGCCAGTGTGAGTGTCGAGCTGGACGAGTCGGTACACACCGGGCTCGCCGCGATCGCGCGCGAGAACAACGCGACTCTGTTCATGGTGTTGCACGCGGTCCTCGGGGTGCTGTTGTCGCGGATGAGCGGCTCCCGCAGCTTCGCCGTCGGCACGCCCATCGCCGGGCGCGGGCACGAGGCGCTCGACGGACTGGTGGGCATGTTCGTCAACACGTTGGCGCTGCGCACGGACGTGGACCCGGATGCGACGTTCGCAGAGCTGCTGACCGCTCTACGCGAGACCGACCTGCGGGCCTTCGCGAATTCGGACGTCCCGTTCGAGCGGGTCGTCGACACCATCGCACCGGACCGGAACGCCGGGTACACCCCGCTGTTCCAGACGGTCCTGTCGGTGGAGCCCCACGGCGAGGCGCGCTTCGAGCTGCCGAACCTGGTGGTCGAACCCGTCAGCGGCTTCGAGCCGACGGCGAAATTCGACCTGCAGGTCACGGTGGAGACCCAGCACGCCGACGGGAACAGCGGCACCGGAACCCTGAACGTCGAATGGGTGTATGCCGCCGATCTGTTCGACGAGTCCACGGTCGCGTCGCTGGCGGAGCGATTCGCACGCATCGCCGGTGCTGTGGCGGCAACACCAGCGGTCGTCGTCGGCGACATCGACGTGCTCGACGCCGCCGAGCGGGCGGCACTGACCGAGACCCCGCAGACCGCTGACTCCACTGCGGCACCGGTTCGGTCGGACCTGACCCTGCCGCAGGTACTCACCTCGACGGTGGACGCAGATCCCGACGCGCCCGCGTTGTCGTCGGACGGTGTCGAGACCACCTACCGTCAGCTCGACGAACAGTCCTCACGGATGGCTCGGGTACTGATCGAACGTGGCGTCCGAACCGGAGTCGTCGTCGCCGTCTTCGTCACCGACGCTGTTGCGGCAGCCGTGACGCAGTGGGCGGTGGCCAAGGCAGGCGGAGCTGTGGCTCCGATCGCCCCGTCGAACTCTTCGGACGCTCTGGAGCGGGCAGGCGCGTCCGTCCTCGTCCTGGACGGTGACGACGCGCCGAGCTGGGCCGGGTCCGTCACGACCATCCACCTCGGGCATCCGGACGTCGTCGACGCCATTGCCGCGAGTTCTGGGCGGCCGGTGACGTATTCGGACAGAACGGCGGTTCTGGGACCCGACAGCCCAGCGTTGGTCGTGGTCGAAAACGGCACTGCGATCGACCACGGAACACTCGCAGCACTGGCGACGAGCGCAGTGGCGGAGTGGGCCGTGGCCTTCGATTCGCGGCTGGCCGTCCCCACCCGGTTCGATTCCGGTGCAGCAGTTCTGGCCGGTGTGGTCGCCGTGACGGCAGGTGCAGCCCTGGTGACCGATCGGGCGGAGTCCGCCGAGGACGCCGCCGATATCGTGTCCGCAGAATGGGTCACCCATGCGTTCCTTGCCTCAGCAGACATCGCCGCGGTCGATCGACTGCAACCCGAGGACATCGAGGACCTCGTTGCGATCGTGTCGGTCGACGGTGACGGTGCCGAGATGAGCGGTGTCGACATTCCGGTGCATCGTCTGCCCGGGTCGATAGGAACCGCCGCCCGATAAGGTGAGGCGAACTGCAACGCTCGCCGCGTCGTGGACGATGAACGGTCGGATCGGCCGACGCGTCGTCCACGACCGAGCGCGGGGCAACACTGGTGAGGAGTCATAGTTCAGATGAGTTCGGATGGATCGACCGGCACACCGTCCGAGTCGGGCGGCCGAGTGGGTGGACGGTCGAGCCGCCCCAGGCCTACCCGTGCACGACCCACCCGACAGCGACCGGCCCGTACGGTCGCGCTGCCGACTCTGCTCGCTGCGGCGGTGGAAAAGAACCCGGACGGTATAGCGGTGGAGTGCGGCACCCGGTCGCTCACCTATCGGGAGATCGACTCCCGGTCGTCCAGGCTGGCCCGGCTGCTCATCGAACGCGGGGTCGGCCCCGAGGATTTCGTGGCACTGGCACTGACCCGTTCGATCGAATCTGTCACGGCCGTGTGGGCCGTGGCGAAGACCGGTGCTGCATTCGTGCCCATCGACCCCAACTACCCGGCCGCCCGCATCACGCACATGGTGAACGACTCCGGCGTGCGAATGGGTGTCACTGCAACACAATTCGAAGAGGCGATGCCGACGTCGGTGTCGTGGATCAGTCTCGACTCGTCCGACACCGAAGGCGCACTCCAGGGGTTGTCCGACGATCCCGTCGTGGCGGACGACCGACGGGCACCGATTCGCCCGTCCACGCTCGCGTACGTCATCTACACCTCCGGCTCGACCGGTCTGCCGAAGGGCGTCGCCGTCTCCCACGCCGGGCTGGCACCGCTGACCTCCACTCAGGTCGAGATCTACGGGCTGGACTCCGATTCGCGCACACTGCATTTCGCGTCCCCCAGCTTCGATGCGTCCGTGCTGGAGCTACTGATGGCTGTGGGCGCAGGTTCGACGATGGTCATCGTCCCGCCCGGTGTCTACGGCGGTTCCGATCTGGGTGACATGCTCCGCCACCACCGCGTCAGCCATGCGTTCATCACCCCGGCGGCGCTGGCCTCACTCGATCCGGCAGAGGTGCCCGACATGCGAGTGCTCGCGATCGGCGGCGAGGCCTTCACCTCGGAACTGATGTCGAAGTGGTCACCGGGCAGACGTTTTCACAACGTCTACGGCCCCACCGAAGCGTCGATGGTGTGCAACATCTCGCCGCCCTTGAACGCGGGCGAAGCCGTGCTGCTCGGGCCGTCCACCAAGGACATGGGCTACCACGTGCTCGACGACCGGTTGCGGCAGGTGCCCGCCGGGGTGCCGGGGGAGCTGTATCTGACCGGTGCCGGCCTTGCGCGGGGATACCATCGACGATTCGCGCTGACCGCGGCGCGTTTCGTCGCCAATCCGTATGCAGCCGAGGGTAACTCGGAGCAAAGCCGACTGTACCGCACGGGTGACCTGGTGCGCTGGCGGGAAGTGGCGTCCGGACGGGCCATCGAATACCTGGGCCGCAACGACTTTCAGGTCCAGATCCGAGGCTTCAGAATCGAACTCGGTGAAATCGACGCCGTTCTCACCGCGCAGGACGGGGTCGATTTCGCGGTGACCCTCGGTCACCGCAGTCCCACCGGCGCAACCGTTCTCGCAGCGTACGTACTGCCGGTGGCAGGGACGGACGTCGACCTGGACCGGGTGCTGGACGAGGCCGGGCGGAGTCTGCCTGCGCACATGGTGCCCTCGGTGATCACACGGATCGATTCGATCCCGCTGACTCCCACCGGCAAGCTGGACCGAGACGCACTGCCGGAACCGGTGTTCGAGGCCGCGGAGTTCCGGCCCCCGTCGACCACTACCGAACATGTGGTGGCCGATATCTTCGTCGAGCTGCTCGGGGTCGAACGGGTCGGCCTGGACGACGACTTCTTCGCGCTCGGGGGTAACTCCCTGATCGCCACACAGCTTGCGGCTCGATTGGGTTCGGCTCTGGGCGTCCATGTTCCGGCGCGCTCGGTGTTCGAGTCCTCCACCGTCGAGGCCTTGGCGCAGGCCGCCGATTCGGCGGACGGTCCGGTTCGAGCTGCGCTGGACACGTCGAGGCAGCGGCCCGAGCGCATCCCGCTCTCGTCCGCACAGCAGCGAATGTGGTTTCTCAACCGCCTCGACACCGACTCCGCCCTCAACAACGTGCCGGTCGCTCTGTTGCTGCGCGGAGAACTCGATGTCGACGCGCTGCAGGCTGCCGTGGGGGACGTGGTCGGTCGACACGAATCGTTGCGCACCGTGTACCCGGAGATCGACGGTGTCGGGTATCAACAGGTGCGGGACGAGGCCGAGACGCACGTCGGGATGGACGTGGTCCGCATCGCTCGTGACGACGCGCTCGCTGCGGTCACACAGTTCTTCACCCGGGGATTCGACGTCACCGTCGAGATCCCGTTTCGTGTCCGGCTGTTCCACATCACGGACCCCGCCGGTGCAGCACCGGAGTACGTGCTGGCCTTCGTTGCACACCACATCTCGGCGGACGGGCTCTCGATGGCCCCGCTGTCCCGCGACGTCATGACTGCGTACCTCGCGCGGCACGGCGGATCGGCACCGCAGTGGGCACCGCTGCCGGTCCAGTACGTCGACTACACACTCTGGCAACTCGACATGCTCGGCTCCGAATCGGACCCGAAGTCGTTGGCCCGCAAGCAGATCGACTATTGGCGTCGCACGCTCGACGGCCTCCCCGAGCAGTTGGATCTGCCCTCCGACCGGCCGCGCCCGCGGGTCGCATCGGGACAGGGGGCGGTGACGGCGTTCGAGATCGACGCTGCACTGCACACCCGCGTACTCGAGTGTGCACGCGAGCACGACGCCACCGCGTTCATGGTGGTGCACGCAGCGTTGGCGGTGCTGCTGGCCACGTTGTCCGGGACGTCCGACATCGCCGTGGGAGCACCGGTGGGTGGTCGCGGCGACGCACGGTTGGACGACCTGGTGGGCATGTTCGTCAACACGGTGGTCCTGCGAACGCAGATCGCTCGAGACGCCTCGTTCGGTGCGGTACTCGATGCCGTACGTACCTCCGACCTGGAGGCATTCGACAATGTGGACGTACCCTTCGAGCGTCTTGTCGAGGTACTCGATCCGGTGCGATCGCAAGGGCGGCACCCGCTGGTCCAGGTAGCGCTGTTCTTCCAGAACTTCTCCCAGGGATCGTTCGAGCTCCCCGATCTGGGCGTCGAGGCATTCGGGTCCGGGGCGGCGTCGGCAAAGTTCGATCTCCAGGTGACGCTCACCGAACTCGGAGACGGCGCAGGTCTGGCCGGCGAGCTGATGTACGCGACGGATCTGTTCGACGAGTCGACGGTGGCGTCGTTCGGGCGACGGTTGGTGGCTGTACTCGAGGCGGTGACCGCTCGTCCGGATGGCGTGGTCGGTGATATCGACGTTCTCGATTCGGCCGAGCGTGAACGAATCATGGTGCGCGGCAACGGCGACGAGGTGGCCATCGAATCCGCTGAGGTGTTGTTGGACGGCTTCGATCGGGTGGTGGCCGACACGCCCGACGCGGTCGCGGTGGTGTTCGGCGAACGGTCGCTGACGTATCGGGAGTTCTCGGCTCGGGTGGACGCGACTGCGCAGCTGTTGCAGGAGCACGGTGCCGGGCCAGGTGTTCTGGTGGGGCTCGCGATGCGGCGGTCCGTCGAGTTGGTCGTCGGCATGTATGCGGTGCTGCGATCGGGCGCGGCGTACGTTCCGGTGGACCCGGATCAGCCGACCGAACGTAACGACTACATTCTCGACACGGCCGCCCCGGTGGTCGTGTTGTCCACGGCCAGAGATGGTTTCGTCACGGCGACCGCTGTTCCGGTCGTCGACATCACCGATCCACCGGAGCCGTCCGGGTCGGTGGTGTTTCCGCGCGCCTCCGGGGACGACCTGGCGTACGTGTTGTTCACGTCCGGGTCGACCGGTCGTCCGAAGGGCGTGGCGATCGAACACCGGGCCATCGTCAACCAGATGGCCTGGATGGCGCAGGAATACGGCCTCGATGCGTCGGATGTGTACTTGCAGAAAACGGCGACGACGTTCGATGTCTCGCTGTGGGGCTTCTTCCTGCCGCTGCGAACCGGCGGTCGGTTGATCGTTGCTGCCCCGGGCGCGCAGCGTGACGTCGAGGCGGTCGCCGCCGATATCGCGCGGCACGGGGTGACCGTGACGGACTTCGTGCCGTCGATGCTGACGGTGTTCGTCGAAGCGGTGTCGGCGCAGTCGATCGCGTCGCTGCGTCATGTTTTCGTCATCGGTGAGGCGCTGCCCGCGGGTACCGTCGATGCCTGTCGGGCAGTGTCGGATGCGCGGGTGCACAACCTGTACGGGCCTACCGAGGCGGCGGTCAGCGTCACTTATCGCGATGTCTCCGAGGACGGGGCGGGGTCCGGATCGGTGTCCATCGGTGTGCCCGAGTGGAACACCTCGGTGCACGTGCTGGATTCGCGTCTGCATCCGGTACCGGCGGGCGTTCCGGGGGAGTTGTACTTGGCGGGTGTGCAGTTGGCGCGGGGTTACGTTGCGCGGCCGGACCTGTCGGCGGAGCGGTTCGTGGCGAACCCGTTCGACGGCGTGGGGACGCGGATGTACCGGACCGGTGATCTGGTGCGGTGGTCGATGGATGCCGATCGGCTCGAGTACATCGGTCGCACCGATTTTCAGGTCAAGTTCCGTGGGCAGCGAATCGAGTTGGGAGAGATCGAGACTGCGCTGACGGCGCGGTCGTCGGTGAGTCAGGCTGTCGTCGTGGTGTCGCACTCGGCGGTCGGTGAGTCGTTGGTGGCGTACCTGGTTCCTACACCCGGTACCGACATCGATGTCGAGCTCGTTCGGGCGGAGGCAATTTCTACGCTGCCGTCCTACATGGTTCCGTCGGCCTTCGTGGTGCTCGACGCTCTACCGCTCAACGCTGCGGGAAAGCTGGATCGTCGTGCGCTGCCGAGTCCGGAGTTCGAGACCCGCGAGTTCAGGGCGCCGCAGACACCGGTGGAGGAAGCTGTTGCCGGTGTGTTCGCGGACGTTCTGGGAGTCGAACGCGTGGGACTCGACGACGACTTCTTCTCGCTCGGCGGCAACTCTCTGCTGGCCGTCAAGTTGGTCTCCGCGCTGAAGGGGGCCCTCGGTGGTCGGCCTGTTCCTCTGAATTGGTTGTTCGTGGACGCGTCCGTTGCCTCCCTTGCGGCACGGATCACTGCTGCCACGGCATCGGGAGTCGACGGAGCGGAAGCAAGCGGGCTCGAGGTCCTGATACCTCTACGGGTAGGCGGTTCTTCGGCCCCGCTGTTCTGTATCCACCCCATCGTGGGTCTGTCTTGGGCCTTCGGTGCCCTGGCGTCACACATCGGCGACGACCGTCCGATCTACGGATTGCAGTCGCCCGCGCTGTCCGGTGCAGAACCTGTGCCGCAGTCGATAGAACAGTGGGCTGCGGTATTCGTGGACAAGATTCGCGCCGTGCAACCGTCGGGCCCGTATCACCTGCTGGGGTGGTCCATGGGCGGACTGATCGCGCATGCGATGGCCGTGCAACTGCAACGTGAGGGCTACGAGGTCTCGACGTTGGCCATGATGGACTCGTTCGTTGCGGGTGGGTCGGACCACCTCGTCGACAGGCCGGTATCGGCGGACGAGATTCTCGGCGGGCTGGGTGTCGGTGCGGACGACCACCTCGAGATCGCTGAACTCACGGTCGACTCCGTGGCCGAACTGTTGAAGTCGATGCCGGCACCTTTCGACTCGATTTCCCGCGAACGGGTCGCCGGGATACTCGACGGGATCGCACAATCGGCAGAGCTCATCGAAACCTATGTGCCACAGACCTTCACAGGACGAGCGCTGCTGTTCGCATCGGTCACCGACGATCCCACGGGCAACGTGGCGGCGGCGACATGGCGCGGTGCGCTGAGCGAGGGCATGACGGTCGTCCCGGTCCATTCGACCCACTGGCAGATGGCGTCGTCGCCGGCATCGACCGAGATCGGGCCCGTGCTGGACGCGGAATTGCACCGGTAATCCGTTCGGCAACGACGAAGGCCTCACGACACCGTGTCGTGAGGCCTTCGTCGTGGCGTGTGGAGAATGTTCAGCAGGGTGCGGGCGTGGTGGTTGCGTAATCGGGATCGAGTGCGGTCTTCACCATGTACAGGGGAGCAGGATCGGCGACGAGACCGACGTGGGACGTCGTCGCCGTGGGGCACACGTCCTGAACCCAGACGTTGTGCACCATCGCAGGGTCGCCGGACTTGAGGAAGGTGTTCGCGGGCGGTGTCGAGACGGTGTCGTTGCGCGTGGCGATGACGGTGTACTCGACCCCTGGTTCGACGTCTCCGCCTTCGTTCAAGCTCGTCAGCGTCGTCGAACCGACGAGTTGCTGGGCACCCGCCATGTTGTATGTCAGGGGGGTGAGTGCGTCGCCGGGCAGGCCGAGAGAGGTGAGCAGTTCGGAGAGCTGCTGCAAACCACCGAAGGTCGTGCCGTGGTTGGTGGCACCCAGTGTGACCAGTGTGTGCACCTTGTTGCGGGCGGGGTCCTGCGCATCGGTGCCGCCATCGAACTTCATGTACTGCCGAGTGGCGGTGCCACCCTGCGAATGGCCGACCATGTCGACTTGCTCGGCACCGGTCGCCGCGAGAACTTCGTCGACGAAACGGCCGATCTGACGGCCCGACTCAGCGATGTCGCCGGAGCCCCAGATGGTCGTGCCCGGGTCGAGCAGCAGCGATACTCCGCCGTAGTTGGGTGCGAAGACGCAGTAGCCCTCGCTCTTCAGCTGCGGTGCCAGGATCTTCCACGTGGACGCATCCATCTTGGTTCCGTGGACGAGCACGACCGGACGGGGATGGGCCGCGCTGGGAACACAGCCGAAGTCGTTGGCACCCTCGAGGGTAGGCGTGGCAGAAACCGAGGTTCCGGTGGGCGAGGGCGCAGCGACCGCTGTGCCCGTCCCGGTGAAGGACAGGGCACCGGCCACCGCGACAGCAATCGCCGTGGGCAATACTCTCGTGAACTTCTTCGGCATGGCCTCTATCTCGTCCGGGGCGTGGGAATCCGCCGCTGTCACCTGCATCTGCGTCACCGACCGTAACAGCCGGACACACAGGCGTAACAGGCGTGCAGGTCAAGGGTGCCGGTCGGGCAGGCCGATCGGCGAGCCCGTGTGGTGGACATCACCAACCGATGGCTCCGTATCTGATTCCTGCGCGAAGCTCGCCGACCCGGATGACGAACGCACGCAGCCAATGGCCGCGTGACATCCCGGTCAGCGACGTCGGCAGCAGGGGATTGCGCAGCAGCAGCGCCATCCACCAGGACGCGACTCGGCGCACTTTCAGTGCCGGGCACCCCTGAGGCCGGTAGATTCCGCGAAGCTTGGCGAAGCCGAACCCGAGGCGAAACGACTGGCGCAGGAGAGGGCGTAGCTCGTCACGCAGTCGATACGCCACCACTGCCTCGGTACTGAACCCCAAGGTGTAACCCGCCAGTTGCGCGCGCCAACTGAACTCGACATCCTGGCTCGCTCGGTAGCGGTTGTCCATGCCGCCGAGATCGCTGTACACCGATGCCCAGCAGGCCATACTCGCGCCGATCGCGAACGGCAGGAAGTCGGTGCGGCCCTGGTTCTCCGGCGCTGTCGTGGGAGTCCACGACAGCGCCCGGACGCTGTTCAGCGTGTCGGTTTCGACCGCAGTACCGACAACATCGAACGACGACGCCTCCTGTACGAGCGTGGTGAGCCACGACGAGTGCACGACATCGTCCGAGTCGCAGAACGCCAACAGATCGCCGGACGCCTCCCGGGCGCCGCAGTTGCGTGCGTAACCCGCTCCGGTCTCGCGGGAAGCATCGACCGACCTGAGCCGCAGCCGCTCTCGCAAAGGATGAGTGAGTACGTATTCGCCGAGGTCCCCGTCTCGCGTGTTGTCCGCAACGAGCACCTCGAACGGAAACCCGACATCCTGATCGGCCAGAGCCTGCAACTGTGCGTCCAAGTGCGGATCGAGGCCGCCGACAGGAATGATCACCGATACCGACGGATGCTCAGGTCGTGCCCGGTCGACCACAACGAATCCCCCAACGTAGAAATGTCGGCCCGGACTACGCGATCAGCCCGACGCAGATGCCTTCTTGTACCCCCGGATCGCAGGGTAGAGGAAGATCACGACCATTCCCAGAGACCACGCGAGAGTTTGGAGTATCGGAGTCATGACGGGCCCTCCGAGTGCCAGCGCGCGCATCGCGGAGACCGCAACCGACATCGGCTGCGCTGCAACCACCGGCTGCAGCCAGAGCGGATACGCGAGGACGGGGACGAATCCCGCATTGAAGAACATCAACAACGTGCAGAAGATCGACACCACTTCGACCAGTGGTGCGTCGCCGGCCACCGTGGCGAGGAACGTGACCATGACTGCGAACCCGATACCGAACACGACAGGAATCAGGAGCAACAGGATGCCGGCCTGAATTCCCTGGGTGAACCTGAACCCCAGCGCTACACCGGCACAGATGATGACCACGGTGGTCACGAGCACCCGAACTGCTTCGGCGATCATCCTGCCCAGTAGGCCGGCCGCACGGTGAGTGGGCGTTGTCCAGAACCGGGCCAACAGACCCGACTTTCGTTCGCCCTTGAGTCCGACAGCGCTGACGATGGACCCGAACATGGCTCCGACCAGAGCGATCATCGGCACCTGGCCGTAGATCGCCGGCGATCCGGTGGCCGCGGAAATCGAGTTTCCGAGCACGACACGGAACATGACCAGCATCAACGCGGGGTACAGCAACGCCTGAATCATCGTCGACGGATCGCGCATCCATCGCATCAGAAGTCGTTTGGCCTGGATCAGGCTGTGTGTCCCGAGCGCACGAACGGACCCTTCTCGCAGGGCCATGTTGGGTTCGGGAAAGGTCAGGTTGGATACGCGTGCAGCGTTCACCGACGCTTCTGTCATCGTCATCTCGGACTCGTCATTCTGGTCTCGAGCTCGCCCAGATGGCGAGCGGGACGAAGAACAGGAGCAGGCCGGCCACCCAGGCGAGGGATGGCCACAACACCTGGAAGCTGACTCCGCCCTCGGCCATGTCGCGCATAGCGAACGAGAACTGAGAAATCGGTTGATTGCGAACGAACGGTCGGATGAGTTCCGGGAAGCCGCTCTCGGGAACGAATCCGCACGAGGCCATGCCGAGGATGAGCTGGGGCAGGGTCAACACCTGGCTGGTCGCCTCGGGGCTCTTCGACAGCGTTCCGATTGCGTCGGCACCGATCGACAACGTGGTGCTGATCAGCATGGCGAGCGCGCAGAACAACAGGGCCTGACCGAATCCTGCGGAGAACCGAAAGCCGATGACGTAGCCGAAGCCGAGTGCGGATACGAGCGATACCAGTGAGCGGACGACACCGCTCGAGATTCGCGACACCAGCGGGACACCGCGTACGACGGGCATCGTCTTCAGGCGGGAGTTGAGTCCACTCATTGCCTCCGTCGATGCCCTCTGCGCGGCGGAGATGGCGGTGAACGCCATTGCCTGCAGCACGATGATCGGCATCAGAAACTGTGCGTAGTCGATGCCCTGCAGGCCCATCACGAACTTGAGCGGAAGGTAGAAGCCGATGGTGAAGATCAGCGGAGCGATGACCGCGATCAGCAGCTCACCCTGGGTGAGCATCGTCCACAGTGCACGCCCGGTCAGTGCCTGCCACTGCACGAAGCCGGATGGCCGCGTTCGTGACCGGCGTTTGGGCTGCTGCGTCGTCGACCCGGTGGTTGTCCGAGGAGCGGTGACCGCACGCGTATTCGAGACGCCTCGCGTCGTGGCCGTCACGGCGTGGGGCTCGCTTGCGAATGGCCGGTGAGGGTGAGGAAGACGTCGTCGAGCGAGGGGCGGCGCAACGCGATGTCGGCCAGCACGATGCCACGGGCGTCGATACGGCGGAGGATCTCGGACAAGGTTGCGGCACCGTCGGGGGCAGGCACGGACAGGCGGTCGGATGCGGCAGTGATCTCGGCGTGCACCGCCGGAGGCACCATCTCACCCAGCGCCTCGGCCGCTGCTCGTAGCTGACCCGGATCGAGAGGCACCACTTCGCAGTAGCTACCGCCGGTCATGGCCTTGAGCTGATCCGACGTACCTTCGGCGATAACTGTGCCCTTGTCGATGACGATGATGTTGTCGCTCAGTACGTCTGCCTCTTCGAGATATTGCGTCGTCAGCAACACGGTGATGCCCTGCGCCTTCAGTGCCTCGACCAACGACCACACACCCTGTCGGCTCCGAGGGTCGAGTCCGGTGGTCGGCTCGTCCAGGAACACGACTTCGGGACGCACGACCAGGCCACATGCGATGTCGATACGACGGCGCATGCCGCCGGAGTAGCCGCGGACCGGACGCTTGCCGGTATCGGACAGGTCGAATTCGTCGAGCAGGGCCTTGGCGCGAGCCTTGGCAGCCTTCTTGTCCAGACCCATGAGGCGGCCGAACAATTCGATGTTCTCGCGCCCCGAAAGAGTGTCGTCGAGGGCGGCGTACTGACCCGTCATCATGATCGATCGCCGCACCGCGGGAGCGTCGGCAGCAACATCGTGGCCGGCGACGAAGGCTCGGCCGCTGTCGGGCGCGATCAGCGTCGACAGCACTTTGACAGTCGTGGTCTTGCCCGCACCGTTGGGGCCGAGGATGCCGAGTACGGTTCCCCGCTCGGCCGAGAAGCTGATGCCGCGCAGCGCATGCACATCGCCGAAGGACTTGTGTACGTCCTCCACGTGTACGGCTGCGTGCTGAGCTGACGACATCGGATCTCCGAGCTGTGGGGTGAATGGGGCCGGGGCAGTGCCGGGGCCCGTGGAGGGGAGGGCCACTACTTGATACGGGAACTGCCGGGAAATGTTACCTGTGGATTGCAGTCGCAGATGTTCTGCCGTCAGCCCCAATCGATATCGATATTGTCCTCGACGTCCAGCTTTCGGCACAGGGATCGCAGTCCGCTGTAGTCCTGAACCAGCGCTCGACGGCTCTTGTCGGCCTCGACGTCGGCGATCATGGCCTCGGCTCCGCGGACACCTTCGAGTTCGAGAATGCGCGCCCACGTCGAGAAGTCGCTGCTCGAGAACGCATCCATGCCGTCGACGAGACCGTCGAGAAACTTCTGTCGATCGTTGGATCCGAGCCTGTCGAAGACGATCGCCGCCATGTCGTCGGCAATCGATGCGTGGCAGTACTCGTCGCGATTGTGGAGCTTGACCGTCGCCCGATTGATCGGCTGAATGACGTCGTCGTCCTCGATCAGATCGAGGTACGACGTGATGGAAATCTCTGCGACCGTCATGAAGGCGAGCGAGCTGATCGCCGCAGACCACGGGTCGTCGCTCTTCGCCTGAGCGGTCCGCTGGCGACGGACGGTGGAACTGAACGGCAGGGATCGTTCGGACAACGCCCAACCGCGACCGCGACGGGTCGCCGCACTGGCGTTGAGGTGCATCAGCGTGTGGTACTGCTCGTCCACCATGGCCTGAGTCACCGCGACCGCGAGGGTGTCGCCCATCCCGGTCTCGAACACATCCTGGGCGAGCAGGGAAAATCCCGGGTGAACGACGTGCTGCTCGACATCCATCACGTTCTTGTTGAACGCGATCCAGCCCCAGGCCCGCAGCCGATCCTGCTGTTCCGGTTCGGCACCGAGGAATGTGTCGTGTTCTCCGAACGGGATCAAGGCGTCGGGAAAATCTCGCTTGGTCGTGTCGAACAAATCGTCCAACTGGGGTTCGGGCTTCTTGACGGTGGCACGCTGCGACCAGTTCTTCGCCAACCGCGCTACGACCGCGCTCTCGACGACATCGTGGGGGTCGTGCTCCGGCAAGGTCGGCTGTTCCAACATCGTGTGCCCCGCCTCCGCGTCCGGACCGGCGATCACGAATTGTCGCCGGAACCTCGAACGATACCGAACAACTCGGCACAGACGGATCGATAGCGATCGGCGGAGCTGCCGAGGGCGCTGCCTGCTCGGTTCATCAGTTCGGCGAACTCGGACTCCGAGCCGGATTCGACGGTCTCGCCGAGCAGTTGCGTCGCGCGGCGCAACGCCGCCCGCGCGTCGGCGGCGTGTGGATTACCTGCCTGAACGTCCCAGTACACCTCGGGCTCTCCACCGGTGATGCGTGCGAGGAGGGCGAGCATCGTCGTGTGTGGGGGAGGAGCGACGGCGTCGATGTCGCCGAACGGCAGATCTAGCTCGGCCAGGGCGAGCCCGAACGCGAGAACACTGGCGTGAGTGAGCGCTTGGGTCGCCGCAGCGAGTCGGTCGTGACGCTCGGCGTCGAGGAGAACGGTCCGGCCACCCCAGTGCTGCAGTCTGTCGACGAACGCGTCGGCCGAGGTGCCGGGTCGGTGCACGACGACGGCAACGGGGCGTCCGTTCATGCCCAGGGACGGTGCGAACATCGGGTTGATGCCCAGCGTCGGGCCGAGGTGTCCGCCGCGGCCGGCGTACTGCGAGTAGCCGGACTTGACCGACAACGTCTCCACCAGCAGTGCGTCGGGGCGTACCGCGCTCAGATCGGCCGACAGTGCCACGGACTCGGGCACAGCGAGCACGATCGTCGACGCAGTCGACAATGCAGCTGTGACACGGTGGTCGGGTGCGGTGATGTCGCCGACGAGCGTCGCGGCGTCGACCGATGTCGAAGCGGCTCGAGCGTCGACGACGGTCACCTGCACGCCGTCGCCGCGCAGGAGATCGACCAGTAGCCGGCCGACGGCTCCGGAGCCCCCGACCACCACTACCGAGTTCTGCTGCTCCGACCGCGTCACCGTGTCCATCGGTCGAGTATGTCAACGAGAGGCTGCAGATACCCAGATCGTGATGTCGGCGTGCACCACCTCGACGCCCGCGGTGTCACGGATGACAACCGGCACGACGATCTCGCATCCGTCGGTGATGGTCGCGAAATCGGGAATGGTCTCCAGTTCTGCCACCGCGCGCAGTGACGTGGTCGCCTTCGTCAGGTACTGGACGGTCATCGACTTGGGGATCCAGCGGTGCGACGTCGGAACGGTGGCCTCGGCCAGCATCCCCATCGCAACCTCGGCGAGGTTGCACGCGGCGATCGCGTGGAACGTGCCGAGGTGGTTGCGGATCCCCAGCCATTTCGGGGCCGTGACCTCGCAGCGCCCCGGTTCCAGCGCAACCACCCGCGGCAGCACGGACGCGAAGTAGGGCACACGAAGACACATGCCGATGGAGAACACGGTGGATCCGATAGTGTTGTTCGGGAGCTTCGACCAGGCTCGATACGTGGCCCCGGTGGTGGTTGCGACTGTGTTCATGGGCTTACCTTACTGCTGAGTAAGGTCGTGCGGAGCGTATGGATCGACCCCGAGTTGATCTGTCGCGCACACTGCGGCATACTGGTCGGGTTGCCTGGACACGGGACGCGCTTGCGTGCGGCCTGAACCAGGTGAGTCGATCGAGAGATCGGCTGAGCAGAACATGAGACCAGCGCTCCACGTGAGCGCGTCCGGACCACCAGCTCGATCGGTGTGGGTTTCCTCCCTCGGATGGTTGAAGCGAAAGTTTCAGCGCATAAGAATGAGCGGAATCGCGACACGCCCGACCGCGTGGACCGGAGAACCATGACAGATGAAGAGCGGCAACGGATACAGGTCACGCCTGGTCGTCAACGTTTTTCACTGTCGTGTGTGCACGAAGGCAGTTCGAGTCGGAGGGATTCCCCCGGCTCGGGGACTGTGCAGACGAGGTGGAGCAGGCCGAACGGCCCGTTCTACGACCAAGCGGCAAGAAAAGGACACTAAGCGTGGCGGGACAAAAGATCCGCATCAGGCTCAAGGCCTACGACCATGAGGCGATCGACGCGTCAGCGCGCAAGATCGTCGAAACGGTCACCCGTACGGGTGCCCGCGTCGTCGGACCGGTGCCGTTGCCGACAGAAAAGAACGTGTACTGCGTCATCCGTTCGCCGCACAAGTACAAGGACTCGCGCGAACACTTCGAGATGCGTACTCACAAGCGGCTCATTGACATCCTCGACCCGACACCGAAGACGGTGGACGCGCTCATGCGCATCGACCTCCCGGCCAGTGTCGACGTCAACATCCAGTGAGCGCGGAGACAACGATGACTGATAACAAGAACCGGCCTGCGACAGGAATTCTGGGCACCAAGCTCGGAATGACCCAGGTCTTCGACGAGAACAACCGCGTCGTTCCGGTGACCGTGATCAAGGCAGGCCCCAACGTGGTCACCCAGATCCGCACCCAGGAACGTGACGGCTACAGCGCCGTCCAGGTCGCATTCGGTGCGATCGACCCGCGCAAGGTGAACAAGCCCACCACCGGCCAGTTCGAGAAGGCAGGTGTCACGCCGCGTCGCCACATCGTGGAGATTCGCGTTGCCGACGCCTCGCAGTTCGAGGTCGGCCAGGAGCTCACGGCTGCAGTGTTCGAGGACGGCGCATACGTCGACGTCACCGGCACCAGCAAGGGCAAGGGCTTCGCCGGAACCATGAAGCGTCACGGCTTCAAGGGACAGGGCGCGAGCCACGGTGCACAGGCTGTGCACCGTCGTCCCGGATCCATCGGTGGCTGTGCAACGCCGGGTCGCGTGTTCAAGGGAATGCGCATGTCCGGACGTATGGGTGGCGACCGCGTCACGACGCAGAACCTCTCGGTCCACAAGGTGGACAGCGAGAACGGTCTGCTGCTGATCAAGGGAGCGATCCCGGGCCGTCGCGGCAACGTCGTGATCGTCAAGTCTGCATTGAAGGGTGGTGCACGGGCATGACCAGCCTCGAAAAGAACACCGAGACCAAGCTGACGCTCGATGTCAAGGAAGCCGGCGGCAAGACCAACGGCACCGTCGATCTCCCCGCGGAGATCTTCGACGCACCGGCGAACATCGCGCTGCTGCACCAGGTCGTCATCGCACAGCTGGCAGCTGCTCGTCAGGGAACTCACTCCACGAAGACTCGTGGCGAGGTTCGCGGCGGCGGCAAGAAGCCGTACCGGCAGAAGGGCACCGGCCGCGCCCGTCAGGGCTCGACCCGCGCTCCTCAGTTCGTCGGCGGTGGCACGGTCCACGGACCGCAGCCGCGCGACTACAGCCAGCGGACCCCCAAGAAGATGAAGGCCGCCGCACTGCGCGGAGCCCTCTCCGATCGGGCCCGCAGCGAGCGCCTGCACGTCATCACCGAATTGGTTGCCGGACAGGTTCCGTCCACCAAGGGTGCGAAGACGTTCCTCGCCGAGATCTCGGACCGCAAGAAGGTCCTGCTCGTCGTCGGCCGCGAGGACATCGCAGCCTGGAAGAGCGTTCAGAACCTGGACGGCGTGCACCCCATCGCACCCGACCAGCTCAACACGTACGACGTGCTCAACGCCGATGATGTCGTTTTCAGCGTGGAAGCGCTGAACACCTTCATCGCTGGGCCTGCAAAGAACGAGGAGGCAAGCAAGTGACCACGATCGCCGATCCCCGCGACATCTTGCTGGCACCGGTCATCTCCGAGAAGTCCTACGGACTGATCGAAGAAGGCACGTACACGTTCCTGGTGCACCCGGACTCGAACAAGACGCAGATCAAGATTGCCGTCGAGAAGATCTTCGACGTCACCGTGACCAGCGTCAACACGATGAACCGTCAGGGCAAGCGTAAGCGGACCCGGTTCGGTTACGGCAAGCGCAAGGACACCAAGCGCGCGCTCGTAACGCTCTCCGCCGACAGCAAGCCCATCGAGATCTTCGGAGGTCCGGTCGCGTAAGCGACTGGGACTCTTCGGATATAGAGGACGAGAAGACTCATGGCAATCCGTAAATACAAGCCGACAACCCCGGGCCGTCGTGGCTCCAGCGTGTCCGACTTCGCTGAGATCACGCGTTCGACCCCCGAGAAGTCGCTGATCCGCCCGCTGCACGGTCGCGGTGGACGTAACGCACACGGTCGTATCACCACCCGGCACAAGGGTGGCGGTCACAAGCGTGCGTACCGTCTCATCGATTTCCGTCGCAACGACAAGGACGGCGTGCCGGCCAAGGTCGCTCACATCGAGTACGACCCCAACCGCACCGCGAACATCGCACTGCTGCACTTCGCAGACGGCGAGAAGCGCTACATCGTCGCACCCAAGGGCATCGCCCAGGGCTCGCCGATCGAGCAGGGTGCCAATGCCGACATCAAGCCCGGCAACAACCTGCCCCTGCGCAACATCCCGACGGGTACGACCATTCACGCGGTCGAGCTCCGTCCGGGTGGTGGCGCGAAGATGGCCCGCTCCGCCGGAGCGAGCATCCAGCTCCTCGGTAAGGAAGGCCCCTACGCCACGCTGCGTATGCCGTCCGGTGAAATCCGTCGCGTCGACGTGCGCTGCCGCGCAACCGTCGGCGAGGTCGGCAACGCCGAGCAGTCGAACATCAACTGGGGTAAGGCCGGCCGCATGCGCTGGAAGGGCAAGCGCCCGACCGTTCGTGGTGTCGTGATGAACCCGGTCGACCACCCGCACGGTGGCGGCGAGGGCAAGACCTCCGGTGGACGCCACCCGGTCAGCCCCTGGGGACAGCCTGAAGGCCGTACCCGCAAGAACAAGGCGAGCGACAAGCTCATCGTCCGTCGTCGTCGTACCGGCAAGAACAAGCGCTAGGAGGGAGTTCAGAATGCCACGCAGCCTGAAGAAAGGCCCGTTCGTAGACGATCACCTCCTCGCGAAGGTTGACGTCCAGAACGACAAGGGAACCAAGCAGGTCATCAAGACCTGGTCCCGTCGATCGACAATCCTCCCCGACTTCATCGGTCACACTTTCGCCGTCCACGACGGTCGCAAGCACGTACCGGTGTTCGTGTCCGACTCGATGGTCGGCCACAAGCTCGGAGAGTTCGCACCGACCCGCACGTTCAAGGGTCACATCAAGGACGACCGGAAGGCGAAGAGGCGATGACCAACTTCACCCCCACCGCCAATCCGACTGCCAAGGCCGTAGCGAAGCACGTTCGCGTCACGCCGATGAAGGCACGTCGCGTCGTGGATCTGGTTCGTGGGCGCTCCGTCGAGGACGCGCTCAACATCCTCAAGTTCGCGCCGCAGGCAGCGAGCGAGCCGGTCGCCAAGGTGATCGCGTCCGCAGCCGCCAACGCAGAGAACAACCTGGATCTCGATCCCAGCACGCTGATCGTCGCCACTGCATTCGTCGACGAGGGCACCACCCTCAAGCGATTCCAGCCGCGTGCTCAGGGCCGGGCATTCCGGATCCGCAAGCGCACCAGCCACATCACGGTGATCGTCGAAAGCCTGCCCAAGACCGGCGGAACGTCTCGTAACCGTCGTAAGGGCCAGGCGTCCAAGGAAGGGGCTCAGTAGTGGGTCAGAAAATCAACCCGCACGGCTTCCGCTTGGGTATCACCACTGACTGGAAGTCGCGTTGGTACGCAGACAAGCAGTACTCGGAGTACGTCAAGGAAGACGTCGAGATCCGCAAGCTCCTCGCCACCGGCATGGAGCGCGCGGGTATCGCCAAGGTCGAGATCGAGCGCACTCGTGACCGTGTTCGCGTGGACATCCACACGGCACGTCCGGGCATCGTCATCGGTCGCCGTGGTGCCGAGGCCGACCGCATCCGCGGAGCTCTCGAGAAGCTGACCGGCAAGCAGGTTCAGCTCAACATCCTCGAGGTCAAGAACGCCGAGTCCGAGGCTCAGCTCGTGGCCCAGGGTGTTGCCGAGCAGCTCAGCAACCGCGTCGCATTCCGTCGCGCAATGCGTAAGGCCATCCAGTCGGCCATGCGTCAGCCGAACGTCAAGGGCATTCGTGTTCAGTGCTCCGGCCGTCTCGGTGGCGCTGAAATGTCTCGCTCGGAGTTCTACCGCGAGGGACGCGTTCCCCTGCACACGCTCCGCGCCGACATCGACTACGGGCTGTACGAGGCCAAGACCACCTTCGGCCGCATCGGCGTCAAGGTCTGGATCTACAAGGGCGACATCGTCGGCGGACGGCGTGAACTCGCTGCCGCTGCGGCTCCGGCCGCCGGTGCAGACCGTCCCCGTCGTGAGCGTCCCACTCGTCCGCGTCGCAGCGGTGCCTCGGGCACCACGGCGACCAGCACCGAGGCCGGCCGCGCGGCATCCGCAACCGAGGCTCCGGCCTCGACCGAGCCCACTCAGGAGGGCTGACGCATGTTGATCCCCCGCCGGGTCAAGCACCGCAAGCAGCACCACCCGAAGCGTTCGGGTGCCGCCAAGGGCGGAACTCAGGTGACATTCGGTGACTACGGCATTCAGGCTCTCGAGCCCGCCTACATCACCAACCGTCAGATCGAGTCCGCTCGTATCGCGATCACTCGCCACATCAAGCGTGGCGGCAAGGTCTGGATCAACATCTTCCCGGACCGCCCGCTCACCAAGAAGCCTGCCGAGACCCGCATGGGTTCCGGTAAGGGTTCGCCCGAGTGGTGGATCGCGAACGTCAAGCCGGGTCGCGTGCTCTTCGAGCTGTCGTACCCCGACGAGACCATTGCGCGTGAGGCACTGACTCGCGCCATCCACAAGCTGCCCATCAAGGCACGCATCATCACCAGGGAGGAGCAGTTCTGATGGCTACCGGAACCCCAGCCGCAGAGCTCCGCGAGCTCACCGGTGAAGAGCTGGTCACCAAGCTGCGTGAGTCGAAGGAAGAGCTGTTCAACCTTCGTTTCCAGATGGCTACCGGCCAGTTGGACAACAACCGTCGACTGCGCACCGTCCGTCACGAGATCGCGCGCATCTACACCGTCCTGCGCGAGCGTGAGCTCGGCTTGGCATCTGGTCCTTCCGAGGACACTGCAGGTGACGCGGCATGAGCGAGGAAAAGACTGTGACTGAAGAGCGCAACAACCGCAAGACTCGGATCGGCTACGTCGTATCCGACAAGATGGAGAAGACGATCGTCGTCGAGCTCGAGGACAGGGTCAAGCACCCCCTCTACAGCAAGATCATTCGTCGTACCACCAAGGTCAAGGCACATGACGAGAAGGGCGACGCCGGCGTAGGCGATCGCGTTCAGCTCATGGAGACCCGTCCGCTGTCCGCCACGAAGCACTGGCGACTGGTCGAGGTTCTCGAAAAGGCCAAGTAGGACCTTCACAAAAATGCCCGCTCCCTTCCCGGGGGCGGGCATTTGTGCTTTCCGAAGCGTGCGGCTTACCTGCCCAGCAAGCCGCCCAGCGCTCCGCCGACGCCTGCTTGCTCGCCGCCACCGGTACCGCCGACCGGTCCACCCGGCGGCTGTTCCGACGGCTGCACCACCACGAACCCCTGGCCGGCGAATTCCAGCGTGAACCTCTCTCCGGTCGAGCGGCCGATCAACGTTCCGAGCCCGAACGAGTCGTTCTTCTTCACTCTCGTCTGCAGAGACGACGACCACGCAACTGCTGCCTGCGGGTCGGCGAACGTCGGCTGGTCGACGTTCAGGACGACCGGCACTCCGTCGGTGGTGATGGCGATACGGCCCCGACCGGTGAACACACAGTTAAAGAACCCCGCGTTTCCACCCGCAGCGGCACCCTGGACACGCTTGATGTCGTAACTCAGCGAGGAGTCGAACGCGAGAACGTTGGCCCCGTTGATGGTGAGCCCGTCCGTGCCGTCGAGATCGATCAGATGAACGTCCTGTGCGGCGTTGGCGAGGAACAGGTCGCCCTGGCCCGTGACCTTCATCAGGGGGACGCCTTCGCCGGACAGGGCTTGTTTGAGGGCTCGACCTATACCCCCGGAGCCCTTGGCCTCGAACTGCAGATTGCCCTGGTACGCGACCATCGAGCCGGCCCGAGCCATGATCTCGCCGTTCATGCCGACCCGGCACATCTTGCTGCCCTGTTTCTGAATCCCCGATCCGGGAACTTCGGCGTGGGCGGGCGCGAACAGTTCACTTCTCATGGTCAGGACTCCTTGTGGGACAGGTGAATTCACGATCGCTTCGCTTCGGTGCGAGGGTGGTGCCGTCGGTGCCTCGGGTGTGGGCGGATCGTCGTCCTCGACGCTGATACCGAACGCGGTGGCCAGGCCCGCCAACCCATCGGCGTAGCCCTGGCCCACCGCCCGGATCTTCCATTGCTGGTTGCGGCGATAGAACTCCAGGATGACGAGAGCACTCTCGTCGCCGAGTGCGTCGGCGGTGAATCCGACGATCGCACCGCCCGACGTGTCGGAGACGGTCGCCGATGTCGGTCCGGCGGCAGCGAACGTTGCCGGACCGGTACCGTCCAGCGATGCCGCGATGGCAACGGTCTCGATATCGGCTGGAATCGCGGAGGGATCGATCAGGACGAGATGGCCGGACGGCCCGCGCTGGTACTCGAGGCCCGCGCCCTCGGGTTGGTTGTAGAACACCAGATCCGCGTCCGAACGCACCCGTCCGTCCGGCCCCAACAGCAGCGCGGACACGTCGACCGACGTCGAGGCGGCAAGTGTCACCGTCAGCCGGCCGGTCGGAGCGGGGCAGTTCTCCCCGCGAGCGAGGTTTTTCATCGGATCCAGTGTGCCAGTGTCGACGCGTGCTGTCAGGAACGCGCGAGTTCGATGACTTCTTCCTCGGTCGGCGGGCTCTTCGGGTGGTAGGACAGGCACAGGGGAGTGGCGGTTCGCCGGAACTCTGCGCCCTCGACGGCAGCGTAGAACTGCCCCGCGGGCAAACGGCCGACATCGGGTACCGAGCCGCCTTTGACGCGGGCCATCTCCTTGGCCGCCTCGACCTGGGACGGGCTGTTGAGCAGTCCGTAGAACTGCGTCGACGCGTTTCCGGCGATGCGGTTGTGCAACCCCTTCGGTGCCTGCGTGGCAAATACGAGACCGAGACCGTACTTACGCGCCTGCGACGCCAGCGCAAGTGTGCTGTGTGTCGCTGCGGTCGTGCGATCGGAGGGGGCGAAGTTCTGCGCCTCGTCCATCACGAACAGTCCGCCGAGCGGCCGGTCACCCGCCGGGTTCTTCTTGATCCAGGAGAACAGGCCCATCTGCAGCTGATTGACGAAGCTCTGCTTCTGCTCGTCGGTGGTCAGGCCCGCCAGATTGATCACCGATACTCGGGCCTTCTTTCCGTCGGCCGGAGTCAGCAGCACTGCCGGGTCGACCGGGGTGCCCGCCCCTGCGAACATGGGGTCGTTGGCCACGGCAGCCTTCAGATTTTCGGCCAGTCCCTGCGCGATCCGTACGGCATCGCGCAGGTCGCTGGTGTCCTCGGGCAATTCTTCGAGCAGGTCGATGAAGTCCGCCAGCGTGCCGCCCTGTGGGCGTCGACCGAAGAGATCGAGCGTCGACTTCAGCACTGCGCGGCCGTGTTTCGCCTTCTGGGAAGTACCCAGGACGCCGGCGGCGGGCTCGAGCGACGCCAATGCGGATTCGACGGAGGAATCGAACTCGTCGGCATCACCGAGAACGCTGACGAAATCGGGCAGTGGCTGAAAGCTCAGCGGTCGGCCCGCCGACTTGCGGGGCGTCCACACCACGACGTCGGTGTCGCGTAGATACGCCGCCGCCTTGGCCTCGTCGCCCGGCGGCCACGTCCGTTCGTCCTCGGGCCACGCGGTGCCGAGGCGAGCCAGGTCGTTGTTGACGTCCAACACGATCGCCGAAACACCCTGCAGCGCACATTCTTCCACCAGTCGGCGAATCAGTACCGTCTTCCCTGATCCGGAACCCGCGAAGATCGCTGTGTGCTTACGGAGCGCCTCGAGTTGGATTGCGACGTCCGCACCGGTGCTCACTTCCGACCCGGCGACGATCGACGGCCGGCGGCTCGCAATCGGTTCGGCCGCGACGGTGTTCTCGGGTTCGATCAATGCGGTGTCGTCGTCGACGACGCTGACTGCAGGCAACACGGAGGAGAACAGTTCGACCTCGTGTGCGGGCTTGCGCGCGAGCAACCACGACGTGAGAGCGGGGGAGTTCTCGGCCAGCAGCACCGACAGAGCCGCCAAGGCCCTGCGGTCCTCGTCGCCGAACGGCACGACAATGCCGCCTGCACGTCGCAGAGCGGCGACGGTCTGCTCGGTCTTCGCGCCATTGGGCCACGGGTCGTTTCTGATGAGGATCAGTCGCCGTTTCGGCATGTCTGCCCTGAGGCCGGCCGTGGTCACCGCACGCTCCACACGGGCCAACGCGGCCCTGGCATTGCCGGAGGTGACCGCGCGGAAGCACCAGTGCTCCTCGTCGTCCGTATCGGTGTCGACGGTATGTCGCAGCCTGGCATGCAGGGCAGGCTTGCCGCTCGGAGGTGGGTCCTGGGCAAGGCTGTCGTCCGAGGACTGATGCTCGTGGATCCACGCGGTCAGGCCCGCAGACAGGAGTGCGGGGACGATCGAGTCCTCACTGTCGGGCTTCAGCGGAATGGCGACGTCGACCTGTTTGCGCAGTGCTGCGTAGCGATCGTCGAGTATGTCGAGTTCGTCGACCCGTGCTTTGGGGAGGTCCTGCGCATCCGCGGGCCCGGACTTGTCCGTGAAACTCTCCAACTCCGACGCGACGCCGGTGTCGAGGCAGTGCCTGATGTGACGGTCGACCGCGATCAGCAGCTGCCGCGGAGTGAAGTCCGGGGCCTGCTCGAATGCGTCGGGTGCCACCGGCCACGTCGGATGCGGCGGGGTGAAGCCTGCCTCGAGAAAGCACGCCGCCAGACGTCGTCCCAGTAACAGGCGTCCGATGTCGGACGACGGAATCGGCTTGAGAGGCTGCGTCACTCGGAAGCGGTCGCGCATCGGTGCCACGCCGCGGGCGGCGATCAACTCCCACGCGCTCGACAGAGCCGAGAGTACCGACGCGGTGCGAGGAAGCGTTTCGCGCAGCGACATCAGACCGTGCGCCAGTTGCTCGACGACCTTGTCTTCCTGTGCGTCGGCGAACTCCTGATCCGATCCCGTTCGGGATTGCGCGACCAACGTGTCGATCTGGTCTATCGCGAGAATTGTCGGACCGGTGATGGCCAGCAGTCGTGAGATGTTCTCGGCAATGCCTTGGTGACCGAGCTCGGCCCGGCGGATTCCCCAGGGCGAGAATTCTTCGGCATCGACGTCGTCGATCGACTGCAGGTATGCGTCACCGAGATCCTGGACGGCCGAATCGGGGGCGATGGACAGCACCAAGGCGCGCAGAGTGTGCTGCGAGGTGCGCCGATGTCGGGGGTGAACCTTGTATACGGCGGTGACGAAGTCGTTCAGCGTCTCGGCGTCGATCATGTTCTCGCCCATGATCTTTGCGCGTTGTTCGTCGGGAATGTCACCGATCGTGCACAAGCGACGCAGCAGAAGTGCGAGTTGGCTGTCGGATCCTTGGCCGGAGGGCCGCATCAGGTCGTCGAGCATCCCCATGAGAGTCGACCGCCAGAAGCCCGCGGCGTCGAGCAGCCTGATCAGGAAGAAGTACCCGCCCTTCTGCTGCACCTCTTCGCGCACCTGCCCCAGCAGATGCGTCTTGCCGGATCCGGCCGGCCCGCGTACGACGACTCCGAGCGGACTGGCGTCATCCGACGTCTCTGCGTCGTCGTAGGCGTTCATCACCTCGAGGAACACCCGCTCGTGCATGCCGGGAACGTGCACGTTGGACTGCGAACGCCACACGTCGTCGGGGGTCGGGGCCCAGCTCAGCCGTACCGATTCCAGAGCCCGGATCTGCTCGTTGTCCGTCATCGTGGAGTTCACGCCCATCATGATTCGATCGAGAGAAGGTGGTTCTGCTGATTACCGACGACGACGGCCGCAGCGCGTTCCTCGTCGGTCAGCGTCTTCTGGTTTTCCTCGGGTATCAGCGAGACGTCCGCGGCGCGGCGCAGCCGTGCGAGTGCATCGTCGAGATCGGCACGAGGTATGTCTCGCAACTCGTTTCGCAAGCGAGACAGCCGAACGGTGCTACCGGGTTCACGTGCGAGCGACGCGTAGGCCGCGCGAATCGAGGCTTCGATGTCGACGGTCTTGTTGGCCTTCTCGGAGCCGTCGAGGGGGGCGGTCTCGTCCCCGCGGGGCGAAAACACATCGGCCGGACGGCTGTCGGTGCGATCCAGCCAGCGACGTAACCCTGCCAACACGGTGAACATGGCCTTGCCTGCGCCTGTCGACCGAGCCGGTGGTTCACCGCCGATGAGCTCACCGCAGGTGCGCCATCCTTTGTCGGTCAGCTCAAGAGTCATGGGGCTGACGGACCGATCCACCTCGATCAGGCCCCGGTCCTTCAGTTTGTCGCGGGAAGCCTTCGGTAGTTCGGGGCCGAGTCCCTTGAGGACGCTGTTCTTCACCGGACTCGCTTCGGCCATCAGAACGAGCAGTACTGCTGCTTCGGTGCCGTTCAGGTCTTCGGTACTCATCGAGGATCCCCCTTCGATCGTCTTCTCGATACTGCCTCGCGGATGGTAGCCACAGCGCGGTGCGGGTCGTCGATCACCTGAGCGTTGGTGAACCGCAACACCATGTACCCGTGTGTCTGCAGCTGGTTGTCGCGCACGCGGTCCTCGGCGAAGCGCTGGGCGGCACGGTGCTCGTCGCCGTCGATTTCCACGATCACTCTCTCGGTGCGCCACAGTACGTCGACTGTGAACGGACGGCTGAGTTCGCCGAGCCGAATCGAGCGATTGTGCTCTCGACCGGTGGCCCATTCGTGCTGGTCCAGCGCTCTGTACAGGCGCTTCTCCGGATCGCTCGCCGGGTGTGGGTGTCCGGCGATCGGCGGATAGCTCAAAGGCCGGAAGCGATCGAGGACAGTGCTGACGCCGGCAGGCACTTCGGGTGCGCGCACCGATACGGACGGGAATCTGTCCATCCTCGACGACCCACCGCCGGTGAGCCACACGCTCGCCCGTGCGTGAGCACACAGCCATTCCGCTGCGGTCGACACGAAGTCGGCGTCCACGGCGTCGGGTACGACCAGCACGAGAGCGACAACGTCGCGGCCGTGAGCTGCCGCGAGAGCTCGCGCCGAACCTGTCGCGCGGGTCTCGACGGTGAACACCGCCCGGCGTATCGGCCGCCCCGAGGAGGCCGACTCGGCCAGAGCCGCTATGTAGGGGCCGAAGTGTGCCGAGTCGGCAGCCAGGCGAACGGCGGACGTGCGAGCGGCACGCCGCTCCAACGTGGAGGTCCCTGCGTTGTGCTCGAACTCGGGGAGCCACAGCGCGGTCGAGTCGACCGCTGCGGTCTCCAGCGACGTGACCACCATCTCGACCAGGTCTGCCGAACGATGAGATGCCGACTCGTCGACAGTGAAGAAGACGATCGCAGGTGCATCGGCGGGGAGCGGGTTCGCGGATTCGGCGAGCTCGCGTTCGGACGCCCCGCGAAGTCGAGTCACTCGATCTGCGGGAAGACTCGACCACCAGCCTGCGGTCTCACCGTTCCCGGTCACAGCTGCTCCCCGCCCACCCCTGTTGCCCCATCTCCGAACCGTACCGACAAGGTCCGACACGTAGGGGCGAGCACGTCTCCGTGACGGCGATTTGGCTCTGGCATCGGCGTTCCCCTACACTTGGCCGGTTGCCTGTGGCAGCGGTGTGTCTTCGTGCGCCCGCTCTCGGCAGCCGACCGCGCGTGTCGGGACGGAAATCCGGCACGTACGTACATCCAGGTCAAGGAGAAGTTAGTGATTCAGCAGGAGTCGCGAGTACGCGTCGCTGATAACACGGGCGCGAAGGAAATCCTTTGCATCCGCGTTCTCGGTGGTTCGTCACGTCGCTACGCCGGAATCGGCGACATCATCGTAGCTACGGTGAAAGACGCCATTCCCGGTGGAAACATCAAGAAGGGTGAGGTCGTCAAGGCCGTCATCGTCCGCACCGTCAAGGAGCGTCGCCGTCCGGATGGCTCGTACATCCGTTTCGACGAGAACGCTGCGGTGCTGATCAAGCCGGACCACGACCCACGTGGAACCCGCATCTTCGGCCCGGTCGGCCGCGAGCTGCGTGAGAAGAAGTTCATGAAGATCGTCTCGCTCGCCCCGGAGGTGCTGTAAATGAAGGTGCACAAGGGCGACACCGTTCTCGTGATCGCCGGCAAGGACAAGGGTGCCAAGGGCAAGGTCATTCAGGCCTACCCCGCTGACTCCAAGGTTCTGGTCGAAGGCGTGAACCGCATCAAGAAGCACACCGCGGTCTCTGCCAACCAGCGCGGCGCATCCTCGGGTGGCATCGTCACTCAGGAAGCCCCGATCCACGTTTCGAACGTCGCAGTTGTCGACTCGGACGGAAACCCCACTCGCGTGGGCTACCGGACCGACGAAGAATCCGGCAAGCGCGTTCGTGTTTCCCGCAAGAACGGGAAGGACATCTGAGATGACTACCACCGAGAACATCGCGGGCGAACAGCCCCGCCTCAAGGCGCGCTACCGCGCTGAGATCAAAGACGCCCTGAACACCGAGTTTGCATACGAGAACGTCATGCAGATCCCCGGCATCGTCAAGGTCGTCGTCAACATGGGTGTCGGCGACGCCGCCCGTGACGCCAAGCTGATCAACGGCGCAGTTGCAGACCTCGCTGCCATCACCGGCCAGAAGCCGGAGATCCGCAAGGCTCGCAAGTCCATCGCACAGTTCAAGCTGCGCGAAGGAATGCCCATCGGCGCACGCGTCACCCTCCGTGGCGACCGCATGTGGGAGTTCCTCGACCGTCTGGTTTCCATTGCCCTTCCCCGAATCAGGGACTTCCGCGGCCTCTCGGGCACGCAGTTCGACGGCAACGGAAACTACACGTTCGGCCTCAACGAGCAGTCGATGTTCCACGAGATCGACGTGGACAAGATCGACCGTCCGCGCGGCATGGACATCACCGTAGTAACCACCGCAACCAACAACGAAGAAGGCCGCGCGCTGCTCAAGCACCTCGGCTTCCCGTTCAAGGAGAACTGAGTCCATGGCGAAGAAGGCATTGGTCAACAAGGCCAACAAGAAGCCGAAGTTCGCGGTGCGTGCATACACTCGCTGCAACCGCTGCGGCCGTCCCCATTCCGTGTTCCGCAAGTTCGGCCTCTGCCGTATCTGCGTGCGCGAGATGGCACACGCCGGAGAGCTTCCCGGAGTTCGCAAGAGCTCCTGGTGATCTGAGGCCTCCGGGCTTCACCACACCACGCTGATGGGCGTGGGTTCCGAAAGGAACCCGCGCCCATTTTGCGTTGCTCAGGTCCTGACTTTCACACCGACCACACGTCGTGTCGTAGACCCAGAGAGCGGACCAGATCAACCGCCGCATGATGATCCTGGCTGTCGACGAGCAGCAGCAGGCCACGCTCGGACATCGCCGACGCGAGGGCATCGGTGGAGACGGTTCTACATCCAGGCGGCATGTCCGGGTCTCCGAGTTCCCGGTAGGTGTCGGCAATCGCCACTACGTCCTCGACTGGATCGAATCCCCAGACGGTCACGAAATGTCCTAAGTTCCAGTCGAATTCGGTCAACTCTGCAGTATGTACATTCGCCAACGATCCGAAGCGGAAAGGCCCGTCGGCAAGATGGTCGAGCAGCAGACGCAATCTCTCGACGGAGGGCCCCACGATGGGAACCACGGCGACGCGGTGGTCGGTCGCGGTCTCGATGCCCTCCGTGAGACCTGCTGCCGTGGTCCCGGCTGCGTCGATCGATGCGGCTCTCGGCAGTAGATCCCACCCGTCGGTGATTCGGGGGGTTCCGGGAGGACGGGCCGAGTCGATTGCACCCGGCCAGATCGCGGACCTCGACGCGACCGCGAGGGCCGTCACGCCCGGTGCGTCGTCGCCCATGACGGCCGTCAGCGCAACCGATGCCGAGAACGGTCCGCAGAGTTGATCCGGTTGTGGCAGAGCATGATCGAGGGCCGAGACGATTGTGGTTGCCCCGGCAAACCGTCGCAACACGTCAGTAGATCCAGCGCAGCGATTCGAGCAGTTCGTCCTCGGTATGGCTCTCCGCCCACGTGGCATCGGCGTCCCGGCAGGCGACGAACGCGCCCAGAAGTTCCATGCCCAACACGTCTCGGACCAGTGCGGACGACAGGAGGTCTTCGCGCTGCTGCGCGTGGGTCGTCGCGAGTGGGGAGATCCCCGCGGCATCCCGACGAGCATCGTCCCAACCTCCTACGTCCTCCTGGACCGGAGACGGCAACTGCGCCGAATCCGCCACTCCCGCCAGACCGGCCGCGATCGTGACGGCCAGCGCCAGATACGGATTAGCGGACGCGTCGCACGCCTTCAATTCGACGTTGGTGTGTTCCGGGCCGAGAAGGGGCGTGGCCGGTACGAGTCGCACTGCAGCTTCGCGGTTCTCGACGCCCCAGAATCCGAAGGCACCTGCCCAGTACCCCGGTCGACGACGCAGCAGTGACCCCGAACTCGGTGCCGTGATGGCAGTGAGTCCCGGGAGTTCTCGAACGAGGCCCGCGATGTACGCCTGCCCGGTGTCGGACAGTCCGTACTCTCCGTCGCCGGTCAGAGCGTTGTGACCGTCGCGAACCAGTGATGTGTGTAGGTGCCATCCGTTACCCGCACTGCTCGACGAGGGCAGGGGAGCGAAGCTTGCCCTCAGGCCCTGGGCTTTGGCCGCTGAGTGGATGGTCTGCCGCGCGAGTACCTGCGCGTCGGCCGCAGCAAGTGGATCGAGTGGACTCAATGCGATCTCCAGCTGGGAGCCGCCGTACTCGGCATGAATCTGCCCGATGTCGAGGCCATTCGCAGACAGCGCCTCGAGCAATAGAACGACGAATTGATCGACATCGCGGAGTGCGTTCGCCGAGTAGGCAGGTCCGCGATGAGCGGACAGTCCGTCCGACTCGCGAGTCAGGGCGAACTCGATCTCGAATCCGGCCCGTACCTCGAAACCGGCATCGGACGCCTTCTGCACCTGCCGCTCGAGAACTGAGCGCTGATCGTAGGGCCACGGTGTGCCGTCTGCCGAGACCTGTCGTCCGTGCGCCCAGGCCAGCCCCGGCTGTCCGGACAGGGCGACCACGCTCGACGCGCTCTCGATCACCGGAATCAACCGCACATCGCCGGACGGCGTCGACAGTCCTTCGTGGGCGAATGTGATCCCGTCATGCGAATCGAATACCGCGAACACCGCGGTGACTCCCACTCCACGCCGTGCGACTGCAGTCAATTCTGCGGTGGGCACGGTGCGTGATCGGACGATGCCGTTGTTGTCGACCCAGCCGATCGTCACCCCTGCGATGTTGCGGTCACGCAGAGTGTGGGTGAGGTGGTCGATGTCGACTGCCTTCGAGTCCGTCATGGTCCGACGTTAGCGAAGAAGTACTCGTCGGGGTGTCCGACTGGACCCGAGCTGTCCCGCAATGGTAAGGCGATTTGGTCTTCGGGTGCGCGATGCCTACACTAGAGCGGTTGCCCGGGCTTCGTCGTGCCTGCACGCGAGTCCTTGCAATACAACAAACGCAACCTCGAGTTCTCCGCACGTCAGCATTGAACATGCGGAAGCTCGTAACACCTGGCAGTGCAGCGATGCATTGCTTGGAGCGCAACCCCTGACCGGCAACAGTCGGTCAGGACATGTTCACTTCGCTGTAGGCCCACGATGTGACGAGCCAGGCCCGATGGGTTCTCCGGAACCGGAAGGCACCAGCCCGCGCGTGCTGCATGGGAACCGCTGCGAGAAAGGTGCACAGGTCACACCATGACGATGACCGATCCAATTGCAGACTTCTTGACCCGTCTGCGCAACGCCAACTCGGCGTACCACGACGAGGTGAAGCTTCCCCACTCGAAGCTCAAGGCGAACATCGCCGAGATCCTCAAGCGCGAGGGCTACATCTCCGATTACCGCACGGAAGACGCCGAGGTGGGCAAGACCCTCATCGTCGATCTGAAGTACGGCCCGAGCCGTGAGCGCAGCCTCGCCGGCGTGCGACGCGTCTCCAAGCCCGGTCTCCGGGTGTACGCAAAATCCACCAATCTGCCCAAGGTTCTCGGCGGCCTGGGCGTGGCGATCATCTCCACGTCCACCGGTCTGCTCACGGAGCGTCAGGCTGCCAAGCAGGGTGTGGGCGGAGAAGTCCTCGCCTACGTCTGGTAGGGGAGGCCACACCATGTCACGTATTGGAAAATTGCCGGTCGCAGTCCCCGCTGGCGTCGATATCACCATCGACGGCCAGGACGTTGCGGTCAAGGGCCCCAAGGGTGCCCTGAGCCTGACAGTCGCCGAGCCCATCAAGATCGCCCGCGCCGACGACGGCACCATCGCCGTCACTCGGCCCGACGACGAGCGTAAGAGCCGCTCGCTGCATGGTCTCTCGCGCACTCTCGTCGCGAACCTCATCACCGGTGTCACCAACGGTTACACCACCAAGATGGAGATTCACGGCGTCGGTTACCGCGTCGTACTCAAGGGCAAGGACCTCGAGTTCGCACTCGGTTACAGCCATCCCGTGCTGATCGAAGCACCCGAGGGCATCACGTTCACGGTCGAGTCGCCCACGCGATTCACCGTTGTCGGCATCGACAAGCAGAAGGTCGGTCAGATCTCTGCCAACATTCGTCGTCTGCGGCGTCCGGACCCGTACAAGGGTAAGGGCATCCGCTACGAGGGTGAAGTGATCCGCCGCAAGGTCGGAAAGACGGGTAAGTGATATGAGCCAGCAAACAGCAGACAAGGCGAACGTCGTCAAGCGCACACCGCGCGGCACCGACGTCTCGACGAAGCGTCGCCTGTCGAAGGCACGTCGTCACTTCCGCCTTCGCAAGAAGATCTCCGGAACGCCCGAGCGTCCGCGCTTGGTCGTCAACCGGTCCTCGCGTCACATCCACGTGCAGTTGATCGACGACCTGGCGGGCCACACGCTGGCCAGCGCGTCGAGCATCGAAGCCGATGTGCGCGCACTCGAGGGCGACAAGAAGGCCGTCAGCGCGAAGGTCGGCGAGCTCATCGCCAGCCGTGCGAAGGCAGCCGGCGTCGAGGCAGTCGTGTTCGACCGCGGCGGCAACAACTACAGCGGCCGCATCGCGGCACTCGCAGACGCTGCCCGCGAAGGCGGGTTGACGTTCTGATGATGACAATGACTGACAACGGAAGGACAGCCTGATGCCGGGACGTCAACGGCGTGACGGCGGAAGCGGCCCCGCCGGACAGAACAGTGGCCCCAACGCAGGTGGCGACAACAACCAGCGCGGCGACAACCGCGGTGGTGGCGGTCGCGATCGTCGTGACAACGGCCGTGGCGGCAACGCTGCGGACAAGTCGAACTTCATCGAGAAGGTCGTCACGATCAACCGCGTCTCCAAGGTGGTCAAGGGTGGTCGACGCTTCAGCTTCACCGCCCTCGTCATCGTCGGTGACGGCAACGGACTGGTCGGCGTCGGCTACGGCAAGGCCAAGGAAGTTCCCGCGGCCATCCAGAAGGGTGTCGAGGAGGCTCGCAAGAGCTTCTTCCGCGTCCCGATGATCGCCGGCACCATCACCCACCCCATCCAGGGCGAAGCCGCTGCCGGCGTCGTCATGTTGCGTCCGGCCAGCGCCGGTACCGGCGTCATCGCCGGTGGTGCTGTTCGCGCAGTGTTGGAGTGCGCCGGTGTCCACGACGTGCTGTCGAAGTCGCTCGGTAGCGACAACGCCATCAACGTCGTGCACGCGACCGTCGCAGCCCTCAAGGGTCTGCAGCGTCCCGAGGAAGTTGCGGCTCGCCGCGGCCTGACCCTCGAAGAGGTTGCACCCGCCGGAATGCTGCGCGCACGCGCACAGGCAGGAGCGGTGAAGTAATGGCTCAGCTGAAGGTCACTCAGATCAAGAGCACCATCGGCCAGAAGGCGAACCAGCGTGACAGCCTGCGTACTCTCGGGCTCAAGGGCATCCGCCAGACGGTCGTCCGCGAGGACAACCCGCAGAACCGCGGACTGGTCAACACGGTGCGCCACCTCGTAACTGTTGAGGAGGTCTAACCATGACCATCAAACTGCACCACCTGCGCCCCGCAGCCGGATCCAAGTCGACGAAGATTCGCGTCGGCCGTGGTGAAGGTGGCAAGCGCGGCAAGACCGCAGGTCGCGGTACCAAGGGAACCGGCGCACGCAAGAACGTGCCGGCACGCTTCGAGGGTGGCCAGATGCCCCTCCACATGCGGCTCCCGAAGCTCAAGGGCTTCACCAACCGCAACCGTGTCGTGTTCCAGGTCGTGAACCTGCGCGACATCGAGCGCCTGTTCCCCGAGGGTGGTCAGATCGGTATCCCCGAGCTGATCGCCAAGGGAGCTGTTCGCAAGAACGAGCTCGTCAAGGTTCTCGGAGACGGAAACCTCACCGTGAAGGTCGATATCTCGGCCAACAAGTTCACGGGCTCCGCCAAGGAAAAGATCGCCGCTGCCGGCGGTTCTGCAACCGAGGTATGAGCATTGCTTCGATGTGCTGAGTAGCAGCGCGTCGAGCAGCAGTTCGTGACGATGGCCGCAGCCACAGCTCTCGTAGCTGAGCTGCGGCCATCGTTGCCTACACGGAATGTCGTGTGTGTCGACCGATCGGCCAGGGTCCAACACTGACCGTCGGTCCGTTCGATGCGCACTGTTAGAGTTCTAGAGTTCAGAGAAGTTCGTATCGATGCGGTCGACGCATGTCGTCCGCAGTCCATGCTCGTGAGGCTCACGGGAGCATCAGTCGCTCCCGACGAAGCACTCGCGGCGTCAACGCAGTCGTGCCAGGAGGATCTTTGCTTTCCGCCTTCGTGTCGGCCCTCAGGACTCCTGACCTGAGACGGAAGATCCTCTTCACGCTCGGTCTGGTGGCCCTGTATCGCTTCGGTGCAACACTGCCGTCGCCGGGTGTCGACTACGCCAATGTCCGAGCATGCATCGACCAGGTCTCCGGTGGAGATTCGGCGGGCATCTACTCGTTGATCAACTTGTTCTCCGGTGGAGCGCTCCTCCAGCTCTCGGTGTTCGCGATCGGCATCATGCCGTACATCACCGCCAGCATCATCGTGCAGCTGCTCACCGTCGTCATCCCCAAGTTCGAGGAACTCCGCAAGGAGGGACAGTCGGGCCAGGCCAAGATGACGCAGTACACGCGTTACCTGTCGATCGCACTGGCCATCCTGCAGGCGACCGGCCTGGTGGCCCTCGCTTCGCGCGGCCAGTTGCTCCAGGGATGTCAGCAGGACATCATCGCCGACCAGTCCATCTTCGGGCTCGTCATCATCGTGCTGGTCATGACTGCAGGCGCAGCCGTCGTGATGTGGTTCGGCGAGGTCATCACCGAGCGCGGTGTCGGCAACGGAATGTCGCTGCTGATCTTCGCCGGAATTGCCTCGCGCATCCCGTCCGAGGGCAACTCGATTCTGGAGAGCCGCGGCGGGTTGGTCTTCGGGTTCGTCTGCTTCGCAGCGTTCCTCATCATCACCGGTGTGGTCTTCGTCGAGCAGGGTCAGCGCCGAATCCCGGTCCAGTACGCCAAGCGCATGGTCGGCCGGAAGATGTACGGCGGCTCGTCCACGTATCTGCCGCTCAAGGTCAACCAGGCCGGCGTCATCCCGGTGATCTTCGCGTCCTCGCTCCTCTACCTACCCAATCTCATCGCCCAGCTCACGTCCGCCAGCACCGCAACCGATCCGAGCTGGTGGCAGCGGATCATCAACGAGTATCTGGTGAACCCGGCGAACCCGGTGTACATCGCTATCTTCTTCGGGCTGATCGTCTTCTTCACGTACTTCTACGTGGCGATCACGTTCAACCCCGAAGAGCGGGCCGACGAGATGAAGAAGTTCGGTGGATTCATCCCGGGCATCCGACCGGGTAAGCCGACAGCCGATTACCTCAACTACGTTCTCAGTCGCATCACGCTGCCCGGTGCGGTGTACCTGGGCACCATTGCGGTGCTTCCCAACCTGTTCCTCGACATCGGCAGTTCGGGCGGAGCTCAAAACCTTCCGTTCGGTGGTACCGCCGTGTTGATCATGGTCAGCGTGGGCCTCGACACCGTCAAGCAGATCGAAAGCCAGCTGATGCAGCGTAACTACGAAGGGTTCCTCAAGTGAGACTTGTTCTGCTCGGTCCCCCCGGTGCCGGCAAAGGCACTCAGGCCGTCCTCCTCTCCGAGAAGCTGGGCGTGCCACACATCTCGACAGGCGATCTCTTTCGCGCCAACATCGGCGAGAAGACCCCGCTCGGATTGGAAGCGAAGAAGTACCTCGACGCGGGCGACCTCGTGCCGAGCGAACTCACCGTGGACATGGTGCGCAGTCGACTCGCCGAGCCCGACGCCGTCAACGGATTCCTTCTCGACGGTTTCCCGCGTTCGGTCGGCCAGGCCGAAGCTCTGGTCGACATCCTCTCCGACCTGAACGCGCATCTCGATGCAGTGCTGTCCTTTGTCGTCGACGAGGACGTCGTCGTGGACCGCATGCTGGCGCGCGGCCGTGAGGACGACAAAGAGGACGTCATCCGTAATCGGCTCAAGGTATACCGCGACGAGACGGCACCGCTGTTGGACTACTACTCCGACAAGCTGGTCACCGTCGATGCGATCGGTGAGGTGGACGAAGTCAACGCCCGCGCGCTGAAGTCCATCGAGGACCACGGCAAGTAATGGCGTTCGGCCGTAAACGAAAAGTTGTCCCGTTCAAGAGCGCCGGTGAGCTCGACGCGATGGCGGCAGCCGGTGCCGTGGTAGGTGCCGCTCTCGTCGCCGTACGGGATGCAGCCAAGCCCGGGGTCTCGACGCTCGAACTCGACCGAGTTGCCGAGGCGGTCATCCGTGATGCCGGTGCGGTGCCCTCTTTCCTGGGGTACCACGGTTTCACCGGCAGCATCTGCTCCTCGGTGAACGACCGCGTGGTGCACGGCATTCCGTCGGCGGACGAGTTGTTGGTCGCCGGGGATCTCGTGTCCATCGACTGCGGTGCCGTTCTGGACGGTTGGCACGGAGATTCGGCGTGGACGTTCGGCGTCGGCGACATCATCGAGGCCGATGCGTTGCTGAGCGATGCGACGAGGCTTTCCATGGAGGCCGGGATCGCAGCGATGATCCCCGGCAATCGTCTGACCGACATCTCCCACGCCATCGAGTCCGGTACGCACGCGGCCGAGGATGCTCACGGTCGTAAATACGGAATCGTCGACGGTTACGGCGGCCACGGAATCGGCCGCGAAATGCATATGGACCCGTTCCTCGCGAACGAGGGCGCGCCGGGCAAAGGCCCGGAACTCGTGGTGGGTTCCACGCTGGCCATCGAACCGATGTTGACGCTCGGTACCTACGAGACCGACATTCTCGACGACGGGTGGACCGTGGTGACCACCGATGGTTCACGCGCGGCGCACTGGGAACACACGGTCGCGGTGACCGAGGACGGCCCGCGAATCCTGACGGTTCGGCCTCGCTAGAACTACCAGGTCAACGCTCACCAGGTGAGTGACGAGTACCGGCGGCCCCCTCGGATGAGTCCGAGGTGGGCTGCCGTCAGGCGCAGCCAGAGGCGAGTCGGCATCCGAGTCAGTGCGGTCGGCAGCAATGGGTTTCGTACCGCGAGCGCGAGGAGCGCTACGGAAATTGTGCGGATTCGGAACGGCGGGCATCCGGCAGCCCGATACATTCCGCGGACGTGGGCCGATCCGTATCCGAGTGCCCCCGCCTGTTTCCAATTGTCCCGGTAGCCGGTACGCAGACGATATTCGACCAGCGGCTCGGCTATGAAGTGCAGGCGGGCACCCGATTGCTGTGCGCGCCAGGAGAATTCCATGTCCTCGCTGGCATGAACGAATTCGAACATCCCGCCGAGATCTCGGTAGGTCGACGCGCGGCACGCCATACTCGCCCCGATGACGAACGGGCGAAAGGGCGACTTGCCCTGATTCGAAGGTGGGGCGAACGGAACTGCGGCGCGCGTCGCTTCGGAGTTCAGCGCCTCGGTGCTCAGGCCGGTTCCCACGAGGTCGTAGCTGTTCAGTTCGGCGGTGATGCGCCGCAGCCATGTCGGGTGTACGACGTCGTCGGCATCGCAGAAGGCCAGCAGCGGGCCCTCGGCTGCTTCCGCACCGCGATTGCGGGCATGCGACGCGCCCGGGGTGCCGGACGAATCGACGTACTTCAGATTCAAGCGGGCCCGTAGTGCGTGGTCCTGCACGAACTCGCGCACTCCGTCGGTCGAGCCGTTGTCGCTGACGACGACCTCGAACGGGCCGTCGTAGTCCTGGTGGGCGAGCGCGCGTAGTTGCTCGTCGAGCACATCTCTGGCGTTGTGTACGGGAATGATCACGGAGACGGCTGGGCCGGACGGGTTGGAACTCAAGAGGGCACCTTGCGGGCTCGGTGGCTGAACGATGGCGGGCGGACGAAAGGTTAGCTCAGTTAATCTAACGTCGCCATCCGACGCGCTTCGTGCCCGCTTCGCGCGCATTTGGCCAGATGTGTCTTTGCCGGTAACATAGATCGACGGTGCGCCCTGCGTACCGGATGTCCGCATGCCTCGAGGGCTGTGCGGCCCTCCGGCGATACTCCGACTCGGTTCCGAGGAGTCGGTCAGTGGGCATCACGGTAACGGAAACAGATGCAATCAACCAGGTGTGAGAGCCAGGATCGCGGAGGATATGGCCAAGAAAGACGGTGCTATCGAGGTAGAGGGCCGAGTTGTCGAACCGCTGCCCAATGCGATGTTTCGCATTGAGCTCGAAAACGGCCACAAGGTACTCGCCCACATCAGCGGAAAGATGCGTCAGCACTACATCCGCATCCTTCCCGAGGATCGCGTCGTGGTAGAGCTTTCGCCCTACGACCTCACGCGTGGACGCATCGTTTACCGCTACAAGTAAGAGCTTCCTCGGCCATGTCCGGTCGGGGAGAACCATGCTCGGTCCGCTGCTCGCAGCGCGTCCGAGCTACACACAGGAGATCAACGACGTGAAGGTTCAGCCGAGCGTCAAGAAGATCTGCGAGAAGTGCAAGGTGATTCGTCGTAACGGACGCGTCATGGTGATCTGCGACAACCTGCGTCACAAGCAGCGTCAGGGATAACCACCGAGCATCACGCACGTCGGCTTGGCAACAGCTAGAAGATGACCTCCCAGCACCAACCGCAACACACGCGTTGCGGCAGACCCCCGGCACGGAGGCCGGGGCCCCACTGAGTTTGTTGAAAGACGCTTCCCACCCCAGCGGTGAGAAGGACACAGGGGACGGACTGGGAGCAGACCTCCGGACAAGAAAAGGAAATGCCACATGGCACGTCTCGCAGGTGTGGATCTGCCGCGCGAAAAGCGCATGGAGATCGCACTGACTTACATCTACGGCGTCGGCCGTACCCGCTCCAAGGAAATTCTCGCAGCAACGGGCGTCAGCCCCGACCTGCGCAGCAAGGATCTCGGCGACGACGATCTGCGCAAGCTCAGCGATTACATCAACGAGTCCCTCAAGGTCGAGGGCGATCTGCGCCGCGAGGTGCAGGCCGACATCCGACGCAAGATCGAAATCGGCTGCTACCAGGGTCTTCGCCACCGTCGTGGTCTGCCCGTCCGTGGACAGCGCACCAAGACCAATGCGCGTACCCGTAAGGGACCCAAGCGCACCATTGCCGGCAAGAAGAAGGCGAAGTAATGCCCCCCAAAGCACGCGGTACCGGTCCGAAGAAGGCGCAGAAGACGCGTCGCAGGGACAAGAAGAACGTCCCGCACGGATCTGCGCACATCAAGAGCACGTTCAACAACACGATCGTGTCGATCACCGACCCCGCCGGAAACGTCATCTCGTGGGCGTCCTCGGGACACGTGGGCTTCAAGGGCTCGCGCAAGTCGACTCCGTTCGCCGCACAGCTCGCAGCCGAGAACGCTGCGCGCAAGGCTCAGGAGCACGGCGTCAAGAAGGTCGACGTGTTCGTCAAGGGTCCCGGCTCCGGCCGTGAGACCGCGATCCGCTCACTTCAGGCCGCAGGCCTCGAGGTCGGCACCATCTCCGATGTCACCCCTCAGCCGCACAACGGCTGCCGTCCGCCCAAGCGGCGTCGGGTCTAGCGGGAAGGAAAGGTTTAGAAAATGGCACGTTATACCGGTCCTATCACCCGCAAGTCGCGTCGTCTGCGCGTCGACCTCGTCGGAGGCGACCAGGCGTTCGAGCGTCGTCCCTACCCGCCCGGCCAGCACGGCCGCGCGCGGATCAAGGAGAGCGAGTACCTGCTCCAGCTGCAGGAGAAGCAGAAGGCTCGCTTCACCTACGGCGTCATGGAGAAGCAGTTCCGTCTGTACTACAAGGAAGCCAACAGGGCCGCCGGCAAGACCGGTGAGAACCTGCTGACCATCCTCGAGACTCGCCTCGACAACGTCGTCTACCGTGCGGGTCTCGCACGTACGCGTCGTCAGGCACGCCAGCTGGTCACCCATGGCCACTTCCTCGTGAACAACAAGCGAGTGGACATCCCCAGCTACCGCGTCTCGCAGTACGACATCATCGATGTCCGCGAGAAGTCCGCGCAGACCCTGCCGATCCAGATCGCCCGTGAGAGCTACGGCGATCGTCCGGTGGCTCCGTGGCTGCAGGTCGTCCCCAACCGTCTTCGCATCCTGGTTCACCGGGTGCCGGAGCGCGCACAGATCGATGTGCCGCTCCAGGAGCAGCTCATCGTCGAGTACTACTCGAAGTAAGGCGCAGCACGCATGTGAGTCTCCCCGCGAGGCTCACATGCGTCTTCGCCTCCACACGTGGGCGTCAAATAGCGGACGCCCGTACAGGAGGAACACAGAATGCTCATTTCACAGCGCCCGACGCTGACCGAAGAGGTCATCGCCGACAACCGCTCGAAATTCGTCATCGAGCCGCTCGAGCCCGGCTTCGGTTACACACTCGGTAACTCGCTCCGCCGCACCCTGCTGTCGTCGATCCCCGGCGCTGCTGTCACCAGCATCCGTATCGACGGCGTCCTCCACGAATTCACCACCGTTCCCGGAGTCAAGGAAGATGTCACCGACATCATCCTGAACCTCAAGGGACTCGTGGTGAGCTCCGAAGAAGACGAACCGGTCACCATGTACGTCCGCAAGCAGGGCCCCGGCGCTGTCACCGCAGGCGACATCGTGCCTCCGGCCGGCGTCACGGTGAACAATCCGGATCTGCACATTGCGACCCTGAACGACAAGGGCAAGTTGGAGATCGAGCTCGTCGTCGAGCGCGGTCGCGGCTACGTCCCCGCCGTTCAGAACAAGGCATCGGGTGCCGAGATCGGCCGTATTCCGGTCGACTCGATCTACTCGCCCGTGCTCAAGGTCACCTACAAGGTGGAGGCCACCCGCGTCGAACAGCGCACCGACTTCGATCGGCTCGTTCTCGACGTGGAGACCAAGAATTCCATCACCGCGCGGGACGCGCTCGCTTCGGCGGGCAAGACCCTGGTTGAGCTCTTCGGCCTCGCCCGTGAGCTGAACGTCGAAGCAGAAGGCATCGAGATCGGACCCTCGCCCGCCGAGGCCGATCACATCGCATCCTTCGGACTCCCCATCGAGGATCTGGACCTGACGGTTCGTTCCTACAACTGCCTCAAGCGCGAAGGTGTTCACACCGTCGGTGAGTTGGTTGGTCGTACCGAGTCCGATCTGCTCGACATCCGTAACTTCGGGCAGAAGTCCATCGACGAGGTGAAGGTCAAGCTGCACTCGCTCGGCCTTTCCCTCAAGGACAGCCCCGCGTCGTTCGATCCGAGCACCGTGCCTGGCTACGACGCCACCACGGGCACGTGGAGTGACACCGACGCAGGCTCCTTCGGCGATACCGAAGGCGCCGAGCAGGACTACGCCGAGACAGAACAGCTGTAATCAGCTCGCTGGAGCTCTTACTAGGAGATTCATCATGCCCAAGCCCACCAAGGGCCGCCGTCTCGGCGGGTCGGCGTCACACCAGAAGGCCATCCTGGCCAACCTGGCGACGTCACTCTTCGAGCACGGCCGCATCACCACCACCGAGTCGAAGGCCAAGCGCCTTCGTCCCCACGCCGAGAAGCTCGTCACCCATGCCAAGAAGGGTGATCTGGCCCATCGTCGTGAGGTTCTCAAGACGATCAACAACAAAGATGTCGTGCACAAGCTCTTCGCCGAGATCGGGCCTTTCTTCGCCGATCGCGACGGTGGCTACACGCGCATCATCAAGACCGTCCCCCGTAAGGGTGACAACTCGCCGATGGCCATCATCGAGCTCGTCAACGAGCAGACGGTGTCCAACGAAGCCGACCGCGCACGCCGCGTGAAGGCATCGAAGGCTGCTCCCGCCGCAACCGAGGCTCCGGCCGAGGACACGGCAGACGACAACGTCGTCGAGGCTGTCGAAGCCGACGCGACCGACGCCGAGGTGGCCAACGCCGACGCAGTCATCGAAGGCATCGAGGACAACGACGCCCACGCGTCGGACGCCCCCGAGGCCGAGGATGCGAAGAAGGACTAGTCCTTGTGAGCTCCGAGCACGACCGAAGCGGGCCCGCCATTTCCTCAGGAGATGGCGGGCCCGCTTTGTCGGTCCCCACCAGATACCGGCTCGACATCTCGTACGACGGCACGAACTTCTCCGGCTGGGCTCGGCAACCCGGTATCCGAACCGTGTGTGGCGTGCTCGAGGAGGCTTTCTCCACTGTGCTCCGTCAACCGGTCGAGCTGACGGTGGCCGGTCGAACCGACGCCGGAGTGCACGCGACCGGTCAGGTTGCACATTTCGACGCCGTGGGTGTGCCGGACGAGCACGACCGGTTGATTCGAAGAATGGCGCGCTTCCTTCCCGCCGACGTCCGGGTTCGTGCGATAACGGAGGTCTCGCCCGACTTCGACGCTCGGTTCTCGGCATATCGCCGTCACTACGAGTACCGATTCGGCACAGCGCTCTACGGCGTCGATCCTCTGGATGTCGCCGGTGTCGTGTCCTGGCCTCGGCCGATCGATCTGGACGCGGTACGCGAGGCGTCGCAGGCACTGATCGGACTGCACGATTTCGCAGCGTTCTGCAAGAGGCGAGACGGTGCCACGACAGTGCGAGAACTGCAGCGCTTCGACTGGGAACGCGAGGGGGATCGACTGACCGCGTACGTCAGCGCCGATGCGTTCTGCTGGTCGATGGTGCGCAGTCTGGTCGGGGCGATGCAGGCCGTCGGTGAAGGACGACGAACCCCCGACTGGGCACGTTCCCTGCTCGGTCGTCGAGAACGCGCGAGCGAGGTGGCGGTGGCCCCGGCCCACGGGCTTGCCCTGGTGCGGGTCGACTATCCACCCGCCGACATGTTGGCCGCGCGCAATGCTGCCACCCGGGAGACTCGACCGGCAATCGTCGGCGACGAATGTTGTGGAGGAGAAGGATGAGCGACGATTGCGCCGGGTCCGGTGCCGACACGATCCAGCCGATACGTCTCGCGGTGGTCACCGGCAGCGTTCGGGAGGGGCGGGTGGGCCCCACCGTCGCAGCCTGGGTACGCAGCGTGGCGTCGGCGCGCGGCTCCCTCACGGTTGTGGATGTCGATCTCGCGGACTTCGATCTCCCGAACGGCTTGACGTCGAGCGAGGACTCCGAACGTTTCACCCGCATCGTGGGCGAGGCCGACGCGTTCGTCCTCGTCACTCCCGAATACAACCACGCTGTGCCCGGCTCGCTGAAGACCGCACTCGACACGGTGAAGTACGAATGGCGTTCCAAGCCAGTGGGATTCGTTTCCTATGGTGGTCTGGCGGGTGGTGTGCGAGCGACCGAGCAACTGCGCCTCATCGCCGCAGAGCTACACATGGTGTCGGTACGGGATTCGGTATCACTCCATCGCGTGCGTCGGCGTTTCGACGAGGCCGGTGGCGTCGACGATCCCGCTGCTGTCGACTCCTTGGGGCGATTGCTCGACCAACTCGAGTGGTGGGCCGGCGCAGTGTCGAGCGCACGGGCGCGCGTCCCGTACCCCGGCTGACACTGTCAGACTCGGACGGCGGGTCGAAGACTTCTCGGTCGACCGATGAACGCCGTTTCCTGCGGAATGGTGACCAGCGTCAGTTCGATGTCGATGGGACCGGAACGCACCCGAATTCGGTCACCCGACGCACGCGGCTGGACGATCGACAGTGTCGCGGCGAATTCCTGTCGGGTCGGCCCGGGTGCCGCCGGATCATGCGGCGGTTCGTGTTCGGACAGCGAGATCACAGTGACGCCGGGGACAGATTGGTGATCGAGCGAGATGGAGCCGTCTGCGAAGTCGACCACGACGACGTCGTACGAGGGCCGCACCCGTGTGTGGTCGCTGTCGACCAGAAACCGGGCGGGTTCCCCGATGGCGTCGCGGAGGGCTCCCCAGGCGTGCGGTCTGTCCGTTCTGACGACAACTCGCGCTCCGGTCGCCACGGCTCGGAACAGAAGCTGTTGGGCGAGGTAGAGCTCGCCCACGATGCTGACCCGCGGCAGGTTCGCCCCGAAGATCCGCACTGCCACACCGTTTCCGTTCGTATCCGATCCCAGTAGTTGGCCGCAACCACTCACCGGGAACGCCCAGGCCTGCAGTGCGGAGGTCGAGAGGGTTCCGACCGGCATCACTGCCGAGTGTGTTGCCACAGCCAGTGGCAATTGAGCGAGAATGCCGTCTCGTTGACGTCCGGCCATCGAGGTCAGTGAAGCAACATCGGGCCTCGAGATTGCCTCTCGCGCAGCGAATCTGCACGACGCACGAACGCGGACGCGGCTCGGCTCGTCGGTGGGGCGCAGGTGAACGGACATGGTCGTACCCAGCGACGGTGTCGCCCACAAGGCCGAAAGATCCTCGACAGTGATTGTGCTGCAATCGATTCCGTAACCCGTACTCGCGACGCCGGGCAATGGAGCGTAGGACCACACCTGAGTCAGGTCGTCGGTGTCGACACCGCGGCTCAGGTGCAATGCCGCGGCTCGGAGTTCCGTGGCCGTCGACAGCCGTGTGGACAGTCCATGAGATTCCAAGGCGCGTGCAATGCGGAGGGCTGCAACGACCGCGGTTCGGGCCGCCCCCGTCCGGCCCGTGCCCCTCGCTGCCATCGCCCGGGCGTTGGCTCGTACGTCCAGAGTGACGGACACCCACACCGTCCGCTGCGCGACGGCGGGCAACGGGCCGATGAGGCCCTCGTACACGTCGGTGGCCACCGAACCGTCGGCGGTTCGAAACCCGAGCGCGACGATGTCGATTGCGGCAACCTCGACGTCGTGCTGCCGAAAGCACGACGTCAACGCCTCGATGGGCAGCGTGTGTCGTGTGTCGGCTCGCGTTCGCGCCAGCACCGTCGTGTCGTGTTCCGGTGCAATGATCTCCACGGTGCACGTGACGGTATCGCGCTGCCAGTGCACTCCGACGGGCCGGCCGTCGGGGTCGACATGTTCTGTTGTCACCCCGACGGCAGGGACTCGGCCGGATCCGAAGCGTAGAGCGACGACCAGCCAGCCGGCGATCGACGTTCGCCGAAAGGCGACGAACGGTACGAGCGACACCGTCGCTGCGGCGGTGAGCGTCCACTCGACGGGCACGTCGGCCGCGAGTAGCGCGAGAGTTGTTGTCACAGTAGCTATTTCGGCCGCGAGCAACCCTCGAACAGTTGGGACGGCGAACGACACGACCGACGTGCGCCGTCGTCTCCTCGAACGCGTCATCACATACCCTCCCCCCGAAGGTTGCAGCCCGATCGATCGTCGCCGACGCGGTCGCCGATGGGTGCGGACGAACTGTACTGTGTCGCGTGACCCGATGGGGGATCGGGTCGGCACAATCCTGGGGAGGAATCGTGGCATCTACTCCGACGACGAAATGGCAGGTCGGCGGATACCGCTTTCTCGTCCGACGAATGGAACATGCCCTCATCAGGCGCGACGCGCGGATGTTGCACGACCCGATGAAGTCGCAGTCGCGCGCGCTCATGGTGGGTGTCGTCGTCGCATGCGTGGGTCTGGCGGGCTGCGCTGCCCTGGCGCTGTTTCGGCCTCAGGACAAGATCGGCGACGCGTCGATCGTGGTCGGTAAGGAGTCGGCCGCCATGTTCGTCAGCGTCGACGGCGTGTTCCATCCGGTGCTGAACCTGGCTTCGGCGCGGTTGATCGTGGGAAGGCCCGACAACCCTGTGACGGTGAAGGAGTCGGAACTGGCGTCGCGACCTCGCGGTGCGCTGGTCGGAATTCCCGGTGCCCCGTCGGCGTTGCCGCACGACCCGGACGGCGAGGCCGAGTCGTGGACCGTGTGCGACACGGTCGATCCGATCGCCGGCGTCACGTCCACGACGGTGATCGTGGGGGAGCCCCGCTACGGCGAGAACGCGGCTGCGCTCGGCCCATCCGAAGCATTCCTGTGGACTTCGGGCGGTGCGGCGTATCTCGTCCACGACGGCACCAAGTCGCCGGTCGATCTGGCGGACAGAGCTGTCGTTCGTGCGCTGGGCCTCGAGGATGCGACGCCGACGCCGGTCAGTGCCGGTCTGCTCAACGCGGTACCGCAGTCGCCTGCGGTGACGGCTCCGTTCATAGCGCGAGCGGGTGAGATCCCCGCCTACCCGTTCGACAACCGGCCTATCGGCTCCGTGGTCAAGGTTGCCGGCCGCGACGTTCGGTACTACGTCGCGCTCGAGGACGGCATCCAAGCCATCAGCGAAACCGCAGCCCTACTCGTCAAGTTCGCCGACTCGCAGGGCAGCCCCGACATCGCGGCCGTCAATCCCGACATCCTGGCCGACGCTCCCAAGACGATGTCCGGGCTCGACGTATCGACCTTTCCACCGACGACTCCCGACATCGTCGACTCGGGTCAGAGGCCCGTCGGGTGTCTGACGTGGTCACCACTCGATGTCGCCGACGGTGGTCCGACTGCGCAGCTGGTCGAATCCGCAGGACGGTCGTTGCCACTCGATACCACCGCTTCACCGGTGGAACTGGCTCAGGCGGACGGCGGCGGTGATGCGGTCGACCAGGTCCATCTGTCGCCGGGTAGCGGCGGATTCGTTCGAAGCACCGGTATCTCGACGGCCAGTACCCGTCAGGACAGCGTCTTCTTCGTCGCCGACACGGGAGTTCGTTACGGAGTCGAGGGTGCGGATGCAGCGTCGGCATTGGGCTTCGGACTCCCGGCGCCTGCACCGTGGCAGATTCTGCAGTTGCTGGGCAGCGGGCCGACTCTGGGGCGTGGTCAGGCGCTGACCATGCACGACGGGGTCGCGGCGGACCCGCAGGCAGCCGCGCTTTCGTCCAAGTAGTCCCGGCGAGTGGGCGAGCCGATCACAGTCGTCGGCGCAGGGGAATGGAGACTGCCGTTCCGAGGCCCAGAATCACCGCGACCACTACCGACCCGGCCACCGCCGCATCGCGGGGCCGATGATCGGCTGCCGGCGGTGGGAGCGGCGCACCGATCGCGACCGCATCTGCGGGGACGGTTCGCTGCGTCGGTGTCACGACGTCGGTTACCGCAGCGAGTGGATCGACGACGCCGTGGCCGACCGACGGATTCCATCCGTCGGCCGGCGCATGAGCTGTTCGCTCGATGCGGTCGATCACTTGGAGAGCGGACAGATCGGGCCTGTACGCCCGCACCAGTGCGGCTGTCGCAGCGACGAGCGGTGCGGCGAAACTGGTTCCGCTCATGGGAACTACGCCGTCGGTGCCCCGAATGCCGTTGGCCAGACCGTTGCCCGCCGGTGACAGCGACGTCATGTTGGAGCCCGGAGCAGCCACGTCCACCCATGGTCCGGCCAGGCTGAACGACGACGGCGAACCGTCCAACTCGACCGAACCGACGGTCAACACGTCGTCGAACCAGGCGGGTGTCGCGATGGTCGCAAACCCTTCCCACGGGTCCGCCTCGGGCCGGACCGGGTCGGGCATGGGGTTCTGTGCCCTGCACGCGTCGCTTCCGAAGTTGCCCGCCGCGGCCACGACGACGACGTTTCTCTCGCGAACGGCGTACTGCACCGCTGCGCCGAGTGGGCCGTCGGCGACGCCTGCGCCGGCCGGTACGCACGCCACTTCGGAGATGTTGATGACCGATGCGCCTGCGTCGGCCGCCGTCCGGATTGCCATGGCCATCGTCCGTACGTTTCCGTACCCGGCAGCGTTCTCGGGTTCGGTCGACTTCTCCTGGTCGGTCCTGTTGTCCACGACTTGAAACACGTTGCTGGACTGACGGATCGACAGGATGCGGGCGTCCGGAGCGCCGCCGGCGAAACCGCTGCCGGAGGCCGTCTGCGCGGCGATGAGACCGGCCACCATCGTGCCGTGCGCGTCACAGTCGAACAATCCGTCGGCGGTGCCGACGTAGTCGCCCCCAGGAATCAGACCCGGCAGACGTGGGTGAGGCGTGACGCCCGTATCGATGACGGCAATCAGTTGCCCGGCTCCGCGAGTGATCGGCCACACGGACGCGAAGTCGAGTGCTTGCTGCGCCGTCGGAATTTCCTGGGCGTCGATTGTTTCGGAGGGGACGGCGCACGCGTTCTTCTGCTCGGTCGGTTCCAAAGGCGCGGGAGGGCTTGGCGGTGGCAGTTGCACCGGATCGATGAGCGGGCGTTCGGCGTGCGCGAAGGACGGTCCCATCAGGGCTTCGTAGGTGAGGGTCAGGACGGTGAGCGCGGCAACGGTGTGCGCTCGACGCCGGCGCGCGGTCACAGTCCGCGGACGACGCTGTACAGACCGCACACCCATACTGCGATCGGAATGACGAGGGCGATCGCGGCGTATTCCACCAGTTCGGCCGATCGCCGCATCACCGGCGAATAGTTGCGGGTCGGAACCAGGGCTCCGAACACGGATGCGACGACGGCGGCGGCCAACGCCGCGCCGAACAACTCGAGTGCACGGTCCGGAAATGTGATCACTGCCCCGACCGAGAGCGAGAACAGGACGACCGCACCACCACCGACGAGTGGGACGGCATGTGTCACAACGGCATACGTGCGTCCGCGCAGAAGTAGCACCAGCGCGCACAGTGCGGCGAGGGCGATGCCGGGCCACCCAGAACCGGTCGCGGTGTCGCTCGCCGCCGCAGCGAGTACTCCCATCACCACCACGATCGTGAACGCCGTGAGCAATCCCGTCAGGTAGCTCCGTGCGCGCGTAGCTGCCACCTGCAGATCTGCGAACGACATCGAATCGAGCTCTGCCTCCTGGGCGGTGTCCAGTGGGGCACCGGCGGTGGGTACCGGAGGCAACGGAAGCCGCGCCTGCATCATCGACAGTCGGGCCGACACGGCGATTCCGGTCAGACCTACCAGTGCTGCGACGGTACCGATGGCCGCCGGCGTCATCACGGTGAACAACGCGCAGGCCGCCGCGGCGAACGCCGACACTGCCAGCACGATCGACCCGGTGAACACGGCGAGCCCGGCACCGCCGATTCGCAGAGACAACAGCGCCATCGAGCCGGCCATGGCCGAACCCAACATCACGTGAGCTGCCCCGAACTGGCCGGGCACGAACAGCGTTCCACCGGTGAACATCAGCGCCGAAGCGCATCCCCCGAAAAGCACCGCGACGGCCACCTGCTCGTACAGCCGGCCGAGAATCATCCCCGCAACGGCGAACAGGACCGCGGCCGTGACCGCGGCGACTGCCTCGACCGGGCTGCTCGTGTTCTCGGCACCGGCTCGCACCGGGTCACTCAGAACGATTCCGCAGGCGAGCAGGACCGTCGAGCCCGTGACGATCGAACCGACCGTGCGTGCAGTACGCGCGGTCCACTGAGCGACGTCGTCGTTGCCGGCCCGGGCCACGGCGTCCATGAGATCGTCGAACAACGGAGTCGGTGCCGGACGCTCGGCGACACCCAACACGAGCAGGTCGCCGTCACGTACGCCCAGTTCGGACAGTGTGGACGTCGACGGTAGCGGCGGACGTCCGATACGGGACAGCGTCCAGGCCCCCGACAACCCGTCGGATCCGGAGTCCGCGGTCCGGCTCCCGACCGGACCCGGTCCTTCCGCAGGCTCCGCTCGTGACGCGATCATGTCGACGATCCCCGGAATCAACAGCGACACCGGAACGTCCACGGGCAGTGCCATATCAACCTGGGTCGACCTCGCCGACACCGTCACCCGACACACGTCCTGCGCGAAGACGGCACGCAGCCCCTGCGCACGTCGGGCCGGGTCCGAGGCGATGGTCGGTTCGGCTGCGTCGGTCGGTGTGTTCGTCGTTGCGGGACGGCTGTCGGCGCGTGTCATGGATATCCCCCCGGATGCGTGCAGTGCACTGTCGATGCCCGCCCCCCGGGCATCGTGCGTCCACACCCTACGACATCACGCCGACACTCGACCGCTTGTCGCCTCCGCCGAGACCTGCTCGCAGCAGTCAGGCGGGAACCAGCTCGCTCACCTGGGCCAGCAGCTCGAACGACCTGAGCCAGGATCGACGATCGGAGACGCCCGAGGCGACGATCAACTCGTCTGCTCCCGTGCGTTCGGCGAATCGGTCGAGGTACTCCCTGACCATGTCGGGTGTCCCGACGGCCGAGTACTTCGTCATCTTCGAGATCTGTTGCCCCGCAGGTGCTTCCAGCACCATGTCGGCTTCTTCGTCGGTGAAGGTGCGACCCCGTCCGAGCAGCAGGCTCACGCGGCTTCTCTTGGTGCGGAGGAACTGGGCCTGAGCCTCGGCGACGGTGTCCGCGGCGATCACGTTGACGCCCACGATGAGGTGAGGTTCGGACAGCTGCGCCGACGGACGGAAGTCGCGGCGATAGATCTCCACGGCCTGTTCGAGTGCGTCGGGTGCGAAATGCGACGCGAATGCATACGGCAGGCCGAGGGCCGCCGCGAGCTGTGCGCCGAAGAGAGACGATCCGAGGATGTACAGCGGCACCTCGGTGCCGGCACCCGGCGTGGCACTGACCCCGGGGACGAGGGACTGCTGGGACAGGTACCCCTGCAGCTCCTGGACGTCCTGAGGGAATCGGTCCGAGGACGCCGGGTCGCGGCGCATGGCGCGCATGGTCACCTGGTCGCTGCCGGGGGCGCGGCCCAGTCCGAGATCGATCCTGTCCGGGAACAACGTGGCCAACGTGCCGAATTGCTCGGCGATGGTGAGCGGCGCGTGGTTGGGAAGCATGATCCCGCCGGAGCCGAGTCGAATTCGCTTCGTGTGTGCGGCCACGTGCCCGATCAACACCGACGTCGCCGACGATGCGATCGTCTTCATGTTGTGATGTTCGGCGTACCAGATGCGCTGGTAACCCCAGTTCTCGGCATGCTGGGCGAGCGTCACGCTGGCGTCGAAACTGTCTCGGATTGTTTCGCCCTCGCCCACGTGTGCGAGATCGAGGATGGACAGGGGTACGGACACGGAAGCCGACCTTTCGTTCGTCGAACATGTGCGGCCTCGGAGCCGCATTCTTTGTTCAACCGAATGCGGTGCCGTTCTATTTCTGTATCCCGATGCTTCGATGCAACGGTGGACCCTCCGGTTGTGCATGCGTTAGCCTGTCGTCCACGCGGCCTCGGGGGGAGGTCGCCGCGAATGCAGTTGTGGGGGCGCGGCCGTGGGGGCTGATCGATGAGTACCGTGCGCTTCGTTCGCAGCGCGCGCCGGGAAGTACCTCGGTCACCGGGCGGCGAGGTCGTACTTCAACCGCCGCCTCCCGTGCCGCGCGCGGTACCCGGCAATCTCCTGATGAAGCTGATGCCGCTGGTGATGGTCGCCGCCATGGTCGGAATGGTTGCGCTCATGTTCACTTCCGGTGCGGCAGCGAACCCGATGATGTTGATGTTCCCAGCCATGATGCTGATGTCGATGGTGGGCATGTTGGCCGGCGGGGGCAAGTCCGGGGGAGCACGTACCGCCGAGGCGAACGAGGACCGTAAGGACTATCTGCGGTATCTCGACCAGCTTCGACGAGACGTCGCCGACACCGAGCGAGATCAGCGCAGGGCACTCGAGTGGAGCCACCCGGATCCGGGCACTCTGTGGTCGACGGCCGGAACGCAGCGTATGTGGGAACGTCGGCCTCAGGACGCCGACTTCGCCCACGTGCGGGTCGGGCTCGGTGATCAGCGTTTGGCGACCCGACTCGTGCCTCCCGAGACCGGACCTGTGGAAGAGCTGGAACCGGTGTCCGCGGTGTCGCTGCGCCGATTCGTGCGAGCACACTCGGTGGTGTCCGAGTTGCCGATTGCCGTGTCGCTGAGGGGATTCGCCGCTCTGTCGATAGCCGGGGATCGCGATGCCGCTCGTGCGATGGTGCGCTCGATGGTCGCCTATCTCTGTACCTTTCACGGACCGGACCACCTCGCGGTTGCCGTCGTCTGCGGCCCCGACACCGTGGAGCAGTGGGAATGGACCAAGTGGCTGCCGCACACACAACACGACGTGTTGCGAGACGGTGCCGGTTCTGCGCGAATGATCTTCGGCAGTGTCCTCGAGCTCGAGAGCGCGCTGGGGGACGTCCTGTCGATGCGAAATCGCTTCGCACGTGGGGCGGTGAACAGTGGGGTCACGCAGTTGGTGATCGTGGTGGACGGCGGACTGGTCGCCAACCGTTCGACCGACCTCACCGACACCGGCCTCGATTCCGTCACCATCGTCGACCTGTCCGGGTTGTGCACGCGACTGGCGGCAAGTCGCGGGCTCCAGCTGGTGGTCGAGAACGGCTCGATCGGTGCGGTCAGCGGCACGGCAGTCGAGGTCTTCGCTGTGGCGGACGCGATGAGTACCATCGAGGCACACGCCGTTGCTCGACGCCTTTCTCCGTATCGCGCGCCGTCGTCGCCCTCCGCTGTCGATACCGTCACCGACGACGGGGCCGCAGTGTCGGGATGGAACAGCCTCGTCGGAATCGCCGACGTCGGTGCGCTCGATACGGATCGAGCGTGGACCGTGCGTCGCGGTCGAGACCGGTTGCGGGTACCCATCGGCGTCGCACCCGACGGCAGCGCGGTCGAGATCGATTTGAAGGAGTCTGCCGAGAACGGCATGGGTCCACACGGATTATGCATCGGCGCAACGGGTTCGGGTAAGTCGGAGTTTCTGCGTACGCTCGTTCTCGGATTGGTGTCCACCCACGCCCCGCAGCAGTTGAACCTGGTACTGGTCGACTTCAAGGGCGGGGCGACCTTCGCGGGGCTCGAGGCCGCGCCGCACGTGGCGGCCGTGATCACCAACCTGTCCGAGGACCTGGCTCTGGTCGACCGGATGCGTGATGCCCTCGCCGGCGAGATGAACCGTCGGCAGGAGTTGCTGCGCTCGGCCGGAAACTTCGCCAATGTGTCCGACTACGAGAAGGCGCGCGCAGCGGGAGCTGCTCTGGTGCCGTTGCCCGCTCTGTTCGTGGTGGTCGACGAGTTCTCGGAATTGCTCAGTCAGCAACCGGAATTCGCGGATTTGTTCGTGGCGATCGGGCGACTCGGACGTTCGTTGCACATGCATCTGTTGTTGGCCAGTCAGCGTCTGGAAGAAGGGAAGCTGCGCGGACTCGACAGTCATCTGTCCTATCGAATCGGTCTGAAAACGTTCTCGGCCAACGAGTCACGTTCCGTTCTCGGTGTTCCCGACGCGTACCACCTGCCTGCTCAGCCCGGTGCCGGCTATCTCAAGTGCGATTCGGCCGAGATCGTCCGCTTCGCTGCGGCCTACGTGTCCGGACCGTACGTTCCGCCACGTTCGAGTGCGGGGGCACCCGCCGCGCAGGGCGTCGATATCCGTCCGAGGCCGTTCACCGCATATCCGGTCGTGGTCGATCCCATCGAGAACGACGTCCGTGTCGAGCCGGTGGTCGAACCGGATCCGGTCGAGCACGACGACACCGGCGCGACCGTTCTCGACGTCGTCGTCGGCCGAATCGCAGGCCGCGGTATGCCGGCCCACGAGGTATGGCTACCGCCGTTGGACAAGGCACCGACACTGACCCGCTTACTGCCTCGGTCGGTACTGAGCGGCGGCGTCGATGCGCTGAGCACACTTCGTGCGCCGATCGGCATCATCGACAGGCCGTTCGATCAGCGGCGGGATCTGCTCACCGTCGACCTGTCCGGTGCAGCCGGGCACGTCGCGATCGTGGGGGCTCCGCAGTCGGGGAAATCGACGGCCCTTCGGTCGCTGATCATGGCTCTGGCGATGACGCACACACCCGCTCAGGTTCAGTTCTACTGCTTGGACTTCGGGGGTGGAACGCTGGCCGGGTTGGCCGAACTACCGCACGTCGGATCGGTGGCCAACAGATTGGACGTCGACCGAGTGCGCCGGACCGTGGCCGAGGTCGCGGCTGTCGTTCGTCAGCGGGAGAAGACTTTTCGAGATCGCGGCATCGATTCCATGGTCGAGTTCCGGCGGCTGCGGGCGATGCAACCGGTCGATGCGAACGACCGGTTCGGCGACGTCTTCCTGGTGATCGACGGATGGCAGTCCATCAGATCCGACTTCGAGAGTCTCGAACAACAGATCGCGACGCTGACGACCCAGGGACTGGCATTCGGTCTGCACCTCGTTCTGACGGCCTCTCGCTGGGCAGAAGTGAGGCCCGCGACGAAGGATCTGATCGGGACCCGGCTCGAGCTGCGACTCGGAGATCCGTCGGACTCGGACATCGGCCGAACGAAAGCCGCCAGTGTGCCGCAGGGCCGACCGGGCCGGGGCATGACCAAGGACGGTCTCCACCTGCAGATCGCACTGCCTCGGGTCGACGACCGTCGGTCGGTGGCCGACCTGTCCCGAGCTGTCGCAGAGTCCGTCAGCGCGATCGCCGCAGCGTCCACGGGGTCGCCTGCCCCGCCGGTCCGCATGTTGCCGGAGATGCTCGAACGGTCGGAGGTGCTCGATCGACTCGCCGGCGCCTGGCCCCGCGACCGTGGCACCGTTGCGGAACTGAGGGTTCCGATCGGCATCGACGAGGCCGAGCTGGCTCCGGTGACGGTCGACTTCGCCGAGAACCCACATTTCGTCGTCTTCGGCGACAGCGAATGCGGGAAGACGTCCCTGCTGCGGGGGATCTGTCGATCGTTGGTCGATGCGAACCCACCCGATCGGGTGAAACTGATCGTGGCGGACTACCGTCGAACTCTTTTGGGCACAGTCGATTCCGAGCATCTGGCCGGCTATGCGGCCGCGCAGGCGACGTTGACGGCGATGATCGTCGATCTCGCAGGCAGAATGAGCAGGCGCATGCCGGGATCGGACGTGACCCAGCAGCAGCTCCGAGAGCGGTCGTGGTGGGACGGCCCCGAGGTGTTCGTCGTCGTCGACGATTACGACCTGGTGGCCACCGCGTCCGGGAACCCGTTGTCGCCCTTGGTCGAGCATCTGCCACACGCCCGGGACATCGGACTGCACCTCATCGTGGCGCGTCGCTCGGGCGGGGCGGGGCGGGCACTGTTCGACCCGGTGATCGGGCGGCTACGCGACCTGGTGACTCCGGGATTGGTCATGAGCGGGAGCCGAGACGAGGGGAGCTTGATCGGCACCGTGCGTCCGAGCCCGATGCCGCCCGGACGTGGAGTGTTCGTCGATCGGTCCGGCCCCGCGCTCGTGCAGCTCGGACACTCGAGTTGACGAGGCCGCAGTGGCGTTACGCGGCTGTGCATTTGAGTCATTCGGAGATTTCTGTCGTCGCGTCCGGTGCGACGCTGCAGGGTCCACGCGAACACGTCGGATCCGCATACGCGGTATCGGAGGGTGGTCGACTCGTCTTCGGGCGGGCGGGCGCGGACACCGAGGTCCCTCCGCTGCTGTGTCTCGACGATCGATCGATCCTCGTGGGCGACGCAGTGTGGGATCGCGACGACGTCGTGCACGGGATCGTGTGGTCGGCGCTGCAGGGAGCCGGGATACACGAACGACTCGATCTGCTCGAGATCGCGTATCCCTCGACGTGGGGCGACGAGCGTCGAGAGCTCCTCCGAGCCGTGTTCGCCACGTCGGCGAGCGAGGTCGTCGTCGTGGAGACGGCGATCGCCGCGGTCGCGTCGGCGGGAGAACGCGCACCGGCTGCTGCGGTGGTGATCGAAGTGGGCACCCTCGACACGACGGTCGTCCTGGTGGACGAGGCAAGAACTCACGGCGGCGACATCGGTGCAGTACTTGCTGTCGGAGAACGAGACGACAGCTGGCGACGACGAGCCGACGACTACCTTCGATCGTCGGTGTCGCAATGTCCCGAGGACATTTTCATCGTGGCGGAGTCGGGTTCGAGCTCGAGCCCCGCTGCGGAAGATCCGGCACGATGGCTGACCGGACTCGACGTCGCCAGGTCTCTGTATCGACGTGCGGGAGCTGAGGTGGAAACTGCCCCGCCAGGGCGAGCCGCGGCAGGGCGCTCGGCGGCATGGCTCGATGAAGTGACCGTCGCGGTGCCACCTCCCCGAAGAAGCGGATTGCCGGTTCGAGTGTTCGGTGCGGTGGCCGCATCGGTCATCGTTGCCGGTGGTGTCGTTGCACTGACGTTCGTCCTTCGGTCTCCGCAAGAGGTGGCCGTCGCGACCTCGCCGCCGTTCGAGGTGCCTGCCACCCTGGCGGCATCGGCGACCGAAGCCACCCCCGCGACCGAAACGACCCCCGCGACCGAAACGACCTCGGCGACAGCAGTATCGGCGACGAGCGAGTCACCGTCGGTGATCCCGTCGGCGACGTTCGTCTCGGGCCGGGCGTCGCTGCGACTACCGGCGACCTGGACCAGGATGGAGGACCCGGCCCGGATGGTGTTGATTCCGCCGACAGCACCCGAGCGTCGCATCGTCGTCACAGTGCAGGAACTGGTGCCCGGCTCGACGCTCGAACAGGTTGCGTCCGAGCTCGGTGCGGCAGTCGACGCGCGTGGACCCGACTCCCCGATCGGATCGCTGGAGCCTGCCCGTGATTTCGGAGGTCGGGTGGGGATCTCGTACGTCGAGCGGCCGGCCGATGCGTCCACTGTGTTGTGGCGTGTGCTGGTCGAATCGGATGTGCAGGTGAGCATTGGCTGCCAGTTCGAGGGACCGGACTCGTCCGCGATCGACACCGAATGTGATCTGGCCACCCAGACTCTGGAGATCGTGCCGATGAGTTGAGGCCGCCGCGCAGATTTTCGCCGTATGCCGGAACCGAACCAAGGGGTGGCTGCGTCCAAGGAGATGTAGGGGAGTGAGCGGGCCGCACGCGGTCCCTCGGTCGAGCGTCATGTGCGCCGCGGGCGTACGTGAATACGAAAATCGAAGCAGAGGAGTCGAAGTGGGATATCCAGGGGGACCGGAATCTATGGGTTCGTCGAACGGCGTCACCGTCACACCGCAGGAGCTCGTTGCTGCCGGGGCGACGATCGAGGGCCTGAGCGTGTCGATCGATGCGTCCAACTCGGCCGTGCGTTCCATCGTCGAGCAGACCGCCGAGGCGTGGGTGGGCAAGGCCGGCAAGTCGTTTCAGGATGTCATGTCGCAGTGGGACACCAGTGCCCAGAAGATGCGCAGCGCGCTCGAGCAGATCTCGGCGGACATCAAGACCAACGGCCACGGCTACTCCGATGCGGACGACGACAACGTGGCGGCTGTGAATCAGGTGGCGGGATCGCTCGGTTCGGGACTGACCACGTTCAACTGACGGCACGACCGGCCACCGACGGCCGACCACACGACCGAGCTCTATTTAGGAGACTGATTCGACATGAAGTACGACTTCGCTCAGATCGCGGCGTTGACCGAGGCGATGAACAAGCAGGCGAACGTGACCAAAGACCTTCTCGCCGACGTGGACGGCACTGCGAAGAGACTCTACGAATCGTGGGAGGGCGACGCGATGACGTCCTACTACGAACTCCAGCGTCAGTGGAACTCCGCATCCGACGAGCTCAATCTCATTCTGTCGAGCCTCGTCGCGGCCGCCCGCACCGGCGGCGAGGCCATGCACGGGGTGGAGATGGCGAACAAGGCGCGCATGGCGCGCTGACCGTAGACCACGAGCGTCGTATGCCCCGATCGGCACTTGTCGGTCGGGGCATACGACTGTCGAGGGGGCGCGACACCTGGCGTGGGTTGCGGTGGCGGTGTGTACTGGACGGATGACGGATTTCGGGACGGCGATCGATGCCGAGCGTTCTCGCGCCGAACACCGCCTGCACTCCCTTCGCGACGAGCTCGCGTCGGTCATCGAAGGCAGCCGGTGGACCACCGACGACGACGAACACGACCCGGAGGGTTCCACCATCGCCTTCGAGCGTGCCAAGATTGCAGCCCTGATCTCCGACACCGAGTCCGAGATGCGCGAGCTCGACGCCGCGTCCACGCGGTGGGATCTCGGGACGTACGGCACGTGCGAGCGGTGCGGAGAGTCGATACCGGCGATCAGGCTCGAGGCATTGCCTGCGGCCCGCCGCTGTGTGCGGTGCGTTCGCCTGTCCTGAGCCGGTCTTCCGCGTCGGAGGCGTTTTGACCTGGGTGCCGGCTCCCGGTATCGTTCCCCGTTGGCGTGTATGGGCTCGCCGCATTTCTTCGATGCGCAGAGCTCTTGTCCTCGGGTCTCAACTGGCCGCCGAGGGCATCCACACGTCTTGGCCAGCAGCGACATCATGAAGACAGGAATTTTCTGTGTCTACTTACGCCCCGAAGGCCGGGGACACCACCCGGACGTGGCATGTGATCGACGCCACGGACGTCGTGCTCGGACGCCTCGCCGTCCAGGCCGCGACACTGCTCCGCGGTAAGCACAAGCCCACCTACGCACCCAACGTCGACGGTGGCGACTTCGTCGTCATCATCAACGCCGAGAAAGTTGCCATCAGTGGCAACAAGCTCGATGGCAAGTTCCACCACCACCACTCCGGCCATCCGGGCGGTCTGAAGTCGCGCTCGACGCGTCAGGTGCTCGAGAACAACCCCGACCGTCTCGTGGAGAAGGCCGTTGTCGGCATGATCCCGAAGAACAAGCTCGGAAATGCCATCGCGAGCAAGCTGAAGGTCTACGCGGGACCGAACCACCCGCATGCCGCTCAGCAGCCCGTTCCGTTCGAGATCAAGCAGGTGTCCCAGTGACGGCGCCGGAGGGAAATGACGTGACGTCGCAGGAGAACATCGAAGAGATCGCCGCCGACGAGTTCGTGGCAGTGGAAGATCCCGAGGTGGCCACGGAAATCGAAGCTGCTGCAGCTCCGGCCCCCATCGTGTTCGATCGCCCGATCCAGACCGTCGGCCGCCGCAAGGAAGCCGTCGCTCGTGTTCGGTTGTCCTCGGGCACCGGTGGATTCAAGCTCAACGGCCGCACCCTCGAGGATTACTTCCCGAACAAGGTGCACCAGCAGCTGATCAAGGCTCCTCTGGTGCTGGTCGACCGAGCAGAGTCCTTCGACATCGTGGCACTGCTGCACGGTGGCGGACCGTCGGGACAGGCAGGCGCGCTGCGTCTGGCCATCTCGCGTGCGCTGATCGAGCTCACCCCGGACGATCGCCCGGCTCTCAAGGCCGCCGGCTACCTCACGCGTGACGCGCGTGCGGTCGAGCGCAAGAAGTACGGCCTGAAGAAGGCCCGTAAGGCGTCGCAGTACTCCAAGCGCTGACGCGTCTTACCCGTTCCATCCTCGAGGGCAGGCTCCAGCAAGATCGGATGCCTGCCCTCGAGGCATTTTCCGACGACGTTCTCTCTGTTCGAAGGGGTCTTCATTCATGGCGCGATTGTTCGGCACCGACGGAGTGAGGGGACTCGCAGGCGGGGTCCTGACGGCAGAGCTCGCCATGACCATCGCCCGGGCTGCCGCCGCCGTGCTGGCACCGGATGTCGACGGTGGTCGACGGACAGCGGTCGTCGGTCGTGACCCCAGAATCAGCGGTTCGATGCTCGGTGCCGCAGTGTCGGCCGGGCTCACTGCCTCGGGTGTCGACGTGATCGACGTGGGCGTGCTGCCGACCCCCGCGGTCGCCTACCTCACCGGCGAATACGGCGCGGCGCTGGGCGTGATGATCTCCGCCTCGCACAATGCGATGCCCGACAACGGAATCAAAATTTTCGCCGCAGGCGGGCACAAGCTCGACGACGACATGGAAGATCGCATCGAGGCGTTGCTCGGGGTGGACGGCCGCACCGAGAAGCCGGTCGATGTGACCGGCGCTGCCATCGGTCGCATCGACGTCGCTCCCGACGCTGCCGAGCTCTATGCCGGGCACCTCGTCGCACCGCTCTCGCACCGACTCGACGGTGTCACCGTCGTGGTGGATTGCTCGCACGGTGCAGCCTCGACGGTCGGACCGGAGATCTACCGCCGGGCCGGTGCGACGGTCGTGGCGATCAACGCCGAGCCCGACGGGCTGAACATCAACGACGGGTGTGGTTCGACGCACCTGGAAGGGCTGCAGAAGGCTGTCGTCGAGCACGGGGCCGACCTCGGGATCGCGCACGACGGCGACGCCGACCGCTGCCTCGCCGTCGATGCCTCCGGTGCGGTGGTGGACGGGGACGCGATCATGGCTGTGCTGGCCATCGCGATGAGTGAGAACGGCACGCTGACCGACAACACGTTGGTCGCCACCGTCATGAGCAACCTCGGGCTCCACATCGCGATGCGCGAAGCGGGAATCACGTTGCGCACCACCGCAGTCGGTGATCGATACGTCCTCGAGGAGTTGCGCCGCGGAGGGTACGCGCTCGGCGGTGAGCAGAGCGGGCACGTCGTACTGCCCGCGATCGGGACGACCGGCGACGGGATCGCGACCGCGCTGCGTGTGATGGAGCGGATGGCCCGGACCGGACGCACCCTGGCGGATCTGGCGTCGCCGATGCGCACGCTGCCCCAGGTGTTGATCAACGTACGTGTCTCGGACAAAGCTGCGGTGGCGTCGGCACCGTCGGTGTCGGACGCCGTGGCCGTCGCCGAGCTCGAGCTCGGCCAATCGGGGCGAGTTCTGTTGCGTCCCAGCGGGACCGAACAGCTCGTGCGAGTGATGGTGGAAGCGTCGGAACTCGACGTCGCGACCCGGCTCGCCGAGGAGTTGGCGGGCCGGGTCGCGGCGGTCTGATCGTCAGGCGGTGAGTTCTCGCAAGGCGGTGAGCTGCGCGACGCGTCCTGCGGTGTCCTCGGCCAACGGTGCGACGTTGAGTGTCGTCACGCCGGCTTCGGCGAAGGCTGCCACGCGCTCCTTGACGTAGCTCTCCGGTCCGATGAGATTCACCGAACGCGCGAGCTCGTCCGGAACCGCCGCTGCTGCTTCCTCTTTCTTGCCGGCGAGGTACAGGTCCTGAATCTTCTCGGCCTCGGCTTCGTAGCCGTAGCGCTGAGCAAGGGAGTTGTAGAAGTTCTTTCCCTTGGCTCCCATGCCGCCGATGTAGAGCGCCAGGTGCGGCTTGACCCAGGGGAGGTACTTGTCCGCGTCCTCGCCGATGGCCAGGGTGGGACTGGCGAACACCTCGAGTTCGCCGAGTGACGGATCGCGTTTGGCCTTGCCTGCGGCCAGCGATTCGCCCCACACGTCGGCTGCCTTCTCCGGGAAGTAGAAGATGGGCTGCCAGCCCTCTGCGATCTCTGCGGTGAGCTCGACGTTCTTCGGTCCGAGAGCGGCGATGACGACCGGAATTCGTTCGCGCACAGGGTGATTGATCAGCTTGAGTGGCTTGCCCAAGCCGGTTCCCTTGTCCGCCGGCAACGGGATCTGGTAGTGCTTGCCCTGATACTGCACTTTTTCTCGACGCCACACCTGGCGGCAGATCTCGATGACCTCACGGGTTCTGGCGATGGGTGCGTCGTACTTGACGCCGTGGAAACCCTCGACGACCTGTGGCCCGGATGCGCCGAGTCCGAGAACGAAGCGCCCGTCGGAAACGTAGTCGAGGCCGGCGGCCGTCATGGCCGTCAGCGACGGCGTTCTCGTGTAGATCTGGAAGATGCCCGACGCGATCTTGATCGTGCTCGTCTTGGCCGCAAGGAACCCGAGTTGACTGACGGCGTCGAAAGAATAGGCCTCGGGCACGAAGATGATGTCGAGGCCCGCCTTCTCGAGTTCGGCTACCTCGGCAACGGTCTCGGTGAAACCACCGCTGTAGTTCAGCATCGTTCCGATATGCATGGGACTCCTCGTTCTCGAGTAGCTGGTGGAGCTGCTCGGTTGTCTGTTACCGACGTTTCGTATCGGGACGTTACCGCTCGCCGGGGAACCGATGGGAGTCGGCGCACGTCATAGTGGGAAAGGGGCACTTCCAGCGGGAACGGGCGGGCGATGAGCGACGGATTCTGGGTGGACGCGGTCCGCGTGCGCGAGGTGGCGAACTCGATGACGGCGTCGGCGGAGGCCCTGGGCACGGCAGCCGATTCGATCGCATCACCGGGATTCGGTACCGCCGCCGCAGGACGGAACTACGGAGACCTGGGCGCGGCCTATCTCGACGCCCACTCCGGGCTCGGGCGAGCCGTCGGGGTGTGGCGATCGTCGGTCGACGACATCGCGGATGCCCTCGTCGCCGCGATGAGCGCGTACGAAATACAGGACGACGCCGGTGCCCACGCGATCGACTCGTTGCGGTGACTGTTTCTTCCACCTCGCCCGCCGAGGCAGCATCGGTCGACGAGATTCTCGACGCCAATGCCGTCGGGCTGCTGTATTTCGAGCGTTTCCTGCCGTTGGCCGAGCGCGTTCCCGGCAGCGAAGTCCCGCGCTACGACGAGGTGTGTGCACGGTACGACGAGCAGCGCGGCCTGAACCTGGAGGCTCTGGCGTCCGACGCAGATGCGGTCGGGGCTATGGCTGCGGCGCTGGGTGAACAATTGGACGAGCAGACGCAGCTCCTGATCGTTCTTCGACTGCGGTGGCACGGTGACGCCGGTGAGACGGCCCAGCGATATGTGGCCACCGAGCAGGAGAGAGCAGGGGTGCTTCTCGACTCGGTCGAGGATGCGCTGCAAACGATGTACGCGGCTGTGGACGTACTGCGTGAGGCTGTGACCGACAAGGCCGAGCTCGTCGGAAGCCTCGATACCGACGCCGTGGAAGGACACGATCCCGACCGAATCGATGCGCTTCTGCTGGCGTCGGGCATCGAGTGCGTCCCGGTCGACCGGGCAACCGTGTTCGCCCGCCTGGCACCGGCGTTTCCGGAATGGGCCGAGCGATTCGCGCGAGCAGACGTATCGGACGAGTTCGCGGCCGAGGTCGCCGACCGGTCTCGAGAATGGATCGAGGGCGAGTTCGTGCCACATGTGCAACGCACGTGTGCCGCAGTGTCGTCTGCCTGCACGGCCACGGACACGGCCGTTCGAGAGTGCCTGGCCCTGGTGGTGAAGGTCATCGAGGAAGTCGTCCACCCCGTGTTCGACGAGCTCGACGAGCGCAGTTGGGTGCCACTGGCTGTTGCTGAGAAATCGAGTGAGCGGTCGTCGCCCGAGAACTGCCCTGCGGCGGTCACGGCCGGAGCTGGGGGAGAGGCAGCCGTCACCGGACCCGCATCGGCAGCCCACCCTCCGTCCGAGGTGCCGGCCGCGGCTCCGCCGGCGCAACCGGCACCTGCTCCGGATGCACGTGCCACCGGTCCCACGGCGTGGGGCGAAACCGAGAACGACAATGGTCGTGAAGACAGTCGGGTCGATGCAGTCGCCGGACTCGTCGACGGCATTGTGGACGGCATTGTGGACGACATCGTGGACCGGGTTGTCGAGGCGCTCGGTGACACGACCGGCGACGGGAGTGTCAGCGACGAGACCGATGCCGACCCCACTGCAGAATCCGGACCCACCGCAGAACCCAACCCCGCCTCAGAACCCAACCCCACCGCAGAACCCAATCCGACTGCAACGCTCGATGATCCGCCCGCTTCGATCCCGTCGCCGGAATTCGGTGATGCATCGAAGGTCGTCGGCGAGCGCGGACATCTCGAGGCCGAACTCGACGGCCATCGTGCCCGTATCGCGCTCGAACACGATGGGGCCGTAACGCTTCGACTCGAGACACCGGGCCTCGGGGTGCGCACGTTCGAGTTGCGCGTCGGTCCCTTCGGGTTGCCGGAGATCGTCGAAGTTCCCGGGACCGTCGATCCGAGCGGTGTCGGGGTGTCGAACCGGTCTTCGGCGACCGTGGAACCGCCGGAGCCCGCCGCGGGGGATCGAACCACACCCGATGCAGAACCCGAGATCGAACCGGCACCTCCTTCTGCCGAGTCCGGCGCTCCCGAGCCGAACACAGCGACCTCACCGCCGGTGGATGTCGCACCGGCCGACGAGCCGCAGGTGGGTAGTGAACCGACGGACTTGCAGCCCGCATCGACCGCGGACACTCCGGAGGTATGCGTTCCGGAAACTTCGGGCGAGGAGCGCTCCGTCCGGCAGGGCTCGAACGAGACTCATGAGGTACCTGCAGCTCCCGTGGCCCCTCCGGTCACCGAACCTCAGCCCAGCTCGGCGGGGTCCGGCGCGGGCTTGAGCGAGGCGGGTGCACTGTGAATCCGGACCCCGCGTGGCGTCGTGAACTGCACCGTATTCGCGACGCGCATCGGTCGGCGATGGCGGATGCCGCCGAACGGCTACGAAATCCAAGAGAACCGGCGAGAACCGATGTGGGGCAGGGGGTTTCGGACCCGTCGAGCGGAGGCGACACTCGGTCGGCGGCGGGCTCGGTCCTGCGCCCGGCTCACCTGGATCGACGGCACGGCGCACCACACGTCGAACCGGACCCCGACGAGCAACCCCGATCGTGGCTGGTGTGACGACGCCGAGCCCGGTGGGTCAGCCGCGACCCAGCAGTGCCTTGATCGAGGCGGTCGCCTTCGGCTTGGGCTGCTCGGTCAGCGGCGCGTGAGGATCGACAGCACGGGTGCCGGCGATGTCGCCGTTCGTTCCGGCCAATTCCTCGTAGTCTGAGTCGCCGGTCAGGTGGTAGAGCAGAAATGCGGTCAGTGCAGCGCGGGTGCGTTGCTGGGTCTTGCGGTCGGAGCTGTTGACTCCCAGTGCGCGGAGCATTCGCCGGCCTTCGACGAATCCGTCTGCCGTCGAGCCGTCGATCCGTCGGAGGACGGATGGTCCGTGCCAGGCCTGGGCGAGAGCCAGTGAATTGTCGTTGAGCGAATCTGTGTTCGAGCTGTCGCCGACGACCAGTCCGGGCACGTCGAGGCCTGCGGCGGCGTCCTCGGACGACGGTGCCGTCGGTGCTGGAAACAGGGCGGCGACCGCTTTGACGTCCGGTCGTCGGGAGGCAGCGAGTACGGCGGTCCCGGCGCCCATCGCGTGACCGACTGTGGCCAGATTCTCGGGATGCACACTGATGTTGCCCGAGCCCAGGCGAACGCCGGTCATGATGTCGAGCACAGTGCCCAGGTCGGTGGCGAGTCCGCGGTGCGAGGGCACGAGGCCACGCTCGGTGTCGGGTGCTGCCACGACGAACCCCCACGACGCCAGGTGCTTCAGGGTGTCGGTGTAACTGCCGGGGCGCAGCATCCAACCGTGCGCGAACGCCACACCGGGCAGGCCGAAGCCTTCGGCCGGGGTGTAGACGACGCCAGGTTGCCCGGCCAGGGCCAGGTTCCCTCTGAGTACCTTGTGCGGGCCACGCTTGGAGAGAGCAGATGCCAGCTTCTTCGGTTTCGCCACGAGAGATGACGCTACCGAATGTGCTCGGGTATGGGGACGCCGGACACGGCGACCTGAGCGAATGGGTCGTGCGCGTCGTGCCGAGTACCCTGATGCACCATGTGCGGAATCGTTGGATATGTCGGCCACCGCCCAGCTTTGGGTGTGGTGGTCGAGGCGCTTCGGCGTATGGAATATCGGGGCTACGACTCCGCAGGAATCGCGATACTGGACGGCGCGGGCTCTACCGCGGTGGAGCGCAAGGCCGGGCGTCTGGCAAACCTCGAGGCCGAACTGGACGACATCGGCACCGATACGTTCGTCGGGACCACCGGCATGGGACACACGCGGTGGGCGACCCACGGGCGTCCGACCGACCGCAACGCTCACCCACATCGCGACGCGTCCGGAACGGTGGCGGTGGTGCACAACGGCATCATCGAGAACTTCGGTCCGCTGCGTGCCGAACTCGAAACGGCGGGTGTGGAGTTCCTGTCCGACACCGATACCGAGGTCGCTGTCCACCTCGTCGCTCGGGCATACGCGGACGGGCCCACCGCGGGCGATTTCGTCGCCAGTGCGAAGGCGGTGCTGCGTCGCCTCGAAGGTGCGTTCACGCTGGTCTTCACTCATTCCGATCACGCGGACACGATCGTCGCTGCGCGTAGGTCCACCCCTCTGGTGCTCGGAGTCGGCGAGGGCGAGATGTTCCTCGGGTCCGATGTCGCAGCATTCATCGAGCACACGCGCGACGCCGTCGAACTCGGGCAGGACCAGGTCGTAGTCATCACGGCCGATGGCTACGACATCAGCGATTTCGACGGCAACGACGCGCAGGGGCGTCCGTTCCGGATCGATTGGGACCTCGCGGCCGCCGAGAAGGGCGGCCACGACTACTTCATGCTCAAGGAAATCCAGGAGCAGCCCGCCGCCGTGGCCGACACGTTGCTCGGCCACTTCGACAAGGGCCGGATCGTGCTCGACGAGCAGCGTCTCTCCGATCAGGAACTGCGTGACGTCGACAAGGTGTTCGTCGTCGCCTGTGGCAGTGCCTACCACTCCGGTCTGCTCGCCAAGTACGCCATCGAGCACTGGACGCGGCTGCCGGTGGAAGTGGAACTGGCCAGCGAGTTCCGCTATCGCGACCCGGTACTGGATCGGTCGACCCTGGTCGTTGCGATCTCGCAGTCCGGCGAGACCGCCGACACCCTCGAAGCAGTGCGGCACGCCAAGGACCAGAAGGCGCGCGTTCTTGCGGTGTGCAACACCAACGGCTCGCAGATTCCCCGCGAGGCCGACGCAGTTCTGTACACGCGTGCAGGTCCGGAGATCGGCGTCGCGTCGACCAAGGCGTTTCTCGCCCAGGTGACCGCGAACTACCTCGTCGGCTTGGCTCTTGCTCAGGCGCGCGGCACCAAGTACCCGGACGAGGTGGCGCGCGAGTTCGCCGAACTCGAAGCGATGCCGGAGTTGGTGCAGCGGGTGCTCGAGACGGTCGAGCCGGTGCGTGCGCTCGCGCGCGAGCTGTCGACGTCGTCGACGATCCTGTTCCTCGGTCGACACGTCGGTTACCCCGTCGCTCTCGAAGGCGCGCTCAAGCTCAAGGAGCTCGCCTACATGCATGCGGAGGGCTTCGCCGCCGGTGAGCTCAAGCACGGTCCGATCGCGCTGATCGAGGACGGCGTTCCGGTCATCATCGTCATGCCGTCGCCCAAGGGCCGTGCGGTGCTGCACTCGAAGATGCTCAGCAACATCCGCGAGATCCAGGCCCGCGGCGCTCGGACGGTCGTCATCGCGGAGGAGGGCGACGAAGCGGTCCGGCCTTTCGCGGACAGCCTCATCGAGATCCCGGCGGCGTCGACACTGCTGCAGCCTTTGCTCTCGACGATTCCGCTGCAGGTCTTCGCAGCCGAGGTCGCTCAGGCGCGCGGCTACGACGTGGACAAGCCGCGAAATCTGGCCAAGTCCGTCACGGTCGAGTAGTAGGACCGGCGGGGCTCGACACACACGACGGCACGAGCGGGAGGACCTCGGCATGCGCGGCTACTACACACCCGAGCAGATCAGGAACGCCGAGGCTCCGCTGCTGCGATCGTTGCCCGACGGCACGTTGATGCGCCGCGCTGCGTACGGCTTGGCCTCGGTGGTGGCGCGCGAGCTCTTCTCGCGAACCGGCGGCGTCGCGGGGCGACGAGTACTGATACTGGTCGGATCGGGAGACAACGGCGGAGACGGCCTGTGGTCAGGTGCGTTCCTGCGCAGGCGCGGCGTCGCGGTGTCCGCGCTGCTGCTCGATCCGGACCGTGTGCACACCGAAGGTCTTGCGGCCCTGCGAGCCTCGGGGGGACGGGTCGTCACGGAGCCGGACGATCCGGACCTCGTCATCGACGCCATCGTCGGGATATCCGGGAAGGGTCCGCTGCGTCCCCACGCTGCCGGGATGGTCGACCGGATCACCGCGCCCGTTGTCTCCGTGGACATTCCCAGTGGCGTCGATGCAGAAACCGGTGAGGTGTCGGGACCGGCGGTGACCGCCGACGTCACCGTCACGTTCGGCGCTCGCAAACCGGTGCACGTGTTGGCCGTACCTCGTTGCGGCCGAATCGACGTGGTCGACATCGGGCTGACCCTGCCGACGCCCGAGATCGAGTCCTTCGAGCCGGCCGATGTAGGCCGAATCTGGCCGATTCCCACCGCGTCGGACGACAAGTACTCGCAGGGAGTCGTCGGCGTGTTGGCCGGCAGCGCCACGTATCCCGGGGCCGCGTTGCTGTGTGTCGGCGCAGCCGTCGCCGCCACGTCCGGGATGGTTCGGTACGTGGGAAGTGCCGGCGCAGAAGTGGTCTCGCACCACCCGGAGGTCGTCGTCGCACCGGATCTGGATGCAGCGGGGAGGGTGCAGTCGTGGGTCGTCGGCCCCGGCTTCGGCACTGACGAATCCTCGGCGGACATCGTGCGTCGAGTTCTCGAATCGAATCTGCCGGTGGTCGTCGACGCCGATGCATTGACGATCCTCGCGGACAACGAGCAGTGGGTCGTCGATCGCACTGCACCGACGCTGTTGACCCCGCACGCCGGGGAGTTCGCCCGCCTGACCGGATCGGAACCCGGTCCCGACCGCGTAGCGGCCGTACGAGGCCTCGCCGCTCGGTGGGGCGTCACCGTGCTGCTCAAGGGCCGCGCGACGGTCGTCGCCGACTCGGACGGCACCGCGTTCGTCAGTGACGCGGGCGGATCCGCCGCGTCCACCGCCGGATCCGGGGACGTGCTGTCCGGCGTCCTCGGTGCCCTACTCGCAACCGGAATGGCACCGTCGACCGCGGCCGCGTGCGGGGCCAAAGTGCACGCACTGGCCGCAGCCCATGCCGCGCACGGAGCCGATGGCGAATTCGCCGCCCCGATCTCGGCGACACCGTTGTCGAACAGCCTGCGAGAAGCCATCCGGACGGTCCGCTCGGTCGCTGTCTGAGCTGCACTGGGCTCGCCGGCCGACCTGACGGTGTGTCATGAGTTGTGCCACCTGATCCGTGGTGTGTGCGGCAGGGATGGCACTATCGAATGTTGTGACTATCGGTAACGGCGACGTGGAGACCGATCCGCGGACGGATTCGGGTGCTCTGGCAACCGTCGATCTCGATGCCGTGGCCCACAATGTCCGGGTTCTGCAGGAATTCGCAGGCGACGCCGCCGTGATGGCCGTCCTGAAATCCGACGCCTACAACCACGGGGCAGGCCCCGTGGCACACGCTGCCGTCGCGGCCGGCGTGCATGAATTCGGGGTCACGACCATCGGCGAGGCCCTCGAATTGCGCGCAGCCGGAATCACCGTGCCGGTGCTGGCGTGGCTGCACCGGGCCGATTCGGACTTCGGTGCTGCGATCGCCGAGAACATCGGAGTCGGGGTCTCCACGGCCGGCCAGCTGAACTCGGTGATCGCCGCAGCCAGGCGGACCGGTCTCACCGCCGACCTCTCGCTCAAGATCGATACCGGCCTCAATCGCAACGGCGTTGCGCGGGCGGACCTCGACGTCGTCCTGGATGCCACCGCGTCCGCCGTCGCCGAGGGGTCCGTGCGATTGACGGGGATGTTCTCGCATCTCGCCTGTGCCGACGAACCGAATCACCCGGCCAACGACGCCCAGGCAGAGCGGCTCCGCGACGCGGTTGCCCGCGCCGGCCGGCGCGGTATCTCGCCGGCCGTCGTGCATCTGTCCAACTCGGCGGCAACGCTGACCAGGCCGGACCTCGGTTTCGACATGGTGCGTCCGGGTATTGCGCTGTACGGCCTGTCGCCGGTGCCCGATATGGGAGATTTCGGCTTGCGTCCAGTCATGACATTGTCCGCGCAGGTGGCCCACATCAAGAAGGTGAACCGAGGTGAATCGGTGTCGTACGGATACACCTGGACAGCTCCGACCGACACGGTGGTCGCACTGGTGGCGCTGGGTTACGCCGACGGGGTCGTGCGCCGACTCAGCGGTCGTTTCGAGGTGACCATCGACGGTCGTCGCTACCCGTCGGTGGGGCGCGTGTGCATGGACCAATTCGTCGTCGATCTCGGCGGCGACAGCTCGGGTGTCGCCATCGGCGACGAGGCGATACTGTTCGGGCCGGGGGACAGCGGAGAGCCGCACGCTCAGGATTGGGCGGATGCGCTCGACACCATCGGCTACGAGGTCGTCACCGGCGTTCGTGGACGTGTTCGACGTCGTTTCGTCGGCACGCGCTCAGGGGAGGCGACGAAGTAGGCCATGCTGGGATTGCTGGAGAGTCTTGCGATAGTGGTGCGGGAGACGGCGTTTCGATCCAACAAGGATCCGCTGGCGACCGAGAATCTCGACCTGATGGACGCCGATCGAGGCAGTATCGTCACGGCGGACGACGGTGTTCCGCTGGCGGTCCGCGAGGTGGGGCCGGCGGATGCACAACTGACCGTCGTGTTCGTGCATGGATACTGCCTGCGCATGTCGTCGTGGCATTTCCAACGACGTGCGCTCGAACAGCAGTGGGGTTCGAGCGTGCGCATGGTGTTCTACGACCAGCGCGGTCATGGCCGCTCCGGGGTGCCAAGTGCAAGCAGTTGCACCATCGGTCAGCTCGGCCTCGACCTCGACGCGGTCATCCGTTCGGTCGTGCCCAAGGGACGCATCGTCCTGGTCGGGCACTCGATGGGCGGCATGTCGATTCTTTCCATGGCGCGCCAGCGGTCGTCCGTCGTCCGGCAGCGAGTGATCGGTGCCGTGCTGATCTCCACTACGGCTGCCGGCCTCGCACAGACGGGAGTCGGCCGCAGCCTGCAGAATCCGGCGGTCGATGCTTTTCGACTGGCTGTACGCACGTCACCCGGCCTGGTGCAATTCGGGCGAGGAGCGGTGCGCGCCATCATTTCACCGGTGCTGCGCGCGGCCTCGTACGGAACGCGGGTGTCTCCTCGGCTGGTGGCATTCTCGCAGTCGATGATCGACGACACCTCCGTTGTCACCATCGTGAATTTTCTCGAGACCCTCGAACTGCACGACGAGTCGGCGGCTCTGGCGGAATTCGAGAACATTCCGGTGTCGGTGGTGTGCGGCGACGAGGATTGGATCATTCCCTTCGCGAGTTCGGAAGCACTCACCGACGCCCTGCCGAAATCGGAGATGGTGCGGGTGCGTCAAGGTGGGCACCTGGTGCAGTTGGAGTTCCCCGAACAGGTCAACGGTGCGATCCTTCGCCTGGTGGCGCGAGCATCGGAGCCCAAGAAGAAGCGGTGGGGCGTTGTCTGATTCCGAGAGTCCACCGAACTCGCGGCTCGACCTGCCCGTCGAGGCCGAACTGGCGACGGCGACGGACACTGCCGAGTTCGGTGCTCGGCTCGCGGACATTCTGGTCGCCGGCGATCTCGTCGTACTCGACGGTCCGCTCGGTGCGGGGAAGACCGCGATGACCAAGGGGATCGCGGCGGGTCTCGGAGTGCACGGTCGCGTCACCTCACCGACGTTCGTCATCGCCCGCGAGCATCGACCAGGCGTGCGCCCCAACGGTTTACCGCCTGTCGCCCTCGTGCACGTCGACGCCTACCGTCTGGGTATGACGGGACAGTCCGCGTTCGACGAGCTGGACGCGTTGGACCTCGATACCGATCTCGAGCACGCCGTCGTCGTCGTCGAGTGGGGCGAGGGCGTGGTGGAGACCCTGACGGATCAGCATGTCTCCGTGCGCTTGTCACGCGATCCGGAATCGGACGTCCGAAGGGTGAGTGCTCGACGGGTGAATGGCGATGCGCTCGGCCGCCCACCCGCGTGAGCACCGAAGCCCGGCGCGCCCGTAACGGCACTCGACGAAGCGTGCGATGCGGGTATCCCGGGTTCGTGGTGCCGCGGCTACGGGAGTGCTGGGTGCGGCCACCGGGCGGGTAGCCTTGATCCTCGTGCTCGTACTTGCCGTGGACACCTCTACCCCTGCCGTCACCGCAGGTGTGGTGCGGTTGTCCGACTCCGCTGCCGACGGAGCCGATGTCACCACCGTCGCCACCCGCATCAAGGTCGACGCGCGATCGCACGCCGATGTTCTGACTCCTCACATCCTCGAGTGCCTGGCCGAGGCCGGAATCGTGGCTGCCGATCTCGCGGCCGTCGTCGTGGGGGTGGGCCCCGGTCCGTACACCGGCCTGCGGGTGGGGATGGCGACCGCGGCTGCATTCGGTGATGCGCTCGGACTGCCGGTCCACGGTGTCTGCAGTCTCGACGCGATCGCGGCAGACGTCGACGAATCCGGATCGCTGTTGGTGGTCACGGACGCACGTCGTCGCGAAATCTATTGGGCACGTTACGAAGCCGGGGTTCGGGTAGCGGGCCCCCACGTGATCGCTCCGGCCGAACTGGAGCACGGAGGTGTCGACGCCGTTGCCGGTTCCGCGCCGCATGCCGCACTGTTCGGGTTGCCGGTGCGTGACGTGCAGGCCCCGTCCCCGGCAGGTCTGGTCCGGGTGGCTGCCACCGACATCGGCAGCGGGACTGTACCGGGACCGCTCGTTCCGCTCTATCTGCGGCGGCCGGACGCGAAGACACTCGCCGAACGGGCTGCGGAGAAGGCCGCTCGATGACGGTGACGATCGAACCGATGACGGTGCACGACTGCGCACGATGCGCGTATCTGGAGACGGTGCTCTTCGAGGGTGACGACCCGTGGTCGGCAGACGCATTCGTCGCGGAACTGGCTGCGCCGCACAATCATTACGTCACGGCGAAGGAGGCCGGCGAGATCGTCGGTTATGCGGGAATCTCTCTGCTGGGGCAACCGAGCCGCGGCGCATTCGTCGCCGGTGAGGCCGAGGTGCACACCATCGGAGTCGATCCCGCGCACCATCGCCGGGGGATCGGCGGACGACTGTTGAGCGAATTGTTGCGCGTCGCCGACGATCACGGTGGGCCGGTGTTTCTCGAGGTGCGCACCGACAACGACCCGGCCATCGAGTTGTACCGACGTGAGGGCTTCGAGATCGTGGGTACCAGGGCGAAGTACTACCAGCCCAGCGGAGCCGATGCGTTCACCATGCGTCGGCCGGAGAAGACGGAGGCTGCCCGATGATCGTCATGGGTATCGAAAGCTCCTGCGACGAAACAGGAGTCGGCATCGTTCGCTGGCGCGACTCGGGTGTGTGCGAGTTGCTGGCCGACGAGGTGGCATCCAGTGTCGACGAGCACGCCCGGTACGGCGGAGTGGTGCCCGAGGTGGCGTCGAGGGCCCACCTCGAGGCCATGGTTCCGACGATGCGCCGCGCTCTCGCCGCCGCCGACATCGATCGTCCCGACGCGGTCGCAGTGACCATCGGACCAGGACTGGCCGGCGCCTTGCTGGTCGGAGTTGCCGCTGCCAAGGCCTACGCAGCGGCGTGGGACGTCCCCTTCTACGCCGTCAATCATCTGGGCGGCCACGTCGCGGTCGACACCCTCGAGCACGGTCCGATGCCGTCGTGCGTGGCACTTCTGGTCTCCGGTGGCCACACTCATCTGTTGCACGTCGACGATCTGTCCAGGCCCATCGCGGAACTGGGTACCACTGTCGACGACGCGGCCGGTGAGGCGTTCGACAAGGTGGCCCGCCTGCTCGGTCTGGGCTACCCGGGCGGTCCGGCGCTCGACGATGCGGCGCGCGAAGGCGATCCGACTGCAATTGCTTTTCCGCGCGGAATGACCGGCCCACGGGACGCGCGCTACGACTTCTCGTTCTCGGGGGTCAAGACGGCCGTCGCCCGCTTCGTCGAGGCCCGTCAGCAGGCCGGAGATCCGATTCCGGTCGCCGACATCGCGGCGTCGTTCCAGGAGTCCGTTGCGGATGTGTTGACGATGAAGGCGGTACGCGCCGCGACCGACGTGAACGTCGACACCGTCGTTCTCGGTGGCGGTGCAACGGCCAACTCGCGGATCCGCTCGTTGATCGAATCACGGTGCGCCGAAAACGGTTTGACGCTGAGAATTCCGAAGCCGCGGCTGTGTACCGACAACGGTGTCATGATTGCCGCCCTCGGTGCTCACCTGGTTGCCGGGGGCGCGGCACCGTCGGCTCTGACAGCGGTGACGGACCCCGGCCTGTCGGTCGCGACCAGTCAGGTTCCCGGCTGAGCGTCCTGAGGGGGCTCGGAGGTTCGCGGCGCTGCCGTGTCCGGTGACGTCCGGGGTTCGACGCTCTGACCGGACACAGCAGGTGGTGGTGACCAGACCGTCGGCGGAGCGGTCAATTCCGGAGTGGAATCCGAGCCACGGACGACCGTCGTGGGGACGGTGATCGATCCGGTCGGGACTTCCGAGCTTTCCGGAACCGACCCTGCCGAGGGTCGAGGTGTCGGTCCTGGGCTGAGCTCGATCGGGCCGGACGGCGTGGTGGGTTCGGAAGTCTCACCCGGGGCCGGGGTCGGCTCGACGGGCGAGCTGGTGGTCGGCGCGGGCGTCGTCGTGGGCTCGGGCGAGACCGGCGTCGACGGCTTGACGGTGACGCTGGTGCCCGCGTCGGGGGACGACGACTCCGGTGCCGGATCCATGGGCCAGTCGATCCGCGGGAGGTCGGGAGCAGGTCGCAACGTCGGCGTGGTGGTCGGTGCGGAGGACGCGGGGAGTCGGGACGTCGGACGCGAGGAATTGGCTGTGGTCGCTGCGGGGCCGATCGGGTCAGCCGAGTAACGGGTCGAAGTCGGCGTATCGCTCGGCGAGTAGCCCTCGGCTGCGGGTCGTCCTGCGTCCCCGGCTGCGACGGGTTCGGTGGCGCTACCGGCAGGGGACACGCTGGGGTCGTCTGCCGGGGTCATCGTCTGCAGCCCGTAGGCGAGGACCAGCCCGCCTGCGACGACGGCCGCCGCGATCGCACCCGAGTAGCGACCCATCCGGCCCGCAGTCCGGCGTGCGGCCGAGACCAGGGGGTAATCGTTGTCGGTCACCGACGCGGCGACGACGGCCGCGCCCACGGCGAGCACGGCATCCGGCTCGGGGAGGCGAACGATGCGTGCATGGAACGTGTCGGTCAGAGACTTAGCCAGCAGCGGGATGTGGGCACCGCCGCCGATCAGCACGATGGCCTCGGGTTCGTGGGTGCTTTCGTCGAACACGCTGCGCACGAACTGCGCTGCCTCGTCGAAGAGGGGCGACGCAGCGGTCTCGAAAGCAGCGCGGCTCACGGTGAGCGGTACACCGCTGTATCGCTCGATGCGTGCTTCGTTCTCGTGTGAGAGCAGTTCTTTGATCGCCCGGTACCGCGCCGATCCGATTCCGCGGTCGTCGCGAATGTCGTCTCGCAGATTGTCGAGCGTCATGTTCTGAACAAGGTCCTTGACCAGTGCGTCGAGAACGACGCCGCCGATGGCCTCGGATCGGCCGTAGGACAGAACGACCCCGTCGGTACGGCGGGCCACGGTCACCGACAGTCCACTGGCTCCCAGGTCCACCAGGGCGATGGTGTCGTACCCGTCGACCAGACCGGTGGTGGCCAGATGTGCCGACGCGGCGGCGGCTTCCGGAACGAGCCGAACGTCTCGCGTGGTGTGTGCGAGTGCAGCGCGGATGCGCGCCGCATGTTCTTCGGTTCGGAAGGTGACTGCGATGGAATCGGGCTGCCGGTCGCCGGGAACGAGGGACGCCATCAGCTCGACCGCGGACGTCACGAGATCACCGACATCGATCTTCGCCTGGCGATCCGCCGAGACGGTGCGGTATTCGACCGCATGGCTGCCGTCGGATTCGACGGTGACCAGGGCTGCGCACACGCCCTCGGATCCGGTGGATACACCGACTCCTACCCGCATGGTGTACCTCCGCCCCGTTGTCCGTGTGTGGGAACCGTTCGGTTCCGCCGATGTCGTGCAGTGCCTCTCGTCTGTCGAGTCGTGGCACGGCTGTCGATCGTTATCGTTCGGACAGCTCCGTTATCGTAACGTTACCGATCCCGTTGCGCGACCGTAATAATCTGCTCGGTCGGTTACTTCGCAGGCTCGGGTGCGGCCTCACCTGCACCTTCGGCAGTGTCGCGGCGTCGAGAAAAAAGTGTGGGAATCCCCGTGTCGCGTGCCGAGGCGACCGGTGCGGGTCGGGTGGAAGTGCGATCCGGCCGAGTCGGTCTCCCGAACGCAAGCCTGGCGAACCCAGCCCTTGAGTGCTGGCACTCTCGTGTATAGAGTGCTAGTTGGCACCGAGCGAAGTCCCGGCACCCGCGACGACGGGACCGAGTTTCGTGCCGAGTTTGTCAGGACCGCACGAGAAGTACTTACACACAGCTGTCCGGGGATCCGACCCCGGACGCGTACCCCATAACTTTGGAGGGCTCAACGTGGCGAGCGTGAAAATCAAGCCGCTCGAGGACAAGATCCTCGTCCAGGCCAACGAGGCCGAGACGACGACCGCCTCCGGTCTGGTCATCCCCGACACAGCCAAGGAGAAGCCCCAGGAGGGCACCGTCGTCGCCGTTGGCGAAGGCCGTGTCACCGAGAAGGGCAACCGAATCCCGGTCGACGTCAAAGAAGGTGACACCGTCATCTACAGCAAGTACGGCGGCACCGAGATCAAGTACGCCGGCGAGGAGTACCTGATTCTGTCGGCACGCGACGTGCTGGCAGTCATCGCCAAGTAGGCCACAACGCATCCCGCCCCGGAATCCGATTTCAGTGTCGGTCCCGGGGCGGAGTGCGTTCGATCGAGTTTCTTTACTCGAAGGAGTAACACCGAAACATGGCAAAGCAAATCCAATTCAACGAGGAAGCGCGCCGCTCTCTCGAGCGCGGCGTCGACAAGCTCGCCGACGCAGTCAAGGTCACTCTCGGACCGCGTGGTCGCCACGTCGTCCTCTCCAAGGCCTTCGGTGGCCCCACGGTCACCAACGACGGTGTGTCGATCGCTCGTGAAATCGACCTGGAAGATCCGTTCGAGAACCTCGGCGCCCAGTTGGTCAAGAGCGTCGCCACCAAGACGAACGACGTCGCAGGCGACGGCACCACCACGGCGACCGTTCTCGCACAGGCTCTCGTCCGCGGCGGACTGAAGAACATCGCCGCCGGAGCCAACCCCATCGCGCTGGGCACCGGTATCTCCAAGGCAGCGGACAAGGTTGCCGAGGCACTGCTCGCCGCCGCCACCCCGGTCGAGGGCAAGCAGGCCATCGCTCAGGTTGCCACCGTGTCCTCGCGGGACCCCGAGATCGGCGAACTCGTCGGTGAGGCGCTCACTCGCGTCGGTGCAGACGGCGTAGTCACCGTCGAGGAGTCCTCGACTCTGCTCACCGAGCTGTCGGTCACCGAGGGCGTCCAGTTCGACAAGGGCTACCTCTCGCCGTACTTCGTCACCGACGTCGACACGCAGGAAGCTGTGCTCGAGGACGCCTACGTCCTGCTGTACCGCGAGAAGATCACCTCGCTTCCCGACTTCCTTCCGCTGTTGGAGAAGGTTGCCGAGAGCGGCAAGCCGTTGCTGATCATCGCCGAGGACACCGAGGGTGAGGTTCTGTCGACTCTGGTCGTGAACTCCATCCGCAAGACGATCAAGGCCGTTGCCGTCAAGGCTCCGTTCTTCGGCGACCGTCGCAAGGCGTTCCTCGACGACCTCGCAGTCGTCACCGCAGGCCAGGTCATCACTGCAGATGTCGGCCTGAGCCTGAAGGAAGCCGGCCTCGAGCTGCTCGGCCGGGCGCGTCGCGTCGTCGTCACCAAGGACGAGACGACAATCGTCGACGGCGCCGGCTCGCAGGACGACATCGATGCCCGCGTCGGCCAGCTTCGTCGCGAGATCGAGAACACCGACTCCGAGTGGGATCGTGAAAAGCTCGAAGAGCGGCTCGCGAAGCTCTCCGGCGGCATCGCCGTCATCAAGGTCGGTGCCGCAACCGAGACCGAGCTCAAGGAACGCAAGTTCCGCGTCGACGATGCAGTTGCAGCGGCCAAGGCTGCAGTGGAAGAAGGCATCGTTCCCGGCGGTGGCTCCGCTCTGACTCAGGCCGCGTTGTCGCTGGCCGACGATCTCGGCCTCACCGGTGACGAAGCCACCGGCGTCGCAGTGGTGCGCACTGCACTGAACGCACCGCTGTTCTGGATCGCCACCAACGCCGGCATCGACGGTTCCGTCGTCGTCAGCAAGGTGGCCGAGTTGCCGAAGGGCCACGGTTTCAACGCTGCGACCCTGACGTACGGCGACCTGCTTGCCGACGGTGTGGTGGATCCGGTGAAGGTGACCCGATCTGCCGTGGTCAACGCCGCATCCGTCGCGCGCATGATCCTGACGACGGAGAGCTCCATCGTCGAGAAGCCCGAAGAAGAATCCGAGGCCGCAACCGGCCACGGACACGCTCACTGATTTTCGGGTAGTACGACGAAACCCCCAACCCGAACGGGTTGGGGGTTTCGTCGTGTGTGCAGCTGTGAATGTCGTGTGCTCAGACCGCGATGCGACGGCGGTTGTGCCGGGCGTGCAATTCGCGCTCCGTCTCGGACATCCCTCCCCAGATGCCGTACGGCTCGCTGACGTTGAGTGCGTGGGTGCGGCACTGAGCGAGTACCGGACAGCTGCGGCACATCTCTTTGGCGCGCATCTCTCGCTGTGCTCGCGCCCGACCCCGCTCGCCGTCGGGGTGGAAGAACATGGACGAGTCGACGCCACGGCACAAGCCGTGCATCTGCCAATCCCAAATATCGGCGTTCGGCCCAGGGAGGTGATTCGGCTGCGGCATGGAAACTCCTAGGGTGGTGTGGCTTCGACGGATTCGTGATCCGAACAGCGACAACGTTATGTGGGTCGACGAAATCGAGTCAATAGAGCTCGATCGTGGGCAAATGCATAGCGGGAGGGCGAAGAATTAACACGCTCGATATTTACTTCGAGCCGCTCTCATGTGTGCGCCTCCGGTTGAGAAATCGGCCGAGTCGGGAGACGATGCTCATGGCACGACGCGGCGCAGGATCGACGGTGACGTGTCGGCGCGAGCCGGTGCCGCTCCGAATTTCACCGCGCGTTTCTCGAAGACCTGCAGCTCGAAGGTGTTGTCGCAGAGCGTCGAGCGGTGGCGGGCCGGGTTCGGCGTCGCTGCACGAGCGGCCGAGCGGATCGAGCGAGGAGTCGGTCGTTGTTGCCGAACGATTCCGATCGGCGGTGTCGAATGTGCCCGACGCATTCTTCTCCGACTCCGATAAACGACCCGCCGTTTAACCCATTCGCCACACAGCGTTCAGACAACTGTTTCCGAAACAACACCTATTCACATTGTTAATTCTGTGAAAACTGCAGCGGCGTCCTGAAAGGTCGTCGTGAATGCGACAGCCGTCCGGCGCGACATTCGCATTCGTGCGTTGCGTGTCCGTCGTTCTCGGTCGGCCGACTCGCGTGCCTGCAGTCCGTCCGTGGCCATACCCTGACGTCGTGCACAGTGTTTCGAAGTCCTCGCGCGTCACCGGAGAGCCCGATTGCATCGGGCTCTCGCTGAAAAAGGCGGCGTTCGGAGCAGACCCCGGTCGAACCGACCTACCGGCGGCTACCGATGCGCGGCAGAGTTGGTGCCGCGGCGTCGCACTGGCCGGCCAGGGTCGGTACAACGCTGCCCGGGTCGAGCTCCGGCGGTTCCGGCCGACGTCGCAGGCGCTCGAGTCCCTGTACGAGTCGACCAGGGCGTCATGGCTACGCCAGGTCGGTCGGCACCGGCTCGCCCGCGGGTTCGACGGGAGGGCGGTGTTCCTGATCGGGCTCACCGGCGAGGCGCGAACGACGGACGCGGTGGAGGCGCGCAGTGATGCGCTGGTCGGACTGGCGGCGGATGCACTGGGGACCGGCCGATTCGGGTTCGCGGATGCGTTCCTGGCGCGCAACGCAGAGCTGCTCTCGGTGCGTGGCGGGTCGGATCTGTGGCGTCCGGCGCTGCGCGCGCACTGGGTGGCAGCCGAGCTGGCAATGATGCGTGGGGACGGCTCGGGAGCGCTCCGACACGCCGAGTCTGCTCGCGCACTTGCCGACGACACCGATTCGTTACGGCATCGCATCAAAACCGATCTGGTGATGGCCGCTGCCCTGAGCTGCGCCGGTGCGACCGAGCGCGCACGTGCAGGAGCCGTCGACGTGGCCTGCGCTGCGGCGATGCACGGTTTACTGCCCCTGCGCTGGGCCGCGACGATGCTGTGCGAAGGAACCGGGGGAGCGGATCCGAACATGGTTCCGGCGCGCGACCTGGGAGCCGCACTCGAACGACTGGGTGGATCCGCGGTCGGTTGACCTGGACCGTAGCCGCACACGGACCGAGCGGTTCGATTGTGGGCCGTCGGTATCGCTATCCTTGGTTCGTTCCACCACCACGTGGAAGCGCTCCCAGGCGGGTGCGTACCTGTAACGCGGGGAAATTTGTCGACGATGAACAGTGCGGGTGAGGAGTTGGACTCTTTCGTCGTTGCCGCAGCGCAAGGCGATCGACTGGCTCTGTCCCGGGTCTTGGAATTCATCCGACCACTCGTCGTCCGGTATTGCCGGGCTCGAGTCGGTTCGGCTGAGCGTGGTCAGCTTTCGGCCGACGACGTGGCGCAGGAGGTCTGTTTGGCAGTCATGACCGCCTTGCCGCGTTACCAGGATCAAGGTCGTCCGTTCATGGCATTCGTGTACGGCATCGCGGCGCACAAGGTCGCAGATGCTCATCGCAGTGCGTCGCGTAACAAATCGGACCCGGCCGCCGAAGTACCAGATGTCGTGTCGACAGAACACGGTCCGGAGCAGCGAGCTCTGGAATCCGAGTCGAGTCGTCAGATGACTGCACTACTGGACACCTTGCCCGCCAAGCACCGCGAGATTCTGGTGCTCCGACTCATCGTCGGATTGTCGGCCGAGGAGACGGCAGCTGCGGTCGGCAGCACTGCAGGCGCTATCCGCGTGGCTCAGCACCGAGCTATCGCAAAACTGAAGAACGAAGTTGTGAGAGCAGGTGAAATGTATGGCTAGGGACAATGGTCACGGTGGCACCGGTGAGACCCCGCGTCGCGGAATCTCGCGTATCGGAGAGCACGTGACACCCACTGGACCGAAGCAGAACGATCCCTATGCCGACATCGGCGCAGACGGTGGTCCCGTGGACCTCGTCGCCGTTCGTCGTGACGATGCCTTCATCGACGCGATCAGTGGTGACGGACCGATCGCAACCGATGATGCGGACGATTACCAACTCGCGCTCCTGCTCGCCAATTGGCGAGCGGACGTGATCACACCGTCCATGCCGGCCGGTCCTTCTCTCGACACCGTTGTCGCGGCCGTCGAGCGCGAGAAGATGGCTGCCGACATGGCGCGATCCAGCGCTGCGAACCGCGGGGGCCGGATGCGACTGTTGCGTCCTCTCGCCGGTGCCGCCGCCGCGATCGCGGTCGTGATGGGCGGTCTGGTGGTCATCTCGTACAACTCGACGCCCGAGGATCCGCTGTGGAGCGTCAAGTCGGTCGTGTTCTCCGAGCAGGCCGATTCGACTGTCGCGCAGATAGATACGACGTCGAAGCTGCAGGAGGCGGAGAACCTTCTGTCGTCCGGCGATGCCGACGCTGCCCGCGCTCTTCTCGACGGTGCATCGAACCGCAGTTCTGCGGTCATCGACGATGCTCAGCGAGCCGAACTCGACCAGTGGCTGGCCCGTTTGCTGCAGGAGTTGCAGGCCATGACGGTGCCGCCCGTGGTACCTCCGATGGGTGTGGCCCCGGCAGCCCCGTTGTCGGTGCCCAGCCAAGCAACTCTGGTTCCGACGGCTCCGGTGGAGACGGTTGCACCGGAATCCACCGCGGTTCCGAGCACGCCGAATCCGGAAACGACGACACCGGTCAGCCCGCCCGTCACCACGAGTCCGAGTCCGACGACCACCGACGTCACACCGACGGTGCTCGACAACCCGAATCAGCCGACGGCCACTGCCAGTGGCAGTTCGCCCGAGAACGGCGACCGCATGTCGGTTCCGTCCGGCGGAAGCTGAGCGACAGGCCCTGTTCGACGACGCAGACCGTGAACAACGAAGAAGCCCGACACGATGATCGTGTCGGGCTTCTTCGTTTGTCTGGGGTCTCAGCTCTCGAAACCGTCTCCGTGCAGAGCGTCGTTCATGGATGCATCGGCGAAACCACGGCAGTAATCCCACGTGACGTACGCGTCGGGCACCGGGTCGTAGGCCGGCTCGTGCGGGCGCACGGTGCCGTCGACGAGCAGCTGCAGCAGATTCGCACGCAGCATGTCCCAGTCGTGGTAGTGGTCCTGCTGGCAGTCCTCGCAGCACACGACGAGTCCACGGATACCGCGGTGGCCGAGGAGTGCCTCGTAGACAGCGAGGTCCGCCAAGTCTTCTTCTACGGCCAGCCGTTCTTGGGGATCGAGAGGCTGGCCGGGCTCGATTGCATCGAGGGCGGCCGACGGGTCGGCGGGGTCTCCGGCGAACGGATCCGGGGGTAGACCGGGAGGCAGTTGATCGCGCACGCCTCCACGGTACGCAGAACTGGTGGGTCTGCGCCAGCCGTTCGAGCGCGACATGCCGGACGATCCGTACCGCCGGACCCGTCGGGTCTTCGATTCGGTGCCTCCGAGCGTCCGCAGCGGGAGGCGTGCGCACTGATTGTGCCGCAGGCCGATACCATGGTTCCCGGCGCTGAACAGATGAGTGCAAGTGCCGAAACTCCATCCGTTCTCCAACACCGCACCGCGGTGCGCCTGCGAGCTCTCACCGGCCGCATGCCGCGCCCACGATGCAACCAGGCTCTAGGGAGGGCCAGATTCGTATGAGTAGTCCCGGAGCCCACGTCCGCACAGGCGGCGACGATCCCAACAAGGTCGCGATGCTCGGCCTCACGTTCGACGACGTCCTGCTGCTGCCGGCCGCTTCGGATCTGATCCCCAGCGCCGTGGACACGTCCAGTCAGATCACCCGCGAGATCAGGCTGCGAGTCCCGCTGGTCAGTTCTGCGATGGATACCGTCACCGAGGCGCGGATGGCCATTGCTATGGCACGTGCAGGCGGCATGGGTGTGCTGCACCGCAATCTCTCGCTGCACGATCAGGCGTCTCAGGTCGAGACCGTCAAGCGCTCGGAGGCCGGGATGGTCACCGACCCGGTCACCTGCAAGCCCACCGACTCGCTGGCCGAGGTCGACGCGATGTGTGCGCGCTTCCGTATCTCGGGGCTCCCGGTCACCGACGAGACCGGTGCGCTGGTCGGCATCATCACCAACCGCGACATGCGGTTCGAGGTGGATCAGAACCGTCGCGTCGCCGACGTCATGACGAAGGCACCGTTGATCACCGCGCAGGAGGGGGTCACCGCCGAAGCGGCCCTCGGCCTGCTGCGTCGCCACAAGATCGAGAAGCTACCGATCGTCGACGGCAAAGGCGCACTCACCGGCCTGATCACGGTGAAGGACTTCGTCAAGACCGAGCAGCACCCCGACGCCACCAAGGACCGTGACGGTCGTCTGCTGGTCGGAGCAGCAGTGGGCGTCGGGCAGGATGCCTGGGCCAGGTCGATGGCACTGACCGATGCCGGCGTCGACGTCATCATCGTCGACACCGCGCACGGCCACAATTCTCAGGTGCTCGAGATGGTCAGCAAGCTCAAAGCAGAGGTGGGCGAGCGCGTTCAGGTCGTCGGCGGAAACGTCGCCACCCGCGCGGGCGCACTCGCCCTCGTCGAGGCCGGTGCCGATGCGGTGAAGGTGGGCGTCGGACCCGGATCGATCTGCACCACCCGCGTGGTCGCCGGCGTCGGCGCTCCGCAGATCACCGCCATCCTCGAAGCCGTGGCCGCGTGCAAGCCGCACGGTGTGCCGGTCATCGCCGACGGCGGTATGCAGTTCTCCGGTGACATCGCCAAGGCACTCGCTGCAGGCGCGTCGACCGCGATGCTCGGATCGTTGCTGGCCGGCACCGCCGAGTCTCCGGGGGAGCTGATCCTGGTCGGTGGCAAGCAGTTCAAGAGCTACCGCGGCATGGGCTCGCTCGGTGCGATGCAGGGACGCGGGGGAGCGAAGTCGTTCTCGAAGGACCGCTACTTCCAGGACGACGTGCTGGCCGAGGACAAGCTGGTTCCCGAGGGGATCGAGGGACGCGTCCCGTACCGGGGTCCGTTGAACCAGGTCATCCACCAGCTCACCGGTGGGTTGCGCGCTGCCATGGGGTACACCGGGTCGACGTCCATCGAGCACCTGCAGCAGGCTCAGTTCGTGCAGATCACCGCGGCCGGTCTCAAGGAGAGCCACCCGCACGACATCACGATGACCGCTGAGGCTCCGAACTACACCACCCGATAGTCGTGTCGGCCCGTGTGGCCGATCGATTCGCTCTCGAAGTAGAAAGGTGCGCGCGTGCGCGACCTCGTTGAAATCGGCATGGGCAGAGAAGCCCGCCGCACCTACCAGCTGGACGACGTCGATATCGTGCCGTCTCGGCGCACCCGGTCGTCCAAGGAGGTGTCGACTGCCTGGCAGCTCGATGCCTACCGGTTCGACATCCCGGTGCTCGCCCATCCGACCGATGCGTTGGTCTCGCCTGCGTTCGCCATCGAGCTCGGTAAGCAAGGCGGGCTCGGGGTGATCAACGGCGAAGGGCTGTGGGCGCGGCACGCCGACGTGCAGGCCAAGCTCGATCAGTTGATCCACATCGCCGAGACCGATCTCGATCCCGACGCGCCGATCGCATTCCTGCAGGAACTGCACGCTGCGCCGTTGCAGCCCGATCTGTTGGCCGCCGCAGTGGGCCAGGTGCGTGATGCAGGCGTCACTGTCGCTGTACGAGTGAGCCCGCAGAACGCCCGTGCTCTGACGCCTGCGCTGATCGCATCGGGTCTGGATCTGCTGGTCATCCAGGGCACGATCATCTCCGCCGAGCACGTTGCGCACGGCGACGACGAGCCGCTCAACCTCAAGACGTTCATCGCAGAGCTCGACGTCCCCGTCATCGCCGGCGGCGTCAGCGATCACCGGACCGCGTTGCACCTGATGCGCACGGGTGCGGCCGGCGTCATCGTGGGCTACGGCTCCGTCGAAGGCGGCACCACCACCGGTGAAGTTCTCGGCATCGGTGTTCCGATGGCCACTGCGATCGCCGACGCGGCGGCCGCACGTCGGGACTACCTGGACGAAACCGGTGGACGCTACGTGCACGTCATCGCCGACGGTGACATCACCACGTCCGGCGCACTGGCGAAAGCCATCGCCTGCGGCGCAGATGCTGCGGTGCTCGGTGCGCCGTTGGCCGTGGCCGCCGAGGCTCCCGGTGGCGGCTGGTACTGGCCGTCCGCCGCGGCGCATCCGTCGATGCCGCGTGGCGCGTTGCTGCCGATGTCCGCGGGGGAGCGTCCGAGCCTCGATCAGGTGCTGCACGGACCGTCGCGTGAGTCGTACGGCTCGATCAATCTGGTGGGTGGGCTGCGTCGCTCGATGGCGAAGTCGGGCTACTCCGATCTGAAGGAATTTCAGAAGGTGGGCCTGAACGTTCGGGCCTGACAGAACCCCCATACGACAGGGCGCGCACTCGATCTCCGGGTGCGCGCCCTGTGTCGTTCGTCGGGCATGTCCCGGTAAGCCGACCCTCGGTTGGTGATACCTTCCGTAACAGCTAGAATCGCTTGTGGCGGTAGTCACACAGCGATGTGCATACTGTTCGACAGGTAACGGACGTAGCGGAGGTCACCATGGGTTCAGCTGGACGCGCAACGGATTACGACGTTCTCATCGTCGGTTCGGGCTTCGGTGGAAGCGTCACCGCGCTTCGGCTGGTGGAGAAGGGATACCGCGTCGGAATCCTGGAAGCCGGGCAGCGATTCGAGGACAAGGACTTCGCCAAGAACAGCTGGGATCTCAAGCGCTTCCTGTGGGCACCCAAGCTGGGTCTCTACGGCATCCAGCGGGTGCATCTGCTGCGCGACTGCCTGATCCTCGCCGGTGCAGGGGTCGGCGGCGGATCGCTGAACTACGCGAACACGCTGTACAAGCCGCAGGCACCGTTCTTCGAGGACAAGCAGTGGGCGCACATCACCGACTGGAGCAGTGAGCTCTCCCCGTTCTACGACCAGGCCACCCGCATGTTGGGTGTCGTGCGTAACCCGCACATGACCCCCGTCGACGAGGTGATGAAGTCGGTGGCCGAGGACATGGGCGTTGCCGACACGTTCATTCAGACCCCGGTGGGCGTGTTCTTCGGAGACGAACCCGGTAAGACCGTCCCGGACCCGTACTTCGGTGGTGCCGGCCCCGAGCGCACCGGATGTATCGAATGCGGCGAGTGCATGACCGGTTGCCGCCACGGAGCCAAGAACACCCTGCTGAAGAACTACCTCGGCCTGGCCGAGCGCGCAGGAGCCGAGATCGTGCCGATGACCACGGTCACCGGTCTCGTTCCCCGATCCGACGGCACCTGGGACGTCGACACCGAGCGCACCGGAGCGCGTCTGCGCAAGGGTCGCAAGACGTACAGCGCTGCCAATGTCGTGCTGGCAGCCGGCACGTGGGGCACGCAGAACCTCCTGCACAAGATGAAGGACACGGGCACGTTGCCGCGGTTGTCGGACACTCTCGGTGAGCTGACCCGCACCAACTCGGAGTCGATCGTCGGAGCCGCGAAGTTGGCGGTCGATCCGAACATGGATCTCACGCGCGGCGTCGCCATCACGTCCTCGTTCCACCCCAGCCCCAACACCCACATCGAACCGTGCCGCTACGGCAAGGGCTCCAACGCGATGGGCATGCTGCAGACCTTGATGACCGACGGCGGAGGAAGGATTCCGCGCTGGCTCAAGTTCGTCTTCGCGATGATCGCGCATCCGATCCAGTTCGTCCGTGTCGTCAACGTCCGGCACTGGAGCGAACGGACCATCATCGCGCTGGTGATGCAGAACCTCGACAACTCGATCACCACGTTCACCAAGCGGGGCCCGTTCGGCCGCAAGATCTCGAGCCGTCAGGGACACGGTCAGCCCAACCCGACGTGGATTCCCGAGGGCAACGACGCCACTCGGCGCATCGCGAAAAAGATCGGCGGCGTCGCAGGTGGGACGTGGGGCGAGCTGTTCAACATCCCGCTCACCGCACACTTCCTCGGTGGGTGCGCTATCGCCGAGGACGCCCAGCACGGCGTCATCGACCCGTACCACCGCGTCCACGGCTACCCGACTCTCAGCGTGGTCGACGGTGCGGCAGTCTCGGCCAACCTCGGAGTCAACCCGTCGCTGACCATCAGCGCGCAGGCCGAGCGGTCGGCGGCTCTGTGGCCGAACAAGGGCGAGTCGGACCTGCGTCCGGCGCAGGGCCAGCCCTACCAGCGCCTCGATCCGATCGCTCCGAACTCGCCCGTCGTGCCCGTCGACGCACCCGGCGGCCTGCGGCTGCCGATCGTGCAGATCAGGTCCGGTTCGGCGGCCATGCCCGTCGAACATTCGGGTGTCGCGTGAGCGATTCGGGTGCTGCGAGTACACCGAAGCCGTCCCACTAGACTGACCAGGTGACCGACTCCTCTGCACACGATCCCGCACACGCACGGCCGGTTCTGGTCGTCGATTTCGGAGCCCAGTACGCACAGCTGATCGCCCGCCGGGTGCGCGAGGCCAGCGTGTACTCCGAGGTCATCTCGCACACCGCGACCGCCGAGGAGATCGCCGCCAAGGATCCCGTTGCTCTGGTGCTGTCCGGAGGGCCGTCCAGCGTCTACGCCGAGGGTGCACCCGAACTCGACTCCGCCCTGCTCGAACTGGGCGTCCCGGTCTTCGGTATCTGCTACGGCTTCCAGGCCATGGCGCAGGCGCTCGGCGGAACCGTCGAGCACACCGGAACACGTGAGTACGGGCGTACTCAGCTCAGCGTCGACGGCGGCCGCCTGCACGACGGTCTGCCTTCCACCCAGCCGGTCTGGATGAGTCACGGTGACGCGGTCACCGCTGCTCCCGACGGCTTCACCGTCACCGCGACCAGTGCCGGTGCTCCGGTTGCTGCCTTCGAGAACGAAGAGAAGCGGATGGCGGGTGTGCAGTACCACCCCGAGGTACTCCACTCACCACACGGACAGCAGGTCCTGAGCCGATTCCTGCACGAGACCGCCGGAATCAAGCCGGACTGGACCGCCGCGAACATCGCCGACGCGCTGGTCGACGCCGTCCAGGAACAGGTCGGTCCGACGGGTAAGGCGATCTGCGGCCTGTCCGGTGGTGTCGATTCCGCGGTGGCCGCGGCGCTGGTGCAGCGTGCGATCGGTGATCGGCTCACCTGTGTCTTCGTCGACCACGGCTTGCTGCGCGCAGGCGAGCGGGAGCAGGTGCAGCAGGACTTCGTAGCCGCGACCGGTGCCAAGCTCGTCACCGTCGATGCCGTCGACACCTTCCTCGGCGCGCTCGAAGGGGTGTCGGACCCCGAGGAGAAGCGCAAGATCATCGGCCGCGAGTTCATTCGCAGTTTCGAGGGTGCCGTTGCCGAGGTGCTGGGCGAGAACGCCGAGCACGGTGATTCCGTCGAGTTCCTGGTGCAGGGCACCCTGTACCCGGACGTCGTGGAGTCCGGTGGCGGTTCGGGTACCGCGAACATCAAGAGCCATCACAACGTCGGCGGACTGCCCGACGACCTGCAGTTCGCGTTGGTCGAGCCGTTGCGGGCGCTGTTCAAGGACGAGGTGCGCGCCGTCGGACGCGAGCTGGGCCTGCCCGAGGACATCGTCGGCAGACAACCGTTCCCGGGACCGGGACTGGCCATTCGCATCGTCGGCGAGATCACCGCGGACCGACTGGCCACGTTGCGTCACGCGGATTCGATTGTCCGAGAAGAGCTTACGGTCGCGGGCCTGGATCAGCAGATCTGGCAGTGCCCGGTGGTGCTGTTGGCCGACGTGCGCAGCGTCGGCGTGCAGGGAGACGGTCGGACCTACGGCCACCCCATCGTGTTGCGTCCGGTGTCGAGCGAGGATGCGATGACCGCGGACTGGACCCGGTTGCCGGACGACGTGCTGGAAACGATTTCGACTCGGGTGACCAACGAGGTTCCGGAGGTCAACCGAGTCGTACTCGACGTCACGAGCAAGCCGCCGGGCACCATCGAGTGGGAGTAGCGGGTTCAGTGCTTTCTGCTGGGACCCAGCAGTAAGGCCGCGCCCACCACGACCGCAGCGATGACGAACACCCAGCGGAACTGAATCTCGGCCAGGGCGGTGACGGCGTCCTGGCCGATCAGCGCGGCGATCGCCACGATCAGCGCGGCGAGTCCGGCGAGGAACAACGGAGCCGATGGGCCCTGCCTGCTCGAACTCTGTGCCGCGGTGTCCGAAGAACTGTCTCCGTGGCCGTATTCGGTGTGAATCCCGTTGTCGCTCATTGCTGCACCACTTTCAGTTCTCCGAATGTCGCATCGCCTTCGATCGTCAAGACCGGCGCGTCGGGTCGTGCGTCCTTTCCAGCGCGGACGCCGGGATCACCGCACTCGGCCGAACCGAATTCGGCGTTGCATTTCGTCTCGATGCTCATCGTGCTCGGTACGGTCACCACGGCACTGCCGAACGTCACATCGATCGCCACAGTCTTGTTCTGGGTGAGTGTCAGGCCGGTGAGGTCGAGGTCCAGTTCACCGAAGCCGACGTCATAGGCGGGGGCAAGTGCGGCGGCGGTGAGCGGGGCAACCCGTTGCGCGCCCGACACACTGTCGTCCAGATTCACCGGCCCGACAACCGATGCCAGGATGACGAACCCGGCCAGCGGCGCGCCGACGACCAACAGGCCGTAGCCCTTTCGGAGAAATGCACCCAGGATCAGACCCACTGCGATGATCGACAACGCGACGGCACCGACGCGGCCCGGAGTGATCCAGTCGGAACCTGTCAGAGCTCCGAGTCCGGTGGTGACGGCAGCGCCGAGCAATGCTAGGCCGAGAAAGCTTGCCGTCCAACGCGATCGACGCTTACGTTCGATCGCTGCCGGTGGGAAGGTGCCGGCCGGTTCGGGGAGGTCCCACGCAAACGGTGCCACTCCCAACGGGTCCCACGACGGAGGTGTCACGGCCTGGGGTGTGGTCGGAACGGCAGTGGCAGAAATACTTTCGGCACGTGTGCTCTTGGTGAGGTCGACGGTCGGTGCACTACCGGATTCCGATACCGGCTGCGGTGTCGGCTCGTAGCTCTTGGGCAGCGTCGTGTACGGGGTGTACTGCTCGTACTGGAACTGCGGCGGCCGGTATTGCGCGGCGGACCACTGCTCCGCGGAGGTGGTGGACGAGCCGAACGGGGTCGGTGCGTACTGCTGCCGGGTGAATTCCGCTGTTCGCAGGTACGGCGGCGGCTCGGGGCAGCGCTGGTGAAGCAACCACAGTCCGCCGAGCATCGCCGCGAGAGAGATCACGCCGGATCCGCCGAGTCCCACACCGGCCGGACCGAGTGTCGACAGTGCGATCACCAACGCGACCGCCACGACGACGGTCTTCGTCGTCGAATCGGAGCTGTGCCCGCGGCCCACCATGGATTCGACCCCCGAGGCGGAGTCGCCGGCGCGGCTGAGGACCAGCCAGGCCGCGAGGTACAGCACGATTCCGGTGCCGCCGAAGAGGGTGGACACGACGAATGCGACCCGGATCAGTACGGGGTCGACGTCGTATCGGTAGCCGATACCGGCTGCTACACCCGCCACGTGTCCGCGTTGCGGCAAGCGGTGCGGACGGGTGCGCCACATCTGCTGTAGCTGATCCGAGACGGTCACGTTGTTCATGATGACCATCGTGTCGGCTCGAACCTCGGAACACATCAGGGATTCCCCTGATCTCGTACCCCGGACTTGCACCCGGGTCTGTTGCAGGCCGAAAGATCAGGGCGAACCCTGATGCGGTACCGCCCTCGGCCGTGCCAGGATCGTGGGCGTGCACCCTGTCGACAATCCAGCCGTTGACGCCGCCGTCGGCGCGTCCGCCGCGCCCGGTGCTGCGCCGTCGACCCGTCCGCTCCCGCCGCACCCTGTCGTTGCGTCGGGTTCGGCTTCTCGTGCAGCGTTGGAACGGTCGGCCCCCGCACCGTATCGGCGCCGCGGCGGCGGTCGTATCGTCGGCGGCGTCGCGGGCGGACTCGCCGATCATCTGGGTGTCGACGTGTTCAAGATCCGGGTGGCGTTCGCGTTGCTCGCGGCGTCAGCCGGTGCAGGGATCGTTGCGTACGGCCTGATTTGGATGTTCACCCCGGTCGGTGACGACACGGCACGCCCGAGCGCTACCGAGCGGCAACGAGCATTGGGACTGGCCGCCATCGGCCTCGGACTCGCCGTCGGGCTGGCCTGGTTGCTCAGTGGTACTGCGGCATCGGTTGTCGTGCCGGTCGTCGTGGTCGTCGTCGGTGCTGCCCTGGTGTGGCGAGAATTCGATGCCGAGGGGCCGCGGACGGCGCTGGGGCTGCCCAAGCAACCGACCGTGCTCAGCTGGGCTCGTGTCGTCGGCGGCGCGACGTTGATCGTCCTGGGCCTGGCCGTGGTGGTGTTGGCCCGCGTCGATCTCGCGTCGCTTCGGTCGTCCCTGTTGGCGGTGGTGGTCACCCTCGTCGGAGTCGGTCTGTTGACGGTGCCGATCTGGTTGCGGACCTGGCGTGCGCTCGGGGCCGAGCGATCGGCGCGTATCCGAAACGACGAGCGTGAAGAGATTGCGTCGCATCTGCACGATTCGGTGCTGCAGACGCTGGCGCTCATTCAGAAGCAGGCGGATCGGCCGCAGGAGGTCATGCGGCTGGCGCGTGGGCAGGAGCGAGAACTGCGCAAGTGGTTGTTCGACGGCGGCGACACAGACAATTCGAGCTTGGCCGATGCGCTCAAGACCATCTCCGGCGAGGTCGAGGATCAACACGGCGTGACGGTCCGTCCCATCACGGTCGGGGACGTGCATCTGTTGCCGGACGACGTCGAATCGGGGCTGTCGCGCGAGAGCTTCACCGCGCTGCTGGGGGCCACTCGTGAAGCTCTGGTCAACGCGGCCAAGCATTCCGGTGAGACCAACATCGATCTGTTCGCCGAAACCGAACCCGAGCAGGTCAGTGTGTTCGTCCGCGACCGCGGTACGGGTTTCGACGAGTCTGCGGTGCCCGAGGACCGACAGGGACTGGCCAAGTCCATCCGTGGACGAATCGAACGCCGCGGCGGTTCCGTACAGGTGCGGTCCACAGTCGGTAAGGGAACCGAAGTACGAATCTTCATGCCACGCAACGGCGGGGCAGTGACCACCGAATCCGAATCCAACCATCAGGAGCAGCCGACGTGACCGACCCTTTCCGCGTTTTTCTGGTCGACGACCACGCGGTGTTTCGCTCGGGAGTACGCGCCGAACTGGGCCGTGAGGTGGACATCGACGTCGTCGGGGAAGCAGGCGGAGTCGCCGAGGCGGTGTCGGGGATCGATTCCACCAAGCCCGACGTGGTGCTGCTGGACGTGCACATGCCCGACGGTGGTGGCGTGGCCGTGCTCAACCGAATCGCCGAGGGCCCGGTGTGCTTGGCGCTCAGCGTGTCCGACGCAGCGGAGGACGTCATCGCCGTCATCCGGGCCGGCGCGAGGGGGTATGTCACCAAGACCATCTCCGGCTCGGAACTGGCCGATTCCGTCCGACGCGTAGCCGGGGGAGACGCGGTGTTCAGCCCGCGTCTTGCCGGCTTCGTCCTCGACTCGTTCACCGGCCGCAGCGCAGCGCCCGAGCCGCCGTTGGATCCGGAATTGGATTCGTTGACGCCCCGTGAACTCGAAGTGCTGAGGTTGCTGGCGCGCGGCTACACGTATCGGGAGATCGCCGAGGATCTGTTCATCTCGGTCAAAACCGTCGAAACGCACGCGTCCAATGTTCTTCGGAAGACCCAGCAATCGAACAGGAATGCACTGACGCGGTGGGCGCACAAGCGTCGAATCGATTAGGCCGTCTGCGTTGGGCTTGACCTTCGACCGACGGGAAGCTTCAGGATTTCGGCATGACTGATTCGGACGAAGAATTCCTGACCATCGGTGTGTTCGCGCGCGAGAGCGGGCTGACCCCCAGCGCGCTGCGGTTCTACGACGATTGCGGCTTGCTGGCCCCGGCGTCCATCGATGCACAATCGGGTTATCGCTACTACACCCGCGCACAATCGCAGCGGGCGAACATCATTCGCCAGCTGCGCGAGATCGGGCTGCCACTCGACAAGGTTGCCGCTGCCCTCGACGGCGATGGAACTGCCGCCATCGAAATCGTGGATCGACACGTCGAAGCTCTGGCTGCACAGGCGCGGGCGGCAGCCGAGGCAGCAGTGTCGATTCGCCGACTGTTCGACCAGAAAGACTGCACGGCAACGGTATCAGCCGAGGATTTGGCCTCGGCGATGGCGCAGGTCTCGTCGGCGGCCGGGACGAGCGAAGAATTTCCGGTACTGCAGGGCGTACTGATCGAGGTGGACGGAAGCAGTGTCACCCTCACCGCGACGGATCGGTATCGATTGTCCACGCGCAGTCTCGTCGCGCAGTGCTCGCCCGGATTACCGTGGTCGCGAATCGTAGCCGTCGGATCTCTCGAGGCCGTCCCCGCGTCGGGCACCCTCGTGCTGACGCGAACCGAGGAGTCGATGGTGATCGACTCCGACGGTTCTCGGGTGCCGGTGAACACGGTCGACGGTGAATTCCCCGACTGGCGCACGATGATGGACGGTCTGGCTCCGACCGTGACGAGGGTTGTGCTGCAACGAGATTTCGTTCCCGTCGACGGCAGTACCCTGCGTATCGAGGCCGGGCCCGACGGTTTCTCGGTCGATGGTGTTCCGGTTCCTGCACGGGTGACCGGTTCACAGAGCGTTGTGTTCTTCGATGCGGCCGTTCTGCAGGCCGCCGTTGCATCGGCCGTCGGACCGGATCTGATGCTCGATATCGCTGCACCGGATCAACCGATGCTGGTGCGTTCCGCGGTCGACGGCGCTCTGACGACGTTGGTGATGCCGGTTCTCGGCTGAACGGACGGAGTGTGCGGGAGTTGTTACAGCAACAGGACGACGGCCAGGATCAGAAGAATCACGACCACGACGAGTCCGCCGAGGACGGCCGTTGCCGGGATGGACGTCCGGTCGCCGATGACGTCCTCGATGCGCATGAGTGCGTCCTGGACCGGGTTCTTTCTCTTCTTCGGCAGGTCGAACGGCGGCGGTGAGTACGAGGAGGGAGTCGGATCCGTTCGGCTTTCTCCCGGTTGCACGGCGGGCAGACCGGCGATGGTGCGTCCGAATTCTCGGGACGGTCGACGAGATTCCGAGACGGGAGTCGACCGTCTCGCCCAGGCGGGGACGACGCCGTCCGCTGAGGTCAGAGGTACTCCGCGCAACTGAGAGATAGTGCCGCGCTTGCTTATTGCGGCAAGAATGATCTCGTCACGGGCCTGCGCCATGGTGGGGCGTCGAGCTGGATCGGGCTCGAGCATGTGCAGTAGTGGGCCGGTGAGGTCTCCGCTGCGAGTGGGAGAGATGATCTGCCCCTTGGCAACTCGGTGCAGGAGCGCAATCGAATCGTGATCGATGCCGAAGGGCGGCGCACCTTCCATTGCGGTGTACAACGTGGCACCGAGGGAGAACACATCGCTGGCCGCAGTGGGGTCCTGGCCGCGGGCGACCTCGGGGGCGAAGTATGCGGGGGTGCCGGTGATGACGCTGTCGTCGGCTTCCTCCACGTCACCCTTGGCTCGAGAGATGCCGAAATCGCTGATCTTGACGATGCCCAGATCCTTGCCGCGGTCGGCGATCAGAATGTTGCCCGGCTTGATGTCGCGATGCACGATTCCGGCGTCGTGTGCTTCGGTCAGGGCGTCGGCGATCTGCGCACCGATCTGAGCGACTTCGAACGGTGGTAGTGAGTCGGTGACGCCGAGCGCCTGCGCGAGGCTGCGTGAGGACAGGTATTCCATGATCAACCACGGCTCGCCGTCGACGAGAGCGACGTCGTGCATCGCGATGGCGTGTGGGCTCGACAGGCGGGCCGCGATCCGTCCTTCGCGCATGGCCCGGTTGCGCACGTCCACTGCCTGTTCCGGGGTCAATCGGGTGGTGGAGGTGACCTGTTTGACGGCCACCTGCCGGTGCAGAAGGGTGTCGGTGGCGAGCCAGACCGCGCCCATGCCGCCACCGCCGAGCTTGCCGGCGAGACGGTATCTGCCGGCGAGGAGGTAGTCGGGCCCGACTCCCCGTCGAACACGCTGCTGATCGGTCACGTCCACAGGTTAGTGGACGATGCCGCGGTGTGCCCGCAGCAGCGGTACTACCGCCTCTACCAGGGGCTACGGCATCGCCTTGACGAGTTGCCGTCCGAACGGCTTTACTGGGTGCAGATCGAAATTGTGTTCGAATACGTCACTTCCCGCGTCCGTCGAACACCGGTGTTTCGGCTCGATTTTTCATGCAGTGAAGGGGAGTGACATGTCTGTTTCCGAGGCTGCAGCACAGGCTTCCGTACCGCCGGATGCGCTCGACGGGTTGTCGCTTCCCGAGCGGGTGGCGCTGCTACGCAGTCGGATGGCTGCCGTACCGTCTCGCGGTGAAACGGCCTCGGTGCGCATCGAGAGTTCTGCTTCCGTTCGTCCCCGCCCTACCGACCCCGATTCCGACCCCGATTCCGACGTCGTCAACGGCTCGGAGCAGGTGTCGATACCGACCCGTAGGCGGCCTGTTCTTCCGGTGCCGTCGGCGCTGATGGAGGTTCTTCCGCACGGTGGTCTGGTGCGCGGAACGGTGGCCTCGGTGTCCGGTGCCGGTTCGTTGTTGATCGGGTTGGTGGCCGCGGTGACCGGTGCCGGTGGCCATGTCGCCGTCATAGGTCAGCCCCGCTTCGGGCTGCTGGCTGCGGTGGAGATGGGCGCGCAACTGAGCAAGTTGGCTCTGATTCCCGATCCCGGCCCCGACCCGGTGGAAGTGGCGGCGATCCTGCTCGACGGCGTCGATCTCGTCGTCCTCGGTCTCGGCGGCCTGTCGGTACCACCGACTCGGGCCAGGGCAGTAGTGGCGCGCGCCCGCAGCAAGGGGTCGACGTTGGTGGTGACCGACGGGCACTGGGACGGAGCCGAGCTACGACTCGACGCGTCGGTGCACGGTTACGACGGCCTCGGCACAGGCCGTGAGCTGGGGCGTGGCCGGCTGCGCGGGGTTCGATTGTCGGTGTGCGCGCGGGGTAAAGCGATGCGTCCTCGTACGGTTCGATTCGACTTGCGTGCGGAGAACGGCCGCATCGAATGGCATGCCGAACAGCAGGAGTCGAATCCGTTGTCGATCGCGGTCTCGACATGAGTACCGGCCAGTCCAACCGTGTTCTGGCGCTGTGGTGTCCCGACTGGCCTGCCGTCGCCGCAGCAGCTCAGGCCGATCTACCGGCGACGCATCCGGTGGTCGTCACGTCGGCCAACCGGGTCGTCGCCTGCTCGGCCACGGCACGGGCGTCGGGCATCAAGCGTGGCCTACGTCGCCGGGAGGCGCAGGCGCGGTGCCCCGACGTGCATGTGGCCGTTGCCGATACCGATCGTGATGCACGCCTGTTCGAGCCCGTGGTCTCGGCTGTCGCGGCCATTGCCCCCGGCGTCGAAGTGCTGCGGCCGGGCCTGTTGGTTCTTGCAGCGCGTGGTGTCGGACGGTACTTCGGTACCGAGCATCGCGCCGCGGAGCGGTTGATCGACGAAGCGTCGGCTGCCGGTGTCGAATGTCAGATCGGGATTGCCGACGAGTTGTCCACCGCAGTCGTCGCCGCGCGGTACGCACAGGTGGTGCCGCGCGGCGGTGGTGCCGGGTTTCTTTCGCCGTTACCGATCGCCGAACTCTCGGCGGAGCCCAGTATGGCCGCGGCCGATCGTGGTGAACTGGTGGATCTGTTGCACCGCTTGGGTTTACGCAGAATCGGGGACTTCGCTGCCCTGTCTCCGTCGGATGTGGCATCGCGATTCGGTACCGATGCCGTACTGGCGCATCGCAGTGCCCGCGGTGAGCCCGAAAGGCCGCCGTCTGCCCGTGCTCTGCCTCCCGACCTGGATGTGGAGTATCTGTGCGATCCGCCGATCGATCGGGTGGATGCAGCCGCGTTCGCCGGGCGCGCATTGGCCGAGCAGCTGCACACCAAGCTCGCCGCGGCTGCTGTTGCGTGCACTCGGTTGCTGGTGCACGCCAGTACCGGCAACGGTGAGAATCTGTCGCGAATCTGGCGGTGCGCCGAGCCGTTGACGCCGGAGGGCACGGCCGATCGCGTGCGGTGGCAACTCGACGGCTGGATCACCGGACGCAGCGAGAACAAGCCGACGTCGGCGATCACCGTCCTGCGCCTCGAGCCGATCGAAGTGGTGGCAGCGGGGGAGTTGCAGCTGGGTTTGTGGGGCAGTGTCGGTGACGAGGACGACAGGGCGCGTCGGGCGTTGGTACGCGTTCAGGGTCTGCTCGGCGGCGAATCGGTGCTCGGGGGTGTTCTCAGCGGTGGACGCGGGCCGGCCGAGCGGATCACGTTGCGTCCACTGGGGGACGAGCTGGTGCCGCTGTCCGATCCATCGGCCCCGTGGCCTGGCCGACTACCCGAGCCGGCACCGGCGGCGGTGATCGAGACACGCCCGGCAGTGACGCTGATGAATCGGGCGGGTTCGGGAATCGGCGTCACCGACCGCGGTGTGTTCGATGCGCCACCCAAGAGATTGCGGTGGGGGACCAAGGAATGGGAGTTGACGGGCCTGGCCGGGCCGTGGCCCGTCGACGAACGGTGGTGGGACAGCGGGCAAGGATCGACGGGGCCGACGGCGCGGGCACAGGTGGTGCTCGACGACGAGAGGGCGTTGCTGCTGGTGTTCGACGACGGTCTGTGGCGGGTGGAAGGAATCTACGAGTAGGAACCGCTACCGTCGGGGAAATGCAGATGATGTCCGAGACGGTCGACCTCGATGGCGTCGACATCGCGTATCGCTCGTTCGCGCCGCAGGAACACACGAGTGCGGAGCCAGTGATGCTGGTGCACGGCATGGGCGGAGACAGCGGAACCTGGGATCGCTTCGCTCGGGCTCTGACCGCGCACGGTCGCCGGGTGATCACCGTCGACCTCCGAGGGCACGGCAAAAGTGCCCACACGCCCACGTACGAGTTCGACATGTTCGGCGGTGATCTCCTCGCCCTGATCGATCACCTCGGGCTCACCGAAGTCGATCTCGTCGGGCATTCACTCGGTGGATACGCGGTCTCGCTCGTGGCGCAGCGTCGCCCGTCTCTCGTCCGACGCCTGGTTCTCGAAGAACTTCCGATACCGATCAGGCCCGGGGACGCCCCGCCGACCCTGACCGGCCGGATGCCGTCGGTCACCGAACTCTGGCATGCGGCGACCAGCGTTGTTCTGCATCCCCGTGCGGTACTCGCGTTCGATCGATCGATGACCGCCACTGCTCTCGAGCAGTTCCGTCGGCCGAACCCGCGGTGGTGGGAGTCGTTGGCCGACATCACTGCTCCGACGTTGGTACTCCGTGGAGGTCCGGGCGGCATGGTCGATCCGGTTCGGCTCGACGCGATGGTAGCGAGCATTCCGAACTGTCGAGTGGAGGCATTCAGGACCGGACACAGCATCCACCGCGATGGCTACTTAGCCTTCGAAGCGGTAGTTCGTCCATTTCTGACGCAGTAATCTGCTCTCATGTCGCTGACTGTGCTGGATCGGAAGCTACTGGGATGGTCGGCGTTGTTCGTCGTCTCCCAGGCCAATATCGCCCGGTTGCTCGGGCCCGCGGCACCGAAAGTGCTTGCCGTGCAGACGGCCTGGTCCGAACAGCGGTACCGGCAGATTCTGGCGAGCATGGACGAGACGGAAATCGCCCGCTTCCGCAGTCATTATCTGCCCGACTTCGTCCACCCGGCCATCTATGCCATCGCACTGCGTGCGGGTGCGAGGAGCTTGGCTACGAAGACTCCGCTGAGCCCTGCAGTAACGACGGCATTGGCCGTCGCTCCCGTGGCCTCCGCTGCCGGTGACTACATCGAAAACATCGTCGGGCTGATACTGGTGGACAACCGAGAACAGATCTCCGACACCGTCGTACGGGCCACCACCGTGGTCAGCACCGTCAAATGGATACTGGCCATCGGCTCATTGACATACCTGAGTCAGGGATTTCTGCGAGTGTGGGCACAGACGCCCCGACGATAGTCCCCCGAGCGCATTGCCGCGTCGTCGAGCAATTGAACAGAGACATGATCACTATCGATTGCCGAGCTGGGGCCACGGCGCGTTGCGGGTAGATGTACGTCTACCAAGAACCTATTTCTCGACCTATGTCGGTAGGCGGTAGGAACAGGTGGACTGTAGGCATGAACAATCTTTTTCGAGCCTGCGCCGCAGCAACCCTCATCACTACAGTGCTGGCACTGTCGAGTTGCTCGCCCACTGCGAAGCAATGGACCGAGACATTCGAACTCACCGGCCAGCGATTGGATGTCGTGAACTACAACGCGAACATGCCAGTCGATACCTCGGAACAGGTGGGCATCGCGGAAGTGGTGGTCACTGTGCGCACCAAAACCATCGGAAAGAACGCGAGCACTCCGGACTGGTCGCTAGAGGGTGCCACTCTGAACTTGGACACACCGTGCGATGGAGGCATGGTCGGCTATTGCGAAGGAGGCTACTCGATCGTGGTTCCGGCCGGGACCACGGTCAACCTCAACGGCTATCCCGTGGAGACCGACTAGAACGGTACTCATCCTGAGCTCGAAGATACGCGAGAACTGCTGCGACTCTTCGATTTCGATCACTGTTCGGTGCAATGTCGAGTTTCATCATTACGTTCCCCACATGCTTGACGACGGCTGCTTCGCTGATGAACAACATTCGCGCGATGGCAGCATTCGAGTGCCCTTCTGCGACTACGACAAGAACATCGTGTTCGCGTGGAGTCAGTGCGTCGAGAGGATCACGCTTCCGATCGATCATCCGAGTGATGACAGCAGGATCGATGGCGGTGCCGCCGGACTCGACGCGTCGAAGGGTGTCGACGAATTCCCGAACGTCGCCGACTCTGTCCTTCAGCAGATATCCGATTCCAGCCTCGCCTGCGCCGTCGAGCAACTCGGCCACATAACTCTGTTCGATGTACTGACTGAGTACGACGACCGGCAATGTCGGGTTCTCCTGACGCAACTCGAACGCAGCAGCGAGGCCCTCAGATCCGAAGTTCGGCGGCATTCTGACGTCTGTGATGACGAGGTCCGGGCCGTACCGGTAGCACGCAGACACCAGTTCGCTTGCCGAACCGACGGCAGCAACGGTATGGAAACCATTGCGCTCCAACAGCATCTGCAGTCCTTCACGCAGAAGCGTGTTGTCTTCGGCCAGAACTACCCGGATGCTGCGCGACGTAGGAGCACCCATACATGTCATTCCGAACTCCCTCGACGAACCATGATGAAAATATCGGTCGGTCCGCCCACCGGTGATTCGACTGCGAGAGTGCCGTTCACAGCCGCGAGACGGTCGCCGATACCCTCCAGGCCTCCGTTGCGCTTATGTCGATATCCGGCACCACCACATCCATCGTCGTGAACCGTAATATGAACATTCTGCTGCAAGATTTGCATTAGGACGTCGGCGCAACGCGCAGAGCTGTGTTTGACGACGTTCGAAAGTAACTCCGACACACAGAAGTAGAGATTGGTTTCGATGTGGGCCGGTAAACGTTGGCCGAGCTGGTCCTTTACCGTGACCGGAACGGCGAAATTGTCAGCAAATTCGTTGATCGCGGCACCGAGGCCGTGGTCGATGAGCACTCGAGGGTGAATGTTGCGAACAACTCGTTGCAGATTATCGAGGCTCTTGCGAGCTTGCTGCTGAGCGTGCACAACATCCTCACGCCCCGCAGTACCTGTGGGTAACTCAGCGAGTGCGAGGCCCAGCGACATACTGACAGATAGCAGTTGCGGCTGAACCGCATCGTGTAGATCCCGCTCGATGCGTCGACGTTCAACGTCGAAGGCGCGGACCACGCGTGCACGCGATTGCGCGGTTTCGTTGAGATCGTGCCGCAATCGGTTCTCCGGTCTGGTCAGAACCTGAATCACCAGTTCCGCGTGGAAACGGGCAAAGCAGGGTGATGCCCGCACAGCCAGGGCGAGCAGGACACAGCCGACCGTAGCCGCGACAACGCTTTTCGTCACGGTGTCGATAATTACCGGACCGATCACGGCGCGGTCTCCGGTGAGCGTGAGGTAGGGGCTCGCCAACCCCACAATCGACCCTGTCACTGCAAGTAACCCCGCGACCGTGACGGCTCCACCGAGGGTGACCATCACGATGCTGTAGGCAAGTGGCCGGATCAACGACTTCGGCTCGTACAGTGATATTTCCACTGTGCTCGTCACTGATTCGGTACTAAACGCAACAGCTTTCGCCGAGTCAGCCCGCGCGAGTAAGGCCGATACGATCGGTAGACCGATTCCCAGTGCGACCAACCCCGCAGTCGCGAGTGCACCGACGCTGACGGCGTCGAACCTGGAGCTGGTAGCGGCAATGAGTATCGGGGTACCGAGTAGGGCAGTTGCGGCCACCGCGAGCAGCGTTCGCGTAGCTGCAGCGGCAATGTACTGCATTGCACGAAGCGACCCGAGGAGGTGCTGAGCTGAATCTGCCGTCGATGGACTCACTCGAGCATTTTAGGTTCCACTGCTCGGTCGCACGGTATGGCTGGCTCTACCTTTTTTGCTTCGGCAGGAGGCGGGGTTGTTCAATACCGCTCGACACTGTTCACGATCAACTGGCGAACAGTAAGTCGGCCGATCTTTACTCCCCTGGTATCGGTATTCATCGAGCGTGACGGTGGGCGGTCTATCGACTCCGCCCGAGCAGCTCGTCCCCCAGCGAAGTGCGTACGTACAACACCGATCGTCCCTGTCTGACGCGTCGCACCACCGCTGCTTCGCGCAGAACGCGAAGATGCTGGCTCGCTGCGCTGGGTGAGACGGCCAGTGCCGCAGCGAGTTCCCCGGTGGTGGTGGGCGCATCGAGCAGCGTGAGAATCGTTGCACGTTGGGTGCCGAGAAGATTGGTCAGCGCCCGGTTCGGAGCTGTCCGCCCCATGTCCCACACTGCGCCTCGCCCGCGGGCCGGATACACCAGGGAGGGAGCTCGCGTCGGGCTCGTCTGCGTGATCGCGCCGTGCACGAACACCGACGGAATGAGAGGAAGTCCACGTCCGTCGACGTCGACCCACACCTGGTCCTCTAGCCTGTCGACCCACAGCACGCCATCGTCCCATCGGACACGAGAATCGAGATGCTCGAACATCTTTCGTGCCCCGAAGTGCGAAAGCTGTTGCGCGCGGTAGTCCAGATCGCCATCCAATACTGCTCGGATCCTGGACCAGTCGGGTTCGAGGCACGTTGCCCAGTAGTGCGAGAGCGCATGGACTGCACGGGTGCGCACCTCTCGGGCCGGACCGACGAGGACCGCAGGAATGTCAGCGGAGAAGGCGGCCGCGATATCGCGTCGCATCTCCGTTGCCGGTGTTGCCCCGACAACAGCGATCTCGTCGTCGAAAGCCGGCGACTGAGTGGGCGGTCGGGGTGCGAGGAAATCCGGGATTCTCCCATCGGGAGAGACCAGCGCCGTCAGCATCTCGGTGTCACACTGCTGCCATGCCGATCGGACGCGTCGTCGCCAGGGCTCGTGCAGCGGGTGCCGGTTCGGAGCGGTCCATGTGCGCAGGCTCAGGACCGTCTCGAACAGAGGCGAGACGGTCAGTGACGTGTCCGCCAAGTCGGCGGCCCGAAGATGCAGAGCCAACATGTAGCCCCACACTAAATGGTGGACGCCCTCGGTGTGGCTCGCTGTACTCGTTCACATGCCTATCGACTTTCGTGATCCGCGCAACAACAACACCTACTCGAACCGTGAGGCCGACTCCTCTTGGAGCGACGCCGTCGTCCGTATCGTCGATCCGGTCGGAGCGCACGTGGTCGATCTCGGGTGCGGCGGCGGAACCTATGCGCGGGCATGGCGTTCTATGGGGGCGAGTGTGACGGCGATCGATTCGAGTCCGCCGATCCTCGAATCGGCCCGACGCTCGTCGCCCGAAGACATCGAATTCGTCTGCGCTGGTGCCGAGCACACCGGCTTGCCCAACGGACAAGCCGACATCGTGTTCGCTCGCGCCCTCGTTCACCATCTGCCCGACGCCTACACAGTGGCGCTCGAGTCTGCTCGGCTTCTACGACCGGGTGGGACGGTGATCATCCAGGACCGCACGGCCGAGGACGCCGGGCTGTCCGGCTCTGCAACCAACCCGCGCGGCTATTTTTTCGACGCCTTTCCACGGCTGATGGACATCGAACTTCGACGACGGCATGGCGTCGACGATGTCCGTGACGCGTTGTCCCGAGCTGGATTCGTCGATGTCGCTACGCAGCAATTCTGGGAAACCCGTCGCCGCTACTCCGGCCGTGACGAATACCTCGACGAAATCGCGGGCAGAACAGGCCGCTCGATCCTGCACGAACTCTCCGACGTCGAACTTACGGAGTTGGTCGAGCATCTGAGGGCTCGCCTGGCCGAAGGTGAGTTGATCGAACGCGATCGCTGGACCCTGTGGACTGCCGTGGCCCCCTGACGTGCACGTCACCAACTGGTGCCGGGTACCAACCTGCCGATGCGGCGGACGACCTTGCCTATACGCGCGCTGGGGGTCGACGGGTCGTACGGCCGAACCCGATAGGGCGCTTTCCCGTCTTCGACGGGTACCGGCGTTTCGCCCTTGGCGGCGGCCGACTCGGCGAATTTTCGGTAGTGCTGATGCATCGTGCGATCTTTGCCCTTGGGGCTGAAGATGGCCCCGAACTGTCCGAGTGTTCCCAGTGGGGTGTCGATTCGCTTCGGCTTGTCGCTCAGCGCGCGGATGACGATCGCGGCCGCCTTCTCCGGTGAGAAGACAGTGCCGACGTTCTTGTCGCCCGTCGGGGTGATCATCGGGGTGTCCACCAGCGGCATGTGAATGGTCGTGTAGGTGATTCCGTCCGAGAGCGTCTCTGCTGCAGCAACATCGGTGAAACCGTCGAGTGCTGCCTTGCTCGCCACGTACGCCGAGAACCGAGGAGGGTGCCCCAGCACTGCAGCGCTGGAGATGTTGACCACATGCCCGAAGCTGCGTTCGCGCATGTGCGGCAGTAGCGCCAACACCACACGAATCGCTCCGAAGTAGTTGACGGCCATGGTGCGTTCGTAATCGTGCAGTCGGTCGGTGGAACGGTAGAGCGCGCGGCGAATGGATCGGCCCGCGCTGTTGACGAGCATGTCCACATGCCCGTGGTCGTGCAGTATTGCTTTCACTGTTCGTTCGACCGACTCGCTGTCGGTGACATCGCACGAATACCCATGAGCGACATGGCCGTCGGCGCGAATCTGCTCGACGACCTCGTCCAACTGATCTTGGCCGCGCGCGAGCACGATGACCACCGCTCCTTTTCGCGCTGCGGCCTCCGCACTGGCTCTGCCGATACCGGAGGACCCGCCGGTGATGACGATGTGGCGTCCGAACAGCGGACCGCGTGGATCGTCTCGGCGGTTGCGTTTGGGGTCGAGATTCTCCATCCAGTATTGCCACAGGCGGTCGGCGTACGTCCGCAGCGGCGGCGGTGCGATGGAGCTGCCCTGCAATGCTTTCTGTGTCGTTGCGGACTCGAAGACGGTCGGCAGAGTTAGATGATCGAGCATCACCGGCGGCACGCCCAGATCGCGAAGCGCAGCGTTGCGTTGTTTCCGAACCGCTGCGGATGTGGGTGACACCACGGGGGCAACCAGCTTCCCTGGGATGTCGACGATTCTGGCGCGGGATCCGGCAGCCGAAGAGAATGCGGAGTACACCTCGGCCATCGACTGAGGCTCCGGATTCACCAGGTGAAAAACGCTGCCGGACGGGGTGTCTCGGTGAACCAGTTCCACGATGGCGTCCGCGACGTAGTCGACCGGAACCAGGTTGGTGTGTCCGATCTTGGGTACCGTGATCGGCAGGAACGGAGGCAGTTTCGCCAGCTCGGCGAACAGTGGAAAGAAGTAGTACGGGCCATCGATCTTGTCTGTCGCGCCGGTCTCGGAGTGTCCGACCACGGCAGCGGGGCGGTACACCCGCCAGTCTGCGGAGCTGCCGCGAACCAGTTTCTCGGACTCGAACTTGGTGCGGTGATACGCCGTCGGAAAGTTCTGCCCCTTGTCGAAATCGTTCTCGGAGAACGTCCCTCGGTAGTCACCTGCCACTGCGATCGACGAGATGTGGTGCAGACGAGCGCCGGTCCTTTTTGCCAGTTCGACCACCGACGCTGTTCCGGCGACATTGGTCGGGGTTTGCTCGTCTCCCGCCGTGAGGTCGTAGACGGCACCGAGATGCAGAATGTGATCGACGTCGGCCGGAACGTCTTTCAGACCGAGCCCGGGTTCGACGAGATCGCCGATCAGTGGGCGGATTCTGTCGCCGCCGTCCAGATCGTCGGCCAGCTTCTCGAGTCGAGCGACCGATTGCGGTCGAACGAGTACATGGACGAGGGCGTCCGCATCACGTCCGAGAAGTCGGGGCAGCACGTTCTTGCCCAGAAACCCGGTACCGCCGGTCACGATGTAGCTCGCCATGCGAGGCGACCTTACTCCTCGGTAAGTTTGACGGCTAGTGCCCCATACCGGCCTTCTCGTGCACCTTCTTCATCCACGCCGGGGCCCACCAGTTGGCTTCGCCCATGAGCTTGACCAAGGAGGGCACCAGCAGCATGCGGATGATGGTGGCGTCGATGATCAGCGCCAGAATCACGCCGAAGCCGAGGAACTTCATGATCGACAGGCCCGAGATCGTGAACGCTCCGGTGACGACGATCAGGATCAGGGCCGCGGCAGTGACGATGCGTCCGGTGCGTTGGGCTCCGAAAATGACGGCCTCCTCGGTGGAAGCACCTGCCGAGCGCGCTTCCACCATCCGAGACATCAAGAACACTTCGTAGTCGGTCGACAGGCCGAAGATGACTGCGAGAATGAGTACGACGAAGGTCGACTCGAGCGGACCGGGCGTCACTCCCAGCAAGCTTGCACCGTGACCTTCCTGGAACACCCAGGTCAGTGCTCCGAAGGTCGCTGCCAGGCTCAGCCCGGCCATGAGAACTGCTTTGATCGGCAGCACTATCGAGCCGAAGGCCAGGAACAGCAGGACCAACGTCGAGATCACCATGATCGCGATCATCACCGGCAGCCATTTCGCTATCGCGGCATTACCGTCGTCGACGTTCGCGCGTCCGCCGCCGACGAGGATTTCGGTGCCGTCCGGTGGAGTGATCGCTCGGAGGGCAGTCACCGCATTCGATTGGGACCGAGCCTCGGTCGTTCCGTCGCTGGGTTCGCTGTAGGACGCCTGGAATGCCACCAAATCGTCCTTGGATCCGAGGAATTCGGCTCGGGCCACGCCGGGGGTGGTGTTCATCGCTGCGGTCAGTTCCGCAACGGGCGGGCCCTGAGGCTTGACGCCGTCGAGACTCCGCAGCACCACGGTGGCACCGTCGCCGGTGGACTCGAAGTCGGTGGCGAGGGTTTCGAAGGCTGCCCGTGCCGGGTCGTTCTTCGGTAGTGCGGTGTAGTCGACCTCCCCCAGGGAGACCTTCAGAATCGGGGTGGCGACAATCAACAAGCCGGCGACGATGACGGCGGCGACGATTCCTGGATTCTTCATCACTCGGGTGACGACACCACCCCAGAACTTGTGTGCGCGTGCGTCGCTGCGGTCCGAGGCGGTACGCGACCAGGTCCAGGAGTTGATGCGAGTGCCGAGAAGGGCGAGCAGGGCGGGCACCGCGGTCAGGGACAGCAGGGCGGCGCTGGCCACCGCGGCCATGGCACCGAAACCGAGGGATCGGATCACCGCCTGCGGGAAGACCAGCATGCCCGCGAACGCGCAGATCAGGAGCAGTCCGGAGAAGACGACGGTGCGCCCTGCAGTGGACACGGTACGTACGGTCGCCTCCATCGACGACGACCCAGTGCGGAGTTCCTCGCGGAATCGACTGACGATGAACAGTCCGTAATCAATGGCCAAGCCGAGGCCGAGCAGCGACGCGACGTTGATCGAGAACGAGCTCACCTCGGTGAATTCGGTGAGCACCCGCAGGATTGCCAGCGAGCTGAGCACACTGAGAATCCCGACGAATACCGGTACCGCTGCGGCGATCACGCCACCGAAGATGAAGACGAGAAGCAGAAGTGTGATGGGGACGGCGATGATCTCCGAGCGCACGAGGTCTCGCTCGAGGGTTTGGCTGAGCGAGACTCCCACGACCGATGCGCCGGCGAATTGCGACTCGATGCCGGGGACGACGAGTTGTGGAGGTAGCTCACCGAACGTGTTGAACGTAACTCCCGATTTCGCACCGAGGGAGATCGTCACCAGTGCTTTGGTTCGGTCTTTCGAGACCAGGAATTCCTTGGTCACCGGGTCTGCGGTCCAGTAGGAGTTCACGTTTCCGAGGGTGTAGCGGCTGCGGAATTCGTCGAGTGTCGACTGCACCTGTGGTCCGATGTCGTCGATCGTTCGTCCGTCGGGTGCGGTGTAGATCGCGACGATGTCGGGGGTCGGTTGGCCGATGCCCTGGACCAGCCGCGCGACCTGTGACGATTCGCTGCCTGCGTCGGCGTATCCGCCCTCGCTCAGTTTCGAGAAGACGCCCAGTCCCAGCACGCCGCCGACGGCTACGACCGCGACGACGACGGCGAGCACCCATCGCTTGTGCGATACGACGAACGATGCCCAACGCGTCACAACTGTGCTCCGGCTCTGTGGAAGGGGTGAGTAGCGATTCGACTGTAGTTGATCGTGTCGGACCCTCGTGTTCTCATTAGAACAAGTGTTCGACGATGTGTGTGACGGTGTGAAGGAGGTGGTCTCGATGGGATGGAACGACGGGCCGCCCACCTGGTCGGAAATGGAGCGAGTCCTCTCCGGGCGCCCCAAGCCGGTCGTCGAAGGCGATGGGGGCGACAGCCCGGCGTGGTCGCGCAAACGCGACGCCTACCAGGGTCGCCGGCTCGATTCGGTGGGGCCGTCGACACCGTACGCAGAACTGCATGCGCATTCTGCGTTCAGCTTTCTCGACGGCGCATCGCAGCCGGAGGAAATGGTCGAGGAAGCGGTGCGTCTGGGACTCGAATCCATTGCGATCACCGACCACGACGGCTTCTACGGCGTCGTACGTTTCGCCGAGGCAGCACGAGCCCTCGGCATCGGAACGGTGTTCGGTGCCGAGCTGTCGCTCGACACCCACCGGTCCAGGGCCGGAGCGACCGATCCCGACGGTACGCATCTTCTGGTGCTCGCTCGTGGACAGGAAGGGTATCGACGGCTGTCGCGTCGGATCGCGGCCGCGCATCTGGCCGGCGGAGTCAAGGGTGAGCCGCGGTACGACGTGGACGAACTCACCGAATCGGCGGGAGGGCACTGGCAGATCCTGACCGGTTGTCGCAAAGGGCATGTCCGCCAAGCGCTCTCGCGGGGTGGGCCGGAGGCGGCCGATCTCGCGCTGCGTGATCTGGTCGATCGGTTCGGGGCCGAGCGCGTCACCGTCGAGCTCACCAGGCACGGTACTGCCGACGACGACGAGCGCAACGACGCTCTCGCGGCCCTGGCTCGCCGGTACGGTCTGCCGATGATCGCCACCACGGCGGCGCACTACGCCAGTCCACGTAGCCGAAGGTTGGCCATGGCGATGGCTGCGGTACGTGCCCGGAGCAGTCTGGACGAGGCGGCAGGGTGGCTGGCACCGACGGGTGGTGCACATCTGCGGTCGGGGGCGGAGATGGCGGAGCTGTTCGAGCACTATCCCGGTGCAGTGCGCGGTGCCGTCGAACTGGGTCGAGAATGCACGTTCGATCTGAAACTGATTGCGCCTCGTCTCCCACCGTTCGAGGTGCCCGACGGTTACACCGAGATCAGTTACCTGCGGCGGCTCACGTTCGAGGGTGCTGCCCAGCGGTACGGCCCGCAGTCGGCGAACCCGGCTGCATATTCGCAGTTGGAGTACGAGCTCGACATCATCGAGCGGCTCGAATTTCCGGGCTACTTCCTGGTGGTGCACGACATCGTTCATTTCTGCAAGACCCACGACATTCTGTGCCAGGGGCGAGGTTCGGCGGCGAACTCGGCCGTCTGCTACGCCATCGGAATCACGAACGTCGATCCGGTTGCCAACAAGTTGCTGTTCGAGCGGTTTCTCGCACCCGAACGCGACGGACCACCCGACATCGACATCGACATCGAGTCGGATCGGCGGGAAGAGGCCATTCAGCATGTGTACGCCAAGTACGGCCGAACCCATGCCGCTCAGGTCGCCAACGTCATCACCTATCGCGGGAAGTCCTCGGTACGAGACATGGCCCGCGCTCTCGGGTTCTCCCAGGGACAACAGGACGCGTGGAGCAAGCAGATCACCCGGTGGTCCGGAATCGGCGATCAGGACGGCGACGGGATCCCCGATTCCGTTCTCGACCTCGCCCGTCAGATCGAGGGCTTTCCGCGTCACCTCGGCATCCATTCGGGAGGAATGGTGATCTGCGACCGACCGATCGCCGACGTGTGCCCGGTGGAATGGGCGACGATGGAGAATCGCAGTGTGCTGCAATGGGACAAAGACGATTGTGCCGCAGTGGGTTTGGTCAAGTTCGACATGCTCGGGCTCGGGATGCTCTCGGCTCTGCATTACATGATCGACCTGGTCGCCGAACACAAGGGCATCGAGATCGACCTCGCCTCGATCGACCTGTCCGAACATGCGGTGTACGAGATGCTGCAACGGGCCGATTCGGTCGGTGTGTTCCAGGTCGAGTCGCGGGCCCAGATGGCCACTCTTCCGCGGCTCAAGCCGCGTAATTTCTACGATCTCGTCGTCGAGGTCGCCTTGATTCGTCCCGGTCCCATCCAAGGTGGCTCGGTGCACCCGTACGTCAAGCGGCGCAACGGACTCGAACCGGTCACCTTCGATCATCCGTCGCTGAAGAAAGCTCTCGATCGAACTCTCGGCGTGCCGCTGTTCCAGGAACAGCTGATGCAGATGGCCATCGACGTCGCGGGCTTCAGCGCCGCCGATGCCGATCAGCTGCGTCGCGCCATGGGATCGAAACGGTCTCCGGAGAAGATGGAATTGCTTCGTGGACGGTTCTACGACGGAATGCGTGATCTGCACGGCATCACCGGTGCAGCCGCGGATCGAATCTACGAAAAGCTCTCGGCGTTCGCCAACTTCGGCTTTCCCGAGAGCCATTCGCAGAGCTTCGCCTCGTTGGTCTTCTACTCGTCGTGGTTCAAGCTGCACCATCCGGCGGCGTTCTGTGCTGGTCTCCTTCGTGCTCAGCCGATGGGCTTCTACTCACCTCAGTCTCTGGTGGCCGATGCCAGACGGCACGGCGTGGTCGTGCACGGTGCTGACGTCAACGCCAGTCTCGGTCATGCAAATCTCGAGGCAGACGGTCTCGAGATCCGCATGGGTTTGGCGGACGTGAAGTTCATCGGGACGACACTTGCCCAGAAGATCGTCGACGCGCGAGATGCACACGGGCCGTACACCTCGTTTCTGGATCTGACGGGACGCGTCGAACTGTCGGTGGCGCAAGCGGAAGCACTGGCCACGGCCGGCGCGCTGGGGTGTTTCGGCATCACTCGTCGAGAGGCGTTGTGGGCTGCCGGAGCGGCCGCGGGGGAGCGGCCCGGTCTGCTCCCCGGCGTCGGCGCATCGACGAAAGCGCCTGCGCTGCCGGGTATGACGGACCTCGATCTGGCGTCGGCCGATGTCTGGGCAACGGGAGTGTCACCCAATTCCTACCCCACTCAGTTCTTCCGGGATCGGCTGGATTCCCTCGGCGTGGTGCCCGCGAATCGGCTGCTGAAGATCCCCGATGGCGACCGGGTCCTCGTCGGCGGTGCAGTGACGCATCGTCAACGTCCGGCGACCGCGGGAGGCGTCACGTTCATCAACCTCGAAGACGAAACCGGCATGGTCAACGTCGTGTGCTCGGTGGGGTTATGGGCGAAGTACCGCAAACTCGCAATCACCGCTCCGGCGTTGCTTATTCGAGGCAAAGTGCAGAATGCCGAGGGGGCGGTGACCGTGGTGGCAGACCATCTGCAATTGATGGATCTGCGAGTTGCGTCCCGATCCAGAGACTTTCGCTGATTAACTTCCGGCCTGCCCGCGCGTCATCGAGCAGGACGCCGGTGCAGAATCGAAACGTGAAGCTACTGATCATCGCGGACACTCACCTGCCCACCCGAGCGAAAGTGCTGCCCGATCAGGTGTGGGCCGCCGTCGACGACGCCGATGTGGTGATCCATGCCGGCGATTGGGTGAATCTCGCGACGTTCGAGGCACTCTCGCAGCGATCTCGTTCGCTGGTCGCCTGCTGGGGAAACAACGACGGCGACGAGCTGCGTGCGGTCATGCCCGAACGTGCCGACTTGGTACTCGGCGGCGTGCGCTTCACCGTCGTCCACGAGACCGGAGCCGCGACAGGACGCGAGCGCCGGATGGCGACCGCATACCCCGATACCGACGTCCTCGTGTTCGGACACAGTCACATTCCGTGGGATACGACGGCCGACAACGGTCTACGGCTGCTCAACCCCGGATCTCCGACGGACCGGCGTCGGCAGCCGTTCTGTACCTACCTCACCGCCGTTGCCGATGGCGGCGAGCTGACAGACGTCGAGCTGCATCGACTTCCGCCTCGCTGATCGGCATGCCGAGTGTCCGTCACATTCCGCCTGCGACTCTGACGACCGTTCCGGTGGCGTAGCGCGAATCCTCGGACAACAGCCACGACACCGCGCCGGCGATCTCGTCGGGTACTCCAGGGCGGCCGAGGGGGATGCTCGACGCCATCTTCCGTGGTCGCTCACGGTCTTTGTGAAACTCGGTCTCGATGACCCCCGGCGCGACGGCGTTGACACGAATGTTCTGCGCGGCAAGCTCTTTGGACAGACCGACCGTCAAGGTGTCGACGGCTGCCTTGGCCGCGGCGTAGTGCACGTACATACCGGGACTTCCGATGGTGGCTGCCGCGGAGGAGATGTTGACGATGGCACCGCCGTGGTCGGCCATCGCGTGTATGGCGTACTTGCAGCAGGTCAGGACGCCGAGCAGGTTGACGTCCAAGTCTGCCCTGATCGTCTCGATGTCGTTGTTCGCCAGGGTCCCTACTGCACGCGCCGATCCGGCGTTGTTCACCAATCCGGTGACAGTGCCGATCTCGGCAGCAGCAGCGAACAGATCGATCACCGACCGCTCGTCAGTGGCGTCGGCACGTATCGCGACGACCGTTCGGTCGGCGCTCGACAGTTCGTTCACCACTGCGTCGGCGGCCGCAGAATCGGAGCGGTAGGCGATCACGACGTCGTGCCCATCGGCCACGAGACGCCGAGATACTGCGGCTCCGATTCCGCGGCTGCCGCCGGTCACGATCGTCAAAGGGGCATTCATCGTTCGACAATAGCGAGCGGCTCGGCGGCGACAGCTAACCGTCACTGCTGGGTTCTCACTGCTGGGTAGGTGCGGGCTCTCTGGCATGGTCGACCAAGTCGTGCACCAGTCCGATGATGACGTCCATCTGTTCGATGACCTCCACGCGCAGTCGGTCCTGTTGCTCGTCGGGCATGACCGGGGCATTCGGGCCGTCGAGGGACATCAACAGATCGATGTTGGTGCGCAGCGCGGTCAACGGTTCCATCAGTTCGGCACCGGCGTCGACTATCAACTGTCCCTGTCGTGCCCGCGACCGCGAAAGCGCAGCCAGCATCTCGTTGAAACTGTTGGCGAGAGACGCCAGTTCGTCGTCTCCGTTGACGTCGATGGGCTCGAAGTCACCCGTCCTGGCCACTCGTTCCGTTCCGGCGCGCAACCGTCTGACCGGACGAAGGCCGGTGCGAGCGACGGCTGCGCCGGCCACACCAGCGAGGGCGACGAGAAATGCCCCGACGAGGATCAGGGCAAGCGTGAGTTTTCCGAGCAGTGGTGAGGTACCGCTCAGGGCTTCGGCCACCATGATCGTCTCACCGGAATCGGTGCGCTCGGCGGAGATGTAGTAGCCGCGAACCTCCCGCAGTGACCGATCGGTGCGGCCCTCGGTGACCGCCTTCTCCGGATCGTCGAGCCCACCATCGGAGTTGGTGAAGGGGTAGGTGCCGTTGGACGAGGACACCAAGGTGCCATCGGTGGTCATCAACGCAACTTTGACCGCGGTTCCTTCTGTGTCTTCGATCCCGAACCCGAACAGATCGGCCGGCACTCCCGACGCTGCGCTGGCGATCAGCGCATCGCTGTTTCGGCCGACACGGTCGATGATCTGCGAGCGAAGCGACTGCTCTGCGACGAGGTAGATCGCCAGAGCGCTGACCGCAACGGCGAGCGCGGCCAGGCTCATCGTCAACACTCGAATCCGTCCGTGCAACGACAGCGCCCTCGGGCGGGTGTGCGCACGTGAATACCTCATGGATCGAGTATGCCGGTCGGCAGCGACCAGAATTCGCGAGGCCGCCATGAGTAGGCACTGCAGAGCGCACCGATACTCAGAATGGCGGCTCCTCGTCTTCTTCGTTGGTCGATTCTGGTTCGGGGGTCGGGTTGTCGGGTGGGTCGGGGTAGGTGATGATGCCGGATCGTTTGGGTTGGGTGGGGATGTGTGGCCGGAGGTCGTTGCCGATGATGGGTACTGTGGTTCCGTTGGCGGGCAAAGTTATTCGGGTGGTCTTCGAGGTGGAGGTCCATAGGATGGCGCCGCCGGGGAGCATGGCTGCGGTCCAGTAGCCGGCGGTTTTGACGCTGTGGTGGTATTCGCAGAGGCATTGGAGGTTGTTGACGGTGGTCCAGCCGCCGCCGAGGGGGTTGGCGTGGTCGAACGGGTTGACGTGGTCGAGTTGGCAGCGTGCGGCGGGTCGGTGGCAGCCGGGGAAGCGGCAGTGGCGGTCGCGTAGTCGGACGGCGGCGGTGGTGAGGGCGTCGGGTCTGTAGATCAGGGCTCGGTCGGTGAGTGGGTCGCGCCCGAAAGATGTTCCGAGGGTGGGGTCGGCGGCGATGGCGGCTTCGAGTGCTGCGGCGAGGGATGCATTGCCGAGGTAGATGCCGGAGGGGGTGCGGTGTGCGGGTCCGTGGGCTGAGGGTGTGTGCGCTGCTGGGTAGATCGTCTGGTCTACGCGCTGGATTGCGGACGGCAGGTCGAGGGCAGAGCTGTGCCGTGAGCCCCGGCCGACGGGTGTGTGGGTACAGAACAGGGCCGCTGCGGAGGCAAGGGCATTCCGACGCCCTTGCCGGGTGTCGGGATCGGCGGACGGCTCGGGTGGGGCGTCTGTGGTGGTCGAATGAGGTTGTGGTGCAACCGAACCCGAACCTGAACGGAGCTGTGGGCTCGAACATGACCTGGGGTGCGGTTCTGGGTCCGGTGGCGACTGTGGTGGTGGTGCGGCTCGCTGCGCGCGACGTTGTGTGCCGGTGCCTGTGCCCGGAGTATTGGGTCGAGTGGCTGCGTCGATACCGGACTGCGAGCTGTCCGCGGGATCAGCGCCGGCACCGCCTGCGCGCTCGACATCGTCAGCAGCATTGGCATTTGCGTCGTCAGTAGTATTGGCACTGGATTCGTCAATCACGTTGCCCGCGTCTCTCGTTGGCCCAACCGCGCCGGTTCCCGCGGGTGTATCCGACGCTGCAGTACCTGTCGCGGGCGTTCCTGTGGTCGGACCCGTATCCGTCTGTGTTGCTGGCGCATTCGATTCCGCGGCGTTCGTTTCCACTGTATTCGATGCTGCCGAGTTCGGCTGTGCCGGCTCGGGGTCTGCCCTGTTCGGCTCGTCTGTGGTGTCTGTGGATTCAGCGGAGCGTCGTTCCCATTCCCCGGTCTCTGGGTTCTGCACCGCCAGTCCGAGTGTCTCGGCGAGGGTGACTGCTTCGGTGAGCAGGATCTGCCACTGACTGTTGCGCGCCAATTCCCGCGCGAGATCAGGATCGATGGAACCGTGCCCAGCCAGGTACGCAGGGTTCGCGAGCAGTCCGATCAGCGTCGCGATATCGACGGTGACCATCGTCAACGGCACCCGACGATCCGGCAATACGGTCTCGGTCTCGGTCTTCGGGCAGTCCGCGCGTTGGCACAGGCATGTCAGCCTGGGTTCTCCGTGCATTCGCGCCATGAACGCATCGCACAGTCGTTCCTGTTTGCCGCGGGGGTCTTTCGGGCAGAGCGTGTCGGCCATCTCCTCGAGGAGCTGCCATGCGGCTGCCGCTTCGGGGGCGGTCAATTCTGCTCGGATCCGCGCCAACTCCCCAGCCGGGGCGTAGGAAACATTGCGGAACCTCTTTGCGAATTCGCGTAGTGCTGCTGCTTCCTCGGGTGCGACGCGCAGCAGAATGTCCCAGATCTCGTTCTCCAGTGGACCCGGTGACGACCGTCGGGCTGCTTCGACGATGTCGCCCTCGACGGACTTGACGATGTCGTCGGAGAGGTTGTCGAGGATCCGGCACACCGTACGTACGCGGGGGAGGTCGATGTCACCGGCCTCGAATGCGGTTTTCACCAGAGGAAGCCGGGTGTGCAGTGCCACGCCGACGGACACGTACGCTTCGGCGACGGTGGCGGAGCAGCTCAACGCGAGTGCCATCTCGGTGCGTCCGTACCGGCTGTACTGCCGATGCTTCGCATCCTGCGCGATGCAGGTGAGGTGGAAGTCGTAGCAGGCAGCGATCTTTCGGGCCGCATGCCGATTCTCTTCCCGCGCGGCAGCGGTCAACGCATCCAACGACACCACTGGTGCAGCCATTTTTCACCCCCCGGTGACCCCCCAGTTCAGAACATGCGTTCGAACTGAAGAAAGAGTATCTCGACCCACCGACAAGAATGCAAAGGTGCCCGTTGAGCACTTGCCGAGACTGGTTACGTGCGGTGATCGGTGTGGTCGCTGTCCTCGTTCCATCGCTGTGCCCATTGCCATAGCGGTTCGAGTGCAGGTCCGAGTTCGTCACCGATCTCGGTGAGACGGTAAGAGCCATCAGGGCCCTTCGCCAGCACTCGTGCGTCGACGAGAGTGCGTAGCCGGGTGGCGAGCACGCTCGAGGATATGTCGTCGGTGCGTCGCCTCAGTTCGAGGAAGCCGAGCGGTCCGCTGCGTAGCTCGAACAGGATGCGCATGTTCCAGCGCTGCCCCAGAAGGTCGAGCGCGGCCATCATGGCACGGCGCGGTTCGTTTGCCTTTTCCATCTCGACTCATCATAGTGGTTCGAAAATCGAAGCAGTTCGAAATTCGAAGCACTACGAGGAGTGGAGAACGAATGACCGGGCGGGCGGATGGAAAGACGGTGTTGATCACCGGCGCATCTCGGGGAATCGGAGCAGAAACTGCATTGCAGTTGGGTGCTCTCGGTGCTGCGGTCGCGGTGAACTACCGCGAGAAGAAGCGTCGAGCCGAGGCCGTGGTGCGCGCGATCGAGGAGGGCGGCGGCACAGCACTTCCTGTGGGTGCCGACGTCACCGACGCTGACGCGATCGACGCCATGCTGAACGTTGTCGTTGCCGAGTTCGGCGCAATCGACGTTCTGGTTCTCAATGCCTCGGGTGGCCTGGAGTTCGGTGCAGAACCCGACTACGCGATGAGTATCAATCGCGACGTTGGCTCTGGCTCGCGCGAGTATCGCCCGTATGGAGCCGGGCTCGCGGATCGTCTTCCTCACCAGCCACCAGGCGCATTTTCACGGCAAGAAACCGGTCCCCGTCGAATACGAACCCGTTGCTGCGAGCAAACGGGCGGGGGAGGATGCACTGCGTGGGATGATTCCTGAATTGGATTCTCGGGGAATCGAATTGGTCGTGGTGTCCGGGGACATGATCGAGGGCACGATCGTGGTCACCCTGCTCGAACGCCGTAATCCGGACTCAGTCGCTGCGCGAACCGCGCAGGGTGCGCTCCCGACCATTGCGGAGTTCGCGTCGGCTGTGACGGAGGCTGCAATCGGACCCATCGAGAAGTCCGGCCGGACTGTCTACGTAGGTGGAGCCGACTACCTCGACGGGTCCGTGTCGGGGTAGTCGGCTCCGCTCGATCGGATGAAGAATCAGCTACCGAGAACGCAGAACTGACCGCTCGTGAGGTTCAGTGCCAACGACAGCGGCCCGACGCAGTCGACGCCGCGTGCCTCGGATGTGGCACCGGATCCCCATCCTGCGACCGCGAGGGTCGTCTGGCCGGCATCTGCCCACGAGTGCGCGATTCCGCCGCCGAGTGCGAGCGCGTATGCCGTGCCCGCGTTCTTGCTTGCTCCGAGCGCGACACCGTAGCCGTTGGCGTAGGTGTTGGTTGCGCCCGGCCCGTCGTTGACACTGACGGCAGTTCCGCTGTCAGCGGCACCGGCGGTGGCGGTTCCGGGTCCGTTCGAGGTGGCTCCGCAGCTCGCTGTGTCACTCACCTGGATGTCGTTGGCCGAGGGCGGCGACACGCACGTGACCGGTGCCGCCGACGCGGTGGCGGTGCCGGCGAAGGCGGCCACCGTCAGGCCCGATCCGATGGCGAAAATAGCTGCGGTGCGGGCGATTCGACTACCGAACCGACTGAACGTTCGCGCGGAGGAGGAGTTGGAAGAAACCGTACGGGGCAGGGAAACAGAGAACAACAGAAAGCTCCTTCACGAGCGAAACGGGTCGGTGCGGCACACGGTACCCCGCTCCGGGGGTCCGTGACAGCAAGCAGACACAGATTGTGTAACGGTGCCGATGGCATCGGGAGATGAATCGTCGTAGAAGTCCGATTTCTCGGACCCTGCGGTATCGGTCGAGCCGGTTCGTGCCGCCTTTGTACTGCCCAGGTTCTACGTGCGCAGTCCGGTCGATTCCGTTCCGTCAGTTCATGATTGGGGCTTGTTTGTCGGCTCGGTGCCGGTGTCCGAAGCGGGTGGCGATGCTCCGAGTCGGCATGCCCGGGCGACCGCCGAACGAAAGGAAATTGTTATCGGAGGGCTGGCGAGCCGTCGGACGCGGCTCGATAGTTGGGTCTCACAGCGCAGGTGCCGTTCCGACCAGATCGATTTGTCGACGCTCACAATCGATTTGACGTGCGAGGACGCAGACGTGCCCACCGGGCCGAACGGTCCTTTCGATGCGGGCCCCACGGCGACAGAGTCCGTCGTGCCCCGGGCACCACGGAATCGTTCAGTCGAGCGCACTCGAACGCAAATCGTTCAGACGCTGCCCTGATAGTCGTGTTGGCGCCAGGCCTCGTACATCGTCACTGCTGCGGCGTTCGCCAGGTTGAGTGATCGTCGTCCGGGGATCATCGGGATGCGCAGCTGATCGGTCACATGGGGGTCGTTCAAGACGTCGTCGGGGAGTCCGGTGGGTTCCGGTCCGAACAGTAGGACGTCACCGGGTTGGTAGGCGACGTCGGCGTAGGAGCGTGTTGCGTGCGCGGTGAAGGCGAAGACCCGTTCCGGGGCCAGTGCGGACCACGCCGACCGCAGGTCCTGGTGCACGGTGACCGACGCGAGGTCGTGGTAGTCCAATCCCGCGCGTTTGAGCTTGGGTTCGGACATGTCGAACCCGAGGGGGCCAACGAGATGCAGTTCGCATCCGGTGCCGGCGACGAGGCGAATCGCATTGCCGGTGTTCTGCGGAATCCGGGGCTCGAAGAACATGAGTCGAAACACCCGGATCACTCTGCCACCACGAGCCCGGGGAGGATGGGGCAGGTGGACGACGAACAGACCATCGGCGAAGATTTCTCGGATTCTCGACTCGACGGGCGGGAGTGGTCGGGCAGGCAGTTCGTCCGGTGCACCTTCCGTGACGCGGACATGAGCAATGTGCGGACCGACTCGGTCGTCTTCACCGAATGCGACTTCACCGGTACCGACCTCACGGATTCGGTGCACACCAACTCGGCCTTTCGATCGTGCACGTTCACTCGAACCAATCTGCAGCACAGCGTCTTCCGTCACTCGACGTTGATGGGATCGGTGTTCGTGGACACTCGCATGCGTCCGGCCACCTACGACGAAGTCGATTTCACGTTGGCCTCGCTGGGTAATGCCGACCTGCGCGGCGTCGATCTGACCGGATGTCGGATGCGGGAGGCGAACCTGACCTCGACCGATCTTCGCAAAGCGGTGCTGCGGTCCGTCGATCTCGTGGGCGCACGAACCGTCGGTGCCAAAATGGAGGAGTCGGACCTGCGCGGAGCCGTCGTCGATGCGTCGCTGTGGGTCGGCGCACTGGTGCGCGGGGCCAAGATCGAACTGATGCAAGCAGTGGCCTTCGCGGCTGCGCAGGGCTTGATCGTCGAGAGCTGACCGCGGTGATCGGCCCGGCGCGCCGCCGGACGGGCAGAACCTGAAACAATGGCCCGGTGACTGCAACGATCCTCGATGGCAAAGCGACTCGTGACGAGATTTTCGTCGACCTCACCGCCCGTGTGGCACGTCTGCGGGAGCAGGGCATCACTCCCGGCCTGGCGACGGTGCTCGTCGGAGATGATCCGGGTTCTGCCGCGTACGTGCGGGGCAAGCACAACGACTGCGCGAAGGTGGGCATCACTTCCATTCGACGCGATCTTCCCGCGGATATCACTCAGTCCGAACTCGAAGCGGTCATCGACGAGCTCAACGCCAACCCCGACTGCACGGGGTACATCGTGCAGCTTCCGTTGCCCAAGCATCTGGACGAGAACGCCGCGCTCGAGCGCATCGATCCCGACAAGGATGCCGACGGTCTGCACCCGATCAACCTCGGCCGCTTGGTGCTGGGCAAGGACGCCGCATTGCCGTGCACCCCGCGGGGCATCGTCCACTTGCTGCGGCGCTACGACGTCGCACTCGACGGGGCGCGCGCTGTGGTCATCGGCCGCGGTGTGACGGTGGGCCGACCGATCGGACTGCTGCTGACCCGCCGTTCGGAGAACGCGACGGTCACGTTGTGCCACACCGGAACTCGTGATCTTGCCGCAGAGGTCTCCCGCGCCGACATCGTCATCGCGGCCGCCGGGGTTCCCGGTTTGATCACCGCAGACATGGTCAAGCCCGGGGCGGCTGTGCTCGACGTCGGGGTCACCCGCACCGAGGACGGATTGCGCGGAGACGTCGCGGACGACGTCGCCGAGGTGGCCGGTTTCCTGTCGCCCAACCCCGGTGGAGTCGGGCCGTTGACGCGCGCGTTTCTGCTGTCCAATGTCGTGGAGCGAGCCGAACGCACTGCGGCCCAGAGTTGAGCGAGCCGAGGTGAACGACGTACAGGATGCGCGAGGCGATCACGTGCCGGGTTTCCGAGCGGCGCTCGCTCGGAATCTACCGATGGTCGTGGTGTCGATCATCGTGCTCGCCGCGCTGGTCCTGGTTCTCGCCGACCGTTGGCGGCGCGGCTCGTTCATCTTCGGGTGCGCAGCGGTGGTGGCAGCGTTGCTGCGACTGTGCCTACCCGAGTCACGCGTCGGCACCCTGAAGGTGCGCAGCAGGGGATTCGACGTGTTGGCGCTGGGAGGCGTCGGCGGCGCCATCGTCTTTCTGTCGCTGTCGATCGATCCCCTGGGGACGGACTGACGTAGACCGATCGACTCGGGTCAGCGCCGTCCGAGGCGGGCGAGCTCCATTGTCTCGGCCAGCAACTTCGCCACCGAATCGGCCTCGGTGAGAAATCCGTCGTGGCCGTCTCGCGACTGGATCACTTCGAGCCCCCGGCACTGTGGGAGTTCACGCGCAATTTCTTTCTGCAGTCGAAGCGGGTAGAGGCGATCGGAATCGACGCCCCCGACGATGGTCGGAACCGGCACGGACGCAAGGGCTTCGGCGACTCCGCCGCGTCCTCGGCCCACGTCGTGGCGGTTCATCGCTTCGCTCAGAAGAACGTACGTCGCCGCGTCGAATCGATTGACCAGTTTGGCGGCCTGATGCTCGAGGTAGCTCTGCGCGGAGTACCTGCCGCCGGCCCACGGATCCTCGTCGTTCTGCGGAGAGTTTCCGAACCGAATGTCGAGTTCGCTCTCGGTTCGGTACGTCAGATGCGCGATGCGTCGAGCGATCCCGAGTCCGGCGGTCGGGGCGGTGCCGGTGTCGTGGTAATTGCCGCCGAGCCAACCCGGATCGGCCTTGATCGCAGCGATCTGGGTGGTTTGCGTTCCGATCTGGTCCGCTGTCGCGCGGGCACCGACGGCGAGCACCAGCGCGGCACCCACCCGATCCGGATGTCCCACAATCCATTCGAGGGTGCGCATGCCGCCCATCGACCCGCCCACGACGGCGGCGAACCGATCGATGCCCAGAACATCGGCCACCGCGACCTCTGCCGCCACCTGATCGCGAATCGAAATTTCCGGGAAGCGAGAACCGTACGGGGTGCCGTCGGGGGAGATGCTGCTCGGCCCGGTGGTGCCTCCGCATCCGCCGAGCACGTTGGTGGCCACGACACACCATTCGTCGGTGTCGATGGGGCTGCCCGGTCCGACCATCCCGTTCCACCAACCGGGCAGTACGTGGTCGGCATCCGGCGGTCCCGAAACGTGGGAATCACCGGTCAACGCATGTTCGACGAGCACGACGTTGCTGCGATCGGCCGCCATCTCGCCCCAACGCTGCACCGCCACGGTCACGTGCGGAATATGAGAACCGTTCTCGAGATCGAGACCACCGATGTCGATGGTTCCCAACCGCCCGTCCGGAGACGGAAGGACCGCCTCCGGACGAACGCCTGTGTTCAAACTGTGGCTCAAGACGCCGCCGCGCGGAAGCCGACCTCGAGATCGGCGATGATGTCGTCGATTCCTTCTATACCGACGGCCAGACGCACGAGGCCGGGAGTGACGCCGGAGGCCAACTGCTCTTCCGGGGTCAACTGCGAATGCGTGGTGGACGCGGGATGGATGACGAGAGAACGCACGTCTCCGATGTTAGCCACATGACTGTGCAGAGTGAGAGCGTTGACGAACTTCTTGCCCGCGTCCACTCCTCCTTTCAGCTCGAACGCGATGATCGCGCCCTGCCCCTTCGGGAGCAGCTGCTGCCCGCGCTCGTACCAGGGCGAGGACTCGAGTCCGGCGTAGTTGATCGAGACGACGTCGTCGCGACCGGCCAAGAAGGCGGCCACCTTCTGCGCGTTCGCCACGTGCCGCTCGATTCGAAGACTCAACGTCTCGAGGCCCTGGCTGATCAGGAACGCATTGAAGGGTGACACAGCAGCCCCGATGTCACGCAACAACTGCACCCGCGCCTTCAGGGCGAAGGCCGGAGCGCCGAGATCGGCGAAGACGACACCGTGGTAACTCGGATCCGGGGTGGTGAAGTTGGGGTGACGGCCCTGCGTCCAGTCGAACGTTCCGCCGTCGACGATGACGCCCGCGATCGCCGTGCCGTGACCGCCGAGGTACTTCGTCGCCGAGTGCACCACGATGTCGGCACCGTGCTTCAGCGGCTGCAGCAGGTACGGCGTCGCGACGGTGTTGTCGACGATCAGCGGAATGCCGTTCTCGTGGGCGATCGCCGAAATGCCGGGGATATCGAGAACGTCGTTCTTCGGGTTGGAGATCGTCTCACCGTAGAACGCTTTGGTCGACGGTGTGATGGCCGCGCGCCACTGCTCGAGATCGTCCGGATCGTCGACGAACGAGACGGTGATCCCCAGCTTCGGAAGCGTGTAATGAAACAGGTTGTAGGTGCCGCCGTAGAGCCGCGGGCTCGAGACGATGTGATCGCCCGCCTCGGCGAGATTGAGAATGGCGAACGTTTCTGCTGCCTGGCCCGACGCGAGCAGAAGCGCTGCGACGCCCCCTTCGAGAGCGGCGATGCGCTGCTCGACGACATCCTGCGTGGGGTTGATGATGCGGGTGTAGATGTTGCCCGGTTCCGCCAGGCCGAACAGTGCGGCCGCGTGATCGGTGTTGTCGAACGTGTACGAGGTGGTCTGGTAGATGGGCAACGCACGAGCCCTGGTGGTGCCGTCCGGTGTCTGACCCGAATGGATCTGCTTGGTCTCGAAGCTCCAGTCGGCTGCGGGATCGGTGAACGGATCCTCGGTGGGTGCTCCGGTGGCGTCGACGACGTCGGGGGTCGAATCGGTCATGGCTGGTGATACTCCGTTTTCTCAGACGTGTTTTCTGTCGAATGAAGCTCGAGAACTCGAGCGTTACGGGGCGTATCGGTACAGCAACACATGAGAACCTCCTGACATGCCTCGGCCCGTGGGGACCGAAGATCAGTGGGTCCGCTTCGGAGCGGACCCGCGCTTGTCGATACGACACGGATGTGTTGCATCGGCCTGGTCGTTCACCCGGGGCACCCCACCGCGGTTGGAGGGTTGCCGGCCAGCAAGCCGGGGCTCGATGCTGGCACTCATGACCTGGCAGGAATCTTAGCGGGTACGGGTGTCTCGGGGGAACGAGGGCGCTCACGACCCTCGAGCAGATGCTCTGGTGAGGACAATCACCGCCCGACGACTCGAAAACGAGTCGCCTCGGGGAAGACAATGAACACGACGAACGTTGTGCCGTCCGGTCGGGCTGTACTGAATCGATCCACCAGGTCGTCGATTTACCAGGTCGTCGATCCACCAGCCCCTGGCCCGCTCTGTAATCCGATTGCTTACGAAGGTTGTTCTGCTGTGACTGTCACCGATTCCGCTCTCGCCAGAAACGTCAGCGCCGTGCGCGGCAAGGTGTCGAGTGGGTTGAGCGTCGGCCATCGACCGCACTCGACCCGCCGCAGGCTCGCCATGCTGGCCCTGTCCATCGGCGGCTTCGGCATCGGCACCACCGAATTCGCCTCGATGGGCCTGCTCCCGGACATCGCGACGACGATGGGAATATCGGAGCCGTCGGCCGGCCACATGATCTCCGCCTACGCGCTCGGCGTCGTCGTCGGTGCGCCGACAATCGCCGCTCTTGCGGCGCGTGTTCCTCGGCGCATGTTGTTGCTGGCGCTGATGGTGGCGTTCACGCTCGGCAATCTCGGGACGGTCTTCGCGCCGAGTTTCAACGAGTTGGTGGCCTCCCGGTTCGTGGCCGGTCTGCCGCACGGCGCGTATTTCGGCGTTGCCGCACTGGTGGCGGCGCACCTCGCTGAGCCGGGCAAACGAGCCAAGGCCGTCGCGATGGTGATGATGGGTCTATCGGTGGCGAACGTCGTCGGTGTACCGGTGGCGACCTGGATCGGCCAGGCCCTCGGGTGGCGAAGCGCATTCGCCCTCGTCGCCGTGATCGGGTTGCTCACCGTCAGTGCGCTGGTCCTGTGGATGCCGCGACTCGACGCCATGCCGACCACCAGTCCGATCACCGAGCTCGGTGCCCTCCGCCGTGGCCAGGTGTGGATGACCCTGTTCGTCGGCATCGTCGGATTCGGCGGCATGTTCGCGGTGTACACCTACATCGCGTCGACCCTGACCGACGTCGCAGGCCTTGCCCGTGCACTGGTTCCGGTGGCCTTGATGATCTACGGCCTCGGCATGGTTGCCGGCAACTACGCAGGCGGTTGGTTGGCCGACAAGTACAAGCTCAAGGGCACCTTCATCGGGCTGGCCGCGACCGCAGTGTCCCTGGCCGTCTTCGTCGTCGCGGCTCACAACCCGGTGACCGCGCTGCTTCTCGTGTTCTTGATCGGCGCGTCCGGCTCGTCCGTCGTCCCCGGACTTCAGACCCGTCTGATGGACGTGGCGGAGGACGCGCAGACTCTCGCCGCTTCACTCAACCACGCGGCGTTCAACCTGGCCAATGCCATCGGAGCCGCGGTGGGCGGCGCGGTGATCGCCGCAGGTCTCGGCTACACGGCACCGGCCGCCGTCGGCTCGGGTCTCGCTGTTGCCGGCCTGGGCGTTCTGTCCGTCGCCATGTGGATGGAGAAGCGCTCGGCGGCATGAAAGTCAGGACGTGATGGTGGTGGCGGTTCCGCCGAGCGCCTCGGACATTGCCGGAGCCACCTTGTCGATCACGTACGGCAGGCTCAGCACACTCGTGAAGTAGATCGCCCCCGCCGTCACCCCATCGGTGAAGACGAGGTTGCCGTCCTTCACCGGCTGCAGAGCGTTGTACACCGGTTCCTTCTCCAACTGGCCGCGATCGCCCGGGTTCTCCGTTCCCCAGATCAGCACATCTGCAGTGTCGAGGACCGACAGGTTCTCCAGCGGGATGCTCGCCTGCGCACTGCCGTCGGCCGGCACGAACGCGTCGATGTCGTCGGGGATCACAAAACCGAGCTTCGTCAGGAAGTCGGTGCTCAAACCGTCCTGGTACGCGATGGCCTTGCCCTCGTAGAACGCGTTCTGCAGGAAGATCGCCTTCTTCCCTGCGAACTCGGGGTGAGCCGCCGCGGCATCGGCGAACTTCTGATTCACACCGTCGATGAGTCCGTCCACTTCGGCTTTCTTACCCAACGCCCGGCCGATCTTCTCCGCCTGTACGTCCCAGGGCTCGAAGTAGGCGGTCGACGCGTCGGACTGGGCGAGCGTGGGTGCGATGTTGCTCAGAGTCCGGTAGCTGTCCGCGGTGAGACCGGCGTTGGTGGCGATGATCAGATCGGGCTCGAGGGCGGCGATCTTCTCGGTCTCGAAACCGTCGCCGTTGTTGGTGAGCACCTCGGGCTGGGCATTTCCCAGCGCGGCCCGAGCCCAGGGCCAGGTCGCGTACGGCTGGTCGCCGTACCACTCCGTCACTCCGACGGGGATCACGCCGAGGGCCAACACCGTGTCCTGTTCGGTGTATCCCGCCACCACGACGCGCGTGGGTTCCTCGGGAACGACGGTCTCGCCGAACGCATGCTTTACCGAGACGGGAAAGACGCCCGAGCTGGCGGTCGTGGGGGAGTCGGGGCCGTCGGACGTGCCGTCGGAGTTCGAGCAGGCGCTCAGTAGTCCCGCCGTGGTCAGCGCGATCGCGCACACCGCCAAAGTTCTCCGAAGTGGTCGGGTACGCATCGAGTGGGCCTTTCGTCAGGTCGGGTATCGAAAGGAAGGGTAGCCCACCCTTAGTTCGACTTTCAGGTCAACCTTCACCGAACCTCCACATTTCCCGACGAAGTCCTCCATGTCCGACCTCTAGGGTCAATTCTCATGAGCCGCACAGTTCTCGTAGTCGACGATGAACCCACGATCTCCGACGCCGTGGCCGCTCGACTGCGAGGCGAGGGGTACGACGTGGTCACTGCCGCCGACGGCCCCTCCGCGGTGGAAGTGTGCGGCCGGATCGACCCCGACGTGGTGGTGCTGGATCTGATGCTTCCCGGTTTCGACGGACTCGAAGTGTGTCGACGCATCCAGGCATCCCGGCCGGTACCGGTACTGATGTTGACGGCCAAGTCCGACGAGACCGACATGCTCGTCGGGCTGGGCGTCGGTGCGGACGATTATCTGGGCAAGCCGTTCAGCATGCGTGAACTGGTCGCGCGTGTGCACGCTCTCATCAGGCGCGCCGAGCGCGTCGTCACTCCCGAGCAGTACACCACTCGAATCGGCGACGTGCACATCGATCACCGGGAGCGACGCGTCTCCACCGACGCGGGCGACATCCACGTCACCAGAACCGAATTCGACATCCTGGCGTATCTGGCCGCTCGACCTCGCACGGCGGTGTCCAGGGAGACCCTGCTGTCGGAACTGTGGGGTTGGGACGATTCGGCCAGCAGTCGTACCGTCGACAGTCATGTGAAAGCGTTGCGGCGCAAGCTCGGTGGCGACCTGATTCGTACCGTCCACGGCGTCGGATACGCCGTGGAGGCACCGCGATGAGGCCGATGCTGCCGCGTCCGCTCGATCCCTTGCGGTCGTTCAAACTCAAGGTCTCGCTCGTGGTGGGCATCGTGCTGGTGCTGGCGAGCGTCGTCTTCTGGATCGGGGCCGGCTGGCAGTTTCGCTACACACTTCTCGCCGCATTGATCGTGTCTTTGGCCGCAACACAATTCGTCGCGCACGGCATGACGTCGCCCCTGCGAGAGATGACCTCGGCAGCCAAAGCGATGGCGCGAGGCGACTATTCGACCCGGGTGCGTGCCACGTCCCGCGACGAGGTGGGCGAGCTCGCCACCGCGTTCAACACCATGGCGAGCGACTTGGAAGCCGCCGAGAAGTACCGCCGCGAGCTGATCGGAAACGTCTCCCACGAGTTGAAGACTCCCATCGCTGCCTTGCGGGCAGTGCTCGAGAACATGGTCGACGGGGTGACCGAACCCGACCCGGCCACGTTGTCTGTCGCCCTGGGCCAGACCGAGAGACTGGGAAACCTGGTGACCGAACTGCTCGATCTGTCGAGGGTCGAGGGCGGAGTGCTGAGCATCGTCCCGACGGAATTCCCGGTGCGCCCCTTCCTCGAGGAGGCGACCGGCGTTCACCGAGAACGAGTATCGATCGTCGTCTCACCCGGTGCCGGGACGGTCGTCGCCGACCGCGCTCGAATGACGCAGGTGATCACCAATCTCGTCGACAACGCCGTACGGCATTCGCCGCAGTCGGGCACGGTGAGTATCCGAGCGCATCGAACCGGGGACCGGTTCGCGTTCGATGTTCGCGACGAGGGTCCCGGCATCGCACCGGCCGACCGTCACACGGTGTTCGACCGGTTCACTCGCGGCGGATCCACCGACGGCGGAACAGGTCTCGGACTCGGAATCGCACGGTGGGCCACCGAACTGCACGGCGGGACCATCGACGTTCTCGACAGTGAGTCGGGCTGCCACATCAGAGTGGCCATCCCCGAGCGCTGACAACCCACCTTCTTTCACACACCCACTCACCTCGACTGCTCGTCCCTGGACCGCAGCCGCGGTTCGGCATGCCTCGAACACAGAAATGGATCCCAGCCATGACCACGATCGGAATACCCATGCACCCCAGAACGCGGCCTCGTCGGTCGCTGTGGAGCCCTCGAACCTGGCCGGTGCTGCGACACTCTCGGGCACCCCGCGCGGCACTTCTAGGAGCGCTTGCTGCCGGGCTCGTCGCGACAGTGATATTGGGCTACAACAACTTCGGCGTAACCATCACCGCCGCAAGCATCATGGCTGTCGTCGTAGCGGTACGGCGTGCGTCGTTGTCGCCGTGGGAGTGGGTGGGTGTGGCGGGGGTCCTCGCCTTGTCCAGCGTCGCGGCGCTACGAGAGGCGGAGTGGATCGTCGCTCTGTCCGTTGCCCTTGCGGTCGTCGTCGGGTCGGTCGTTCTCTCGCGGGCCTGGACTTGGACGGGCATCGCTCTCGGCGCCGTGCTGCCGCTGCTGCTGCCCTTGCGGGTCGTGCGGTGGACGCGACGAGGGGCGGGAACCATCGATCTCGACGGGCCCAAGCCGATCCGAATCGGCGTGGTCGCCGCCGTCACCGTCGCGCTCTGTGTGGTGTTCGCCGCGCTGTTCGGGGCGGCGGATCGACGTTTCGCGGATGCTCTGGGCTCGGTCACTCCGCAGTTCGATCTCGGATCGATCGTCGGGCGAGTGGTCGTATTCGTACTGACGGCTGCAGGTGCGCTCGCCGCCGCATACGTGGCCGTGCATCCGCCGCGCTTCGACCGCCTGGCGGCAACACCGCGTCGCACACTTCGGTTGTGGGAGTGGGCAATACCGCTCGGCGCTGTCGTCGGCCTGTTCGGCGTGTTCGTCGCCTTTCAGATTCCGAGCTTGTTCGGCGGCCAGGGACACGTTCTGAGCACCGAAGGTTTGACCAACGCCGAGTACGCACGGCAGGGCTTCTGGCAGTTGCTGACGGTGACGGTATTGACCTTGCTCGTCATCGCGGTCACCGTGACCAAGGCCGAACGAACGGACCTACGCGACCGACTTGCATTGCGGGTTCTGCTCGGCGCGCTGTGCGCACTGTCGGTGGTGATCGTGGCGTCGGCGTTGCATCGAATGTCGTTGTACGAGGAGCAGTACGGCTACACCACCCTGCGGCTGTTCGTCACCGCGGTCGAATGGTGGTTGGGTTCGGTGTTCGTACTGCTGCTCGTCGCGGGCGTACGGATGTCGGGTCGCTGGCTTCCGCGAGCAGTCGGCGTGGGAGCAGTGCTGACCGTTCTCGCGCTCGCGGCCGTGAACCCGGACGCGTACATCGCGCGGCAGAACGTCGAACGGTTCGAGGAGACGGGGCGGATCGACGTGTTCTACCTTGGCGGGTTGTCGGCAGACGCAGATCCCGAACTCGATCGCCTACCCCAACGTGTTCGTGAGTGTGTTCAGGCCCGAGGCCCGGTCTCGTGGGGAGACAGCTGGTACCAGTGCACAGACCCGACGGTATCTGTACCCTGAGCAACGACTCGACGATCGGTGACGAAGGACGGAGGTGCACGATGGGCTATCAGAACCTCGTCGTCACGTCGGTGCTGTTCTTCACGCTGCTGCTGACTACTCCGGCCGGACCGGCGGATCTCGCGCTGATCATCGTCGCTGCTCTGGCGGCGGCGGTGTTCTACGCGCATCGTGCCGGGGCGCTGAGCCTTCTGTACCGTCCGTCGAACGTCGGACCGAATGCGGAGGAGCGCCACCTTCGTGGCTCGTTCCGACGTCAACATCGCCCCGACGCACCCGGTCGCCCGCAGCCGCGAGCACCCGGTCTCCTGGTGGGAGCGCTGTAGTTCGACAGCTCTCTCACACCTCACGCGCCCCTGGTCCACGAGGTTCATCGGGAGAATCACTATGTTGTCCATCGACAACGCCACCCGCCGTGTCGGTTCGACGGCTGCATTCGACGTAATTTCCAGGCGTGCGGTGTCGCCGTGGCGAGCCGCAGTGGTCACCCTTGTCGGGGTGGCGGCAGTCCTGCTGGTCGTCTTCGCCGTCGTCGATGCCCAGCCCGCGGCCCAGATAGCGATGTTCGGTGCGTTGGTGGCTGCGGCACTGCTGGTGACGGGTGCATCGGCCGACGTCCTCGTCGTGGTGCCGCCCGCGTCCACAACCGCCGGATCCGACGGCGGCAGACTCCGCGGGGCCTACCGCAGACAAGAGCAACCCGACACGCCAGGCCGCCCTATGCCGAGAGCACCCGGATCGGTTCACGGACCGGATCGGTGGCTCCAGTTCCGCTGAGCCACTGCGAGATCCGGTCGAGACGTCATCCGACCGATTTCTCTCTCAGTGAGGCACTCCATCATGCTCGATTTCGTCTATTACCCCGTCTCCGCGGTGCTGTGGTTCTGGCACCGGGTGTTCGGTTTCGTGCTCGGCCCCGACAACGGCGTCGCCTGGGCCTTGGCCGTCGTATTTTTGGTCTTCACGCTACGAACGCTGTTGATCAAACCGTTCGTCGGTCAGATTCGTTCACAGCTCGCCATGAAGAAACTCCAACCCAGGCTCGAGGAGGTACGGAAGAAGTACTCCGGTGACCGGGCTCGACAGGCCACGGAAATCCGCACAGTGCAAAAGGAACACGGGGTGAACCCACTGATGGGTTGCCTCCCGCTGCTCGCGCAAGCACCGGTGTTCATCGGTCTGCTGCACGTGTTGCGCTCGTTCAACCGGACGGGAACCGGGTTCGGGCATCTCGGTATGTCGGCGCAGGAGAATGCGAGTACAGCCAACTACGTGTTCGGTGCGGGCGATGTGCAGTCGTTTCTCGACGCGCGGCTGTTCGGCGCACCGATCTCCGCTGCCGTCAGTAGCTCTCGAGATGTTCTCGAAGCGTTCGGTCCGTTCGGTGGGGTGCCGTCGGTGTGGAGCATCGCGGTCGTCGCGGTGCCGTTGATGATCGTTGCCGCGGTGGCTACCCACCTGAACTCCCGGGCATCGATCGCGCGTCAGGATGCGGCCGCCGCGGCGAACCCGCAGACCGCGATCATGAACAAACTCGCGCTGTGGGTCTTCCCGGCCGGGGTGCTGATCGGTGGCCCGGTGCTGCCCGTTGCGGTGCTGCTCTATTGGGTGAGCAACAACATCTGGACCTACGCCCAGCAGCACATCGTCTACCGACGGATCGACCGGGAGCCGGTCGCGGTGCCGTCGATGACTTCGGCGGTGACGGCTCCGAAGCCAAGAGCCAAACCGAAGAGAAGGTGAGCCTGCGGAGGCCACCTGCCGGTTGTCGGTGGCCTCCGCTACGGTCGTCGGCGTGCCGATCACTATTTCCACTGTCAACGTCAACGGGATCCGCGCGGCTGTTCGCAAGGGCATGCTTCCGTGGCTCGAGGCCACCGATGCCGACGTCATCTGTCTTCAGGAGACACGCGCCAACGACGGCGAGCTGACCACAGCACTGGCCCCGGCCCTCGATGCGGGATGGCATCTGGCGTCGGCGGAACCGTCGGCAAAGGGACGCAACGGTGTAGCCCTGCTGTCGAGGGCCGCGCCGGAGGCGATCAGAACCGGCATCGGCGTCGCTGAATTCGCCGACGCGGGTCGCTACATCGAAGGAGACTACGGTGACGTCACCGTGGCGAGCCTGTACCTGCCGTCGGGCGAGGTGGGGACCGACCGACAGGACGAGAAGGAACGCTTCATGGCTGCGTTCGCGAAGTATCTCGCCAAGACCGCCAAGGCAACGACGTCCGCCGAGCGCGACGTCGTGGTCTGCGGCGACTGGAACATCGCCCATACCGAAGCAGATCTGAAGTCGTGGAAGACCAACCGCAAGAAGTCGGGTTTCCTGCCCGAAGAACGTGAGTGGGTATCGCGATTGCTCGCCGAGAAGTCACCGTGGACCGACGTCGTGCGTGAGCTGCACCCCGGCGTCGAGGGGCCGTACAGCTGGTGGTCCTACCGCGGTAAGGCGTTCGACAACGACGCCGGGTGGCGCATCGACTACCAACTCGCCACCGGTGATCTGGCCGAGCGTGCGAAAGAAGCTGTCACCGAAAGAGCGGAGGCGTACGACCAGCGGTGGTCCGATCACGCGCCGGTGACGGTGCGCTACCGCTAGGAGCGGAGCCTGCGGAGTGACCGGGGTGTTAGGAGTGGAGCCTGCGGAGTGACCGGGGTGTTAGGAGCGGAGTCTGCGGAGTGACCGGGTGGTGGGAGCGGAGCCTGCGGAGTGACCGGTGTGGTGAGGAGCGGAGCCTGCGGAGCGACTGGTGTGGCAAGGCAATCGGTACGGGTCGGGGACGGCGTGAAAAGATTGCCGCATGTCTTCTCCTGACTCGATCGACACGTCGCAGGGTCCGCGTCGTCGGGTGCTCTCGGGCATCCAACCGACGGCGGATTCGTTCCATCTCGGTAACTACCTGGGTGCTGTGCGGAACTGGGTGGAGTTGCAGGAGGAGTTCGATGCGTTCTACTTCGTTCCCGATCTCCATGCGATCACGGTTCCGCAGGACCCGAAGGAATTGCGTCGGCGCACCCGGATAGCGGCCGCACAACTGTTGGCGGTGGGTATCGATCCCGAGAAGTCGACGTTGTTCGTGCAGAGCCAGGTTCCCGAGCATGCGCAGTTGGCGTGGGTTCTCAACTGCATCACCGGGTTCGGCGAAGCCGGCCGGATGACGCAGTTCAAGGACAAGTCCGCCAAGCAGGGTCGCGATCACACCAGCGTCGGGTTGTTCACCTATCCCATTCTGCAGGCCGCGGACATCCTGCTGTACCGGCCGAATCTCGTTCCGGTGGGCGAGGATCAGCGTCAGCATCTGGAGTTGACTCGCGATCTGGCGCAGAGGTTCAACTCGCGGTTCAAGAAGACCTTCGTGGTTCCCGATGCACACATCATCAAGGGCACGGCCAAGATCTTCGACCTGCAGGATCCGACGGCGAAGATGAGCAAGTCGTCGTCGAATCCGGCGGGCATCGTCAACATCCTGGACGATCCGAAGGTGTCCGCGAAGAAGATTCGTTCGGCAGTGACGGACAACGAACGCGATATCGTCTTCGATCCGGAGAACAAGGCAGGCGTCAGCAATCTTCTGGTGATTCAGTCCGCTTTGTCCGGGAAGAGCATCGATGATCTGGTCGCCGGTTACGCAGGCAAGGGCTACGGCGATCTCAAGTCCGACACTGCCGACGTGCTGACCGAGTTCGTGGTTCCGCTGCGCGAACGAATGGACGGATTCATGTCCGACGTAGCCGAATTGGATCGCCTCCTCGCTGCCGGTGCGGATCGAGCCAGGGAGGTCGCGAGCAGAACGCTGGCTCAGGTGTACGACAGGGTGGGGTTCCTTCCTCCCGGCGCATAGACCTGTCAGTACACGATATTCGCGCTACACGACATTTCGAGGACACGGCCCGAACAGCCGCCGACGACAGCGAAAAGGTGAGTGCCATGCCCGATTTCAAGGCCATGCTCGACGATCGGCGTGCTCGGTGGCCGTGGCTGGATCACACTGTTGTTGCCGCGCAGCGGTATCAGGGGCAGAAGGGCGATTACTACGCCGCTGGAATGACGTATTTCAGTGTGCTGGCGTTGTTTCCGCTGCTGATGGTTGCATTCGCCGTTGCCGGGTTCGTACTGGTGAATCAGCCCGAATGGCTTGCCGAGATTCAGTCGCAGATCGCCGAGAACGTCCCCGGTAGCTTCGGTGAGACGATCAGCTCGCTGATCGATACCGCGATCGAGTCCCGTACCGGTGTCGGTGTCATCGGCCTGCTCGGCGCGCTGTACGCGGGGCTCGGTTGGGTGGCCAATCTGCGTGAGGCCCTGACCGCGATGTGGGAGAGCCAGCACGAGTCGGGTGGATTCCTTGCGACCAAGGCCAAGGACCTCGCGGCTCTGCTCGGCCTGGGAGCAGCTCTGGTGCTTTCTCTCGGGCTGTCCGCGTTGGCCGGGGGCGGCGTCATGCGTGGCATTCTGGAATGGTTGAACCTCGATTCCGTTCCCGGCGTCGGAGTGGCGCTGCGGGTCTTCTCGATACTGCTCGCGCTTGCCGGAACGTGGGCGCTGTTCACCTGGGTGATCTCACGTCTGCCCCGCGAACCGGTGTCGTGGCGCAGTGCGGCCAAAGGTGCACTGTTGGCCGCAGTCGGTTTCGAGATCTTCAAGCAACTCGGCGCGATCTACCTCGCGTCCGTCACGAGCGGGCCCGCCGGAGTCGTGTTCGGTCCCATCATCGGTCTGTTGGTGTTCGTGTTCACGACGTCGCGGTTGGTGCTGTTCTCGACTGCGTTCGCAGCCACCACTCGGGAGAGCCTTGCTGACGCCCATGTGCCGGCGCCGGACCCCGCGGTGATCAACACCCGGGTCGAGGTGAGCGACGGCCCGGGTGTCAAGGGTGGTCTGGCCTTGGTGGGCGCGGGCGCTCTGGCCGCTCTGGGTATCGCTGGACTTCGCAATCGGCGACGCTGATCCGAGGCAACCTACCTGCGAATGTGAGAGGCGGCGGGGGAGTTCAGGGGCGGCGAGACAGTGTGCGTGCGCCCCACAGCAAACCGGCCACGACCAGTGCACCGATGACCCCGATCGCGATGCGCACGACCGTGTCGCCCTGCGCCTGCAGATCGGATTGTCGGGTACCCGATTCGGCACTCGACGCCGACGCAGGGGGTTGAGCAAGGGTTGGCACCGCGCTGGTGGCACGTGTACTCGTCACCGGCGACGTGGAATCCGGTTCGACCAGATCGCCGACGCTGCTGCTCGTATCCAGGGCGAACCCGTAGTCGAGCAGCCGAGCCGCCTGTTCCCACGGCCGGATCGGTAGTACGTCACCCTTCATGAGCGTCACGACCAGACGGCGACCGTTGCGTTCGGCACCCGCCACGAAGGTCTGCCGGGCATCGTCGGTGTAGCCGGTCTTGCCGCCGAGAGCGCCCGGATAGTTGTAGAGCAGCTGGTTGTCGTTGGACAGCGTGAAACCGGGGCGGTCTTGGTCGTCGGGGATCGTGGGATCCTTCGGATAGCCGGGAAACTGCACGTTCTCGGTCGAAATCAGTTGCGCGAAGGTCGAATTGCGCATGGCCTCCCGGTAGAACAGTGCCAGGTCGTAGGCCGAGCTCGCCATGCCGGGCCCGTCCAGGCCGGAGGGGGTCGCGGTCCGTGTGTCGAGCGCGCCCAACTCTGCTGCCTTGGCATTCATCTTCTCGACGGTCGCGGCGTCACCTCCCAGCTGAGCCGACAAGGCATGCGCGGCATCGTTTCCCGACGCCATGACCAGGCCCTGCAACAGTTGCAGATTGGTGTAGACACCGTTCTTCCCGATGCCGACGGCGCTGCCTTCTGCGTCGGCGTCCTCGGCCGTCGCGGTGATCTGTTTGCCGAGGTCCAGCTCGTCCAGAGCGACGAGGGCGAGCAGTATTTTGATCGTGCTCGCCGGTCGGTGCCGACCGTGTGGATCCTTGGCGGCTACCACCGATCCGGAATCGAGGTCTGCCACCACGAACCCGGTTGCCGAGATGTCCGCGGGCAGTGGGGGCGCGCCGTCCGGCACGATCGCGCCGCACTCGGCCAGTCGGGATCCGCCCACCGGGTCCGCCGGGATCGGAACCGGTTGTGGCGCAGTGCTACCCGGAGCCGGAACATCCGAGGAATCGATCGCCGGGGGCGGCGAGGCCGCGAACGGGCACGCGTCGGTGTTCGGCGTCGTGAACGGTGGCGTCGTCGATACGACGGGTGGCTCGACTGCCGGCTGCGCCGATGCCGGGCCGCCGCCGACGCCGGCGAGAGCGAGAGCTGTCGCCCACACGGCTACGAACTTTCGAGTCCTTTTCATCGCGAATTACCATAGGCGCTGCAGAGGTCACCGAGGCCGCGACCCACCGGGGAGCGGGCCGGTTCGAAGGCCCTGCCAAACTACGTCCATCGTCTGTGATCGGCATTACGTTGTACAGACAGTGATCCGCCGAGCTGTACTACCGACAGCTCGGTCGCCCGAGAGGAACCCGGATGACATTTCGACAGGCGGCCCGTACCGGCTCGCTCCGCTCGGTTCGACGCCGCGCCGGTGGGGCGGGTGTCGCACTCGGGTTGGTGATGGTGCTGACGCTGACGGCCTGTTCGAGCACCGGTGGGGCTCCACGATCTACCGACAACGGCAGCAATGCGGGAGTGGCGAACACGCCTGCGGCGACGGTAGCGATGATCACGCACGAGGTACCGGGCGACACGTTCTGGGATCTCATCCGAAAGGGAGCCGAGGCCGCAGCCGCCAAGGACAACATCGAGCTCCGCTACTCGGCCGATCCGGAGGCACCCAATCAAGCCAATCTCGTTCAGAGCGCGATCGACTCGAAGGTGGACGGCATCGCTCTGACACTGGCCAAGCCCGAGGCCATGGCTCCGGCTGTCGAGGCGGCAACCGCAGCGGGCATCCCGGTCGTCGCCTTCAATTCCGGCTACGACGCATGGAGCGCAATGGGGGTGCAGCAGTACTTCGGTCAGGACGAAACCATCGCGGGTAGGGCTGCCGGGGCGCGGCTCACCGACGACGGTGCGCGAAAGACCTTGTGCATCATCCAGGAGCAGGGTGCGGTAGCGCTCGAAGCACGCTGCGCAGGAGTTCGACAGGGCTTCACCGGGGGCAGCACCGAAATTCTGAACGTCAACAGCAAGGACATGCCGTCGGTCGAGGCGACGATCACCGCGAAGCTCCAGCAGGACCCGAGCATCGATCACGTGGTAGCGCTCGCGGCCCCAATCGCACTGACCGCGGTGCAATCGAAGACCAATGCCGGTAGCGACGCCACCGTCGTCACGTTCGACACCAACGCGGCTCTCGTCGACGCGATCGAGTCCGGTGACGTCGCCTGGGCCATCGATCAGCAGCCCTATCTGCAGGGTTATCTCGCCATCGACTCCCTGTGGCTCTACCTCAACAACGGCAACACCATCGGCGGCGGCACCCCGGTGCTCACCGGCCCGGCCTTCGTCGACTCGACCAACATCGAGGCCATCGCCGAGTACGCCCGCAACGGAACTCGCTGAGCGTCGTCCGGACGCGGAAGGAACATCATGCCAACACAGGCCGACCCGGCTTCGGGAACGCACGCCGTGATCCTGGACGAGCGGGTGAAGAAGCAGAAACCGTTGCAGCGCTTGCTGATTCGCCCAGAGATGGGTGCCCTGTTCGGTGCGATCGCCATCTTCGTCTTCTTCTGCATCGTCGCGCCGCCGTTTCGGTCTCCCGAAGCGCTGGCGACCGTGCTGTACGCGTCGTCGACGATCGGAATCATGGCGATCGGTGTCGCGCTGCTGATGATCGGCGGCGAGTTCGACCTGTCCACCGGGGTCGCGGTCACGTTCTCCTCGATCATGGCCTCGATGCTCGCCTACAACCTGCATCTCAACGTGTGGACCGGAGCTGTGCTGGCGCTGGGCCTGGCATCGGCGGTCGGCTTCGTCAACGGGTATCTGGTGACGAAGACGAGAATTCCGTCGTTCCTGATCACGCTGGCATCGTTCCTGATGCTCACCGGCATCAATCTGGCCGTCACCAAACTCGTCACCGGACAGGTTGCGACCCCGTCGATCTCGGACATGCAGGGCTTCGACTCGGCGAAGGCCGTGTTCTCTTCGTCGTTCTCGCTGTTCGGGGTCTCCATCCGTATCACCGTCGTGTGGTGGGTCGTGTTCACACTCGTGGCCACGTGGGTGCTCATGAGAACTCGCATCGGTAACTGGATCTTCGCCGTCGGCGGCGATCAGGAATCGGCCAGGGCCGTCGGTGTTCCGGTGACCAAGGTCAAGATCGGCCTGTTCGTGTTCGTAGGGTTCTGCGCGTGGTTCGTCGGGATGCACCTGCTGTTCGCGTTCGACACCGTGCAGTCCGGCCAAGGCGTCGGCAACGAATTCCTCTACATCATCGCGGCAGTCATCGGAGGGTGTCTGCTCACGGGTGGGTACGGCACCGCCGTCGGAGCCTTCATCGGTGCGTTCATCTTCGGAATGACCAACCAGGGCATCGTGTATGCCGGATGGAATCCCGACTGGTTCAAGTTCTTTCTCGGCGCGATGCTCCTCTTCGCCGTGATCGCCAACAACTCCTTCCGTAACTACGCGGCGAAAAGGTGAGCATGACTACCTCCTCGGACCAGCCCGTCCAGTCGCCGTCGGCGCCGCTCATCGAGCTGAAGAACGTCGGTAAGAACTACGGCAACATCGTTGCGCTGCACGGAATCGACCTACGCGTCGGTGCCGGTGAGGTCACCGGAGTTCTCGGTGACAACGGCGCAGGCAAGTCCACGTTGATCAAGATCATGGCGGGCCTGCACAAGCAGTCCGAGGGGGAGCTGTTCGTCGACGGCACACCGAGGACGTTCGACTCGCCGAGGGATGCTCTCGACCTGGGTATCGCGACGGTCTACCAGGATCTTGCCGTGGTCGCGCTGATGCCGGTGTGGCGCAACTTCTTTCTCGGCCAGGAGCTCACGAAGGGCAGATTCTTCAAGACTCTGGACACGAACGCCATGCGCGCGACGACCATCGAAGAGCTGCGCAAGATGGGCATCGATCTGCCCGACGTCGATGCCCCCATCGGGGCGCTGTCCGGCGGTCAGCGGCAATGCGTGGCAATTGCGCGCGCGATCTTCTTCGGAGCCCGTGTGCTGATTCTCGACGAGCCCACCGCGGCGCTGGGAGTCAAGCAATCCGGGATGGTGCTGCGCTACATCTCTGCCGCCAAGGAACAGGGACTGGGCGTCGTGTTCATCACCCACAATCCTCACCACGCGTACCTGGTGGGCGATCATTTCGTCCTGCTCGACCGCGGCCGCCAGAAATTGGATTGCACCTACGACGACATCTCGCTCGACGAGCTCACGACCGAAATGGCCGGGGGTCAAGAGCTCGCAACCCTTACCCACGAACTCGGTCGCTGAGACCCGCGATGGGTGAGACACGGGCACGGCGGGTAGAAGAGCAGTAGTGGTGCCCGAGGGCGGCACCGGACGAAGGAGTCGACCATGAGCAAGCACGAACCCCTCGGGCCACTGTCGCCGGATTTCCTCGAATCGGATTTCTATGGGTATCAGGGCTTGCTCGACGAAGCCGAGACCGACGTGGTCCTGCGTACCCGCCGGTTCCTCCAGGAGCAGGTTGCGCCGCGAGCCAACGAGTTCTGGGAGAAGGCCGTGTCACCGGTACACCTGATGCCGGCCATCGCCGAACTCGAAATCGCGGGTCTGGGATACACCTTTGACGACCGCAAGGCCTCCCGCAAACTACTCACCGGCTGGCTCGAAATGGAGTTCGCGCGGGTCGATCCGTCCACCGGAACGATGTTCAGCGTGCACAGTTCGCTGGCGATGAGCAGTATCTCGATTCTGGGGTCCGAAGAACAACGGCAGCGCTGGTTGCCCAGCATGCGGCGGATGGAGACGATCGGGGCGTTCGGACTCTCCGAACCGCACGGCGGATCGGACGTCGCCGGCGGGCTGGAGACCACGGCTCGCCTCGATGGAGACCATTGGATTCTCAACGGAAGCAAGCGATGGATCGGTAATGCGACCTTCGCGGACCTGACGATCGTCTTCGCCAAGGACGAGGCCGACGGCGAGGTCAAGGGCTTCGTGGTCGAGAAGGAATTCGAGGGGTTCCGGGCCGAGAAGATCGAAGGGAAGTACTCGCTTCGCGCCGTGGAGAACGCCGACGTTCATCTCGAGAACTGCCGCGTCCCGGTCGCCAACAAGCTGGCCGATGCCAACTCGTTCGCCGACACCGCCAAGGTGCTTCGGCTGACCCGCGGAGGAGTGGCGTTCCAAGCCGTCGGCGTCATGATGGGCGCGTACGAGCGAGCCGTCGCCTACGCGCGCGAACGGGAGCAGTTCGGGTCTCCGATCGCCTCGTTCCAGCTCATTGCCGATCTCATCGCGCGGATGACGGCGAACATCACCGCGTCTCTGGGGATGGCCGTTCGCGTCGCACAACTGCAGGGCAACGGAGTTCATCACGACGAGCATGCGGCGCTCGCGAAGACGTTCTGCACGACGCGTCTGCGCGAGGTGGTCGGATGGGCCCGAGAGATCATGGGCGGCAACGGAATTCTCATCGAGCACGAGGTCATCAGGTTCTTCTCCGATGCCGAGGCGTTGTACTCGTACGAGGGCACCGCTCAGATCAACAACCTCATCGTCGGCCGCGGCGTGACGGGTTACAGCGCGTTCGTGTGACGGACAGACGAAAGCGCCCCTTCGCGTGTGCGAAGGGGCGCTTTCGTCGTAGCCGTGGTGACTAGCGAGCGAACAGCAGTGCGCGCTTGACTTCCTGGATGGCCTTGGTCACCTGGATGCCACGAGGGCATGCGTCGGTGCAGTTGAACGTGGTGCGGCAGCGCCACACACCCTCGACGTCGTTGAGGATGTCCAGACGCTCGGTGGCACCCTCGTCACGGCTGTCGAAGATGAACCGGTGCGCGTTGACGATGGCCGCCGGACCGAAGTAGCTTCCGTCGCTCCAGAACACCGGGCACGAGGTGGTGCAGCACGCACACAGGATGCACTTGGTGGTGTCGTCGAAACGGGCGCGGTCCGCAGCCGACTGAATGCGCTCGCGGGTCGGCTCGTTGCCCGTCGTCATGAGGAACGGCTTCACGGCGCGGAACGCGTCGAAGAAGGGCTCCATGTTGACGATGAGATCCTTCTCCACCGGCAAGCCACGGATGGGCTCGATGGTGATGTTGAGGGTCTTCGACGAATCCTTCGGCAGCATGTCGCGCATCAGCACCTTGCAGGCGAGACGGTTGACGCCGTTGATGCGCATCGCGTCACTGCCACAGACGCCGTGGGCGCACGAGCGACGGAACGTCAGAGTTCCGTCGAGGTAGCCCTTGACGTAGTGCAGCAGGTTCAGCAGGCGGTCGGTGGGCAGCGTGGGGACCTGGAAGGTGTCCCAGTACTGGCCGTCGCCGCTCTCGGGGTTGAAACGAGCGATCTTGAGCGTGACCATGACCGCGCCGTCGGGCACGGGAGGCAGATCGTTCTGTTCGGACTTCTTGTCCAGTGTGGGTGCGCTCATGTCAGTACTTCCGCTCCATCGGCTCGTAGCGGGTCTGGATTACCGGCTTGTAGTCCAGGCGGATCTCGGTGAGCAAACCTTCGCCCTCCTTGTAGGCCATGGTGTGCTTCATGTACTCGGCGTCGTTGCGATCGGGGAAGTCCTCGCGAGCGTGTCCGCCGCGTGATTCCTTGCGATTGAGCGCTCCGACGACGGTCACCTCGGCCATCTCGAGCAGGAAGCCGAGTTCGATGGCCTCGAGCAGGTCGCTGTTGTAGCGCTTGCCCTTGTCCGCGACGGTGATGTGGTTGTAGCGCTCCTTGAGGGCGCGCACATCCTTCAGCGCCGTCTCGAGGCGTTCCTGCGTGCGGAAGACCGACGCGTTGTTGTCCATCGACTGCTGCATCTCGGAACGGATGTCGGCCACCCGCTCGTGACCGTGGTCGGACAGGATCAGCTCGAGCCAGTCCTGCACCATCTTCGCCGGCTCCTCGGGGAGCGGGGTGAAGTCCACCGAGTTGGCGTACTCGGCCGCGGCGATGCCCGCACGACGACCGAAGACGTTGATGTCGAGCAGCGAGTTGGTTCCCAGACGGTTCGCGCCGTGCACCGACACACAGGCACACTCACCTGCCGCGTACAGGCCGGGGACGATGTCCTCGTTGTTGCGCAGCACCTCACCACGAATCTTGGTGGGGATACCGCCCATGACGTAGTGACAGGTCGGGTAGACCGGCACCGGCTCCTTGACGGGGTCGACACCGAGGTAGGTGCGCGAGAACTCCATGATGTCGGGGAGCTTCTCGTCGAGAACTTCCTCGGGGATGTGGGTGACGTCGATGTAGACGTAGTCCTTGTTGGGACCACCGCCGCGTCCCTCGAGAACCTCGAGCACCATCGACCGCGCCACGATGTCGCGCGGAGCGAGGTCCTTGATGGTCGGGGCGTACCGCTCCATGAAGCGTTCACCCGACTCGTTGCGCAGAATGCCGCCTTCGCCGCGGACGGCCTCGGAGATGAGGATGCCCAGGCCTGCGAGGCCGGTCGGATGGAACTGGTGGAACTCCATGTCCTCCAAGGGAAGTCCCTTGCGGAACACGATGCTCATGCCGTCGCCGGTCAGAGTGTGCGCGTTGGAGGTCGTCTTGTAGATACGTCCCGAGCCGCCGGTCGCGAAGATGATCGACTTGGCGTGGAAGATGTGCAGTTCGCCGGTGGCGAGTTCGTAGGCGATGATGCCGGTGGCAACCGGCCCGTCGTCCGTCTCGGTCAGGCAGAGATCGAGCGCGTAGAACTCGTTGTAGAACTCGACGTCGTGCTTGACGCAGTTCTGGTAGAGCGTCTGCAGAATCATGTGACCGGTGCGGTCGGCTGCGTAGCACGCGCGACGAACGGGTGCCTTGCCGTGGTCACGGGTGTGGCCGCCGAAGCGTCGCTGGTCGATCTTTCCTTCGGGCGTCCGGTTGAACGGAAGACCCATCTTCTCGAGGTCGAGGACGGCGTCGATGGCCTCCTTGGCCATGATCTCCACCGCGTCCTGGTCGGCGAGGTAGTCGCCGCCCTTGACGGTGTCGAACGTGTGCCACTCCCAGTTGTCTTCCTCCACGTTGGCCAGGGCGGCACACATGCCGCCCTGAGCTGCTCCGGTGTGGGAGCGGGTGGGGTAGAGCTTGGTCAATACGGCTGTCCGAGCACGGGGTCCGGCTTCGATCGCAGCACGCATTCCGGCACCGCCTGCGCCGACGATCAGTACGTCGTAACGATGTTCCTGCATGTAAGCGTCAGTGTCCTTAGCTCGCCGAGATGTTGGGATCGAAGGTGAAGATGACGTAGGTGCCGACGCCCATGATGAGGATCATCGACAGCACCAGCAAGGTCGTCAGCCAGAATCGCGTCGAGTCCTTGCGGGAGTAGTCGGCGATGATGGTGCGCAGACCGTTGCCGCCGTGCAGCTGTGCCAGCCACAGCATCGTCAGATCCCAGAACTGCCAGAACGGGCTGGCCCAACGGCCGGCGACGAAGGCGAAGTTGATGCGGTGTACGCCGTCGTCGAGCATCAGCATGATGAACATGTGGCCCAGGACCAGCACGACGAGTGCCAGGCCGGAGAACCGCATGAACAGCCACGCGTAGAGCTCGAAGTTGCCCTTGCTCTGACGCCGCGGCGAACGCGGGTTGGCCAGGCTGGCCGGACGGTCGTAGTTCGTGCCGAGGACCTTCGCCTCGGGACCCTGCGTCGACATCAGTGACCACCCGCCGTGAACATGTTGTAGAAGATTCGTCCCGCGCCCGGGATCATGACGACGAGCCAGACGACTGCGATGACCCAGAGCATCAGCTTCTGGTACTGCGGTCCCTTGGCCCAGAAGTCGATCAGCATGACTCGGATGCCGTTCAACGCGTGGTACAGCACTGCCGCGACGAGGCCGAGTTCCATGAGTCCGACGAGCGGGGTCTTGTAGGTTTCGATGATGGCGTCGTACGTCTCGGGATTGACCCGAACCATCGCCGTGTCGAGAACGTGGACGAACAAGAAGAAGAACGTCAACACGCCTGTGATGCGGTGCAGAACCCAGGACCACATTCCCGGGTCCCCGCGGTACAGAGACCGCTTGCGCTCCTTGACCGGAGCGGCTTCCGTCGTGCTACTCATCGAGTGCAATGCCTCCAACGTCGTTGGTGGACGCGTCGAGCCCGGTGGCCGGGCTTAACCTGGCTCGATTTGTCGCGATTCGGCCCTAGTGCTGGTTGTACTAGCCGCTTGATAGAAACTGTAAACCCATTCGAAACACGGAACTAATTCGACTCGAGGTTCGTATGGTGCCGAAATCCCGTGTTAGGTTTGCCTTCCCAATTCAATCGGGCGGTTTCGGGTAGATCTCTGCATCAATTCAGACAGCGTGATTGGATGGGTGACCATGAACGAAATCGACTGGAATGCGTTGCGCGACAATGCCCATGGGGCCATGAGGCACGCATACGCCCCGTACTCCAATTTTCCGGTGGGCGCGGCAGCTCTGGTGGACGACAATCGCATTGTCACCGGGTGCAATGTGGAAAATGTCTCATACGGTTTGGGCCTGTGCGCCGAGTGCGGGTTGGTGTCGAACCTGCACTCGACCGGCGGGGGCAGGCTCGTTGCCTTTTCCTGTTGCGATTCCCGACGCGAGATCCTCATGCCGTGCGGGCGGTGCAGGCAGTTGCTGTACGAGTTCGGCGGCGCGGATCTGCTCGTCGATACCGCCACCGGGCCGCGGCGACTGGCAGAGTTGCTCCCGGACGCATTCGGCCCCGACAACCTCGACGAAGGACGCGTGAACAACCATGCCTGACGCCGTATCGATCATCAGCGCCAAACGCGACGGACGCGTTCTCGACGACGAGCAGATCGAGTGGGTGATCGCCGAGTTCACCCGCGGAAGCGTCGCGCCGGAACAGATGTCGGCGTTGGCGATGGCAATTCTGCTGCGCGGATTGTCGCGCCGGGAGTTGAGTACGTGGACGAACGCCATGATCGCGTCGGGCACGCGAATGGACTTCTCCGCGTTGCCGCTCCCTACCGTGGACAAGCACTCGACCGGTGGCGTCGGAGACAAGATCACGCTGCCGCTCGCACCCTTGGTCGCTGCGTGCGGAGCGGCGGTGCCGCAACTGTCGGGCCGCGGGCTGGGGCATACCGGGGGCACCTTGGACAAGCTCGAGTCCATCCCCGGATGGCGAGCTGATCTCAGCGGCGACGAGATGCACCGGATTCTTGCCGACCCCGCCGTGGGCGCGGTGGTCTGCGCGGCAGGCGCAGATCTGGCTCCGGCCGACAAGAAGCTCTACGCCCTGCGCGACGTCACCGGAACCGTCGAGTCGATTCCGTTGATCGCCAGTTCGATCATGAGCAAGAAGATCGCGGAGGGCACGGGCGCGTTGGTGCTCGACGTGAAGGTCGGGGCGGGCGCGTTCATGAAGAACGTCGACGATGCACGCGAACTGGCAACGGCGATGGTCGAACTCGGAACGGATGCGGGCGTACGGACCCTGGCGGTGCTGACGGCGATGGACACACCGCTCGGCCTCACCGCGGGCAACGCGCTCGAAGTGCAGGAGTCGGTGGAGGTTCTGGCCGGCGGCGGGCCGGCGGACATCGTGGAGCTGACGATCACGCTGGCACGCACCATGCTCGCCGCGGCCGGGATCGAGGGCATCGATCCGGCAGACAAGCTTGCCGACGGGTCCGCCATGGACCGGTGGCGCACGATGATCGCGGCGCAGGGCGGCGACCCCGACGCCGCTCTGCCCGTCGCCCGTGAGAGCCAGGAATTCACTGCGACGCAGGACGGTGTCGTCACCGGCTTGGACGCGATGGGCGTCGGCCTCGCGGCGTGGCGGCTCGGCGCGGGCCGGGAGCGGCAGGGCGAGCCGGTACAGAGCGCAGCCGGCGTGCGTCTGCATGCCAAGCCGGGCGATCGGGTTCGCGCCGGGGATCGGTTGGCCACTCTGTACACCGACACCCCGGAGAAGTTCGACTACGCACAGCAGGCCCTCGAGGGCAGCTGGGAGATCGGCACCACCGCCGCGCAGCCGACCCCCCTCGTCATCGACCGGATCGGGCAGTAACGCCGGCGGTCAGATCAGGTTGCCCGCCTCGGTCAGCACGCTGCGCAGGATCTGTTCCATCTCGTCGAACTCCTTCTGCCCGCAGATCAATGGCGGAGCCAGCTGTACCACCGGGTCGCCGCGGTCGTCGGCCCGGCAGTACAGCCCGGCGTCGAACAGGGCGGTGGACAGGAACCCGCGGAGGATGCGTTCTGCTTCGGCGTCGCTGAACGTTTCCTTCGTGGCCTTGTCCTTCACCAACTCGATGCCGTAGAAGTACCCCTCGCCGCGCACATCGCCGACGATGGGCAGATCGTGCAGTTTTTCGAGCGTCGCGCGGAACGCGGGTGCGTTGTCCGCAACGTGGGCGTTGAGCCCCTCGCGCTCGAAGATGTCGAGATTGGCCATGGCGACGGCTGCGGAGACGGGGTGTCCGCCGAAGGTGTAGCCGTGGGCGAAGCTCGACGTGCCGTCGTCGAACGGCTCGAAGAGCTTGTCGGAGGCGATCATCGCGCCGATGGGGGAGTAGCCCGAGGTCATTCCCTTGGCGCAGGTGATGATGTCGGGCACGTAGCCGAAGTCGTTGCAGGCGAACATCGATCCGATGCGCCCGAACGCGCAGATGACCTCGTCCGAGACCAACAGGACGTCGTAGCGATCGCAGATCTCGCGGACCCGCTCGAAGTATCCGGGTGGAGGAGGGAAGCAGCCACCCGCATTCTGGACCGGTTCGAGGAACACCGCGGCCACCGAGTCGGGGCCCTCGAATTCGATGGCCTCGGCGATGCGGTCGGCCGCCCAGATTCCGAACGCCTTGGGATCGGTGTCCATGGGGGCCGCAGCCCGATAGATATTGGTGTTCGGCACCCGAAATGCGCCCGGGGTCAACGGTTCGAACGGTTCCTTGAGTGCCGGGATACCGGTGATGGCCAGAGCGCCCTGCGGGGTGCCGTGGTACGCGATGGCACGCGAGATCACCTTGTGCTTACCTGGTTTGCCGACCTTCTTGAAATACTGCTTGGCCAGCTTCCATGCGCTCTCGACTGCTTCGCCACCGCCGGTGGTGAAGAAAACTCGATTGAGGTCCCCAGGGGCGTATCCGGCGAGCCGTTCGGCGAGTTCGATGGCAGGCTCGGTGGCATACGACCACAGTGGGAAGAACGCCAATTCCTTGGCCTGCTTCGCTGCGGCCTCGGCCAGTTCTTCGCGGCCGTGCCCCACCTGCACCACGAAGAGGCCCGACAGTCCGTCGATGTAGCTCTTGCCGTTCGAGTCCCAGATGGTCGAACCCTCACCGCGGGTGATGATCGGGGGAGTGACCCCGCCGCCGTGACGGGTGAAGTGGCCCCACAGATGCTTGGCCGCGGAGGCGTCGAGTTCGGATGTGGATCGCGTCATCGTGTTCCCCAATTGTATTGCTGCTTGACGAGTTTCAGATAGACCAGGGTTTCGGTACTGGTGACCGCGTCGAGGCTGCGGATCTGCTTGTTGAGAATCCGTAGTAGTTGTTCGTCGTCCTCGCACACCACTTCGACAACGATGTCGAAGGAGCCTGCCGTGAGGACCACGTAGTCGATCGCGTCGATCGCCGAGAGTTGCTCGGCCAGTGCATGACTGTCTCCGGTGCACTTGATGCCGATCATGGCCTGCCGCTTGAATCCGACCTGTACCGGATCGGTGACGGCGACGATCTGCATGACGCCGGAGTCCGTCAGGCGTTGAACACGTTGCCGCACGGCAGCTTCCGACAACCCGACTGCTTTGCCGATCGCGGCGTAGGAACGTCGCCCGTCCTCCTGAAGTTGTTCGATGATCGCCTTGGAGACGTCGTCGAGTGCGATGGGTGACTGATCCGGCATCGGTCGATCTTGTCACCGACACCGCCGCCGACACAAGCGATAGGCGATGAAATTCGCAATAAATATCTGTGTCGACGACAGAATCGGTTGGTGCGGGATCGGAAACCGGGAGAATCCGTGGATCGGTCGGTATCGTGCAGTCATGGCGAACATTCCTGGTTGTTGGATCGACGGACGCGCAGTGGACGGCAGCGGCGACCGCTGCGGCGTCGAGAACCCGGCGACCGGAACTGTGGTGTCCGAGTTCGGTCTCGCCACGGCAGCGGACGTCGAAGCGGCTCTCGTTCGAGCGCGCTCGGCGCTACCGCAGTGGGCCACCGCAACGCCGGCCCAGCGCGGCGCGGTGCTTGCCGACTTGGCGCGATCGGTGGCGGCCGACGCCGAATTCGCCACCGAAGAGGTGGCCCAGACCGGTAAAACCGTGCGTCTGGCAACGGAGTTCGACGTTCCGGGCAGTGTCGACAACATCGAGTTCTTCGCCGGAGCTGCCCGACATCTGGACGGCAAGGCAGCGGCCGAGTACTCGGGCGAACACACCTCGGCCATCCGACGCGACCCGGTCGGCGTGGTCGGATCGATCACGCCGTGGAACTATCCGCTGCAGATGGCCGTCTGGAAGGCGATCCCGGCGTTGGCGGCCGGGTGTTCCATCGTGCTCAAGCCCAGTGAACTCACGCCTCTGACCACGCTGCGTCTGGCGCGTCTCGCCTCGGAGGCCGGCCTGCCCGACGGGGTGTTCAACGTGGTCACCGGAACCGGAGCGGAGGCCGGAGTCGCGTTGTCCTCGCATGCGGGCCTGGACCTGATGACTTTCACCGGTTCCACTCCCGTCGGGAGGCAGGTGATGTCGCAGGCAGCCGTGCACGGCACCCGGGTGCAGCTCGAACTCGGCGGCAAAGCCCCCTTCGTGGTGTTCGACGATGCCGACCTCGAGGCTGCGATTCACGGTGCCGTCGCCGGTTCGTTGATCAACGGCGGACAAGACTGCACGGCAGCCACCCGCGCCATCGTCGCGGACTCGCTCTACGACGATTTCGTCGCCGGAGTAGCCGAGGTGATGGAACGCGTCGTCATGGGAGATCCGACGGATCCGGCGACCGACATGGGATCGCTGATCTCGATCGCGCATCGGGATCGGGTTGCGGCCATGGTGGATCGGGCTCGCGATATCGGAGCGAGGATCGTCACCGGAGGCCGTGTCCCGGACGGTAGGGGTGCTTTCTACCCGCCGACGTTGATCGCCGATGTGGGTGAGCAGGACGAGATCTACCGCGACGAGGTGTTCGGACCGGTGCTCACGGTGTCGCGGCACTACGGCGACGACGATGCGATTCGGCGGGCCAACGACACCGCGTTCGGACTGGCGGCCTCGGCGTGGACCCGCGACGTGTACCGCGCGGGCCGAGCGTCGCGGGAGATCGCGGCCGGTTGTGTGTGGATCAACGACCACATACCGATCATCAGCGAGATGCCGCACGGCGGTTTCGGAGCGTCGGGCTTCGGCAAGGACATGTCGAGCTACTCGCTCGACGAGTACCTCACCGTCAAACACGTGATGACCGACATCACCGGTGTGGCCCGAAAGTCCTGGCATCGCACCGTTTTCGCCAGCGCAGGACCCGAGGATCAGGAGCTACGACGATGAGCGCATCCTGGGCTACCGAACCCACCGATCGCGGCGTGGCGATGGTTCTCGGAGCAGCGCCGCAGCCCTTCTGGCTCGACCGACCGGAACGACCGACGCCCAGGCTGCGGCACTCCGGTTCGACGTCTGCGGATCTGGTGATCGTCGGCGGCGGGTTCACCGGATTGTGGGCGGCTCTGCACGCGGCAGAGGAGAACCCGCACCGATCGATTGTCTTGCTCGAAGGCGACCGCATTGCCGAGGGTGCCACCGGACGCAACGGCGGCTTCTGCGCGGCCAGCCTGACGCACGGACTGGGCAACGGACTCGACCGGTATGCCGACGAACTACCCGAGTTGCTGCGAATGGGAACCGAGACGCTCGACGCGATCTGCGCGACTGCGAAGAAGTACGGAATCGACGCCGACATCGAACGCACGGGCGAGCTCGACATCGCCAATTTCGACTGGCAGGTCGACGACCTCCGTGAGCTCGGCGACGAGGGGAGACGACTGTCGCAACCGATGGAATACCTCGACGCCGCTGCAGTGAGAGCCAAAATCACCTCACCGATGGCGCGCGGTGCCCTGTTCGACCCCGACGTCGCGATGATCGATCCTGCCAAATTGGCCTGGGGCCTGGCCGACGCGGCGGAGTCGCTCGGCGTACGCATCCACGAGAACACTCGTGCCTTGTCGATCGACAAGTCCGGCAACGGTATTCGGGTGAAGACGGGCTACGGCACCATCGAGGCAGCCAAGGTTCTGCTGGCCACCTCGGCATCGAAATCGTTGCGCCGCAAGCTCCGTCACTGGATAGTCCCGGTGTGGGACTACGTGATCACGACCGAACCACTGACGCCGGCGCAGCTCGCCGCAATCGGCTGGTCCGGCCGCGAGGGATTGGCCGACTCCGGCAATCGATTCCACTATTTCCGGTTGACGGCGGACGATCGCATCCTGTTCGGTGGGTGGGACGCGCACTACTTCTACGGTAGCGACACCGACCCACGCCGAACCCAACATCCAGACGAGTTCGCGTTGCTCGCCGAACATCTGCTGCAGATGTTCCCAGCCCTCGAGGGAATCCGTGCCACCCACGCGTGGGGCGGATCGATCGACACGTGCTCGCGGTTCAGTGCCTTCTGGGATCTGGGTATGAACGGGCGAGTGGCGTCGGTGGCCGGGTTCACCGGCCTCGGCGTCGGCGCGTCGCACTTCGGGGCCCGCACGGCACTGGATCTGCTCGACGGACGCGATACCGAACGAACGCGCCTGAAAATGGTGCGTACCAAGCCGTTGCCGTTTCCACCCGAGCCCCTCAAGTCGATCGGGATCAACATCACTCGTGCGCAATTCGCTCGTGCAGACCGCAACGAGGGACGGCGGGGATTGTGGCTGAAGGGAATGGACGCGTTGGGTCTGGGCTTCGACAGCTGACCGAGCGGCTGCGCCGCACGTGCGTGGAAACTCGGGCTCTGCTACGTGTGCTGTCTTGATACATGTGGGACACGGGTGTCTCGATACATGTGAGACACGATTCTAGGCTGCGGGGCGGTGGAGTTGTCCTTGGTAGCGCTTGTCGGTGTTCAGGTGCAAGTGGCCGAGGACTTCTCCGCTGGCCGTGTAGGTGGTGATGTGGTTGCCGTCGCGCAGGACGGTCACGCGAGTGTGTGCGTGGGGCCGTCCGACCGAGATCGTGTGGTCGCCGACGGAGATCACGCCGGAGCCGGAGACGGAGTGGGTGCCGACTGTGGCGTCGACCTGGGCGGGTAGGTGCTGCGGGCCGCCCAGGGTTGTTGCGCGGTTCCATGCCTGCTGCGGGGGCATGTTCACGGCACTGTGGCGGCGGTCGGTGTTGTAGAACGTCTGGTAGCGGTTGCACGACGTCTGCAACTCGGCGGTGGTGGCGGGCCGGGTGGGTTGGTCGGTGAGCCACTGTTTGAAGGTGCGGTGGTGGCGTTCGACTTTGCCGTTGGTCTGCGGGTGGTACGGGCTCGAGTGAATGAGCCGGGCACCGGACCCGGTGACGAACGCGCCGAACTTCGAGCGGCCCTTCGACGCGGTCGCGCAGAATGCCATTCCGTTGTCGGACAACACGATTGCCGGTACTCCGTAGTCGGTGAACGCTCTGCCGATGGCGGTGATGGCACCGGCGGTGGTCTCGGCGTGGCAGACGTACGTCGCGACGAGGGTGCGGGTGCAGTCGTCGAGAACCTCGAAGACGGTGGCTTTCCCGCCGCCGGAGAGTACGACTTCGGTGGCGTCGATCTGATAGCAGTCACGGGGTCGGGCGTATTGGAACCGGCGGTAGGACGATTTGGGTCGCTTCTTGGGTTCCGGGGTCACCAGGCCGTGGCGGGTGAGGATGTTGTTGATGGTCGATCGGGCCGGGACCTTCCAGCCTTTGCCGGCCCAATCATGTTCGGCGGCAATCTTGGTCAGCTCGTAGCGGATGTTGTCGGCACCGTTGTCGCGGCCCAATTCGCCGCGGAGCGCGATGATGCGGGCTTCGATGGTGTCGGGGGTGCGTGTCGGGCTCGAGCGGGGCCGGCGGGAGTCGAGTTCCCACCGGCCCCGTTCTCGGATCCGGGCGGCGTGACGGTTGGCGGTACTGCGGGAGAGCCCGTGATCGGCGCAGAAGCCTGACAGGCCTCGTTCGTCGAAGA
>NZ_KQ031376.1:3306-54207 GCF_000963615.1 Rhodococcus sp. PML026 | reverse complement strand
GACTTGATAGGAGCCTGACCAAAGAGTCCCGTCACTGTGTTGTCCGCCGTCCCGGCCGGTGCGTGGTCACCTGTCGAAGGGATAACCAGTGTCCAGCATGACCGAAAACCCACCCGATGTCAGCCTCGCCGTCATTGCAGGCATCGATACTCACAAAGACACCCACCACGCGGCGATCATCGACCACCTCGGCCGCAAAATCTGCGACCGAGAGTTCCCGGCAACCGGCGCCGGCTACCGCGCACTGCTGGCATGGTTGATCGGGACCGGCATCGTCGTCCGAGTCGGAATCGAAGGCACCGGAAGCTACGGCTCCGCGCTGACCACGGTCCTTCTCGCAGCGGGCCTCGAGGTCGTCGATGTCGACCGCACCGACCGCCGCTCGCGGCGCTTTCACGGCAAATCCGATCCGCTCGATGCTTACAGTGCTGCTCGCATCGCTGCCGCCGGGCTGGCTCGCACGATCCCGAAGACCCACGACGGGGACGTCGAGGCAATTCGGTTCCTGCACAACGCTCGTCGCTCCGCGGTGAAAGCTCGCGCCGAAGCGATCACAGGTCTCAAATCTGCCGTCGTCAACGCACCCGAACCGATTCGAGAACAGCTCCGGGGTCTGACAACAGTCGCATTGATCGACGCATGCGCAGCACTGCGCCCGACCGCCGTCACTCCAGGTGCACTGACCGCGGCGATCAAGACTGCACTGCGGTCGGTGGCGCGACGGATCCAGCTCCTCGACACCGACATCAAAGCACTCGACAAAAACCTCGCAGTGCTCATCGACGATGCCGCCGAAGACCTCGTCGGCCGGTTCGGGGTGGGCTACGAAACAGCAGCACAGTTGCTGATCACCGTCGGTGACAACCCCCACCGCGTCAGCTCCGAAGCAGCATTCGCCAGCCTCTGCGGCGTCGCACCCATACCCGCATCGTCGGGCAAAACCACCCGCCACCGACTCAACCGCGGCGGCAACCGGCAGGCCAACCGAGCGTTACACGTCATCGTCATGGCCCGCCTCAAATACGACACCCGCACCCAGCAATACCGCGACCGACGACTCGCTGAAGGCAAGAGCAAACGCGACATCATCCGCTGCCTCAAGCGAGCCGTCGCCCGCGAAATGTTCCAACATCTCACCCAGAAAACTGCCACTTGACACTCATAGGAGCATCACATGCGGCGAAGCCGCTCACTCGTGCGGAACGACGACCACCGGCACCGGGGCAGCACGCAGAATCTTGGCGGCACTCGAGCCCAGGAACACCCGCTTGGGGATCGCCAGCCGACTCGAGCCGAGCAACAACACATCACCCGGTTTCCACTCGAGGTTGCCCACGGCCTCGTCCAGTGTCGACCCGTCGGCCACCACGGATTCCAGGCCTTCGATGCCGGGGAGCGTGCGGGCCGCGAGTTCCAGATTCTCCTGTGCGGCAGCGACTTGCCGTCGACGCGTGTCCAGTGAAGTCTCGTCGCTCGGGGTTCCGGTCGATTCCAGAGAGACCAGCGAGACCAATCGAAGAGGCACGTGCGCAGCGCTGGCGAGAGTGAAAGCGAACGGCAACGGGTTCGGGGCGGATGACCGGGTTGGGACGGCGACGGTGAGATCGGTGATCGGTGCGCTGCAGAGCCGGTAACCCCGAGGGGCAAGTGCCAACGGAACTTCCGAGGCGTGCAGAAGCTGACCGGCGACCGAGCCGATCGAATGTCGGTTCAGCAGGCCGTCACTGGCACCGCCGACAACGATCATGTCGGCATCGGAGTTCACGGCGAAGTCGATCAGGGCGCGGGCGAACGACTCGTGGCCGATCACGTGCGTGGTCACCTCGATACCCGACGGGACCTGGGCGGCCGCGTCGTCCACCCAGCCCCTCGCCTTGGCCTCGAGGATCTTTCGATACGGTCCACTGCCTTCCATGACAGGTTCGTCGACGGCCATGACCAGCACGATGTCGATGGACGCGTCGAGGGCGCGGGCGAGGGCGGTGGCCAGGGCTACGCCGTCGTCGCCGCTCGGGGTGGCGAGGTAGCCGACGGTGATCTTCATGAGTTTCGGTCCTTCTCTTCTAGTAAGTGTCCGGAACCTTGACTTCGGTGGACGCGGTGAGTGTTTTGCCCTGGAAGAAATCCTTATTACCCACGAAGCACAGCAGCATCAGGGGGATTCCGAGTACAAGCATGCCGACACCGAGGACGAATACTCCGCCGATCGCACCGTAGACGGTGTAACCGTAGTCGGGCTTGATCATGTCGACTGCGCTCTGCACGAACGCCCACGTCATGGACAGCCCGCCGAGAAGTGGAAAGATGCCGCGCATGAACAGGTTTCGGGCGGACGAGAACAGTGTCCGACGGAAGTACCACGTGCACGCGTAGGCGGTGATGCCGTAGTAGAACGCGACCGCGAGCCCGAGCGATGCCACCGAATCCTGCAGCGCGTTGGCGCTGACGAAGGTGAGCACAAGGTAGAACATCAGGGCTGCGGCACCCATCACGAGCGTGCCGAAGCCGGGCGTCATGTACTTGGGGTGCACGCTGGCGAACCGCTTGGGAATTGCCTCGTAGACGGCCATCGACAGTGTTCCGCGGGCCGTGGGCAGGATGGTCGTCTGTGTAGAGGACAGCGCCGAGATGGACACCGTCAACAACAGCAGCGACGCGACGATCGAGCCGGCGACCGGATCGCCGAGAATGGTGAGCACATCGTCGACGTTGTCCGGGTTGTTCAGACCGATACCCGTGTCTCCGAACCCGGCGAACGACTGCACGGCGTATCCGACGAGCACGTAGGTCGCGACGAGAATCAGCGTGGTGATCACTGCGGCTCGTCCCGGCGTCTTCTCCGAGTCCTTCGTTTCCTCGCCGACGGCAAGGCAGGCATCCCATCCCCAGTAGATGAAGATGCACAGGATGATGGCCTGGGCCGCGTCGGACATCGTCACCCCGGTGGGCACCAACCAGCTCCATTGCGGCGTGATGGCCTGCGGACCGGCCGTACCCGTCCCCACCTTGACCAGTGCCGTCACCGACACTCCGATGAGTACGCCGAACTGGACGACCAGCAACACGTTCTGCATGCGTTCGCTGATGAGGATGCCGCGAAAACTGACGTAGGTCATCGCGACGATGAAGAACGAACCGAGGGCGACCTTGGCCGCGGTGGACTCCGCCAAGTCCGACAGGCCGAGGAACTCGAACAGGTAGATGGCTGCGATCTCGGCGACGTTGGCCAGCACGATGATCGCCGAGACGGCCAGCCCCCACCCGGCCATCCAACCGACCCAGGGCCCGAAGGCCTTGGTGCCCCAGGTGAACGACGTCCCGCAGTCCGGTGTGTCGCGCCCGAGCTCGCGGTAGGCGAAGGCGGTGAGCAGCATCGGAACGAAGGCGATGAGAAACATCGACGGTGCTTTGTCGCCGACGGCCAGAACGACGTAGCCGAGGGTGGCGGCGAGACTGTAGGCCGGGGCCACCGCCGACAGTCCGATGACGATGTTGCCGACCAACCCGAGCGCGCCGGTGTTGAGTCCCTTGCCCGGAATGGTGTTGGGCGGTTCCGCAATCGACATAGGTCTCTCCGAGGTTCGAGTCGACCGAGGCGTCGGAAGGGGACCCGACAGAATCGGTCGCGTGTGATGGATGAACACTACGATTTCCGTCGCCGATTCGCTGTGTATCGACGGAATAGTTTTCATCGGAGTAACAATGCAACGAAATAGGTCGCGGAAGCGGCGGACGTCGGGGGAATCCGCGGACTCGCCGAGTGGCGATGACAGGCGCGCGTCCGCGCACGACGCGCGCTACCGTCGACACATGAGCACCGCGGAGAACACTCAGTCCTCGATCGGTGGCAGTGCGCCACTCGATCTCGCGTCCATCAGGTCGGCTCCGAAGGCGTTGCTCCACGATCACCTCGACGGCGGACTCCGACCGCAGACCGTGCTCGAACTGGCCGACGAATGCGGATACGACGGGTTACCCGCGACCGACGGTGCCGCTCTGGGGGAGTGGTTCCGCGACGCAGCGGACAGTGGATCGCTCGAGCGCTACCTCGAGACCTTCGCGCACACCGTGGCCGTCATGCAAACCCCCGAGGGGTTGTTCAGGGTGGCGCGCGAATGCGCCGAGGATCTGGCCGACGACGGCGTCGTGTACGCCGAGGTGCGCTTCGCGCCGGAACAGCACCTCGAACGCGGGCTGACCCTCGACGAGGTCGTCACCCACACCCTCGCCGGTTTCGAGGCGGGCATCTCCGCAGCCAAGGTGCGGGGCAAGAACATCACCATAGGCACCCTGCTGACGGCCATGCGGCACGCCGCACGTTCACGAGAGATCGCGGAACTGACGGTGCGTTTCCGTGACCGCGGGGTGGTGGGCTTCGACATCGCCGGGGCCGAGGCGGGCTTCCCTCCCAGCCGCCATCTCGACGCCTTCGAATACATGCGAGCCAGCAACGCGCACTTCACCATTCACGCAGGCGAGGCCTTCGGTCTGCCGTCCATCCAGGAAGCGGTGGCGTTCTGCGGGACCGACCGGCTCGGACACGGAGTGCGGATCACCGACGACATCACCACGAACTCCGACGGCACGCCGTCACTCGGTCTCTTGGCCGCGTACGTCCGCGACACCAGGATGCCGTTGGAGTTGTGCCCCAGTTCCAACGTGCAGACCGGTGCCGTCGAATCGTTGGCGACGCACCCCTTCGATCTGCTCGCACGACTGCGGTTTCGCGTCACCGTGAACACCGACAACCGATTGATGAGCGACACCTCGATGAGCCGAGAGATGGTCAAACTGGTGGATACGTTCGGCTACGGGTGGAGTGACCTCGAGCGATTCACCATCAATGCGATGAAGTCCGCATTCCTGCCGTTCGACGAGCGATTGGCGTTGATCGACGACGTCATCAAGCCCGGCTACGCGGTGCTGATCGGCTGACGAGCGAGCGCGCGGCCGGGCGAGAACGCCCTACTTCTTGCGGAGACGGCTCTCGAACTCTCGCTCGAGGACTCGCCAAGCCTCGGCCTCGACGTCGAACGGTGCGCTCGGGGCCAGCCGATCGGGACTGGGCTCGAGGGTGTACGAGACGTACCAGCCCAGCGGTGTTGACGTGGCGAGGGCCTCGTCCACCGAGCTGTCGCCGGCGAAATCGGCTGCATCGGTGAACAATTCGACGGCAAGATCGAGCTGGTCGACGTCCACCGCGGTGGGCCCGTCGGCAAGGTCGTCGGCAAGTCCGGGCAAGACGTAGACGTTGTCGTCGGTGATCGTGATGTCCAGTGAGCCGTCGATCGCGGCGGTCTGAACATCGGAGTAGGTGCTGACCTGCGCCAGGTCGTGATCGTGATCGTCGGCGAGATAGCGAGCCAGCGAGCGCTCGGACCCGAACACGCTGATGGCGCCACCGCGGCCGAGGAAGACGGGCTTGTCGCCGAGGTAGCACCGCAGGGTGTACAGCGTGTCGTCGGACGTGATGATGCGAATGGGATCGATACCGACGGTGGTCCAGAACGTCTCCTCCGCCGCGGCAGCGGCGATGGGATCTCGGTCGACGTCGTCCTCGTCGCTCTCTGCGTCGTCGTCGTCGGACTCTTCGTCCTCGGTGTCGTCGTCGATGTCGTCCGTTGCGTCGTCTGCATCGACGGCGTTCTCTGCAGCCGCGGTGATCTCCGCGTCGGCGACGGCGACGGCGGCGCTGTCGACGTCGGGGGAGGTCACGATGGAATCGACTGCGTCGAGGACTTCGTCCCAATGCTTCGCCACTGCTGCGCCGATGCGGTCCCACAGCTCGGCACCTTCACGGCCGAGAAAGTTCTCGACGCCACCGGCCACCGCTCCGACGAACGGATTGGTTCCGAAAAAGCTTGTGACGGGCCGTAGTTCGCAGACATCACCGATGGACGAGACGATGTCGAAGGTGGCCTGCAGTTCGGCGAGAACGTCGGCTTCGGGGTCTGCAGCCACCAGCTCGGGCACTGCGACGAGGTCGAACCGATGCAGCTCGTCGGGCTCGAGTTCGTAGGCCGCGAGAGCGGACACCACCGGCCACGACGGGTGGTCGACGAGGTCGTTGTCGTCGTCGGATCGGACGAATGCGGCGAGCTCGGCAACCGTGGCGAATCCGTAGAGATCTTCCTCGTGTCCGAGGAATGCCTCCCATTCGTCGTCGCCTTCTCGCCACTCCGGTGCCCACAGTGTCGAGAAGTCACCGGCGGTCAGACCGAGTTCGATCGGGATGATGTCTCCAGCCATGGCGCGAAGCCTATCTCAGGAGTCTGTGAACGAAGCCTGCAGACTTTGCAGGATGGTCTCGCGCTGGTCCAACGCTGCGGACGCCGCCTCGGCGGCTGTGAGAACGATGGTCGACGCGAGTTCGCGGGCAGTCACCGATCCGAGATCCTCCGCGAGATCGAGGCCGACCATGGCCCCGGTTCCGTCCGCGACGACGGTCACGAGCCCGTTGGGCGAGGCCACTCGAATCCTGATGTGGTCGACGCGCTCCTGTGTCTCACGTAATCCGTCGAGCCGGTGTCGGGCGTTGTCGATCACGGTGTCGAGATCGGTGGGGTGAGAGTGGGTCATACCGGTCGCAACCAACTCGTGGGTGCCGGTTCCTGGGCCAGATCGTCGTTCGCGTCGGCGGCCGTCCGGGCGTGGGTCGGCAGACCCAGGCGATCGAGGATATCGGAGGGAACCCCGTCCTCGGCCAACCGGATTCGGCGCTGTGCCCGAGCGGCTGTGGTCGCCCGCGTGCATCGATCCAGGATCGTCGACGCCAATGCTGTTCCCCCGTAACGTAGTTCACGTTCATCGATAGCGATTGCGATCGGCACTCCATGCTCGGTGGCGCGAACGGATACCGAGCCGGATCGAGTTGCCGATACCGCGCTGACGACGGTGGTGTTCGCGTCCGTCATTGACTTCCTCTCATTCGGTCTGCCTCTCGTTCGGTCCGACCGTTACTGGGTCGGGCGGTAGAAGCCCTTGAATGCCATGTCGCTGTTGGTCGTTCTGATCGGTCCTACCTGCACCGGGTCTCCCGCCTCGACGAGCTGGCCGTTGCCGATGACCATCGCTACGTGGCCGTCCCACACCGCGAGATCGCCGGGCTGTACGTCACCGGCCGCGACCGACGAGCCGATGTCCTGTTCCTGCGCCAGCCGGGGGATGTCGACGCCCTGCTGTGCGTACGCCCATTGGGTCAACCCACTGCAGTCCAGTCCGGTGCCCGGCGTCGTACCGCCCCAGGCGTAGGGGACGCCCTGCTGCGTCAGCGCGCTGCGAACGGCACCTGCGGCTTCGGCGTTGGGGGCAGTGACGGTGCTCCCGTCGGGCAATCGCACCTCTACTCCTCGGCCGGCGTCCCCGGCGCGGGGTGAATCCATCGCCGAATTGCCCAAGAAGTGCTGTGCTCCACCGGCTCCGGGGGAGTCCGGCGTGCCGCCGGTTTGTGAGAGCGGCAGCGCGAACGTCTTCGCCAGCTTCTCCCCGGTCTCGATCACCTGAGCCGTTGCAGGTGAGGTCATCAGGTTCGAGGGCGAGCCCGGCACCGCTGCCGGGCCGGAGTCGATGGGTGCGGGGACCGCGGGCGGGGAGGCCAGCTCGCCGGCTGTCGCAGCGTGCACGGCCAGTTCAGCGCGCACACGCGCAACCACCGCCAGGGCACGCTCGAGGTGCTCGATCGCGGCCGAGATCAGCATCGTCTGCCCCATCGGGGTGGCGATGATCGGTCCTGCGGAAAGGGCGATGCCCACGAACGACTGCACTATTGCCTGTAGTTCGACGAAACCCTGCTCGGTATCCCGACATGCCCGATCGACGACGGCGGCGATATCGTCCGCGTGATCGGCAAGGGCCAGAGCACTCGCATGAGCGTTCTCGGCGTACCGAAGTGCTGCGTCCGCGGCGTCGCCGTTCCAGTTCGAAGCAAGTTCGGTGATCGCGATGCGGCCGATTCCCTGGGCGGCCTCGATCGCAGCCGACGACAGTCGCAACACGTCCGCGGGGCCTCCGGAGGGAACGGTACCGCCGCCGAAGGCACCGAGTAGCTCGACGATGGGGCGAGAGAGTAGATCGATCATCGCCGCTTACCGAGCGTCCGGTGCGCGACCGGCAGAGTGGGCCGTGACGGCCGCCCCGGTTGCGTCGTCGGTGCGGGCGTACGACACCGCAGCATCGGCGGCCGCAGAACCGAGGCTCGCCACCGCTCCCGCCAGGCGAACGACCGCATCGGTATGCGCCAGATGGGTTCCGGTCACCGTGGCCAGAAATTCCTGCCCGATCAGGCCGAACACCGGCGCCAACACGGCGGGCCCGCAGGCAGCGGCGGCAGCACCGGCCGCCGCGATCTGCTCGGCCATGGTCGACGCAGCCGCACCGTAGGCGAGCACCCCCTCGGTCTCGACGACGAGTTCGTCCATGAGTCCCCCTGAAATCGCGTGCGTTCGCGCAGTCGCCGAATGCGACGCCCAACTGGTTCGACGCGACTGCGGGCACATCGGTTCCCACGACTTGCCGTTCACCGTGCGTCTCGGCGATCTCCTCCGCTGGGGCTCATCGTGTGGGCCTCATGGTGCTGGGCCTTATCCTGTGAGACATGGATACACACGTGGTCGACCACCCACTGGCCGCCGCCCTGCTCACCACCATGCGGGACGAGCGGAGCGACAACGCCACGTTCCGCACTGCGCTCCGCCAGCTCACCCACATGCTGGTGTACGAGGCCACCAGGGACGCCGACATCGACACGTTCGAGGTACGTACTCCCGTCGCAGTCACCCAGGGCACCCGGTTGGCTCGTCCGCCGCTGCTCGTGCCCGTACTGCGTGCCGGTCTCGGCATGGTGGAGAAGGCGAGCGGTCTGATTCCACAGTCTCGCGTCGGGTTCGTCGGGATGGCCAGGGACGAGCAGACGCATCAGCCGGTGCCCTACATGGAGTCCCTGCCCGACGACCTGTCCCAGACTCCGGTCTATGTGCTCGACCCCATGCTGGCGACCGGCGGATCGATGGTGCACACGATCGAGCTGCTCGTCGGACGCGGCGCAACCGATGTCACTGCCATCTGCGTCGTGGCCGCCCCCGAAGGCGTCGCAGCGCTCGAAGCATCGGGACTCCCGGTGCGACTCGTTGCCGCGAGCATCGACGACGGACTCAACGACAATGCCTTCATCGTCCCGGGCCTCGGCGACGCGGGCGACCGTCAGTTCGGGCCCCGCTGATTCGCTCCGGTGCAACCCTGCTCGCGCTCGGGGTGTCCTGGCCCTCCGCCGGTCCTGACACCCCGCGGTTGCGCCTGCTCGACATCGAGGCCGAGCAGGTCGAGTTTCAGGAGCTGGTGGGTAACACACTGAGCTACCGCGCTCTCGGCGGTGCGGCAGACCGATACTGCACGGGCCGAACGGCATTCACTGCGGACGGGCCGCCGCGGTACGTTCCGTGCCCGGGCCGGGAGCCGGCCGTCGGATCGAGCCAGTGTGCACGGTGCGCGGACAAGGACGTGTTTCGTTTCGTTCATACCGTGCACCGCAGCGGATTCGTCTCGCGTGATCTGGAAAAGCATGTCATGGCACCGCATTGGCTCTACCTGGCGGCGTTTGCCAACGGCACCTTCAAGATCGGGACGGCCGCGCAGACTCGCAAATGGGGTCGGCTGGCCGAGCAGGGGGCTATCTGTGCGCAGTACGTCGCGCACGCGGACGACGGCAAGGCCGTGCGTGTCGCCGAGGACCTGGTGACCGAAAGGCTCGGACTACGGCAGGCCGTACGGTCGGCGACGAAAGCAGCATCGCTGTGCGTGCCACTCGATCTCGACCGGTTGGAGGCAGGCACTGCCGCGCGTGCGGAGCAGGTCCGTCAGCTGTTGACCGACGCCGCGATCGGCGGATGTCGGCCGATCGCGGAGCGGTGGACTCCGCCTGCGGGGCGGGAAACATTGAGCGAAAACGATACTCGGGTTGCCTACCCCGCCGATGTCGCAACCGGCTCTCATGGACTGCAGATCAGGACATGCGTCGGGCAGGCGGTGATCGCCTCGGTCGACGAGCAGACCTACGTCGCGGATCTGGCGGCATTGAAGGGTCGGCGCATCGAACTCGGGGCCTTCACGTCCGATCTGCCTGCGGTGCAGTCGGCACTGTTCTGAGTTACAGCTCTTTTGCGAACGCGGAGAGCTGGGCCAGGAGTTCGTACGCCGTCGCTCTCGCCCTCGCCAGATCCTGCCGGTCCGAGACGGGCTCGACGACCTCGAGGTACGCCTTGAGCTTGGGTTCGGTCCCGGACGGTCGCACGATGACCCGGAGTCCGGATCCCGCGATTTCGACTGCGTCGGTGCGCAACTCGTCGTCCCGGTCGGCGTAGTCCATGACAGTCACCGTGCGTCCGGCCAGCTCGGTCGGCGGCGTGCTGCGCAGTCGGCGCATCATGTCCCCGATGTCGGTGAGATCCTGCACTCGGCGCGACACCTGCGCACCGCTGTGGACTCCGAATTCGACGGCGAGGTCGTCGAGTACGTCGAGTAGCGTGCGTCCGTCCTGCTTCAGCGCTGCCGCGAGGTCCGCCAGTACGACGGCGGCAGAAATCCCGTCCTTGTCCCGCACCACATTCGGATCTACGCAGTGACCGATCGCTTCTTCGTAGGCGTACACGAGGCCGTCTCCGGCGCGCACGAGCCATTTGAAACCGGTCAGTGTGCGGGCATAGCGCGCGCCGCGGGCCGGTGCCAGTGCCGAGAGCAGCTGCGAGGACACGATGGTATTGGCCACCAGTGAGCCGGGCGGCGCGTCACGCAGCAGGTAGTCGGCCAGCAGAGCGCCGGTTTCGTCCCCGGTCAGCATCCGCCAACCGTGAGCGTCTCGGACTCCGACTGCGCAGCGATCGGCATCGGGGTCGAGTGCGACGGCGAGGTCGGCGCCGGTCTCGGCCGCCAGCGCGAGAACCGCGTCCGCAGCACCCGGCTCTTCCGGGTTGGGGAAGGTCACCGTCGGGAAGGACGGATCGGGCTCGAACTGCTCCTCGACCACCCGGATGTCGCGGAACCCAGCGCCGCGCAGTGCCGCCACGGCGAGTTCTCCGCCGACGCCGTGCAGTGCGGTCAGGGCGATACGAACATCGCGTGATCTCGAACGGGGCAGTCTCACAACCGAATCGAGGTAGCGCGACGCGATGTCCGAGCCGCTGGGCTCGACGGCTGTGCGAGGCACGTCGACTGCATCTGCACTGGCGTCGATGAGCGCCTCGATCTGGGCATCGCTCGGCGGAACCAACTGCGACCCGCCCCGCAGATACACCTTGTACCCGTTGTCGGCGGCCGGGTTGTGCGAGGCGGTGATCTGCACCCCCAGCTCGGCATCGAGCGCCCGTACGGCGAAGGCGACAACGGGCGTGGGGAGTGGTCGAGGGAGAAGGACCACCGAAAATCCCTGCGCGGCCAACGTTTCCGCCGCTGCGAAGGCGAACTGTTCCGAACCGGTGCGCGCGTCACGGCCCACCACGACGGTGGATCCGCCGAGGCCCTGCCCGAGCAGCCACGCTGCGATACCGGCGGTTGCTCGCACGACCACGGCGACGTTCATGCCGTTCGGGCCGGCGCGCACCGGCCCTCGGAGGCCGGCGGTGCCGAAGGTCAACGGACCGCTGAATCGGTCCGCAAGTTCGGAATCGGAGAGGCCGTCGAGTTCGTCGCGGCTCGCCGGATCGGGATCTCCCGCGATCCAGCGTTGCACACGCTCGGTGAGATCCTCGATCACAGTCGGGTGACCAACTCGTGCAGCAGAGCGCCCATCCGAGCTGCCGAATCCTTGCCCGCAGCGAGCACTTCGGAGTGATCGAGGTGTTCTCCGGTCATGCCGGCAGCGAGGTTGGTGACCAACGAAATTCCCAGCACGCGAGCACCCTTTGCACGGGCGGCAATCGTCTCGTGCACCGTCGACATGCCCACCAGATCTGCACCGAACGTGCGCAGCATCTTGATTTCGGCAGGCGTCTCGTAGTGAGGGCCCGGCAGTCCCGCGTAGACGCCGTCCTCGAGAGACGGATCGATCTCGGCCGCGAGAGCGCGGAGTTCGGGTGAGTAGGCACCGACGAGATCGACGAATTCGGCGCCGACGAGCGGCGAACGGGCGGTCAGGTTGAGGTGATCGGAAATCAGAACGGGTTGGCCGACGCTCATGCCTTCACGGATGCCGCCGGCGGCGTTGGTGAGGACGACGGTCGTCGCGCCTGCCGCGATCGCGGTGCGCACCGGGTGCACGACGCGTCGGAGGTCGTGACCCTCGTATGCGTGCGTACGGCCCTGAAGTAACAGAGTGTGGGTTCCGCCCACGTCCACCGAGGTGATCGTGCCGGAATGGCCCGACGCGGACGGCGGCGCGAAGCCGGGGAGATCGGCCATGCGCACGGTCGCGGTGGGGGAGCCGAAGACATCTGCGGCCGCCTGCCAGCCGGAGCCGAGGACGATGGCGACGGCATGGGTGTCGATGCCGGTCGCTGCAGCGAGAGCATCGGCGGCGGTGCGCGCCGCCGCATCGGGATCGGTCACGGGATCGGTTGCTCGTGCGTCGGAAGTTGCCACGATGAACAACAGTATGAGATCGCTGCGATGGATGTGGAACCGAGACGGTGCGACCGGGAAGTTACCGCCGAGTAGTATCCGCTGCATGCCTTATCTCGAACGCGACGGTGATGTCCACATCTTGTTCCTCGGTGCCCAGGAGGGCGCGGGCAATCCAGAGAACAGGTTCAACCCCGACTGGATAGATGCCGTCCATGCACTGCTCGACGAGGTCGAGGCATCGACCGGTCCGGCCGCGCTGGTCACCACCTCGGCAGGCAAGTTCTACAGCAACGGACTCGATACCGATTGGCTGTTCGCGAACCTGGACCGGATCACTTGGTACCTCGACCGCGTGCACACGCTCTACACGCGGCTGCTGGCGTTCCCGATGCCCACGGTCGCAGCGGTGCAGGGCCATGCGTTCGGTGCCGGCGCGATGTTCGCAACATCGCAGGATTTCCGCATCCAGCGCGCAGACCGAGGCTTCTACTGCCTGCCGGAGGTCAACCTCAACATGCCGTTCACCGTCGGCATGTCTGCCCTGATCAATTCCAGGCTGCCCAAACAGACCGCCGTCGAGGCGATGCTGACCGGCCGTCGTTACGGCGGGGCCGATGCGGTGGCCGCAGGAATCGTCGAGGCCACCGCGTCCGAGGAATCGGTGGTCTCCGACGCCGTTGCCAAGGCGGCGGCGCTGACCAGCACCCGGGGAGCGAACCTGGCCGGCATCAAGAGTCGGATGCACGTGGACCTGCTCGCTGCGCTGACGACGCCGACGGACGACAGCAACTTCAGCTTCGGCAACTAGCCCGTCCGGCACTGTTCGGGCTCGGAGTCGGCACAGCCGTTCCGACACGCCGCCGCGCTAGTGACACACTGTCTCTCGTGATCGACGAACCGAACAGTGCCGCCGTGGGCGAGGAGATCGGCCGCGCGCTCGCTCACGCAACCGACGAACTGGTTGCGCTGTCGCACTCGATTCACGCAGAACCGGAACTGGCGTTCGAGGAATATCGCAGCGTTGCGAAGGTCCTCGACACGCTTCGCGCCCACCATTTCGAGATCGAATCCGGGGTCGCCGGCATCGACACCGCATTCACCGCGTCGGTGGGTAGCGGCGAGCTCGTGATCGGAATCTGCGCGGAGTACGACGCGTTGCCCGAGATCGGTCATGCCTGCGGCCACAACATCATCGCCGCGTCCGCGGTGGGTGCCGCCCTGGCGCTCGCGCCGGTGGCCGATGCTCTCGGCATCACGGTCCGAGTGCTCGGCACCCCTGCCGAGGAAACGGGCGGTGGCAAGGTCCTGATGCTCGAGCGCGGCGTCTTCGACGACATCGGTGCCGCACTGATGGTGCATCCGGGCCCGTTCGACATCGTGGGCGCGACGTCGCTGGCATTGGCCGACGTTGCCGTCAAATTCACCGGCCGTGCGGCCCATGCGTCGGCCGCCCCCGAGTGGGGAATCAACGCGGGCGATGCCGTCACCGTCGCGCAGGTGGCGCTCGGGCTCATTCGGCAGCACTTCTCGCCCGGCCAACAACTGCACGGCATCGTCAGCGACGGCGGCGTCGCGCCGAACATCGTGCCCGGACATGCCGAGCTGCTCTACTATCTTCGCGCGAACAGCACCGAGTCACTCGAGGCGCTGACGAAGAAGACGTTCGCCTGTTTCGAGGCGGGTGCCATTGCCACCGGATGCACACACGAAATCCGCACGGTGTCGCCGACATACGCGGCCCTGACCCCGGATTCGTGGCTGGTGGCGGCATTTCGTCAGGAAATCGAAACATTGGGACGGTCGCCCTTGGCACCGGATTTGGAAGGATTTCGCCCGTTGGGCAGCACTGACATGGGAAACGTGACGAATGTTCTACCCGGAATCCACCCCGTCGTCGGCCTCGATGCCGGAGGGGCGGTGACGCATCAACCGGAGTTCGCCGCAGCGTGTGTCACCGAGTCCGCCGATCGTGCACTGCTCGACGGTGCTCTCGCCCTCGCCGGAACGGCCGCTCGCGCCGCAGCCGATCCACAGACCCGGGCGCGTCTGCTCGACGGTGTGAACGCTCGATCCGCGGTGCAGCGATGAGCGCAGGCGAAGAGGCAGAAGTTCGGATGAGCGCAGGCGAAGAGGCAGAAGTTCGGATGAGCGCAGGCGAAGAGGCAGAAGTTCGGATGAGTTCACGTGAAGCCGCGATCGATCGGTGGATTCAGGCTCACACAGAAGATCTGTCCCTGTGGCGTCGGCACATTCACGCCCATCCGGAACTGGCCCGTCGTGAATTCGCTACGACGGCGTTCGTCATGGAGCAGCTCTCGGCGGCAGGCCTGTCACCCAAACCGCTGCCCGGCGGCACGGGCTTGATCTGCGATATCGGTCCCGACGGCCCACGCGTCGCGCTGCGCGCGGACATGGACGCGTTGCCGCTGCAGGAGATCACCGGTGCGCCGTACACGTCGACGGTTCCCGGCGTATCCCACGCGTGCGGGCACGATGCCCACACCACGGTGTTGCTGGCGACCGGACTCGCGCTGGCGTCGCTGCCGGACCTGCACTATGGCGTTCGGCTGATCTTTCAACCTGCCGAGGAGGTCATGCCGGGCGGTGCACTCGACGCCGTTGCCGCGGGTGCGCTCGACGGGGTGTCGAAGATTTTCGCGTTGCACTGCGATCCGCGGCTCGAGGTGGGGCAGGTGGGAGTGCGTGTCGGGGCCATCACCTCCGCCGCCGACACCGTCGAGTTGCGTCTGGACTCGCCTGGCGGGCACACGTCGAGGCCGCATCTGACGACCGATCTGGTCTACGCATTGGGGACCGTCATCACCGGGCTGCCCGGCATGTTGAGCAGACGAATCGATCCGCGAACCAGCACAGTGATGGTCTGGGGCGCGGTCGTGGCGGGGCAGGCCCCCAACGCCATTCCGCAGACCGGCATGCTCACCGGAACAGTACGGACCGGCGACCACGAAACGTGGGCGCTGCTCGAGCCGCTCGTTCGCGAGATCGTCACCGGTCTGCTGGCACCGACCGGGGTGCGATTCGAGCTGCACTACCGTCGCGGCGTACCGCCTGTGGTGAACGACCCGGCGTCCACGGCCACCTTCGAGAAGGCCATCGGCCGAGTCGGTCCGGCGGCGTTGGCCGACACGGCTCAGTCCGGTGGCGGCGAGGACTTCTCGTGGTACCTGGAGAACGTGCCGGGAGCGATGGCCCGACTGGGCGTGTGGTCGGGGACCGGTCCGCAACTCGACATCCATCAGCCGACATTCGACCTCGACGAGCGAGCCTTGGCCGTGGGTGTGAAAGTGATGACCGGGATCGCATTGGATCCGAACTAGCGGTCGGGCGGTGGTCGTCGCCGCTGACCGCGAACTTCTACGACGTGGTGCCCGGCCCCACGTTGCGGCTGTTCCTGGTGCGTAGGTCGCGCACGTATTCGGCTGGGGCACCGGCAATTTCGGCTGCCTCGGCCATGACCCCGAGGTAGCGTGCCGACGGTAGGCCACCCTCGTAGGCGTCGAGAACGTAGAGCCACGCGAGGACCGGCTCGCCTCCGGTCTCGATGCGCAGCCGGATCTTGCGGTGTATGCCGAGCTCCGAGCCCTCCCACCGATCCAGGCTTTCCTCGTCCTCGTCGGAGACGTCGTAGAGCACCACGAAGACCTGTGAGTCCGGGTCCTCGACGATCGTGGCGAGCGCGCCCTCCCAGCCGATGTCGCCACCGCCGAAGGTCAAGCGCCACCCGTGCAGCCACCCGGTTCCCGACAGCGGTGAGTGGGGGCAACGCTGCAACATCTGCTCCGGATGCATGTTCGATCCGTAGGCGGCATAAATTGGCACGTCGGCCAGCCTAAACCGTATCGCCGCCCGTTGACGCCCCGTGGTGGTGTTTCGGTGCGTCGTCGCAGGTACGCCGAGCGACGGGTGGAGTGAAGCTAGCCTTACCGACGCGCGGAACCGGACACTGCAATACCGTTGACGTGACACAGTACAAAGATTTCAGCACGCGAGAAGAGGATCAATGACCCGGATTGTGATCATCGGTGGTGGTCCGGCAGGGTACGAAGCAGCATTGGTGGCGGCGCAGCACGGCGGACAGGTGACGCTCGTCGATTCCGACGGCATCGGTGGTGCCTGCGTTCTGTGGGACTGCGTGCCGTCGAAGACGTTCATCGCCTCGACCGGCATTCGCACCGAGATGCGTCGCGCAAGCGACCTCGGAATCTCACTCGACCCATCACAGGCAGCCGTCGCGCTGCCCCAGATTCATTCGCGAGTGAAGAGCCTCGCGCAGGCGCAGTCCACCGACATCGCGCACCGGGTCACCTCGGTGGGGGTCGAAATACTGGCCGGTCGCGCCGAGATGATCGACACGCACGTCGGATTGGCCTCGCATCAGATCAAGGCGGTGTTGGCCGACGGCGAGGAGCGAATTCTCGACGCCGATGTGGTCCTCGTCGCCACCGGAGCGCGCCCCCGCGTCGTCAAGGGTGCCGAGCCGGACGGCGAACGCATTCTCAACTGGCGTCAGTTGTACGACCTCGAAGCACTGCCCGAACACCTCGTCGTCGTGGGATCCGGTGTGACCGGTGCCGAGTTCGTCTCGGCCTACACCGAGATGGGCGTCAAGGTCACCGCGGTATCGAGCCGCGATCGCGTCCTCCCGCACGAGGACGAGGACGCTGCCCTGGTGCTCGAAGACGCGTTCAACGAACGTGGCGTCACCCTCGTCAAGCATGCCCGCGCAGACTCGGTCGTCCGCACCGACGACGGTATCGTCGTCACGCTGTCCGACGGGCGCACCGTCGAGGGCAGCCACGCGCTGATGACCGTCGGATCGGTCCCGAACACGTCGGGACTCGGTTTGGAGAAGGTCGGGATCGAGCTCGACAAGGGTGGATACCTGCGTGTCGACCGCGTGTCTCGTACCGCGGTCGCGGGCATCTACGCGGCGGGTGACTGCACGGGTCTGCTGCCGTTGGCGTCGGTGGCCGCGATGCAGGGACGCATCGCGATGTACCACGCCCTGGGCCAGGCCGTCAGTCCCATCAAACTCAAGACCGTGGCGTCGGCGGTGTTCACGCGGCCCGAAATCGCATCGGTCGGCGTCGCACAGTCCGCGATCGATGCAGGCGACGTACCGGCACGCACGGTGATGTTGCCGTTGACGACCAACCCGCGAGCGAAGATGAGTGGTCTCAAGCGTGGTTTCGTCAAAATATTCTGTCGCCCCGCCACCGGTGTGGTCATCGGTGGTGTGGTGGTTGCTCCGAGCGCATCGGAGTTGATTCTTCCGATCGCGATGGCCGTGCAGAACAATCTGTCGGTGAACGACCTGGCCAACACGTTCTCGGTCTATCCGTCGCTGTCGGGTTCGGTCATCGAGGCCGCGCGTCAGTTGATGGCGCACGACGACCTGGACTGATTTCACAATGCGAGAAGTACGTTTCATATTTCGGACGCACATGACATAGTCGAGAGAGCCGACACACCCGTCCGCTCTCTCTTCGACTCTGCGGATCCGCGGGCCGTTCTTCCCGTCCCTGCTTCCCTGGAGTCTCTTTCGTGTCTTCGATTCATCCGCCTGCCGATCTGGCCCGCCGTACCGCAACACTCGACAGTTCGGCCATCCGCGACCTTCTGGCCCTGACCGCTCGCGACGAGATCATCAGCCTGGCCGGCGGTTTACCGGCCACAGATCTCATACCGGTCGACCGCATCGCTGCCGCAGCGGACGCAGTGCTGCGACACTACGACGCAGTGCAGTACTGCGAGACCCCCGGCCACCGCACACTGCGCAACGTGATCGCCGCCAGAGAGAGCGCCGTGCGCGGGGGAGTGACGGTTCCGACTGACACCGTCGTCGTGACGCACGGATCGCAGCAGGCGCTGACGCTGCTCGCGCAGGCGCTGATCGACCCGGGTGCCGTTGTCGTCGTCGACGAGCCCGCGTATACCGGCGCGCTGCAGGTGTTTTCGATTGCCGAGGCGCAGATCGAATCCATCCCCATCACCGACGGCGGGATGGATGTCGACGAGCTCGAAGCGCGGCTGCTCGCCGGCCTGCGGCCCGCGGTGGTCCATACGGTCGCCAACTTCCACAACCCCCGCGGCGTGACGATGACCGAGGCTCGCCGTCGCCGACTCGCGGCCCTGGCCGACCGGTACGGATTCTGGATCATCGAGGACGATCCGTACGGCGAGATCTGGTTCGACACAATCGAATCCGGACCGTCCCCGTTGCCGATCGCGTGTCACAGCGATCGTGTCGTCAGGCTGTCGAGCGCGTCGAAGATCCTGGCACCGACTCTGCGCGTGGGATGGTTCGTTGCCCCGCCCCGAGTGTGCGCGGCGGTGGAACTGCTCAAACAGGGTGCCGATCTGTGCGGTTCCTCGCTGACACAGCTGATGGCGGCCGACCTGCTGGGCGACACCGAGTGGCTGGCGGACCACCTGACCGATCTTCGGCGTGAGTACGGTTGTCGCGCAGACGCATTGACGAGCGATCTGTCCGGGGAATTCGGTTCGGCGCTGGACGTCTCGCGACCCACAGGTGGAATGTTCGCGTGGGCGACCTTTCGCGACGGGACCGATACCACCGAGCTGCTCGCTGCGGCGCTCGCGCACGGCGTCGCGTTCGTGCCGGGTAGCGCGTTCGTGCGCGCTGCAACGTCCACGTCGGCCGAGTACTTCCGCCACTCGCTGAGGTTGAGCTTCGCCGGCTCCACACCGGAGGTGCTGAACGAGGCAGTGCGGCGGCTGAGCGCGGCACATGCGTCGATGACACGGCGAAGCTGAACCGCAGACCAGCCTGCGCTGGTTCTGCGCTCGGCCGACCTGGGGCGGTAGCCTGACGTGGGAGACATCGCGAGGAATTTTCGAGGACAGGGAGCGCCCAGTGAGCAACCGATCGAACACGAAGTTCCTCGGACCCACCCAACGGGTGGAGGCGTGGGACCAGCTCGGACGCGAACAATTCGACGTCGTGGTCGTCGGCGGTGGCGTCGTGGGTTCGGGTGCCGCGCTCGACGCGGCAACACGAGGCCTGAAGGTGGCGCTCGTGGAGGCGCGTGACTACGCGTCGGGCACGTCCTCTCGCTCGTCCAAGATGTTCCACGGTGGCCTTCGCTACCTCGAACAACTCGAGTTCGGACTCGTCCGTGAGGCGCTGCACGAACGTGAACTCTCGCTCTCCACTCTCGCGCCGCATCTGGTCAAACCGCTGAAATTCCTGTTCCCCCTCACCCATCGGGGGTGGGAGCGCCCGTACATCGCGGCGGGTATTTTTCTGTACGACCGGATGGGCGGTGCCAAATCGGTTCCGCAACAGAAGCATCTGACCCGTTCGGGTGCCCTGCGGATGTCGCCCGGCCTCAAACGGAAATCGCTGATCGGCGGAATTCGTTACTACGACACCGTCGTCGACGACGCGCGGCACACGATGACCGTCGCCAGAACGGCAGCCCACTACGGCGCAGTGGTGCGTACGTCCACTCAGGTCGTGGGGTTCCTCCGTGAAGCCGACCGTGTTTCCGGTGTGCGAGTGCGAGATTCGGAGACCGGGGCCACCACCGAGGTGCGTGCGCACGTGGTGATCAACGCCACGGGCGTGTGGACCGACGAAATTCAGTCGCTGTCGAACATGCGTGGTCGCTTCCGAGTACGGGCCTCGAAGGGTGTGCACATCGTGGTGCCGCGCGATCGGATCGTCAGCGAAGCCGCGATCATTCTGCGCACCGAGAAGTCCGTGCTGTTCATCATTCCGTGGGGCGCGCACTGGATCATCGGCACCACCGATACCGACTGGAACCTCGATCTCGCGCACCCTGCCGCGACCAAAGCCGATATCGACTACATTCTCGGCGAGGTCAACGGGGTGCTCGTCACGCCGCTCACGCACGACGACATCGACGGCGTCTACGCGGGATTGCGGCCGCTGCTGGCGGGTGAAAGCGACGAGACGTCCAAGCTGTCCCGTGAGCACGCGGTGGCGCGGGTGGCACCGGGACTCATTGCTATCGCAGGTGGCAAGTACACGACCTACCGGGTGATGGCCGAGGACGCAGTGGATCTCGCGGCCGAGGACATCCCGGCGCGGGTGGCGTCGTCGATCACCGAGAAGGTGCCGCTCGTCGGCGCGGACGGTTACTTCGCGCTGGTCAATCAGGCCCCGCACCTGGGCGAAGTACACGGGCTGCATCCGCACCGAGTGACTCATCTGCTGGACCGATACGGCTCGCTGATCGACGAGGTGCTGGCCATGGCGGACGGCAAACCCGAACTGCTGCAACCGTTGACCGACGCGCCCGCTTATCTGCAGGTCGAGGTGGTCTATGCCGCTGCGGCCGAGGGCGCACTGCACCTCGAGGACGTGCTGTCGCGGCGCACCCGGATTTCCATCGAGTACTCACATCGGGGGATGAACTGCGCGGGTCAGGTCGCAGCACTCATTGCCCCGATCCTGGGTTGGGACGAGGCCACGGTCGACCGTGAGGTCGACACGTACCGGGCTCGGGTCGAGGCCGAGATCGCGTCGCAGCGTCAGCCGGACGACGAATCTGCCGACGCCCTGCGCGTCGTCGCCCCCGAAGCGCGTCAGGAAATTCTCGAACCCGTCCGGACCCTTTGAGTCACGGAACCCGAACCAGCGTCCGCGGTGCGCGAGCAGCCGTCGCGCCGGAGACAGCCATGACCAGCAGGGTGAGTATCGCAAGTGTCAACATACGATCCATGGTGATCGGCGAAGCTGTGAGCAGGCTTGGTCTCACCTGACAGTGAGCCGTCAGATTTTGCCCGGGCGGTGCTGGTCGGGACCGACCGGCGATTCGAGCTGCGCGCGTAAAAACGCCCTTTCCGCCGGCGACGGGTCGAGAGACAGAGCGGTTGTTCGTGCACTTCTGGCCTCCTCGGCTCGGCCGAGTCGATCCAGCATCACAGCTCGACAGGCATGCCACAGATAATGCCCGCCCAGCGAGGCGATGGCATCGAGTGCTTCGAGTCCGGCGGCAGGACCTCGACTTTCCCCGACGGCCACCGCTCGGTTGAGTGCCACGATCGGTGTGTTCTCCACCCCGGACAGCACGTCGTACAGCTCGACGATCCGAGACCAGTCGGTGTCGGCGTAGGTTGGCGCGCCGGAGTGACATGCCGCGATGGCTGCTTGAACGGTGTACCGGTTCGGTGGGGTGTCGCTGCGACGTAGTGCACTGTCCACCCACTGCATGCCCTCCTCGATCGCCTCCCGATTCCAGCGAGATCGGTCCTGGTCTTCGAGCCTGACCAGGCCGCCCTCCTCGTCGGTCCTCGTAGCCCGGCGCGAGTCCGTGAACAGCATCAGTGCCAGTAGTCCTCGAAGGGATGGCTCGTCCGGCATGAGCTCGATCATGAGGCGGGCAAGGCGAATTGCCTCGTCACACAGCTGGGGCCGCACCAGCGTCTCGCCCCCGAGATGCCCGGCGGTGAACAGTAAATACACGGTGGTTGCCACCGCGTCGAGTCGTTGCGGCAACTCCGCCGAGTCCGGTACTCGGTACGCGATGTTGGCGGCGGCGATCTTCTTCTTCGCGCGTGTGAGCCGTTTGGCCATCGTGGCTTCCGGCACGAGCATCAGGCGGGCGACGTCGACCGTGGCGAGCCCGCAGAGGGTACGCAGGCTCAACGCCACCTGTGCCTCGACGGAGAGCGCCGGGTGGCAGCAGGTGAACACCAGCCGCAGCATGTCGTCGCTGATCGAGTCCTTGTCTTCCTCACGCCAATCTTGGTTCAGCAGTGCAAGATTCGCTGCCTCTCGCTCCTTCACGCTGCGGCCGGCCTCGCGTCTGACGATGTCGAGAGCCTTGTTGCGCGCGACGGTCGTGAGCCACGCTCGTGGGTTGTCGGGGACGCCCGATCGAGGCCAGTGGTCGAGTGCGGCCACCACGGCCTCGGAGACCGCATCTTCGGCTACGGCAAGACTGCCGGTGATGCGGACGAGGGTCGCCAACACTCGGCGACCCTCGTCACGGATCGTGGCCGACAGCTGCTCGGCCGGTGTGCTCACTGAGCCATCGGGATGACCGGCCGGACTTCGATTGCTCCGTTCCACGCCGCGGGAATCTGCGCCGCCATCGCGATCGCCGCGTCGAGGTCCGGTGCCTCGAGGAGGAAGAACCCAGCGAGTACCTCTTTTGCTTCGGCGAACGGACCGTCCGTCGTCAGGACGTCACCGCCTTTGCCGCCCGACACACGCACCGTGGTGGCGGTCGACGTGGGGTACAGGACCGCGCCGCCGGTGATCGTCGGTCCGGCCGAGGCGCTGAATGCACCGTATTCGGCCATCTCGTCGGCCACGTCGGGCGAGGTCCAGTCGGCATCGTGGGTGTAGACGATGGCTGCGTATGCGGTCATGGTGAGCTCCTGACGATTCGTCGTGGTCTGCGCCGTTCGCCGACCTACATACGAAGGACGAACGGGGTTCGCCGAAAAGGACACCACGAACAGGACTATCTCGCCACACCTCGAGGTTGGCAGTGCGGGCAGTAGTAGATCTGCCGTTCTTCGAGTGGGTTGTCGCCGATCAGTCCGAACTCGATGGTGGTACCGCACCGCCTGCACGGCTTGTTCTCACGGCCGTACACCCAGAAGTGACGGCCCGCGCGACGATCCCCGGTGGTGACGCGCTGATTGCGATTCTTGTTGGCGGTGATGGTGCGGAAGGACAGGTCGATCATCTTCTTCAGGTCTCCGGAGTCCTCGACCGGCGTGCGGGGATCGACTCCGCGAAGGAAGCAGATCTCGTTGCGGTAGACATTGCCGAGTCCGGCTATGTTGCGCTGATCGAGCAGGGCCAGGCCGATCGGTCGGCCGGGGTCCGACTCCAGATTGGTCAGGGCGACACCTGGGTCCCAGTCGGGTCCGAGTAGATCCGGTCCGAGATAGCCGACAGCGTCGTCCTCGTTCTCGAGGATCTCCAGCACGCCCAGCTCGAATCCGATGGCCTGCGCCTTCTCGGTGTTCAGAATGATCCGCGCTTGGAAGGCCGGACGACGCCAGCGAGCCCCCAGTGCGTAAACGTGCCAGGTGCCTTCCATCTTCAGGTGCGAGTGGATCGAGTAGCCGCCCACTCTGATCAGCAGGTGTTTGCCCCTCGACGCGACAGACTCGACCGTTTCGCCGGTGAAGTCGACTGTGGCGTAACGGGGTACACGAATGTCGCAGGCAGTGAGCTGCTGGCCCTCGAGCGCTGCCCGCAGAGTGTTGGCGGCGCGCCAGACGGTATCGCCCTCGGGCATCTACGTCCTCTCTCGTTCTTCGGTTCTCTTCTTCGTCAGTGGTGCGGTGCCTCAGCGCCGCAGGCGTAGTCCGCGGGGAGTCGCCGAGAAACCGGCCGCGGTCAACGTCTTGGAGAAGTCCGTGCCGTGGATGTCGTGACCGTTGATCCGTTCGACCAGTAACTTGTCCACCCCGCCGCGCTTGACCGTGGTCGCCAATGCCGTTGCTGCAGAAGCGATGTCCTCGGTGTTGTCGCCGAAGGTCAGCACCGACTTCCCGCCACGTTCGACGAACATCGTCAACTCCCCACGAACAAGTACGACCAGCGCTCCCGCCTTGCGACCCGGCCGGTGCTTCGTCGTGTCGTCGGTGTCTTCGCCGCCGGCCTTCGGCCAGGGCAGTGCTCCGCCGTACGGGTTGGCCGGATCGCAGGACGCGAGTACGACGGCGGTGGCGTTCTTCTTCGGTTCGTCGTAGCTGCGCAAACGGTCGACGACGTCGGAGGTGGAGAACTGAGCGCCGCCCAGCGAATCGACGAAGTATCCGCGTCGGCAGCGACCCGAATCCTCGAACCCCGTGAGCACCTTGTACATCGTGGCGAACCCGCCGGGGACCCCTTCGTTCATGACCGAACCACGCGTCACCACGCCATAGCGTTCGAGAAGTACATCTGCGGTGGCATGAGCCCGGACGGTGAGGTCCGGTTCGAGTTCGGGCAACCGTGACCACCGACCGCCGGCCGTCGGGGGGCCGGTGCGGGTGGGTAGAGACGGCCGATCGAACTGACGGTAGGAACGCAGGCGCGGGGTTCGACGCGGTGATCGATGACTCGGGGCGGAGCGGGTGGCCGTCGAGTTCAACAGCGCTCGCAGTGGCGCGAACGTGTCGTTGCTCAGTCGTCCGGCCCACACCAACTCCCAGAGCGCAGCCTGCAGAGCCGTGTCGTCGGTGCTGCCGACGGTGTCGGAGAGCTGGCGGAAGAAGTACGCACCGCCGCCGGCGACTGCGTCCTGAATGCGAATCTGCAACTCGGACAGGTCGGATTCGGCGGCGGGCACCAGAGTCAGCGGCGCGGTATCGGCCATGTGCAGGCTCACCCAACCGTCTTTGGACGAGATTGCACCGTGGCCCGCCCACAACACCTCGCCGGTCGAGGTCAACTCGTCGAGCATGGCGGGGCTGTAGTCGCTCACCCGGGAGGCGAGCACGAGAGATTCCCACGCCGACGCCGGAACGGGCACGCCCGCAAGCTGTTCGATGACCGTTGCCACACCGTCGATCCCGCTCAACCGACGACTGTCCACGTGCTGCCACGCCGGCAGGAAGCGGCCGAGCGTGGCGGTGGACACGGGTTCGACTTCCTGCCGTGCCGCCGCCAGAGATCGCCGCCGCAATCGCCGAAGAACCTCCGCGTCGCACCATTCGCTGCCCGTGGCACCGGGACGAAATTCGCCTTCGACGACGCGCTTGTCGACGGCCAGTCGGCGCAGGACGTCACGCACCACGGCGGTACCGACGCCGAACCGCGCTGCTGCGTCGTCGAGGGTGAACGGTCCGTGGGTTCGGGCGTACCGGCTGATCAGGTCGACGAGTGGGTCGTCGACGGGCTCGATGAACGCGGCGGGAGTGCCGATCGGTAGCGGAACACCGAGTGCATCGCGCAAGCGAGCCGCGTCCTCGATGGCCGTCCACCAGTTCTGGCCGGCGAACGAAACTTCCATTGCCCGCTTTGCATCGGCCAACTCGGCGAGCCACTGCGGGAATTCGTCGCCGTTGGTGCGCTGTCCGACTTCCGTGGCGGTCAGCGGACCGAGCAGCCGCAGCAGATCCGCAACACCCTCGATGTCCTTGGCGTGTCTGTCCTCGGGCAGTCGCTGTAACTCGAGCTCGGTGGTGGTGATGACGCTGTCGTCCAGCAACTCTCGCAGCTCGACGCGTCCGAGCAACTCGGCCAGCAGCGCCGAATCGAGAGACAGGGCGGCGGCCCGCCGTTCGGCGAGCGGGCTGTCGCCCTCGTACATGAAAGCGCCGACGTAGTTGAACAGCAACGAATTCGCGAACGGTGACGGTGACGGCGTCTCGACGTCGACGATCCTGATCTGGCGTCGCCCGATGCGGGCCAGGATGTCTTCGAGAGCGGGGAGGTCGTAGACGTCCTGCAGGCACTCGCGCACGGTTTCGAGCAGGATCGGGAACGTGGGGTATTTACGAGCGACGTCGAGCAGCTGTGCCGAACGCTGCCGTTGTTGCCACAGTGGTGCCCGCTTGCCGGGGTTGCGTCGGGGCAGAAGCAGTGCGCGAGCGGCACATTCGCGAAATCTCGACGCGAACAATGCCGATCCACCGACCTGCTCGGTGACGATGTCGGCGATCTCGTCACGCTCGAACACGAACAGTTCCGCGCCGGGCGGCTGGTCGTCGGTATCGGGTAGCCGGACGATGATGCCGTCGTCGGATGCGGTGGGGGCGGCGTCGATGCCGTATCGCTCGATCAGCCTCGCGCCGACCGCGAGGGCCCACGGCGCGTGTACCTGCTGACCGTAGGTGGAGTGCAGCACCAATCGCCAGTCGCCGAGTTCGTCGCGAAATCGCTCGACGATCATCGTCTTGTCGGTGGGGAGCTGGCCGGTGGCCTCGAGTTGTTCGTCGAGCAAAGCGATCAGGTTGTTGACTGCGTTGGCGTCGAGACCGTCGGTGCTCAGCCGCTCGGCCAGGTTGCTGCGGTCGGTGGTGCTCCGCAGAAACTCGCCCAGGGCCCGGCCCAATTCGGCCGGTCGACCGAGGCCGTCGCCGTGCCAGAACGGCAGCCTGCCCGGTTGGCCGTATGCGGGACTGACCAACACCCGGTCGTGCGTGATCTCTTCGATGCGCCAGCTGGTGGCACCGAGTGCGAACACGTCGCCCACTCGCGATTCGTAGACCATCTCCTCGTCGAGTTCGCCTACCCGAGACTGCTTTTCGCCCACCATGTAGACGGTGAACAAACCGCGGTCGGGGATGGTGCCGCCGGACGTGACGGCCAGTCGCTGCGACCCGGGACGGCCGGTGAGAGTGTTGGCGTCGCGGTCCCACACGAGCCGTGGCCGTAGTTCGGCGAACTCGTCCGACGGGTAACGGCCCGAGAGCAGGTCGAGTGTCGACTCGTAGGCAGACCTGGGCAGGGTGGCGAAACTGCCGGTGCGACGGACGGATTCGAACCAGTCCTCGGCGTCGATGGGTTCGAGTGCGCACGCCGCGACGGTCTGCTGGGCGAGGACGTCGAGGGGATTGGCCGGGACGAAGAGGGCCTCGATCTTGCCCGACGTCATGCGTTCGACGGTGACCGCGCAATGGATGAGATCGGTGCGGTGCTTGGGGAACAGCACGCCCTTGGAGATCTCGCCCACCTGGTGGCCGGCGCGACCGACGCGCTGCAGGCCACTGGCCACCGACGGCGGTGCCTCGACCTGGACCACCAGATCGACTGCGCCCATGTCGATTCCGAGCTCCAGACTGCTGGTGGCCACAACGCAGCGCAGACGACCGGTCTTCAGATCGTCTTCGATCAGCGCGCGCTGATCCTTGCTGACACTGCCGTGGTGGGCCCGTGCCAGCAGAGGATCGGCACCGTGGTTGACGTCGGATGCGGTGCCCACCTGAGATGGTGGTTTGTGCTCGGTATCGACTCCGCCGCCGATACGTTCGGCGTACACCTCGTTGAGCCGCGCGGTGAGTCGTTCCGCGAGCCGGCGCGAGTTGGCGAAGACGATGCACGATTTGTGCTCGAGGATGAGATCGACCATCTTCTCCTCGACGTGCGGCCAGATCGATCCCTGAGCCGGGGGAGCGGCGGAGGTGTCCGCATTCGGGTCGGTGACGCCGAGTTCGGTCATGTCCTCCACGGGCACCTGAACCGTCAGGTCGAAAGTCTTCGGAGCGGGTGGGGCGACGATCTCGATGGGAGCGGCACCGGCGAGGAATCGGCCCACTTCCTCGTGGGGGCGCACCGTCGCGGACAGGCCGATGCGTTGCGCGGGCTTGTCCAGCATCGCGTCGAGCCGCTCGAGGGACACTGCGAGGTGCGCGCCACGCTTCGTGCCTGCGACGGCGTGCACCTCGTCGACGATCACCGTATCGACCTCGGCCAGGATGTCCCGCGCCGCAGAGGTGAGCATGAGGAACAGAGACTCGGGAGTGGTGATCAGAATGTCCGGCGGAGTCTTGATCATGGTCCGGCGATCGGCAGCGCTGGTGTCGCCCGAGCGGACTCCGACGGAGATCTCCGGCGGGTTCAGACCGAGACGCTTGGCCGTCTGGGTGATGCCGACCAACGGAGCTCGCAGGTTGCGCTCGACGTCCACTGCCAGAGCCTTGAGCGGCGATATGTAGAGCACCTTGGTCTTGCGGGTGCTGTCCGCACCCAGCTGGGCCAGCTCGTCGAGGGCCCACAGGAATGCCGACAGCGTTTTGCCCGAGCCGGTCGGCGCGACCACCAGGGTGTGCGATCCGCTGGAAATGGACGACCACGCACCGAGTTGCGCCGACGTGGGGGCCGGAAATGCGCCGTTGAACCACTCGCGAGTCGGCCGCGACAGCTTCTCCATGATGTCGGTGCCGATACTGTGCGTGGCCATCCCACCATCATGCCCCGAGGCACCGACAGGTAACCCCGGAGCGCGAAGCTCGTGCGCTGCGGTGTCGTTTCGCCCGATTCGGGTACCCGGTGGCCATGACCGACGACCAAGAGATCATGCAGAAGATTTCCGCGAAACTCGACGCACTGCTCGGCAGCAAGACGAACGGCCTGCAGAACGAGGTGCCGCCGGGTGCAAGCATCCAATCGGACGAGGACGACGCCGAGCACGGTCCACTCGGCCGGGATTACCACTTGGCGAGCAAGTACGCCCAGGCGCTGGCCATCAACGAGCCTCAGGTGATCGACCGTGACGAGTTCGACCGCTTGGTCGCCGAATACGGCTGAGCCGACGCATTCGAGTGAGCCCCGACCCCTGCACGGGATCGGGGCTCACTCGTCTCGGGCGCACCTGGCGAACACCCGGGGCCGGTTCTACAGTTGATGGAGTGACCGAACGCAAGAAGCCAGGAGTCACGTTCGAGTCCTGGGTCGACAAACAGATCCGCGAGGCGCAGGACGCCGGCGCATTCGAAGGACTCGACGGCACCGGCAAACCCATCCCGATGGGCGATCCCGACGACGAACTGTGGTGGGTTCGCGGCTATCTGAGGCGCGAGAATCTGCCCGTCGATGCGCTCTTGCCCACGGCGTTGGCGTTGCGCAAAGAGATCGAGCGGCTGCCCTCGACGTTGATCGGTCTCCGGCGCGAGGATTCCGTACGAGACGTGTTGGACGAGCTCAACGCTCGTATCGTCGAGTGGATTCGCTTTCCTACCCCGCCGATCGTGCCGCTCGGCCCCGTGGATGTCGAGACATGGGTGTCCCGGTGGCGTACCAATCGAGCCGAGGTCGACCGCCTGGAGAGAGAGCACGACGCGGAGTCGGCTGTGACGTCGGGCCGGCCCTCGGCGGCGGACCACGACGGTGCATCGTGGTTCGCGCGCGTTCGCAGCAGGTTCAGCTGGTGGCGCTGAGTCCGATCGTCCTGGCGCAGTAGGCCAGAGCGTCCGCCGCAGTGGACACGAACGGAAGCGCAGCTGTGCCGTCCACGCGAACTCGAGAAGGCAACAGTCCGTCGGGGCACTTCGGTTCCTCGAGTATCGTCCACCCGGTCGCGCGCCGACGCACGCCGCCGACCAGGGTGTCGGTCGCGTGCCGGACTCCGCTGCGGAGCGCAGTGGGGGCGGTGTCGAGGTGCGTGCGAGCGAAGCGCAGTGCGGCGTCGACAGCGTCCACGGTCTGGGTGGCCGATGATCGACCGCGCAGCCCGATGCTCAGGCCGTGGCCGGGGAGGTCGAGTACCACCACGTCGACGCCTGCTCGTGCGATCTCGGCGGCCAGGGGTGTCAGGTAGCGGGCATGCAGACCGGAATCGGCAACCAACACCACCGACTGGTCGGTGGCCGTCGCCGATCGGTGTACTTCGATGTGCACTCGACCGCCGGCGATATCGAGCTGCCGGTGCACGATATCGAGGCCGGCGACGTCTGCGCGGGCGAGCGCGACCGCGTCGGTAGCCGGCCGCAACGCTGCCTCGCAGGCGAGGTCTCGCTCGAGGGCGTCCTGACTCCTCAGCAGCGACTTGCCCTGCAGCAGAATCATCACGGCGGCAGCCTCGTGGGAGGTGAGGGTGGGTGACCAACCGGTGGCGGCACCGAGCGCGGTCGAATCGACGATGGGCTCTCCGGGCGTGACCCACTGCCCGGAGAACGGCGTGAGGCCGAGGGCGAAGGCGATGTTCGCGATACGCGTCGCCGCTTTCTGTGGAACGTCGAACATCAACTGGCCCTGCATCGCAGCGAGTTCGCGCACGCCGACCCAGTCCACCGGACCCAGGTTGTACGGACCGACGAGGTCGGTCTTGGCCGCGCGGTGGAAGGCGTCGGCCATGTCGTCCTGGAACAAGAATTGGTACGAGGCCCGATCCGCTTCCGGGAACGCGCCGATCGGCCCGGTGAACTGGTCGATCCCGTCGTTGGCGAAGTCGGGTCCGACGATGTACGTGCACCGCAACATGGAGATGGTCATCTCACCGGGGTGCCTACGCAGCCACCACTCCGCGTAATGTTCCACCTCGGCTTTGTCGTAGAAGTAATAGCGATTGGGATCGCCTGCTGGATAACTGTTCTCGGTGAGCGGCTCCGGAGCGATGTCGGCACCGTACACATTGATGCTCGAGGCGATCACCACGCGTGACACCCCCGCTCGGTATGCGGAATCGATGACGTTGCGTGACCCGCGCAGGTTGATGTCGTGGGTCTCGGTCTTGTCTTTGAGCTCCTCGACCACGAACGCCAAGTGCAGCACGACGTCGCACTCGGCGAACGTCTCCTCGAGGTCGGGAGAGCGAATGTCCGAGCGGATCGCGGTGAACTTCGGGTGCGTGATTCGGGCTGGGCGACGGGCTATCCCGACGACCGCGTCCACCTCGGGATCCTCGAACAGCCTCGGGAGAATCGCGGCCGCGAAGTCACTGGTGGCTCCTGTGACCGCGATACGCACGCCGCGGTGGCGCTCACTCATGAGGGCAGCTCCGCTACGGCCTCGATGATCTGTTCCGTGGCGGTCGACAGGTGTTCTTCGGTGTGCGTTGCCATCACGCACAGGCGAAGTATGGCACCGGATTTCGGCACGGCGGGATGCAAGGCAGCGCTGGTGAAGATGCCACGGTCGTAGAGGTTCTTCCACAGACTCATGGCCACGAGGTCGTCGCCGATGTGGAGTGAGACGATCGGGGCGGCCGTATCGCCGTGGGGTGTGGACGAGCGGCCTGCGACGTCGAGGCCGGCCGATTGCAGTCCGCCGCGCAGGATCTCGGCGTTGTCGAGTACGCGCCGAGCCCGATCCTTGCCCTCGTCACTTCGGATCAGGCGGACGGAAGCCAATGCGGCACCCACCGCAGCAGGCACACCGGAGGTCGTGAACAGGAAGGCGCGGGCCTTGACCCGGAGGGTGTCTATCAGGTCGCTCGAGCCGGTCACGAACCCGCCGGTGGAACTGGGGCTCTTCGACAGTGACGCCATCGTCACGTCGACGTCCTTGGTGATGCCGAACAGCTCTGCCGCTCCGGTGAGTTCGGGCCCGTAGACACCGAGGCTGTGGGCTTCGTCGACCATGAGCGCTGCGTGATAGCGGATACACAGCTCGGAGACGACGTCGAGCGGTGCCAGGTCGCCCTCCATGGAGTACAGACCGTCGACGATCACCAGCACGGCTCCGTCGTCGACGACGGGTTGCTGGAGTTTGGCTTCGAGATCGGCCATGTCGTTGTGCTTGAACTTGACCACCGACGCGCCCGAGAGGGTGCTACCGTCGCGAATCGATGCGTGGGCCGCCGAATCGACGATCACCGTGTCACCGGGGCCGACGATCGCACTGATCGTTCCGAGGTTCGTCTGGTAGCCCGTGGTGAAGACGAGTGCGTCGTCCGTTCCGTGCCACTGGGCGATCTCGTGCTCGAGTTCGAGGTGGAGGTCCAGAGTGCCGTTGAGCAAACGACTTCCGGTGACTGCGCTGCCGAATGTGTCGAGCGCGTGCTGGGCACCCTCGACAACCTTGGGATGGTCGGCAATGCCGAGGTAATTGTTGGATCCGAGCATGATCTTGTCCCGGCCCTCGACGCGAACGACCGGGGCAACGGCTGATTCCATCTTGCGGAAGTACGGGACCACATCGGCGTCTCGTACAGCGCGCAGCAAATCCACGCGCTCGTCTCCGCCGAGTCGTTTCATCAATCTGTTGACAACCATCGTGTACCAGAACTCCTCACAGAGTCGATTGTGGATTGTCGCGAATTCATGAGTTCATTCGGAGCGGGCGGCGCGGGCGATTGGTATTCGGCGGAAGAATATTCAGCGTTTCAAAGGATGCTCGTGCGACGGAAATCGGTTGGTAAATGCGCCCCGAAAAATAACTTCGGTTTCTTTCGAGGGGCAAACTTTACGAGACCTTTAGTTTATCGCCGCAGGTGGCGGGGTATTGTCGGGATCCAGCGCGAATTCACCTGCTTTACCGCTGTCCATGCCGATATTCGACTGATTTGTCCAGGTCGACTGATGGTACAAATTGGACGACGCCGCAATCAATCAGTGACACACAATCGATTAGTGACACAAGGAGATGAACAGTGACTGGATTAATGGTGCGCGAAAGAGAAACGCTCGAGAAGTACATGCCGGGTTTGCTGCAGTATCTGGACACAACCCCACTGGACCGACTGGAGTCCCGCGATTCGGACGCGATCGACAAGTTTCGGGAATTCGGCGGTACCGGCTTGGTGGTCCCGGGCGAACTGGGTGGTCTCGGTGCTCCGGCCATCGACGCGGTTCGGGCGCAAAGGGCCATCGGGTCTCGCTCACCCTCTCTGGGCGCGGGAACCACGATGCACCATCTCTCACTCGCGTCCCTGACCGAATTCGCTCGTGGTGCCACCGACGACGACCGAGCATTGATCAAGGGATTGGTCGACCAGAAGGCGATCGTCGCTTCCGGGTTCTCCGAGGGCGTCACCGGCGGGAGTGTGTTCATTCCGACGATGACCGCCGTGAAGAAGGGCGACAACTACATCGTCAACGGAAGCAAGAAGCCGTGCAGTCTGGCACGTTCGATGGACTTGCTGACCTGCAGCGTCGAGATCGACTCCGGTGACCGCGCCGTCGCGCTGATTCCGGCCGGCCTTCCGGGTATGAGTGTGAAGCCGTTCTGGACCACCGACATTCTGGCCGGCGCGCAGAGCGAGGAAGTGTTGCTCGAAGACGTCGAAGTACCGGCAAGCCTCGTCCTACCCAACAAGGACGACGATCCCGATGGCGTGCACGAGATGACCGGCTACCTCTGGTTCGGGATGCTGATCTCCGCCAACTACATCGGCGCCGCGACCTCTCTGCTCGAGCGGATGATCGAGCAGGACAAGGGTGACTACGAAGGCTACGTTCGAGCGGCGGCCGAACTCGAGGTGTCCATGGCGGCAATCGAGAACGTGGCCCGTGCCTTCGACGAAGGTGAACGCGGACAGGACATCTCGGTGAAGTTGCTGTTCAACCGCATCGCGATTCGTGACGCACTGGTGCGCAGCAGTTCGGCTGCCATCGAATCGCTGGGCGGGATCGGCTTCATCAAGTCACCCGAAATCGCTTACGTCGCAGCAGCATTGCACGCGTTCGCATTTCATCCGCCATCACGGCGGTCCATTTCGGAGACCCTGGCCCGTTTCCACGCAGGTGAAGATTTCGCGTTCGTCAAATAGCGACTACCGCTGTTCGTCTTCCATCTCGTCGTTCAACTTGTCCTCGCCCCGGTTGCGGAAGAACTTGAATCCGGGGATGCCGATGACGGCGCGCCTGACGTCCTTCGTCACTCCGAGAAGCTCGTGGATCTCGGGGGAGACCGTATCGAGGGTCGCGAGGATGGGGAGTAGAGCTTCCATGTGGTCGAGGAGTCCGGGAAGCTGATCGACCATGGCGATCGCTGCGTCGACCTCGGCGTCGGACAGGTTGTCGACGAAGCGTCGCGCCATCGGCTCGGACTTCTTGGCGATGGGATCGAACAGTTCGATGAGCTCCAACGCCGTATGCGAGGCGGCCGATGCCGACGCGACCACGGTGTCCGCGGCACCGGTCGTCCGTTGTACATGAGCAACCACGGCATCGGCCGAATCGATCACATGGTCGATTCGTGTCATCAATGTCTCTATACGGCTCAGCAGTGCTTCGATTCTGCCGGGCAGGGTAAACGCGAAATCGGCCGTGGTGAACATCCAGCTCACACCGGCCCGCGCCACTGCGGCTCCTCGCCGAAGCACCGTTTCGGTACCGAGAGGGTCGGGGAGGACCACACCTGCCAACACGAGAGCCATAGGAGCGACAATGCCATACCGACGCAACGCCCCGACTGCCGTTAGCCTCGACGCATGAGAGTCCTCGTGACCGGTGCCAGCGGGTACATCGGATCTCGGCTGGTGGCGGCCCTGTTGGCAGACGACACGGACGTCGTCGTCGGGTCTCGGACTCCGAAGAACCTGCGCACTTTCGACTTCTACGATTCCGTGACCGCGGTGTCGCTCGACGTCACGGACGAACAATCCTGTGCCGCGGCCTTCGCAGAGTCGGGCGACATCGATGTCGCCTACTACCTCGTCCATGCGATCGGCGAAGCCGACTACCGTGCCCAGGACCGGACGTCCGCCGAGCAGTTCGCCGCGGCCGCCGCGCGAGCGGGAGTGCGTCGAATCGTGTACCTGGGCGGCTTCGTCCCCGACGACGCCCACCTGTCGGAGCACCTGGCCAGTCGCGCCGACGTCGGTGAGGCGCTGACGGTGGACGGTATCGATCTGGTGTGGTTGCGAGCGGCGATCGTCATGGGTGCCGGCTCCACGTCGTATGAGATGCTCCGCTATCTGGCGGACCGCCTGCCGGTGCTGCCGTTGCCGAGTTGGCTCGCCGAGCCCGTTCAACCGATAGCAGTCGACGACGTACTGCACTACCTGGTGGCGTCGGCCGATACCGACACCGTCCCAGCAGGTTCCTACGACATCGGCGGCCCGGACGTGGTCCCGTACCGCGACCTGGTGTTCGCCTACGTCGAAGCCGCCGGGCTGCAGCGCATCGGGATACCGGTACCGCTCGTTCCGACGTCACTCGCCGGCAAGGTGATCGGAAAGATCATTCCTGTGCCCGCCGGGCTCGCCGAGGATCTGGTCGGTTCACTGCACAACACGATGACCACGTCGGAGAGCCGGATTCGGGATCTCGTCCCCGATCCGCCCCGTGGTCTGACCACCATCGCAGACGCCATGGCCCGTAGCGTGCGAGGAACCGTGGGCGAGCCGCCCGGGGTCTGTGCACTGAAGGACCCGCTGCGACTGGCGAACACCGACGCAGCATGGAGCGGCGGAGATGCGCTCGGCGTCCGGCGGCACGGCGTGGCCGCGTCCTCGGACCGCACCTGGGGTCTGGTCGAGGCTCTGGGCGGCCGTCGACTGCTGGCATCGAAGCCGGTGGCAGCAGCAGTGCGTACCAACCTCGATGTGGCTGCGAGTGTGAACCGACGCGCGAAGTCGGTCGTGCGCCGACTGACCGATACCGAGGAGGCATGATGGCAACGTGGTCGACGACCGCGCTGAACGTGATGAAGTCCGCTCTGGTCGATCCTGTCGAGCGAGACCACCGAGAGTCCGACGCGGCGTTCAGGAAACGGCGCATCATCGTGCTGATCACACTGGTGATCGGGGCGACGGTGCTGTATTTCTCGCTGAAGGTGGAACCGGGTGACCCGTCGTTCTACGCACTGACGCTCGTGTTGGCCGCAGTGTGGATCGTCGGAGGATGTCTGTCGGGGCCGCTGCACCTCGGACGGATCAAGGTGGGCGGGTCCATCCGGCGGCCGATCGTGACCCCCATCCTCATCGGTCTCGCCGTCGGTGGCGTGTTCATGCTCGGCGGCCTCGTCGTCCGCCAGATTCCGCCGCTCGCCGACTTCACCGAGAACGTGCTCGCACACGCCCGAGTGGGGTCGCTGGTACTGATCGTGTTCATCGCGTTGCTCAACGGTGTCGCCGAGGAGATCTTCTTCCGAGGAGCCTTGTACTCCGCCATCGGAGTCAAACATCCGGTGATCATCTCGACGGTCGTCTACACCATCGCCACCCTCGCGTCCGGCAACCCGATGCTCGGCTTCGCCGCCGTGCTGCTCGGTTACGTGATGGGGCTGCAACGTCGCGCGTCGGGCGGAATTCTGGCACCGATCCTGACGCATGTCAGCTGGTCGGCGGTCATGGTTCTGGCCCTGCCCCCGCTGTTCGTGTGAGCAGAGGGTCATGTCTCGTGCGGGCAGAGGGGCATCGGCGGGGATCTGAGCTAGATTGCGCACGTGAGTGAAAACCTCGATCGCGTCGACCGCCTGATCGTCGACGAATTGATCTCTGACGGCCGCGCGACGTTGGCGACGTTGGCAGAGAAGGCGTCTCTGTCCGTGTCGGCTGTTCAGTCGCGAGTTCGACGCCTGGAGTCGCGACGAGTCATTCGCGGTTACACGGCGCAGGTCGATCCCGAAGCTCTGGGGCGTCCGTTGTCGGCGTTCGTCGCGATCACTCCGATCGATCCAGCTCGCCCGGACGACGCCCCCGCGCGATTGAAGCATCTGACCGCCATCGAGTCGTGTCACTCGGTTGCCGGCGAAGAGAGCTACGTCCTGATGGTGCGCGTCGAGTCGCCGCGCGCCCTCGAACATCTACTTCAGGAAATTCGCGCCACGGCGCACGTGCAGACGCGCAGCACGATCATTCTGCAGACGTTCTACGATCGTTGACCGCTCGCCAGACGCGGTCCGAGGACATGGGCAAGTGGTGCAAGCGCACTCCCACCGCGTCACGGATCGCGTTGGCCAGTGCGGGGGCGACGGGGTTGTACGGTGACTCGCTCATCGACTTCGCGCCGAACGGGCCCAATCGGTCGTAGGTGTCCGCGAACAGCACCTGGGTTCGTGGAATGTCGGCGAACTGGGGAACGTGGTAGCTACGAATGGAGTCGGTGGTGATTCGCCCCGCACCGTCGGTGCGCATCTCCTCGTACAGTGCGCTGCCGATGGCCTGCGCGACACCGCCTTCGACCTGACCCCGGCACTGCTGCGGGTTCATCACGGTGCCTGCGTCGGCGCTCTGCACCGACTGGAGGATCGCGACCGTACCGGTCGCTTCGTCGACCGCCACCCGAAATGCCTGCACGTTGAACGCCAGTGATCGCGGGAGTCCGCCGCTGTTGCCGTTCGCCGTCAACGTGCCGCCCGCCGATGCCAGTACGTCGTCCAACGGGACGAAGCGATCTCCGCATCGCACCCCCTCGGGCCCCAACGTGCAGTCCGAAGGGCGGTGCCCGGTCGCGGTGGCAGCGACCTCGACGATGCGGGCCGACAACCCACGCACCGCCGCGTAGAGCGCCTTGCCTGCCACCACAGTTCCCGCCGAGCCGAACGCACCGGTGTCGTACGTGACCGACTCTGTATCGGACTGCACGACGCGGATACGGTCGACCGACGTACACAGCTCGCTGGCCGCGATCTGGGTGTGGACGGTGGTGGTCCCGTTTCCGAACTCCGCTGTTCCGACGCGTATCTCGTAGCCACCTTCGGGCAGCAGCGACGCGGTGGCCTCGGCGCGGTGGCCACGGGGCGGAATGGTCGCGATCATGGCCACCGCCATTCCCTCACCGATCTTCCAGCCGGACGGCGCAGGCTCGCCGTTGCCTTGCCTGATGGCCTTCTCGGCGAGGTCGATGCACTGATCGAGACCGTAGCTGCCGAATTGCAGGTCGTCGCCTTCGAGGTGCGCGGCGACGATCTCGTCGCCGGGAACGATGACGTTGCGGCGGCGGAACTCGAACGGGTCGATATCGAGCTCTCGGGCCAGATCGTCGATGGCCGATTCGATCGCGAACATGACCTGCCCCAGTCCGTAGCCGCGGAAGGCACCCGATGGAATGTTGTTGGTGTACACGGTCTTCGCGTCGACCTTCTTGTTGGCGCACCGGTAGATCGCAACCGATTCGCCGCACCCGTGAAACATCACTCCGGCACTGTGATTGCCGTACGCCCCGGCGTCGGTCAGCACGTCGATCGACAGTGCGGTCAACACGCCGTCGGCGCTCGCGGCGGCGGTGACGTCGACGCGAAACGGGTGTCGGCACGGTGCGACCGTGAACTCGTCCGTGCGGGTGAACTCGAACTGCACCGGCCGACCGGTCCGCAGAACGGCCAGGGCGACGACGTCCTCGGTCAGTAGTTCCTGTTTGCCGCCGAAGCCGCCACCCACCCGTGCGGTGAACACGCGGACACGATCCCGGGGGAGGCCGAAGATTTCGCATATTTCGTCGCGCACCAGGTAGGGAACCTGGGTGCTGGTGCGCAGATGAAGCCGGCCGTCGGCGTCCAGCCAACCGATGGTGCCATGAGTTTCCAAGTGCACGTGCTGAATTCGCTGAGTCGTCCATCGCCCGGTGACCACCGCTGCTGCATCACGTACTGCAGCGTCGACGTCACCGGTGCTGCCGTGCAGTTCGGCCACCAGGTTTCGGGACGGGTCGGCGATCCGAGCCGCTGCATCCTTGTCGCCGTGGATCTTCGGTGCGTCCGGGGCGAGTGCCGACTCGGGGTCGAACACGGCGGGTAGCACCTCGTACTCGACGATGAGGGCGCGGCAGCCCTCCTGCGCGGCGGCGATCGACTCCGCGACCACGATCGCCACACGTTGGCCGATGAACCGGACGACGGTGTCGAGTACCCGGGTGTCGTCGGGGTCGTCGACGCGGCTGTCGTGTCTGGCTGTGGAAAATGCCACCGCCGGGCTGTCTTTCGAGGTGAGCACCAGCTGCACGCCCGGCACCTGTTCCGCGGCCGTGGTATCGATGGAGACGATCCGCGCGTGGGCATGCGGACTTCCGAGAACGCTGGCGTGCAGCAGCCCGGGCGGGGAGTGATCGAGCGTGTACGGCTCGGTTCCGGTGACTACCCGTGTGCTCGCGGGGGCTTCGAGCGAACGCCCGCATGCCGGACCGTCTGCCACCTTCTCGGTGTTGACCACCCCGCACACGGCATCTGAGATGGCGCGATACCCGGTGCAGCGACACAGGTTTCCCTTCAGTCTCGAGGGCAGCTCGTCCCTGTCGTCCGCGGTCAGGGTCGACGCGGTCACGACCATCCCGGCCGTACAGAACCCGCATTGGAATCCGGCGGCCTCGACGAACCGGCGCTGCATCGGGTGCAGATCCTCCGGGGTGCCGAGCCCGGCCACGGTGGTGACGGACCTGTCGGCCGCGCGGTAGGCGGGAAATACGCACGAGTGCACCGGTTCTCCGTCGACGAGGACCGTGCATGCGCCGCAGTCACCGGCGTCGCAGCCCTTCTTGACCTCGAAACGGTCGTGTTCGCGGAGCAAAGTGCGCAGACATTGACCCGGTCGCGCGGCAACCTCGGTCGGTACGCCGTTGATGTCGACGATCATGACAGCTCCTCACGAATGGACTGCGCCGCAGCGCAACTGATGTGTCGACGCCAATCCGGCGCACCATGGGGATCGTCGTACCAGTGCTGCGGACCGATAGTGTCTGCAAGGGCGTCGTCGAGCTCGTGCGCCGTCGGTACAGCCGAAAACCGAAGCACGAACGGACGAACGGTCGACGCGGTGACGGTCAACACGAATGTGCCGTCGGGGTCGACGCGGCCGATCACCACCGCCGCCGATCGGCCGAGAGGCGAGAGCGACAACGTGCGCATCGCCGTTCTCGACTGGAGGGCGTGCCGCGGAACGTCGATGCTGCGCAGCACATCCCCGGGCCGGAGCACCGTGGTCTGGGGGCCGACGACCAGCTGGTCGATCGGCAGACGGTAGTCGTGCTCGGGGCCGTGTGCCGACCACACCTCTGCGACGCCGTCCAGGGCTGCAGTCAACGAAATCATGGCTCCGGCAGGCAGGGCGAGCGCTACGTTTCCGCCGACTGTGGCCGTCTTCCAGATCTTGAACGAGGCCAGCAGGGCGGCTGCACACCGAGGGAACAGAGTGGTTGCGGGGAAGGCGGACTCGAAACGAGCCAGAGTCTCGATCGTGCACGTCGCTGCGATCCCGAGTCCGTTCTCGTCGACGATCAACGGCTCCCATCCCAGGGCCGTGATGTCGATCAGGGTGGTCAGGTGGTCCTGTTTCTCCGAGAACAGCCACGTGCCGCCCGCAACTACCGCGGCGTCCGCGCTGCCCGGCGGCAGATCCGCACGCGAGCGGGGAAGCAGAACACGATCGACAGTGCCGAGATCCATGGCTTCGTTCACCTCATTCTCGCCGGCCCGGATTCACCGCCCGGTGCGCCTTCTCGAACTGTAGTGACTTTCTGTTACCGATCTCGGTGCTCACGCGATACGCCCGAAACTCGGCGGAAACAACCCGCGCTTATCTTTGCCTCCGGCACGGCCGAACACACGAGGCGGGAGGTTCAGCGATGTACGTCGGAGACCTACTCGATGCCTCGCACATGGGCATCCCGATTGCTCACCTCCGATCGCGACGCCCTCGGACGTACCCTGCGGTGGACGTTCACCACCGACCTACCCGACCCGTCCCGATACATCGCGGGCGGCGAGTTGGTCATCACCGGACTCGTATGGCGGCGCACGCCCGACGACAGCGAAGTGTTCGTTCGATCGGTGGCCGAATCCGGTGCGACGGCATTGGCCGCGGGGGAGGGGTTGCTCGGACACATTCCGCTCGATCTCGTCGACGCATGCGAGCGACACGGTCTGCCGCTCCTCGCTGTTCCCGACACCGTGTCGTTCGGTGAGGTCACCGAGTTTCTCGTCGGCAGGGTCACCGGTGATCGCATTGCCTCGCTGAACAATTCGCTCGTGCGCCAACGCCAGTTGCTCACTGCGGTCGCCGACGGCAGAGCCCTCGACGAACTGGCACTGCACATCTCCAGAGAAACGGGAATGGCGTGCCTGATCTACACCGCCACCGGGCGTCGGTTGGTCACCGAGGCATCTGCTTTGTCCGACGCCGATGTCGACACCTTGACGCACGCGGCACTCTCGTCCGAAACGCTTCCTACGACAACCGTTCTGGCTGATGGATCGACCTACAGTGTCTTCGGCGTCGGGCCATCGCTCGTACAGCGCACCACGCGATGGTTCCTGGCTGTGGCCGGAGCCATGAATTCGTTCTCTCCCGACGTCTCCGAGGCGTTCGGGCAACTCGCAGCCATCGCCGCGCTCGATCGTGCCCGGCGTGAAGAAGGACGGCTGGTGCGGCGTGAGATCGCAGATCAGGCGGTGGCGTTGATCGAACACGACAGCACCGGATTCGAGGCACTGACGAGGCTGCGCCAGGCAGGAGTCGACCCCGACAGGCCGCTCGTCGTTGTCAGAGTTGCCCACAGCGGTCGCGTCGACCTGCGAGAGATGCTCCGATCCGTCGTCGGTGACACCCTGACCTCCTTCGGCGGTGGGTGTGTCGGATGCAGCGCACACGGCGACATCGTCGCTGTCGTCAATACCGACGACACACTGTTCGCACAGACCATCCGCATTCGGCTGTCCCGGTTGCGCTCCGGGATCGGACCCAGCCGAATACATGTGGGCGTGAGCGCCGTGGCCACCGGGCTGACCATCGACGGCGCACTGAGGTCGGCTCGTCACGCTCTCGAACTCAGCAGGCAGGGATCCGCGGCGGTGACGGTCACCGCAGGCACCAAGCCGACCTCGGCAGTATCGATGATGTCGGCGCTTCCCGACGACGTACGAAAATCGTTCGTCGAGCATGTCCTCGCGCCGCTGCTCGAGCACGACCGACGCACCGACGCCGACCTGACCGACACGCTGCGGGAGTTTCTGGCCAACGGAGGGTCCTGGCATCGAACCGCAGAGTCGATGCACGTTCATCTCAACACCGTCCGATATCGCATCAAACGCGTGGAGGAACTGCTGGGGCGAGATCTCGGCTCCACTGCGGACAGACTGGATGTCTACCTCGCCCTGCAATCCATGCCTCGGGCGTCGGCCCACGGCGCTGCATAATGGGGAAATGACTGCAGGCTTCACCGGAATCCCCTTCACTGCCCTGGACTTCTACGAAGACCTCGAAGCCGACAACAGCAAACTCTGGTGGAACGAACACAAGGACGTCTACGACAGTGCCGTCAAGGCACCGATGACCGCGTTGCTGGCGTACCTGGAACCCGAATTCGGTAGCGCCAAACTGTTTCGGCCGTACCGGGACGTTCGATTCTCGAAAGACAAGACCCCGTACAAGAGTCACCAGGGCGGGTTCGTCGCACGGGGCGACAGCCTCGGCTACTACGTCCAGATCGATCCCGCCGGATTGTTCGTCGCAGGCGGCTTCTACAACAGCTCCCCGGACTCGATCGCGCGTTTCCGCAAGACCGTCGACGACGACGTACGCGGAGCCGAACTCGAGGCGCTGCTGGCGACTCTGACGAAATCCGGGTTCGAGATCGGCGGCGACACGCTCAAGACCAAGCCGCGGGGTTACGAGGTCGACCATCCGCGCATCGATCTGCTGCGGCACAAGACGTTGACTGCCGGCAAACATTTCGGCTCACCCGCGTGGCTCGAAAGCCCCAAGGCAGCAACGAAAGTACGCGACGCCTGGCGTGCTCTGAGCCCGCTGGTGGAATGGTCTGCGGCACTGCACACGTGAGCGCAATGTGTTACCCGACGACGGAGTATGTGCGCCAAGCACTTCCGGCGTCCGGAGCGTCCTCTCGTTCGACCGTTGCCTGAATCAGACCGTAGGGCCGATCGTCGGCGTTGAACACCTCCAGGTTGTTCTCGATACCGAACTTGCCCAAGTCGTAGACGAAGTGGTGCTTGTTGGGGGCCGACATCGAGATCTCGGCAATGAACGGATACTTCTCCAGTACCGCCTCGCCCATGGCGTACAGGGTCTGCTGAAGAGCCAGCGACTGCAGGTTGGCGAATCGCTCGATCATCGCGGCCTTGACGCCCGCGTACACCGCGTCCCACTCGACATCGGTTGTGGTGTAGCGCCACTGCGCTGTCAGCGACGTCGCCATCACTCGGTCGGTCGTGGGCTCGAGAATCGTCAGATCGTCCTCGAGGAAGCCGTGGAACTCCGAACCCGTCGACTTGAGAATCACCATCTCCTTGAAACCGCTGACGACCCAGGTTCGCTGCGCCTCGCCCTTACCCTCGACCGTGACGGCCGAGGTGCGAATTTCCTCGCCCTTGCGGGTCCACGTGTGGTCGTGCTCGACGCCGTCGACGACCGCACGCGCCCAGGCGTACTCCTCGAGTTCGATACGGGCACCGTCGACGGGCTCGACGTCGTCGACATAGTGACGCGCGAGGTCGAGCCCGTAGCTCTCCAGGTGGAGCAGACCCTTGGTCTTGGCATACGCGTACGCGGTCTGCTTCTGGGTGTCGGTGGGCAGAACGGCGGACTGATCGCCGGCCAGGTGTGCGGCAGAGAAATCGCCACGCAGCGCACTCGATACGTTGATGTCGTGGATCTCGTGCCGCGGAGAATCTCGATAGATCCGCACCACCCGGTTCTCGGCTTTGCCGTACTGATTCGCTCCCAGAACGATCTTTCCGGTCAGGTCGGTCATGTCAGCTCCCGCGGTAGGTCGAATATGCGAAGGGGGACAACAACAACGGCACGTGATAGTGGGCGTCGGGGTCGATGACGGTGAAGGAGACGGACACCTCGGGGTAGAAGCTCGGGGTCGAGGTCGCCTCGAAATACGATTCCGTGTCGAACGAGAGCCGGTACACGCCCGGTTCGACAGGTCCGGGAATCACCTCACCGATGCGGCCGTCTCCGTCGGTGGTGGCTGTCGATATCTCGCCCTGTTCGGAATGGAACAGCCGCACGCGCATGCCGACCGCCGGTGTGCCGGCCGTGGCGTCGAGCACGTGCGTGGACAGCCCGGTCACTGCGTCGGTCCCAGCACGCGGCCGAGGCGAATTCGGTTGATCTTGGCCAGTTCCACGCGGAGCACCCGTCTTTCGGTTTCGGCATCGTTGTCGAGCCTCTCCTCGAGGATAGCGAGCAACTCCTCGGCCGACCTGCCGGTCGCGCACACCAGATACACGTGCCCGAACTTGTCTTCGTACGCGCGGTTTCCCGCCGCCAACTTCTCGCGTACTTCGGTGCCGGCAGTGGTCACTGCGGCCTGCTCACGCTTGGACGACGGGTTGTCCGCAGTGCCTCCGATCCGGGGATGGCCGTCGAGTGCATGATCTATCTCGGCCTCCGGCAGCTCGGCAAGTACCCGATCTGCTCTGTCCAACAAAGAGTCTCGGCTGGCGAACGGTCTACCCTGGGCGACTCGACGGGCCCAGATCGAGGACGCGCAGCACTCGAACAGTGCATGCATCGCCTGTCGATCGGAGAGCTTGTTGAACCCGTCGAGCCCTATCCATTCGTGAAGCACATCCCGCTCGCTATCTGAAGTCGTTGATCCGGCCGAACCGCGCGGCCGCGATGGGGTTGGCGTCCGCAACCAGATCGTCGAACCGATAGTTCGCGATCTTGGCGATTTCGATCATCGCGAAAGATCGCTCCGCCGACGGCGCATTCTCCACCCGCGACCATCCGTTGGCCAGAACCCGATCGTAGCGTTCGGTCTCTCGGGCGCAGATCACCAACGGGAATCCGAAGTGTCGCCGATACTCGGCGGCGAGCTGAACGATGTTCTCGTGTTCGTCCTCCTCGAGGTTGGACAATCCGACGTGATCGGCAGCGTTGAGGGTGCCCGTCGCATCCTCGCTGCCGAGGTCGGGGTAGCTGTTGATCAGCTCGATCTGTTCCTCGGTGGTTCCGGCCAACAAGGCTTCCTGGAATGCCTCACGCAGACCGTGGGCGTCGGCGAACGGGCGCTGCTGATACGCACGCTCGACGACCCACGGGGTGCCCTGCACCAGACCGCCGAACGTGGCGGCGAACTCCTCGGCGGACATCTCGTTGACCCGGTCGAGGGTGATACCTGCACCCGGACCGCCGGCCACGGCCTGACCACGATTTCCGATGTGGAAGAACAGCACGTTGAGGACGATGGCAGAGACGGCGCCCAGGACGATTCCGCTGCCGAACAGCATCTCGAGCCAATCCGGTACGCCCTGCGAAACGGTGGGTTGGATGGTGACGAGCATCGCCAGTCCGAGACTGGTGGCGACGATGATCAAGTTGCGATGGTCGGTGAAGTCCACCTTCGACAGAGTCTGGATTCCGACGACGGCGACCGTCGCGAACAGGGCCAGTGCGGCACCGCCCAGTACCGGTGGCGGGATGGAGGCGACGACGGCCGCCGTCTTCGGCAGCAGACCGAGCAGAATCATGATGCCGCCCGCGCTGGCGACCACCCACCGACTACGCACACCGGTCAGTCGGACCAGGCCGACGTTCTCCGAGAAAGCCGTGTACGGGAACGAGTTGAACGTGCCGCCGATGACGGTGGCGACTCCATCGGCCCGCAGCGTGGCAGCGATGTCGTCCTTCTTGATGCGCTTGCCGACGATCTCACCCGTCGCATAGACACTGCCGGTGGTTTCGACCGCGATGATGAGCATGACGACGATCATCGAAATGATGGCGACGACACTGAATTTGGGCACACCGAACAGGAAGGGCTGGGTGAATCCGACCCACGATGCTTCCGCGGTGCCGTCGAAGTTCATGTCCCCCAACATGAATGCGACGGCACTGCCGATGACCAGACCGAGCAAGACGGCGATGGTGGCCATGAAGCCCTTGAAGAACCGTTGGATCAGCACGATGATCAGCAGCGTGCCGATCGCGTACGCCATCCATCGACCGTTGGTCGGATCCTGTTCGTGTGTCGCAGGATTGGTCACCGCATCGTTGACCGCTACCGGCAGCAACGCGACGCCGATGATCGTGATGACAGTTCCGGTCACCACCGGTGGGAAGAAGCGCAGCAGCCTACTGAAGTACGGTGCCATGAAGAACGTGACCAGACCGGCGACGATGACGGCACCGTAGACGTACAGCAACCCCTCGGTGCCGCCGCCGTTGGCCATTGCGATCGCGATCACCGGCGACACACCGGCAAACGTGACGCCCTGCAGAAGTGGGAGCCGGACACCGATCTTCCAGAACCCGACCGACTGAATGATCGACGCGATACCGCAGGTGAACAGGTCCGCGTTGATGAGATGGATCAGCTGTTCGTTGGTCAGCCCGATTGCACTGCCGATGATGATCGGTACGAGAACGGCACCGGCGTAGAACGCGACCACGTGCTGAAACCCGTACGCCGCCAATTTCGGAACAGGGAGCACTTCGTCGACGGGATGGACGCGCTTACGTGTGATGGGCTTGACGGACATCGGTGGGCACCTCGCGGACGCAACAGGGTGGATTCCTGCGACGCTGCAGGAGAAGTGCACCAAGAATCGGTCATTGCGACCGCCGCCGCCAGTCGAGCGAGCACAAAGTTTCCGCCGCGCTCGAGGCGCGTGTTGTGCGATCATCCAAGACTCGGCAGTACGACTGAAGGAGCGACGATGTCCGACGCTGTCGTGGGAGTGGTCCTGGCCGCAGGTGCCGGAACGCGATACGGATCGCCCAAAGTGCTCGCGCACGACGGATTGTGGCTTCGCACGGCTGTGCAGGCACTGACCGATGGTGGTTGTGACCAGGTGATCGTTGTGCTGGGCGCAGTCGACGTGACTGTGCCCGATGGCGCGACCGCTGTACACGCTCCCCACTGGGAACAGGGAATGAGCGCATCGTTCACCGCCGGCTTGGCGGCCGCATCGGACGCGGAGTACGTGGTGGTTCACGTGGTCGACACACCCGACGTCGGACCGGAGGTCGTCCACGCCGTTCTCGACGCCGCACCGCGGACGGGTCTGGCGAGGGCAGTGTTCGACGGCCGCCCAGGTCATCCGGTCGTTCTGGCGCGTCGACACCTCGAGGCAGCTGCGGCATCGGCGTCGGGAGACTCCGGGGCGCGGGACTTCCTGCGGGGAAGGGACGACGTGATCGCCGTCGAATGTTCGCAATGGGCAACGGGAATCGACCACGACTACCGGTAGCTACCGAATGTCGGCAACGATCGTCTCGGTCACGCCGTCGAACTGGTGACCACCGGTCGGCAACTCGATCACTGTCGCCGACGGCAGAGCCTTCGAGTTCATTGCCAGATGCGACACGGGGACGACCTCGTCGTCTCGGCAGTGCAGCAACGTCAGGTCGGTCCGCGGCTCGCCGGTGAGCGCGTACTGCGCCACGTCCCAGCCCTGCGGACTCCAGTCCGGCATGGCCAGCAGCGTGGCTCGCTCCGGATGGGCGCGCATCGTTTCGGCCAGGACCCGAACCACGATCGTGGCTCCGAAAGAATGCGCGACAACGCGGTCCGCAGGTCCTGCGTGGTCGAGCAGCTTCCGAACCGGCACAGCCCAGGCCTCGTAACCCATATCGCTGTCGGACAGTTCCGGCATGACCAGGTCCAGGCGCAGCGCCTCAGCCAACCCCTGCACCAGCTCGGTGTCGTCGACGTAGCCGCCGGCACCGTGAACGAACAGAAGTCGGCCGACCATGCTGAGATCCTCTCCTCGACAACGCTGTCGTAGAAGGAGACCATCGAACGGGTTCCCTCGTGCGCGTTTTACGTACCTGGAGGGGCGCAAAACGCGCACGAGGGTAGACCGGCATTCCTGGAGACGGTGGTCGCGGGTGTACTTTCGCGACCCCACCGGCCACTTCTTCGAGATGCTGACGCGCTCGTACCTGGCCGAACCGGGCGAGTCTGTACCGTGACGGTTGTGGCCGAACAGCAGCACGTTTCGATGACGAGGGCGGCATACGACACCGTCGCAGAAAGCTACGCGGACCTGGTTCGCGACGAGCTGGACGGCAAGCATCTGGAAAAGGCGCTGCTGGCCACATTCGCCGAGAGTGTCGACGCTGGGGTCGTAGTCGACGTGGGATGCGGATCGGGGCGCATCGCGGGCCATCTACGACGCCTGGGTCTGGCCATGACCGGAATCGATCTGTCGCCCAGCATGATCGACGTTGCGCGTCGTGAATTTCCGGACGTGCGTTTCGTCGTCGGCGCGATGCAGTCGCTCGACATGGGCGACTGCACCGTCTCGGGAATTGTCGCCTGGTATTCGATCATCCACACCCCGCCGGCCCAGCTGCCGCAGGTGTTCGCCGAACTGCACCGGGTGCTGCGGCCGGATGGACTGCTGCTGTTGGCATTTCAATCCGGGGACGAGCGGGTGCGACTGGAACAGGTGTACGGACACTCGGTCTCGTACGACGCGTATCGACTGGACCCCGATGCCGTGGCGAACATGCTCGCCGATGCGGGGTTCGAGCTGGACATCCGTGTGCACCGGGCTCCGGTGGGATACGAATCGACGCCGCAGGCATTTCTGATGGCGCGCAAACGAACATCGTGACATCTCGAGACCGATAGCGCGGGAACGCGACAGGCATTGCCGCTGATGTCCTACTGGCTACCGCATCGATCGGTAAGATCTGCCCGATGTGCTCACCCCGTCCACGCGTTCTGTTCGTCACCGACTTGGCGTATCTGTCTAAGGGCCGACGCTACTGCGACGAAGACATCTTTTTGTCTTCGCAGCTCCGTGAGTGGGTCGACATCGCGCTGTGTCACCCGCTCGATGCGCTGGCACTGATGGATGGCTTCGATGCTGTCGTCGTCCGGAACTCCGGACCTGTGCTGGGATACCAGGAAGCTTTCGACGCGCTTGCTCGCCGTGCGCGCGAGAACGGCACGAAGATTTTCACCCAGTTGACCGGCAAAGGCGACCAGAGAGGCAAGCAGTACCTGGTCGATCTTTTCGCAGATGGTTTTCCGGTCATACCTACCGTCGACGATCCGCGGGGCGTCTCGCGCTTACCCGAGGTGAATACCTATGTGGTGAAACCGAAATGGGGTGCCGACTCGATCGGCATGCGTCAGATCGGACGCGCCGAACTGTCGGAAGTCGAGCCGGGCACATTGATTCAGCCGCGGATCGATTTTGTCTACGAAGTGTCGTTCTACTTCATCGGCCGCACAGTGCAATACGCCCTGTACGCCCCGGACCCCGGCCGACGTTGGGAGTTGGAGCCGTACTCGAGTACTGCTCAGGACGAAGAGTTCGCGCAACGTTTCGTCGACTGGAACGACATCGACCACGGAATCACGCGAGTGGACGCATGCCGCACCGTCGACGGAACGCTGCTGTTGGTCGAGCTCGAAGACCTGAACCCGTACCTCTCACTCGACCGGCTGCCCGAAACGGCGCGTCGACACTTCGTGAACAACATGGCGGACGCGATCGTAGCGCTCTGTGCTCAACCGTAGCGGGCGAAAACAGTCGTGATTCTCGGACCGAACGACGCGGTATCGCGTCGCCCCTCGCGAATCGTGGTGGCAGGAACATCCGGTTCCGGTAAGACCACGTTGTCGGCTCGTCTCGGATCGATTCTGGGAATCGAACACATCGAGATCGACAGCCTCTATCACGGGCCTGACTGGACGCCCCGTGCCACGTTCGAGCAGGACGTGAAGGAGTTCATCGCCCGCCCGGCCTGGGTCACCGAGTGGCAGTACAGCGTGGTGCGCGATCGTCTCGTCGATCGCGCGGATCTGATGTTGTGGCTCGATCTGCCTCGTCGAACGGTGATGCGGCAGATCGTGATTCGAACGGTGCGTCGACGGCTGGGTCGAACAGTGCTGTGGAACGGCAACTTCGAGCCACCGCTGCATCGCATATTCTTCGATCGCGAGCACGTCGTTCGGTGGGCCTGGAACACGCATCGTCTGACGGCCGAGCGAGTACGGCGACTGAACGTGCGCCGACCGGACCTGATGATCGTGCGATTCCGATCGCACGCAGAAGTGAACAGATGGCTGGCCGATCGACTGGTTCCGGCGGCGAGATTCTGAACCGCGTCTGTCAGCAGTTGAGTCGGTCGGCAAGGGACTCGATCGAGTCTGCGCTGTAGGTCCACTCGGCTTCGGGAGCAAGGTCGAACGTCTGCGTCGGGCCGTGTTCCAGCGGGCGGGCGACGAATGCGGTGGCGAAGCCACAGTCGGCTGCGGCGGCGAGGTCGCTGTTGTGGGCGGCAACCATCATGCACTCGTCGGGACGGAGCCCGAGGATGTCCGCGGTACGCAGGTAGGCGTCGGGCATGGGCTTGTACGCCTGCACCGGTTCTGCGCCGAGGATGGCGTCCCAGGGAAGGCCGGCATTCTTGGCCATGTCCAGCAGCAGAGAGATGTTGCCGTTCGAGAGCGGTGCTACGACGAACTCGGTGCGCAGCCGCGTGAGCCCGGGAACGGAATCGGGCCACGGCTCCAGTCGATGCCACGCGAAATTGAGTGCGGTCGTGGCGTCCGCATCCAGGTCGATCTCGAACTCGGAGAGCACCGTTCGCAGGGACTCCAGGTGCAGTACGTCCAACCGAGTGAAAGGTCGCCCACCGGACCGCACCTGTTCCATGGCCGGTTGATAGAGGCTCCGCCACCGATCGGCAAACCGATAGCTGTCGACTCCCGGACCGCAGATTTCGGAGACCTCGCGGGCAATGCTCGTGCGCCAATCGACGACGGTGCCGAAGACGTCGAACAGCAGCGCTCTCAACGCTTCTTCTTCTTTTTCTTCTTGTCCGCCGGATGTCCTACCGCAGACAGGATGGCTCCGGCCAACGGAATGAGAAGGAAGAAAAGCCACTTCTGGTCGAAATCGGTGAGAAAGAACAGAGCAAGTGATCCGAAGATGACGATCGGCATCACCACTGCAGCCCAATCGATTCCGCGGTCCTTCACGACCGGTGCGTCGGTGTCGGATCGTGCGAGCGACGCAGTGCCGGACGCGGTGGGGAGGTCGACGAATACCGATTCGAGCTGTCCACGCGTCGTCGCGGAAGCGATTGTGGCACTGCGCTCGTCGAATTCGGGAACCGTCAGGCGGCCCTCGCTGAAGTG
>NZ_KQ031376.1:1627-2927 GCF_000963615.1 Rhodococcus sp. PML026 | reverse complement strand
CTCCGGCACCGCCACGGGTGCGGGCCTTGGGCTTGCGCCGCACCGCACCGGCGTTCCCGCCGCTGCCACCGCCGAGGGTGAGTTCGCCCGGCAGGGAGACCTCGACGCGTCGGCCCCCGACCTCGACGATGACGGACTGCCGCGGCAGGGCCTCGTCGTCGTCGATCGGTTGCCCGGCTGTGAACGGGGGAACCTGGTTGTCCCATTCGGTTTCGATCCACCGGGTGTGCACCGAGAAGGAGTCGCCGTCGCCGATGAACGCGGGATCGGAGACCACCGCAGCGTGGAACGGGATCACCGTCGCCAACCCGTCGACGGTGAATTCGGCCAACGCCCGGCGGGAGCGGGCGAGGGCTTCCTCGCGGGTGGCTCCGGTGACGATGAGCTTGGCGAGCATCGAATCGAACTGGCCGCCGATCACACTGCCGGATTCGACACCGGAATCGACGCGCACTCCCGGTCCGGAGGGGGCGGTGAAGGTGGTGACCGGTCCGGGGGCGGGCAGGAACCCACGGCCGGCGTCTTCGCCGTTGATCCGGAACTCGAACGAATGCCCGCGCGGTTCGGGGTCTTCGGTGATGGTCAGTTCTTCGCCGTTGGCGATGCGGAACTGCTGCAGCACCAGGTCGATGCCGGAGGTTTCCTCGGTGACGGGGTGCTCGACCTGCAGGCGGGTGTTGACTTCCAGGAAGCTGACGAGGCCGTCTTGGCCGACGAGGTATTCGACGGTCCCGGCGCCGTAGTAGCCGGCTTCGAGGCAGATGGCTTTGGCGCTGGAGTGGATTTCTTTGCGTTGGGCGTCGGTGAGGAACGGGGCGGGGGCTTCTTCGACGAGTTTCTGGAAGCGGCGTTGCAGGGAGCAGTCGCGGGTGCCGGCGACGATGACGTTGCCGTGTTGGTCGGCGATGACCTGGGCTTCGACGTGGCGTGGTTTGTCGAGGTAGCGTTCGACGAAGCATTCCCCGCGCCCGAATGCGGCGACGGCTTCGCGGGTGGCGGAGTCGAACAGTTCGGGGATTTCCTCGCGGGTGCGGGCCACTTTCATGCCGCGTCCGCCGCCACCGAATGCGGCTTTGATGGCGATGGGGAGGCCGTGTTCGTCGACGAACGCCAGGATTTCGTCGGCGTCTTTGACCGGTTCGGAGGTGCCGGGGACCGAGGGGGCTTTGGCGCGGGCGGCGATGTGGCGGGCGGTGACCTTGTCGCCGAGATCGCGGATGGACTGCGGGGACGGTCCGATCCAGATCAGTCCTGCATCGATGACAGCTTGGGCGAAGTCGGCGTTCTCGGAGAGGAATCC
>NZ_KQ031376.1:0-1261 GCF_000963615.1 Rhodococcus sp. PML026 | reverse complement strand
AGATCGATCGGGGCCGGCACGTCCTCGGCCACCGACGACTGCGCGGCAGTCAGAACCGCAACGACAGCAGCGATCTCGGAGTCCGTCGGACTTCCGCGAAACGACCAACTATCCGACGCAGCAGCAGATTTCGCTTCGCTCACTGCGTCATGATTCGTGTCGCTCACTGCGTCATGATTCGCTTCGCCGCTCATAGTGGGATGTTTCCGTGTTTCTTCGGGGGCAGGGTGACTTGTTTGCGTTCGAGCAGTCGCAACGCGGTCACGATCTGACCGCGGGTGTGACTGGGCGGGATGACCGCATCGAGATATCCGCGTTCGGCAGCGACGTACGGGTTGACCAGCGTGTCCTCGTACTGCTGCTGCAACGTCAGCCGCAACGCATCGACGTCCTCACCGTTCTTCGCGGCCTCGAGCAACTGTTTGCGGTAGACGAACCCGACGGCTCCGGAGGCTCCCATGACGGCGATCTGCGCGGTCGGCCAGGCGAGGTTCACATCGGCACCCATGTGCTTGGAGCCCATCACGTCGTACGCCCCGCCATAGGCTTTGCGGGTGATGACGGTGATCTTCCCGACCGTCGCCTCCCCGTAGGCATACAACAACTTCGCTCCACGCCGGATGATGCCGTTGTATTCCTGGCCCGTCCCGGGCAGGAACCCCGGCACATCGACCAGGGTGATGATCGGAACGTTGAAGCAATCACAGGTGCGGACGAACCGGGCCGCTTTCTCCGAGGCATCGATATCCAACGTGCCCGCGAACTGGGTGGGCTGATTGGCCACGATCCCCACCGACCGGCCGTCGATCCGCCCGAACCCGACGATGATGTTGCGAGCCCGCCCCTCCTGCACTTCCAGGAACTCGTCGTCGTCGAGGATCCGGCGGATCACCTCGTGCATGTCGTACGGAGTGTTCGGCGAATCCGGAATCAACGTGTCGAGCTCGAGATCCTCCGCCGTCAACGAATCCTCGATCGCCCCGACGATCGGATCCGACGCCACCGTCCGCGGGGCATCGGCCCGATTGTTCGACGGCAAATACGACAGGAGGTCGCGGACGTAGTCGAGGGCGTCCTGCTCCCCGGACGCGACGTAGTGCGCGACCCCGGACTTCTCCATGTGGGTGTGCGCGCCACCGAGCTCTTCCATCGTCACGTTCTCCCCGGTGACGGTCTTGATGACATCGGGGCCGGTGACGAACATCTGACTGGTGCCATCGACCATGACCACGAAATCGGTCAGGGCGGGTGAGTAGACGTG
>NZ_KQ031375.1:700280-898660 GCF_000963615.1 Rhodococcus sp. PML026 | reverse complement strand
GACCGGTTCGGAGGTGCCGGGGACCGAGGGGGCTTTGGCGCGGGCGGCGATGTGGCGGGCGGTGACCTTGTCGCCGAGATCGCGGATGGACTGCGGGGACGGTCCGATCCAGATCAGTCCTGCATCGATGACAGCTTGGGCGAAGTCGGCGTTCTCGGAGAGGAATCCGTAGCCGGGGTGGATGGCGTCGGCTCCGGATTTGGCGGCGGCATCGAGGATTTTGTCGATGACCAGGTACGACTCCGCGGAGGTTTGTCCGCCGAGTGCGAATGCTTCGTCGGCCAGGCGGACGAACGGGGCGTCGGCGTCGGGTTCGGCGTACACAGCGACACTGGCCAGCCCGGCATCAGCGGCCGCCCGGATCACCCGAACCGCGATCTCACCACGATTGGCAACAAGAACCTTGGTGATCTGAGCACTGGCATGGCTGGGCACTGAGCCTCCTACAGATGTGTTTTTCGCATCCATCGTCACGAACGTCACGTCGGAGTCTAAGCACCGACTCGGTCGTCGCTGCAATCGGTCCAGGCCGCTGCGGCGCGTCCAGGGCGACAGGATGGGACTACTGGCTGGTAGCGATCCGCCCGGTATCGGAGTGCCCGGGATCGGGATGCTGGGACGTTGCGGCAGAGAAGGAGGCGGTACCGGTGTCGGCCACCTCGGTCAGCAGGGCGCGAAAGGTGCCTATGTATTCGTGTACCCGGGCAGTTGCGAGCTCGGTGTTGGGATAGCGAGCCGCGATGTTGATTCCCTGAGGTGTGCGGTTGATCCAGATGTACACGTCGTGTTGGTACTGCTTGCTGCGCAGCGCACGCGCGTTCCAATCCGGCCAGTGCTCTGCTGCCGGCGCGAACCGCACATCCATGAACGAGACGACGAAACGTGGCCTGGCCGAGTAGCCGAGGGTGGTGAACACCCGATCGAGCGGAACCCGCGCAATCGGCTTGGTCTTCTTCACCTCGGCCGATGCTGCGGCCACGACCGAGCCGAACGACTCCGCGCCGGCGATGTCGAACGAGATGGGACACAGTCCGACGAACCACCCCAGTGCCGACGCCCACTGCGGCTCGTCCCGGGTGTGTACCGGGGTGACAGTCCGAAATTGGGTGCCCCCGCCCAGCTCGGCACCGGTGATGGCCAGGACCCCCAGTAATCCGGCGAACAGACTGTTCCCGGTCTTTCGGCACGCGACCGAGAACGAATCGGCTTGCTCGGGGTCGAGCACCCAAGCAGAGAGCCCGCCCTGAGGTACGTCGTCCGGGCTGGGATCACCGATGTCGAGCGGGAAGTCGGGCAGCTGGCCGTCCCCGTCGATCAGCAGATCGCGCCAGATCGCGACGGCCTCGTGCGAATGTTCCAACTCGGCGTTTCGCTCGCGTTCGGAGGACCCGAAGTCGAGATAGCTGCCGGCCTCGAACAGGGCGGCCGGTGCCCCGCCCAGCTCCTCGCCGTACAGGGCCGCGATCTCGTGGGCGACCAGGACAGTGGACAAGCCGTCGATGATCGAGTGATCTGCTGCGAAGAAGACGGTGATCGGCCGCGTCTCGTCCAGTGGTTCGAGAGTGACGAACGCGTAGGCGGGCCAGATCAGGGGCGAGGTGAACTCGTCGAAGAGATATTGCAGATGCTCGAAGACCTCACTCGACTGCGCACACCGTTCCTGCTCGACCTGCCAGATGTCGACGGCTCCCTGCGCGGCGGTCACCCGGGTCATCTCACCGGTGGCCTCGTCGATCGATGCGCTCGACCGCATGGCTTCGTGTCTGTCGATCCAGTTCAGCACCGCCCGCCGGAAAGCGTGCTTGTCCAGGGGACCGGCAATCTCGAACGCCGCGCCGAGCCACGACTCGCGTCCGCGGCGAGGGCTGCTCAGGCTGGTACGCAGGTGCGCCTCGTGGACGTAGGACGTCGGGCGAGGGTCGGGCTGCCACCCGGCGGCTTCGGGAGTGTGGGCGTGTGGGCCGACACTGGGAATCCATTCGGTGAGCGTGCCCGCGGGAACCGCGTAGTCCGCCAACTCGGTGAACTCCATATCGGCAGCAACCAGCCTTCGTCAGACGCATTCGGGGGATTGTTCGGACAGCGGGCGACGATGCCCACTACCGAAGTCTACCGACGGCGGCGTGTATCGATCAAGACGAAGGCCGGGCGCTGCCGAACACGAGGTCAGCGCAGGTGCCTCTTGATACGTGCAAGCATCGCCGACATCCCTCGGAGGCGCAGGGGGCTCACCGCATCGCTCAATCCGAGAGCCGAGTAGAAATCGTCCGGAACGTCGAGGATTTCCTGTGCGCTGAGACCGTCGAGCCCCTGCGCCAGGATCGAGGCGAACCCGCGAGTCGTCGGAGCCTCCGGCGGCGCGCTGAAGTACAGCTCGATCCGGGCGGGATCGGATGCATCGACCGACAGGAACAACGGCGACTGACATTCGGGGACCGGCTCCATCGCATCCTGGGCCAGGTGATCCGGCAACGGGGGTAGTTCCCGGCTGAATTCGAGCAGGAGCTGCAGTTTGTCCTGGCCCTCGACTGCGGCGAAATCCTCGACGATCTCGGCCAACGATTCTGGAAGGGAACTCATCGAGCGGCCGGTGCCGATCCGGGCTCCTCGCCCCGGGCGATCGGAACGCGCACAGCATTGCCCCACTCGGTCCACGAGCCGTCGTAGTTGCGGACGGACTCGTACCCGAGCAGATGCGTCAGCACGAACCAGGTATGGCTCGACCGCTCGCCGATGCGGCAGTACGCGATGACCTCGTCGGTTGCCGAAGTCTCGGCGTAGATCTCGTCCAGTTCTGCGCGTGAGCGGAATCGACCGTCCGGTGCTGCTGCCTTGGCCCACGGGATGCTGACGGCGGTGGGGATGTGGCCGCCGCGCAGCGCACCTTCCTCCGGGTAGTCGGGCATGTGGGTGCGTTCGCCGGTGTACTCCGCGGGGGAGCGTACGTCGATCAGAGGCACGGAGCCGAGAACTCCGAGCACGTCCGAGGCGAATGCGCGGATCGGTGCATCGTTCCGCTCGACGACGGGGTAGTCGGTCGCCGGAAACTCAGGGACATCGAGTGTGGTGTCGCGATTCTCGGACAACCAGGCATCACGTCCGCCGTCGAGCAGCCGCACGTCCTGGTGTCCGAACAGGGTGAACACCCACAGTGCGTAGGCGGCCCACCAATTGCTCTTGTCGCCGTACACGACGATTGTGTCGTCACGTGAAATGCCCTTGCGGCTCATCAGTTTCGAGAACTGTTCGCCGTCGATGTAGTCGCGCGTGACTGGGTCGTTCAGGTCGAGGTGCCAGTCGATCTTGACCGCGCCGGGAATGTGGCCGACGTCGTAGAGCAACACGTCCTCGTCGGATTCGACGACACGGAGCCCGGGCGTACCGAGATGAGCGGACAGCCATTCGGTGGATACGAGACGATCCGGATGCGCGTAGTCGGCGAACATTGCGTTGGAATCGGTTGGTACAGGCACGTATCGGCTCCTACGGAAGATATTCGGCTGGCGGCCCGCTCGGGGGTGAACGGTCTCCGTCGACAATCCTATGCCGTACCGCCACCGAGTGGCGGGAGCCGCAGGCACAGAGCGCTGCGTCGGTACTGTCTCAGCGTGTCAGGGCCGTTGTGGTGGCCTGGTCGGTCGCCTCGGCCAGCAGCGCGACCAGCGCGCCGCTGAACGCAGTCATGACCGAGTGCGCGAGGACGGTGTCGGGAAAACGTGCCCGCAGAGCCAGACCCGAGGTTGTCCGCGACACCCAGAACTGCGCGTCGTCGGACACCGTCGCGTTGCTGACGTGGTGTGCGTTGGATTCTTCGAGTCCGCGGTGGCCCTCGATTCTGGTGTAGTCGATGTACGACACCATGAACACGTCGTTTCGCGAGAGGGTGAACGTGTCTCCGAGGGATGCCAACACCTGGGGGATGGGCACTGTGCTCAGCGGTAGCGCAGCACGAAACTCCCGTTGGGCCGCGGCGATCGTGTCGACGAGCACGTCGCCGACGTCCACGGTCATCGGGGCGTTGGTGGTGAACCAGCCCAGTGCCCGCCGGAACCGATCCTCGTGACGGGTGTGCAGAGGGAACAGGAACGGTATCTGCCGCGGTCCGCCGATGGCGGCGCAGGCCTGACCGATCGCAGCCACGACCCCGGCGAACATCCCGCCGCCCGACCGAGTACACAGGCGCTCGAACTCGGCAGTGCGGTCGGCACCGAGGATCGGCGCGACAAGGGTTGCCTGCGTAGCAGTCTCACCGTCCGCCAGTCCCAGGTCGAACGGAAAACTCGGCGTCGTACCACCGCACCGAACAAGGAATTCCGACCACCGCACCATGCGCTCGTCATGGCGATCCACTGCCGGCTCGGTTGCTTCGATACGGCAGTAGTCGACGAATCCTCCCACCGGACTCAGCTCGATGTTCGGACTCGACGGGCAGCGCCGGTACGCGTCGTACCAGGCACGAACCTCGTCCACGGTCACCGCGATCGACAGCGCGTCGACGTTCGAGTGGTCGAATGCGCAGACCACCGTCGAGACGTCCGGCCGGTCGATCGCGACGCACGTGTACGACGGGAACCGTCGTGCGTCGCAACGTAACTCGAGTATTCGGCGGAGATGCTCACGTAGCTCGGTCGGGCAATCGAATTCGGTCCGGTTCGACGCCGCGATCTCGACCGAACCGGGGCGATGAAGCATCCTGTCCAGGCCGTCGGTCGCCTGGACGAACGAGCTGCGCAGAGTGTCGTGTCGGTCGATCAGTCGAGTGAACGCCCACGCGAGAGCGTCGACATCGATGCGGCCGGGCACGTCGAACGTGCCCGCGATCCATACTCGCCGAGCCTCGCCCAGATCGCCCAGATGAAACCGTTGATTGAACGACGGTGGAATCGGGGACCGTTGTGCATCCCCGGTGACGTCGGCAGTGAATTCGACGACGACACCGGCCGCGGGATGGTACTCAGTGATCGAGGTGACCCGCACCGACCCGCTCCTGAACCGAACCGGGCGTCAGTACGTAATCGCCTGTGCGCGCGATCTTTTCCAGTACCGATGCCAGGTGTGCGTGGTACCGCTCGACCGATTCGGCAGCGACGGCCGTGTCGGGGGTCTGCGCCACCAGATACAGATGCTCACCGTCGCGGTTGATCCACATCGACGCGTTGGAGGTCGCGCCCTCGCCGGTGAAATGCTTGGCACGAGTGTCCGCATCTCGCCCGACGCCGGGGAACCAGCGAAAGTCGATGTACGAGAGCATGTTCGGGCTCACGGCGAGTTCGCTTCCGAGCGTGCCGTCTGCGGCGAGAGCGCCGAGTACCGCATGGACCGGTGCTTCGGCGATCTGCTTGGCCCGCTCGAAACCCTCGTGCGCCGGGCCGGCGACGTCGGAGAAGCGCTCGTGACCGGCGATGTCGAACGCGACCGGCGCGAAGTTGACGAACCAACCCTGGGATTGTCCGTAGTCACCGTGGTGGCGAGTGCTCAGCACCGTGATTCCGAAGTACTCCGCGTTCCCCGCGAGCTCGAAGTCGGTGATGCCGACGGCGGCGAAGATTCCACTGCTCATCCGTGCGCCGGCGGCCTTGCACGCGGCATCGAACGCTGCCGTCAGTTCTCGGTCCAACAGGTGGCGTTCGACGATTCGGACCGGGGCGCGTTCGCCGGGTGCAAGCCCCAGATCGAGGGGGAACCGAGGCATACGGCCCTCGTGCCTGGTGAAGATGTCACGCCACGCGGCGATCTCGGGGGAGTCTGCACCGAACGTCGCAGCGCGGGCGCGCTCGTCGGCGGCGTACTCGAGGTGACTTCCCGCCGAAGCCGGTTGCGGAACATCCGCCCCGATCTCGATCGCGTACAGATCGGCCAGTTCGCTGATGACCAGAGCCTGTGAACCACCATCGGTGAACGCGTGATCGGCACCGTAGTACAACGTGAAGCTGCCCGGCCTCGATACCACTCCGACGACGAACCCCGGCCAGATGTCGGCGGTGGCCTCGGTCGAGAAGCGCTGCCGCACATAGTGTTGGAACTGCTCGTCGTCGGATGTCTCACCTGCGTCGACGGTATCGAAACGAGCAACTTCCGGGCCGCCGAGGTGTCGAACCACGTCGGTGCCGTCCACCTCGAACCAGCACCGCAGACCCTCGTGCCGCAGCACGTACGCAGTCAGCGCACGGCTCATCGCCTCGGTGTCGATGTCGCCGTCGATCTCGGTGGCCACCCCGGTGTACGCCGTGTGCACGTCGCCACGTGCGCGAGCTGCCCACGCTGCCTTCAGGTGGTCTTCCTGAAGAAACGACGGTGGAGTCGAATCGATCGGTGCCGCAGCGGCGCTCGCCTGTGCGGCCGCGGTGGGATGCCACTCGAGCAGTCGGCCGGGCGCGGGGTTCCAGCGGCCCATTGCGGTGATGATCATGTTCGCTTCACTCTTCCGGTCGGGGCGCAGTGGACGGAACGTACCGGCTGCCTACGCCGCCGTCTCCGTCCTCTGCGCATCCACTTCTCCTGCGTCCACGCCTATTCTGCGTCTACGCTCATTCTGCGGCGACAACGACCGACGGCGGGGCCGCCGCGAGCACCGTATCGCTACCGCCGTCGGAGTCGATGACCGCCGTCAGAACCGCGACGAACTCGGTGATGAACCGATGGACATTGGTCGACGCGACATCCGAACTGGGGAAGCGGGCCGAGATGTTGAGCCCTTCGAGCGTGCGATTGACCCAGAAGTAGACCTCGTCGTCGGCGTGGCAGTTGCTCCTGAGCGCCCGCCCCTTGCGCCCCTGCCACTGGGCGGCGTCGGGCAGGAACCGCAGGTCGATGTACGAGACCACGAACCGGGGAATTTCGGTGGAGTCGAGGATCTTGGCGATCTTCGAGTACGGCATACGGGCCAGGCCCTTGTTCGCAGCGCCCGCGGTAGCCGCGGCCTCGAGTGCCTCGACGAAGGTGCAGGCGTTGTCGAGCTGGATTCCCATCGGAAGAATGCCGACGTACCACCCCACCGACGCGGCCCACTTCTGCTCATCGCGGGTGTGCATCGGCATCACCGTGCGCAGAGACCGACTGCCGGACAGGCGAGCATTCGTCAATGCGAGCGCCGCAAGAATTCCGGCCTGCATGTTGTATCCGGCAGCGCGGCACGCCGCATTGAAGCCGTCCGACTGTTCGGAGGTCAGAAGCCACGACGAGATGCTGCTCTGGGGCGCAGGGCCGGTGTCGGCGCGGGGCCGGTCGCCCGCCAACGGAAGCGGGAAAGCCGGGAAGCGGCCGTCCTCGACAGCGAGGAAGTCCTGCCACGTTCGCACGGCACCGTGATCCGCCGTCAGGGTGTCGCCGAGTGCCCGTTCGGACTGACTGAAGTCGACGTAACTACCCACCTCGGGCAATTCCGGGTCGATGCCGTCGAGGGCCTGCGCGTACAGCCGGTCGATCTCGTTGATCGCATAGATCTGGCTGTATGCGTCCATGACCGAATGATCGGCCGCGAAGGCGAGCAGGAACGATTCCTCGGGCCCACCGGCGAGAGTGCGGGACGCGTCGTCGGGTTCGATGGTGGCGAGAACGAAATGCGGCCATGCCGTCGGAGACACGGTGTCGCCGAACCACGACTGCAGATGGCCGAACACCTGAGTTTCCGATCGCGACTCCGCGTGTGGGCGATATGTCACCTGCACGGCGTCGACCGGTGCGGTGAAGCGCTGCCACGAACCGGACTGGTCGTCACGACGAACCTTGGTTCGGAACGCCTCGTGCCGACCCATGTACGCGGCGATGGTGCGGCGTACGGCCTCGACGTCGTAGCGACGATGGATCTCGAATACCGTGCCGATCCAGGAGCCCGGCGCGCTGCGCTCGCAATGGTCCTCGTGCGTGAACGACAGCCCGCGGGAATCGAGAGCCCACTGATCGTCGTCGACGCGGGGAACCCACTCGGTCAAGCGTCCGGCGGGAAGTGGATAGTCGGCGAGTTCGGTGTATTCCATGGTGTCCTCTTCCGTTCCGGGCTCGGCCAGCGGTATTCGGCAGTAGTGGTGTCTATCGGCATTCGATTACGGTCGAGTGGTGGATGTAACGGCGGAAGTCGTCGGTCCGGCTCGCTTTTATCGGGTGCACTCGCAATGCTTTCGACATTGAAAGAACAACTATTCGACGGACCGTGGAGTCGCCGTCCGGTCGACGTGAGTACGGCACTCACAATAGGGCGAAAGCGAAACTATTTCGCGACGCGTAAAAGTAATTCTTGTCACTGTCGAGGGGGTTGACCGACGGGTGGAACATCGGTCGGAAAACTGATTCTCGCACACATCTGCATTGCGATTCCGGCGTAACCGCACGTCAGGGCCCGATGATTCGAGAGAGCCGATCCGGGTGACGGGCTCGGAACCCAGACCTCGGGCCGGACCGGCACCCCGAGACCGGAGTCACATTCGCGCGTCCGCTCGGTGGAATGGCACCTATTGCAAACATTGAATGAATCGCCCGACGAGAAACAGCACCACCTTCCCGTTTCTTTCGATGTAGTAGGTTCGGCGCGTGACTCGAATTGGATTTGCCGATCACCTTTTCTTGCGAATGCACCACGGCATCGGATTTCCCGTCTACAACCAGTTCCTGTGGTGGTTCGATGATGTCGTGCAGCGAGAAGACCTGGAAAGACTGCGTGACAACCTGTCCGACGGTCTGCTTGCACGCAGGGTGGTGGCATCGGCAATTCCGACGGCCCGAGATCGGTGGGTGCCGTCGGCCGCCTCTCATTCACTGGATTTTCATCCAGAATTCACAGACCCCTCGATGGTGCGGCAATGGGCGGACGGCCGGATCGATCCCGATATCGACCCCGAGACCGGATTGGGTTGGCAACTCGCGGCGACGAGACTGAGCGACGGCGGCATGGTGCTGTCGTTGGTCGCCTCGCACATGGTCGCCGACGGTGGCGCCTTGATCGCTGCATTCCGTGCGGCGAACTCCGACTCCGTCGCGTCCCGTGTCTCCTCCGCCCCGGGCGGCCTCGAGGCCCTCGCTTCCGACTTCGGTGACGCCGTCGAGCAAATTCGGTCCGCGGGTGGATGGCTGGTGAACGCGGCGGTGCAGGCTCTGCCTCTGTCCGGACGCTCCGAGCCTGCCGGTGCCACCCAGTCGAGGCCGAAACCACACCGGGCAGCACCCGAGCGAGCGGCTGCGGCGGACTGGACATCCCCGCACGTGGTTGCCGAGGTGGACGCCGATGCATGGCGATCGACCGCGGAACGCTGGGGAGGAACATCCAATTCGCTGTTCGTGGCGGTCCTGACTGCTGCGTCCGGACTCGCCGGCCGTGCTTCGGTGGGAGACACGGTGCAGTGGTCCCTGCCCGTCAGTGATCGCGGCGACGCATCCGACACACGGTCCAACGCCACCAAGATCGTCAAGATCGACGTGCCGATCGCCGACCCGACCGATCTGGACCTCCGCCCGATCCGCGCCGCCAGTAAATCGGCCTTCACGGCTTTCGCCGCTGCTCAGGCCGCCGGTGCCGCTCCGGGCGGCCTGTCCCAGGCACTGGTTCAAATGCTGCCCGACGCGGTGGTCGCACGAGTGCCGCAGCCCCGCGACGGTGCCGAAGGGCTGGCGTCGAACCTCGGTTCTCTTCCCGACGACTTCACGACGGTGGCGGGGATCGCTGCCCGAGCGGTGTCCGGTCGAGCGACGTTCGCCGGAGCCGACGCCGACTTCGCTCGTTCGCTCGACGGCGGTCTGACCGCATGGTCGAGCGAGACCGGCACCAGTGTGACCGTGACCGTCCACGCCATGGACCCCGACCGATGCCCGGACGAGCACATACTGCGTGAACACCTGACCGAGGCGCTTCGGAGATGGGGACTCTCGGCACGCTTCTGGTGAGTGGGTCAGCGGTCGCGCGCTGCTGCTTCGGTGATGTCGGCGGCAGCGGCCGTCGCCGTTCGAGCAGGCGTCATCGTATCGGCAAGCGCTCGCGCGGCCAGCCGGGCGTCTTCGGTCATGAGATCGGAAATGCCCTGCTGTAGAACGGATTCGGTCAACGTCGAGAACTTCGTGCTCGACCCGGCTCCTACGCGCCGCAGCGCCGATCCCCAGAACGGTTGGTCGGCGCTGAACCAGCACACCAGGGTCGGCAGCCCGGCTCGTGCCGAGGCTGCAGTCGTCCCGGCGCCGCCGTGATGAACCGCGGCCAGGCAGCGCGGAAAGACCGTCGCGTGATCGACCGATTTCACGACGAAGACGTTCGGGTTCGATCGATGGACGGCTGAATCGGACTCCAGCAGATCGCTCCAGCCCGCGCAGACCAGGGCGCGCACGCCCAGTCGATCGGTGACGTTGTCGATCATGCGCATCAGTGCAGCCGGTTCGGGCACCGGCATGCTGCCGAAGCCGAAATACACTGGCGCAGTATCTGCGTCGAGCCATCGGCGCAACGCGGGATCCGTCTCGGTGACTCCGTCGACCAGGCCGATGAAGCCGACGAACGGGCGTAGCGGGCCCCACTGTCGGGCAAGCCCGGGGAACAGCGCCGATTCGTAGGCCTGAATCTCGATACCGCCGTAGCGCGCCGACCTCACGGGCGTCGACTCCGTGGTGGGAGGCAAACCCAGTGATGCCCTCTGCGCGTTGTCGCGCTTCTTCATCGACTTCCAGCGCAGTGCCTCGAGGGCCGCCCACATCGACCGATTGACGACGGCAGGTAGGTTCACGCCCGGTGTGATCGACACTGCATCGTTGCGCCTGAGGGGGCAGTAGTGCAGGGACACAAACGCTGTGCCGTGCGCTTCGGCCACGTTCAGAGCCATCTCCTGACCGAGCGAGCCGGTGACGATTCCGTCGCACCCTGCCGCCATTCGGTTCAGCTCGGACGTCATGTCGTCCCAGCCGTGATGAGCCAGCTCGGACAGCGCAGCAAAGCGGGTCCGCGGGTTTCGAGACTTGATACGCACTCTGACCAGATCGGACTCCAACAGCTGCTGCGTGTCGGGCCCGAACGGCTGAACCTCGATGCGTTCGGAGGATGCCGTGGCAGCAGACACGACATCGGTGAGATTGGGTGGGGCACCGAACAGCACGTCGTGCCCGCGCTCTGCGAGTTCGAGCCCGAGAGCGATACCGGGGGTCACGTCGCCTCGGCTTCCGTTGAACGGCATCACGAACTTCACAGGCGCACTCGCAGACGTGTCGGCGTGGGGAAGAGCCCCAACCTATCAGCACCGGCCGAACCGAGCCGATACGAAAACATATGGCGAGAAACACATTTGCGGCCGTTCCACCTACGTGGGCGGGCAGGGATAGTCTCTCGTGGTGGAGAGATTGACGTACGACGACGACCTGTTCCTGCGCATGGAGTGCGTACTCGGAGTGCCGGTGGTCAATCAGATCGTGTGGCGGTTCGACTCGGACGTCCCGCTCGACGCACTCGGATCCATGTGGCAGTTGCTTGCTACCGGCCCGTTGGATCGCTCCGTACGACGCTCGGCGGTGCCCGGTGCCCGGGACGGCTGGATCACGGCGCGCACGCCCGCCGACCCGGTCGTCATCGGACACGCGATCGCCCGGGACGGCATCGATCTGTGGATCGAGAACGAGGCAGCGGTGACGCTGGACCCCATCGACGGACCTGCGTGGCGTTTGTCGGCGACCTCGGTCGACGGCGGCGGCATGGTGGTCTCTCTCGTCGGATCGCACGTGGTCGGTGACGGCGGTGCCCTGACCTCTGCGGCGGCGGCAGCTCTCGCCGGTCGGGCGACTCCGGACGACTTCGTTCGCGGCGGGCTCGACCACGTTCCCCCGCGGTCGTCGGTACGTGCCGACATCGCGGACGGCGTCGGACAGATCGGTGCGGCATTGTCCGGGGTGGCGCGAGCGCTCGGACGTACGGCAGTGGACGCGGTACGTTCGCGAACCTCGTCCGACGAGGTAGCAGCGGGCTCCACGGCACCCGGCCCGACGCCGAGCCGTGCTCGGGCCGTCACCGCGGCGCGAGAAGGCAAGTGGGTACCGAGCACGGTGGTCGTCGACTGCGCATCGGGGGACTGGGCCGCGGCCGCAGCGAGCAGGGGCGGGAGCTCGAACAGTCTCCTTGTCGCGGTCGTGCTCGGCATTCTCACCGCGAGTGGACGCGTCGGTCCGCAGGACCGGGTAAGGGTGGCCCTTCCTGTCAGCACCCGAACACCCGGAGACAGTCGCGCCAACGCGACGTCCGGGGTGTCCATTCACGTCGACGGGGGACAGGGCTACCGCGACGATCTGACGGCCATCCGCGCATCGAGCAAGCAGGCGTTCACCGACCAGGCCGACAGTACGATGACATCGGTGTTCGAGCTGCTCAAACCACTGATGCAGGTGTTGCCCGACGTCGTCGTCGCCAAGCTGGCGGCATCGGGCTCGGCACCGCTGTGCCTGTGCTCGAACCTCGGCGATCGGGGCACGCGACTGCGCACCATCGGAGGCGTCGACGCCGCGGCAGTGGCGATGCGGTCGATCACCCAGAACACCGATGTGGCGTTGCTCCGTCGCACCGCCGGCGGGGTCAGTGCCTGGTGGAACGACTCGGGTGACCGCGCGACGCTGTGCGTCACCGGTCTCGACCCGGACGCGTTCCCCAGCAAGGAGCACCTGCGTGGGCTGGTCGAGGCCGAGTACACGAACTGGGGCCTGACTCCCGAATTCTGGTGACCTCGAGACAAATCACAACATCGGGCGTACGCGGATTTTCGGCGGGATCCCCGGTACGGCTATGCTTTTGCGACTGTTCGAGTGTTCGAGCGCATGTGAGAAAGGGGAGCGATCCATGGCAGTGGTCGTGTTGTTCGGGTCCGAGACCGGTACGGCCGAGGAGGTCGCCGACAAGATCGCGGACGTGCTCGGTGATCACGATGCCGAGGTGCGAGACATGCTCGAGTACGAGGTCTCCGACATCGACACGGACGACTTCCACGTCGTCATCTGCTCCACCTACGGTGACGGAGAGCTCCCCACCGGCGCGGAGCCGTTCTACGAGGCACTCGTCGAGGATGCCCCCGACCTCGCAGGACTGCAGTTCGCAGTCTTCGGTCTGGGAGACAAGGTATACGAGGACACCTTCAACCGCGGCGGCGAGATCATCGCCGAAAAGCTCACCGAGCTCGGTGCGAAGCAGGTCGGCACCCACGCTCGGCACGACAGCTCGTCGAACATCAAGCCCAAGGCAATGGCCGAGGACTGGGCTCGCGAGCTGATCGATCTGTTGCCCTGAGGTAGGTCTCGCCGGTCAGATCCCGATCGGGTCGTCCGGCGAGCCGTCCCAGAGGTCGGCAAGCGACGTACCCACCCGCTCGAGAAGAGTACGAACCAGCGGCAAGCCGATGCCGATCACCGACGAGGGATCACCCTCGATGCTGTCGACGAACCAGCCGCCGAGACCGTCGAGCGTGAAAGCTCCCGCAACCTGCAGAGGTTCGCCGGACGCCAGATACGCGTCGAGATCGACTGCAGACGGGGTTGCGAAACGAATCGTCGTCGAGCTGTGCGCTGCAGCCTGCGCCACCACGACTCCGGCGGTCACTCGCAGAACGGCATGACCGGTCAACAGCGCCCCGGTCGACCCGGCCATGGTCCGCCAACGCTCACGGGCCACCTCGACGGTGTGCGGTTTACCGTGCAGCTCACCGGCAATCGACAGCATCGAATCACACCCGACGATCACCAGATCCGCCGAAGAATCCGAGAACGTCTCGGCGACTGCGGCGGCCTTGGCCCGCGCAAGTTCGGTGACCACGGTGGCGGCGGACGCGGACGGCCCCAGTTCGGCCGTCACCGCGTCCTCGTCGACTCCCGACACCCGGACGATCGGCTCCACGCCGGCACTACGAAGAACCCCGAGGCGAGCAGGTGACGCCGACGCCAGAACGAGTCGTACCGAATCGGCCCGGGTCGTCCCGGGCGGCACCGTCACCGCGAGTATCGGCCCGACGCGGCGTACGAATACGCCGACTGCGCCGCGAAGCCGCGATGCATCGACGACGGTGCACCCCACAATTCCCGAGGCCGGGAATCCGCGCTCGATGCCGAATCGTTCTGCGCCGCAGTCAACACCGCCACCAAAGCCGCCACGTCCTCGTCGTCCGGATTGCCCTTGACGACCCGAATTGCCGCGGACATGCCTGAATCGGCAACGGCCTGACCGTCGTTCACGACGTCATGCTTTGATTCGCCGCTCACTGCGTCATGCTTCGCTTCGCTCATAGTGGGATGTTTCCGTGTTTCTTCGGGGGCAGGGTCACTTGTTTGCGTTCGAGCAGCCGCAACGCGGTCACGATCTGCCCGCGGGTGTGACTGGGCGGGATGACCGCATCGAGATATCCACGTTCGGCAGCGACGTACGGGTTGACCAGCGTGTCCTCGTACTGCTGCTGCAACGTCAGCCGCAACGCATCGACGTCCTCACCGTTCTTCGCGGCCTCGAGCAACTGCTTGCGGTAGACGAACCCGACCGCACCCGAGGCCCCCATCACCGCGATCTGCGCCGTCGGCCACGCCAAATTGACGTCGGCACCCATGTGCTTGGAGCCCATCACGTCGTACGCCCCGCCATAGGCTTTACGGGTGATGACGGTGATCTTCCCGACCGTCGCCTCCCCGTAGGCATACAACAACTTCGCTCCACGCCGGATGATGCCGTTGTATTCCTGGCCCGTCCCGGGCAGGAACCCCGGCACATCGACCAACGTGATGATCGGAACGTTGAAACAATCACAGGTGCGGACGAACCGGGCTGCTTTCTCCGAGGCATCGATATCCAACGTGCCGGCGAACTGTGTGGGCTGATTGGCCACGATCCCCACCGACCGGCCGTCGATCCGCCCGAACCCGACGATGATGTTGCGGGCCCGACCCTCCTGGACTTCGAGGAATTCGTCGTCGTCGAGGATCCGGCGGATCACCTCGTGCATGTCGTACGGAGTGTTCGGCGAATCCGGAATCAGAGTGTCGAGTTCGAGGTCCTCCGCCGTCAACGAATCCTCGATCGCCCCGACGATCGGATCCGACGCCACCGTCCGCGGGGCATCGGCCCGATTGTTCGACGGCAAATACGACAGGAGGTCGCGGACGTAGTCGAGGGCGTCCTGCTCCCCGGACGCGACGTAGTGCGCGACACCGGACTTCTCCATGTGGGTGTGCGCGCCACCGAGCTCTTCCATCGTCACGTTCTCCCCGGTGACGGTCTTGATGACATCGGGGCCGGTGACGAACATCTGACTGGTGCCATCGACCATGACCACGAAATCGGTCAGGGCGGGTGAGTAGACGTGTCCGCCGGCGGCGGGGCCCATGATCAGCGAGATCTGTGGGATCACCCCGGATGCGCGGACGTTGCGGTGGAAGATCTCCCCGTACAACCCGAGGGAGACCACCCCTTCCTGGATGCGGGCCCCGGCGCCTTCGTTGATGCCCACCAACGGCCGTCCGGTCTTGATCGCCAGGTCCATCACCTTGACGATCTTCTCGCCGTAGATCTCCCCCAAACTGCCGCCGAAGACGGTCGCGTCCTGGGAGAACACGCACACATCACGGCCGTCGACGGTGCCGTAGCCGGTGACGACACCGTCACCGAAGGGGCGATTGTCCCCCAACCCGAAATTCTGTGATCGGTGCCGCGCCAACGCATCGAGTTCGACGAACGAGCCCTCGTCGAGCAGGGCGGTGATCCGCTCCCGCGCGGTCAACTTGCCCTTCGCGTGGACCCGCTCCACCGCCGCCTCACCCGACGGCATCTCCGCAGCCCCCAGACGTTTACGAAGATCGGCCAATTTACCCGCAGTGGTATGGATATCGGGTGCATCTGCCGACCCGGGTGCAGTGGAATCCTGGACGCTGGTCATGGGGCAACACTTTAACTGCGAGTGTGATCTGCGCCCCGACCGAGGGTGGTTCACGAGCCGACGTCGGTTGGCGCCGAACCCATATGCTGGTGGTCATGTGGACCAATCTGGATCGCCCACCGCTCGACGTCCGCGCACTCCGTCGAGCCTTGGTGGACGGACCGCAGGCCTCGTGGTCTCGGGTGGACGTGGTGACCGAGACCGGTTCGACCAATGCTGACCTCGTCGCTGCGGCGGCAGACCGTGCGGACCGGACGGCCTTGATCGCCGAACATCAGGGAAGCGGGCGGGGTAGGCACTCGCGTCCGTTCTCCGGTGCTCCGCGATCGCAGATATTGCTGTCGATGCTGCTGAAGTTCCCGGGGATCGACCCGGCGGTGCTGGGTTGGCTGCCGCTGATGACCGGCGTGGCTCTGGTCGATGCGCTGCGTACCGTGGCCGAGGTCGATGCGCGGTTGAAGTGGCCGAACGACGTTCTGATCGGCGGTAGGAAGGTCTCGGGCATTCTGGCCGAAGTAGCCGCCCATGGGCCGAGTCCGACGGTGGTCATCGGCCTGGGAGTGAACGTCTCGATGACCGAGGCCGAGCTCCCGGTGCCCACGGCGACGTCACTCGCGCTCGAACAGGCCGCGGTGCTCGATCGAGACACCCTGGTGCGTGCGATTCTGCGCGGGGTGGCCGCCGAGGTGGATTCGTGGCGGGATGCGCACTGGGATACCGAGGCGCTGGCGCACCGATACAGAGATCGGTGCGGCACCATCGGACAGCGAGTGCGTGTCGACCTGCCCGGCGGCGAGCACGAAGTGGGAACCGCTGTCGATGTGGACGAACACGGCCGGATCGTGATCGAGGTCGAACGTGCAGGCTCCGCATCGCCCTCGGTTCTCGCGGTGGCCGCCGGCGACGTCACTCATCTCCGACCTGTCTCGTGAGACCATCTTCACCCGGGCAGATCCGGCGCGAATAGTCAGGAGTGCACGTGGGTTACCCACAGGATGCGTTGGCCGACGAGGAAGAGCTATTGCTTCACCGTCACCCGCATTGGAAGATGTTGATCCTGCCGTCGATCACGTTCGTGCTCGCCACGGGTCTCGCCGGCGTCGCCCTCGGTGTCGCAGGTGCCCGACTCGAATCCACGGCCGCCGATGTGGCCACGATCGCCGCGCTGGTGGTGTGGGCAGCGATCGTCGGGTGGCGATGCCTGGTTCCGTTCGTGAGCTGGAAGTGCACTCACTTCATCGTCACCGATCGTCGGGTCCTCGTTCGGCAGGGTGTGCTCACGCATTCCGGAATCGACATCCCCATGAGCCGCATCAGCAACGTGCAATTTCGACACGGGCTGCTGGACAGGATGCTCGGTACCGGCACCCTGATCATCGCGTCGGCGTCGGACGACCCACTCGAGTTCGACGACATTCCGCAGGTGCAACGCGTCCATTCGTTGCTCTACCAGCAAGTATTCGACTCCATGGACTTTCGTCGCGAGTCCGTTCACGATCGGGACCGAGCATTCGAGCCGATGGCCGACGATGCACCGGCCGAGTCCAAGCCCGGTTGGCGCGCGGGGAAACGCAGGTAACACAGGCTGTTCTCATATTCGAACCGTAGGGTTGCCGACGTGACCGATGTTCTGCTTGCCGAAGACGACGAAGCTATCGCCGCACCCCTCTCCCGTGCCCTCGGGCGCGAGGGCTACACCGTGACCGTCGAACAGACCGGGCCGGCCACGCTACAGCGTGCTCTCGACGGCAAATTCGACTTGCTGATCCTGGACCTGGGGCTGCCCGGAATGGACGGCCTCGAAGTGTGCCGTCAGGTCCGCGCCAACCGGTCCGAGGTGGCCGTGTTGATGCTCACCGCGCGCACGGACGAGGTCGACTTCGTCGTCGGCCTCGACGCCGGTGCCGACGACTATGTGGGCAAGCCGTTCCGGCTCGCCGAGCTGATGGCTCGGGTTCGAGCGCTCCTGCGTCGACGCGGTGCCGGCGAGGACGTTCCGATCGAGGTCGGTGCCATTCGCCTCGAACCGGCCGCCCGACGGGTGCTCGTCGGAGGTACCGAGATCTCGCTGGCCAACAAGGAATACGAGTTGCTCAAGGTGCTGCTCGATCACGCCGGTCAGGTGGTCTCGCGGGAGGTGATCCTGCGCGAGGTGTGGGGCGACGCGGAGTTGCGCGGATCCAAGACACTCGACATGCACATGTCCTGGTTGCGCCGCAAGATCGGCGACGAAGGACCGGTGGCGGAGCGTCGCATCGCGACCGTTCGCGGTGTCGGATTCCGCATCAACAGCGACTAGTCGTCGATGCGGCGTCGAATCCTGGTCTCCATTCTCGCTGTCGTCATCATGACGGCCCTGCTGCTCGGGCTGCCGCTGATGTACACGGCCTGGCTGTGGGTCGAGGACTTCACTCGAAACGATCTGCAGGCGCGCCTCGACCGAATGGCCGCGGAGATCATCTCGCAAGAGGGGTCGGCCGGCCTGATCGAGGGTCAACTCGACATCGGTTCGCTGCGTCTGGCGATTCCGCAGGGTGGCCGCCTCGTCGTCATCTATCCGACGCCGGAGGACGCCGCGTCCCGTGCCGACATCGGCCAGGCATCCGTCCCCCGGCCACTCGTCGAATCGTTGTCGATGGGGACCTCGGGATCACTGCGACTAGAAGTACCGTCCGACGACATGCGTTCACTGCAGCGGCAGGCTCTCGGCGCGGTGACTCTGGTGGTCCTGGCGTCCGCGCTGGCAGGAACCGTGGTGGCCGTGCTCACCGCCAAGCGACTGGCCGATCCGTTGCAGGACGTCGCGCGGCGGGCCGCCCGACTGGCCGAGGGCGACTTTCGGCCGGATCCGCGTCGGCACGGCATTGCCGAGCTGGACCGGGTGTCGGAGGTTCTCGACTCGGCCACAGTCGAGATCGCCGGGCGGCTGCAGCGCGAACACACGTTGGTTGCCGACGTCTCGCATCAACTTCGTAGCCGCCTGACCGCCGTTCGGCTGCGATTGGACGAGATCTCCACCCATCCGGACCCCGCGGTGGTCGACGAGGCGAACGAGGCGATGGATCAGGTCGATCGGTTGACCCTGGCCATCGACGAACTCGTCCGCTCCTCCCGCAGCGACGGCGCCGCCGATGCGCACGAGGTATCGGTCATCGAGGAACTGACCGGCACGGTGGTCGAATGGCAGCGAAATTTCGACGATGCAGGTCGGAGTCTGGTGCTCAAGGGCGACGCCGACCTCCAGGCGTCGGTGACCGGCTCGCGTCTGCGCGAGGCCGTGTCGGTACTGGTCGACAACTCTCTGGTGCACGGCGACGGTGCCTGCACGGTTGCAGTGCGCGCCGTGTCCGCCGCCGAGGGGACCGACCGGCGGCGAGAGAAACTGGTCTGTGTCGAGGTGTCCGACGAGGGTCCAGGGGTGAGCAACGAACTGGCACCCCACATCTTCGACCGCGGATTCTCCGGAGCCGGTTCGACCGGAGTCGGTCTCGCGCTGGCCCGGGCCCTGATCGAGGCCGACGGCGGACGGTTGGAACTACAGCGCAGACGACCGGCACTGTTCTCGGTGTTCCTGCCCGCTCGGCGCGAATCGTCGCCCGCGCTCTCGCGGCGCGAACCACGCTGACCGAACTGGGGGTCAGTCGAGCGCGTTCGATGCGTCGGTCGGATCCCCGTTGCGCTCGGCGTCCACTTCCAGGATGGTGCGCGCGTTGTCCTCGGGAAAAGCGAAGCGACGCAGCGCCCAGAAGCGGAACGCCATCTGGAGCAGGTTGCCGATGATGTAGTTCAGCACGAAGTCGATGACGACCACCATCGTCAGCGACTCGTTGGTGTCGCGGATGTCGAAGATGTTGTTCGCGATCCACAGCGGACCGGCGGCGATGAGCACTCCAATGCCGCTGATGGCGAAGAAGAGAAGCGCTTCGTGGTGGCGTTCGCGCCCGCCGCGGTGCTTGAAGGCCCACTCACGGTTGAGGAAATAGCTGAGCAGGGTGGCGAGCACGCCCGAGATGATCTTCGCGATCACCGGCTTCTGCTCGAGCACCGTCAGGCTCAGCGAGTAGAAGATGACGAGGTCGAACACCATCGTCGTACCGCCCACGATGGCGAACTTGATCAACTCGCTGTGCCGGATCGCAAGGTCCCTGATGGGCTTGGGTAAGCGCTGAAGCACGCTGTCGATCGTCGGCACAACGGTGAAGTCTACGAAACGAACGCCCGATCCGGCGAACCGACGCTCTGTTCATCAGCGTTTCCACAGTCTCGACGACAGTGTTTCCACGTTCTTCGCGACAACGACGACCGCCGTGCGACTGCCGGTTCGGCCCGAACCGGCAGGACATGACACCATGGTGAGCCGTGACAGGTACCGAACCGCGCCCCACCGCTGCGCGCCCGTCGTCGACCGGAATGCCCGTCGTGACGATGATCGGCGGAGGTCAGCTGGCCCGCATGACCCATCAGTCGGCCATCGAACTCGGCCAAACGCTGCGCGTGCTCGCCGCGGGCGCAGACGAGCCGGCGGCTCAGGTGAGCCCCGACGTCGTGTTCGGGCTGCACGACGACCTCGATGCGCTGCGCACGGCCGCGACCGGATCCAACGCCCTGACCTTCGACCACGAGCACGTGCCGACCGAGCACCTCGAGACCCTGGTCGCCGAGGGCGTCAACGTCCAGCCGCCACCGAGCGCGCTGATCTTCGCGCAGGACAAACTGCGCATGCGTCGAAAGCTCGAAGAGCTGGGGGCACCCGGACCGGCGTACGCGGAGGTGTCGTGGGCGCAGGACGCCATTGCGTTCGGTGACGAACACGGGTGGCCGGTTGTCCTCAAAGCGGTCCGCGGCGGCTACGACGGCCGCGGTGTCTGGATGCCCGCCGACGCCGAGGAAGCCGAGGAGATCGTCACTGCCCAGCTCGACCTCGGTGTGCCGCTCATGGTCGAGGAGAAGGTCGCCATGCGCCGCGAGTTGTCGGCGATGGTCGCGCGATCGCCGTTCGGTCAGGGTGCTGCGTGGCCCGTCGTACAGACCGTGCAACGACACGGACAATGCGCGGTGGTTCTGGCCCCGGCTCCCGACCTGGACGAGGACGTCGCCACGTACGCCGGTCGGCTGGCGCTCGATATCGCGGGTGCCCTCGGCGTCGTCGGAGACCTCGCGGTCGAGCTGTTCGAGACCACCTCGGGCAAGCTTCTGGTGAACGAGCTGGCCATGCGGCCGCACAACTCCGGTCACTGGACCATGGACGGCTGCCGCACCTCGCAGTTCGAGCAGCATCTGCGTGCGGTGCTGGACTACCCGCTGGGTGACACCGATCCACTGGCACCGTTGACGGTGATGGCGAACATCCTGGGTGCGCCCGAAGCGCCGGAGATGACGATGGACGAACGCCTGCATCACCTGTTCGCGCGCATGCCCGACGCCAAGGTGCACCTGTACGGCAAGACCGAGCGGAAAGACCGAAAGATCGGCCACGTGAACATTCTGGGCGCGAGGTCCGGATCGCTCGGCGACCCGGCCTACGTGGCGGCCGTACGTGAACGAGCCGAACGTGCAGCGCATTGGATGTCGCACGCCGAATGGACCGACGGATGGGACCCGCATCATGACTGACGAATCCGGTACCGCCGTCGTAGGCCTGATCATGGGCAGCGATTCCGACTGGCCGACGATGGAGGCCGCTGCAGAAGCCTTGGCCGAGTTCGGTATTCGGTTCGAGGTCGGTGTCGTCTCGGCCCACCGAACCCCGCAGCGGATGCTCGACTATGCCCGCGAGGCCGCCGGTCGTGGCATCAAGGTGATCATCGCCGGTGCCGGGGGAGCGGCGCACCTGCCCGGCATGGTGGCGTCGGCGACGCCATTGCCGGTCATCGGGGTGCCGGTACCGCTGAAGTACCTCGACGGTATGGATTCGCTGCTCTCGATAGTGCAGATGCCCGCCGGCGTTCCCGTGGCCACGGTGTCCATCGGCGGTGCCCGCAACGCGGGGCTGCTCGCTGTACGGATTCTGGGTGCGTCCGATCCTGTTCTGCAGCAGCGGATGTCGGCCTTCCAGGCCTCTCTCGAGGCCATGGTGCTGGACAAGGACGCAGCACTGCGAACCACGCTGCTGGGATGAGTGCCGCGGCGTCGCGGCGCGAGCAGATTCGACGAGCCGGCCGCGGCAAGTGGCAGTCGGTGTCGGTGACCCGGCTGGCACTGCGCTACGCGCAGCTGTGGGGCGGAACGGCGCGTTTCGACGACGAGTTCTCGATCTTCGTGTGTTCCGGCCTGCGCGGCGGATTCGGCCGCGGCGGAACCACATTCGGTGGGGCCTACCTGACGGCGAACAACACCGCCCGTCGGGTGCTGCGGCACGAGGCGATTCACGCCGACCAGTGGGCGAGGTTCGGGCTGACCTTTCCGTTCCGCTACCTCGTCGAGGAAGCGCGTCACCGCGGCAGCGCCAATCGGTTCGAGATCGAAGCGGGACTCGCGGACGGCGGCTACCGCCCGACCGGATGAGGAGACAAGTCAGTCGAGGGTCGTCGTGACCTTTTCGGTGTCGATGCGTCGTTCCTTCTTGCTCTCGTCGGAGTTGGCCACCTGTACCAACGACGCTCCGGCCGCGAGCACCGAGAGCAGTCCGTCGATCAACTCGTCGGCGTTGGTCCAGGATGCACTGGACAACACTCGATCCGCGGCCGAAAGAGAACGGGCCTCGGCGCGTTCTCTCGCTGCGGCGAGTACGTCGTCCACTGAGCGGCCGTCCAATGCCGCGGCCCCGGATCCCGTTGCCCTGAATTGGTCACCGTGTACGCGAACCGAGGTGGCGTAGTCGGTCATCCCGAGGGGCAGATCGGGGACTGCCTTGCCGAAGGCATCGAGCGAGAGCGCCAGAACTTCGTCGACGTCGGGCGCGTCGTCGAGGCGGTCGCCGTACACCAGCGCGAGATCCGCGGAGTCGTCGGCACCGAGCACCACCTCGCCGCCGGTCCACCAGATTCCCAGAAGTACGGCAGCGGTCTGCCAGTGCGCCGGCAACAGCACGCACACGCGCGCGCCCTGATCGAGTGCGAACTCGTCACGGAGCAGGTTGGCAGTCTTGGCCGCCCAATTCGCCAGTGTCACGGCGGACACCTCGACCCGCTCGCCGGTGGCATCGTCGTAGTACGTGATGCGGGGACCGGCCGGGTCTGCCGCCAGGATCGGCTCGAGCAGGGTTTGAGTCAGGTTCGAAGCCACACCACGACCCTAGTCGACGCCGACCCGCCCCGACCTCCGCGCGGCGTTCGTACTGTCAGTTCACGCACATGGGGCCGGTGGAACCCGCGTCGATCGGTGCCGCAGGTTCCTCGGGGACTGCTGTACCTGCTTCGGGCGCCACGGTTTCGGCCGTCGCGGCCTGTCCCGAGCCGGGGCCGGCGTAGTCGTCGGCGAGGACGACCCGGACGGCATCGGCCGGCATGGTGTCGTCGGCGGTGATCTGCAGGCCACCGAGTGCTGCCGACACGGCGCGAGCGGCGTCGCTGTCCACGTCGGCGGTCTGGATGCGGCTCGTGGAGATGGACGAGCCCTCGTAGTTGCCGATGGCGCCACCGACGTACCCGAGGGCCGTCAATGATCCGGCCACACCGTTGGCCAGACCTTCGATACCGCTGTCGTTCGCGACGTCCACCGTCACCGTCGACGGATCGACGGCCGGCGCATCCGAATTCTCGGCGTTGGTCTCGGCGGAGTTCCCGTCCTCGAGTAACCCGGCGACGTATTTCTTCACTGCTGCCGGGTCGACCTGCACGATGGATTCGCCGTAGTCGGTCGTCGCATTGATGTCGACCGCGGGAATGGTCTCGAACTTGACCTTGCCACCGGCGAGATCCTGCAGGCGAGTGGCGAACTGCAGGATGTCCCAGTCCGAATCGAGGGTGACCGACCGCTGCACCGCGGTACTGAGCTGACCGAGCTTGCTCGGATTGCTCAACGTCCTGGCGCTGAGCACACTGCGTACGAGGGAGGCCATGAAGACTTGCTGGCGCACGATCCGGTCCAGGTCACCGCGGGGCAGATCGTGTCGTTGCCGGACGAAACTCAGCGCCTGCGAACCGGACAGGTTCTGCTCACCGGCGGCGAAGTTCGCACCCGACAGCGGCTCCTGCACCGGATTGTTCAGGCATACCGCTACTCCGCCGACGGCGTCGGTCAGCAGAACGAAACCGAGCAGACCGACCTCTGCGTAGTGATCGACCGTGATACCGGTGAGATTGGCAACCGAATCGATCAGCGCTTCGCGTCCGGCCTCGGTGGCCTGCGGTTCGGCGTCGGCATCGGAGACTCCCTGCTCGACCAGTTCGAGCCGTTTGTTCTCCTTGGTCGCTCCGTACGCGGCGTTGATCTTGGACATTCCGATCCCGGGCACCTCGACGTACGAGTCGCGCGGGATGGAGATGGCAGTGGCCGACGAGCCGTCGTTCGGGACGCGGATCAACACGATCGTGTCCGTGTTCGACGCAACTTCCTCACCTGCGTTGAGCGAGGCGAGTTCTTCCGGTGAGAGCGCGTTGCCGTGGGCGTCGGTGCGGCTGTCGGTGCCGACCATCAGGATGTCGACCGCGCCGTCCGCTGCGCCGCCCAGACCGAGGCCACCCGCAGTGGCGATGTTCGACCGCAGACTGTCCACACTGCGCCACGCGAAGCCGGTCACCAACAGGACGAGTACCGACAACACGGCCACCGCAACGTGCGTCGCCGGCCAGCGACCGCCTGCGCCCGGTCGGCGGGGTGCCTCGCCTGAGTCCGGTCGTCGGTCGTCGCCTCGGGGCCCACGCTGCGGTCGTCGTGTACGGCCGGCCGTGGTTCGTCGTGCGTCGCCGGCCGCGCCGCCTCGGCGATGCACGTCCGGTTCGCCGTCTGCGGAGGGACGTACAGGGTGATCCTGGGAGTCGCGCCCGCGGGATGCACGAGGGTCGGTGTCACGGCCGCGTCGCTCGCCGCGCAGGCCGTCGCCGTCGGCTCGCCGCGAGGTGCGCCGGTGTGGTGGGGGCGTGCGCTCACCTCCGTGCGTGCCTGAATCTCGTGGCACCTTCGACCCTTTCCTCGTTTCCGGCAGGCATGGACACCCACCGACAGACGTTCACTCCCCCCGACTCGAAGGTTACTGGCGATCGGCCGCGCTCTCGCCGAACCGACCGCGGCGTGCCACACTTGGCAACCGTGAATGCGATCGTGGTGACCGGTGCACACGGCCAGTTGGGCCGAAGGGTGGTCTCGCTCGCCGCCGAGCGTTATTCCGACGTCGAGGTGCACGGCTATTCGTCCGCCGACCTGGACATCACCGACCCCGATGCCGTCGACGCCGTGGTGACTGCGGGTGCGACCGTCGTCAACTGCGCCGCGTACACCGCCGTCGATGCCGCCGAAACCGACGAGTCCAGGGCGATGGCCGTCAATGCCGACGGTCCTCGAAATCTCGCGCGGGCGTGCGGGCGTGTCGGTGCCCGACTGATTCACATTTCCACCGACTATGTGTTCGACGGCACAGCGGCCGAGCCGTACGACGTCGACGCGGCGACCGCGCCGAAGTCCGTGTACGGACGCACCAAGTTGGCCGGGGAAACGGCGGTGCGTGAGGAACTCCCCGAGGCCGTCATCGTGCGCACCGCATGGGTCTACGACAACACCGGCAAGAACTTCGTCACCACGATGCGAAGACTCGAAGGCGAGCGGGAGACCGTCTCGGTGGTCGACGACCAGATCGGATCGCCCACCTTCGCCCTGGACCTGGCCGCCGGTCTGCTCGAGATCGAAGCCGACGGGACGGTGACCGGCCGGACTCTTCACTTCACCAACGCCGGGCAGGCGAGCTGGTACGACCTCGCGCGGGCAGTGTTCTCGGGAATCGGTGCCGACCCCGACCGGGTGCGACCGTGTTCGAGCGCGGAGTACGTCGTCCCGGCACCTCGGCCCGCATACTCGGTGCTGTCACCGAATGCGTGGTCGGCAGCCGGGCTCGGTGCGCCCCGCCCCTGGTCCGAGGCTCTGACGGCGGCTCTTGCTCGGTCGTGATGCGGGATCGATGCTCGCCTCGGGCTAGTCTTGCCCGCGTGAGTTCCGACCTGGCCGTGGTGACGGTGACCTATTCCCCCGGCGAATACCTCGAGCAATTTCTGACGTCTCTACGCGAGGCCACGACTCGGCCCGTGCGAGTCATCATGGCCGACAACGGGTCGGTCGACGGCACTCCGGAAGCTGCCGAGGCGGCGTTCGCGGAAGCAGAATTGCTGCGTACCGGCGCCAACATCGGCTACGGCGCTGCCGTCAATCGGGCGATCGCCGCGGTCGACCCCGAGGTCGAATTCGTCGTGGTCGCCAACCCGGATGTCAGGTGGCACCCCGGGTCCCTGGACGGATTGCTCGACGCCGCGGCGCGATGGCCGCGCGCAGGTTCGCTGGGCCCACTCATTCGTGAGCCGGACGGGTCGCGATACCCGTCCGCGCGATCGGTGCCCGATCTGACGTCCGGGGCCGGCCACGCAATTCTGGGCAAGCTCTGGCCGACCAATCCGTGGACTCGGCGATACCGCCAGGAGAACGAGACGGTGTCCGAGCGGCCGGTGGGATGGCTGTCGGGATCATGCCTGTTGCTTCGCCGCGCGGCGTTCGACTCCATCGACGGGTTCGATTCGCGCTACTTCATGTACATGGAGGACGTGGACCTCGGCGACCGGCTCGGTAGGGCGGGTTGGCAGAACGTCTACGTACCCGAGGTCGAGGTCACGCACTCGAAAGGCCATGCGGCAGGACGGCATCCGGAAGTGATGCTGCCCGCACACCACACCAGCGCCTACCGATTCCAGGCCGACAGACACGACCGGGTGTGGCAGGCTCCACTACGATGGGCGCTGCGCGCGGGTCTCGGTCTTCGCTCGAAGGTCGTTGTGACCTCGGCGCTTCGGGCCCGAGCTCGTGAAGAACGACCGTCGGACGAGAGAACAGAGGCTGGACATGTCGGATAGTTCCCCATCGGTCGCCGCACGGACGGATGCAGTGATCTTGGTCGGCGGCAAGGGAACTCGACTGCGCCCGTTGACTCTGTCGGCACCGAAGCCGATGCTCCCGACTGCAGGACTCCCGTTTCTCACCCACCTGCTGGCCAGGATCAAGGCTGCGGGCATCGAACACGTGGTTCTCGGAACGTCGTTCAAAGCCGAAGTGTTCGAGCAACATTTCGGCGACGGGTCGGCGTTGGGCATCGAACTCGAGTACGTGTTCGAGACCGAGCCCATGGGCACCGGCGGCGGAATCCGAAACGTGTTGCCGCGACTGCGGGCGGACAACGTCATGGTGTTCAACGGTGACGTGTTGGGTGGTACCGATCTGACAGCAGTGCTCGATACGCACCGCACGACCGACGCGGACGTGACGTTGCATCTCGTTCGGGTCGGCGATCCCCGAGCGTTCGGTTGTGTCCCGACCGACGAGAACGGCCGAGTCACCGCATTTCTGGAGAAGACCCAGGATCCGCCCACTGACCAGATCAACGCCGGTTGCTACGTGTTCAAGCGTGAGATCATCGAGTCCATCGCAGCCGACCGGCCGGTGTCGGTGGAGCGAGAGGTGTTCCCCGCCTTGCTCGCCGAGAACAAGAAGGTCTACGGGCACGTCGACAGTGCGTACTGGCGCGACATGGGTACGCCGGAGGATTTCGTCAAGGGATCGGCCGACCTGGTTCGCGGGATTGCGCCGTCGCCCGCACTGCACGGAGATCGCGGTGAGTCCTTGGTTCACCCCGGAGCGGGCGTCGCGCCGGGCGCACTGCTGATCGGTGGAACCGTCGTCGGGCGTGGTGCCGAGATCGGCGCAGGCGCTCGTCTCGACGGCGCGGTGGTGTTCGACGGTGCGATCGTCGAAGCAGGGGCCGTGGTCGAACGGTCCATCCTGGGATTCGGAGCCCGCATCGGACCGCGCGCACTCGTGCGTGACGCCGTCATCGGTGACGGTGCCGATATCGGAGCTCGGTGCGAGTTGCTGCGTGGGGCACGGGTATGGCCCGGAGTGAAGCTGCCCGACGGGGGAGTGCGCTTCTCCACCGACGTCTGATCGCCGTCCCGAGGGGCCGAGCGGGGCCGACCCGGGCCGATCAGCGATGCGCGGCGAGCGCGACGAGATGGTCGATGGTCTCGCGCTCGGCCGAATCGGGTAGTTCGTCCACCGGCCACCAACGCAGGTCCGTCGATTCCTCGCTGCGCACGGCGCGCGCGCCGTCCGGGGCGCGCACCAGGAACCGCAGGTCCAGGTGCCGGGTCGGCTTACCCAGCGAGCACGTGATCGGGTGAGTGTGCGCCGAGAGCAACTCGGGATCGATCGACAGATCGGCAATTCCGGATTCTTCGGTCGCCTCGCGCAGCGCTGCGGCGACGACCGTCTCGTCCTCGGGTTCGCAGTGACCGCCCAGCTGAATCCACCGGCCCACCCGGGGATGCAGGGTCAACAGAACGTGCCGTCCCGACGCGTCGAGTACCAGCGACGACGCCGTGATGTGGCCGGCCTCGTTGGCGCGAAGACACGCGTCGGGATTGCTGTGCAGAAAGGCGATCACGGTGTGCCGAAGGGATTCGTCCCTGGAGTCGGTCGGTGCCCAACGATCGAGTGTCTCGGCCGCGGACTGCCACAGTGAGGAAGCGGACATCGTCGGTCAGAGCTCCACCAGCGAAGACCCGGGCGCGGCCGGATCTCGTACCGTCAGCGGTTCGCTGGGGTGTCCGATTGCGATGGCCCCCAATGCTTTCCAGTCCGCACGCAAGCCGAGCTCGGCGCGGACGGTATCGGCGGCGAAGATCGTCGAACCGATCCAGCAGCTACCGAGATCGCGAACGGCCAGGGCGACGAGCAAACCCTGAACGGCGGCACCGACCGCCACGGTGAATATGGTGTCCTCCGCTGCCCGACGCCTCTCGTCGGGATAGGTGTGCGCCCCGTCCGGCACACAGAACGGAATCACGATTTCCGGCGCATCGAACAGAATGTCACCGCGGCTCAGCCTGGCGGCGATGCGGTCCTCGGTCAGTCCGTCGCCGGCCAGATCGGCTCGCCACTGCTCCCGCATGGTCTCGAGCAGTCGTCGACGCACCGCGGGCGTTCTGATCCAGACGAATCTGACGGGGTGGGTGTGATGCGGGGCGGGGGCGGTGAGGGCGTCCGCGACGGCGTCACGAATCGAATCCGGGTCGACTGCGTCGGGGGAGAACGATCGAACCGACCGCCGGCGGAGCAGGGCCTCGCGTCGACCACGTTCGAGCGCCTCGGCGGTTCCCAGCCAGAACAGATCGTCTTCGCCGCCGCGCAGCAGGGTGGCGGCGGTGGAGCCGTCGTCGACCGGTGACAGGCCGCGGACGACGGCTATCGGAACGCCACCCAGCTTGCCCTTCACGAGATCGCCTGCCGCAGCGAGCTCGTCGGCGATGGCGACTTCGGTGACGATCAGTTCGTTGCCCTGGCCGTCTTCTGCCCCGGCGTATCGATGGACGACCGCCAGGCCGGCAGACCCGATCGCGGCATCGGTCTGACCGATCCGCCAGGCCCGGCCCATCGTGTCGGTGATCACGACAGCCACGGTGACTCCGGCCGACTCGTGCAGTGCTCGCCGAAGAGTCGCCGCGCTGGCGTCGGGATTCTCCGGGAGCAGCGCCAGTTCGCTGCCGTCGACGTTGGACCCGTCGATACCCGACGCGGCTTGCACGATGCCGAGGCGGTTCTCGGTGATGAGTGTCCGGCCTTTTCGGGCGACGACGCGAACGGCCTCCTGATCGACGAGGACCCGGCGGGCTGCGTCCCGCTCCTCGGGGTCCTGCGGTGCGGGCACCAGACGTCCCTCGACCTTGGAGACGATCTTGCTGGTGACCACGAGGACGTCTCCGTCGCGCAGCCAGGGCGCTCGGTCGACGATTGCTGCGGCGAGATCGTCGCCCGGACGAAACTCGGGAAGTCCCGTGACCGGCAGGATTTCGATCGATCCGCCCGGTGCGTGGTCACCGGGAGCCTCCGGCATCGATGCCACCTCGCGTGGGGCGGTCACAGTTCGAGTCCGGCTGCGCGCAGGGCGGTGCGGGCCATCACCGCTGTGGTCTCCGGGTCGGTCATCAGCAACGGAATCGACTGCACGTCGACTCCGTCGACCACCGCCGAGTCGGTGCTGTGCACCAGCCAGGCGTCGAGAATGCCGGTGCCGCTTCGGCTTCCGTAGAGGCGGCCGACGGCCTCGGCCGTCGTGTCGACGCCGATGACCGACAGGCACTCGTCTGCCATGCCGCGCAACGGTTTACCGTCCACCACCGGGGACAGGCCGACGACCTTGGCGGCGGTGGTGCGCAGTGCGCCGCGGATGCCGGGTACGGCAAGAATTGCGCCGACACTGACCACCGGGTTGGACGGGGCCAGGATCACCGCGTCGGCCTCGGCGATCGCTTCGGCGACTCCCGGTGCGGCAGTGGCCTGTTCGGCACCGATATGAGCGAAACTGTGCGTGGGAATCTGCGCGCGGTAGCGAACCCACCACTCCTGGAAGTGGATTGCACGTTGCTGCTCGCCGCTGGGGTCGTCGGGGTCGGTGACCACGACGTGTGTTTCCGAGCGGTCGTCGGTGACCGGCAGCAATCGGACCCCGGGCTGCCATCGGTTGCACAGTGCCTCGGTGACGGCCGACAGCGGAAATCCGGTGCGCAGCATGCGACTGCGGATCAAGTGCGTGGCGATGTCCCTGTCGCCGAGGCCGAACCAGTCGGGATCTGCTCCGTAGGCGGCCAACTCGTCGCGGGCGTTCCATGTCTCCGCGACCCGGCCCCAGCCTCGCTCGGTGTCGATTCCGTTTCCGAGGGTGTACATGCACGTGTCGAGATCCGGGCAGATGCGAAGGCCGTGCATCCAGACGTCGTCGCCGACGTTGACCACCGCCGTGATCTCGTTCTCGGGTTCGTCGCCGAGAAGGGAGTCGCCGAACAGGGATTTGAGCCCCTGGAGGAACCGCGCGCCACCGACGCCACCGACCAGAACAGTAACTTTCACAACATGCGAGCCTAGTGCGGTTGCCGCCCGCCCGGGTGAGCGCCCACCCGGACCGTCCGCGGGGCCGGGATCCGAGCCCGAGAACCGCCGCGACACGCACGGGACGCGCTCCGATTCGGGGAGACAGCCGATTTCGGGCATGGGATGGTATTGGATTTGTGCGATCGGCTTGACCGCGACACACCTGTACGTGTCTAATCACAGGTATGTCATTCAGCGTTCGCGGCACGAGTTCGACTGCAGCGAACCTGGTTTCGAACACTCGTTCCCTTCCTGTTCGTCCCTGAGTGGACGTGGAGTAGAGGTCGAGAGTTGGACGGGTGGAGAGCCGGCTCGGACGTACCAGCTCGATCGAATACCGGCGCGGGGCAAGGTATTCGAGATTACGAGGACCGAAAGTATCTGCGCTACCACAGGTGAGGAGGCGGAAGCGATGTATGACCAGCACGTGACACGTGATCAGCGGGGCGGACCCACTGCACACCTCAGCGCTGTCGACGACGCGCCGCAAACCGAGTCCGATTCCGGCGTGGATTCGAGCGTCTCCGTCGACGCCGGTTCTGCGTACGTGACCCCGTCGAACGATGCAGTCGACGGAGAACCCTCGAGTGACGCCGTGCAAATCGATCAGGACATCGACAGCCCTGATGTCGACAGCCCGGATGTCGACGACGTCGATAACGACGACTCGGACAACGACGCCGATTCGATGCCGTTCGTGGCCGAATCGGTTCCACCCGCCAAGCCGTTCCTCAGTCTTGTGGCGGGTTTCGACGAGATGTTCGAGGAGATCGAGGATCAGTGGCAGGAGCGCGCCCTGTGCGCTCAGACCGATCCCGAAGCCTTCTTTCCCGAAAAGGGCGGCTCCACCCGCGAAGCGAAGCGAATCTGCCTCGGCTGCGAGGTCAAGGACGAGTGCCTCGAATATGCTCTCGCCAACGACGAGCGATTCGGAATCTGGGGCGGACTGTCCGAGCGTGAGCGTCGTCGGCTCAAGCGCGGGATCGGCTGAGCCGAACGCGCTCAGGGGGATCCACCCACGAGCCGACGCTACATCACGGCTCGGCGCTGGCGGGGTCCACCTCGTCGGGATCGATCCCCAAATACGTCGCTACCTGCTCGACCAGGACCTCGAACAGTAGGTCCTCCAAATCTTCCGGATGCTTGGCGCGCCGCTCGAGCGGACGCCGGAACAGCACCACACGGGCGCGTGTCGTCTCTCCGCGCTTGTCGATCCCTGCGGGGACCAGTCGCGACAGGGGTACCGGTCCTTCTGCGACCACCTCGGGCGGCCACGTGACCGATTCGGGGTCCAACGCCCTGATCTTGGGCACGTCGTCGACGGCGATGTCGAGCTTCGAGAGCTTGTCGTGCCACCGGTGGTCGATGCGCGCGAACGCGTCGAGTACCAGCCGGTCGAACTTCTCTGCACGTGATCGCCGGGCAGGTAGGTCCTCGGGCAGCACCGGTCCGCGGATGCCGCGGCCGTGCCGCGCAACGGACCGCGACGTGATCCTGCGCGCGGAAGAGAACTGAGGCATGGGGGCAGGTTATCGCGACTGTCCGGTGTGTCGGTCGTTCGGTCGGTTGCACGTACCGGATACTCTGCACTCGTGAGATCACTGCGTGGCTGCTGCAGGCCTGGTTGCAACCGTTCTGCCGTTGCGACGCTCACATATGTCTACTCCGACTCCACTGCGGTCGTCGGTCCGCTGGCCACCGTGGACGAGCCGCACTCCTGGGACCTGTGCGAGGTCCATGCCTCGACGACCACGGCACCCAAGGGCTGGGAGCTCGTGCGGTACGAGGGTGGTTACTCGACATCGACCCCCGACGAGGACGATCTGACCGCGCTGGCCGAGGCCGTACGCGAAGCCGGCCGGGGAGACCGGACGCGCTCCGAGGAGCGAGACAGCGGTGACCGGTCGCCCGCCCGCCACCAGGACACCGAGCGACGGGCCACGCCTGCCGTCCGAACCGGCCGACGCGGACACCTCAGAGTTCTACCCGATCCCACGTCCTAGACCCCCTGCGAAGAACGCCGCGGCGGGGCTATGCGCTGCGTCCGCCCGAACGAACGACGGGTCGACTGGCCCGCCCACCGGGCGTCTGGCAAGGTTTGCACCAGTACCGAAACGGACAAGCCGGTCTGCCGAGCTTCGGTGTTGATCGCCCCGTACCCAACGCTGGATGTCCGACGCCGGACGACCGACAATCAGGAGAATCTTCGTGGCCCGAACCGCAGAGTCCGTCAAAGCCGTCATCAAGGCCTACGACGTCCGTGGCGTCGTAGGTGAGCAGATCGACGAGGCGTTCGTCCGAGACGTCGGTGCATCGTTCGCCCGGTTGGTACGCGACGAGGAGGGCGCGGCGCGGACCGTCGTCATCGGACACGACATGCGCGACTCCTCGCCGGGCCTGTCCCGCGCTTTCGCGGACGGCGTCACCGCGCAGGGACTCGACGTCGTGCACATCGGTCTCGCCTCGACCGATCAGCTCTACTTCGCGTCGGGCCTGCTCGAATGCCCGGGTGCCATGTTCACCGCAAGCCACAATCCGGCGAAGTACAACGGAATCAAGCTGTGCCGCGCCGGTGCCAAGCCGGTGGGACAGGACACCGGGTTGGCCACGATCAAGTCGGAACTGATCGACGGGGTGCCGGACTTCGACGGCCCGGCCGGTACGGCAACGTCGCGAGACGTGTTGACCGACTACGCCGGGTTCGTCCGCGATCTGGTCGATCTATCCGGCATCGGATCCATGAAGATCGCCGTCGACGCGGGTAACGGCATGGGCGGGCACACGGTCCCCGCGGTGTTCGCTCCGCTCCCGGTGACGATCGAACCGTTGTTCTTCGAACTCGACGGCAGCTTCCCCAATCACGAGGCCAACCCACTGGATCCGGCGAACCTGGTGGATCTGCAGCGCTTCGTCGTCGAGACCGGTGCCGACATCGGGCTCGCGTTCGACGGAGACGCCGACCGGTGCTTCGTCGTCGACGAGAAGGGCGATCCGGTCTCGCCGTCGGCCGTGACCTGCTTGGTGGCAGAACGCGAGCTGGCCAAGGAGCCCGGTGCGTCGATCATTCACAATCTCATCACCTCGCGTGCGGTGCCGGAGCTGGTCACCGAGCTCGGCGGCAAGCCTGTCCGCACCCGAGTGGGGCACTCGTTCATCAAGCAGCAGATGGCCGATACCGGTGCGATCTTCGGCGGAGAACATTCCGCGCACTACTACTTCCGCGATTTCTGGGGTGCCGATTCCGGCATGCTCGCCGCGCTGCACGTTCTCGCTGCCCTCGGCGCCCAGGATCGACCGCTCTCGGAGATGATGGCCTCGTACGAGACGTACAGCGCGTCGGGTGAGATCAACTCGACGGTCGACGACGCAGCCGAACGCACCCAGGCCGTGCTCGACGCGTTCGCCGATCGGACCACCGGAATCGACCGTCTCGACGGCGTGACCGTCGACCTCGAGGGTGGTGCATGGTTCAACTTGCGTGCGTCCAACACCGAGCCCCTGTTGAGACTCAATGTCGAGGCGCGCACCCGCACCGAGGTCGACGCGTTGTCGACCGAGATATTGAGCATCGTTCGCTCCGGACTGGAATAGTGGTTACCTAGAGTTCACAAGTGGGTATGCAGGCATTTCGAGTCGGTGACGTAAGGGAAGGTGCCGAGGTCATGAGGGCAGTGACGTCTCTGGTCGATCTCGACGACGCCGGCGCGATCGTGGCCGCCGATCGGGAGGGCGCGCTCCGCAGCGCCGCGCTCGCGGGTGCTCAAGTACGCGCCGTCGCCACTGCGGTCGATGAGTCGGTGCTGGCGCGACTGGCCGACCTGCGACCTCGCAGCGTGGTGATCGTGACCGGCGACGGCCGCAGCAGCCGTGCCGCGTCTCTGCTTGTCGCTGCTCTCGGAAACCATTTGGGCGTTCCCCTGGTTCGTAGTACCGGAACTCCGCCGTGGATCGGGCCACTGGATGTCGTCGTGGTGGCCGGCGACGATGCAGGCGATCCTCGTCTGGCCGAATCGGTCGACGCGGCAGCACGGCGGGGCGCGGAGGTCGTCGTCGTGGCACCGGAAGAGGGTCCCTTGCGTGCCGTGCGCGGTGCCAGGGTCATGTGGTTGCCGCCGCGCATAGCGGTGCGTGACCACAATGCGCTGATGCGCTATCTTGCGGCGTTCGTGGCCGTCCTCGGCGCGGTTGCCGGTGGTTCGTGGAAGGCGCTGCTGCCCAACCTTTCTCGGCTCGCAGATCTGCTCGATGCCGAGGCTGTGCGCAACAGCCCGTCCAACGAGGTGTTCCACAACCCTGCCAAAGCGCTTGCCAGTGGGTTCAGCGGCAAACGTGTGGTGCTCAGCGGTGCCGGGCCGGCTGCCGTCGAGGTGGCGCGGCACGGTAGCGAGGTGTTGCTGCGGGTGGCCGGTCTGATCGTGGCTGCGGGTGAGCTCGGCGATGTCATTGCTGCGTCCATCCGTGCGTCCATGGTCGAGTCATCGGGGCCGGTCAGCACCTTCGACTCGATCTTCCACGACGAGGAGCTCGACGGACCGGCTCCCGAACAGCCGATGCGGGTATTCGTCCTGGCGTCCGAATCCGATCGCGCGCTGACCGAACGACGCATTGCCGGTGTTCCGAATTCCGAACTGGTACTGACCGAGTCCGGTGAGGCGACGTCCGGCGGGGAGTTCGTGAGTTCGGGTTTCGAGGCCCGCGCGGCGTCACCCGATCCGGTTACACTCTCGATGCTCGACACGATGTCGGTGTTGGCAACGCGGTTGGACACCACTGCCGCGTACTTGTCGTTGATGGGCGGTAGCTAGTGCAACTCCTGCGAGGCGCAGTCCGGTCCTACGCTTGGGGTTCGCGCACTGCTCTGGCTCGTATCCAGGGTAGGCCGGTACCGTCCGATCATCCCGAGGCGGAGATCTGGCTGGGTGCACACCCGGCCGATTCTGCGCACGTGGTTCACGAGGGTGGCAGCACGCCGTTGCTCACCCTCATCGACGGGGATCCGGAAACACAGTTGGGCGGCTCTGCAGAGGACTTCTCGTCGCGGCTGCCGTACTTGCTGAAATTGCTTGCCGCAGAAGAACCTCTGTCGTTGCAGGCACATCCGAGCAGCGCGCAGGCGCGTGAGGGCTTCGCGCGGGAGAATGCCGCAGGTGTTGCGATCGATTCCCCGGTGCGCAATTACCGGGACGCCAATCACAAGCCCGAGCTGATCGTGGCACTCACCGAATTCGAAGCACTGGCAGGGTTTCGGCAACCGGCCGAGACGGTCGAGTTTCTCGATGCGTTGGCCGTGCCGTCCCTCGCGGGGTATCGCACGTTGCTCGCCGCTCAGCCCGACGCGTCGGGCCTCCGGACGGTGTTCACCTCGTGGATCACGTTGCCCGGGCAGTCCCTGGACGACCTGTTGCCTGCGGTCGCCCAGGGCTGCATCGATTATCTGTCGGGGCCTGCCCGCGCCGACGGCGGTCGATTCGCCGCCGAGGCACGGACGTTGCTCGAGCTGGGGGAGTCGTATCCCGGTGATGCTGGAGTACTGGCGGCCTTACTGCTCAATCGGGTCACCCTGACTCCCGGCCAGGGCCTGTACCTGGATGCGGGCAATCTCCATGCGTACCTGCGCGGAACCGGTGTGGAGATCATGGCCAACTCCGACAACGTTCTGCGTGGAGGGTTGACGCCCAAGCACGTCGACGTGCCGGAGTTGTTGCGCGTGCTGGACTTCGAGCCCGCCGACATCTCTCCGATCACGCCGGGTGAGAACGATCGGCCCACCTACCGATACCCGACGCCGGCCCCTGAATTCGTCCTCAGCCGGACGGCGGTCGGTCCGGGGGAGACCGTCGAGATTCCTGGAACCGGTCCGCGAATTCTGTTGTGCACCAGCGGTTCGGTGCTGGCGACGACCGGTGACACACACGCGGGGCTCACCGTGCCCCAAGGTAGTTCGGCGTGGATTCCCGCTGCCGACCGATCGGTCACCGTCACCGCGGACTCCGACGGTGCCGAAGTGTTCGTGGCGGCGGTCGGATCATTGCAGTCGTAAGGCGCGGCAAGTCGAGTGGCCGAAGTGTCCGACACGGGTGCCCGCTACCAATAAGGTGATGTCACAGTGAATTCTGGGACGGGTGGGTCCGATCGGATCGGCCGTCTGCAGAAGCGACGTGGCGATACGGAGGTCCGATGACCAAGGCAGACCGGCCCAGGAAGCCCCCGCGTACGACGGGGTGGTTCCGGACCAAGTCGATCGAACAATCGATCAAGGACACCGACGAACCGGACACCAAGTTGCGCAAGGAGCTCGGTTCGTGGGATCTGACCGTGTTCGGTGTCGCGGTGGCGGTCGGAGCCGGCATTTTCACGCTGACGGCGAGGACTGCCGGAAACGTTGCCGGACCGGCTGTTTCGGTGGCGTTCGTGTTGGCGGCCATCGCCTGCGGGCTCGCTGCCCTCTGTTACGCCGAGTTCGCCTCCACGGTTCCGGTCGCCGGTAGTGCCTACACGTTCTCCTACGCCGCATTCGGTGAGTTCATCGCCTGGATCATCGGCTGGGATCTGATCCTGGAATTCGGACTCGCCGCGGCGGTGGTGGCGAAGGCCTGGTCGCTCTACCTGGGAGACCTGCTCGGCACGTCGGCCCCGGTACTGCAGATCGGTTCGCTGAATTTCGACTGGGGCGCACTTCTCATCGTGGTGGTGTTGACGGTTCTCATCGCCTCGGGAACCAAGTTGTCCTCGCGCGTGTCGTTGGTGATCACAGCCATCAAGGTGATCGTCGTGCTGTTCGTCGTCGTGCTCGGTGCGTTCTACATCAAGGTCGCCAACTACGACCCGTACATTCCGCCGTCCGAGCCCGCGTCCACGGGTGAGGGGCTTCATCAGTCCCTGTTCTCCTTCGTCACCGGTGCGGGCGGTAGCACCTTCGGTTGGTACGGACTGCTGGCGGCGGCGTCGCTGGTGTTCTTCGCGTTCATCGGCTTCGACGTGGTCGCGACCACGGCCGAGGAGACGAAGGAGCCGCAGAAGGCATTGCCGCGCGGCATCCTCGGATCCTTGGCCATCGTGACCGTGCTCTACGTGGCGGTGACCCTGGTGCTGACCGGGATGGTCAAGTACACGGATCTGGCCGGCGACAGTGCCACGCTGGCAACGGCTTTCGAGCTGAACGGGCTGACGTGGGCCAAGAACATCATTTCGTTCGGCGCACTGGCCGGTCTGACGACGGTGGTCATGGTTCTCATGCTGGGGCAGACTCGCGTCCTGTTCGCCATGTCGCGAGACGGCCTGGTGCCGCGCGGTCTGGCCCACACCGGAAAGAAGGGCACGCCGGTTCGGACGACGATCCTGGTCGGTGTGGTGGTCGGACTGCTCGCCGCGTTCGTCCCTCTCGGCACGCTCGAGGAGATGGTCAACATCGGCACGCTGTTCGCCTTCGTTCTGGTGTCGGCCGGTGTGCTCGTCCTCCGCAAGACGCGTCCCGATCTCGAGCGCGGGTTCCGCGTGCCCTGGGTTCCGCTGGTTCCGATCCTGGCAGTGGCCGCGTGCCTGTGGCTGATGCTCAACCTGTCGGTCGAGACCTGGTTGCGGTTCCTGGTGTGGATGGCAGCGGGTGTCGTCATCTACGTGCTGTACGGCCGCCGTCATTCGGTGATGGGTCTGCGCGAGGCGAAGAAAGTCGAGTCGCGACCCGAGTGAGACGCGGCCGAGTCGTCTTGCGAGGCCGGCCCCGACCGTCGATCGTGCGGGCGGGGCCGGTTTTCTCGGATCCGACGTGTCCGGGGTATCCGTCACACCCCTCGGTCCGAACGCCCGGCATGTTATACCCTCGAAAACAAACTGATAGGACCGCAAACATTCGGTGAGAGGGTGTGGCAACTGTGCGCGTGGACGGCCGAATCACCCCATCGGACGATTCGGGTGTCGCTTTCGGGGAGCGGAATTCGGCCGGGGCTGCACCTGCGGTTCGGCGGTGGGACAACAAGCGCTACCTGTGGATGCTGGGTCTGCTGGCACCGGCATCGGCACTGTTGCCGTCCCAATTGGTGTACTGGACCGGCATGCCGGTGTTCTGGTGGAGCGGCGTCCTGGTGTTCTTCGTGATCATTCCGATCATCGATCTGCTCGCGGGCGAGGACGGTCACAACCCGGACGCGTCTGCGGCCGACAAGCTGCAGAACGACCGCTATTACCGCTGGTGCACCTATCTGTTCCTGCCCATCCAATTCATCGGTCTGATCGTCGCCTGCTGGATGTGGGCGTACGGGGGCCTGAGCGTGGTGGACAAGATCGGGCTCGCTGTGACGGTGGGCCTGGTCGCGGGAACCGGAATCAACGCCGCCCACGAGCTGGGCCACCGCGTCGAGCAGCACGAACGCTGGTTGGCGAAGGTGGCCTTGTCGCAAACCCTGTACGGACACTTCTTCGTCGAGCACAACCGCGGCCATCACGTGCGGGTGGCCACTCCGGAGGATCCGGCCAGTGCCCGGTTGGGAGAGAGCGTGTGGACGTTCGTGCCGCGCAGCGCTGTTCTCGGGCTGGCCTCGGCCTGGAAGCTCGAGGCTCGGCGGCTGCGCCGCAAAGGCCACTCCGTGTTTCACCCGTCGAACGCCCTGTTGCACACGTGGCTGCTCAGCGCCGTTCTCTTCGTCACGCTGATGGTCGTCTTCGGCTGGGCGATCGCGCCGTATCTGCTGATACAAGCCGTCGTGGGATTCGTGCTCCTGGAGATGGTGAACTACGTGGAGCACTACGCACTGCTGCGCGAGACGAACGAGCGAGGCAGATACGTGCGATGCGCACCGCGGCACAGTTGGAACAGCGACCGGCTGTGCACCAACATCTTTCTCTACCACCTGCAGCGACACAGCGATCATCATGCCAATCCGGGGAAGCGATACCAGACTCTGCTCTCGTGCGACGAGGCCCCGCAATTGCCCGCCGGGTACGCGACGATGGTTCTACTGGCAGCGGTACCGCCGCTGTGGCGTCGGGTGATGGACCCGCGGGTGCTCGACCACTACGACGGTGATCTCGTCCGGGCCAACATTCTGCCCCGAAAGCGCGATCGGATTCTGGCGCGAGCCCAGCAACACGGGTGACCGCGGGACCACTCGACGAGCCGTCCGAAGGGCATCGGACCGATTCGCCGGGCAGACGGTCGCCGCGCGCCGCGACCCGATAGCCTGGACGAAGACATTCAAGTCAACAGGAGAGGCAAGATGACGACCTCAGTTACGTCAGGATCGGCACTCACCGTGGAACACCGCGGTGGAATCGACTTCAAGGTCGCAGACCTGTCACTCGCAGAATTCGGCCGCAAGGAAATACGGCTGGCAGAGCACGAGATGCCCGGCCTGATCGCGCTTCGTCGCGAGTACGCCGACGTTCAGCCGCTCAAGGGCGCACGAGTATCCGGATCGCTGCACATGACTGTGCAGACCGCCGTGTTGATCGAGACGCTGGTGGCACTCGGTGCCGAGGTGCGTTGGGCCTCGTGCAACATCTTCTCCACCCAGGATCACGCTGCCGCGGCCGTCGTCGTAGGCCCGTACGGCACCGTCGAAGAGCCCAAGGGCGTTCCGGTGTTCGCCTGGAAGGGTGAGACCCTCGAGGAGTACTGGTGGGCCGCCGAGCAGATGCTCACCTGGCCCGAGCAGCCTGCCAACATGATCCTCGACGACGGCGGTGACGCCACGATGCTGGTGCTGCGCGGCGCTCAGTTCGAGAAGGCAGGCGTCGTTCCGCCGACCGACGACGACCAGGATTCCGACGAGTACAAGGTGTTCCTCGGCCTGCTGCGTCGCTCCCTCGAGGCGTCGACGACCAAGTGGACCGAGATTGCCGCATCCGTGCAGGGTGTCACCGAGGAGACCACGACCGGTGTGCTGCGGTTGTACCAGTTCGCTGCTGCCGGCGAGCTGTCGTTCCCGGCCATCAACGTCAACGACTCGGTCACCAAGAGCAAGTTCGACAACAAGTACGGCACTCGCCATTCGCTGATCGACGGCATCAACCGTGGCACCGACGTTCTCATCGGCGGCAAGGCCGTGCTGGTCTGTGGCTACGGAGATGTGGGCAAGGGCTGCGCCGAGGCACTCAAGGGCCAGGGCGCTCGCGTGACGGTCACCGAAGCAGATCCCATCAACGCCCTGCAGGCACTGATGGACGGCTTCGACGTGCGCACGGTCGACGAGTTCATCGAGCAGGCCGACATCGTGATCACCTCGACGGGCAACCTGAAGATCATCACGTTCGAGCACATGCGCAAGATGAAGCACCAGGCGATCCTGGGCAACATCGGCCACTTCGACAACGAGATCGACATGGCCGGCCTCGAGAAGGCTGCCGACGTCACGCGGATCAACATCAAGCCGCAGGTCGACGAGTTCCAGTTCAAGGACGGGCACTCGATCATCGTGCTGTCCGAGGGCCGTCTGCTGAACCTCGGCAACGCCACCGGTCACCCGTCGTTCGTCATGAGCAACAGCTTCTCCAACCAGGTCATCGCGCAGATCGAACTGTGGACCAAGCCGAGTGAGTACGACAACGAGGTCTACCGGTTGCCCAAGCACCTCGACGAGAAGGTTGCTCGCATCCACGTCGAAGCGCTGGGCGGCTCGATCACCAAGCTCACCAAGGAGCAGGCCGAGTACATCGGCGTCGACGTCGAGGGCCCGTACAAGCCCGAGCACTACCGCTACTGACCGAGAGAGTTCGGTCGTTGGGAAAGCTCTTCGTCATCGAGGGAGTCGACGGAGCGGGCAAGAACACGCTCGCCCGTCGGCTCGTCTCGGCGTGGGAACGCGACGGCCTGGCCGTCGTCAGGGTCGGGTTTCCCCGGTACGGCAGGTCGGTTCATGCCGATCTGGCGGCCGAGGCGCTGCAGGGGGAACACGGAGACACCGCGGGCAGCGTGCACGCCATGGCGCTGCTGTTCGCACTCGACCGCAAGGATGCGGCCGACGAGATCCGAAACTTGTTGTCCCGCAACGATATCGTGTTGCTGGACCGGTACGTGGCGTCCAACGCCGCCTACACCGCGGCGCGGTTGGAGCAGTCCCTCGACGGAGCGGCCGTCGAGTGGATCCGGTCACTCGAATTCGAGCGGTTCGGTGCGCCCGTTCCGGACGTGCAGGTGCTGCTGGACGTACCGGTGGCTCTCGCTGCGGAGCGCGCCGCCGCGCGTGAGAGTGCGGACGCCGCGCGCACCCGGGATGCCTACGAACGCGACGGCTCGCTGCAGACCCGGACCTCGGCCGTCTACGGCCGTCTCGCAGAAACGAACTGGGCGTCGCCCTGGCGAGTCGTGCGCGCCGACGTCGACCCCGATCGACTCGCCGCCGACATGTTCAATCAGCCATCCGCCGAGCCGAAAGTGACACGATAGAGCCATGAAGCCTCGGATTCTGGTTGTGGACGACGATTCGGCTCTGGCGGAGATGCTCACCATCGTGTTGCGCGGTGAGGGATTCGAGCCGTTCGTCGTCGGAGACGGCACCCAAGCGCTGGCGGCCGTCCGCGAGAATCGACCCGATCTGGTGTTGCTCGACCTGATGCTTCCCGGAATGAACGGCATCGACGTCTGTCGCGTGCTGCGAGCCGACTCGGGCGTCCCGATCGTCATGCTGACGGCCAAGACCGACACCGTCGATGTGGTGCTCGGTCTCGAATCCGGGGCCGACGACTACATCATGAAGCCCTTCAAGCCGAAGGAGCTGGTGGCACGCGTCCGGGCACGACTGCGTCGAACCGAGGACGAGCCGGCCGAGCTGTTGTCGATCGCCGACATCGTCATCGACGTCCCCGCCCACAAGGTCAGCCGCGGCGACGAGCTGGTCTCGCTCACTCCGCTCGAATTCGATCTGCTGGTCGCCTTGGCTCGCAAGCCGCGTCAGGTGTTCACCCGTGAGGTTCTGCTCGAACAGGTGTGGGGCTACCGGCACGCCGCCGACACCCGCCTGGTCAACGTCCACGTTCAGCGTCTACGCGCCAAGGTCGAGAAGGATCCGGAGAACCCGGAGGTGGTGTTGACCGTGAGGGGGGTCGGGTACAAGGCCGGACCGCCGTGATCGGTTTTTCCCACTCTCGGCGACGAATCAACGGCAAGTTCTCCCCGCTCCTGCGTTGGTTCAGGTCGCTGAGCACATCGCTGGGTCATGCCTGGCGAAGGTCACTGCAACTGCGCGTGGTCGTCTCGACCCTGACGTTGTCGCTCGTGGTGATCCTGATTCTCGGCGTCGTTCTGACCAGCCAGATCACCGATCGGTTGCTCGAAGCGAAGCTGTCCGCAGCCACCGAGGAACTCGACCGCTCGCGCACCACGGTGGAGGGCAACCTCGCCGGTGCCGATGATTCTAGCGGCCTGTCCACTCGTCTCGAACGGGCGAGAGCTGCGTTGACGAACCAGGACCTCGACGCCGCGTCGACCACCGGGTCGGCAGGGTCCTTCGATCCTGTTCTGATCGTCGAGGGCGACGCGACCCGCGCGGAAGCGTCGGTCGGTCCGGTCGACCAGATACCGGCCAGCTTGCGCGACTTCGTCAAGAAGGGCCTGATCAGCTCGCAGTACGCCACCGTGACCGACAGTGACGGCGGATATTCCGGGTCGGCGCTCATCATGGGGTCGCCCACCGGTTCCGACATATCGGCGCTGCAGCTGTATCTCATCTTCCCGCTCGCCAGCGAAGACCGGACGCTCTCCCTGGTCCGCGGCACGCTGTTCATCGGGGCCGTGGTGCTGCTGGTACTACTCGCGGCGATCGCGATGCTCGTCGCGCGGCAGGTGGTGCTACCCATTCGATCCGCGTCCCGCATCGCAGTACGCTTCGCCGACGGCAGGCTCAAGGAGCGAATGCCGGTTCGCGGTGAGGACGACATGGCGAGGCTGGCGATGTCGTTCAACGAGATGGCCGAAAGTCTGTCCAAACAGATCACCCAGCTCGAGGAATTCGGAAACCTGCAGCGCCGGTTCACCTCCGACGTCAGCCACGAACTACGGACGCCGCTCACCACCGTGCGGATGGCCGCGGATCTCATTCACGACGCCAGTGACGATCTCGAACCTGCCCTCAAGCGTTCCTCCGAGCTGTTGGTCAACGAGCTGGACCGCTTCGAGACGTTGCTCGGTGATCTGCTCGAGATCAGTCGCCACGACGCCGGTGTCGCCGAATTGGCCGCCGAGCAACTCGACCTGCGGATGTGTGCACGCGCGGCGGTTTCCACGGTGCGTCACCTCGCCCGTGAAACCGGCACCGAGGTGATCGTCGACATGCCCGAGACGGCGGTCATCGCCGAGGTGGACCCGCGGCGTGTCGAACGTATCCTGCGCAACCTTCTGGCCAACGCCCTCGATCACGGGGAAGGCAAGCCGGTGCTGCTGCGCCTGAGATCGGATGCCGACGCGGCAGCCTTCGTGGTGCGCGACCAAGGAATCGGTCTGCGCCCCGGCGAGGAGAAGCTGGTGTTCAATCGGTTCTGGCGCTCGGACCCCTCCCGCGTCCGGCGCTCCGGCGGTACCGGCCTCGGGTTGGCGATCAGTGTCGAGGACGCCCGGCTGCACGACGGTAAGCTCGAGGCGTGGGGTGCAGTCGGCGAAGGCGCATGTTTCCGGCTCACGGTGCCACTGGTCCGTGGTCACAAGGTGATCGGCTCACCTCTGCCGTTGAAGCCGAGCACCAAGAAATACGCTCAGGGACAACCGATCCCGGCTATCGGTGCGCAGCGGGCCGCGTCGGAGTCGTCGACGTGATTCGCTCGTCTCGTCGGCTGTCTCGCTCGGTTGCAGTGTGCGCCCTGATCGCCGCCCTCGTCTCCGGTTGTGCCAGCCTGCCCGAGTCCTCGAGCCCCCAGGCCATCGGCACGTTGACCGACGGTGCCGCGCCGACCAGCGCCCCGGCCCCCGAACCCGGACGTGAGCCGGACCGGCTGCTCGACGACTTCTTCGAGGCCAGCGCAGTGTCGGCCAACCGCCACCAGGCCGCCCGACAGTTCCTGACCGAGGACGCGTCGAACACGTGGGACGACGGCGCTCGTACCGTCGTCGCAGATCGGATCGACACCCTGTCGGGGCCCCGAACTGCAGACTCTGCGCAGTTCACGATTCGGTCGACGACAGCGGGAATCCTGGCTCCCGGCGGGGAATATCAGGCCGGATCGGACACCTTCGACATCGCGATCGACATGACGCGCGTCGACGGCCAATGGCGCATCTCGAAGCTGCCACCGGGTGTGGTCATCGATCGCTCGGCGTTCATGGACACCTATCAGCAGCGATCCATCTACTTCGTCGATCCGCTCGGTGGGGTGTTGGTGCCGGATGTTCGGTGGACGAGCGGATCGCAGGATCAGCTCGCAAACCAGCTCGTGCAGCTGTTGATCGATGGACCCAAGTCCGCGCTGTCCGCAGCGGTGAGCAACGAATTGTCCGACGACGTCAGTATCCGGGGGCCCATCACCAAGGCCGACGGACAGACCACACAGGTCGGAGTCGGTCTCGGCGGCATCAGAATCGACTTCGGTGGTTTGCAGAACAAGGGCGACCGCGACCGAGAATTGCTTGCCGCACAGGTGATCTGGACTCTGGCCTCGGCAGAGGTGGCCGGGCCCTACGTGCTGCTCGCCGACGGACAACCCATCGACACGACCAAGCCGGACGGGTGGACGACGGCTGGGGTCGACTCCTTCGATCCACAGAGCTCCACCAACGAATCGGTCGGCCTGCACGCACTGGCCTCCGGTCGACTGCTCCACGTCGAGGAATCCGCGACCACACCCGCCCCCGGGTACTTCGGGCAGGCACGGAATCTGCGCTCGGTGGCCTTGTCGAACGACGGAACACTCGTGGCCGGCGTCGCGGACACCGGTAGACCCGCTCCGGCACCGTCGAGCACATTGATGGTCGGTAGCTACGACGGTGGCGCGTTCCCGGTGGCCGAGGGGCAGTCGATCACGCGTCCGACATGGGGAGCCGATGACAACGCCGCCTGGGCGGTCATCGACGGCACCAACGTCATTCGCGCTGCCCGTGACCCCTCGACCGGTCAGGTATCGGTCATACCGGTCGATGCCCGCGCGGTCACCACCCTGGGAACTCGCATCACCGAACTCCGGCTGGCCCGCGACGGCGTTCGGGCCGCACTCATCGTCGACGGCGTGGTGTACGTGGCCACCGTGGTACGCGATCCGTCGGGCGTCTATTCGCTGACGGCCCCGCGCGCGGTTGCGATCGGACTCGGCAGTGACGCCACCAGCCTGGACTGGAGCACCGGCGAGGCCATCGTGATCGCACGGGTTGCCACCGATACACCGGTGGTCCAGGTGACGGTCGACGGCTCGAGGATGGACGCCCTGCCGTCGCGCAATCTCACCAATCCTGTTCTGGCGGTCGATGCGTCGCCGGAGACCGAGTACGTTGCCGACGCTCGCGCCGTGTTCGCACTCAACAACGCCGATCCGGTCGGCGACAGGTACTGGCGCGAGGTCACCGGCCTGGCCGGGGTGAAGGCCGTCCCGATCCTGCCCGGCTGACGTCCGGCGGGTGTCGGTGGCTACCGGCACACTTCACGATCATGAGAACGCTTCTCGACCTCGTCCTGCCCCTCGAATGTGCCGGGTGTGGGGTGCCGGGGGAGCAGTGGTGTCGCCGTTGTGAACAGGCGCTGTCGGTGCCGCCTGTCCGGGTGCGTCCGCGGGTCGATCCGGGGGTGCCCTGCTGGGCGCTGGGCACGTACACCGGTCCTCGGCGCAACGGGGTGATCGCACTGAAGGAACGGGGCCGACGGGCCGTGTCCGTGCCGTTCGGGCGGGCGCTGGCCGGTGCGGTGCACCAACTGCGTGCTGCGGGCGAGATCGATCCACCCGAGCTGAGTCACCTCGTTCTGGTGTGCGCTCCGTCCCGGGCGCGCGCAGCGCGAGTCCGAGGGGGTGATCCGGTGCTGCGGTGTGCGAGGAACGCAGCGACCGAGTTGGCACCGGAGCGAGTATCGGTTCCCCAGCTGCTGAAGATGGCCGGGGGAGTGCGGGATTCGGTCGGGCTCTCGGCAGGTCAGCGTCAACACAACGTGGCGGGCCGGATCGAACTGATCGGACAGTCGCGCCAGGGTATCGGCCGGCCGCGGCCGCGAACCGACGAACTGACCGTTCTTCTCGTCGACGACGTGGTGACCACCGGGGCGACCCTGGCCGAATGTGCAAGAGTGCTTACCGATTTCGGGATCTCGTTGGCCGGTGCGATCGTGGTGGCCAGCGCGTGAACGCGAGTCGACGAGACACGCCGACAACCAATTCGGGGTGAACGGTGGCACACGCGTCGATGACCGACTAACGTCGCGGACACGCTCCATCACGACGGAGCGGACCGGTAGAACGACCCGTAGAAACACGGACGTGAGGTGATGCCCCGGACTCGAGATGCCGGAAGGTTCCCCATTCGGCATGCACACCTGCCACGTCCAACAGTGGGCGTGGCCGATATCGGGAGGTACACGTGACGACCCCTTCACAAGCCTCGGTTTTCTTCGACGAGAAGCCTTCGGAAGAACCCGCCAAGAGCAATGCCGACGTTGTGGTCAAGGGCCGCAACGTCGAGATACCGGACCATTTTCGGATATACGTGTCCGAGAAACTGGCTCGCCTCGAGCGCTTCGACCCCTCCATCTACCTGTTCGATGTCGAACTGCAGCACGAACGAAATCGCCGTCAGGCCAAAGCATGTCAACGCGTGGAGATCACCGCGAAGGGCAAAGGCCCGGTCGTTCGTGCCGAAGCGTGCGCAGACAGTTTCTATGCCGCACTCGAAGCAGTGACCTCGAAACTCGAAAGCAGACTCAGGCGTACCAAGGATCGGCGCAAGGTCCACTACGGCGAGAAGAGACCCGTATCCGTCGCCGAGGCCACCGCAGAACTTGCCGAAGACGACACACTTGCGCTCGATCCCGAGACCAAGCTGGATTCGTTCGAGGACGATCAGACCGGCCCCGGGCACATCGTTCGCACGAAGGTTCACTCGGCGGCACCGATGAGCGTCGACGATGCGCTGTACGAGATGGAACTGGTCGGCCACGACTTCTTCCTGTTTCACGACAGCGCCACCGACCGGCCTTCCGTGGTGTATCGACGGCACGCCTTTGACTATGGCCTGATCAGGCTCACCTGACCGAGCGTGACGGCGAACGGGTCGTTCGCCGTCCGTGAAATATCCGACCACTGCAGGCTCGACGCCGGAAGACACGATCCCCACGTCGAGCCTGCAGTGCTGTGTCGGGGTTGTCCGAATGGTGGCGTGGTGTCGCTCGGGACCGACAGTGGGACTGCCGTACCCACAGCGAGACCGCCTACCATGGACGCGTTCGGGTTACTGCCGCGCGGACGTCACGGTGACGAACCCGTGCGCTCGTGCAGGTAGCAGTAACGCGTCGACTAACAGATTTGTTCGTGTCAGTACCCGTGAACCGAGGATCGAGGACGAGAAAACCCGTGCCGTCGCTGTCGTTTTCCAAGCTGCTCCGTGTTGGTGAAGGTCGCATGGTCAAGCGGCTCAAGAACATCGCTGACCACGTCTCGACCCTGTCTTCGGACGTCGAGAGTCTCTCCGACGACGAACTGCGGGGTAAGACCGCCGAGTTCAAGGAGAGGTATTCGTCCGGGGAGACCTTGGATCAGTTGCTGCCCGAGGCATTCGCGGTCGCCCGTGAGGCATCGTGGCGGGTGCTGTCCCAGCGGCACTTCGACGTGCAGGTGATGGGCGGAGCCGCCCTGCACTTCGGCAACATCGCCGAGATGAAGACCGGCGAGGGCAAGACCCTGACGTGTGTTCTGCCTGCTTATCTCAACGCCATCTCCGGCGACGGTGTGCACGTGGTGACGGTCAACGATTACCTCGCCAAGCGTGACTCGGAGTGGATGGGCCGTGTGCACCGCTTCCTGGGTCTGTCGGTGGACGTCATCCTGTCCGGGATGACGCCGGTCGAGCGCCGTGCAGCGTATGCCGCCGACATCACCTACGGCACCAACAACGAGTTCGGGTTCGACTACCTACGCGACAACATGACGCACTCGCTCGACGATCTGGTGCAGCGCGGACACAACTTCGCCGTGGTCGACGAGGTCGACTCGATCCTCATCGACGAGGCGCGAACCCCACTGATCATCTCGGGCCCCGCCGACGCGTCGAGCAAGTGGTACGGCGAGTTCGCCCGGATCGCCCCCATGCTGAAGGTCGACACCCACTACGAGGTCGATATCCGCAAGCGCACCATCGGTGTGCACGAGGCCGGCGTCGAGCTGGTCGAGGATCAGCTCGGTATCGACAACCTGTACGAGGCGGCCAACTCGCCTCTGGTGAACTACCTGAACAACGCTATCAAGGCCAAAGAGCTCTACACCAAGGACAAGGACTACATCGTCCGCGACGGCGAGGTCATCATCGTCGACGAGTTCACCGGTCGCATCCTGGTGGGACGCCGCTACAACGAGGGCATGCACCAGGCGATCGAGGCCAAGGAGAAGGTGGAGATCAAGGCCGAGAACCAGACCCTCGCCACGATCACTCTGCAGAACTACTTCCGCCTGTACGACAAGCTCTCCGGCATGACCGGTACGGCCGAGACCGAGGCCGCGGAGCTGCATCAGATCTACGGATTGGGCGTCATTCCGATCCCGACGAACCGCCCGATGGTCCGCGTCGACAACGGCGACCTGATCTACAAGACGGAAGAAGCCAAGTTCGACGCGGTGGTCGACGATGTCGTCGAGCGGCACGAGAAGGGCCAGCCGGTTCTCATCGGCACCACGAGCGTGGAACGGTCGGAGTATCTGTCGAAGCAGTTCACCAAGCGCGGCGTCGCGCACAACGTGCTCAATGCGAAGTTCCACGAGCAGGAAGCGACGATCATCGCCGAGGCCGGGCGACAGGGCGCGGTGACGGTGGCGACCAACATGGCCGGCCGTGGCACCGACGTCGTGCTCGGCGGCAACCCGGACATCCTCGCCGACCTGAAGCTGCGTAAGCAGGGCTTGGACCCGGTGGAGACTCCCGAGGAGTACGAGGCCGCCTGGGAGCCTGCTCTGGAAGAGGTCAAGGCACAGGTCAAGGCCGACGCGGACACCGTGCGCGAGGCCGGTGGCCTGTACGTTCTCGGAACCGAGCGCCACGACTCACGTCGTATCGACAACCAGCTCAGAGGGCGCTCCGGTCGTCAGGGTGATCCGGGCGAATCGCGGTTCTACCTTTCGCTCGGCGACGAGTTGATGCGTCGATTCAACGGCGGCGCACTCGAATCGATCATGACTCGGCTCAACTTGCCCGACGACGTCCCGATCGAGGCCAAGATGGTGTCCAAGGCCATCAAGAGCGCACAGACCCAGGTCGAGCAGCAGAACTTCGAGATCCGCAAGAACGTCCTCAAGTACGACGAGGTGATGAACCAGCAGCGCACCGTAATCTACGAGGAGCGCAGGCGCATCCTCGAAGGTGCCGACATGGAGGGCCAGGTCGAGGGCATGATCACCGACGTGATCACCGCCTACGTCGATGGTGCGACGAGCGAGGGCTACGTCGAGGACTGGGATCTGGAGCAGTTGTGGACGGCTCTGAAGACTCTGTATCCGGTCGGTATCGACCACAAGGTTCTCTCGGGCGAGAACGAGGACGGCGAGAAGGGTGACCTGAGCCGCGACGAGCTGCGCGAGGCGCTGCTCGAGGACGCCCGCTCGGCCTACGCCGCTCGCGAGGCCGAGATCGACGGCATCGCAGGCGAGAACGGAATGCGGGAGCTCGAACGTCGGGTTCTGCTGTCCGTCCTCGATCGCAAGTGGCGCGAGCATCTCTACGAGATGGACTACCTCAAGGAGGGCATCGGACTGCGTGCGATGGCCCAGCGAGATCCACTGGTCGAGTACCAGCGGGAGGGCTACGACATGTTCCAGGGCATGCTCGACGGCCTCAAAGAGGAGTCGGTGGGCTTTCTGTTCAACCTCCAGGTCGAGGCGACCCCTGCCCCGGCAGGTCCGGCCGCGTCCGCCGGTCTCGCGGTTGCCCCCGGGTTGGCCTCACCCGTCGGATCCGGTCGCCCGGCAGCTGCGGCAACGTCGGCACCTGCAACCACGGGCGATCGGCCTGCGGCCAAGGCGGCCCCGGCCCCTGCCGCTCCAGCTCAGGCAGCTCCCACAGCTCTGCGTGCCAAAGGACTCGACGAGCGGGACGAACAGAGATTGACGTTCTCCGGCCCGGCCGAGGGGGGCGGTACGGCTGTGCAGCGGTCGGATGCTGCAGCGAGCGCGGAGTCGGCGGCCGAGGGAACCCGACGCGAGCGTCGCGAAGCAGCGCGAGCGCAGAGCAAAGCACCGAAGAAGTCGGCGCGCTCCAAGCGCAAGAAGTAGTCGGCCGGGTCGATCCGGCGCGACCTAGCCGGGCGACCCGTGTCCTCAACCCACTCGCAACGAGGTGACCGTCCATCCTGGCCGCCGTGGGTCGACCGCCTGCTCGATTCGGCCCGCGAAGGCGAAGGTGCGTGGGCCGCGGGTGTACGAGCCGAATATCTCGGCCGACGTGTCCGATCTATAGGCGACGTGCACGCGACGCACCGCGGCGAATCCGAGTCGCCGTCCCGGTGGGGGCGTGCGGACGATGGTGCGAATCAGGTCGATCACGGGCGCAGTGAACAACGAGGACAGTTGCTCGGCACTGCGCCTGCGGTCGATCACCTCTATGAGCAACCGCATGGCGCGTTCGGCGCTCGCCCGCGCATCGGCGGGCACCACTTGCACGATCGGTCGATGGGGTGCCTCGGCCCGGCGGCGGGGGCGAGTGCTGCGTACCGATGCCGGATGGCGTTCCGGTGGCCTTTGCGGGCTCTCACCCCGTCCCCAGGTGTGCACCGCGCCTGCCGAGAGTGGCGGCTCGAACTGGGTCGGCCGCGACAGAAAGCAATGGTGCTCGGCGCGCAGCCGAGAGTCCGCCGGCGACGGTATCGGGCTGTCGTCCCCGGTGTCCGGCGGATCGTTGGATTCGATGACGCTCACACCGACATTGACGGTCGCGATCGAATTTCGGTTCCCGAGATCGGCGACACGTCGGTGCCCACCCGGCACTGGGACTCACGTCGCGAACCCACGTACTCTGAGTTCGAGCACACCGTGCAACAGGCGGTATCGATCGGGGCGCACCACGTGCGAGGACGGGGACCGAGACACGCGATGGCGACCAGACTGACGGCGCAGGATGCGTCGTTCTACTTTCTCGAGGCCGGCAGCAGTCCCATGCACCTCGGCTCGCTCGCCGTCTTTCGGACCCCGCGGAGCGGTTTCAGTTACGACCGACTGCTGTCGTTGGTCGAACAGCGACTGATGCTGGTTCCGCGCTACCGGCAGAAGGTCCGCGAAGTCGCGTTCGGTTTGGCGCGGCCGGTCTGGGTGGACGACGCGGATTTCGACATCACCTATCACATCCGTCGTTCGGCACTACCCAAGCCGGGGACGGACGATCAGTTGCACGACCTGATCGCGCGACTGACCTCACGGCCGCTCGATCGCACCCGACCGTTGTGGGAGATGTACCTGGTCGAGGGCCTCGCGAAGAATCGTTTCGCCATCTTCACCAAGTCTCATTCGGCCCTCGTCGACGGCGAAAATGCGCTCGACATCGGTCAGGTCATTCTGGACGCGAGCAAGAACCCCGCGCCGATGGCCGAGGAGCTGTGGATGCCTGCCCGTGAGCCCAAGGACTCGGTGTTGGTGCTCGACGCGCTCACCGAACTGGTGGTGCGTCCGGGCGAGAGCATCGAGACGTTGCGCGGCGCGGTCAACGGGGTTGCCGGTCTCGCGGGCGACGCATTGCGCGCCGCGGGCAAGGTCGCGGCCGTGCTGCGTACCGCGACACAGAGCGCCCCGTCCAGCCCACTGAACGCGCCGATCTCACGAAATCGTCGGTTCGCCGTGGCCAAGACCGAGCTGGCCGATTACCGCAGGATCCACGACAGATTCGACTGCTCGATCAACGACGTCGTGCTCGCAGTCGTCACCGGCGCGCTGCGAAATTGGTTGCTCTCGCGCGGCGAACCCGTCACGGCATCGTCCACGGTGCGGGCCATGGTGCCGATGTCGGTGTACGTCTCGTCCGATCGCGTCGGCTTCGGTGAGGGCAGTGACATGTCCGGTGGGCCGGCCGAGGACGATCGCAGCGAGGTGTCCTCGTTCCTCGTCGACCTCCCGGTGGGGGAGTCGAACGCCGTCGTTCGGCTGTCTCACATCGCGCACGCGACCGAGGCCCATTCTCATCAGAGCCGCGGTGTGACGGCTCAAACGCTGATGCGGATCAGTGGGTTCGCTCCGGCGAGCCTGCATGCCATGGGTGCGCGGGCGGGTAGCCGACTCTCGCAACGAGTGTTCAACCTGATCGTCACGAACGCGCCGGGCCCGCAGTTTCCGCTGTACGTCGGTGGTGCCCGGATGCTCGAGATGTACCCGGTGTCGCCGCTGTTCGAGAATCAGGCGTTGAGTATCGGGCTGACGTCGTACGACGGTTTCGTGTTCTTCGGGCTCAACGCCGACCGCGGAGCGATGCCCGATGTGGATGTGGTGACAGCGCTACTGCACGAGGCGCTGGAAGAGTTGGTCGACGCCAGCAACGAATCGAGAGTGTGAGGTCTTCTGCAATGCGTGTCTACGTTCCGGCGACACTGGAATTCTTGAAAGTGCTCGCAGCCGAGGGCGAGTTCAGTCCGGTCTCGCGCACCGCATTCGCGGTGACGCCCACCTTGCGTGAGGCGTACTCGTCGGGCGACGACGAGGAGTTGTCCGAGGTCGCGATGGGGGAGGCCGCGCGTGCCTCGCTGCGCCTGATCGCCGCGGCCGTCGACGACGAGGCGGACACGGGGACGGTGGCCGACGGCGTGGTCTACCGACGGGCGGTGATTGCCGCAGACGTCGACGATCCCACCCTGCGTCCCGATCTCGACGACGCTGTGGTTCGGCTGAAGGAACCGCTGCGAATGGATCAGGTCGCGTCGGTGCACGTCGATCTGGAAGGGGCCGAGGAAGCAGTTGCCAAGGCTGTCTCCGCCGTGGACGCAGCGGACATGGGCGACGCCGATGCAGAATTCGTTCTCGGTGATGCCGAAGACCACACGCTGGCGTGGTACGCCCCCCAGGAACTACCGTTTCTGCTCGATCTGCTGTGATCCTGCTCTCGGCCACGACCTGGCGATATCCACGGTTGGGCTGCCTGCAGAGGTGACCAGGGGACTCAACCTACGGTAGCGTAACCTCGATGCCCGCACGCGGTTCGGTACGACGATCGAGGGGATGGGGAACACCCGATGGATCTGAAGAAGTGGTTGGAGGCCCCGGTGGCCGGTGTCTCGGCACCCAAGCGGCCGAGGCTGAACATGCTGCGTGGTGCTTTCACCCGCATCACCACTCCCTTGCTGCCAGACGACTACTTGCACCTCGCCAACCCGTTGTGGTCGGCCCGTGAACTGCGCGGCCGCGTCGTACGCGTGGAGAAGGAAACCGCTACCGCGGTGACACTGGTGATCCAGCCCGGGTGGGGCTTCAATTTCGATTATCAGCCGGGTCAGTACATCGGAATCGGACTGCATCTCGGCGGTCGGTGGCACTGGCGCTCGTATTCACTGACCTCGCCGCCGAACTGGGAAGACAAGCTGATCTCCATCACCGTCAAGGCGATGCCCGAAGGGTTCCTGTCGTCACATCTGGTGGGCGGCGTGCCGCAGGGGACCATCGTGCGACTGGCGGCACCGAAGGGCAATTTCGCACTGCCCGTTCCGCCGCCCGCCAAGATTCTCTTCGTCACCGCAGGTAGCGGCATCACCCCGGTCATCTCGATGCTCAGAGCACTCGATCGCCACGGCGACATGCCCGATACCGTGCATATCCACTCGGCCCCCACCGAGGACGAGGTGATGTTCGCGGCCGAACTTGCAGCCCTCGAGAAGTCGCATCCCGAGTTCACCTCTCACGTGCAGCTGACGCGTTCCGACGGCAAGTTCGCTCTGTCCTCGCTCGACGAGCTCTACCCCGACTGGCGTACCCGCGACACCTGGGCCTGCGGTCCCGCGGCACTGCTCGAGGAAATCGAGAAGACGTGGAAGCGCGAGGGCATCGAGCACAAGCTGCACCTCGAGCGGTTCGAGATCTCGCGCGCCGATACGTCCGGTTCCGGCGGAACCGTCACGTTCTCCAAGTCCGACAAGAAAGCGGCGGCGGACGGGGCGACCACGCTGCTCGAAGCGGGCGAAAATGTGGGTGTTCGGATGCCGTTCGGCTGCCGTATGGGTATCTGCCAGACGTGTGTGGTGCCGTTGACCGCAGGGCATGTGATCGACCTGCGTTCCGGTAAGGAACACAGCGAGGGTGACCGCGTCCAGACGTGCATTTCCGCGGCCGCGGGCGACTGCACATTGGAACTGTAGGTCTGTTTTTCGCACACTGCCTTCTCAGGCTGCTGGGTTACGCTCACGTAGGTTGCCCACGCTGAACCCCGGTATTTCGGGCGCCGCACACAACTGTTGGAGGACCCGGTGGCCATCACCGACATCAAAGAGTTTGCTCACCTGACCGAAGAAGACATGGAAGCGTTCGGGCGCGAACTGGACGCCATTCGCCGCGACGTCGAGGACAGTCGCGGTGAACGCGATGCCGCATACATCCGCCGGACCATCCGAGCTCAGCGCATGCTCGAGCTCGGTGGACGCGCCGTGCTGCTCGGTAGCAAGTACCGGCCGGCATGGCTCGTGGGGACCGCGATGCTCAGCGTCGCCAAGATCATCGAGAACATGGAACTCGGCCACAACGTGATGCACGGCCAGTGGGACTGGATGAACGATCCGGAAATTCACTCCACCTCGTGGGAGTGGGACCAGACCGGACCGTCGGAGCAGTGGAAGCGGGCGCACAACTACTCGCACCACACGTACACCAACATCGTCGGAATGGACGACGACATCGGTTTCGGCATCCTGCGGATGACCCGCGACGAGCCGTGGAAGCCGATCAACCTCGTTCAGCCGCTCGCCAACATCGTGCTGGCCACGACGTTCGAGTGGGGCATCGCACTGCACGACTACGACGCTCAGAAGCAGCTCGACGGGGAACACGAAAAAGGCCTCTTCAAGTCACCGGCGGCCCGCGCTTTCGCGCGCAAGATCGCCAAGCAGGTCGGCAAGGACTTCGTCCTGTTCCCGGCCCTGTCCGGCCCGGCGTGGAAGTCCACGTTGACCGCCAACGCCACGGCCAACCTGGTTCGAAACCTCTGGGCCTACGCCGTGATCTTCTGCGGTCACTTTCCCGACGGTGCCGAGAAGTTCACGATCGGTCAGTTCGAGAACGAGACCCGTCCCGAGTGGTACCTGCGGCAGATGCTCGGTAGTGCCAACTTCGAGGCCGGCCCCGTCATGGCGTTCATGAGCGGAAACCTCTGCTACCAGATCGAGCACCACATGTTCCCGGATCTGCCGAGCAATCGGTACTCGGAGATCGCCGAGAAGGTGCACGCGCTGTGCGACAAGTACGACCTGCCGTACACGACAGGGTCGCTCGGTAAGCAGTACCTGTTGGCACTGCGGACCATCCACAAGCTGTCGCTGCCCGACAAGTGGTTGCGCGCAACCTCGGACAACGCGCCCGAGACATCGTCGGAGCGGCGTTGGCGCGTCGGCGATTCTCCGACCGTGCACGCACTTCGGATCGACCCGCTCACCGGCCAGCGCCGTGGACTGCGCTCGGCGATGCAGGAGGCGCGAGGAGCTCTGCGCAACGCGAAGAAAGAAGCCAAACGACAGGCGAAGGCGCTCCGGCGATCGGACGTCACCGCCTGATTGTGAATCGTCACACAGATTCGCGCCCGTAACCTACGCGACCGTAAGTTACGGTACGGTAGGTGACGGAAATGCACACGGCTCACTACCGCACGCTGTGTGTTCACAACTGCCAGGAGGCTGTTTCCCATGGCGATTTCGGACATCAAGGAATACGCGCATCTGACCGACGCCGACATCGAAGCACTGGGCCACGAGCTCGATGCGATTCGGCGAGACATCGAGGCGTCCCGTGGTGAACGCGACGCCCGGTACGTGAAGAACACGATTCGGCTGCAACGCTCGCTCGACATCGGCGGACGTGCAGTCCTGTTCGCCAGTCGCCGCCGCCCGGCATGGCTGGTCGGTACCGCCATGCTCGGGGCCGCGAAGATCATCGAGAACATGGAGCTCGGCCACAACGTCATGCACGGCCAGTGGGACTGGATGAACGATCCGGAAATTCACTCCACCTCGTGGGAGTGGGACAACACGGGGCCCTCGGCGCACTGGAAGCAGACGCACAACTACATTCACCACAAGTACACCAACGTGTTGGGCATGGACGACGACGTGGGCTACGGCCTGCTGCGCGTCACCCGCGACCAGCGTTGGAAGCCGTTCAACATCGGCAACCCGGTCTACAACCTGTTGCTGCAGCTGTTCTTCGAGTACGGCGTGGCGCTGCAGCACCTGGAACTGGGCAAGGTGGCCAAGGGCCGCGTCCCACGTGAAGAATTCGAGCAGAAGCGTCGCGAGGTTCTCGAGAAGGTCGGCAAGCAGATGGGCAAGGACTATGTCCTGCATCCGCTGCTCACCGGACCTGCCTGGAAGAGCACGCTGACGGCGAACATCGTCGCCAACATGATGCGCAACGTGTGGACCAACACCGTCATCTTCTGCGGGCACTTCCCCGACGGTGCCGAGAAGTTCACCAAGTCGGACATGGAAGGCGAAACGCAGGGGCAGTGGTACCTGCGTCAGATGCTGGGCAGCGCGAACTTCAACGCCGGCCCGGTCATGGAGTTCATGAGCGGCAATCTCTGCTACCAGATCGAGCATCACCTGTTCCCCGATCTACCCAGCAATCGTCTGCGGGAGATCAAGGTTCGGGTTCTCGAGCTTGCGGAGAAGTACGACCTGCCGTACACGACCGGTTCGATCGTGCACCAGTACTTCCTGTCGTGGCGAACGATCGCCAAGCTGTCGCTTCCGAACAAGTACTTGAAGGCGACCAGCGACGACGCGCCGGAAACCGCGTCCGAGCGTAAATGGGAACAGGCGCCTGCAGGTCTGTTCGCCGTCGACCCCGACACCGGAAAGCGGCGTGGCCTCCGTACCGCGATCGCAGAAACCAAGAAGCGCAAGGGAATTCGCAGACTGGTCGGCAAAGCAGCCTGACCGACTCCGATTTCGAGCAACGAAGCCTGGTACAGACCCCGTGGGTCTCTACCAGGCTTCGTTCGTTCGAACCGCTTCCAGCAGGAGCCGTACGGCAGCCACCCGTCGTGCTGCATCCCCGGTGAGCGTGTCGAGGGCGCACTCGGGATCTGCCGGGGGGCCCAGATGAGTGCAGCCGCGGGGGCAGTCCTCGATGGTCTCGGCGAGGTCGGAGAATGCGGCCACGACGTTCTCCGGCGAGATGTGCGCCAATCCGAACGATCGGATGCCGGGAGTGTCGACCACCCATCCGCCGCCCGGTAGCGGCAGCGCCACCGACTGCGTCGACGTATGGCGGCCCTTGCCGACGCCCGAGACCACCCCGGTCGCGCGATAGGCGTCGGGCACCAGTCTGTTGACGAGTGTCGACTTGCCGACACCGGAGTGTCCGATGAGCGCGGTGACCTTGTTCGTCAGCATGGCGGTCAGTTCGGTCAGGTCCTCGGACTGGCCCGCCAGTACCACCGGGACGTCCAGATCGGCGAACGACGCGGTGAACTCGTCGGGTGCAGCGAGATCGCTCTTGGTCAGGCACAGCACCGGTTCGAGTCCGCCGACGTACGCCGCGACGAGAGCGCGCTCGACGAAGCCGGTGCGGGGAGGTGGATCGGCAAGCGCTGCGACGATCAGCAGTCGGTCGGCGTTGGCCACCACGACGCGTTCGAACGGGTCGGTGTCGTCCGCGGTGCGGCGCAGCACCGTTCGCCGCTCGGCCACGCGCACGATTCGGGCCAGAGTATCGACCTTGCCCGACAGATCTCCGACGATACCGACTTCGTCGCCCACCACGATCGGGGTTCGACCCAGCTCGCGGGCCCGCATCGTCACGACCGGCCGAGACGGGTCGCCGTCGAGTACGCAGCCCCAGCGGCCGCGGTCCACGGACACCACCATGCCGGCTTCGGCGTCGTTGTGTTCGGGTCGAGTCTTGGTGCGCGGACGAGAACTCTTGCCCGGCCGGATGCGGACGTCGGACTCGTCGTAGCGGCGCGCGGTCAGGATCCGACCCCGCTGGGTGTGGAAGCGGACAACATGGTGTCCCACAGGTTCTCGAAGCCGGGGAGAGTCTTGGCGGTGGTGCCGATGTCGTCGACCTCGACGCCCGGGACGCGGAGTCCGACGATCGCGCCGGCAGTGGCCATGCGGTGGTCGGCGTAGGAGTGCCAGGTGCCGCCGTGCAGCGGTGCGGGATCGATGCGAATGCCGTCGTCGGTTTCCACCGCTCGCCCGCCGAGGCGCACTATCTCGGTCGTCAGTGCGGCCAGTCGGTCGGTCTCGTGACCGCGTAGGTGGGCGATGCCGCGCAGGACGGACGGCCCCTCGGCCAGGGTGGCGAGCGCTGCGACGGTGGGGGTCAGCTCGCCGACGTCGTGCAGATCGAAGTCGATGCCGCGTAACGTGTTCGGACCTTCGACGGTCAGCACCCCTGCGCGTAGTTCGACCACCGCGCCCATCTGCGTGAGGATCTCGCGGAACACGTCACCGGGTTGAGTCGTAGACTCGGGCCAATTCGGTACTCGCACAACACCTTCGGTGACAGCGGCGGCAGCGAGGAACGGGGTGGCGTTCGAGAGGTCCGGCTCGATGCTCCAGTCCACGGGGGTGACCGAACCGGGATGCACGCGCCAGGTGTTCGCGTCTCCGCTCGATTCCGGGGTGTCGACTCGGACGCCCGCACGGCGCAGCATCTCCACGGTCATGTCGATGTGCGGCATGGACGGGACGGGCTTACCGATGTGATGGATCTCGATTCCCTCGTCGAACGCCGCGGCCGAGAGCATCAGACCCGAGACGAACTGCGACGACCCCGAGGCGTCGATCTCGACGGATCCACCACGCAGCGAACCGGTACCGCGCATCGTGAACGGCAGCGCGCTGCCGTCGACGTCGGCGCCCACAGCGCGCAGCGCGTCGAGGATGGTGTCGAGCGGCCGGATGCGAGCCTGCTCGTCTCCGTCGAAGGACACCACGCCGTCGGCGAGCGCGGCCAGGGGCGGGACGAAACGCATGACCGTTCCGGCCAGGCCGCACTCGACGGATCCACCGTGCAGCGTTCCCGGTGTCACACGGAGAGACGTCGGATCGTTGCGGTCGGCGGCCACCTGCACGCCCAGTGTCTCCAGAGCATGGATCATCAAGTCGGTGTCGCGGCTGCGAAGCGCGCCGGTGACGGTCGACGGGCCGGATGCGAGCGAGGCGATGATCAGCGCGCGATTGGTGATCGACTTCGATCCGGGCAGAGTGACTGTCGCGTCGATGGGTCCATCGGCGGCGGGGGCTGTCCAAGTGCTCACCGGTCCATCTTCGCTCATCGGCGGTCAGTGTGCGGCGATGGGCGCGGTGACGGCGCGCGTGAGGCGAATGAGATCGGCTGGAGCGAGTTCGATCTCCAGGCCACGGCGACCCCCGCTGCACAGCACACGGTCGAACTCGAGTGCCGAGTCGTCGATGACGGTGGGCAGGGATCTACGTTGGCCGAGCGGAGAAATTCCACCGAACACGTAGCCCGACGACCGTTCGGCGGCAGCTCTGTCGGCCATCGCGACCTTCCGCGTGTCCAGAGCGGCTGCTGCCGCTTTCAACGAGAGCATTCCGGTGACGGGGACCACCGCGACGGCCAGCGAACGATCTGCGCGTTCGACGACCAGGGTCTTGAACACCTGCTCCGGGCGCACGCCGAGGCGCTCGCCCAGAATCTCGGCGGCCTCGCTGCCGAACGACTGCGTGCGCGAATCGTGCTCGTAGGTGTGCACGGTATGCGCCACCTTCCGTGCGGTGAGCAGCGCAAGAGCGGGAGTCGACGCAGCCATTCGTCGGACTCTATCGACTGCGGCGGGAACACCGCGGCGCGCGGCAGTGTTGTGACAGGGCAGATACGGATGCAGGCGGAAGGAATGACGAATGGCAGTGCTGACCGCGGGACGTCCCTTGGCGATCAAGGGGGTGATCTCGTCGCAGAAGCCGACTTCGGGCGCGGTAGCCTGGGTGGTGGAAGCTACCGAAGGGATCAGCGTGACAGAAGCCAGGACTCCCACCGAAGCGGACGAGAAGGCGATCGCCGAGCAGCGGGCAGCCGAGACCGAGGCCCAGCTGACCGAACGCTTCGAGCGTGACGCGTTGCCGATGCTCGACCAGCTGTACGGTGCCGCGCTGCGGATGACGCGCAACCCCGCAGATGCCGAGGACCTGGTGCAGGAGACGTTCGTGAAGGCCTACTCGGCGTTCCGGTCGTTCCGTGAGGGCACGAACCTGAAGGCGTGGCTCTACCGAATCCTGACCAACACCTACATCAACTCCTATCGCAAGAAGCAGCGTCAGCCTGCGCAGTACCCGACCGACGAGATCAGTGACTGGCAGCTCGCCGCGACCGCTGAACACACGTCCACCGGACTGCGCTCGGCCGAGGTCGAGGCGCTGGACGCACTGCCGGACGACGACATCAAGGCCGCTCTGCAGTCGTTGCCCGAGGAATTCCGGATGGCGGTGTACTACGCCGACGTCGAGGGTTTCCCGTACAAGGAAATCGCGGAGATCATGGGAACGCCCATCGGAACGGTGATGTCGCGCTTGCATCGTGGGCGTAAGCAACTTCGAGGTTTGCTGGCGGGTGTGGCCCGCGACCGTGGATTCAACCGGGACGGCGCAGTCGACCGGCACGAGCAGGAGGTAGTCCAGTGACGCGCACCGGTGATTCCGGCGATGACATCATCGGCGGCGGTTCTGTGGGCGACGGCGGAGCCGACGCCGAATTCGAGCGACTGGATTGCTCGGCCGTGATCGCGGACGTATGGATCATGTTGGACAACGAGTGCGACGAGGCCAGCAGGCAACGGTTGCAGAAGCACATCGACGAGTGCGGATCGTGCTTCGAGGCGTACGGCATCGAAGAGAAGGTCAAGCGGCTGATCTCCCGTAAATGTGGCGGAGATCAAGCGCCCGCCGGGCTTCGCGAGCGACTCAGCGTGGAAATCCGACGTACGGTGCTGACCCGTAGCGTCGACTCCGAATAACCTGATCGTACCGACGACGAAGGGCCGAGAAGCAGTGCTTCTCGGCCCTTCGTGGCTGGTGGCAGAACGTCAGCTGTTGGGACGTTTGCCGTGGTTGGCCTTGTTGCCCTTACGAGCACGCTTCTTACGTCCACGCTTTCCCATGATGGGCTCCTCTCGTTTGTTCACTACAGTCTCCCACGTGTGATTGGCTTACTGTGACGGGCATGGTCTCCGGTGTGTGCCCGCCGCGGTTCGAGGTGTCGTGAGAGAGGGGTTCGCCGGTGTCCGAGGATGTTCGTGCGGAGATGGTGTCGACGGTGTTTCAGGTGGTCGTGGCCCGCGGTGATGCCGTCGAGGTCGGTGACACGTTGGTCGTGCTGGAGTCGATGAAGATGGAGATTCCCGTGCTCGCCGAGACCGCAGGCACCGTCACGTCCGTGGACGTCGCAGTGGGGGATGTCATTCAACAGGGCGATCTCATCGCTGTGGTGTCCTGACCGACGGCTGCGTGAGAACCCGTGTCGACCCTCAGTGACCTGCTGGCCGAACACACCGATCTGCCCGGTGCCGCGGTGGACCATCTGCAGCGCGTCGTAGGGGAGTGGCAGCTCCTGGCCGACCTGTCGTTCGCGGACGTGTTGCTCTGGGTCGGTACCGACGATGTCTCGGACGGGTCGGCGGACGTGCTGTGTGTCGCCCAGTGCAGACCCACCACCGCGCCGACGGTGTTCACCCACGACATCGTGGGGACGACCATCTCCGAGTCCGAGCACCCCGAAGTGCTCGTCGCGTTGCAACAGCGAAAGATCGTGCAGGGTGGTGTTCTGACCCGCAGCGAGAGCATTCCTGTGCGGTGTGGAGAGCACGTCATCGCCGTGCTGACCCGCGACACCAATCCGGCCCAGCTTCGTCCGCCGAGTGCGCTCGAGGTCGCGTATCGGGAATGCGCGGACGATCTGTGCCTGATGATCAGTGAGGGAACGTTTCCGACGCCGGAGGAGCGAACCGACGTCAACTCGTCGCCGCGGGCCGGCGACGGCTTCATTCGCATCGATACCGAGGGACGGGTGGATTACGCGAGCCCCAATGCGCTGTCGGCGTACCACCGGATGGGTTTGACGACGGAACTGTCGGGCCGTGACCTCGCGTCGGTGACGCGGTCTCTGGTGACCGACCCGTTCGATTCGCAAGAAGTGGCCGACCATATCCGGTCGTCACTGTCCGGCAACGTCGGGCACCGAATGGAAGTGGACGCCCGCGGCGCGACGGTTCTGGTGCGCACGTTGGCACTGCAGCCGCACGGTCGATCCGCGGGCGCAGCCGTACTCGTCCGAGACGTCACCGAGGTGAAGCGCCGCGACCGTGCGCTGCTCAGCAAGGACGCGACGATCCGCGAAATCCACCATCGAGTGAAGAACAACCTGCAGACCGTGGCGGCTCTGCTGAGACTGCAGTCGCGTCGGCTCGAGAACGAGGAAGCTCGCACCGCGTTGTCCGAATCCGTTCGCCGCGTGACGTCCATCGCGCTGGTGCACGAGATGCTGTCGATGTCGGTCGACGAAGAAGTGGATCTCGACGAGATAGTCGACCGGTTGGTGCCGATCATGCTCGACATCGCCACCGTCAACCCTCGGGTGCGGGTGGTCCGAGACGGCCAACTCGGTGTCTTCTCCGCCGAGCGGGCGACGCCGCTGGTGATGGTGTTGGCCGAGCTGGTGCAGAACGCGATGGAGCACGGGTTCGACGCCGGATCGGTCGGCGTGGTGCGCATCGGTGCCGACCGTTCGTCGAAATGGCTCGACGTCGTCATCCACGACGACGGCCGCGGATTGCCCGCAGGGTTCTCGTTGGAGCGTTCGGACGGACTGGGGCTCCAGATCGTGCGCACTCTGGTGTCGGTCGAACTGAACGGTTCTCTGGGCCTGCATCCGGCTCCTGGAGGTGGCACCGACGCCATGCTGCGAGTGCCACTGGGCCGTCGGGTGCCGCGAGCCTGACGGGCCGCTCGTGAACAGTGCGTTACGAACCGGCCGCACTGTGACGTGAGAACGCCCGATCTGTGGTAGCGCCGCTATGCAGTTCGACATGCAGAAGGCCCGGTATCCGCTGAGCGGATACCGGGCCTACCGAGTGTTGTGTGTCTGCGTCCTAGACGGAGCTACGTGCGCGCGTACGTGCGTTGCGTCGCTTGAGTGCACGGCGCTCGTCTTCGCTCATTGCGCCCCATACTCCTGCGTCCTGGCCGGATTCGAGTGCCCAGGACAGGCATTCTGCGGTGACGGGGCACCGAGTACAGACGACTTTGGCATCGGCGATCTGCGCGAGCGCCGGACCACTGTTTCCCACCGGGAAAAATAGTTCCGGATCTTCATCGCGACAAATTGCCTTGTGGCGCCAGTCCATCCTCTGCTCCTTACCGGGCGCCGAAGCGCCGTTTCGTTTCTCTTCTGTTTCACGAGTGGGTAACCAATGTTTCCGCACTGTTGCTTGTGAATGCTTTCACGAACTCAGGTGAAGTCAAGGGATACGCGCGTGACCGTGGTCAAGCTCACTCTGTTAGGCTCGCTTTAGCCTTCTGCGCTCCTTTGTACCCCGACTCGGCAGATATTGCTCGTGATTTCGCAGGAAATTGCCCATCGAGCATCTTCGCGCGCAGGTCACAGTGGGTCTCACGTGACGGGCGCGACAACATCCAATGCGTCGGGAGTCGAGAAGAACTCCGCCTCGGTGCGTTCACCCAGGTAGTCCCCGTCCATCTGCAGCCCCATCGGTTCTGTAGACGTGATTCGAACACTCGGGACGTCGTCGACTCGAATCAATTTGCGAGACTTCGGTTCTGCACCTTTGGCCAACAGCTGACGCGACACCCGCAGCGTGGGGAGCAGTGCCGTCGAGCGCATCGCGAACACACCGAGACCCGAATCGAAAGCGGTCCCGGGATTGGTATGGACCGGACGATCGTTCAAGAAGGTCCACGGACTCGAGTTCGACACGAACGCATAGTGCACGTTCTCGAACGGATCCCGCCCGGGAACCTCCACCGTCAACTGCGCCGGACGACGCTTGTGCTTGAAGAACTCCTGCACCGAGAACCGGAGATAACGCGTCGCCGACACCGGCGTACCGTCCTTCCGGCTCGCATCGATGGCCCGACACACTTCCGCGTCCAAACCCATCCCGGCATTGAACGTGAACCACCGGTTGTCGCAATGCCCCAGACCGACCGTCCGCCGCGCCCGCGCGTCCAGCAGGCCTATCAACTGATTCGTGGCCGCTACCGGGTCCGCCTCGATTCCGAGAGAGCGCGCGAACACATTCGCACTACCACCGGGAACGACCGCAATGGGCGGAATCGCGCCGATCGTCACCGCCTGCATCGACGTCGGCAACGGAACCCCGAGCAGACCGTTGATGACCTCGTTCACCGTGCCGTCACCCCCGTGAACGATCACCAGGCCCACCCCGTCCTCACGGGCACCCCGAGCCAACTCCGACGCATGATCACGATGCGTCGTCTGCGCCACCGTCACCCGCAACCGACTCGACAATGCATGAGCCAATAGATCCCGAGCTGCAGCCGTCGTAGAAGTCGCATTGGGATTGACGATCAGCAGCGCACGCACAGGAACAAACACTAACCGGGTGGCTCGGCGGACTCCACCGGCACCACCCGGGCCGTTCCGCAGGCTCCACTCGCGCCCCCTGGGTCGTTCCGCAGGCTCCACTCGCGCCCCCTGGGTCGTTCCGCAGGCTCCACTCCCGGTTGCCTAGGCTGGTCCCGTGTCCACCCAACCCGAGAACCTCACCCCACCGGCCACTTTTCGATCCGCCGGGGTCCTCGTCGCAGCACAAGGTGCCGTCTCGCTGGTCGCGGCCTTCGTTCTCGTCGTGCGCGCGGTCTCCGGAGAGGGCGACAACGCTGTCGCCAACGGGTACGGCACGGCCGGGTGGTTCGGCGTGCTGGGCCTCGGCGTCGGGGCTGCAGGCGTCGCCCTGATTCTCGGCAAACGGTGGGGGAGGGCACTGGCAACCGTCGTCCAGCTACTGCTGCTTCCCGTCGTGTGGTCGCTGCTCACCGGTTCACATCAGACCGTCTACGGCATCGTTCTGGGAATCGTCGTGGTTGCCGTGCTGGTGCTGCTGTTCAGTCCACCCTCGTCGCAGTGGATGGCGGCCGAGTACAGCGACGTCGACGACGAACCGCGTCTCTAGGACGCTTTCGCTGCCAGGTCCCTCAGGGCACCGTCGGTCAATCGGAATGTGGTCCACTCGTCCTGAGCCTGCGCGCCCAACGCTCGGTAGAACCCGATCGACGGGGTGTTCCAGTCCAACACCGACCAGGTCAGTCGCGTGTAGCCGTTGGCTTCGCACTCGGCCGCCAACGCTGCCAGCAGTGCGGTTCCGAACCCATGGCCGCGTGCGTCCGGCTGCACGTAGAGGTCCTCCAGATAGATTCCGTTGACCCCGTCCCAGGTGGAGAAGTTCAAGAACCACAGAGCGCACCCCACCACCACGCCGTCGTGCTCGGCGACGTGCGCGAACACCGACGGATTCTCACCGAACAGAGCCGACCGAAGGTGGTCGTCTCGGACCGTGCACAACGAGGACGCCTTCTCGTACTCCGCCAGTTCGTGGACCAACCCGCAGATGGCGGATACATCGTCTTCGGTGGCGCGGCGGATCATCGTGGACCTCCGGTCGGGTCGGTGCCGATCGAGCGATCGGTGGCTGCAGAGAGAATCGAGGGGTGAACATTGTGGGCGATGAGCTGTCGAAAGGAGTGCTCGAAACCGAGCAGTGAGTAGGCGGCCGGGGACAATGCGAAGCGCTTCCCTTCGGTGATGGACGCTTCCGTCCAGCCGGCGATCAGTGCTCGCGAGAAATGGCCGTGTCCCACCAGCACCACGTCCCGGCCTTCGAGCAGTGGAAGAACAACGGACAACACCAGTTCGACGCGAACAGCGATGTCACCGATCGACTCTCCGCCCGGGCACGGGTGCGTCCAGACGGTCCAGTGCGGCACTGTCTCGTGGATCTCCGACGACGTGATGCCCTCGTAGTCGCCGTAGTCCCATTCCGACAGCGCATCCCATGTTCGATCGACCTCGAGCCCCGCGAGATCGGCTGTTCGACGGGCCCGTTCGCGCGGGCTGCTGATGACCACCGGGTCGCGCAGTTTCAGCAGAGTCAGCAGTGAGCCGGCCTCGACTGCCTGCTGCTCACCGTGGGCGGTGAGTGGAACATCGGTGTTTCCGGTGTGCTTACCCGCGAGGGCCCATTCGGTTTCCCCGTGACGGAGCAGAACGACTCGGCCGGCCTCGACGGCTCCGTGGTTGGTCATGCACTCGATCATGCCTGCCGGTCGGGTGTGGGCTTCGTCATACCGAACCGGTGGATGTGTCCGAAAACGCGATTGAGTCCAGACCTACCGGACGGTTATTCTCTTCTGGATCTTCACCGTCGCAGGCAACGCAGTCCTGTCCGTCAGTGTGCTCACTGCATTGACCTCGTAGCTCTTCTCATCGATCTGGAGAACAATGACCGACTTGCAGAAGCCCGCGCCCTCCGGTGCCCCGGAGAAGCTCGACGGAGCGTTGCTGAAGATCGCCGGTGTCGTCGTTCTCGGCGCGATCATGTCGATTCTCGACGTCACCGTCGTCAGCGTGGCCTTGAGGACGTTCACCGACGTGTTCGAGACCACGTATGCCAACGCGGCCTGGACGATGACCGGTTACACCCTCGCCTTGGCCACCGTCATCCCGTTGACGGGCTGGGCTGCGGACCGTTTCGGCACCAAGCGTCTCTACATCACGGCACTGGTGCTGTTCGTTCTCGGTTCGGTGCTGTGCAGTTTCGCCTGGGACATCACGTCGTTGATCGTGTTCCGCGTACTGCAGGGCCTCGGCGGAGGCATGTTGATGCCCCTGGGCATGACGATCATGACGCGTGCCGCCGGCCCCGAACGGATCGGCCGCGTGATGGCCGTGCTCGGTGTGCCGATGCTGATCGGGCCCATCGCGGGCCCCATCCTCGGCGGTTGGCTGATCGAGGCCGCGAGCTGGCACTGGATCTTCCTCATCAACTTGCCGATCGGCATTCTCGCGCTGATCGCCGCAATCGTGATCTTTCCGCGAGACAATCCGACCCCGTCGGAATCGTTCGACTTCCGCGGCATGCTGATGCTCTCGCCCGGTCTGGCCCTGTTTCTCTACGGTGCGTCGTCGGTCGTCGAAACCGAGACCGTGCTGGCCGTCAAGGTGCTGGTTCCGGTCATCGTGGGCCTGGTGCTGATCGTGTTGTTCGTCTTCCACGCTCTGCGCGTCGAGCATCCGTTGATCGACCTGAGGCTCTTCCGGAACCGCTCACTCACCGTCGCGGTCATCACGACCACCTTCTTCATGGTCGCGTTCATGGGCGCAGGGTTGCTGTTTCCCAGCTACTTCCTGCTCCGCGGCGAGTCCACACTGTCGGCCGGGCTGCTTCTCGCACCGCAGGGTATCGGCGCGATGATAGCCATGCCGATCGCCGGAGTGATCGCGGACAAGACCGGTCCAGGACGAATCGTGCTGATGGGCATGGTCCTGATCACTGCAGGCATGGCGGTGTTCACCCAGGTCGGCACCAGCACGTCGTACACGTTGTTGATCGGAGCCTTGTTCGTCATGGGGCTGGGGCTCGGCTCGACGATGATGCCCATCATGACTGCTGCGCTGCAGACGTTGACGAACGAAACAGTCGCTCGCGGTTCGACATTGATGAACATCGTCCAGCAGGCCGCCGGATCGATCGGAACCGCGTTGATGTCGGTGGTGTTGACCGCGCAGCAGAAGCCGGCGCTGACGGCCTCGAGCCAGCTCGAAGCATTCGACATCTCGGCGCGCGCGTTCGGGACCACCTTCATGGTCGCGTTGGTGCTCATCGTCATCACGTTCGTGCCCGCGTTCTTCCTGCCCCGAACCAAGCACGTTTCTCAGGAATCCGCGCCGCCGATCGTGATGCACTGACGCGCCCGGAACCGACAAACCTCGCTCGAGCGGCGAATCTAGGCAAGGATCAGGGCGTGACGACAATTCTTGCGGTAGCGAATCAGAAGGGCGGCGTGGCCAAGACCACTACGGTCGCCTCGCTGGCAGCCGCGCTGCACGCACTCGACCGACGCGTTCTGGTGGTCGATCTCGACCCGCAGGGATGCCTGACGTTCTCGCTCGGTCACAACCCGGACAAGCTCGACTCGTCGGTGCACGAGGTATTGACCGGGGACGCACAGGTCGAGGACGTGCTGATCGAGACGGCGGAGGGGATCGTGCTGTTGCCCGCCACGATCGACCTCGCGGGTGCGGAGGCGCTGTTGCTCATGCGCGCCGGTCGCGAGTTCGCACTCAAGCGTGCTCTGGCACCGATTCTGCAGGATTTCGACGTGGTCGTCATCGATTGCCCACCCTCGCTCGGTGTTCTCACGCTGAACGGTCTCACGGCAGCGCAATCGGTTCTGGTCCCGCTCCAGTGTGAGACGCTCGCTCACCGCGGCGTCGGACAACTACTGCGGACGGTGTCCGAGGTGCAGCAGATCACCAACCCCGACCTCGCACTGCTGGGTGCACTGCCCACCCTGTTCGATGCCCGTACCACCCACAGCCGTGACGTGCTCGGCGATGTTTCCGACCGGTACTCGCTGCCGGTCCTCGCTCCGCCGATCCCCAGGACGGTGCGTTTCGCGGAGGCGAGTGCATCCGGCGCAACGGTGCTGTCGGGGCGAAAGAACAAGGGCGCGCAGGCGTATCGCGAGCTGGCCGAGAACTTGTTGGCCCACTGGGAGGGCACAGCGGAACTGAAGACGTACGACCCCGCGGAGTAGCTCCTCCAATCGGCCGTCCTCGATCAACCCAGCGCGACCAGGTCGGAACCGCGCTGCTCGACGACGACATCGCCGATCACGGAGGTCTGCACCGGTCCGTCGTAGTCGCCGCGATCGATCGGAATCTCGGCAATCACCGTGCCGGTGGCGAGCTCGACCACCGCGATCGCGTCGGGCACGGGAACCAGTAGCCTGCCGGCCATGACGGCACCGCTGCCGAGGGCCCCGGGCATGGACCACGCCGGAGTCAGGTCGGTGGAGTTCAGTGCCTGGACTCCCGAGCCGGTGAACCAGGTGAACACCGAACCCTGTTTCGCTGCCGGCGAGGCGGGCGGTGCGGATGCTGGGCCGAGGCCCGCGGGGAGAGCGAACTCGGAGACGGCCGTGGCGGTGTCGTCGTAGAGCGCGATGCGCGCAGGGACACCCTTTGCGGACGGAACATACAGCGCGACAAGGCTTCCCGTCAGAGCCAGCACGCGTCCGGATGTCGGCTCCTGCCCCGAGGTGACGAGATCCGGGACCACCGAGGATCCGTACTCCTCGGGTTCGCTCGCATCCTTGGGGGCAGGGTTGAGCAGAGACAGTCGTGCGGCCGGCTCACCCGGGCACTGTTCGAGCACTGCCGTCCGCGAATTGGACGACGTGGTGGACAGGAGCGTGCATCCGGTTCTCGGCTGAGTACCCGGGTTGACCGGAGCATCGACGCGCCCGTATTCGAGTGTGCGCACCATGTCCGAGCGCCACAGTTCCATCCGAGTGTCACCTCGCGAGGTCACGTAGGTGCCGTCGGAAGAGAGGTACACCGAGTCGTCTGCGTCGGACGTGCGCTGTGCTGTGCGGACGCCGGTCGATCCGTCGAGCGTGGTCACCTGCGAGCAACCGCGGTCGTCGCGGTAGACCGAGACGGCAGTGTTCCAGGAGGCGATCACCGAGCACAGGGGTAGGTCTCGCGAGTACGACCACGCCGGGTCGCCGGAACGGGGGTCGTGGCCGACGACCGAACCGCCATCGGCGGTCACGACTGCCGAACCGGTCACGACCGGAACCGGCGTATGCGCCGAATCCGTCGCCGAACTCGGTGCCCGCCACAACTCGGACAGGGCGGCGGGCACGGAGGCGGCCGCCTCGGACGGCGCGAGTGGATTGTCGGCCGTGACAGAGGTGGTGCCCCGAGCGTCACCCGTGAGCCAGGCGACGCTCGCGGCCACGACCACCGTCACCGCGATGACTGCCGCGACGACGAGATCGGTTCTCGACCTACGTTCTGGAGCCAGCACGGCTGGAGATTACTCCGACGCGCTCGCCGTCGACGGCCCGGTCTCGGCGGACGATCCGCTCGTGCGGCGACGGCGTCGGCGACGAGGAGCGGTCTTGGTCGACGCTTCCGGTGTCGACGAATCGGTCGAATCCGACTGTGCTGCAACAGGATTCGCGGTCGATGCGGAGGCGTTGACCGAGTCGGTCGAGGTCGAGGCCTGGTCCCCGTCCTGTCCCGCGCGGGTGCGACGGCGGCTGCGTGAGCGGCGCGGCTTGCTCGGTGCGGACGCCTCTGCCGACGGTGCTGCGGACTCGGTGTCGGGGGCCTTGTCAGCGGCCTGCTCCGCGGCTCGCGCGGGTGCCGCCTTGCGTACGGTGCCGGTCGCATCGGTGGGGATATCGAGCTCGGCGAACAGATGCGGCGAGCTCGAGTAGGTCTCGACCGGATCCGGCATACCCAGATTCAGGGCCTTGTCGATCAGCTGCCAGCGCGGGATATCGTCCCAGTCGACGAGGGTGACGGCGATACCGGTGCGCCCTGCACGGCCGGTACGGCCGATGCGGTGGACGTAGGTCTTCTCGTCCTCGGGGCACTGGTAGTTGATGACGTGGGTGACGTCGTCGATGTCGATACCCCGGGCCGCGACGTCGGTGGCGATCAGCACGTCGATCTTGCCGGTGCGGAACGCCTTGAGAGCCTTCTCGCGTTGGACCTGCCCGAGATCTCCGTGGACCGCGCCGACCGAGTAGCCACGCTCGGCGAGCTCGTCGGAGACCTTCTGCGCGGTGCGCTTGGTGCGGGTGAACACCATCGTCGCGCCGCGGCCTTCCGCCTTGAGGACCTTGGCGACCATCTCGACCTTGTCGAGTGCATGCGCCCGGTAGACGTGCTGGGCGGTGCGATCGTGCACGGCGGAGGACTCAGCCTCTTCGGCCCGGATGTGCGTCGGCTGCGTCAGGAACGTGCGCGCCAGCGTGATGATCGGGCCGGGCATCGTCGCGGAGAACAGCATCGTCTGACGCTTGTCGGGGACCATGCCCAGGATGCGTTCGATGTCGGGAAGGAACCCGAGGTCGAGCATCTCGTCGGCCTCGTCGAGAACCAGGACGCCGACCTTGCCGAGGATCAGGTGGTTCTGCTTGGCGAGGTCGAGTAGACGGCCGGGGGTGCCGACGACGACGTCGACGCCGTTCTGGAGCGCGCTGATCTGAGCTTCGTACGGGCGACCGCCGTAGATGGAAAGAACCTTCACCGGGCCGTTCGCGCCGCTGAGGTACTTCGATGCATTCTCGAGGTCGGAGCTGACCTGAACACACAGCTCACGGGTCGGCACGATGATCAGCGCGCGTGGCGTGCCGTCGAGCGGGGTCGTTCCGGAATTCTCCGTGGCGAGACGATGCAGAAGGGGCACGCCGAAACCGAAGGTCTTGCCCATTCCGGTCCTGGCCTGCCCGATGAGGTCGTCGCCCGCGATGGCCAGCGGAAGAGTGAGCTCCTGGATGGCGAAGGTGCGCTCGATACCCATGTCGGCAAGTGCGCGAACGATGTCGGCGTCGACGTTCAACTCGGCGAACGTCGGTGGCACATGCGTGTCGTCCAGTTGGGCCGACAGGGTGGTGTCGCCGGTCTCGGATTCTTGGTCTACGACTATCTTGCTCAGGGGACTGGCCTTCCTCGTGGTCGAACGTACGCACAAGGAAGGGCACAGGCCTATTGCCGGCCGAAGTCGATGCCCTCAATCCGATGTGATGTCGCCGTCAGCCTCAGCGCGGCCGCGAACTGTGACGTTCGCTGCGGCGAAGCTCTAGAGGCGACCCGGATCAGGTGCGCACACATTATCGATGATCGCCGCATCGGCTTTCGGTCCGTGTGACAGGTCCGCGAGCAACGATCGACACCATGGTAGCTTGCCCGGCCCGATTCTCCACGGTCGACGGGTCGCGGCAGGTGTGACGCGCCCCGCGACGGGGCGTCGGACACGGGTCTACGATTCGTGGAATGGGAGCCCATTCGTCGGAGTCGTCGTCGCCCGCAGTTGCATCCACCGCCCTCGTCGGGTCGAGCGATCCGGACAGAGGGGAGCCCGCGATCGCACACGATCACCCGGGCGTTCCCGACTTGTTCGCCGTGCTCGCCTACGGCGAGATCTCTGCGTTCTACCGGTTGGCGGAGGACGCTCGAATGGCTCCGTCCATGGAAGGCCGGGTGGCGCTGGCGAGTATGGCCGCCGCCGAGATGAGTCACTTCGAGACGTTGGAACAGGCTTTGTCCAACCGTGGCCTCGACGTGTATTCGTCGATGGATCCGTTCGTGCGGGCTCTGGACGAGTACCACGCCTCCACCACGCCGTCGACCTGGTTGGAGTCGTTGGTCAAGGCATACGTGGGTGACGGAATCGCCGCTGATTTCTACCGGCAGATCGCGCACAGCCTCGCCCCCGACGTCGCGGAGATCGTCCGCGATGTCCTTGCCGAGACCGGGCACTCGGAGTTCGTCGTCCACGAGGTGTCCGAACGGGTCCGGGCGAGCTCCCAGGACAAGGCACGCCTGATGTTGTGGGGGCGTCGACTGCTCGGCGAGGCGATCACGCAGGCCCAGTTCGTGCTCGCGCAGCGCGAGTCGCTGACCGATCTCGTCATCACCGCGTCGGGCGACCTCAACGGGGTCGTCGCTCTGTTCGATCGCATGCAGGAGCAGCATGCCGAACGGATGTCCTCGCTCGGGTTGGACTGATCGGCTCGATCGGGCACCGGGCGGGGCGGGTCCCCGCCGGTGTTCGCTGACAGCACAGGCCTGGAAGCGGCTGCGGCACGCGGGCTGCACTAGCCTGGCGAGAACAGCGTCAGTTGTCGAGAGTTCGGAGGTTGACCGTGGAGGTCAAGATCGGTGTGTCGGAGAGTTCCCGTGAGCTCGTCGTGAACAGTGCGCAGTCCCCGGCCGAGGTCGAAGCGCTCGTATCGACCGCCTTCGCAGGTAAGGACGGAGTGCTGTCGTTGGAGGACGAGAAGGGACGCAAGTTCTTGATCCAGACCGCCAAGGTGTCGTACGTCGAGATCGGCCCGTCCGATCCTCGCAAGGTCGGGTTCGCAACCACCTGAGACGGCCGGTAACACCACACGCCCCTCGTTCTACTCGAACGAGGGGCGTGTGGCGTATGTGGGAGGGATGCCCGACCGGCTGGTTACGGAGACTGCAGCGGAACGTGCGACAAGCCGCCCCAGGCCAGTGAGACCGTGGTGTCGACGGCGTCTTCCTTGGAGATCGGCCGATCTGCTTCGAGCCAGTAGCGCGCGGTGAACTGGCTGGCACCGACTAGGCCGACGGCCAGCACTCGTGCTCGGTACGGATCGAGTCCGGAATCGTGGGCGACCAGGTCGAAGACGGCGTCGACGCATGCTTCGGTCGCCTGCTCCACGCGGGCGTTGACCTGAGGGTCACCCATCAGATCCGACTCGAAGACCAGACGGAAACCCTGGGTGTCGGTGTCGACGAAATCGTAGAACGCCAGAACCGCGGCGCGGACGCGTTGCTTGTTGTCCGTCGTCGAACGCAGAGCCTGACGAACCCCGGCGATGAGGGTGTCGACGTAGCTCTGCAGTACCGCCAGGTACAGCTCGAGTTTGCCGGGGAAGTGCTGGTAGAGAACCGGCTTGCTGACTCCGGCGCATTCGGCGATCTCGTCCATTCCCGACGCGTGATAGCCGCGGGTTACGAAGATTTCGCTCGCAGCAGCCAGCAGTTGCGCCCGACGGGCATCACGCGGCAGCCTGGCGCTGCGGCGGTTGCCGGTGGTGGCCGGACGGTCGGAGGACCTCCGGTCGTCGAGATCTGTCATCAAATATGTTCCCATCGCGTCGACAGCTGCGCTCGTCTTGGTTCGACAACGTGCGGTCCGGCGTGAACTTTCGGCGGGTGGCCTTCGGTTCGGACCGCTCGTAGCGCAGATCACGGGCAACGATACTCGTGGCCGTCGGCACCGCTGGGATCCTGGGGGATCCTTGTCGGAAACGGTCGATCTCGAATCACATCGGATGGTTTGTTTGTACGATGTTTGTCGTACCGAGAGCCCGATAGATCCGTCCCCGGTATCGGCGTGCCGAGCGGCGAGCGAGCAGGATTGTGAGATCGTGAGCGAGTGACTGACCGAGGCGAGCCGCGAATTCGCGGCGGTGTGCAGTCCGGCGGGTTCGACGAGCGGTCGGACGATCTTCCACGAGGCGTGGGTGGTCGTGGGTCGCATCAGCCCTTGCGCGCGCAGTGGGACCCGACGCAGCGCGAGGTCAAGGACCGCAGTCGCCGCCCCGAGCGTGACGTGCGTAAACAGACCAAGTTGGGAAAGTTCGCCGCCACCTACGGCTGGCGGGCGTACGCGGTACCGATTCTGATCGCCGTCACCGCGCTCGTGGTCGTCGATGCCGTTCGGGCCGGTGACCCGGTTGTCGGCACCGCCTCTCAGGGCACCTCGCAGGACCCAGGGTTCGGCACGCTGAGCTCCGATACGTCCGGAACCGGAATCATCGGGGTCCCGCCGCAGGCCGACGGCAATTTCGCGGAAACGATCTCGTCCGGTGAGCTGCCCGACGGTGGACCGTTCGCGGTGCAGGGGGCAGGCACCTGGCACACCGTCGCCGGGAGCACCGAGCAGGTCGGCCAGGGAACCGAGCGGGTGTTCACCTACACCGTCGAGGTCGAGGACGGTGTGGACACCGTCGGTTTCGGCGGCGACGAGTCGTTCGGCCGTCTGGTGGATCAGACGTTGGCCAACCCCAAGAGCTGGACCAACGACCCGCGTTTCGCGTTCCGCCGTATCGATCAGGGTGACCCGGATTTCCGGATTTCCCTGACGTCGCAGATGTCCATTCGGCAGGCGTGTGGATACGACATCCAACTCGAGGTGTCCTGCTACAACCCCGGCATCGAACGGGTCGTGCTCAACGAACCCAGATGGGTACGCGGAGCGATCTCCTTCCAGGGAGACATCGGTTCGTACCGTCAATATCAGATCAACCACGAGGTCGGGCACGCCATCGGCTACCAGCAGCATCAGCCGTGCGAAACCGACGGCGGGCTGGCACCGGTGATGATGCAGCAGACGTTCGGAACGGCCAACGACGACATCGCGCGGCTCGACCCCGAGGGCGTCGTGCCCATGGACGGCAAGACCTGCCGGTTCAACCCGTGGCCCTATCCACGCGGGTGAGCAATCGCGGATTAGATTCGAAGGCGGCGAACGCAGTTATGTGGTCGCCCCGTCGAGTCGAGGAGAGTCGCTGAGCGTGGTCCACCTACCGCCACTGGTCGAAGCCACCGGTGAACTGACCTCCGAGGAGGTTGCCAGGTACAGCCGTCACCTGATCATTCCGGACGTCGGAACGGACGGCCAGAAGCGGTTGCGGAACGCCCGCGTGCTCGTGGTCGGAGCCGGCGGACTGGGTTCGCCTGCGCTGCTGTACCTCGCGGCCGCCGGCATCGGAACTCTGGGCATCGTGGAATTCGACGACGTCGAGCTGTCCAACCTCCAGCGACAAGTCATCCATGGGCGGTCCGACGTCGGACGACCGAAGGCCGACAGCGCACGGGACTCGATCCTCGAACTCAACGACGGCGTCACGGTGGTGCTGCACAGGGTCCGCCTCGACTCGTCCAACGCGATCGATATCTTCGGCGATTACGATCTCGTTCTCGACGGCACCGACAACTTCGCCACCCGATACCTCGTCAACGACGCGGCCGCACTGGTCGGTATCCCGTACGTGTGGGGTTCGATCTACCGGTTCGAGGGGCAGGTCTCGGTGTTCTGGGATGCAGCTCCGGGCGGCGTCGGGATCAACTATCGAGATCTGTACCCCGAGGCTCCGCCGCCGGGAATGGTGCCCTCTTGCGCCGAGGGTGGCGTCCTGGGCGTGCTCTGCGCCTCGATCGGGTCGGTGATGGTGACGGAAGCCATCAAGTTGATCACCGGAATAGGCGAGACGCTGCTGGGACGGCTGATGATCTACGACGCGTTGGCCATGAGCTACCGAACCGTCGGACTGGCCCGTGATCCGCACCGAACCCCGATCACGGAACTGATCGATTACGACGCCTTCTGCGGGGTGGTGCCGGCCGTCGAATCCGACGACGCCTCGATCAGCCCCGAGCAGCTACGGGCGATGTTGGATTCCGGACGCGAGGTCGCCTTGATCGACGTGCGTGAGCCGGTGGAGTGGGACATCGTGCGGATCGAGGGCGCTCGGCTGATACCGCGCGGGCGAATTCTGTCCGGGGCGGCGTTGGCCGAACTGCCACAGCAGGTACCGATCGTTCTGTACTGCAAAACCGGCATCAGGTCCGCGGAGGTTCTCGACGCTCTCGTCGGTGCCGGTTTCACCGACGCAACCCATCTCGACGGCGGAATCGTGGAGTGGGCCAAGCAGATCGAGCCCGGCCTGCCCATCTACTGACGTGGCGGCTGGGCCGCATGCGCGCGTCGTCCGCAGAGCTCTGCCCGATCGGCGGTACCGTGGCGTTCGTGAGCTCTGTCGAACCTCCTCAGCACGTGATCTCTACGTTCGGGCTGCGCGATGTCGAACCTGCGCCACTGGGTGCGGACTGGGACGGAGGGTGGCGTCTGGGTGACGTCGTGCTCTCGCCCGTCGCCGATCACGCTCGCGCAGCCTGGTCTGCGAAGGTGCGAGAAACACTGACTGTGGACGGTGTGCGCCTCGCTCGACCGGTGCGCTCGACCGATGGTCGATACGTCGTGTCCGGTTGGCGTGCAGATACGTTCGTCGCAGGCGAACCCGAGCCTCGCCACGACGAAGTGGTCTCGTTGTCCATGCGGTTGCACGCAGCGACCGCGCAGTTGGAACGTCCCCGCTTCTTGGTGCAGCCACCCGTCGCCCCGTGGGCCGACGTCGACGTGTTCGTCGCGGCCGACCGGGCCGCCTGGGAGGCCGTTCCGCTACGGACCGCTCGCGGTGCGGGTGCGCCGGAGCCGTCGTCGAGTGACGGCAAGAGCAGCCTCGAATTGGTCAAACAGCTTGCGACACTGCGTAAGCCCGTCGAATCGCCGGACCAATTGGTACACGGCGACCTGTTCGGGACGGTGTTGTTCTCCGGCAGCGATGCTCCGGGGATCAGCGATATCACCCCGTACTGGCGTCCGGCGTCGTGGGCTGCCGGCGTCGCCGTGGTGGACGCGCTCTCGTGGGGAGACGCCGACGACGGTCTGGTGGGCCGGTGGGACGATCTACCGGAATGGCCGCAGATGCTGTTGCGCGCGTTGATGTTTCGTCTGGCTGTGCACGCACTTCATCCGCGGTCGACGTCGGAGGCATTTCCCGGCCTCGCGCGCACGGCAGATCTGGTGCGTCTCATTCTGTAGGTTCGGGCGCGTGGCCCGGAGCGGCGGAGAGTTCGCGGAACAGCGACCGGGCGGAGGCGATTGCCCGGGCCGAATCACCGTCCACGATCGCGTCGACGAGGGCTGTGTGCTCGGCGACGTAGTCGTCGTCGTGAGCGGTGGCGTGTTCTCTGATCGTCTCGTGGATCACCGGTAGCAACGAGTCGTAGAACTCCAGGTAGATCGCGTTGTGGCTGGCGGCGACGATGCTCCGATGCAGGCGCGCGTCGATTCGTACGGCGTCGGCCAACGGCACGTCGCCGCTCGACCAGGCGACATTGCGGTTCTCGAGGGCGTCGTTCATCTCTCGGATGTCGTGCTCGTCGCGTCGATCCGCAGCCAATGCTGCTGCGGTCACCTCGAGAGTTTCCCGGAGCTCGGTGACGTCGCGATAACGGGCGTCCGAGAAGTACTTGCCCAGGGTGCCGCCGAGGTCCGAGCAGGTCATGACGAACGTTCCCGACCCCTGCCGTCGCTCGACCATGCCGGCGTGGACGAGTGCCTGAACGGCCTCACGAACCGTGTTTCGCCCGGTGCCGGTCATCTCGCACAGCTCCGGTTCGGTGGGAATTCTGCTGCCGACCGGCCATCGTTTCGACGTGATCTCGTCGCGCAGGGCTGCAGTGACCTGGGTGATCAGGCTCGATCGGTGGACCTGGCGCACGGAGGCTCCTCGTTCTGGGGGCGGTGCAGTGCTCGGGGTGCTGCGCCGACGATGATACTGCGTTGCACCCGATGATCCGGTCATCCTATGATTACGCGGTGAGTGCGCCTACCGTTTCCGAGACCACCCAGACCGGTACATCACTCGTTCGCGGCCGACTGCTGGTGTTCGCCGCCATCGTTCTTTCTGCGCTGACGCTGCGCGCCGCCGTGACGTCCATCAGCCCTCTGTTCGGCAGGATCGCAACGGATCTGCAGTTCGGGGATGCCGTCATCGGCGTCGTCGGGATGCTGCCACCGGCGATGTTCGCCGTGTTCGGGTTGGCGACACCGCTTCTCGCCAAGCGCACCGGTCTCGAGCGCGCCGCCCTGCTCGCCATGGCGTTGACCACGATCGGGATGGCCACCCGGGCATTCGCGCCGAACACGGCGTCGTTGCTGGCGCTGTCCGCGATCGCCCTCGCCGGCATGGGTATCGGAAACGTCGTCATCCCACCTCTGGTCAAGCGGTACTTCTCGGATCGACTCGCAGTGGTCAGCACCATCTACATCTGTGCACTCCAGATCAGCACCATGATTCCGCCGCTGCTCGCGGTTCCGGTCGCCGATGCCCACGGGTGGCGGCTCTCCATCGGGGTCTGGGCGATCGTCGGTGTTGCCGCAGCATTGCCGTGGCTCGGTGTCGTGATCGCCCGACGTGGTCGCGACGAGAAGGACGTCTCTGCCGAGGCCGGTTCGGCGGCCGTGCACACCCGATCCGGCGGCCGCATCCATCGATCCTCGCTCGCGTGGGGAATGGTGATGATGTTCGCGATGACGTCGCTGATCACGTATTCGATGTTGACGTGGCTGCCGACGCTGTTGATCGACTCGGGTATCGGCGAGGGGTTGGCCGGAGCCTCGGTCGCCGCGTTCGGAGCGATGGGCCTGGTCACGTCGCTGGCCACGCCGACCCTCTGCGCAAAACTGCGAAATCCGTTCGGCCTCGTCCTGGTCGCCGCGGTGTGCTACCTCTGTGGGTTCTCCGGCTTGCACTTCTCGCCTGCCGCCGGAACGGTGATCTGGGTGTGCCTGATCGGCCTCGGCACGATGACCTTTCCGATGTCGCTGACGCTGATCAATCTCAGGACCCGCACCGCGGTGGGCTCATCCTCGCTCTCGGGCTTCACCCAGGGGCTGGGCTACGTGGTGTCGGCCACCGGACCGATACTGTTCGGCTTCCTGCACACCGTGTCCGGCGGTTGGGGATTGCCGCTGACGCTGCTCACCGGATGCGTTGTGATTCTGCTGGTCGGCGGCTATCTGTGCTGTCGACCTCGGATGCTCGAAGACTCCTGGTGACCCGGCTCGTCGACGCGTTCGATCTCACGTACGCGCCGACGAGCGGGTGAGAACGAGTTAATCAGCGGGTCACCGCACGCAGCGCCGCTGCAACATGGCTTTCCTATCTTGGTGTCACTCACCGAACCAGGAGGCCATACGTGACCAGCCTTTCTCGCAGCGCTTCAGCCGAAACCGGCTCTGCTGCCACCGCACCCGTTCCGCCCGGGACCGTTCCCGTCTCGGTGAATCACCGGATCGCGCATTGGAATTCCGAGGACGTGCAGGCGTGGGAAGGCGGCGGTAAGCAGATCGCCAAACGAAACCTGATCTGGTCGGTCGTCGCCGAACACGTCGGCTTCTCGATCTGGTCGATCTGGTCGGTGATGGTGCTGTTCATGCCGTTGTCGGTTTACGGCATCGATGCCGCGGGCAAATTCTTCCTGGTGGCAGTCCCCACTCTCGTCGGTGCTGTCCTGCGTATTCCGTACACGTTCGCCACGGCGAAATTCGGCGGGCGCAACTGGACCATCTTCAGCGCTCTGGTGTTGTTGATTCCCACGCTGTTGACGATGTACTTCATGTTGAACCCGGCCTCGTACACCACGTACATCATCGTGGCGGCGTTCGCCGGAGTCGGCGGCGGTAACTTCGCCTCGTCGATGACGAACATCAACGCCTTCTATCCGCAGCGCGAAAAGGGATGGGCCCTCGGACTGAACGCCGGCGGAGGCAACATCGGCGTACCGGTCATCCAGCTCATCGGTCTGCTGGTCATCGCTACCATCGGCAACACCGCACCCGAGATCGTCTGCGCCGTGTACCTGGTGTTCATCGCGATCGCCGCCGTCGGTGCCGCGCTGTACATGGACAACCTCGACAACCAGAAGACCAACGGCCGCTCCATGATCGACGTGTTGAAGTTCTCCGACGCATGGTGGATCGCCTTCCTCTACATCGGTACGTTCGGATCGTTCATCGGCTTCAGCTTCGCATTCGGGCAGGTACTCCAGATCAACTTCCTGGCCGGATTGACCGACGGGGCACCCGCCACGGCGGCTCAGCAGGCCCAGGCCTCGCTGCACGCTGCACAGATCGCGTTCCTCGGGCCACTGCTGGGGTCGCTGTCGCGTCCGTTCGGCGGCAAGCTCGCCGACAAGATCGGCGGCGGAAAGATCACCCTGTACACGTTCGTGGCCATGACGTTCTCCACCGGAATTCTGGTAGCGGCCAGCACCTGGGACGACTCGACGCCCGGGGCGGCCAGCGGCACTGTGATGGTCCTCTTCGTCATCGGATTCATCGCACTCTTCTTGCTCTCGGGCCTCGGCAACGGGTCGGTGTACAAGATGATTCCCGCGATCTTCGCTGCGAAATCTGTTGCACTGCAGGGCATGACGGTCGAGGAACAGCAGCACTGGTCCCGCAAGATGTCCGGCGCACTGATCGGGATCGCCGGTGCCATCGGCGCACTCGGCGGTGTCGCCATCAACTTGGTGCTGCGGGCGTCGTACTCCGGTAGTGCGAAGTCGGCAACCACAGCGTTCTGGGTGTTTCTCGGCTTCTACGTGGTCTGCGCGATCGTCACGTGGGCGATCTACCTGCGCAGGACAAATTCCGCCGACGCCGACGCACCGGTAGCCGTCTGACGCTCGGTGTAGGCGCACTCAAAACACTCTGCACGGCAACGAAATCGGAAGGACCCGCAATGAAGAACGCGGTAGTGGTAGGGCACGGAATGGTAGGGCACAGGTTCGTCGAGGCGCTGCGGGCGCGCGACGAGGGTGCCGAGTGGAAGATCACGATCCTGTGCGAGGAAGCTCTGCCTGCGTACGACCGGGTGGGTCTGTCGTCCTACGTCGGTGCCTGGGACCACAAGGAACTTGCGTTGGCGGGCAACGACTATCCGGGCGACTCCCTCGTCGAGATGCGTACCGGGGTGCGGGCCGAACGCGTCGACCGTGACCACCGAACCGTCGTCACCTCGGCCGGCGACACCGTGGAATACGACGCGCTGGTCCTCGCCACCGGCTCCTACCCGTTCGTCCCGCCGATCGCCGGACACGACCTGCCCGCGTGCTTCGTCTACCGCACCCTCGACGACCTGGACAGGATCCGTGCACGCGCCGACGCCGCTGGACCGGGAGCCGTGGGCGTGGTCGTCGGTGGCGGCCTGCTCGGCCTCGAAGCGGCGAACGCGTTGAAGAAGATGGGCATGACGCCGCACGTCATCGAGTTCGCGCCGCGATTGATGCCGCTTCAGGTGGACGAAGGCGGCGGTGCGCTACTGGCCCGCCTCGTCACCGATCTGGGGTTGAACGTGCATGTGGGAGTGGGCACGTCGTCGATCACCGAGAACGACAGCGCCGGATTGACGGTCGAGCTGAGCAACGGCGATACGATCGACGCGGCGCTGCTGGTGTTCTCCGCGGGGGTACGACCGCAGGACCGGCTGGCTCGCGAAAGCGGCCTCGACGTCGGCGAGCGCGGCGGTATTCTGGTCGACATCGGCTGCACCACATCCGATCCCGACGTCTACGCCATCGGCGAATGTGCTGCGGTCGAAGGCCGATGCTACGGACTCGTCGCGCCCGGATATTCGACGGCCGAGGTGGTGGCCGACCGATTGCTCGGCGGCGCAGCGGAATTCCCCGGAGCGGACATGTCGACCAAGCTCAAGCTCATGGGCGTCGATGTGGCGAGCTTCGGTGACGCGATGGCCGCAACTCCGGGTGCGCTCGAGGTGGTCTTCAGCGACGCACCCAAGGGCACCTACGCCAAGCTCGTCGTCACCGACGACGCCAAGACGTTGCTCGGCGGCATCCTCGTCGGCGACGCATCGGCGTACTCGTTGCTCCGGCCGCTCGTCGGACGCGAATTGCCGGGCGATCCGGGTTCGCTGATCTCTCCGGCGGCCGAGCAGGTCGGCATCGGAGCGCTTCCCGACGACGCCGAGATCTGCTCGTGCAACGGTGTGACGAAGGGTGCGATCTGCTCGGCTATCTCCGACGGTGCGTGCGATCTGGCCGCGGTGAAGAGCTGCACCACGGCAGGCACCACCTGTGGAGGATGCTTGCCGTCGATCAAATCGCTGCTGGCGGCATCGGGAGTGGTGCTGTCGAAGTCGTTGTGCGAGCACTTCTCTCAGTCGAGGGCCGAGTTGTTCGAGATCGTGCGGGCGACGAACACCCGAACTTTCTCGTCGTTGATCGCCAAGTACGGATCGGGTGCCGGCTGCGACATCTGCAAGCCCGTCGTGGCCTCGATTCTCGCGTCCACCTCGTCGGATCACATTCTCGACGGTGAACTGGCGTCGTTGCAGGACACCAACGACCACTTCCTGGCCAACATCCAGAAGAACGGCACCTATTCGGTGGTGCCTCGGATGCCGGGAGGGGAGTGCACGCCCGAGCAGTTGATCGTCATCGGTGAGGTCGCCCGCGACTTCGGGCTGTACACCAAGGTGACCGGCGGGCAACGCATCGACATGTTCGGTGCCCGCGTCGAACAGCTTCCCGAAATCTGGAAGCGGCTCGTCGACGCAGGCATGGAATCGGGTCAGGCGTACGGAAAGTCGCTGCGTACGGTCAAGAGCTGCGTCGGGTCCAGCTGGTGCCGCTACGGTGTTCAGGACTCGGTGGGAATGGCCGTCGACCTCGAGAACCGGTACCGCGGACTGCGCTCGCCGCACAAGATCAAGTTCGGAGTGTCGGGCTGCGCACGTGAGTGCGCCGAAGCCCGCGGCAAGGACGTCGGCATCATTGCCACCGAAGGTGGCTGGAATCTCTACGTGGGCGGCAACGGTGGCCAGTCGCCCAAGCACGCCCAGTTGCTCGCGTCCAACCTCGACGACGCCACACTCGTCAGCTACATCGACCGCTATCTGATGTTCTACGTCCGCACCGCGGACCGCCTGCAACGCACCGCACCGTGGCTGGAATCGCTCGATGGGGGATTGGACCACCTCAAAGCCGTCGTCTGCGAGGACAGCCTGGGCATCGGCGCAGAACTCGAGGCAGACATGGCACGCCACGTCGCCGGCTACAAGGACGAATGGGCAGGGGTGCTCGAGGACGAGGAGAAGCTCGGACGGTTCGTGTCCTTCGTCAACGCTCCGGCCGAGGCCGATCCGACCATCGCGTTCGACGAGTCCGGCGCACGCAAGGTGCCCGTGCTGATGGGGATGCCGCGCATCGGCGCGTGACGTGCTCGAGTGACGGGTTCCTGACAACCGACAGGTCACGAACCTGAGCGCATGTGCACAGGTGGGTAATCGCCGCTTAACGGCCAAGAAACACGGGCAGCGTCAAATAGCTGACCAGGAGGTACGCCATGACTGTCATCGATTCACATACTTCGGTACCGAACGATCTTTCGCGAGACTGGACCCCGGCCTGCACCCTCGATGCTCTCATCCCGGGTCGCGGGGTGGCGGTGCTGCTGCGCGGCGGCACCCAGGCGGCACTGTTCTTACTCGACGACGGACGGCTGTTCGCGGTCGGCAACATCGATCCCTACGGCCGCGCTGCAGTGATGTCACGTGGTCTGGTCGGCGACCGCGGCGGCGAGCCCACCGTCGCGTCTCCGCTGCTCAAGCAGGTGTTCTCTCTCGTCGACGGACGTTGCCTCGACGATGCGGAGGTCTCGCTCGGCTCGTTCGAGGTCGCCACGGTCGAGGGTGTCGTGCTCGTCCGCGGCGGATCTACGTGACCGAAAATGCCGGGGCGGACATGCCTCTGGCCGGGTTCACCGTCGGGGTGACGGCGTCGCGTCGCGCCGAGGAGTTCGCGACTTTGCTCGAGCGGCGTGGGGCCAGCGTGATGCACGCGCCTGCGATCAGAATAATCCCGCTCGCCGACGACGCAGAGTTGGAACGCGTCACCGCGGCGATCATCGCTGCACCACCCGAGATCACCGTCGCCACCACGGGAATCGGTTTTCGTGGCTGGATCGAGGCCGCCGACGGTTGGGGGCGAGCCGAAGAACTCGGTCGTGCTCTGGGTGCGTCGCGACTGTTGGCGCGCGGTCCGAAGGCTACCGGTGCCATTCGCGCGGCGGATCTACGTGAAGAATGGTCGCCTGCCTCCGAGTCGTCCGCCGAAGTGCTCGAACATCTGCTCGCCGAGGGCGTCGAGGGCAAACGCATAGCGGTACAACTTCACGGCGCGACCACCGAGTGGGAGCCGGTTCCGGATTTCTGCGAGGTACTGCGTTGCGCCGGAGCCGAAGTGGTGCCGGTGCCCGTCTACCGTTGGACGGCACCCGACGATCAGAGTCCGATGGATCGCATGATCGAATCGGTCGTCGTCGGTGATCTCGACGCCATCAGCTTCACCTCGGCACCGGCGGTCGCGTCGATGCTGATGCGTGCCGACGAGAACGGCGTACTCGAGCCTCTGCTGCAGTCGATGCGTACGCGAGTGCTTCCGGTGTGCGTGGGGCCGGTCACCGCAGCCCCGCTCGAACAGCTGTCGGTTGCCACCACTGCGCCTGCGCGTGCGCGGCTCGGCGCGCTCGCCCGTCACATCGCCGAGGAGCTGCCCAGGAGAACCGGTCGCCTGCACGCAGGCGGGCATGTGGTCAGTGTTCGGGGACGGTGTGTGGTGGTCGACGGGGAGGTGCGGCCCGTGTCCCCGGCCGGGATGGCGCTGATGAAGACGCTGAGTCGTAATCCGGGGCGCGTGGTCTCCCGTGAAGACCTGTTGGCCTCGTTGCCCGGAGGGGGTGGCGATACCCACGCGGTGGAGACCGCCATGACCCGACTCCGTTCCTCACTGGGGGCACCCAAGGCGATCCAGACCGTGGTCAAACGCGGCTACCGTATCGCGTTGGACTATATCGAGACCGAATCCGACTGTGATGCACACGAACCCGCGGGGGCTGTTGCCGTGAGCGAGGGGAGTAAGTACTGATGGAACCCACCTTGGTGTTGGTCGCACACGGCACTCGAAACCCGCGCGGTGTGGAGATGGTCGCCGCGCTTGCCGACGCCGTCTCGAAGCAGATCGGTACTACGCGTGTCGCCTTCGTCGACGTGCTGGGACCGTCCCCGTCCGAGGTGCTGCGCGACACTCCGGAATCGGCGGTCGTCGTTCCGGCATTTCTGGCATCGGGTTATCACGTCCACACCGACGTGCCGCGCGAGATCACGGACAGTGCGCACTCGTCGGTCGCCGTCACCCGTGCCCTCGGGCCGGACCCGGTGCTCGCGCGAGTGATGGTCGATCGGCTCCGGGACGCCGGCTGGCGAGCCGGCCAGAGCATCGTGCTCGCGGCCGCAGGATCGTCCGATCCTCGTGCGTTGCAGGAACATCGGATCGCGGCGGCCATGCTCGCGGACGCCGCTCGGGCACCGGTGAAGATCGGATACGTGGCCACCAGTACGCCGACCGTCGCGCAGGCGGTGTCCGGACTGCGGGAAGCCGCGCACGATCGAGTGTTCGTGGCGAGCTATCTGCTGGCTCGTGGGCTCTTCCACAATCGGCTGGCCGACGTGGGAGCCGACGGCGTCGGTGCGCCGCTCGGGGTGCATCCGGCCATCGTCGATCTCGTCGTCGAGCGGTACCACGAGGGTGTTCGGCTGCTGGCCGGTTCGGAATTCAGTACGGTAACGGAAGAATTGTCACCGGCTCGTCGTCGCTGACGTCGGCGGGTATCACGGCGAGAGCATCACGGCCGACGAGGTGCGCCAGATGAGCTGTCCGGACCTTGACGTCGGCTCGCCAGCGGGTACCGTCGGCCACCACGGGAACGATTCGAGGGATCGGGGCTCGAACCTCGGATGCATTGGACAACAACCCCGTTCGCGGTGAACGCGGAATGCGAGCGGTGAGCGCGTCGACGATCGCCGGTGCGGTCAGCAGCGCCGTGCTCACTGCCGCGAGCGGATTTCCGGGGAGGCCGAGGACAACCGTACCGTCGGGCAGGGTCGCGGTGATCTGGGATCCGCCGGGTCGCACGCGCACTCGCCCGACGACGGTTTCGGCACCGAGGGCGGCGAGCGTGGAGCGTAGCTGATCGGCGGCACCTCCTCCGGTGGCTCCGACCACGACCACGAGGTCGATGTTCTCGGTACTTCCCAAGAGGTCGGCGAACGCGGTCGCCGTGTCGTCGAGCAGCAGTGCGTCCACGACGGCGATTCCACAGTGCGCCAGATACTCCGGCAGCGCCGATCCGAGTACATCCCTGGTCTCCCCGGGTGCCAGTGGACCCGATACCCGAATCTCGTTTCCGCTGATCACAATTCGTGCGCGAACCGGCCCCCGCACGTCGAGTTCGGTCACCTCCGCGCTCGCGGCGAGTGACCGAACAGCAGTGTCGATCGCGGTACCCGAGGCAACCAACTCCGTTCCGGGAAGCCAGTCCTCGCCGCGGCGACGCGTGTCGTCTCCCGACGTCGCCGTCGGTGCGCGTTCTACGACGCCGGCCGGTGTCGTGACCGCGTGTTCGTCGCGAACGACCGCAGTGGCACCGGGAGGAAGCGCTGCGCCGGTCGCGATGCGTACCGCGCTGCCGTCGGCGAGTCGCGCGATGCCGGACGTCCCGGCGTAGGCGATATCGGGCCGCAGCGTCCACGGAGGGGGTCCGCTCACGGCAAATCCGTCCATCGCGGAGATATCGACCGCAGGCAGTGCCGTTGCCGCCACCAACGGTTGCGCGAGCACGGTCCCCGCCGTGTCCTGCAACGGAATTCGATGAACAGGGAGGGCGGCTACTCGCTGTCGAATTCGTTCGTGCGCGGCGTCGATGTCGAGTACGTCCTCCGATCTCGACGCGGCTGCGGCGCGCGCGGCTACCAGATCGGCAGGGGTATCGCAGTCCTCGATATCGGCAACCGTGACGACGCGGTGCTCGTTCGGTACGAGTGCGCGCATCGGGGCGCCCTCGACGGTATCGAGCGCCGCCACCGCCGAGCGCAGCGCGCTGTAGCGCCAGACTCCGAGCAGGAACTGGATGCGACCGGTGGCGTCGGCCGCGAACACTGCGTCGGTCTCGACTCGGTCGAAGTGATCGATCAGAGACTGCACCGCAGAAGCATTCAGCAGCGGTATGTCCGACGCGACGACTGCCACCAGATCGGCTGTGCCGTCCAGTGTTTCGAGCCCGGCGGCCAGAGCTGCCACCGGGCCGCCGCCGGCGGGGGACTCTCGGGTCTGCACGACCGAACCCGGTACTGCGTCGCGTGTGGGGCCCACCAGTACCGTTCGGCGACAGTCCGAGACGGCCGACACTGCAATGTCGACCAGTCGTCGTCCGCCGACGGTGAGCGCGGGCTTGTCGACTTCTGCAGATGGCGAGCCGGCAAGGCCTGCCATTCGCGATCCGCGACCACCCGCGAGCACGATGGCGTCGCAGATCGGCTCGGTCGACGAGCCGCTCACCGGTGCGATCCCATCACGTCGGCAGCGGCACGTTCTGCAGTCGAACCTGGCCGCGCGCGATGGTCTTACCGCTGTCGGTCGCGGTGATCGTGACCAGCCAGAGTTGCTGAACGCGGCCCTGCTGCAACGGTTCCGCGAGAACATCCACCCGTCCGCCTTTGCTGGCGCGCAGTAAATCGGTTCCGTTGTGCACTCCGACCGCGAACTCGCCGCGATCCTTGACCGCCTCACTCGCACCGATGCTCGCGGCGCTTTCCACAGCGCTGGTATAGACCCCACCGTGCACGACGCCCCAGGGCGTGAAATGTTCCTCGGTCAACTCGATGTGCCCCGCTACCCGCGTGCCCGAGACCTCGTCGATCACCAGGCCGGCCGCGGCGACGAAAGTGCTCGCCTTGGACAGGGCGAACTTCGCCGTAGGGCGTGGATCGAACTGCCCGAGCCGATCTCCGATGTTCATCCTTCGAGATTAGTGGTCGACGTCGGAGGCTGGGGGAGCGCCCCGAAGTCGAAGCGAACGGACTTCAGCGACACTCGCCCGTCGCGGATCTCGACACCTTCACCGCGCAGCGTCTCGAGTTGTCTCGTCGCCAGATGCGCCGCAGGCTTTCCGCTAGCACCCAGGACACGATGCCACGGCAGATCGGCGGAGTCGGTCCGCATGATCCACCCGACGATGCGGGGGCTGGACAGGTCGGCCGCCGCTGCGATGTCCCCGTAGGTGGCAACGGAACCGACGGGAATTGACGCGACCAACGCGCGCACCCGTTCCACCTGCGCCTCGGTGATCGGAGCCATCTACAGCAGGGATCGCACCAGCTCGGCCACGTCGGCCGGCTTGGCCTGGCCGACCATGTGATCGCAGTCGAGTTCGACGGTGCGCAGGTTCTCGCCGAGCTTGTCTCTTAGCGCGGACACGAATTCTTCGGTCACATAAGGAGGTTCGACGCGCATGGCCCGCACCACGATGGTCGGGACGCTCTCGGCGGGCACCACGATCGGACGAGCGAGCTCGCCCCAAGTCGCAACGATGGCCGGAATCGACATTCGCCACGCGACCTTCCCGCCGTCGGCAGGGACCAGGTGATCGGCGACCTCGCGGTCGAGCAACTCGGTGGGCACGTCCGCCCAAGCCCCGTGGATCTTCTCCGAACGCGCCTCGTCGGCGTCGGTGTAATCGGGGGACTTCGCAGTGGCCTCGGCGACCTCGAGCAGCTCCTCCGGCGGCAAGGCAATCGCAGGATCGAGCAGCACCAGCGCGCGCACCACCTCCGGGAACCGCTGTGCGAGATGCACGGCCAACGCGCCGCCGTACGAATGTCCGAGCACCACGACCGGACCGCGCGCATGGGCGTCGAGCACGGCCTTCAGTGCGGTGACCTGAGCGTCGATGTCCCACGGTGGAACGGACGGAGAACGGCCGTGGCCGATCAGATCGGGAGCCAGAACGCGGGCCTCGGGCAGGTGATTCTCGGCGAGGTCCCACCAACGGGCACCGTGGCCGGTCACACCGTGAACGGCGAGGATTTCGGGACCGTCTGCGGGTCCGAACGTATGCAGATTCAACTCGGGCACGTGAACCACTATGCCGCATCGAAGGCCCCGGTTTCGAAAGGGACGGGTCGGCTGCCGCCCCCGGGCCGCCGGATCGGGGCACGGCCCTTCGTGTCGGTGGGTCGTGATTGCATGTCCCGCATGAGCACGGACGGCAGACACGGCGCGACGGTCACCCTCGTCCGTGCACCCAGGGTGGCGCAGCCGGCCCGCCGGTGGACCGATTCCGCTGCCCGGTTGCTGGCGTGGACCCCCGATTCGGCGGCGGAGGCGGCTCAGGGCGCTCCTCGATGGAACCCCTGGCAGGTGCTCGGCGGGCCCGGCTCGGGAAAGACAGCGCTCGTGGCCGACTACGCAGTCTCCCGAATCGTGTCCGGCGATCCGGAATCGGTCCTGGTGCTCACTCAGTCGAAGCGCGCGTCCATCACGCTCCGCGAGCAGATCACCGCCGGTCTGTTCAGCGGCGATCACGCGCTGCGCGCCACGCGCGAACCGCTGGTACGCACGGTGCACTCGTATGCGTTCGCGGTACTCAGGTTGCAGGCCTCCCTCTACGGCAATCCGCCTCCTCGACTGCTGACCGGTGCCGAGCAGGACGCGGTGGTCCGCGAGATGCTGCGGGGCGACATCGAGGACGGAGCGACCGACTGGCCGGATCGATTGCGCCCGGCTCTCGGTACCGCAGGATTCGTCACCGCGGTGCGAGACATGATGCTCCGATCCGCCGAGCGCGGAATCGGACCCGAGGATCTGGTCAAGCTCGGCCGCACGCACGGCAGACCCGAATGGATCGCCGTCGGCAAGTTCGCGGCTCGATACGAACAAGCCATGTTGCTGCGCGGCGCAGTCGGCGTCGAAGCCGCAGGGGCCACGGCACCGGGCCTCGACGCGGCCGAGCTCATCGGCAGCGCACTGATGGCGTTCGCCACCGACCCGGATCTGCTGCGCAGTGAGCGCGCCCGCATCCGGCACCTCGTCGTCGACGATGCACAGCACCTCGATCCGCAAGCTGCGCAGCTGATTCGGCTGATCGGCACCGATACCGAATCGACCGTGATCGCCGGGGACCCCGATCAATCCGTCTTCACGTTCCGTGGAGCGGATCCCACGTTCGTGGCCGATCTGCTCGATGCGGACTCGCCTCGACGGGTGGTCCTGACGCGGAACTTTCGATCGGTGCCTGCAGTGGCGGAACTGACCGACATCGTGGCGGGGCGACTGCCCGGGCTCGGTCGGCACCGCAGTCCCGAGCCGGTGGCCACGGCTCGGTTCGGCGAGCCGGAGGCCCGGGTGCACGTCGTGTCGTCGCCTGCCAAGGAAGCCGCGATCATCTCCGACGCCGTGCGACGCGCGCACCTGATCGACGGAATGCCCTGGTCCGAGATGGCGATCGTCGTGCGGTCGGTCCCGCGCACCGTCGCGCCGCTGCGTCGCGCTCTGCACGCGGCCGGTGTCCCCATGATCACCCCGGCTTCGGAGTTGCCGTTGCATCGCCAGCACGGAGCGGTGGGCTTGCTGCTGGTGCTGCGGGCGATCTCCGACCCGTCGTTCGACGGAGAAGATGCGCTGGCTCTACTTTCCGGCCCCATCGGGGGTGCCGATCCGGTAGGTCTGCGGCGGCTGCGCCGAGGTGTCCGCAGACTCGAACTGGCCTCGGGTGGCGAGCGCGATTCGGCCGAACTGCTCAGAGTCGTTCTCACCGGCGAGACGCGAGAGAAGTTCGGGTGGATCACTGGTCTGTCGGACGTGGAAGCGGCACCGCTGCGACGAGCACTGAGCGTCGTTCGTAAGGCGCGAGCGGTGGCTCGGGAAGGCCGCGGAGTCGAGGATGTGCTGTGGGCTGCGTGGCAGGCGTCAGGACTCGAGCGGCGTTGGTCCGCCGCATCCGCGTGGGGTGGATCCGCGGGTGCTCAAGCCGATCGAGACCTCGACGCGGTGGTCGCACTCTTCGACGCCGCGGCGGCCTACGTCGACAGGTTGCCGCGCGCCCAGTTGGGCGGATTTCTCGATTACATTGCGCAGCAACAGATTCCTACCTCGAGCTCGAATCGTTCGACCGCGCCGGCCGATGCGGTGACGCTGCTCAGCGCGCACTCGGCAGCCGGTCGCGAATGGGAACTGGTGGCGGTCGCCGGGGTTCAGGAGGGGCTGTGGCCGGGTCTGCGAGCGCGCGGCAGCCTCCTCGGAACCGACACCCTCGTCGATCTGGTGTCCGGCAAGGTCGACGCGGCTGCGGCCCTCGACGGACGACTGTCGAAAGCTGCACCGCTACTCGCCGAGGAACGCAAGCTCTTCCTCGTGGCGTGCAGTCGCGCGCGCTCCACTCTGCTCGTCACTGCCGTGGACTCGAGCACCGGCGATACCGATCTGGTTCGCTCCCGATTCGTCGACGAACTCCGAGGAGTCGACGGCGACGCAGATCCCGTCCCGCTGCCCGAAGTTTCCGAGCCGCCGACCCCGCACCGGGTGTTGGCATTACCGATGTTGGTCGCCGAGCTTCGCGGGGTCGTCTGCGATCCCGTTGTTGCCGAACATGATCCGGACAAGCGAGCACGCGCCGCGCGGCACCTGGCCACACTCGCCGAGGCCGGCGTCCGAGGCGCACATCCCGACGAGTGGTTCGGGATTGCGGGGCTCAGCACCAGCGAGCCCCTGTGGCACCTCGGCGACGGGCCGGTCCCGCTCTCGCCATCGACGGTGGAACAGCTCACCACCTGCCCGCTGCGCTGGATGCTCGAACGTCACGGAGGAAACGACGGCACCAACACTCACGCCGTCACCGGAACCCTCGTGCACACTCTGGTGCAGGCAGTGGCAGGCCGGATTCCACCGGACCAGCTCAGGCGGGCACTCGAGACGGCCTGGGATGCAGTCGATCTCGGATCACAGTGGTTCTCGCGTCACGAGCTCGATCGAACCGGGGCGATGCTCGACACGTTCGAGAATTGGCTGCAGGGCACCCGAGGCGAGCTCACCGAGGCGGGCGTCGAGGTACAGGTCGACGGCATTCTGGCCGCCCGATCCGAGGACGAGCCTGCGGTCGCCCTGCGCGGCCGGATCGATCGGCTCGAACACGATCCGGACGGCCGCCCGGTCGTCATCGACGTCAAGACGGCCAAAACGGTGATGTCCAAGGAAGACGCGCGCAATCACCATCAATTGGCTACGTATCAGGTCGCCGCTGCCGCGGGCGCAATCGAGGGAGAGCCCGCGGGCGAACCCGGGGGTGCCCGGTTGGTGTTCGTGGCCAAACCGCACAACAAGGACGGCGCAACGCAGCGGATCCAGGAGGTGCCGACACCGGAGAAACTCGAGGAATGGCGAGACACCGTCCACCGGGCGGCCTCGGCGACGCAGGGTCCCGTCTTCGAAGCCAGAGTCAACGACGGGTGCAGACATTGCCCCGTCAAATCCAGTTGCCCGGCCCACGAGACAGGACGGCAGGTGACCGAGCAGTGACCGCCTCGGCGACGCGCAGCGCAACCGTGCGGGTCTCACCCGTCGAACTGTCCCGCGCCCTCGGGCAGAAGCACCCACCCACCGACGAGCAGGCGGCGGTGATCGCCGCCCCACCCGGTCCGACGCTCGTCGTGGCAGGCGCAGGGGCTGGGAAGACCGAGACGATGGCCGCGCGAGTGGTGTGGATGGTGGCCAACGGGTTCGTCGATCCGGATCAGGTACTCGGACTGACCTTCACCCGCAAGGCTGCGCAGCAACTGACGTCCCGAATCCGCGCTCGGCTGGCGCGGCTCGCCGGGTCGGATCTGGTGCGCGCGCTGGATCCGAGTCTGGCACTGCGCGAACGGATTCTCGCCGCCGAGCCGGAGGTGAGCACCTACCACTCGTATGCCGGGCGACTGCTCACCGAGCACGGCCTGTTGCTGCCCATCGAGCCCTCCGCGACGCTGCTGTCGGAGACCGAACTGTGGCAGCTCGCGCATCGTGTGGTCAGCACGTGGGACGGCGATCTCGACACCGACCGAAATCCCACGTCGGTGACCGAGGCGGTACTCGCCCTCTCCGGTCAGCTGGCCGAGCATCTGGTGGACCCCGACCAGCTGCGCGAGGCGCACGTGGAACTCGAGAAATTGGTGCACACACTCGGCCCCGGTCCGCGTCAACGTGGTGGGCCGACCAAGGAGCTGCTCAACATCCTCGATGCCCAACATCAACGAATCACGTTGCTGCCGTTGGTGGAACGACTCGCGCAGACGCTTCGGCACGAAGGGGCACTGGATTTCGGTTCGCAGATGTCGATGGCGGCGCGGGTCGCGGCCGAACATCGCGAAGTGGGAATCGCAGAGCGGCAACGCTTTCGGCTCGTTCTGCTCGACGAATACCAGGACACCGGTCATGCCCAGCGGGTGCTGCTGTCCTCACTGTTCGGATCCGGTAGCGATGCCACCCTGGCGCTGACAGCCGTGGGCGATCCGATGCAGTCGATCTACGGGTGGCGAGGGGCGTCAGCGGCGAACCTGCCGCGGTTCGCCACCGATTTCCCGCAGGCGGACGGCAGTCCCGCACCGCGGCTCGAACTCCTCACCAGCTGGCGCAACCCGCCCGAGGCACTCGCTCTCGCCAATCTGATCACCGACCCCCTGCGCCGCGTCGGTGTACCGGTGCCGACCCTGCGGGCCCGGCCGGGCGCGGTGCCCGGCGATGTACGGCTGGCCGTCACCGACACCGTCCTCGACGAACGGGAATGGATCGCCGACCGAATAGCCGAGCACTACCGCGACGCCCTCGAACTGGACCGGCCTCCGCCCAGTGCCGCGGTACTCGTGCGGCGCAACGCCGATGCCGAGCCGATCGCCGAGGTGCTGCGTAGCCGTGGCCTACCCGTCGAGGTGGTCGGGCTCGGCGGATTGCTGCATGTGCCGGAGGTCGCCGACATCACCGCGATGCTGCGTCTGGTGGCCGATCCGACTGCGGGCAGCTCGGCCATGCGTATCCTCACGGGCTCCCGATGGCAGATCGGGGCCGCCGATCTGCGGGCGCTCGCTCAGCGCGCCAAGGAGCTCGAGATTCGGGGCGGCTACGGCACCGCGGGCCGTGTCGACGACCCACAGGCGCTCGACGCCGCGCTCGGAAGTGCCCTGCCGGGGGAACAGTCGGAGCAGGCCGGTCTGGCCGACGCCATCGCCGATCCAGGTTCGGCCGAACGATATTCGGAGGCCGGGCACCGACGCATCACTGCGCTCGCCGGAGAACTACATCTGTTGCGCGACCGTATCGGGCAGCCGCTGACGGAACTGGTCGCCGACATCGAACGCATCATGGGCATCGGCGTCGAAGCGCAGGCGCGGACACCGTTCGGTGTGGATGGGGCAGTCGGGCGCGAGCATCTCGACGAATTCGCCCATGTGGTGGCCGATTACGCCGACAATCCAACGGCCACGGTCACCGGATTCCTGTCGTTCCTCGCGGCGGCCGAGACTGTCGAGGACGGGTTGGCTCCGGGGGAGGTCGATGTCGCCCCGCATCGAGTACAGGTGCTGACGGTGCATTCGGCGAAGGGCCTCGAATGGGAGGTCGTGGCCGTACCGCACGTGGCGACCGGAGTGTTCCCGTCCTCGAACGCCTCGTCGACCTGGCTCGGGGCGATGGCCGAACTGCCGCCGTCCCTGCGCGGCGACCGCGCTCTCGACGGTGAGGGTTCCGAGGGGGTACCGGTACTCGAGCTCGAGGACCTCTACAACCGAAAGGACCTCGAGGACGCCGTCAAGCGGCACAAGGATGCGCTCGCTCGGCGTCGGCTCGCCGAGGATCGTCGACTGTTCTACGTTGCACTCACCAGAACCGAACGGGTGCTGCTGGTCTCGGCGCATCAGTGGGACGAGACGTCCACGAAGCCTCGTGGCCCGTCCGAGTTTCTCGACGAGCTCCACCGGTACACCTCGACGGCAGAGGACGCCGTCGCGGTGGTCGAGCAGTGGGCACCGGCCCCCGAAGCCGGAGCCGTCAACCCGTTGGGGGCCGAGCCGCATACGGCATCCTGGCCGCGAGATCCGCTCGGGCCGCGGCGAGGCGCGATCGAGAGTGGTGCGGCCGAGGTTCTGCGGGCCCTGGCCGACAGGGCCGGCTCCCACCATGATTCGGACGAAGACGAGGACGAGGACGACCCGGAGAAGTGGGGCTTCGACGTCCGGACCTTGCTGGCCGAGCGCTCGGCGCGGGCCGTTGCCGGGGTCGATGTCGCACTACCCGAGAACCTGTCGGTGACTCAGCTGGTCGACTTGGCAGCAGATCCGGATGCGCTCGCCTCGCGAATGCGCCGGCCACTTCCGTTTCCCCCGAATCCGTTGGCGCGCCGTGGAACAGCGTTTCACGCGTGGATCGAGCGCCGGTTCGGCGCGACCCGACTGCTCGATCTCGACGAACTACCGGGCTCCGCCGATACCGGTGCTTCTGCCGATGTGGACCTGGACACTCTTCAGCGGGCATTCGAGGCCTCCGATTGGGCTCTGCGCAGCCCGGTGGAGGTGGAGGTGCCGTTCGAGACATCGGTGGCAGGAACGGTGCTGCGCGGTCGGATCGACGCGGTGTTCGCCGACCCGGACGGCGGCTGGACCGTCGTCGACTGGAAGACCGGAGCCGAACCGTCTGCGTCCGAGCAGCAGGCGGTGGCGATGCAGCTGGCGGCGTACCGGCTGGCGTGGGCGGAGTTGATGTCCGTCGGCCGTGCCGAGCCGGTACCGCTCGATCGCGTCCGTGCGGCGTTCCACTACGTCCGAAGCGGTCGTACCATCTCGCCCGAAAAGCTGCCTGACGCAACAGCTTTGGCGGCGCTACTCGAAGGTCGATCCGTCGTGGACGACATCGACACTACGGTGCCAGTCGACGAGCTTTCAGGGCCTCGGTGACCAGTGGGATCTGCAGGGGGAGACGAGCGATCATGGCGGCCTTCAAGGCCGGTGACGTCTTGGAGCTGCGTACGTACTTCCATGCGAGGTTGATGTTGGCGGGGAAGACCGCGACGAACAGGCCCGCTGCCAACGCACCGCCCACTCGACGGGTGCGGGGTGCGGCCAACGTGGCAGCCACAGCGAGCTCGGCTACTCCCGATACCTGGGTGTACGTCCGCGCCGAACCTGGCAGGGCGGTCGGTACCTGCGCATCGAAGAATTGGGGAGTGACGAAATGGAGTACTCCGGCGCCGGCGAGCAATCCCGCGAGACGCAGCGCTGCGGCCTGACTCGGTCTCTGTGTCATGCACACACCGTGCCACACAGTGCTGCATCCGCCCATCCGGTCCGCTCGAAGCGGTCGGTTGTCGACGCAGAAGCGCGGCATGGGGTTACGCTGCGTGCCGTGAATGATCTCGACTTCGGTGAGCACCTCGGTGGGCGACGTGGGAGGTAGGTTGCGCACGCGCCTGGGGGACAGCGGCGCGTTGACCGACAAGCCCGATTTCGCGCTGGTAGGTGTGCTGAGGGTTCCGGAAATCGAATCCAGCCCGTGGAGCGCGATCTACAAGCGGGTTCTGATGGCGCTGGGAATTCTCTTTCTCGCGGCGTTCGTCGTCTACCTCGATCGCGACGGCTACAGCGACAATCAGAACGGCGAGCTGTCGTTCCTCGACGCGTTCTATTACGCGACGGTGTCGTTGTCGACCACCGGATACGGTGACATCGCGCCGATGAGTCCGTCTGCGCGGCTGGTCAACATTCTGGTCATCACCCCCTTGCGAGTCCTGTTCCTCATTCTGTTGGTCGGCACCACGCTGTCGGTTCTCACCGAGCGGTCTCGACAGGCATTCAAAATTCAGCGATGGAGACGCAGCGTGCGCAATCACACCGTGGTCATCGGTTTCGGTACCAAGGGCCGAACCGCAGTCGACGCGATGCTCGGCGACGGAGTGTCGGCCTCGGACATCGTCGTGGTCGACACCGACCAGACCGTGCTCGACGCGGCCTCGGCGATGGGTCTGGTCACCGTCCACGGCTCGGCCACCAAGTCCGATGTGCTTCGGCTCACGGGCGCTCAACATGCCGCGGCCATCATCGTCGCGACCAATCGCGACGACACGGCGGTCCTGGTGACGCTGACGGCCAGAGAAATCGCTCCGAAGGCCAAGATCGTCGCGGCGATCCGAGAGGCCGAGAACACGCACCTGGTGCGCCAATCCGGCGCGGACTCGGTGGTCGTCTCGTCCGAAACTGCGGGTCGGCTGCTCGGAATTGCCACGTCCACACCGTCCGTCGTGGAGATGATCGAGGATCTTCTCACCCCGGAGGCAGGCTTCGCCGTCGCAGAGCGAGAGGTGGAGCGGGACGAGGTGGGCGGTTCACCGCGTCACCTGGCCGACATCGTGTTGGGAGTGGTTCGGGGCGGCAAGCTGTTCCGGGTCGGATCACCCGAGGTCGACGCGATCGAGGCAACCGACCGACTGCTGTACATCCGTCGCGTGGCCGACTGAGCAGGCCCAGTAGGGTCGTGAGCGTGCCGAATTTTCAGCTCGTCCATCCACCTCGACTGTCTCGATCACCGCTCGACCGGGCCGAGGAATTGCGCCGCGACACAGCGGCACTGGCCGCCGGTTGGTCCACGGCTCGCATACTCGACGTGGACGGTCGCGGCAGATTCGCAGTGGACGACGGTGGTCTGGTCTTCGTCGACGCCGCAGACCTGGCCACGGAACCGACCGAGGACGCGGTCTTCCTCGGAATTCATGGAGATCGTCACCTGTGGACCCGGCGCGTGGAACTCGTCCAGGGCACGTTGGGAGATCTGCGCACCGACGGTGAGCGCCTCGACAGTGTGTCGCTGTCGATGGTCACCGGGGCTCTGGCCATCCTCAATTGGCACGCCAGTGCGCGGTTCAGCTCGCTCGATGGCGCTCCGTCCGTTCCGTCGGCTGCAGGCTGGTCGCGGACCAGCACGTCCTCGGGTCACGAAGAGTTTCCGCGCACCGATCCTGCGGTGATCTGCCTGGTTCACGACGGCGCGAATCGAGTGCTGTTGGCGCGCGCGCCGATGTGGCCCGAACGTCGATTCTCGGTGCTGGCGGGATTCGTCGAGGCCGGCGAATCGCTGGAGACCTGCGTCGCGCGAGAGATCAAGGAAGAAGTGGGGCTGGACGTCTCCGGCATCGAATACCTGGGCAGTCAGCCGTGGCCGTTTCCGCGTTCGGTGATGATCGGCTTCTCGGCCGTCGCCGACCCGGATCAGCCGCTCGCGTTCCAGGACGGCGAGATCGCCGAGGCGCACTGGTTCGAGCGGACCGAGGTCGTCGCCGCCCTCGAACTGGGCGACTGGGGATCGGACTCGACGTCTCGATTGCTGCTTCCCGGGTCCATCTCTATCGCCCGCGGAATGCTGGAGGCGTGGGCAGCGACGACCTGACGCCCGATCAGAGCGAGAGAGCGCGCTTGACCTCGGCGAGGCTGGGATTGGTTGCCGTCGATCCGTCCGCGAACTGCACGGTGGGCACGATGTGGTTTCCGTTGTTGACGCTGCCGACGAACTCGGCGGACTCGGGGTTCTGCTCGATGTCGATCTCGGAGTAGGCGATTCCCGCCTCGTCGAGCTGAGTCTTGAGCCGGCGGCAGTACCCGCACCAGGTGGTGGAGTAGACGGTCAGAACGGCCGGGGTCTGTGGGGTGTTCTCGGTAGTGGTCACGGAGACAGTCAACAGCAGGGCGCAGGTGATTGTTCCGTGACGGCCGCCTCGGCGAGTCTCGGCGAGTCTCGGCGGCGTCGGGCCCGGACATCGCTGTCGGTAGGCACTGACACAATGGACCCATGGCTGACGACGCGATGACTGCCGGGCTCGATCCGGAGCAATCCGCGGCAGTGCTGGCCCCTCGCGGTCCGGTCTGTGTGCTCGCCGGGGCAGGAACGGGCAAGACCCGCACGATCACTCGACGCATCGCGCATCTCGTGTCCGCGGGGCACGTGTCCTCCGGCCAGGTGTTGGCGGTCACCTTCACCGCGCGGGCGGCCGGTGAGATGCGCGGCCGTCTTCGAGAACTCGGCGTCGGGGGAGAGGGTCCTCCGGTGCAGGCCCGTACCTTCCACGCTGCCGCGATGCGCCAGCTCAAATATTTCTGGCCACAGGTCGTCGGCGACACCGGGTGGCAGCTGCTCGACCGTAAGTTCACCGTCGTCTCGCAGGCGGCTAACCGGGCCGGCGTGTCCACCTCCACCGACGCCATCCGCGACCTCGCGGGCGAGATCGAGTGGGCGAAAGGCTCGTTGATCGCCCCCGAGGACTACCCGCGCATAGCGGCGAGCAACCGACGCGACGTGCCCATGGACGCAGCCAAGGTCGCTGCGGTGTACGCGGGATACGAAGAACTCAAATCTCGCGGCGGCGACGGCATGTTGCTCGACTTCGACGATCTGCTGTTGCACACCGCCGCGGCGCTCGAAGAGCACTCCTCGGTGGCCGACGAATTCCGAGAACGCTATCGCTGCTTCGTCGTCGACGAGTATCAGGACGTGACGCCGCTCCAACAGCGGGTTCTCGACGCCTGGGTGGGCGATCGTGACGACCTCACCGTCGTCGGGGATGCGAATCAGACGATCTACTCGTTCACCGGAGCATCCCCTCGCTACCTGCTCGACTTCTCTCGCAAGTATCCCGAGGCCACGGTTGTCCGTCTCGAACGTGACTACCGATCGACACCGGAGGTCGTGTCGTTGGCCAATCGCGTGATCGGTGCCGCGCGGGGTCGCATTGCGGGCACTCGGCTGCAGCTGATCGGTCAGCGTGATTCCGGTCCGGAGCCGGAGTTCTTCGAATACGACGACGAGCCCGCCGAAGCGGACGGAGTGGCACGCGCGGTGAAGAGGTTGATCTCGAAAGGCGTCGAGCCTGCCGAGATCGCAATTCTGTACCGCATCAATGCGCAGTCCGAGGCGCACGAGCAGGCCCTGACCGAGCTGAAGATTCCCTATCAGGTTCGCGGCGGCGAGGGTTTCTTCACTCGACCCGAAGTGCGGCAGGGAGTCAATGCACTGCGCCAGGCTGCTGGCCGAGACGATCTACCCGACGGCTCTCGTTCCGGGGACGGCCTGACCGGTCTGGTTCGGGCCGTGCTGGCTCCACTGGGGTTGACCGCTACCGAGCCGACCGGTGCGCAGGCGCGGGAGAAGTGGGCCTCCCTGGGAGGTCTCGTGCAACTCACCGAGGAATTGTTGTTGCACGACCCCGAACTGACCCTCGACTCACTTCTCGGTGAACTCGCGGCTCGCGCCGAGGCGCGACATCCACCGACGGTGCAGGGCGTGACGCTGGCCTCGCTGCATGCGGCGAAGGGGCTCGAGTGGGATGCAGTGTTCATCGTCGGGCTTGCCGACGGAACGCTGCCGATATCTCACGCGATCGGCAACGATCCCAGTGCGAACAACGAGGCCGCCGTCGAGGAGGAGCGTCGCCTTCTCTACGTGGGTGTCACCCGGGCGCGGGTCCACCTGCACCTGTCGTGGGCCCTGGCCCGTAACGAGGGTGGGCGCAAGTCGCGTCGCCGCTCCCGATTCCTCGTCGGATTGGTGCCCGAGGATTCGCCCGCGTCGCGCATCGCGGCACCCGCGGCCAAGAGGTCCGGGCCCAAGTGCAGAATCTGCGGTAAGCCGCTGATCGGGACGTCGGCCACGATGCTCGGACGATGCGATAGCTGCCCGTCCAACGTGGACATCGCCCTGCTCGACGCGTTGAAGTCGTGGCGCCTGGACAAGTCTCGTGAACTCAAGGTGCCCGCATACGTCGTGTTCAGTGACAACACGTTGACTGCTATCGCGGAACAGCAACCGCAGGACGAGCGTGGACTCGTTGCGATACCGGGAATCGGGGCCAAGAAGCTCGAGCGCTTCGGCGAGGACGTGCTCACGGTGGTGCGGTCCTCCGACCGGTAACCGTCCGTCGAACAGCTGCCGTAAAACTGCTGGTCAAAAATAACTTGTGCAGATCTCGGCGGGGGGCTTAGTCTGTTTCTCGTGTCGCGGGAGACCGCACACTGCCCAGTCCGCCCACGAGACCAGAACAGGAGCTGAAGAACATGATCGACACATTCGACATCGCCGGTGCAAGAGCAACCGTCGTGCTCAGCCCTGTCTGCGGTGCAACGCCCTTCGGCGATGCGCTGGTCGGTACGCCCGCTGCTGCGGCCGTAGCCGCCGGCTCGGTTGCGCAGACGTGGATTCGTCCCACCGCTTTCGGCCCGATGCACCAGTCCGCATCGGAAGCCCTCGGGTCGAATTCCGCCCCCGGCGTCCTGGCGTTGGCAGCACCCGCTGTGTACACCCATCGACGTCACCGCGCACCACGCGCGTCCGTGTTCGACAGCAGATACCGACTTCACTGTAGGTAGACGCTTCGATTTGCCCACCAGGCCACGGACCCGCACTCGCGGACCGTGGCCTTTGTCGTTCAGGTAGATCCTCTACCCGAGCGTGAGGCCGACATGGTTCGCATCACCCCTCGAACCGATAACGACGCCGCACGAAAAGTAGAGGAGACCGACGTGTCAACCGCCACGATCCGGACGACATGCCGACCAGAGTCCGAAAGCACCTACGCAGCAACAAGTTTCGCCGAATCGGCGGAGCTCGAGCTGTCGGTGCCTTGCCGAGCGGCGAACCCCGACATGTGGTTCGCCGACACCCCTGCCGAATTGGAGCAGGCCAAGGCGCTGTGCGCCGAATGCCCCATCCGCCGAACCTGTCTCAGCGCCGCATTGGATCGCGCCGAGCCATGGGGCGTATGGGGTGGCGAGATCCTGGAACAGGGTGTTGTCATCGCACGCAAGCGTCCTCGCGGACGGCCACGTAAGAACGCGGCATGAAGCTCGATCCGGAGGTCCGGCTTCACCGAGTGATTCACTCGGTGAAGCCGGGCAACCATTCCGTCAGAATTGCCATGTACGGCGCATAGGCGTCGAGCTGCGCGCAGATTCCCACCAGGCCGCCCAGTACCCGGAAGATCATCACGTACTCCGGCGGCATGTTCAGCGAGCGAACGGTGCGGAACTGTGCGCTGTTGAAATCGGCTGCGGTGCCTGCCGCTTTCTGCAGCCACGCCCGAGTGAAGTGAAAAGACTCGGTGTGAATCGGGTCTGTGAACGGGCGAAGGTAATCGGCAATTTCCTTCTCTGTCACCGTGCGACCCGGCACCACGAAGCCACTCTCGGTGCACAGTTCGACCAGCTCGTCGAACTTGTCGTCACGAGCGAGTGCGACCATCCGGCCGAGGACCGGAGGCAGGCCGTCGGGCATCGGAGCACATGCCCCGAAATCGATGACGCCCATTCGGCCGTCGTCGAGCATCATGAAGTTCCCCGGATGTGGGTCTGCGTGCAACAACTTCGCGCGCGCAGGAGACTCGAACGCGAACCGCGCGAGTAGTTCGCCGGCTCGATTACGCTCGTCCGCAGTTCCGTGCGCGATCACATCGGCCAGGGGCCTGCCCGTCATCCATTCGCTTACAACCACTTTCGGGGCGCTGGCGACGATCTTGGATACCGCGAACCGAGGATCGCCCGCGAATTCCTTGCTGAAGGCGCGCTGATTGGCTGCCTCGATGCGGTAGTCGAGCTCGTCCTCGGTGCGCGCCGTCAGCTCTTCGAGCACGGGCTTGACGTCCGTACCGGCGAGCACCGTGCTGAACAGATTCGCGAAACGAGACAGAGTCTTGAGGTCCGACCGCAAGGCGTCGTCCGCACCCGGATACTGGATCTTGACCGCGACGTCGCGCCCGTCCGCCCATGTGGCTCGGTGGACCTGGCCGATGCTGGCCGAGGCGATTGCGGTGTCGTCGAAACTCTCGAACCGTGATCGCCACGCCGTACCCAGTTGTTGATCGAGTACGCGATGCACTGTCTTGGCCGGCATGGGCGGGCCCTGAGCCTGCAGCTTCGTCAGTGCCTCACGGTAGGGCTCCGAATACTCCTCGGGGACGGCGGCTTCCATCACCGACAGCATCTGACCGAGCTTCATGGCCCCGCCTTTGAGCTCTCCGAGGACGGAGAAGAGTTGCTCGGCTGCTTTGGCGGCCATGTCCGCGTCGATCTCGTCGCGGTTTCCGCCGGCGAGCTTCTTTCCGAAGCCCATCGCGGCACGTCCGGCCATTCCCAGGGGAATGCTGGCTAGTTTCGCGGTACGAGTGGATCCACGGCGCGGTATGTCTGACACAGCTCCATCATGGCTGAACCTTCCGACAAATGCTCGGACCGGTGAAACCGTGGCCTCGACTGCCGAGGTGGGCGGGTGGTCGAGTGACCGTGTCGTCAGTACCAGCAATCGCAGTGCGGATGTCGCGTCCACTGTCTTTTGTGCACGGACGTACCGGTTGCCGCGAAACTCAGCTCCATCGTGCAGTCGGTGGTTTCGGGCATCGTTCCGTCCGTGCGATCGATGAGGGTCTCGAGTTGCGCGAACGCGAACGCCGCCGTGGCCAACACCGTGGCGGTACTCGCCTGGCCCACCGTGCCGAGCAGATGTGCGGACAGGTGCGGCCACTCCGGATCGAGATCACAGCGGGTGAGATCGGCGCAGCGCAGGCAACTCGTCTGTCCGGGCACCACGAACGGGCCGACGATTCCTTTCCCGTCCCGCAGTCGCACCTGCAGGTGCGGGATCCTTTTCCGCACCAGATCGGTCACCAGGCGGGGCTCGGCGACGAGGTCGTCGGTGAGCACGACCACGTCGTACTGCCACGAGTTCACGGCGAGGTGCGGATAGCGTGTCGGGGTCAGGCTCGTTCTGGTCACCGCGACACTGGTGCGCCGCAACCCAGCGGTCAGCGCATCCGAGAGCGGCCCACGGCCCACGAGATGCACGGAACGAATGTCGCGCAGTTCACTCGACGGAGCGTCCGCGTTGCTCGACGCCGGGCCACTCGTGCCGTGCACGAGCAGGCCGGAATCGTCCAATTCGGCGAGCATCGACGACACTCGGTTCGCGGACAAACCCAACGTCATTGCGTGACAGACGATGTGAGGCCTGGAACGTCCTGCCGCGAGAAGCCGCAGGATCTCGAGTATCGAGCCCGGTTCCGCACCGGGAGGGGGAGTGACGACGACGCTGGTCTCGGGGCTCCACCCCAGTTGAACGGTTCCGTCCCGTCGCGGCAGGATGGCCACCGCGGGATCGAGTCGAACGGTCGATGTGATCATGAACCACACTGTGACACTCGGTCCGACGGCAAACGCCCGCTCGAAGCACGTTATCCACAGGGGAAAATGGGCTTCGAGCAGGCGTTCGACGGGGCCGACGGCATTGGTGTGCGCCGTCCGGGTTCAGGGTGTGGAAGAGCCTTTGTCCGGATGGTCGTCGCCGTCCTCCGAGACGTCGTCCGTGCCGTGTTCCGCTCGTTCGGCGGCCTCTTTTGCCTCCATCGCCTCGAGTTGCGCGATGGGGTCGTCGAAGCTGGAGGTGCCGCCGCCCACGACTCGGTCGATGAATGCCGCCGGATTGTCCAGGTCGGATGCGTCGGGCAGGAGATCCGGGTGTGCCCACACCCCGTCGCGGCCCTCCACGTCCGCGGCGGCCAGTAGTTGGCGCCACAGATCGGCGGCCTCGCGCACCTTGCGGGGACGCAACTCGAGACCGACCAACGTCGCGAACGTCTGCTCTGCCGGGCCGCCGGAGGCGCGGCGACGGCGAATGGTCTCGGCGAGGGCAACCGCGCCGGGGAGACGGTCGCCGAGTGCGGCCGTGACCACGGTCTCCACCCAGCCCTCCACCAGTGCCAGCAACGTTTCGAGACGTTCGAGAGCGTGCTTCTGCTCGGGTGTGGTCTGCGGCTCGAACGAACCCTGCTGCAGCAGCGCTTCGATCTTCGACGGATCCGTCAGCGCCGACGGGTCGAGCCCGGCAGCGGCTTCCTCGATTGCCGAGAAATCCATGCGGATGCCGCGAGCATATTCCTCGACAGTGGCGAGAACCCGCTGGCGCAGCCACGGGACGTGGCTGTACAGCCGCTGGTGTGCAGCCTCGCGGGCGGCCAGGAACACCAGCACCTCACGCTCGGGCTGTTCGAGACCTTCGCTGAACGACGCGATCGCCGACGGTAGCAACGCGGCGGTGCCCGACGGGCCGAGCGGGAGACCGATGTCGGTGGAGGTGAGAACTTCCTTCGACAGTTGGCCCAGTGCCTGACCGAGTTGCGAGCCGAACGCCATTCCGCCCATCTGGGTCAGCATGCCCATCATCGGTCCGGCCATCTGCTGAGCCTCCGGCGGTAACCCGGAGGTCCACATGCCCGAAATCTGCTCGGCGACCGGATCGCACAGCCGCTTCCAGGTGTCGATGGTGTTGTCGAGCCAGTCGACCGGCGTCCACGCTGCAGTCTTGGTGGCACCGGCAGGCAATGTGGTGGCACCGTCCAGCCAGAGCTCGGCGAGGTGGGCGGCCTCGGTGATGGCCTCACGCTCCCCGGCCGACACCGGGCTGAAATCGCCCATCTGCTGTCGGGCCAATTGCTTGGCGAGGTCGTAATTGACCGGTCCGGCCGACGATCCGCCCGACCCCGCGGCACCCATGCCGCTGAGCATCTGGCCGAACTGGGTGAGCATCTGGCCCAGTTGTGCAGGGTCGAAGCCCTCGGCCCCGAACCCGAAACCGGCGGGGTTACCCGACCCGTCCGGATCCTTCTTCTTGTCCGGGTCGTCGTCGGAAGCACCGAAACCAAAATTGCTCATGGCTCAACGGTACAAGCCATGAGCACTCGGAGCGCGAAAGATCGTCACGCTGACGGCGAACAGAACGGCTTCGTCGCATCGTGCGTCGGGCTCCGGCAGGGGCGGTATCCACGCCGCCGCACGTTCGGATCTAGTGTCTACCGAGTGAACCGAAGGATCGCCACACTCGTCGCAGCGCTGGTACCGGTCGTGGTGCTGGGCGTCACCGGCTCGGTCGTCACCGTTCCGTTCGCGGCACTCGGCCCCGGGCCGACCTACAACACTCTCGGTGACGTCGACGGCGTGCCCGTAGTCCAGATCGATGGCACCGACGTCGACCCCACCGCAGGCCATCTGAACATGACGACGGTGGCCGTGCGGGATCAGCTCAATCTTTTCGAGGCTCTCGGGTTCTGGGCCAGTGGGCGTCAGGGACTGGTCCCTCGTGAGGAGGTATACCCACCGGACAAGTCGAAAGAGGAAGTGCAGGAAGGTAATCAGGCCGATTTCGAGCAATCGGAATCCAGTGCCGAACTCGCCGCTCTGCATCACCTCGACCTCCCTGTGTCACTGTCGGTGACGAGCGTGGCCCAGGACGGCCCCGCCGCAGGCGTGCTGAACATCGGAGACACTCTGGTTGCGGTGGGCGGCACCCCCGTCTCGACGGCAGGCGCGGTTCGCGAGGCCGTCAGCGCCAAGGCACCCGGCGATTCGCTCGACATCGACTACGTGCGTGATGGTGCCCCTCGTACGGGTTCCGTTGTGCTCGGGGCCAGGCCGGACGATCCCTCCAAGGGATATCTCGGTGTGACGCCCGAGGAGCAGCCGGACGTTCCGTTCGACGTGAAGTTCAATCTCGCCGACGTCGGTGGTCCGTCCGCCGGCTTGATGTTCAGCCTCGCGGTGGTGGACAAACTGAGTCCCGGCGAGCTGAGCAACGGCGAATTCGTGGCGGGAACCGGCACGATCGACGCAGCGGGAACGGTCGGCCCCATCGGCGGTATTCCGTACAAGCTGATAGCAGCTCGTGAGGCAGGGGCCACCACGTTCCTGGTGCCCGACGCCAATTGTGGTGAGGCGCAACAGAATGTGCCCGACGGTCTGCGCTTGGTGCGAGTCGAATCGCTGGACAACGCGATCGACTCGCTCCGAGCGATCGGGTCGGGCGAAGACGCTCCGACGTGTAGCTGACCCGCTCGGTCGTGCTTACTCGTCGTCGACCACATCGAACGTCGCGTACAGACCGTGGACGACGTTGGGTGCCAGGTCCTCGGCGATGCGAAGGTCGACGGGAGCGAACGGATCGGCGTCCTCGTCCGGATGCAGTTGCAACAACGTCAACGACGGCCCGTCCTTGAGCACTGCCACGATCAGCCGCGCGTCACGCTTCTCGGGATGGTTCTCGGCGGCCGATCGCGCCGCGTTGTCGGCCGCGTCGGGATCTGCGAGAAGCGGCATCAGCGCATCGTCGAGTGCCGACTCCGCCGCCGGGGGGAGTACGACGATCTCTTGGACGAGTGCGCATCCCACGACGCCCTCGGGCCACGTCGACGTGGCGAGGAATTCGTCGAGGGCGGGGGAGCCGCCGGTGATGTCCTCGGGCAACGAATGCTGCTGGATCGGTGTGAGTGCAGCACCGTCGGCCAGATCGTCGAGCAGGCCGGGTTCTGCCGCGGCGAGGGCAGCGGTGGGCACCAGCGCGAACATCTGGGGCGATTGGCCCCACCCGCCCGCGTCGACGAAGTCCGCCACCTCACGCGCGCACCGAGCCAATGCCTCGGCGACGCCGGGTCCGCCCGACTCGGGGTCGAAGTCGTCTCCGAAATGTTCCTGGCCGGGCAGTCCGTCACTGTCGTTGCTCACCGCACTATCCTCGCATCCGAATGGTTCCACGAATGTCGATGCTCCTGACCTGCGATCCGGCGGGGCCGCAGTACGGGCGTCACAGCCGTAGGATCAACGTACGTACAGTAGGGCGAAACGGACATGCGGCGCACGCGAGGTGCGCCGTGACAGTCATCTGCGGCGCCATCGGCGTCGCCCGAAGTTGGAGTGTGGCACGTGGGCATGAGGCCCCCCACCGGTATGCCGTCGTTGTCGCGGCGAAGCCGGATCTTGCTCGTATTGGCCTTGGTAGTAGCAGCTTTGCTGCTCATCGGTCCGCGGTTGATCGATATCTACACGAACTGGTTGTGGTTCGGAGAAGTCGACTTCCGCGGCGTCTACACCACCACTCTGTTGACCCGGTTGGTGATCTTCCTCGTCGTCTCGGTCGTCGTCGGGCTCATCGTCTTCGGCGCGCTGGTCGTCGCGTATCGCAATCGCCCGGTGTTCGTTCCGGTGGCCGGACCCAACGATCCGATCGCTCGATACCGCACCACGGTGATGAGCCGATTGCGGTTGTTCGGCATCGGAATCCCGGTCGTGTTCGGTTTCCTGTCCGGCATGATCGCGCAGACGAACTGGGTCACCGTGCAGCTGTTCCTGCATGGCGGCGACTTCGGCCAGACCGACCCGCAGTTCGGCCTGGACGTCGGGTTCTACTCGTTCGATCTGCCGTTCTACCGCTTCATCCTGAACTGGCTGTTCGTTGCCATCCTGGTCGCATTCTTCGCAAATCTGGTGACGCAGTACGTCTTCGGCGGCATTCGTCTCGCCGGCCGAGAAGGAGCGCTCACCCGTGCGGCGCGGATTCAGCTCGCTGTGCTGGCCGGCACCTTCGTCCTGCTCAAGGCCATCGCCTACTGGTTCGACCGATACACGTTGTTGTCGAGCAGTCGTAAGGAGCCGACGTTCACCGGTGCCAGCTTCACCGACATCAATGCGGTGCTGCCGGCGAAGCTGATTCTGTTGGCCATCGCGGTCATCTGCGCGATTGCCTTCTTTGCGGCCATCTTCCTTCGTGACCTCAGAATCCCCGCCTTGGCCACAGCCCTGTTGGTGTTGTCGTCGATCCTCATCGGTGCCGTCTGGCCGTTGGTGATGGAACAGTTCTCGGTTCGTCCGAACGCGGCCGACAAGGAGAGCACGTACATCGAGCGCAACATCGCGGCAACGAGGTCTGCGTACGGCTTGACCGATGACGTGGTCTCGTACCGCGACTATTCGGGTGAAGCGTCGTTGAGCCCGAGCGAAGTGGCATCGGAGTCGGCCACGATGTCGAACATCCGGTTGCTCGATCCGAACATCCTTGCGCCGACATTCACTCAGCAGCGTCAGATCCGTAACTTCTACGGATTCCCCGACACACTGGCCGTCGACCGCTACCCGGACGCGGACGGCAACCTCCGCGACTACGTCGTCGCCGCGCGTGAGATCTCACCGCAGACTCTCGACGCGAACCAGCGTGACTGGATCAACCGCCACACCGTGTTCACGCACGGAAACGGCTTCGTTGCTGCTCCTGCCAACTCCGTCGACGAGGCTGTCGCCGACGAGTCCAGCGGCGGGCGTGGTGGTTATCCCAACTACCAGGTGAACTGGATCGAGAACAACGCCGAGGGAACCGTGCGTAAGGACGGCCCAGGTGACCTCGATCAGCCGCGCATCTACTTCGGCCCGGTCATCGCGAATTCCGACGCCGACTACTCCATCGTCGGCTCGGCCGGCGAACCCCGTGAGTACGACACGGACAGCAAGAGCTACTCCTACACCGGTGCAGCGGGTGTCGACGTCGGCAACTTCTTCAACCGACTCGTGTTCGCGAGCAAGTACGCCGAGCGCAACATCCTGTTCTCGAGTGTGATCGGTGACGAATCGAAGATTCTGTTCAACCGTGATCCCCGGGACCGTGTGCAGAAGGTCGCGCCCTGGCTTACCACCGACGGTTCGACGTACCCGGCGATCGTCGACGGCAAGCTCGTCTGGATCATCGACGGCTACACAACGCTGGACAACTTCCCGTATGCCCAGCGGATGTCGCTCGAGGATGCCACTGCCGACAGCATCGAGTCGACGACGACGCGCGCACTGCCGAGCCGGGAAGTCTCGTACATCCGGAACTCGGTCAAGGCCACCGTCGACGCCTACGACGGCACTGTCAAGCTGTACGAGCAGGACGAGAACGACCCGGTGCTCAAGGCATGGGAAGGCGTGTTCCCCGGAACGGTCATCCCCAAGAGCGAGGTGTCTCCGGAATTGCGGGATCACTTCCGGTACCCGGAGGACCTGTTCAAGGTTCAGCGTGAACTGCTGACGAAATACCACGTCAACGATCCGCGAGAGTTCTTCACCAACAACGCGTTCTGGGAGGTTCCGACCGACCCGACCGCGGAGAACACTGCCGCCAAGCAGCCTCCGTACTACGTCGTCGCGTCCGATATCTCCAACGAGGAGAACCAGGCCTCGTTCCAGCTGACCAGTGCGCTGGTGGGGTATCGCCGAGAAGTGCTGGGCGCGTATGTCAGCGCGGATTCGGATCCGGAGAACTACGGCAAGATCACCGTGCTGAGGCTGCCGACCGATACGTCCACTCAGGGCCCGAATCAGGTACAGAACCAGATGACGACCACGACGGACGTCTCCGAAAGCCTCGGCATCGTGCGCCGGGAGAACACTGTCGAGTTCGGCAATCTTCTGACCCTGCCCGTGGGCAACGGCGGTCTGATCTATGTGGAGCCGGTGTACGCCTCGCGCACCAACGAGGCGTCGGCGTACCCGCAGTTGATCCGGGTGTTGGTCTCGTACGAGGGTCGTGTCGGTTACGCCGCCACGCTGCCCGAGGCCATCGAGCAGGTATTCGGGGCCGGTGCCGGACGGACCGTCACGGCGCCGGGGGAGACCGACGGCAGTACCCAGCCGGGTGCCGTACCCGAGACGACCCCGTCCGAGGGCGGTTCGACGCCGGCGAATCCGGCTCCGTCCACCGGTGGGTCGACCACCAGGGACGCCGCTGTCACCGGGTTGAACGACGCACTCTCCGCCGTGCGCACTGCACAGCAGAGCGGCAACCTGGCGCAGCTCGGCACCGCGCTGGAGAACCTGCAGACGGCTGTCGACGCGTACAACCGGGCCGGTAGCTGATCGGCACGGTTTCACCGGGCTGACAGAAACGACAGAGCCGCCTCACCGAATCGGTGAGGCGGCTCTGTCGTTGTTCGCTACACCGGATGCGCTGGGCATCGCGGCGAGCGGAACGAGGCAGTTCTAGCGAACTGCCGGTGAATCAGCGTCCGATGGGCGCGAGCACAGGAGCGTTCGCAGCAACGAAGTGCTGGAACTGGGTGCTCAGGCCGTACTGGTCGGCGAGCTTGGATGCTGCATCGAATGCGCCCTGAGCGGCCTGTGCGGCTGCTGCGGCCTCGGGTGCGACGGCAGGCGCGGGGGCAGGTGCCGGAGCCGGAGCTGCCTGGGGAGCCGGTGCCGGTGCCGCTTCGGGCTCGGCTGCCGATGTACCGGTGGTCAGCTGCTGACCGCAGACGGGCCATGCGCCCGGTCCCTGGCTCTGCAGGGTGTTCTCCGCGACGCGGATCTGCTCGGCCTTGGAGGCGTTGGCCGGGGATCCGGTTCCGCCGTTGGCCGTCCAGGTGCTCTGCGAGAACTGCAGGCCGCCGTAGTAGCCGTTTCCGGTGTTGATGCTCCAGTTGCCACCGCTCTCGCACTGTGCGACGCCGTCCCAGTTGTGGGGGGCTGCGTTGGCGGTTCCGGCAGAAACGCCGAGCGGAATGGCGACGGCTGCGCCGGCGATGGCGGCCAATCCGAGTGCGCGCTTACCGAAGTTGTTCTGAGTGGTCATGCGGGGTGAATCCTCTCCGCGCTCGACTGGCGCGACTGGCCTGCGAATCGTTACGCCGGTGGTGATGGCGATGACGACCAGGCACTTCGTATCGTCGCGGCTCTGCCCCCGTACGTATTGGGGACCACACCCGCGGGGCAGAGCGAAAGAAGCGGCGGGGTGGTGCAAGCCCAGCGGTTTAGGGCCGTCCGTGAAGGTAGTCGAGGATTCACTCACCGTCACTGAGCGGATATGGGATGCGACCCGTCCACATAGTGGGATCGGCCCCCCTGTTCGTGCAGCTCGAGCCGCATTGTGGCGGGAATGTTTCACCTTCGTGACCCGACCGTTATGTGACTCGAAACACGCAAGAAAAGAGACCCGGAGCACTATTTAGAGGGGCTGCGAACGTGCTGTTCGGGTCGGCTCGGCCGCGCGTCGAGCATGATCGACTGGACCGAGCACCCCGTGGTCACGTGATTTGCATTCGTCGTACACGCAGGGGTAACTTCGTAGATGCAACGCGGGGTGGAGCAGCTCGGTAGCTCGCTGGGCTCATAACCCAGAGGTCGCAGGTTCAAATCCTGTCCCCGCTACCACTCGAAAAGCCCGAGACCATACGGTCTCGGGCTTTTTTGTGCTCTGATAGCCACCGTGCAATCACGTTGGACTGCCCGATGCCCGTGCGAAGAGGGCGACCGAGGATGATCCTGCCCGCTGTTCGAGATCCCCGGCTCGTCACGGCCCGGCGCGGGGGACTGCTGTCCGATGACGATCATCGGGCCCTGGCGCTCTGGGCTGCTGCCTGTGCCGAACACGTGCTGCCCCTGTTCGAGAGCTCGGTTCCGTCGGACGCCAGACCGCGGGAAGCCATCGACGGGATCGGCGCGTGGGTACGCGGTGAGCTGCCGATGATGGAGACCCGCGCCCTCGGCGGACACGCGATGGGCGCAGCGCGTCCCCTTCGCGGAGCGGCTCGATTCGCCGCCTACGCCGCAGGTCAGGCCGCATGCGTGGCGCACGTGGCCGAACACGACCTCGGAGCAGCGGCATACGCCATCAAGGCAGTTCGAGCTGCGGCACCGTCGTCGAGCGCAGCCGCCGCGGCGTATGCGGAAAATGAGTGGCAGAGGGAACAGCTGCCGGACAGCGTGCGGGCTCTGGTGTTGGAGGACCAGCACAGGAGAAACAGCATCTGCTGGTACGTGTTCGAGTAGATCTACAGAACCGTGACCGTGAAGGACTGGGTGTCGACGACCAGAGCGCGAAGATCGTGCGGCCTCAGCTGATCTGCGGCAAGCAGTGACGTATCGGGACGAAACCGGATCGTGGTACCGGTCCGATCCGTAGGGGCAGTCGACACCAATTCGGTGGCGGGCAACCCGTGCTGGTATCGACGGGTCCACGAGCCCTCACTGCGACGGTTGGTGTGCTCGAGCACGTCCGACTGCGCTGCAACAGTCGACATTCCGCGGCGGGCATGTCCGTCCGCCAACAGCACTGGCTCCAGCCGGTCGAAGAATCGAACATCTGCAGTGCTCACAACGGGCTTGCGAATTGCGAGTCCGCGGTCGAACCGTGTGTCGGTACCTCGTCCGAGGTCCGTTACATCGATCGTGCCGTCCGAGTCGAACGTGATGGTCGCGTGACCGCCTCCCTGATCCTCGGCTTCGTCCACCGCATACGCGAGGACTTCGAGAACCAGGTGCAGCACTCCACCCGGCGCGTACTCACCGGGGCGGCTTCTGATGTGCGAGAGGTGATCTCGATCGACGTCCATCGACCAGTCGTGCGTCGTGGTGGACCAAGTGCTTCGGCCGGACACGGAGGGGTCGGGCACCGACGTCAGTCCGAGACCTGCTCCCGTGCATCGTCGCTGGTGACGATGTCATCGTCGTCGGTGGTCGCAGCATCCTCCGGCTCGTCTGCGGTGAGGTCGACGGTGTCCGCGCCCTCGAGAGCCGTCAGTTCCTGTTCTGCCTCTGCGATGAGGCCCTTTGCATTCTCTTCGACCTTCTTGATCCACTCGGCCATGACTGTCACCCTTCGCTCGATCGTCTACCACCGGTCTACCAGACTCGAGCCCTCTAGGATCATCGGTGTGCGAATGAAGACCCCACGACTGGTTCTCGACGAGCCTGCAGATGCGGATCTCGACGCGTTGTACGAGATCTGCAGTGATCCGCAGTCGTGGACACACTTTCCGAGCTTGCGGCACAACGACATCGGTACGACCCAACGTATGGTGCAGAACTGGACTGCGCAGTGGCGTCGAGATGGATTGAGCACATGGATCGTTCGTGAGCACGGCAGCGACATGATCAGCGGCTACGGCGGGTGTTCCATCCGACAGAATGCCTTCTGGAATCTCGGCTACCGTCTCCATCCCGACGCGCAGGGCAAGGGGTACGCCGCAGAAATGTGTCGAACCGCAGTCGAGTGCGCGTACCGAACTCGGCCCGAAATGCCGGTCGTGGCATATCTTCTCGAACACAACCTCTCCTCCGCTCGCGTGGCAGAGCGCGCCGGCCTGAAGCTGGTATCCCGTGGACCCGATATCGGCAACCCCGATCCCGAGGCCATCCGACTGGTGTACGCAGAGCGACCGCTGACGGCCGATCAGGTGGATGCTGTGCTGTCCGCCTGATCCCGTGCGTCGGCAACCTCGGCCAGTCGTCTTCTCAGCAAACGCTTCTCCGGTGCCGTTCGCGCGAGATCCAGTGCTCTCCGGTAGTGCACGGCGGCCTCGTCCATCCGGCCCAGTCGGTGCAGCAGATCGGCCTTCGCCATCGCGAACGGGTGGTACCGGCGCAGGACCGGCTCAGCGGCGATGGCGTCCAACAACTCGAGCCCGGCCTCGGGCCCTTCGGTCATTGCGACGCCGACGGCCCGGTTGAGCGCGACCACCGGTGATGGTGTGAGTGCCATCAACACGTCGTACAGGGCCACGATCTGAGGCCAGTCCGTGCCCGCGGCGTCAGCAGCCTCGTCGTGTAATGCCGCGATGGCGGCCTGAACGGAGTACGGGCCGGCCGGCCCACGGGTCAGGGCCTCGCTCACGAGTTCCGTTCCCTCAGAGACGAACGCGGCATTCCATACGCGCCGGTCCTGATCGGCCAACAGCACGATCTCGCCGTGTTCGTCGATCCGGGCGCGGCGTCTGGCGTCGGTCAGCAACATCAGCGCCAGCAAGCCGGTCACCTCGGACGTGCCCGGCAGAGCCGCGTGCAGAACTCTGCCCATACCGATCGCTTCGTCCGAGAGATCGACGCGTCCGACTCCATCGCCGGATGTCGCCGAGTACCCCTCGGTGAAGATGGAGTAGACGACCTCGAGCACCATCGGCACTCTTTCCGCCAGCTCGTCCGGTCCTGGAACACGAAACGGAATGCGACCAGTGCGAATCTTGTTCTTGGCCCGCACTATTCGCTGTGCAGCCGTGGCAGGAGGGATGAGCAGTGCGCGCGCCACCTCTGCTGTGGACAGACCCGCGAGACACCTCAGCGTCAGGGCGAGTCGGTCCTGGGCAGCAAGAGCCGGGTGGGAGCACGTGAAGAACAACTGGAGGCGATCGTCGGGCACACGATCGTCGAGCGCATTCGAGCCGGACGGGTTGTCGCGGTCCGAGTCGATCTGCAGTACGGCCATTTTCGCAGCCAGTGTCTCATCGCGTCGGAGGCGGTCGACTGCCTTGCGCCGGGCTGTGGTGAGCAACCAGGCCCCTGGCTTGGTCGGTATGCCATCGATCGGCCAATGCTTCAGAGCGGCCTCGATGGCATCCGACGTCACCTCCTCGGCGAGGTCGAGGTCACGGTAGCGCTGCACCAACGACGCGAGCAGCATCGAGCGCTCGGCACGGAAGACCGATGCGATCGTTCGACTGACCTCGACCTCGCTCACCCAACGATCCCGCGCGTCAGAATTCTGCGAGCGGGCGCACGACGACGGTGCCGCCGTCCTTGGAGCCGGGGCAGCGGGCCGCCCACTCGAGCGCTGCATCGAGGTCGGGAACGTCGATGACGTCGTAACCCCCGAGTACCTCGTGCGACTCGGCATACGGGCCGTCCGTAACGGTACGTTCGCCCGTGCTCGGATCGACGCGTACCGCGGTAGCAGTGGTCAAGTCGGCCAGCGCGTGCCCGGCAACGTAGACCCCGGCCTCCTTCAGTTCCTTCTCGTACGTCATCCAGTCCTCCACACTGCTGCAGCCGGGTGCAGCACCGGGGGAGGTGTCGGCGTTGATCAACAGGATGTACTTCATGGTGCGCTCCTTGGCTCGGTACCTCGGTACCTCGGTGTCGCGGCGCGATTCGCCGTACACGAAGACGACGATCGAGACATCACGATATCGACACCGACCCTCGACATTTCTTCCAAGCGCACGAAAGCGGCACCGGACGCACAGTCCGGTGCCGCTTGTCGATCACGTGCCGACTCGATGACGAGCCACTGTTTACTTCAGCTCGGCCGAGGACTTTCCGAGTACGCGACGGGCAACGATCAGCTGCTGGATCTGCTGCGTGCCCTCGAAGATGTCGAGAATCTTGGAGTCACGGCTCCACTTCTCGAGCAGCGGGCGCTCGGAGTAGCCGTAGGTACCGGCCAACTCGACTGCTTTGAGGGTGATGTCGACTGCGGAGCGTCCGGCCTTCGCCTTCGACATCGACGCCTGCAGCGAGTTGGGCTCCTTGTTGTCTGCCATCCATGCCGCGCGCAGTGCGAGCAGGTGCGCGGCTTCCCAGTCTGCTTCGAGTCGCAGGAATTCTGCGGCCGCCGCGTGCTGGTTGTAGGCGGGAGTCTCGTACGAGATGTCGACTCCGGCATCGACCAGGATGGACCGCAACTCCTCGAGTGCGGCACGGGCGACGCCGATCGCCATTCCAGCAACCAGAGGGCGAGTGTTGTCGAACGTCTGCATGACGCCCGCGAAGCCCTTTTCGACGTTGACCTCGGCGGTGCCGAGCAGGTTGTCCTTCGGGATGCGGCAATCCTCGAGCAGCAGGGCTGCGGTGTCGGACGCCTTGATGCCCAGCTTGTGCTCGAGGCGGGCAACCGACAGGCCCGGAGCGTCACGCGGGACGACGAACGACTTGATGGCCGCGCGGCCGAGAGACTTGTCGACCGTTGCCCACACCACGATGTGGGTGGAACGCTCACCGGCCGTGACGTAGATCTTCTCGCCGTTGAGCACCCACTCGTCGCCGTCGAGGACAGCGGTGGTGGTAACTGCTGCGGAGTCCGAGCCGAAGCTGGGCTCGGTGATGGCCATCGAAGCCCACACCTTGCCGAAGCGCTCGAGCTGCTCGTCGGTGGAGACCGCGGCGATAGCGGAGTTGCCGAGTCCCTGGTACGGGATCGACAGCGTGAGTCCGACGTCGCCCCAGCAGGTCTCGATCACGTTCACCAGAGCGGACATGTTGCCGCCGTTGGAGTTGGCTGTCTTGCTGGGCTTGGCCGACTCGCTGTCCTTCTCACGGCCACCGGCCGCTCCGCCGATTTCGCCACCGGCGTCGGACATGCCTTCGACCATGGACGCCATGGTGTCGAGCTCCACCGGGTACTCGTGCTCGGCGAGGTCGTACTTGCGGGAGATGGGGCGGAAGATCTCGGCAGCGACCTGGTGAGCCTGATTCGCCTGCGCCCGAAGCTTCTTGGGAAGTTCAAGATTGATCATCGTGTGTGTCCTTGGGTGAGTGCCATGGAATTCGGGGCGGCGAGCTAGATGAGAACGATGCCTTCGGCGACGCCGACGGACCGTAGATCGCGGTACCAGCGCTCGACCGGGTGTTCCTTGGTGAAGCCGTGTCCACCGAGCAACTGCACACCGTCGGAGCCGATCTGCATTCCCTTCTCGGACGCCAGGCGGCGTGCGAGGGCCGATTCACGAGTGAACGACAGTCCCTGCTCGGCGCGAGACGCGCCACGCAGCGTGACCAACCGCATGCCGTCGAGCTCGATGGCGATGTTGGCGACCATGAAGGCCACGGCCTGGCGGTTACTGATCGGCTCGCCGAACGCAACGCGCTCGTTGACGTACGGAACGACGTAGTCGAGTACGGCCTGGCTCGTACCGACGGCCAAGGAGGCCCAGCCCAGACGGGCCAAACCGATGGCGGCGCTGTACTCGGCGGCGCGCTGGTCGGCGTCACCATCACCGAGCAGAGCCGACTCGGGCACTGCCACGTCGGTGAGGATCAGGCGACCCAGGCCCGCGGCGCGCAGACCCATGCTCGGATCCGCTTCGACGACGAGGCCCTTGGAGTCGGACTCGACGATGAAGAAAGTCGGGCGACCTTCGAGTTCCGCCGCGATGACGAACAGCTCCGAGCTGCCGGCCGCGGGTACGAGGCTCTTGACTCCGTTGAGCTTGTATCCGCTGGGCGAGCGCACCGCCTTGGTCTGCAGCGCGTACGGATCGAACAGTGCGCGGGGCTCGTTGACGACCACTGCTGCGTTCGGCACCTTCTCGCCGACGAATGCCGGAAGGTACGTCTTCTGCTGCGCATCCGTTCCCCACTGAGTGAGGGCGACAGCGACACCGCTGGGCGCGAGGATAGGCAGGGCCAGGCCCATATCGCCGTGGGCGAGAGCCTCGGCGACGAGGGAGTTGGTGACCGCACCGCGCTCGCTGGCGGCACCGTCGAGCTCCTCGGGGACGTTGATCAGCGTGATGCCGAGTTCGGCGGATCGGCGGACCAGGTCCTCGGGCGAGGAGGCGTTGTGATCGGCCTCGAAGGCGGCCGGCCGGAGGATCTCCTCGGCGAACTCCTTGACCGTTTCGACGATCATGCGCTGCTCGTCGTCGGGGGTCAGGTCGAAGTAGCTCAGGTTCTTCGCGGCACCGTCGTCGAGACGCTTGGGCTTGCCGCCTCCGGTGACCTTGGCGAACGTACGGTTGGCAGCGCCGAGAGTCTTGAAACCGGTTTTGGTGCTCTCGTACGTGACGCGGTCGATCGTCTGTCGGAGGTTGTACTTCTCCGCCAGTTCGGACCCGGTGATGGCCGTCAGAACGCGCATGGCGGTTCCGATCGCATCTCTCTTGAACGGGTTGAGGCCAACCGCAGAAGTATCGCGGGGCACCTTGGGGGCCTTCGCGTCGACCACACTGTCTTGCTTGCTCATGATCACCAGTTCCTCGGCGTCGGGCACGGACTTCACAGATCTTACTCCCGAGTAAGTTAGCTGTCTACTGTCGAGTAAGTACTGGTGGCGCACGACACCGTGGCGGGTCTTTCGTATCCTGCGTCGTACCGATGTGACAGGCTGTTTCCCGTGCATCCGATAGCTCAGGTCTTCGCCGCCCTCGCCGCGGTACTCCATGTCGCCATCTTCGTCATGGAAAGCGTGCTCTGGTCCAAGCCGGCCGTGTGGGCGAAGTTCGGTGTCGCCAGTCAGAACGACGCAGACATCACCAAACCGATGGCCTTCAATCAGGGGTTCTACAACCTGTTTCTCGGCATCGGCATCGTGGTCGGCCTCATCGTGGGCGGTTCGGCCGGCGACGCGATCGTCTACTTCGCATGCGCCAGCATCGTCGGCGCGGCTCTGGTGCTCGCCACCGGCGGAGCGAAGTACTTCCGGCCCGCGTTCGTGCAGGGAATCACTCCGCTCCTGGCCCTGGTTCTGGCCGCAGTCCTCTGACGCCTCGCTGTTCTCACCGTCCGTCTCCGGTGAGTGCCGACCGATTCACGCAGCGGGGGAGAGGCGGCCGAGGACGTCCTGGTGCAGCAGCCCGTTCGTGGCTACCGCGCTCCCGCCGTGCGGCCCGACGCGTCCATCGAGCGAGGTGAAGGTCCCGCCCGCCTCGCGCACCAGAACATCGAGTGCCGCCAGATCCCACAAGGAGACCTCCGGCTCGGCGGCGATGTCGAGGGCTCCTTCGGCGAGCAGGCAGTAGGAGAAGAAATCGCCGTAGGCGCGGACTCGCCACACGTCATCGGTCAGTCCGACGAAGCGGTCTCTGGTTCCGAGGTCGGCCCAGCCGGACAGGCTGGAGAAACTCAGACTGGACGCGGAAAGTGAATCGACTTTCGACACGTTGATTCGACGGGCGGCTTCGTCGCCGACGCTCGTCCACGATCCCAGCTGCTCGGCGGCCCACCATCGGCGATGCAGCGCCGGGGCGCTGACCACTCCGACTGCGGGGACGCCGTCCTCGAGCAGCGCGATCAGCGTTGCCCACACGGGTACGCCGCGCACGAAGTTCTTGGTGCCGTCGATCGGATCGACGACCCATTGGCGGCCGCTGAACGTAGCCGTGCCACCGAACTCCTCGCCGAGCAGAGCATCGTCGGGACGCTCCGAACCGAGCTCCGCCCGAATCATCGTTTCCACGGCCAGGTCTGCGTCGCTGACCGGTGTGAGATCCGGCTTCGAGTCCACCGTCAGGTCCATGGCGAGGAATCGTCCACGGGTGATGACGTCGGCTTCGTCGGCGAGCCGGAGGGCGAGATGCAGATCGGCAGAGTAGTCGGTCACCGCAGAAGACTATCGCCGCGCACGGGCCTGCTCGTACGCGGCAATACGGGTGGCCGGGCCTATCCGGTGACTTCGTTCAACTTTCCGGTGGCAACATCGAAGACGAACCCGCGAAGCGACTCGTGCTTCGTGACGAACGGGCTGAGCTCGATGCGCGCCAAGGACTGCCGAACGTCGCGGTTCAGATCGGGGAACGATTCGGCAGCCCAGTTGGGCTTCAGACCCGTCTCTTCCTGGAGGTCGTTCTTGAACTCGTCGTCGGTGAACGTGAGCATGCCGCAATCGGTGTGGTGGATCAGGATGATCTCCTTGGTGCCGAGCAGCCGCTGGCTGATGGCCAGCGAACGAATCTCGTCGTCGGTGATCACCCCACCCGCATTGCGGATCACGTGTGCTTCCCCGTCGGCCAGGCCGAGAATCCGGTAGACGTCGAGCCGGGCGTCCATGCACGCGACCACCGCGACGTGCTTCGACGGCGGCAGCGGTAGAGGGCCGTCGAACTGGGCGGCGTATGCCTTGTTGTTCTCGAGGTACTGGTCGGTGACGGTCATACGAGACTCCTGTGTCCATCGAATGTCGCTGGCATCGTGCGGCGGCAGTGATGTCGACGTGCGCATATGTCGACGCGTCGAAAGCTAACAGCGGACGATGTGCCCGAACAGGGTTCGAATCAGCACGGTTCGAACCCCTGGATGACCATGCGTCTTCGGGGGCGGTCGGGGACGGGTTCGTGTGCCGGTAACCTTGACTCTCGTGCATCCCGACGTTTCTGCAGACCTCGCCGAGCTCGACACCACTCTGTCCACAGTCGAGTCCGTTCTCGACGTCGAGGAGCTGCGGCGACGCATCGACGAGCTGGAACATCAGGCCGCCTCACCCGACCTGTGGAACGACCAGGAACACGCTCAGCAGGTGACCAGCCAGCTCTCCCATGCGCAGGCCGAACTGCGCCGCGTCGAGGAGCTCCGGCAGCGCCTCGAGGACATGCCGGTTCTGTACGAGTTGGCCGAGGGCGAAGAGGGCGAGGCCGCCGCGTCCGCCACCGCTGACGCCGACGCCGAACGCGCCTCGCTTCGAGAGGACATCGCTGCCATGGAAGTTCGAACGCTGCTGGCCGGTGAGTACGACGCCCGCGACGCCCTCGTGAACATTCGCTCCGGTGCCGGCGGAATCGACGCCGCCGACTGGGCGGAAATGCTCATGCGCATGTACATCCGCTGGGCCGAGAAGCACGGGTACGGCGTCGAGGTCTACGACACGTCCTACGCCGAAGAAGCCGGAATCAAGAGCGCGACGTTCGCCGTCAAGGCCCCGTACACCTACGGAACGCTGTCGGTCGAGCAAGGCACGCACCGGCTCGTCCGGATCAGCCCGTTCGACAACCAGGGTCGACGCCAGACGTCGTTCGCCGAGGTCGAGGTGCTTCCGGTCGTCGAGACCACCGACCACATCGAAATCCCCGAGAACGACATTCGGGTCGACGTCTATCGCTCGTCCGGGCCAGGTGGGCAGTCGGTCAACACCACCGACTCCGCCGTCCGGTTGACGCATATTCCAACCGGAATCGTCGTGACCTGCCAGAACGAGAAGTCGCAGCTGCAGAACAAGGTGTCGGCCATGCGCGTGCTGCAGGCCAAGCTGCTCGAGGTCAAGCGCAAGGAAGAGCGGGCCGAGATGGACGCGCTCAAGGGTGACGGCGGCAGCTCCTGGGGTAATCAGATGCGCTCGTACGTGCTGCACCCGTACCAGATGGTCAAAGATTTGCGTACCGAGTACGAGGTCAACAATCCGTCTACTGTTCTCGATGGAGACATCGACGGCTTCCTGGAATCGGGAATTCGCTGGCGAATGCGAGGGGAGCAGTAACCGATGACGGCCTGGCTCAACGTGACGCCCGAGGTCAAGCTCAACGGCCTCGGAATCGTGCTGTACATCCTCGGCGGGCTACTGGCCGCGCGGTTCGTCACGTGGACCGGATCTCGAATCACTGCCCGCATCGACCAGAACTACCAGCACAGCGACGCGCTCGTCCGGTCGGAGGCCGCCAAACACCGTCATGCCCTGGCTCAGGTCATCACCTGGGTGCTGGTCACGCTCATCTACATCCTGGTCACCATCGAGGTGCTGCGCCGGTTCGGCTTCGGGGTCGGTGGACTCGTGGCACCCGCAACTGTCATCGGTGCAGCCCTCGGCTTCGGTGCTCAGCGCGTGGTGCAAGACATCCTGGCCGGCTTCTTCATCATCACCGAGCGCCAGTACGGCTTCGGTGACGTGGTGCAGATCGCCGTCAACGGCTCCGCCGAGGATGCCGAGGGCACCGTCGAGGACGTCACGCTCCGAGTGACACGGGTCCGTAGCGTCGACGGCGAGGTCATCACCGTGCCGAACGGGCAGATCGTCAAGGCGATCAACCTGTCCAAGGATTGGGCTCGCGCCGTCGTCGACGTTCCGGTCCCCAGTACCGCCGATCTGACTCAGGTGAATGCGCTGCTGCGCGCGGTCGGCCGCGATGCGTTCGCAGATTCACACTTGCGTCCGCTCCTACTCGACGAACCGACCGTGATGGGCGTGGAGAGCATCGAGGTGGGGCAGGTCAACGTGCGCTTGGTCGCGCGGACGTTGCCGGGCAAGCAATTCCAGGTGGGACGAGAGCTGCGTGTGAGAGTTGCCGCTGCGCTGCAGCCCGAGGGCATCAACGTTGCCCCCGACGTCAGCACGGCCGGAGTTGCACCGGAATCATCGGGACGAGATCGAACGGAAGACCAGTGAGTACACCCGATACCGGAACCGAACGCTCGCAACGAAACTGGCGGCAGTGGCGCATTCCGGCCAAGATCTACGGCCGCGTCCGAACCTCCACCGTGGCGTTCGGAATCTGCTTCGTGCTCACCGCTCTGCTGTACGGGCAGGTCAGCGCAGATATCGCCGAGAGGAACGGGGAAGCGGTTCAGGGGCCGGTTGCGGTGAGCCCGGACGAGCTCACGCAACCGAGCGAATCGCAGACGTACGTACCGACCCCTTCCCGTCTGTCGACCACTACTACACCCAGCACGACCACCGACCCGGAGTCGTCGACGAGCGCCGACGACACCGGTACCCAGTCGACGACGACCACCGCCCCGCCGACCACGACGACTGCCCCGTTCGGCGTGCCCATCCCGCCGGCGATTCAGTCGCTCATCCCGTCCCGGCCTGCACCGACGTCGTCGCGCTGACGCACTCTTTACCGGCTCTCGGGACTCGCCGCGGCACCCGCTCGCTTCCGGCGGTTACCGGCGGGTAAGGACTACACTGGCGACCCGTGATCAGCACCTCGAATGTGTCCAAGTCCTACAAGACCTCGACCAGGCCCGCTCTGGACAAGGTGACGGTCTCCATCGACAAAGGCGAGTTCGTGTTTCTGATCGGGCCCTCGGGTTCGGGTAAGTCGACATTCATGCGCTTACTGCTCAAGGAAGAGACGCCGACGTCCGGCGATATCCACGTAGCGGATTTTCACGTCAACCGGCTCGCTGCTCGTCGCGTCCCGCGGCTACGACAGAGCATGGGGTGCGTGTTCCAGGACTTCCGACTGCTGCAGCAGAAGACCGTGGTGGAAAACGTCGCGTTCGCGCTCGAGGTGATCGGCAAGCCTCGATCGATGATCAAGCGCACTGTTCCCGAGGTGCTGGATCTGGTGGGACTCGGCGGCAAGTCCGACCGTCTGCCCAACGAGTTGTCCGGTGGTGAGCAGCAGCGTGTGGCGATCGCCAGGGCGTTCGTCAATCGACCGCTGGTGCTGCTCGCCGACGAGCCGACCGGAAACCTCGATCCGGACACCAGCCAGGACATCATGCTGCTGCTCGAGCGCATCAATCGCACCGGAACCACCGTGCTGATGGCGACCCACGACAACCACATCGTCGATTCCATGCGTCGACGCGTCGTGGAACTGGACAACGGACGAGTCGTTCGTGACGAGGCCCGAGGGGTCTACGGCGTCGGCCGCTGACGCCGACCACCGAACTCGACCGCTCAGACTTCTCGACCGAACGAATCGAAGGGCTCGGATTCCGCGATGCGCGCAAGTTTCATCTTCAGTGAGGTCTTCACCGGGCTTCGCCGCAACATCACCATGACGATCGCCATGATCTTGACGACCGCTATTTCCCTCGGTCTGTTCGGCGGCGGATTGCTCGTGGTGCAGATGGCAGGAAAGACCCAGCAGATCTTCCTCGACCGGGTGGAGGTGCAGATCTTCCTCACCGACGACATCTCTGCCACCGACGCAGACTGTGCCCAGGAGACGTGCGCTACGTTGCGCTCGGATCTCGAGAACACACCCTCCGTGGTCTCGGTGCAGTACCTCAACCGCGAGGACGCGGTGAAGGATGCGACCGAGCGAGTGTTCAAGGACCAACCCGAACTGGCCGAGTTGGTCAGTGCCGACAGTTTCCCGGCCTCGTTCAAGGTGCGTCTGAGCGACCCGGAGCGATTCGGAGTGATCAACGACAACTTCGAGAACCGTCCGGGTGTGCAGAGCGTGCTCAACCAGCGAGACCTGGTGGAGCGGTTGTTCAGCGTCCTGAACGGAGTACGCAACGCAGCGTTCGCGATTGCCACCGTGCAGGCGATCGCTGCGATCCTCCTGATCGCCAACATGGTCCAGATCGCTGCGTTCACCAGACGAACCGAGGTCGGAATCATGCGGCTGGTCGGTGCCACCCGGTGGTACACCCAGCTGCCGTTCCTCCTCGAAGCCGTGGTCGCAGCTCTGGTCGGTTCGGCGCTGGCGATTGCCGGGCTGTTCACCGCGAAGAACATGTTCATCGACGACGTCCTCTCCGACGTCTATCAAGCCAATATTCTGGCCCGGATATCGAACAGTGACGTGCTGTTGGTCTCGCCGTTCCTTGCACTCGTCGGAGTGGGAATGGCGGCGGTCACCGCCTACATCACATTGCGCCTCTACGTGCGCGAATAAATTCGGTTGCCGATCGGTTCTATGCTGGAGCGGTTGCCGATGAGGCGGCGTCACGCATCGAACGCTCGAGAAAGGGCCCTGCAGTGAGAGAGAAGGGCCGCAAGGCCATTGCGACCAATCGCAAGGCACGGCACAACTACTCCATACTCGACGTCGTCGAGGCCGGAGTCGCGCTCGTCGGCACCGAGGTCAAGAGCCTGCGCGACGGCAAGGCCTCCCTCGTCGACGCCTTCGCGACCGTCGACGACGGCGAGATCTGGCTGCGCGGGCTGCACATCGCGGAATACACGCTCGGAAGTTGGACCAACCATGCGCCGCGTCGAAACCGCAAACTTCTTCTCCATCGTCGCGAGATCGACCGCCTGGCCGGGAAGGTCAAAGAGGGAAACCTGACGTTGGTGCCGCTGTCGATGTACTTCTCGGACGGCAAGGTCAAGGTCGAACTGGCGTTGGCCAAGGGCAAGCAGGATTACGACAAGAGACAGTCGTTGGCCAAGCGCACCGCCGAACGAGAAGTCACTCGTGAGCTCGGGCGTCGAGTGAAGGGCATGCGCTGACCGCTGTTCTGCTCGCTCTGGTAGCTGCCGTGGGCTACGGGGTGAGCGATTTCGTCGGCGGTGTCGCGTCCCGTCGAGTCGCAGCCCTGCGGGTGGTCATCGTGTCCTACCCGCTGTCGCTGGTCATCGTTCTACTGGTCGCTCCGTTCGTCGGCGGCACCATCGAACTTCCCGCGATGCTGTGGGGCCTGGCGTCGGGTGTGGCGGGCGGCGTCGCCGTGTGGTGGTTCTATCTCGCGCTCGCGGCTGGGCCGATGGCAGTGGTGTCCCCGGTGACGGCAGTGCTGGTCGCCGGAATCCCCGTTCTGGTCGGGTTGTCGATGGGTGAGCGTCCCGGCGTCATCGCCTTCGTGGGCATCGCCGTTGCCCTGGTGGCCGTCGTGCTGGTCAGCAAGGAGTCACCGGACGAGGTGACCGGCGAGGTCGCGGGCGGCCGCGACATGAAGTTCACCCGCACCGTGGCCTGGCTGACGGTCGGGTCGGGTGTGACGTTCGCCTTCGCCTTCATCTTCCTGCATCAGATCGGTGACGGCAGTGGGCTGTGGCCCCTCGCGGCGTCCCGCGCATCGGCCACCGCGGTGGTCTGGGCAGTCGCGTTGGCATCGGGGCATTTCGCACCGCCACACGGCAGCGTGCTCAAACTTGCCGCGTTCGTCAGCGTGCTCGACGTGGTCGCCAACGCCGCGATGATCTACGCGTACGAGGGCGGTCTGCTGTCGTTGGTGAGCGTCATCGCCTCGCTGTATCCGGCTGCGACGGTGTTGCTGGCGATGGTGATGCTCGGCGAACGGGTCGGCGCACTGCAGAAGGTGGGAATGGCGTTGGCGCTCGGGGCAATCGCGATGATCGCGCTCGCGGGTTGAACTTGCCCGCGCACGGGTAATGAACCCGTTTATGACTGCTTCCGGTTCTACCCCCGATGTCCCCACGTCCGAGAACGCGTCGTCTCGGCCGCGTGTGCTGGTCACCGGTGCCACGGGATATCTGGGCGGTCGTCTGGCACCGCGTCTGCTGGAAGAGGGCTACCGGGTTCGCGTATTGGCCCGGACCCCGAGCAAGCTCGACAACGTTCCGTGGGCGGCGGACGTCGAGATCGTCCAGGGCGACCTGAGTGATCGGGAGTCACTGAAGGAGGCGCTCAGCGACGTCGACGTCATGTACTACCTGGTGCACTCGATGGGCACCGCGGGCCATTCCGATTTTGCCGACACCGAACGCGACAGCGCAGAGAACGTAGCCACCGTCGCTGCGGATTGCGGCGTCGGCCGCATCGTGTACCTCGGGGGCCTGCATCCGCCGACGGGAGAGCTGTCGCCACACCTGAAGTCACGCGCCGAGGTCGGTCGTATTCTGATCGAGTCGGGTGTCCCGACGATCGTGCTGCAGGCGGGCGTCGTCATCGGTTCCGGTTCGGCCTCGTTCGAGATGATTCGCCACCTGACCAATCGGTTGCCGGTGATGACCACCCCACGGTGGGTGCACAACCGTATTCAGCCGATTGCCGTACGCGACGTGCTGCACTATCTCATCGGGGCCGCGAGTGCTCCGGTCACCGAGTCCCGCACGTACGACATCGGCGGGCCGGACGTCATGCAGTACGGCGAGATGATGAACATCTACGCCGACGTCGCCGGTCTGCGGCAGCGTCGCATCATCGTGCTGCCGGTGTTGACGCCTCGTCTGGCCGGTCACTGGATCGGGTTGGTGACGCCGATTCCGCGCGGATTGGCGATGCCGCTCATCGAATCGTTGCAGTACGACGCCGTCGGTCACGAAATGGATATCGACGCCGTCGTTCCACGTCCGGCCGACGGCTTGACGGGCTACCGAGATTCGGTGCGGCTGGCTCTACGCAAGATCGACGACGGCGAAGTCGAGACACGGTGGACCGACGCCACCGGAACTGCGGCCCCGTCGGATCCGCTTCCCTCCGACCCTGATTGGGCTGGAGAGGTCGTCTACACCGATACCCGGGTGGCCCGAAGCGGCGCGCGTTCGAGCACCATTCGGCCCGCGCTCGAACGATTGGCCGACGCCGAGGTGCTCGCCGGTTGGCACCGTGACGCCACGGGGCCGGATGCCTCCGCCTCGGGAACCGAACACACCACCCGGCTGAAGTCGTCGCGACGGCTACCGGGAGAGGCGTGGTTGGATCTCACTGTCGGTGGCACCGCCAAGCAGCCGACGATCGAACAGCGACTCGTGTTCTTTCCTCGCGGACTGGCCGGGCGAGCCGTGTGGTACGCGTCGTTGCCCGTACGCAGGGCCGTTGCTCGTCGAATGCTGCGGACAGTAGTGGATCGAGTCGAGTCCGACGCCGGTGCAACCGCGGCGCATGGACCTGCCGGCCGTTAACGGGATGAATATGGCCGATCGACGCGTTACACTGAACAGCCCGGACACGGTGTCCGGGAACATACGGGGCTGAACGGTTTCGACTTTGTATGTTGAGTCAGGGGAAGCGTGTCGGTGCAGGCGAGAGACCACCGTAAGCGTCATCGCAACCTTATAAGCGCCGATTCCAATCAGCGCGACTACGCACTCGCTGCCTAAGTAGCGACTGCGTGTCTGTCAGTCCGGGCTTGCCCTCGGCCCGGGTACTGGCATCAGCTAGAGGGCTCACCGATTCATCCGGCCGCGGGATGATGAGGAACATCAAACAGTGGCTGGGATCGTCATCCTGACTTGTTCGCGAGATCGGGAGATCCAAGTAGAGGCATAGCGGACTGCACACGGAGAAGCCCTGGCAATGCAGCAGAGGACCCGGGTTCGATTCCCGGCAGCTCCACTGTGAAGGCCGGGCCGAGAGACTTTCTCTCGGCCCGGTCTTTTTTGTGTCGGACACCTCACAAACACTGCTGTCGACCCGGTCCCACCCGGAGGGGGCTCGGTGCCGAATAGAGGGCATGAGCAACCAGCGGACCCCAGTTCTCTACACGGGGAAGCGGCTGTCGTCGCCGTCGATGGTGGTATTGGTTCTGAGCGGTGGCAAGGACGTGAGTCGCGCGCGCAGCAGGCCGTGGCACCTGGCGGGGTTGAGAATGTGGCCCTTCACCTGGACGCTTCGGCGGGCCGGACGTAGCCGCGATATTTCGGTCCAACAACTGCGATATCGGTTCCGCGGCTGGAACGCCCCCGAACGGACGCCGGTAGAGGACGCGCGGTGGGCGCTGCGCCGCATTCGTGACCGCAATCCCGAAGTTCCTGTGGTCGTGGTGGGTCACTCGATGGGTGGGCGCACAGCTGCTGCGCTGATCGACGACCCGTCGATCGCGGGTGTCGTTGCGCTTGCTCCGTGGTGGCCGCAGGGTACGGAGGCCGACGGATTCGACGAGAAGCGCACGCTGCTCGTGGTGCACGGAACTGCCGACCGGTGGACCGACCCGCGAACCTCCCGTCGCGCGACCGAACGCGCGATGGCGAACGGTGCCGACGCCGAATATCTCTCGGTGCCTGGAGGCCATTTCATGCTGCGTGATCCGCGCGTGTGGTCGCGCGTCACTCGTGACTTCGTTCTCCGTATCGCCGACGAGTCAAGAGTGCGAACCGATTCGAGCGAATCCGGTGCGTCGACGGGCTGCAGGGGAGAATCGTCGTGACCCGCCGTGTCGCCGTCGTGGGCAGCGGGGTGGCCGGCCTCACGGCGGCATACGCGCTGTCCAAGAACTCGTCGGTGACGTTGTACGAGGCCGACTCTCGGCTCGGCGGCCATGCGGACACCCACTTCGTGGACGGCCCCGGTGGTCCGGTGGGCGTCGACACCGGGTTCATCGTGCACAACGACCGCACGTATCCGACGCTGCTCCGTCTGTTCGACGAGCTCGACGTGCCGACGCAGGATTCGGATATGAGCATGTCCGTTCGGTGCGACGGCTGCGGGCTCGAATACTCGGGCGGACAGGGAATGCGGGGCATTCTCGCGCAACGGACCGCGGTGTTCAAGCCACGATTCGTGTCGATGTTGCTCGATGTCAAGCGTTTCCATCGTCTGGCGACCGAGCTACTCGAGCGCGAGGGCGCGGCGGACACCGAGACGACGCTCGCGCAATTCTTGGAGCGGCACTCGTTCTCCGCATACTTCGAATCCCACTTCATGACACCGTTGGTGTCTGCAGTGTGGTCGTGTGATCCGGCCACCGCGCTCGCCTACCCGGCTCGCTACCTGTTCACATTCCTTCGGCATCACGGAATGCTCACCGTCACAGGATCTCCCATCTGGCGTACCGTCACCGGCGGGTCGATCGAGTACGTTCGTCGGGTTGCGGAGCACATCGACGAGGTGTTGCTCGACAATCCGGTACATGCTGTCTACCGGTCCGGGGATTCGGTGCAGATCCGGGACGGCCACGACGACCTGCGCACGTTCGACGCCGCCGTGATCGCAGTCCATCCCGGTGCCGCGCTGAAGATGCTCGCGGAGCCGACTGCGCTCGAACACAGCGTTCTCGGAGCTATGCCGTATTCGGTCAATCACACTGCACTGCACACCGACTCGTCGGTGCTGCCACGAAACATCAGAGCGAGAGCGTCGTGGAACTACCACCTCCCGTCCTGTAGCGCCAAACCCGATCGAGTTCTGGTCAGCTACGACCTGACGAGGTTGCAGCGATTGGGTGACAGCGATCGAAGGATGCTGGTCACCCTCGGGGGAGCAGATCGCATCGACCCGAACACGGTGCTCGACGAGATGACCTACGAGCACCCGCAGTACACCCCCGAATCCGTCGCAGCGCAGCGTCGGCTGCCCGAATTGGACACCGATACGGTGTCGTTCGCCGGGGCGTACCACGGGTGGGGATTCCATGAGGACGGTGCGTTGTCCGGAGCGCGCGCCGCGCAACGGGTGGGGGCCTCGTGGCTCTGACGTCGGTTCTGCCGAACACCCGGGCGCACGGGGCGGCGCTGTATCTCACTCGGATCGATCACGTCCGACGAGCACCGATACGAAATACGTTCTCGTACAAGAGCTACAGCTGGTTCGTCGACCTCGACGCACTTCCCGAACTGCCGCGGATCCTGCGGCCACTCGCATCATTCGATTCCCGCGACCACATGGGTGACCCCGGTGCCACCATTCGCCAGAACGTCGATGCCTTCTTGGCAGAGAGCGGAATCGATCTCGGCGGCGGTCGCATCACGATGTTGGCCAGCGCGCGGGTGTTCGGGCACACGTTCAACCCATTGACTGTGTACTGGTGTCACGACCGCGACGGAGACCTCCGCTGCGTGGTGGCCGAGGTGCACAACACCTACGGGGAGCGATACCGGTACCTGTTGGACACCGGTCGTCACGGTGAGGCACGGACTACCAAAGAGTTCTACGTCTCACCGTTCAACGACGTCGACGGCGAGTACTCCATGCAGCTGCCCGAGCCGGACGCCACACTCCGGCTGTCGATCGTCCTCGAACGTCTCGGTCACCCTCCGTTCGTGGCGACCGTCGTCGGCCGTCGCCGCCAGGTGACGACGCGATCGATTCTTCGTACCGCACTCGAGATACCGATGGCACCGCTGCGAGTGGTGATACAGATTCGCTGGCAGGGCATTCGGCTCTGGGCGCGGGGTCTGAAGATCGTGCAGAAACCTGCCCCTCCGGGGGCGCGGAGAGTTCAGAAGGAAGGAGCTCACAGATGACAACGGTGTCTCGAACCGATTCCGTGTCGCACCCGTCCGGTGCCGGGCCGCGCCCGCTCGTCGATCCTCGGGTCTGGCCCCAGATCGCCCACGTTCCCGGTGGCGCGAAAGTTGCGGTCGCCGCGCCCGTTGCCGACTTTCTCTTCCGTCGTGCGGTCGCGGGATTGCCGGTCCGAGTCGCGATGCCGGACGGCACAGTGCTCGGGGCCGGATCGTCCGACGCACCGTTGATGACGGTCTATCGGCCACACGACTTCGCCGCGCGCGTCGGCGACAGCGGCCTCATCGGATTCGGTGAGGCATACATGGCCGGAGACTGGGATGCCGAGGATCTCACCGCTGTGCTCGAGGTCTTCGCCCGTCGAATGGCGTCGCTGATTCCCGAGCCCTTGCAGCGACTCCGTGGGCTCTACATCCCGAAACCTCCACGGAGTGAGCGGAATACGACGAAGAACACTCGATCCAACATCTCACGTCACTACGATCTGTCGAACGACCTGTTCGAGCTCTTCCTCGACGAGACCATGACCTACTCGAGTGCGTTGTTCGCCGGATCGGGACCCGACGACAGCGTGGAGCTCGCCGACGCCCAGCGCCGAAAGATCGACCGGCTACTCGATCGCGCAGGCGTCGGCGAAGGAACCAGGGTCCTCGAGATCGGCACCGGATGGGGCGAGCTGGCCATTCGCGCGGCCGCTCGCGGTGCGACGGTCCGGTCGGTGACACTGTCGGTGGAGCAGCAGGAGCTCGCGCGTAAGCGTTGCGCGGCAGCGGGATACAGCGATCGAGTACAGATCGATCTCCTCGACTACCGGTTGGTGGACGGTCAATACGACGCCATCGTGTCGGTCGAGATGATCGAGGCCGTCGGTCATCAGTACTGGGCAACCTATTTCGAGACGATCGATGCACATCTGGCACCGGGCGGACGCGTGGCGATCCAGGCCATCACCATGCCGCACGACCGGATGCTGGCCACCCGCAATACGTACACGTGGGTGCACAAGTACATCTTTCCCGGCGGGTTCCTGCCGTCGGTGCGGGCCATCGAGGAGGTGACCGAGCAGCACACCTCGCTTCGGGTTCGCGAACGCCTGTCCATGGGTGATCACTACGCGCGAACCCTGGCCCTGTGGGACAGTCGCTTCCGTGAATACCGCAGCGAGGCAGAGGGTCTCGGGTTCGACGATGTATTCGCGCGAATGTGGCACTTCTACCTCTGCTATTCGGAGGCCGGATTCCGATCCGGGTACCTCGATGTTCAGCAGATCGTGCTCGATCGAAGGGACGACCGATGACCACCTCGACAAGTACCGTGGACCGGACCGATCGCGGCGTCGGTGTTGCACACCGAATTGCCGAGTTGATGGAACCCCTGGTGGGTGGCCCGCTTCCCGTCCGGCTGCAGGCGTGGGACGGATCCGTTGCCGGCGACGCCCTGGCACCGAAAGTGATGGTGCGGAGCCCCAGCGCACTTCGTCGATTGCTGTGGAGCCCTGGTGAACTCGGTGCTGCGCAGGCGTACGTCACCGGGGAGTTGGACGTCGACGGCGATCTTGCCGCGGCTCTCGATCATGTCTGGGGTGTGGTCCGTGAGCGCCGGCTCTCGGCGGTACGACCGGGGCCGGGATCGTTACTACGATTGGCGCGGCTGGCCAAGGATCTCGGCGTGTTCGGCCGCCCACTACCGCCACCCGCGTCGCAGGCCTCGGTGAAAGGGCGGCTGCACTCGTTGCTCCGCGACCGCGCTGCGATCAGCCACCATTACGACCTGTCGAACGACTTCTACGAACTGGTCCTCGATTCGCACATGGCGTACTCGTCGGCGTACTGGACCTCGGATTCGTCGGATTACACCCTCGATGATGCCCAGCGCGACAAGCTCGACCTCGTGTGCCGAAAGATCGGGCTCGACAAACGATCCGGGCAACGGTTCCTCGACGTCGGCTGCGGCTGGGGGTCTCTCAGCCTGCATGCGGCACAGGAATACGGAGCGCAGGTCGTCGGAGTGACCATCTCGCGCGAACAGAAGGCCTTCATCGACAAGCGAATCGCCGACCGAGGACTCCAGGACAACGTCGAGATCCGAATCCAGGATTACCGCGAAATTCCGGACGGGCCCTTCGACGCGGTGGCGTCGATCGAGATGGGTGAGCATGTGGGGGAGGCCAATTACCCGACCTACACCGCCGCACTGCATACCAACGTCAAGCCGGGTGGGCGAGTGCTGATCCAGCAGATGTCGCGAAGAGAGGGCGACAACCCCGGCGGCGGGGCATTCATCGAATCGTTCATCGCGCCCGACATGTTCATGCGTCCGGTCGGGCGGACCGTGGCCATGATCGAGGAGGCCGGACTCGAGGTTCGCGACGTCCATGCTCTGCGGGAGCATTACGTGCGGACCGTCGATGTCTGGACCGAGCGCTTCGAGTCGCGCTACAACGACGTGGTGGCCATGGTCGGGGAAGAAGTCGCTCGCGTGTGGCGGCTGTACCTGATCGGCGGCGGAATGGCTTTCCGGGACAACAGGATGGGCGTCGACCAGATCTTGTCCGTTCGCCCGGTCGACGGGTCGTCCGGGATGGAACCGGTCCGCCCGGTGTGGGTGTCCGCGCGGTGAACTGGTCCGACTTCCTGACCGTATCGCTGGCGAGTCTCGGCGGCACCGCTGTCCTGATGATCATCACCGCCCTCATCGGTGCGCGGATCGGACGCCACAATGTCGTGGATGTGACGTGGGGTGGCGGCTTCGTTCTGATCGCGCTTATCTCGGCTGCGACCGGAACCGGTGATCTGTGGCGACGACTCCTGCTGGTCGTGCTCGTCGGAGTGTGGGGGCTTCGTCTTGTGCTGCACATGGTGCAGCGCTCACGCGGACACGGTGAGGATCCGCGGTACACCGAGCTGCTGTCCAAGGCCACCGGCAACAGAACCTGGTACGCCCTGCGGAAGATCTATCTGACGCAGGCGGTTGCGCTGTGGTTCGTGTCCCTTCCACTGCAGGTATCCGCCGTCTCACACGGATCGGTTCTACCCGTCGTCGTACTCGGCGTAGTGGTCTGGCTACTCGGATGGACGTTCGAGGCAGTGGGCGACGAGCAATTGAAGGCGTTCAAGGCCGACGCGTCGAACAAGGGCAAGATCATGGACCGAGGTCTGTGGTCCTGGACGCGGCATCCCAATTACTTCGGCGACTCGGCAGTGTGGTGGGGACTGTTCCTCGTCTCGGCCTCGGCGTGGCCTGGGGTGTTCACGATTCTGTCGCCTGTCGCGATGACGTACTTCTTGGTGTTCGCCACCGGGGCTCGGCTGTTGGAACGGAGCATGGAGAAGCGTCCGGGGTATCGCGAATATCAGCAGCGAACCAGCTATTTTCTGCCGCGGCCACCGAAACGGCAGAGCAAGTAGCTCGCGGGTGGGGCAGCGGCGTTAGGGTTGAACGAGAAATTCGGTTCGTCGACCGGATTCGGTTCGTTCGAGGATTGAGGAGGCGCATCGTGGCGCACGAGAGAGCTGGAACCACTGCACTGCCGGAGGATCTGGTCGATCTCTCGCAACTCGTCACGGCGTACTACTCGCGCATTCCGGACGTGTCGGAGCCGAGTCAGCAGGTCGTGTTCGGGACCTCGGGTCATCGAGGTTCGAGCCTGGATTCGGCGTTCAACGAGGCGCACATCGTCGCGACCACGCAGGCCATCGTGGAATATCGTTCCGCGCAAGGCATCACCGGGCCACTGTTCATCGGTCGAGACACCCATGCATTGTCCGAGCCCGCGTGGACGACGGCTCTGGAGGTGTTGGCAGCCAACGACGTCGACGTTCTGGTGGACTCGGGGGATCGCTACACCCCGACGCCCGCCGTCAGTCATGCCATTCTCCGGTACAACGAGTCGGGGCCGACCGCGAAAGCCGACGGCATCGTGGTCACACCGTCCCACAATCCGCCGCGTGACGGCGGGTTCAAGTACAACCCTCCGCACGGTGGACCGGCCGACAGCGATGCGACGTCGGTGATCGCTGCCCGCGCCAACGAGCTTCTCCGCGAGGGCATTACCGGTATCAAGCGTGTGACTCTCGCGCAGGCGTTCGCGGGAAGCGTCTCGCGGTACGACTTCCTCGGCACCTACGTGGACGACCTCCCGAATGTGCTCGATCTCGATGCGATCCGCGCCGCCGGAGTTCGCATCGGTGCGGATCCGCTCGGCGGTGCCAGTGTCGACTACTGGGATGCGATCGCCGAACGACACAACCTCGATCTGACCGTCGTCAATCCGTTGGTCGACGGCACGTTCCGCTTCATGACGTTGGACACGGACGGCAAGATCAGAATGGACTGCTCGTCGCCGAACGCGATGGCATCACTGATCGCAGCCCGGGATCGATTCGACATCGCCACGGGCAACGACGCCGACTCCGATCGACACGGCATCGTCACTCCCGACAGTGGTCTGATGAACCCCAATCACTACCTCGCGGTCGCGATCGACTATCTGTTCACCCACCGACCCGGGTGGTCACCGACCGCGGCAGTCGGCAAGACGCTGGTGAGTTCCTCCATGATCGATCGCGTCGTCGCCGGTCTCGGACGAAAGCTGCTCGAGGTCCCGGTCGGGTTCAAGTGGTTCGTGCCGGGCCTGCTGGACGGCGAGCTCGGCTTCGGCGGCGAGGAGAGCGCCGGTGCCTCGTTCCTGCGGCACGACGGGCGAGTGTGGACCACAGACAAGGACGGAATCATTCTGGCGCTGTTGGCCTCGGAGATCACCGCGGTCACCGGATCGACACCGTCGCAACGCTACGCAGAATTCACAGCCGAGTACGGCGATCCGTCGTACGCCCGAGTCGACGCTCCAGCAACCAGGGAGCAGAAGGCTGTGCTCGCCAAGTTGTCGCCCGACCAGATCACAGCCACCGAATTGGCGGGGGAGCCGATCACCGCGACGCTGACCGAGGCTCCCGGAAACGGGGCCGCACTGGGAGGGCTGAAGGTGACAACGGAGAGCGCCTGGTTCGCAGCTCGTCCGTCGGGAACCGAGGACGTCTACAAGATCTACGCGGAGTCGTTCCAGGGCAAGGAACACCTCGCCGAGGTCCAGGCTGCAGCACGTGAATTGGTCTCGTCCGCTCTCGAGAGCTCGTGACCGACTCACCGACACCCGACCACGACAGCCCGGCCCCCGAGCCGGCATTCCAACCCGGAGGCAAACTCCCACCGGAGATCTGGGTACTGGTCTCGGCAGCGTTCGTCATCGCCCTCGGATTCGGCATCGTCGCGCCTGCCCTGCCGCAGTTCGCTCGAGAATTCGGCGTCGGATACACGGCCGCGTCGGCAGTGATCAGTGCCTTCGCTCTCATGCGGTTGCTGTTCGCGCCTGCGAGCGGCGCTCTGGTTCAGCGGCTCGGCGAACGACCCGTCTACCTGATCGGACTGTTGATCGTGGCGGTCTCCACCGGTGCGTGCGCTCTGGCTCAGACGTACTGGCAGCTGCTGGTGTTTCGCGGACTCGGCGGGATCGGGTCGACGATGTTCTCGGTGTCTGCTCTCGGACTGCTGATCAGAATCAGTCCACCTACCAGTAGAGGCCGCATCTCCGGGCTGTACGCGACCGCTTTCTTGCTGGGAACCATCGGTGGTCCGCTCGTCGGCGGCGCGCTCGTCGGTTTCGGTCTGCGGGTGCCGTTCGTCATCTATGCCGTGGCTCTGGTGATCGCCGCTGCCGTCGTGTACTTCACCCTCGGCAATTCCGATCTGGTCAAGCCGGAGAAGGGAACTGCGCCGCCGACGATGTCGTTGCTCGCTGCTCTGCGAATCCCGTCCTATCGGGCCGCCCTGGCGTCGAATTTCGCAAACGGATGGGCCGTGTTCGGTGTCCGGGTGGCGCTGGTGCCGTTGTTCGTCGTCGAGGCAATGCAGCGGTCCGAGGTGTTCGTCGGGATTGCTCTCACGGTGTTCGCAGTGGGTAACGCACTGGTTCTCACCACTGCCGGTCGCCTGTCCGACGTACGCGGACGCAAACCGTTCATGCTGGGCGGTTTGGCGGTGTGCGGCCTGGGAACGGTCGTGATGGGCTATGTCCACGATCCGGTGTTGTTCCTCGCGGTGTCGTTGATCGCCGGAATCGGATCGGGCCTGATGAGTCCTGCCCAGCAGGCCTCGGTCGCCGACGTGATCGGCTCCAAGGCGCGTGGAGGACCCGTGCTGGCTGCCTTCCAGATGGCGTCCGACGTAGGCGCTGTGATCGGCCCGATCGTGGCCGGAATGATCGTGGAACGGGTCTCGTTCGGTCCGGCTTTCGCCGTGACGGGCGCACTGCTTCTACTGGCGGGATTGTGGTGGTCGCGCGTTCCGGACACCCTCGAGCGCGAGCGCAGCTGACGGATACGTCCGTAGTATTCGCTCTGTGAGCGAGAAGAAGACATCCAGCACGAAACACACTCCGCAGGCCTCGTCGAATACCGTGACGTACGTTCTGGGCGGTATTGCATTCCTCGTGGTGGTCGCGGTCGTCGTGGTAGCGATCCTGTGGCAGCGAGGCAGCGACGCGCCCCGGAACGACGGGTACGGATCGGTCAAGAATCCCGAGGTCGAATTGTCGTTGCCGGGAGACGGTGTCGTCGTATTGGCTCGTCCGGGCGCGCAGCGCGTCCTCGATATCTACGAGGACCCGATGTGCCCATTCTGCAGTGATCTCGAGGTGAAGCACGGCCAGGAATTGGCTCAGAAGATCGACGACGGCATTGTCTCGGTCAACTACCACCTGATCAATTTCCTCGATGCGAGCTCGGCCTCGGGTGACTATTCGACGCGGGCCGTTGCGGCGTCGCACTGCGTGGCCGCCACCGAGAATGCGCGGGTCTACTCGGCTTTCCACGCCGCGCTGTTCGACCCGGAATTCCAGCCGGAGGAAGGAAGCGACTCCGACCGAACCGATGCCGAGCTGGCGGAGCTGGCAACGTCGAACGGAGCGAGCGATCTTGCGGTGGAGTGCATCACCACGGGCGCTCAGCGTGACGCAGCGGTGGCGGACGCGACGACCGGTCGGGACGCCTTGGCCGCATCGGGCGCACGCGGAACTCCGGGTGTTCTGGTGGACGGACAGGTGGTCGACGCGCTGGGCGACTCGGAATGGCTGGCTACGGTCGGCTGATCGGGGTCGAGCGCGGGGGCCCGTACCGGAGCATCGAGTACGGGCCGCACCAGCTGATTTGTTGCTGCCGCGAGCGATGGTGTAACTTCGTTCGAGCAACCGCATGAGCGGGAGCACGCAGTACTCGGGGCTATGGCGCAGCTGGTAGCGCACCACACTGGCAGTGTGGGGGTCAGGGGTTCGAGTCCCCTTAGCTCCACCGAGAAAGCAAAAGCGCCGCCCATCGGGCGGCGCTTTTGTTGTGTCTATGGCTTCGGCCACCGAATCGGCGTCTGCAGCGTGAGTCCTGAGACGCCGATTCGGAAGGCGGGAGTCAGTGAGCTGCGTCGAACGCCTGCTCCACTTCGGCTGGTATTCTTCCGCGCGCAGAAATGTTGTGGCCGTTCGCCTTCGCCCATTCTCTGATGGCTTTCGTCTGATTGGCGTCGCGCTTCGCCCCGGTGGCCGGGGAAGTCGACTTCTTCTGTCGCTTTCCGCCCACCTTCGTCGAGTGCTCGATGTAATAGTCGAGCTTGCGGTGGAATTCTTTGGCGTTCTTGTCGCTCAGATCGATTTCGTAGCTGACTCCGTTGACCGAATAGGTTATGTGTTCGCCACCGGATTCGATCGGTTTTTCGTCGATGTCATCGACTAGTTGCACATAGACTTTTCTGGCCATGCTGAAGCTCTCCAATGGTGCAGGGAATGATGCGGGGGGATGTCCAGATCGAACTGTGTCGACTATACGGCCGAACAATGTGTATATCCATGCTGGCCGATCGATTGTTACCGGTTTCGCAGCATTGCCACAGAATCTGCAGATGTATTCGTCGAAACCGACGTGGCGCAGGCATTAAGTGTGTGCGCAGTGCGAGGGATCGCTGTTGCGGTGAACAAAGACAAACTGTCCGGTATTGATAGGAAATTCGTTCTCGGGGTCGGTTCGAGCCGGCGGCCGATTTCGGAGTTTTGCGGGACGTGTGTCGCCGTCGTGGGAAACATGAGAAGGCTGGCAGATCGCAACGGATCGATCACGAAATGCACTCCTTTGGCTAACGAAATTCGATCAGGGGCTCGAATGGTTCGATATCTGGTTCACTCGAGCAGCAAGTGTCTGTTGTGACGCACGGTAGCTCCTGATGTCAATGGGAACCGCGTGGCTCGACGGCGTCCGAGGTGCCGAGAGGGGAGTGGCGCGACCGGCTCCACCGGAGCGCCCACGAGTCGATGAAATCTTCACGAACAGCCGGGTCGGCTGCGGTGACGCTGATGTGCGCAGGTCTACTGGGTGCTGGAGCACTCGTCGGCGCACCGGTATCGGCCGACCCGTCCGCGCCCGCCACTGCGCCGTCGGCGACACCCGGCACGGCATCGGCCGGACGAGAGTTGACGGGAAAGACGGTCTTCCTCGATCCGGGTCACCAGGGCACAGCTCACTCGGAGAATCTGCAACGGCAGGTCGACGACGGGCGCGGCGGTACCAAGGATTGCCAGACCACGGGCATGACCACGGTGGACGGGGTGCCGGAGCACACCATCAACTGGAAGGTCTCGGAGCTGGTTCGGTCCAGTCTGGAGAGTCTCGGTGCGACGGTGAAGACCAGCCGCGTCGACGACACCGGGTGGGGCGGGTGCGTCGACGATCGGGCTCGCGCTGCCAGCGCGTCCGGAGCCGATGTGGCCGTCAGCATTCATGCGGACTCGACGAGCACGACGACCGACACCGACAAGCACGGATTCCATCTGATCGTGCCGACACTGCCGATTCCGAATGCGGCGGCCGATGCGGCTCAGTCCGAGGGCGGGCGCTCGGCCTCGAAGCTGATGAGAGATTCCTACGTTCGCGCCGGGTTCGATCCCGCCAATTACTCGGGCGTCGTCGACGGGATCCAGGAACGATCCGACGTCGCGGGGCCCGCACTGACGACTGTTCCGTTGGTGTTCGTCGAGATGGGCAATGGTGCCAACCCGGACGACGCGGCGGTGCTGGAGGGCTCGGACGGTCAGGTGAAGCATGCGATCGCCATCTCCACCGGCATCATCGACTATCTCCTCGGAGCCGAGACTGCCTCGTCGCCGGACGTCGCAGTTCCCACCGCCTCTGCGCCGACGCCGACGAGCGCGACTGTCCCCGCAGCTACGTCGACGTCCGTAGCGGGTCGTAGTGCCTTGTCTCGACTGCTCGAAAGTGTCTCGCCGTATGTCGAATCGTTCGGTGTCGACGGATTGAAGGGATTGGTGACCGACGAGAACGTCAGCAGCGTCTCCACCTTCGCTCGAGGCCTCCTGAATCGAATTCTCGCCGCCCGGTAGTCTCGACCGGCGTGGCGCGTCGACGAATTCCGGTGGTGATCGTTGCCGGCTTTCTGGGTGCCGGCAAGACCACTCTGCTCAATCATCTGTTGCGCAACGATGCGGGAATTCGGATCGGCGTCGTGGTCAACGATTTCGGTGCGATCAACATCGATTCCATGCTCGTTGCAGGACAGGTCGATTCGATGGTGTCACTGGGCAACGGATGCATCTGCTGTGCGGTGGACATCACTGACATGGACGCGATGTTCGATGCGCTGGCACACCGCCGTTCGGCCATAGACGTGATCGTGGTGGAGGCCAGCGGATTGGCGGAGCCACGGAATCTCATTCGAATGGTGCGCGGCAGTGAGAACGAGTTCATCGTGTACGGCGGATTGGTGGGAGTCGTCGACGCGGTCGAATTCGCGGTTACCCGCACCCTGCATCCCGAAATCGATCAGCATTTGCAATTGGCGGATCTGGTGGTATTGAACAAGTCCGACGCCGTCGAGGATTCGGAGCGCTCTGCGGTGGTGTCGACGGTTCGGTCCATTGTCGGCGACGTCCCTGTCGCAGCTGTGTCGTTCGGACGCGTCGATCCTCTGTTGTTGTTCGACCGGCCCCAGAACGGGCCGGTCGAATCCGCACTACCCGTGCAATTGTCCTTCGACGAACTTCTCCGCGAGCACCTCGACGAAAACAGCTGCCACGAGCACGGACACCACCGACACCTGCATGCGCAGTACTCGCACACCGAGTTCGTCAGCACTGCAGCGATGGAGCCGCGTCGGCTGATCGCATTTCTCGAGAACCCGACCGGAAACCTCTACCGCATCAAGGGTGTCGTGCATTTCGACCTGCCGGGACACCAGCAGAAGTTCATCGTGCAGACGGTGGGGCGACACATCCGGTTCGAGAGTGCAGCGTGGTCACGGGATGAAGCCCAGCAGACATCACTGGTGCTGATCGGCACCGAACTCGATGCGGACGCGGTCGAACATCGACTGCGGGCCTGCGTGCGCGGCCCTGACGACGCAGTCGACGCCTCGGCCATGTTGCCTGTCCATCGATACCTCGAGCCGGCGTAGGTCTTCTACAGTCCGACCCATTCGGTGCGCCCGCCTTCGAAGCCCTGCCGTTTCCAGATGGGTACCTCGGCCTTGATGCGTTCGACCAGTCGGGCGCACGCCTCGAACGCCTCGGCGCGATGAGCCGATCCGACTGCGGCCACGAGCGCGAGATCGCCGACCCGCAAGTCCCCGACGCGATGCACGGCAGCGACCGCAAGACCGGTTTCGGACGAGACCTCCGAGCAGCATCGGCTCAAGAAGCGTTCCGCATCGGGGTGGGCGCGGTATTCGAGAGTTTCCACGGCGTGGCCACCGTCGTGGTCACGAACGATTCCGCTGAACAGCACCACGGCACCGTGGTGCGAATCCTGTACCGCGGCTTCTACTTCGGCGGTCGTCAGCGGCTCGTTCGAGATGCGGGCGACGAGTTCAGTCATCGTGGGGTCCTCCTCCTGAGATCTGGGCGAGTACATGATCGAGGAGCGGATCGAGAACGGCCAAGCCGTCTTTCACGCCTCCCGGTGATCCGGGCAAGTTGACGACGAGGGTACGTCCGATCAACCCGGACACCCCGCGACTCAGCACCGCGTGCGGCGTCGCGGAGGTTCCCTTGGTGCGGATCTGGTCTGCTATTCCTGGCATCTCGATGTCGAGCAGTGCCGCCGTGGCCTCCGGAGTTGCATCGGTAGGGGAGACGCCGGTTCCGCCGGTCGAGATGATCAGCGACGGCTCGCCGCGTAGCGAGTCGCGGAGTCCGGCCTCGATGTCGGCATCGGCGTACACCAGCGGGCCGCGCACCGCGAAGCCCCGATCGGTCAGCCAGGATGCGATGGACGGGCCGGTGGTGTCCGGGCGGGTCCCGCGAGCACCGCCGGTGGAGGCCACGAGCACGACCGCCGACTTCGTCCCCTCCGACGGCCGAGCGTCGTCGTCGGGGGCGGTCGCCTTCGCATCACGCTGCCAATGTCCATGCTTACCACCGTCTTTGGTGATCAGCCGGACGCCGTTCATCGTCGCACCCGGGTCGACTGCCTTGACCATGTCGTGCAGAGTCAACCCGGCAACCGCGACGGCGGTGAGGGCTTCCATCTCGACGCCGGTCCTACCGGTCGTGCGGGCGGTGGCCTCGACCGTGATGGAGGTGTCGGTGAATCCGAAGGAGATCTTGACCGACGAGAGCGCCAGTTGATGGCACAGCGGAATCAGATCGGACGTGCGCTTGGCAGCCGAGATACCGGCGATCCGAGCGGTCGCCAGGACATCGGCCTTCGGCATGCCGTCCGCCTGCACCAACCCGATGACCTCGGGCGTGGTGACGAACTCGCCTGCCGCCACAGCCGTTCGGGAGGTTTCTTTCTTGTGCGCCACATCGACCATGCGGGCGCGGCCCTCGTCGTCGAGGTGCGACAGGGGGTTCTGCGGAACTTCGGTGGTCACAGCGGCCATACCTCCACGGGTGATCCTGCGGCGAGTTCGGTTGTCTCGGCGGCGATGTCGATGAGCACGTCGGCCCACGCCAGTGCGGCCACCAGGTGGGACCCCGGTCCGGCGACCAGTTCGACCCGGCCGTCGTCACGCAATTTTCCGCGGAGCAGTTGACGCCTGCCCGGCGGCGAGGTGATCGACTGGAACAGAGTCGCAGGGCCCGACAGGACCGGTGGCAGGCCGGCCGATCGCCGAACGATGTTGCGCGCGAACATGATGTACGACACCACGGTGCTGACGGGGTTGCCGGGGAAACTCAGGACCGGGGTGCCGTCGAACATCGTGATGCCCTGCGGTCCACCCGGTTGCATCCGAACCGATCCGAACTGTCCACCCAGCGGCGCGAGAACGTCCTTGACCACCTCGAAGTCGCCCATCGACACTCCACCGGAGGTGATGATGAGCTCCGCCGATGCGGCTGCGGAGGTGAGGATGCTTCGGAAGCGTTCCGGATCGTCGGTGCTGCGTGCGACGGTGACCACGTCGGCACCGCTCGCGCGCAGGTGCGCGGCAAGAGTGATGCCGTTCGAGTCGAAGATCTGACCGGGCGAGAGCGTCTCGCCTGCGTCGGCCAACTCTGCTCCGGTGGTCACCACGGCCACCCGAGGACGCGACCGTACGTCGACGGTGGCCAGTCCGACGGCCGCGAGAACCGAGATGTGCCGGGGCTCGAGCACTCTGCCCGCGTCGATCAGGACCGTTCCCGCGCGTACGTCGCTACCCTGTTCGCGCACGAATTCGCCTGCGACGCGGGCTCGTTCGACGGTCACCGCACCTGCGGTGGTCACCGTGGTGTCCTCCACGGGGACGATAGCGTCCGCTCCGTCGGGTATCGGTGCGCCGGTCATGATCTTGGCTGCGCTACCGGGCGTGAGCGTCGACGGTCGGGTGGGTCCGGCAGCGATGATCGTCGATACCGGAAGCGTCACGGGCGCAGACTGCACCGAGCGAGAATCGACCGCATAACCGTCCATCTGCGAATTTCGGAACAGAGGTAGATCGACGGGGGAGGTCACATCGTGGAATGCCACCCGCCCCAGTGCGTCGGCCAGCGGTACTCGTTGGGCTGCTCGGGTGCCCAAGTCTGCGAGCAGCGACTCGATCGCTGCTGCGTGCTCCTCGACGGATACGGCGCTCACAGTGCAGGTCCGGTGATCGCTCGAGTGTGCTCAGCCGTCATGGCTGCCAATCCTAGGCACGCCGACACGACGGGCGCGTGTGGGCTGCGGCATACTGGGTAGACAAGCCGATGTGAGACATGCAGGAACAGACGGATTCGAGGTGTGAGGTGACGGTTGACAGTGTCACGTCCCTCGGGATCCCACGTATAGGTTCAGCTTCCTCGGGGTCGTCGTTCGGCCCGGTCGACGATCGTCCCGACGTGCCGCATCTGATCGATCGATTCGGGCGGGTGGCACGCGATCTGCGCATCTCGATCACCGAGAAGTGCTCGCTGCGGTGCACGTACTGCATGCCGGAGGAGGGGCTGCCGGCGATCCCCACAGCCGACCTGCTGACCGCTGGCGAGATCGCTCGGGTCGTCTCGGTTGCCGTGCGCCTGTTGGGAATACGCGACGTGCGTTTCACCGGCGGCGAGCCTCTGATGCGTCGAGATCTGGACGAGATCCTTCGTTCGTGCTCCGCTGTGGCGGACGGCGTGCCGTTGTCCATGACCACCAATGCCGTCGGTCTCGAACATCGTGCGCAGGCCCTCGCCGAGGCCGGTCTGACGCGCGTCAACGTGTCGTTGGACTCGGTCGATCGCGAACAGTTCGCGCGCTTGACTCGACGCGATCGTCTGCCGTCGGTGCTGGCCGGCATCCGGGCGGCCAAGAAGGCGGGCATCGGTCCGGTGAAGGTCAATGCCGTACTGATGCGAGATACCCTCTCCGGGTCCGTGGATCTGCTCCGGTGGTGTCTGGACGAGGGGGTCGCGCTTCGATTCATCGAGCAGATGCCACTCGACGCCGATCACGAATGGGCCCGCAACAACATGATCGACGCCCAGACGTTGCTCGACGAGCTGTCCACTGCTTTCGATCTACGTGAAGTGGGTCGCGCCGATCCGTCCGCTCCCGCCGAGGAATGGAGCGTGGACGGCACGGAGGCAACCGTGGGAATCATCGCGTCCGTCACGCGCTCGTTCTGCGGCGACTGTGATCGAACGAGGCTCACTGCCGAGGGGACCATCAGGTCCTGCCTGTTCAGCGACGACGAGACGGATCTTCGCGCTGCGCTGCGGGGCGGTGCCACCGATGACGAGTTGGCAGCAGTATGGCGCGGAGCCATGTGGAACAAATGGGCCGGGCACGGCATCGACGCCGAGGGCTTCGTGCCGCCGACCCGCAGTATGGGAGCAATCGGTGGTTGAGACACAGCCCAGCACGAACGATAGTCGAACGATGCAGGTGGAGGTGCGGTACTTCGCAGCCGCCGTCGACGCGTCCGGCTGCGAGTCCGAACACCTCTCTCTGCCGGTCGGTGCGACGCTCGGAGAATTGCGCGAGGCCATCCGTTCTCGGTACGGCGCCCCGATGGAACCGATTCTGCGGGTGTCGGCGTATCTGGTCGGAGACGAGTTGACCCGCGATCTGGGTCGGTCCGTAGGCAGCAGAGTCGACGTACTGCCGCCGTTCGCCGGCGGCTGATCGTCACCGATCGCCGCCGACGAAGGTCGGTCAGTGACCGTTCTTCCACCAATCGTCGAACGGTGTCACTGGAACGGTTCGCTTGTGGCGCGTCGCGGCGAACATCTTCTCGAGTTTGTCGGCCACTTCCTCGGTGACGTCCTTGCCTTCGAGGTAGTCGTCGATCTGCTCGTATGTGACGCCGAGTGCTTCCTCGTCGGGCAGAGCCGGTCGGTCGTCTTCGAGATCCGCGGTGGGGACTTTGCGCCAGGTACTTTCGGGCGCACCGAGCTCGCGCAGCAGCGCAGCGCCTTGTCGCTTGGTCAGGCCGGTCAGTGGCGTCAGATCCACCCCGCCGTCGCCGAACTTGGTGAAGAAGCCGGTGACCGCCTCGGCCGCGTGATCGGTGCCGACGACGACGTATCCGAGTTCGCCGGCGATCGCGTACTGGGCGACCATGCGTTGGCGAGCTTTGATGTTGCCGCGCACGAAATCTCGGACCTCGCCGGTTCCCAGAGCGTCGGCGGTCGCAGCGGCTGCGGCATCGGAGGCCTCCTTGATGTTCACCGTCACCGTGCGGTCGGGATCGATGAACTTCAGTGCGATCGCCGCGTCGTCTTCGTCGGCCTGTACACCGTAGGGGAGCCGTACGGCGACGAATTCGGCCTCGTGCCCGTCGGCTCGTAGTTCGGTCACCGCCCGTTGTGCGAGCTTGCCGGTGAGGGTGCTGTCCTGTCCGCCGCTGATCCCGAGTACGAAACCGGAGGCCGGTGTCGACGCGAGGTAGTCCTTGAGGAAGTCCACGCGCCTGCGGACCTCCGTCACCGGATCGATGGTCGACTGTACCGCCAGCTCACGCATGATTCCGGAGCGCAATTCCGAGTTGATGTGTCCCATCCGATCATCCTAATGACGAGTGCGGGTACGCGTTCGGGTCGAGAAGGATGCGTAGTGTCGTTCGACGTGAGCGGATCCACCGATACCTTCGTCAAGCGAGATACGCGCGCGCACCCGGACTTCTTCGAGGCCGAGGCGACGGGACTCGCGTGGCTCGGTGAGACAGGGGTGCCTGTCGTCGGTGTTCTCGATCGCGGACCGACGTTCATCGAACTCGAGCGGTTGACGGCCGCGTGTCCCACCGAGATCGCGGCCCGTCGATTCGGGCGCGCACTGGCCCGTATGCACGACGGCGGCGCGGCCGGATTCGGGGCTCCGCCGAATCGCCCGGACGGCACACCGTTTCCCGGGCAGTTGTTCATCGGCTCGCGGCCCATGACCAACACTGTCCACGCCACGTGGGGTTCGTTCTACGCCGCCGAGCGAGTGCTGCCGTTTCTGCGGATCGCGGTCGACGCCGGAAACGTGACGCAGTCCGAGGCGGCGACCGTCGAGGCGGCGTGCGAGCGGGTGGCGGACGGCGAGTTCGACGACGGTGAACCGCCCAGTCGAATCCACGGAGACCTGTGGAACGGCAACGTCTTCTGGACCGATGCGGGTGTCGTGCTGATCGATCCCGCGGCACACGGCGGCCATCGCGAAACGGATCTGGCGATGGCGGCACTGTTCGGCTGTCCTCATCTGGACGCCATGGTCGACGGCTACGAGTCCGTGCACCCGCTGCGGACGGGGTGGCGCGACCGGACCGCCCTGCACCAGTTGCATCCTCTGGTCGTACATGCGGCCGGACACGGCCGTTCGTACGGAACTGCCTTGCATTCGGCGGCACTGTCGATCCTCGCGACGTGACCGACAACCGCTATGGGACGCGAGTTGCTCTGCGCACCAGATCTTCCCACCCGTCGGCCAGACGATCCATCGTCATTCCGAGGTCTCGGTACTGGTGCAGCACCAACGTGGCTTCCAGGGGGGTGAGCAGCCAGTAGGTGAGAAGTTCCAGGTCTCCCTCCACGCCGGCTGCACGGAGCAAAGACAGAACGTGTGTGAAATTGACCATGTGCGCCGGAGCCGAATACCGAGCGTCGGCCGAGCTTTCCGCGGCGCGCAGCACCTCGCCCTGAACCCTGACGAATTCCAGCCGTGCCCGACCGAACGCGACGAGGCGGTCGATGGGATCGGCACCGGGCCCGAGCGGCGGTTCGCCGAACATGAACGAGCTCTGCAACATCTTCTCGGTGTGATCCAACAGGGCTCGCATCAACCCGGCGCGGTTGCCGAAGCGCCGGAACACGGTGCCTTTGCCGACGCCGGCCCTCGTTGCCACGGCTTCCATGGTGACGGCGTCGGCACCGAGGGTCGCCACCAGCTCCGTCGCGGCGTCGAGGAGCAGCCGGCGGTTGCGGGCAGCGTCACAGCGTTCGGAGTCTTCGCCTACTACGGGCAGCATCGGACCGGTCACCTGTTCAGGGTACCTCGCTGAGGAATGCAAGTGGACCGCGGTCCGCTTGGATGGTATGAATTGACACGACGATCACGTCATCCGAACTTTCGAAGGAAGATTTCATGTCAGACGCACACGTACTCGTTCTCGTCGGAAGCCTGCGCGCCGAATCGGTGAACAAGCAGATTGCCGAGACTGCAGTCACCGTCGCACCGGCCGATGCCGAGATCGTGGTCTACGACGGGCTGGGCGACGTTCCCTTCTACAACGAGGACATCGACGTCGATGGCTCCGTGCCTGCGGCCGCCCTCGCTCTGCGCGCCGCTGCCGAGAAGGCTTCTGCGCTGCTGTTGGTCACGCCCGAATACAACGGCACCATTCCGGCCGTGCTGAAGAACGCCATCGACTGGCTCTCACGTCCCTACGGTGCCGGTGCCATGGTGGGCAAGCCGGTCGTGGTCATCAGCGCATCGCCGAGCGGCAACGGGGCCAAGTGGGCCCACGAGGACACGAGCAAGGCCGTCCGCATCGCCGGCGGATCCGTACTCGAGGACGTCCAGCTCTCCATCGGCGGCACCATCGACAAGTTCGGGGCCGCCCACCCGCGTGAGAACGCCGAGGTGTCCGGTGAGATCGGCCATGTCGTGGCCGAGTTGGTCAAGGCGTCGAAGGAACTCATCAGCGCGTGACCGCTTGATGGTATCGGGAATCGTTTTCATGTAGCCTGGTCTCATGAAGGTGAGAAATTCTCTGAAATCGCTCAAGAACAAGCCCGGCGCCCAGGTGGTTCGCCGCCATGGGGTCGTGTTCGTGATCAACAAGAAGGAGCCGCGGTTCAAGGCGCGTCAACGCTGACACTCGCGTGATCCACGTGACGGCCCCTCGGAGCAACTCCGGGGGGCCGTCGTCGTGCGCGGGTGTCTTCGGTGATCGTCACTGTCGGGGCGACGGTCGGTAGTGACGAAAGACACCTCGTTTTGTGACGTCCGACACGCCGATGTGGGGTGGACGAGCGTCGGTCGCACGGCCGTGACCAGCGAATACCACGCATGTTGTTCGCAACATCTCGTGTTCTAGGCAGATGGGGGACACTAGGTGTAGTGTTTGACCCGCCGAGAGACCACAACTCGAAGAGCCCGAATGACGTGGGTTCGAGCAGGTCGCAGTCGCCCTGAGCGGGAGATGTTCTCGGTGCCACACGCAGAGCACATCGTCGCCATCGGTGCACCCGACGGCGACAACGGAAAGAGGGACACCATGAGCATCACCGTTTACACCAAGCCCGCCTGCGTCCAGTGCAATGCCACCTACCGCGCCCTCGACAAAGCGGGTATCGAGTACTCCGTCATCGACATCTCGCAGGACCCCGAGGCACGTGACTACGTCATGGCGCTCGGTTACCTGCAGGCCCCCGTCGTCGTCGCCGGTGACGACCACTGGTCCGGTTTCCGCCCGGATCGCATCAAGACCCTCGCGACGAACGCTGCTTGAACAGATCGAGAAAGTGAGTGAGCGGTGAGTTCACAACAGCAGTCCTCGAACTCACTCGTCTACTTCTCCAGCGCGTCGGAGAACACGCACCGTTTCGTGTCGAAGTTGGATATCCCCGCGACGCGCATTCCCTTACGAGATCCGGACGGCACGTTTCGCGTCGACTCTCCCTACGTCCTGATCGTGCCGACGTACGGCGGAGGAACGACGTACGCCGGCCGCGACACCAACTACGTCCCCAAGCGTGTGATCAAGTTTCTCAACGACAAGCACAATCGATCGTTGATCAGAGCCGTCATCGCTGCCGGAAACACCAATTTCGGTGACTCCTTCTGCTTTGCCGGAGACGTCATCTCGCAGAAATGCGCGGTTCCGTATCTCTACCGCTTCGAATTGATGGGCACCCCCGAGGACGTAGTGCGAGTCCGCGAGGGACTCGAAGACTTCTGGGAACGGGAAGTCCGTCGCGCTGCCCACACGCACTGAGCATCAACCACCACAGACCAGTAGGAGCACCGCCGTGGCACCGACCATCACCGACGCAGCACCCGCACCCGCGACCGTTCGCAGCGACGGTGACATGGACTATCACGCGCTCAACGCGATGCTCAATCTCTACGGGCCCAACGGTGAGATCCAGTTCGAGAAGGATCGTGAAGCTGCCAATCAGTACTTTCTGCAGCACGTCAACCAGAACACCGTGTTCTTCCACGACCTGGACGAGAAGCTGGACTACCTGGTCGAGGAGAACTACTACGAGCCCGAGGTTCTGGACCAGTACTCGCGTGAGTTCGTGAAATTCCTGATCAACCACGCGTACTCGAAGAAGTTTCGATTCCCGACCTTCCTCGGTGCGTTCAAGTACTACACCTCCTACACGCTCAAGACGTTCGACGGTAAGCGCTACCTCGAACGCTTCGAGGACCGTGTGTGCATGGTGGCATTGACGCTGGCGGCCGGTGACGAAGCCCTGGCCACCGATCTCGTGGACGAGATCATCGCCGGCCGATTCCAGCCCGCGACGCCCACCTTCCTCAACTCGGGCAAGAAGCAGCGCGGCGAGCCCGTCTCGTGCTTCCTGCTCCGCATCGAAGACAACATGGAGTCCATCGGACGATCCATCAACTCCGCGTTGCAGCTGTCCAAGCGCGGCGGCGGAGTTGCATTGCTGCTGAGCAACATTCGCGAAGCAGGTGCGCCGATCAAGCGGATCGAGAACCAGTCGTCCGGTGTCATCCCGATCATGAAGCTGCTCGAGGATTCGTTCTCGTACGCCAACCAGCTCGGGGCACGCCAGGGCGCGGGCGCGGTGTACCTGCACGCGCACCACCCCGACGTGTACAAGTTCCTCGACACCAAGCGTGAGAACGCCGACGAAAAGATCCGCATCAAGACGCTGTCCCTCGGAATCGTCATCCCGGACATCACGTTCGAGCTGGCGAAGAAGAACGAGGACATGTACCTGTTCTCGCCGTACGACGTCGAGCGCATCTACGGAGTGCCGTTCGCCGACATCAATGTCTCGGAGAAGTACTACGAGATGGTCGACGACAAGAGGATTCGCAAGACCAAGATCAAGTCGCGTGAATTCTTCCAGACTCTCGCCGAGCTGCAGTTCGAGTCCGGCTACCCGTACATCATGTACGAGGACACCGTCAATCGTGCGAACCCGGTGAAGGGCAAGATCACTCACTCCAACCTGTGCTCGGAGATTCTCCAGGTCTCGACGCCGTCGACGTTCAACGACGACCTCTCGTACAGCCATGTGGGCAAGGACATCTCGTGCAACCTGGGCTCGCTGAACATTGCCAAGACGATGGATTCGCCCGATTTCGGTAAGACCATCGCGGTGGCGATCCGTGGTCTGACTGCGGTGTCGGATCAGACCCACATCTTCTCGGTACCGTCGATCGAGCAGGGCAACAACGACTCTCACGCGATCGGCCTGGGTCAGATGAACCTGCACGGCTACCTCGCCCGCGAGCGCATTCACTACGGCTCGACCGAGGGAATCGACTTCACCAACATCTACTTCTACACGGTGTTGTTCCACGCCATCCAGGCCTCGAACCAGCTGGCCAAGGCTCGCGGCCAGTACTTCAAGGGTTTCCCGGATTCCAAGTACGCGTCGGGTGAGTTCTTCGACAAGTACACCGACCAGGTGTGGGAGCCTGCGACACCGAAAGTCGCGAAGTTGTTCGCCGACTCCGACGTCGCCATCCCGACCCAGGCCGACTGGGCCGCGCTGAAGGCGTCGGTGCAGGAGTACGGAATCTACAACCAGAACCTGCAGGCCGTTCCGCCGACCGGCTCGATCTCGTACATCAACAACTCGACCTCGTCGATTCACCCGGTGGCGTCGAAGATCGAGATCCGCAAGGAAGGCAAGATCGGCCGCGTCTACTACCCGGCACCGTATCTCGACAACGACAACCTGGATTACTACCAGGATGCGTACGAGATCGGCTACGAGAAGATCATCGATACCTACGCTGCCGCAACGCAACACGTCGATCAGGGCCTGTCCTTGACGCTGTTCTTCAAGGACACGGCCACCACCCGCGACATCAACCGCGCGCAGATCTACGCATGGCGCAAGGGCATCAAGACGCTGTACTACATCCGTCTGCGTCAGATGGCCCTCGAGGGCACCGAGGTCGAGGGCTGCGTTTCCTGCATGTTGTGAGGGCTCGGCATATCAGCCAGAGAACTGAATAAAATTCGGTCTGGCTCCGCGGCAACGGAGCCAGACCGATCTCGGCCCGGAGGCGCGAGGGTGACTTCATCAGTCCACTTGAGCGTATCGGAACTTCTTGAGGCAAGATGCCTCTTTCCGTCCTCTGGGCCTAAATCCCCAGGAGGACCGCATTATGAAAAACATCACTCAGTATTTCGGTATCACCAGAGCAGTCCCGTTCGTCGATGTGGCTGTCGCTAGGGACAACCTTCTCTTCATTGATCCGCATGCGATCAGGCTAAGTAGAACTCCTGGTCCGTTTGCGGGAGAAGCGATCGACTGCATCGACAGTTACTTCGACACGATCGCTCGATGTGTGATGTCACCATCGGTGTCGGATCGCATGCGCGGACGGGCCTTGCTTAATCACTTTCCGGAGCCGAAGGAAACTCGATTTGGTATGTCCGTCAATGGATTCCATGGACACGGGGGAGCTGCCGACGTTGGACGTTGGATCTGGAACGGCCTGTCGACTGATCTTCATGCCCTGCTGAGGGTGGGCGTCCTCAAGCGCCTGGAGGAATTGCCGCTGTACATCGACGGTGTCGGGGATGACATCACGTCGGACATAACGACCAGAATCATCTACGGACCTCTCGCCCGGTACACGGCAGAGATGGTCAGGAGGTATCCCGAGTTTTCATCGCACGGTCATAAGCTGGTGACCATACGATCGCAGGCGTGGGATCCGTCGACGCGAGAATGGGTTGTAGCAGCGTTCACGTTGCCCGTGGCACATGGCGAGCCGCTTCTGCTCGTGCCGACGAGTTGGGCTCGCTCTGGGATGCTCATGTCTGCTCGCCGCTTCTACGAGACAAGCGTACTGACTTATGTGCAGGACGAGCAGGCGGTTCTGAACTCTAGAGGGAAATTGTTGAAGAGTCCGAAGTACAGGCTCAGAACATTGCCAGGGCTTGAGCCGGGCAGGCGGACGAACCTCAAGGTGACTCTGCGAGCTTTGGAAAGCTCAGATGACGTGTTGGATTTGTTTCGGAAGTTTGTAGCAATGCGCGCGGCTCTACAGGAGCGCGACGCTGGTTGATCTGGCTATTGCAGCTGGCCGCGATGGCACAATTGAACGAACAGTACTAGTGGCGACAAGCGATCTTGTCGCCACTAGTGCTGTTTCACAACAAGTTTCGGTGAATTGTGCAAACTGCTGCATCAGGCGAGTCGTCAGCCAACTGAGTTGCATGGGTGTAGTTTGAAGGTCAAGATTGATTCAGGTCGCCGATCAGCATCGAGCGGCAGGCCGACCATCAGAAGCTAAGTTGAGTTTGAGGGTCGGACACACATAGATTTGACCAACCCAAGCAAACGACTCGACACCGGGGACCCAAATGACGACCGCATCCAAGCCGCAAACGCCGGCTCACGGAACTCCAGCGCTAAAGCTCATCGATCGTGTCACCGCGATCAACTGGAATCGGGTCCAGGACGACAAGGACTCCGAAGTCTGGGAGCGTCTCACCAGTAATTTCTGGCTGCCCGAGAAGGTGCCGGTGTCGAACGACATCCCGTCGTGGGCCACTCTGACCGCCGTCGAGAAGCAGCTGACGATGCGCGTGTTCACCGGACTGACCCTGCTGGACACGATTCAGGGGACGGTCGGTGCCGTCAGCCTCATTCCCGACGCCATCACTCCGCACGAGGAGGCGGTGTACACCAACATCGCGTTCATGGAGTCGGTGCACGCGAAGAGCTACAGCTCCATCTTCTCCACCCTCAGCTCCACCCGCGACATCGACGATGCGTTCCGCTGGTCCGAGGAGAACGTCAACCTTCAGCGCAAGGCCGAGATCGTGCTGAACTTCTATCACGGTGACGACCCGCTCAAGCGCAAGGTGGCGTCGACTCTGCTCGAGTCGTTCCTCTTCTACTCCGGCTTCTACCTGCCGATGTACTGGTCCTCGCGGGCCAAGCTCACCAACACGGCAGACCTCATCCGGCTGATCATTCGTGACGAGGCCGTGCACGGGTACTACATCGGATACAAGTACCAGAAGGGTCTCGAGAAGGTCAGCGAGGAGCGGCGTGAGGAACTGAAGAACTACACCTTCGAGTTGCTGTTCGAGCTGTACGACAACGAGGTCGAGTACACCCAGGATCTGTACGACGAGATCGGTCTGACCGAGGACGTCAAGAAGTTCCTGCGCTACAACGCCAACAAAGCACTGAACAACCTCGGCTACGAGGGCCTGTTCCCCAAGGACGAGACGGATGTGAACCCGGCAATTCTGTCGGCTCTGTCACCCAACGCCGACGAGAATCACGACTTCTTCTCCGGGTCGGGCTCCTCGTACGTCATCGGAAAGGCCGTCAACACCGAAGACGAGGACTGGGACTTCTAGAAACCCATCCTCGCGCCGTGCCGCTCACTCCTTCGGTGGGCGGCCCGGCGCGCGAATGTCTTTGGCCTCCTTCGGCATTCGGCCCTGCTCGCTCAGTGCTCGACGCAGTAGGAACTCGATCTGAGCGTTGGTGCTTCGGAGCTCGTCGGAGGCCCAGCGGGCAAGAGCGTCGTGCACCGCTGGGTCCAGCCGAAGCAGAATTTTCTTACGCTCGACGGCCATGGCTCACTGGTACAGCGATCCGGTGTTGACGACGGGCTGGGTATCGCGATCGCTGCACAACACCACGAGCAGATTCGACACCATGGCCGCTTTCCGCTCCTCGTCGAGTTCCACGACGTGTTTCTCCTCGAGCTTCGAGAGTGCCATCTCCACCATTCCCACCGCACCTTCGACGATCTGCTGACGCGCTGCGATGACAGCTCCGGCCTGCTGGCGTCGCAGCATGGCCTGCGCGATCTCCGGAGCATAGGCAAGACGGTTGATGCGGGTCTCGATCACCTCGACGCCGGCCGATCGCACCCGCGCGTGTACTTCCTCCGACATGGCGGCGGTGATCTCGTCGGCGTTCTCGCGCAACGACATTCGTCCTTCGGCGTCGTACGGGTAGCTACCGGCGATATGCCGAACCGCAGATTCGGTCTGAACGGCCACGAACTCCTCGTAATCGTCGACCTGGAAGGACGCCAGGGCGGTATCGGCAACCTGCCAGACGACGATGGCAGAGATCTCGATCGGATTGCCGTCGGCGTCGTTGACCTTCGATTGACCGGTCTCGTGGTTGCGAATTCGCGTCGAGATGGCCCTGCGGTACGTCAACGGATTGGTCCAGCGCAGCCCCGGTGTACGCAGCGTCCCGCTGTACGAACTGCCGAGTAGCTGCAGAACGCGAGCTTGATTCGGTTGCACCAGAGTCAATCCCATGAGTGCCGGCAGCGAGAGCACGAACAGGACGACTCCGACGACCGTGAGCCCCACCACGGAGAAGACCAGTCCGAGAGCGAACGCGGCGATTCCGCCGAGAAACAGCGCGAGACCGACGCCGAGCATCGACCAGCCCGGCAGATCCCAGCCGGTGCGCTCGGCGATGGTCGTGGTCGGTGTACCCGTCGGCTTCTCGGCGACGGTAGCGGGTGCGGACATGAGAACCTCCCTCTCGATGTTGATAGTAAAGTGATATCACATTACGAATCGAAACAGGGACGGTTCGGTGGAGCTGTGTACTCGGTGCGGCAGGGGAGTCAGCGTCGAAACCATGCCGACGGGTCGTCGGCGATGGCTTTCTCGATTCGCAATCGCGAAGTGGCCGTGAGGTTTTCGGGTAGGCCATCGAGTTCGAACCAGGCCACGTCGAGGTTCTCGTCGTCGGCGACATGAGGAGTGCCGCCGGTGTGGCGAGCGAGGAACGTGATGTCCAGATATTGCGCGACGTCGCCGTTGGGGTAGGTGATGGGCTCTGTCACGTCGACGCTCGTCAGGCGCACGATCGTGGCGTCCACACCGGTCTCCTCACCGATCTCACGCAGCGCGGCGGGTGCAGGTTCCTCGCCGGGCTCGAGGATTCCGGAGACCACGGCCCAGGTGTTGTTGTCTGCCCGCAGAGTCAGCAGCACGCGCCGATCGTCGTCGAGAACGACAGCACTGACACCGGACAACCAGAGTGGTGACGTGCCGACGACGCTGCGGAGCGCTTGCACGAATTCCGGAATGGGCATCGCGTCAGGACACGTAGGCGTTCAGAGAAGCGGACAGGTCGGCCAGGATGGCGCGCGCCGCGACAACTCCACTGCCGGACCAGACCGTGTCGTTCACCGCGAACACTCGCCCGTCGGTGACCGAGCCGAGAGCGTGCCACGCGTCGCCGTCCATCACCTCACGGCCGAAGGTCTCGCCGTCCGGGCCCGCGAATCGCACGTAGACGATGTCTCCCTCGACGGGCTCCAGGTTCCCGGACTCGACCGAGAAACCACCGTCACGCTGATTCTGTGGCCGCCCCACGCCGACCTCGGCAAGCACCTGGCCCGCGAACGAGTCCGGACCGTCGACCTCGATGGAGTCGGCATCGAATCGGACGACCGACGCCTGCGTCTGGGTCGCGTCGATCTCGCGTCCGACGCGTTCGGCATCCGCGGAGAACGACGCGAGCTGGTCGAATCCTGCCTGGCCTCGACCCAAGGCGGCTGCGGACTGCAGAAAAGTGTCTTTCCATCCTTGTCCGGTCGCGGTGAACACGGTCGGCGCGATGGCAGTCAGCGAATCGTAGGTATCGGATCCGAGAGAATCGGCCCCCAGGATCAGGTCCGGGTCGAGGGCGGCGATCGCATCGAGGTCGGGGGCACCGACCGGGCCGACCGACGGAACCGACGCCAGGCCGGTACCCAGGTACAGCGGTTGGTCTCCGTCTCCCCGGAAGTCGGGGTCGAGCGTGGCAGCGCCGACGACGCGTTCCCAGATCCCGACCGCGCAGCTGGCGTCGAGGCCTGCAGCGTCGAGGACGACGATGCGCTGTGGATCGGCCGGGATGGCACTGATTCCCTCGGCGTGCCCGACGGGGCGCGTATCGCCCTCGACTCCCGTCGGGTCGAGTGGGGCAAGTGCGGGACACAGTCCGACGGTGTCCCGGTTGTTACCGACCACCCCCGCTCCGGCAATGTTCGTCGTACTGCGAACGATGGTGGATGCGTCGTCCTCGGTCGCGGAGTCGGAGCATCCGGTCAACGCCACGGCTGCCATCAGACAGACAGCGGCCGCCGTGCCCGTGGTGTGTGGCGCGAACCGGCGGGGGAGTCGTGGTCGAAGTGGCAACGCGGAACTTCTTTCTGCGGGTCGGGTGGTCTCACACAGTAACGGAAATCGCCTCGCGCAGAGCACTGCCGCGGACCCTTCCCGGCCATCTGTTCGGGAGGTGCTCCAGGGTGTGTCGGAGGGCTCGTAAAGGCCGACGGCGCAGGCAGATCGCCCCCCGAACCATGGTTCGATCGAATCCAATACGACACACGGTAGGACCGGTTCGGCAAGCGTCGGTCCGACGGTCTACGATTCGAGTAGCGCACGACTAGTGACGTCGCCTCGTGATTCGGGGTCGGACGCGCAATCAGGAGGATCTGTGACTGCCCTAGCGCCTAGGCCCGCTCCCGCGGTGGATGCTGCTCGGCCTTTCCCGCCGCGGATGGGACCGAAGGGTTCGTTCATCCACAAGGCGGTGACCACAACCGATCCCAAGGTTCTCGGGATCATGTACATCGCGACGTCGTTCGCCTTCTTCCTCGTCGGTGGACTGATGGCGCTGTTGATGCGCGCCGAGTTGGCCGTGCCGGGGATGCAGTTCCTGTCCAACGAGCAGTACAACCAGCTGTTCACGATGCACGGCACCATCATGTTGCTGCTGTACGCAACGCCGATCGTGTTCGGCTTCGCCAACTACATTCTTCCGCTGCAGATCGGTGCGCCGGACGTGGCGTTCCCGCGTCTCAACGCGTTCTCCTACTGGCTGTACCTGTTCGGTGCGCTGATCACCACGGCCGGCTTCATCACCCCGGGTGGCGCGGCCGACTTCGGATGGACGGCGTACACGCCGCTCACCTCTGCTCTGCACTCGCCCGGTGTCGGTGCCGACCTGTGGATCATGGGCCTCGCCGTCGCCGGTCTGGGAACCATCCTCGGTGGCGTCAACATGATCACCACCGTGATCTGCCTTCGCGCTCCCGGTATGACGATGTTCCGGATGCCCATCTTCACCTGGAACATCCTGGTCACGTCGATTCTGATCCTGCTGGCGTTCCCGCTGCTGACCGCCGCACTGCTCGGCCTTGCCGCCGACCGCCACCTGGGCGCGCATCTCTTCGACCCGGCAACGGGCGGAGTGCTGCTGTGGCAGCACCTGTTCTGGTTCTTCGGGCACCCCGAGGTCTACATCATCGCGTTGCCGTTCTTCGGAATCGTGTCCGAGGTGTTCCCGGTGTTCTCCCGCAAGCCGATCTTCGGTTACTCGGGTCTGATCTACGCGACGATCGCCATCGCTGCACTGTCGATCGCCGTGTGGGCCCACCACATGTACGCCACCGGCGCGGTACTGCTGCCGTTCTTCTCGTTCATGACATTCCTCATCGCTGTTCCGACCGGTGTGAAGATCTTCAACTGGGTCGGCACGATGTGGCGCGGACAGGTCACGCTCGAAACGCCCATGCTGTTCTCGATCGGCTTCCTGATCACGTTCGTGTTCGGCGGACTGACCGGTGTGCTGTTGGCTTCGCCTCCCATCGACTTCCAGGTCACCGACACGTACTTCGTCGTCGCCCACTTCCACTACGTGGTGTTCGGCACCGTGGTGTTCGCGACCTATGCAGGCATCTACTTCTGGTTCCCGAAGATGACGGGCCGGATGATGGACGAGGCTCTGGGCAAGTGGCACTTCTGGCTGACGTTCTTCGGATTCCACGCCACGTTCCTGGTGCAGCACTGGCTCGGTAACGAAGGCATGCCACGTCGCTACGCCGACTACCTGCCGTCCGACGGCTTCACCGAACTGAACATCATCTCGACCATCGGTGCGTTCATCCTCGGTGCCTCGACGCTGCCGTTCGTCTGGAACGTGTTCAAGTCGTACCGATACGGTGAGGTCGTCACCGTCGACGATCCGTGGGGTTACGGAAACTCGTTGGAGTGGGCCACCTCGTGCCCGCCCCCGAGGCACAACTTCACCGAGCTGCCCCGGATTCGTTCCGAGCGTCCGGCGTTCGAGCTGCACTACCCGCACATGGTCGAGCGGATGCGGTCCGAGGCGCACGTCGGTCCTGGTGCTCACGGTGGCAAGACCACCGCGGTACTCGAACAGGCCCGCCGGGCTCCGATCGCCACCAGCGATCACGAAGGTTCGGGCGACCCGGATCCCCGGTAGTCCACAGCACAGCGAGAGCCCCTCCCGGCTACCGGGCGGGGCTCTTCGCTTGCGACAATCTTTCCTGCGCGTCCTGCCCGTTCGGCGGTAGTCGCGGGACACGAGCAGGGCACACCAGTAATGGGGGGACAGTGCGAAAGGGAGATTCGGTGAGATCGAGCGACACTGCGGTGTTGGTAACGGTGACGGGACCCGACAAACCAGGTGTCACATCGGTGCTGTTCGCGGCCCTGTCGCGGCACGACGTCAGCCTGCTCGACGTGGAGCAGGTGGTCATCCGCAACAGGCTGACCCTCGGGGTGTTGCTGACCTGTCCACGCGATCCCGAGGCGCTCCAGGAAGAACTCGAAGACGCCATGGCCACCGTGGGTGTCCATGTCGATGTCGAGATCGACGCGGCTCAGAACGGTGGACGCACGCTGGCCACGCATGTCGTCGTCGTGCTCGGCCGTCCGGTGACTGCGCGAGCGTTCAGCACCATCTCGAGGGAATTGGCCCGGCAGGGGACCAATATCGATTCCATCCGTGGGATCGCGGACTACCCGGTGACGGGCCTCGAACTTCAAGTCACCGCCACCGACACCTCGCCTGAGGCAGACCTCCAGCTACGCACCGGCCTCGCCGCGATCGCAGCGGGAATCGGCGTCGACATCGCAGTGGAGCGAGCCGGCATCGCACGGAGGTCGAAACGACTCATCGTGTTCGACGTGGACTCGACGTTGGTCCAGGGCGAGGTCATCGAGATGCTTGCCGCCCGGGCCGGGCGCGAAGACGAGGTACGTGCCGTCACCGAGGCGGCGATGCGCGGGGAGATCGACTTCGCGGAGTCGTTGGAACAGCGTGTCGCCGCGCTGGCAGGCCTCGACGCATCCGTCATCGACGACGTCGCCGACAGCTTGGAGCTGACGGCAGGGGCTCGAACGACCATCCGGACGCTTCGGCGTCTCGGTTTCGCCTGCGGTGTCGTATCGGGTGGGTTCCGCCAGGTGATCGAGGGATTGGCTCACGAACTCGAACTCGACTATGTGAAGGCCAACACACTCGAGATCGTCGACGGGAAGTTGACGGGTCGAGTCACCGGCGACGTCGTCGACCGCGCTGCGAAGGCGACCGCACTGCGGGAGTTCGCCGCCCAAGCCGGAGTGCCGATGGAGCAGACGGTCGCGGTCGGCGACGGTGCCAACGACATGGACATGCTTACCGCGGCCGGGCTCGGCGTTGCGTTCAACGCCAAGCCCGCGCTACGCGAGATCGCCGATACTGCGATCTCGCACCCGTACTTGGACGCCGTCCTGTTCATTCTCGGGGTCACCCGAAACGAGATCGAAGCCGCGGATGCCGTCGACGGGGGAGTCCGCCGCGTCCCGATCCCATGACCGACGCCTCCGCCGTCGGCGACTCCGTCGATCGGGACCGTGTCGAGTCGACGTCCGATACGGCTGAACCCGAGCAGTTCTCGGACGCCAACACGTTCGCCTCGCGTCACGCCGAATTGGCCCGCGGCTACGGCGGTGCCGAGGATCCCGAGGACCCGTCGGAGGTTCTGGCGATGCCCATGGTGCTGCACATACCCAAGGCCGATCCGCCGGTGCGCAACGACCTACTCGAAGCCGCCGCCCGCGCCGTCGTGGCGCTGTGCCTCGACCCGCGGGTCGGTGACGACGCCTCGTGGCACGAGCCTTTCGTCGCGTGGACCTCGGCGCGGATCAGGAAGGTGGCCCGCCGTGCCCGCGGCGCACAATGGACTGCGGCGCAGGAAGTTCCGGGTGTCACGGTCGAGGTCGGGAACGCTTCGGCCCGTGCTTTCGTGCCGGGTCGCGTCGGCGATCTGGATCCGCGCATCAAGCGTCTTCAGATCGGCGGCACCGACGTACCGGCCGAAGAAGAGTCACCGCCGAGCGCCGGTCCGGTGCTGTGGATCGACGCGTCCCTGTCGATGACGGTGGGCAAGGCCGCGGCGCAGGTGGGTCATGCGTCGATGTTGCTGGCCGGTGCGATGAGCCTCGACGACTGTCGAGCCTGGGCCGATTCCGGTTTCGCCTGTTCGGTTCGATCGGCGGATCCGGAGCAGTGGACTCACGCGCTGGACGAGGTCCGCGCGGGTCGCGCCGTCGCAGTTCGAGATGCTGGTTTCACCGAAGTGGCTCCCGGTTCGACGACCGTGATCGCTGTCCGGACATAACACAGCATCGGTCGGGGGTCCACTGTCGCATAACTGGCTATCGAACGAGGTATCCAGTGGCCGGACACTGAAACCATGCCTTTCTCACCGCCACTCGTCGCCGGCCGTCGTCTCCCGTCTCGCCTGACGGCGCTCTACGTCGGGCTGTGGCTGTACGGCGCGTCCATGTCGCTGATGATCGCCGGTGGGCTCGGCGTCAACCCCTGGGATGTGTTCCACCAAGGTCTGTCGCGGCACCTGTCGCTCAGCTTCGGAACCATCACTGCCATCACCGGCGTGGCGGTGCTCCTGATGTGGATACCGCTGCGGCAGCGTCCGGGTTTGGGGACCGTGAGCAACGTGATCGTCATCGCTGTCGCCGTGGATACGACGTCGGCGATTCTGCCCCATCTGGACGGGCCGATCGTTCGGACACTGGCAATGGTGTCGGGCATCGTCGTCAATGCCTTCGCCACGGCGCTCTACATCGGTGCGGGAATGGGCCCGGGCCCCCGAGACGGTTTGATGACCGGGTTGGTGGCGCGCACCGGATGGTCGATTCGCCTCACTCGCACGGGAATCGAACTGACAGTGGTACTCACCGGCTGGCTGCTCGGCGGAACTCTCGGTGTGGGTACGGTGCTCTACGCGCTCGGGGTAGGACCGCTCGTGCAGCTGTTCATGACTCACCTACCGGCGCTGCGGAACACGAGAACGGTGGAGCCGGTCACCGAAATCTTCGAACCTGCCTCGAGTGCAGTGGTATCGGGTGGGACGCCGTCCACGCGAGAGGAATCGAGGACGGGCACGAATCGAGACGACGACCAACTGGGGCAGGCCAGCGTGATTTCGGCGGGACCGCCGGAATGCAAGATCAGCAACGAACTCGCGTCGTCCACCTGCCCGCCGTCGGAGGCGTAGGAACGCACGTCGGACCCGTCGACCCAGGCGGAGATCGTGCGCACCGAATCGTCGTTCCATCTGTCGTGATCGAATTCGATTCCGGCGGAATCGAACCAGACGAGGTCCGGTCGACCGGTCGGCGTCGCCCGGCCGGTGAAGAACTCCTGCTGACGCAGTGTCGGGGCGCTCGCACGTACGCGCAGCAGGCGCGCCACGAATCGAATCAGGTTCTGATCCGCGCTGTCCCAGTCGACTGCCCAGGCGTCGGATGCCGGTGCATCGTGAGATACGCAGTACGCGTTGTTGTTTCCGCCCTGGCTGTGGCCGAGTTCGTCACCTGCGAGCAGCATCGGTGTTCCGGTCGACAGCGTCAGGGTGGCAAGCAGAGCACGGACGTGTCGCCCACGGTCGTCGAGGACGGAGGGATCGTCGGTCGGACCCTCGACGCCGTAGTTGACCGAGGAGTTGTTGTCGGTGCCGTCTCTGTTCTCTTCGCCGTTGGCTTCGTTGTGCTTTCGTTCGTACGAGACCAGGTCGTGTGCGGTGAATCCGTCGTGTGCGGTGACGAAATTGATCGACGCCCACGGCAGTCGACCGCTGCCGGCATAGAGGTCCTCGGAACCGGCCAGGCGGGAAGCCAATTCGCGCACTCCGTGATGGCCGGCCCAGAATCCTCGCACGGTATCTCGGTAGCGGTCGTTCCACTCGGACCACATGACCCCGAAGTTGCCCACCTGATATCCGGCACCGGTCGCATCCCAGGGTTCGGCGATCAACTTGACGCCCGACAGCACCGGATCGGTACCGATCGCCGTCAACAGCGGTGCACGAGAATCGAATCGCCAACCGCCCGGTCGGCCGAGCGTACTGGCCAGGTCGAATCGGAATCCGTCCACGCCCATGTCCTGCACCCAGTACCGCAGGCTGTCGCACACCATGCGGACCACGGCGGGAGACGCCGAATCGAGTGTGTTGCCGCAACCGGTCAGGTCGACGTCGGATCCGCGACCGTCGAGCAGGTAGTACCCCGGCGCGTCGAGACCCCGCCAACTGATCGACGGCCCGTCGACCGCGGATTCGCACGTGTGGTTGTAAACCACGTCGAGAATCACTTCGATCCCTGCGCTGTGCAAGGCGTCGACCATCGTCCGGAACTCGTCCACTTCGTTGCCTCGTACGGCGGCGAAACGCGGATCGGGAGCGAAATACGCGCCCGTGGAGTAGCCCCAATGGTTTCGCATCCCTCGAGCGCGTACCCCGGGTTCGGTGAACGTGGTGTGGACCGGCAGCAATTCGACCGACGTGATGCCCGTTCGAGCCAGGTGTTCGAGTACGGCCGGTTGCGCGAGCCCGAGGTAGGTGCCACGAAGGTGTTCGGGTACGCCGTTGTGGCGCGCGGTGAACGACCCGACGTGCAATTCGTAGAGCACGGTTCTGTCCCAGGGAACGGCAGGCCTCACCGGTCGGTCGCCGTTGTCCGACGGTCCGCGGACGACGCCGAGCGGGAGGTGGCCGAGGGAATCGCGACTGCTGGGGGCTCCGAACGGGTCGTCCTCGTAGGCCAACAGGGCTGCGGGATCCCCGAAGTCACCGGACACCTGGCGGGCGGACGGGTCGAGCAGGATCTTGGCCCCGTTGAATCGTCGGCCCGAGTGGGGATCCCAGGTGCCGTGCGCGCGAAAGCCGTACCGCACGCCTGGCCCGACGTCGGGGACGAAGGCATGCCTGATGCCGAAGGTCCGGTTGGTCAACTCCATGCGCCGCTCGCCGCCGTCCGGGTCGATCAGACATACCTCGACGCCATCCGCACCGGGAGCGTGGACTGCGAATTGCGTACCAGTGGGGTGCGCAGTGGCACCCAGGGGGAACGGCTGCCCGGGCGGGTTCACGCGAGTGACCCCGTCGACAGGACGGCGGGAGGTGCGAGGTACATCGTCAATGGGCGACACGCGTGCACATCCTGCCGTGTCTGCGCGGGGAGTGTGCGGGAGGATAGGAGCCGTGTCTGAACCGGATCCCGACCTGCTCGTAGATTTCACCGATGTCGTAGTCCGCCGAGGTGGCGTGACGTTGGTGGGTCCCGTCACCTGGAAGGTGGAACTGGACGAACGGTGGGTCGTACTCGGGCCCAACGGTGCAGGGAAGACGTCGCTGCTCCGTATCGCTGCCGCCGAGATCCATCCCACGTCCGGTGTCGCTCACGTCCTCGGTGAGGTGATGGGCAGAACCGATGTCTCGGAACTGCGTCCTCGAATCGGCTTGTCGTCGTCCTCGTTGGCGCACCGAATTCCTGCCGACGAACTGGTCTCCGATCTGGTCGTATCCGCCGGCTACTCCGTGCTGGGGCGCTGGCGGGAGAAGTACGACGCGATCGACACCGAACGGGCCGTCGAGATGCTCGAGAGCCTCGGGGCCGAGCATCTGGCGACGCGGACCTACGGCACCCTGTCGGAGGGTGAGCGCAAGCGTGTACTGATCGCCCGTGCCCTGATGACCGATCCCGAACTGCTGTTGCTGGACGAGCCCGCTGCCGGCCTCGATCTCGGTGGCCGCGAGGAACTGGTAGCCCGGTTGGCCGATCTGGCTGCCGACCCCGACGCTCCCGCGACGGTGCTGATTACCCACCACGTGGAAGAAATCCCGCCCGGCTTCAGCCACGCACTGCTCCTCAAGGAGGGCGGCGTGGTTGCGCAAGGCCTGGTCGACGACGTCATCACGGCGGAGAACCTGACCGAGGCATTCAGCCAGTCGATCACCCTCGATCGCGTCGACGGTCGCTACTTCGCGCGGCGCACGCGCGCTGCCGGGGCGCACCGCCGCTAGAGCGGACCCCGTGCCCGGGCGCACCGGCTCAGCGGTACGTTGCGGAGATGAGCTCGAGCACCGCCGCCGATCCCGTTCCAGCACGTGATGCGTCGACCGTCATCCTGATCCGTGACGGCCGATCACAACCCGGCATCGAGGTGTTCCTTCTCGAACGCGTCGGCGGGATGGCGTTCGCGGGCGGCATGACGGTATTTCCCGGTGGCGGTGTGGATCCGTCGGATGCGGCTGCGGACATCGAGTGGGCAGGTCCGCCGCCGTCGTGGTGGGCCGACCGGTTCGGCACCGACGAGGGGAAGGCGCAGGCGCTGGTGTGCGCAGCGGCGCGCGAGACGTTCGAGGAGTGCGGCGTGTTGTTGGCCGGTCCGACGGCGGATTCGGTGGTCGCCGACACCGCCCCGTTCTCTGCGGAACGTGGTCGACTGGAACGCCGGGAGCTGTCGTTCGCCCAGTTTCTCACCGACCACGATCTGGTGCTGCGGGCAGATCTGCTGCGGCCGTGGTCGCACTGGATCACCCCGATCGGTGAAGCCCGACGGTACGACACGAGGTTCTTCGTTGCCGTGCTCCCCGAGGGGCAGAACGCCGACGGTGAGACCAGCGAGGCGGCGTCGGTGAGCTGGCGCTCGGCCGAGGACGCGTTGACGGACTGGCGTTCGGGGACCACCGTCCTGCTGCCACCGACGTGGAGCCAGCTCGATGCGCTCGGCCGTTTCGACACGGTGGCCGACGTTCTCGATCACGAGCAGACGATCGCGGCGGTCCTGCCCGTCCTGACCCGGGAGAACGGCACCGTCCGAGTGGAGTTCGACGGCGAGGACGCGTACTACGCGGGCACGGTCCATCCCTGGTCGGATCGCTGAACTCGAGCGCGGTAGCCTTCGGCCATGGCTGAGTTCGTGACTCTCGAAGTATCCGACGGTATCGGCACCATTCGCTTGGATCGCCCACCGATGAACGCGCTCAATCGTCAGGTGCAGGAGGAGATCCGGGCTGCGGCACGCGAAGCCACCGTGGACTCCGACGTCAGAGCGGTCATCGTCTACGGCGGCGAAAAGGTGTTCGCGGCCGGTGCCGACATCAAGGAAATGGCGGCGATGTCCGTCGTCGAGATGACCGATATCGCGGCGGAACTGCAGTCCGCCCTCGGCTCGCTCAGCACGATTCCCAAACCGGTCGTGGCCGCAGTGACCGGATACGCACTGGGCGGTGGACTCGAGGTCGCGCTCGGCGCAGACCGACGCATCGCCGGAGACAATGCCAAGCTCGGCGTTCCCGAGGTGCTTCTCGGAGTCATTCCCGGGGGCGGCGGCACGCAGCGCCTGGCTCGTCTGATCGGGCCCAGTCGCGCCAAGGACATGGTCTTCACCGGCCGTTTCGTCGGAGCCGAGGAGGCCCTGCGCATCGGTTTGGTGGACGAGGTGGTCGCGCCGGACGAGGTGTACAACGCGGCACGCGCATGGGCGGGGCAGTTCACGACCGGAGCGTCACGCGCTCTGGCTGCGGCCAAGGCGTCCATAGATCAGGGGTTGGACGTCGACCTGACCAACGGACTGCGCGTCGAGGCACAGCAGTTCGCGGCTCTGTTCGCCACCGAGGACCGCACCGTCGGGATGGAATCCTTCATCGCCAACGGACCGGGAAAGGCCGCTTTCACCGGGCGTTGAGCATCGAGGTCGGTGGACGAACTTGTTCCATGGCTACCGGATAGTAGGCTCGCCTCATGACTGCAAGCCCCCACGACGGTGCGAATCGACCGACTGCTTCTGTGACGCCTCTCGTCTCGGCCGAGGCGCGAGACCGCGAGGTCGATCCGGCACCGAATCCGCACGCCACGGCCGAGCAGGTCGAGGCAGCGCGGTCGGACACCAAACTGGCGCAGGTGCTCTACCACGACTGGGAAGCCGAGACCTACGACGACAAGTGGTCGATCTCCTACGACGAGCGCTGCATCGATTACGCCCGAGGCAGGTTCGATCAGGCGGTGTCCGGTGACGCATCGGCTCGAGCGGCTCTGCCGTACGGTCGTGCGCTCGAATTGGGTTGTGGCACAGGTTTCTTCTTGCTCAACCTGATGCAGGCCGGGATTGCCGACAAGGGCTCGGTCACCGACCTCTCACCCGGAATGGTCAAGGTCGCGCTGCGCAACGCCGAGCACCTCGGACTCGATGTGGACGGCCGGGTGGCCGACGCAGAAACGATTCCGTACGACGACGACACCTTCGATCTGGTGGTCGGTCACGCCGTGCTCCACCACATCCCGGACGTCGAGCAGTCTCTTCGAGAAGTTCTGCGCGTTCTCAAGCCCGGTGGACGCTTCGTCTTCGCAGGCGAGCCGACCACGGTGGGCAACTTCTACGCTCGCTGGCTGGGCCGTATCACCTGGGAAGCGACCACTCGTGCCACCAAGCTGCCGTTCCTGGCGGACTGGCGCAAACCACAGGAAGAACTCGACGAGTCCTCGCGAGCTGCAGCACTCGAGGCCGTCGTGGACCTGCACACGTTCGATCCGACCGACCTCGAGAACATCGCGTTGTCGGCAGGTGCCGAGGCCGTTCAGGCGAACACCGAAGAATTCGCTGCCGCTCTGCTCGGGTGGCCGGTGCGCACGTTCGAGGCTGCCGTTCCGGCAGGCAAGCTCGGCTGGAACTGGGCCAAGTTCGCGTTCAACGGGTGGAAGACGCTGAGCTGGGTCGACGAGAAGGTCTTGCAGCACGTGGTACCGCGAGGCATGTTCTACAACGTGATGATCACCGGAACCAAGCCCGCGCCCCGCGCTTGAATCGTTCCACCACCGTCGGCCGTACGGCCGACGCTGCATCGATCGGTCCCAACCGTGGGCTATGACTTCACCGGCACCGACCTCGACTTTCTGCGAAGCGAGGCCGGTGCCGAGGCACTCGGTGCAGTCGACCGACTCGAGCTCGATGCGCGAACTTCGCTGCGCGATATCGCCTCGGTACGTGCCCGCTACCCCGAGCACGTTGCGGCCCTCGTCGAGACGGTGACGGTGCGGCGGAAAGCACGGGCGAAGCTGCTGGGGTCCGACGGCTGGCTCGTCACCGACGACGCGGTGCAGCAGGCGACGCCGTCGATCGTGGCTCGCAGGCGCGCGGACCGCCTGGCCGGACGGCGGGTGCACGATGTCACCTGTTCCATCGGCAGCGAGCTGGCGGCGTTGGTCGACACGACCGAACTTGCGGTGGGAAGTGACCTGGACCCGATTCGGGTGCGCATGGCTGCCCACAACGTGCCTTCCGCGACGGTACTGCGCGCCGACGCACTGACCCCGACGACACGGGGGACCGTGATCGTGGCCGATCCCGGACGACGCGTCGGTGGTCGTCGACGGCACGATCCCGCGGCGCTCGAACCTCCGTTGCCGGATCTCCTCGACGCGTATCGGGGGCGAGATCTGGTCGTCAAATGCGCTCCCGGGCTGGATTTCGATGCCCTCGATTGGCCCGGTGAGATCGAGGTGGTCTCCCTCGACGGGGGAGTACGCGAGGCGTGCCTATGGTCGGAAGGTCTCGGCGACAGCGGAATTCGGCGTCGTGCCGCGGTCCTGCGATCCGACGGAAGTGCGCTCGAGATCACCGACGCCGAGTCGGACGAGATTCCCGTTCGGCCGCCTGGTGAATACATCGTGGATCCGGACGGTGCGGTCGTGCGGGCCGGACTGGTGCGGCATTACGGTGCCAAATTCGGCCTCTGGCAATTGGATCCGAGGATCGCGTACCTGACGGGCGACGCCGTACCCGTCGGCGTGCGTGGTTTCCGAATCCTCGAACAGTCGAAGTTCTCGGAGAAAGTGCTTCGGCAGCAACTGAATCGACTGGGGTGTGGCGCGGTGGAGATCCTGGTGCGCGGAGTCGACGTGGATCCCGCGTTGCTCAGGCCCAAACTCAAACTGCGGGGTCGGGTCTCGCTGTCGGTCGTCATCACTCGCATCGAGCGCTCGGCCGTGGCGTTCGTCTGCGAGCCGGGCGCGGTCCGTCAGCCGGTGTAGGTGAAGATCTCGCCCAGGTAGCTCGCCGTGACGACCTGCCCGTCGGGACCGACGGACGTGCCCACGGTGGTGCCGACGACATCGGGTAGGGGCTGCGAATCGATACTGTCGCCCGTCGCCGCGTCGAACGTGAGCAGAGCCAGTCCGTCGCCGTCGCGAACGACGGTGTGGCCGCGCCCGTCCGCGGATTGTGCTGCTGCCCCGGCCTGTTCGACGTCGTCGCGAACCCACACGCGCTCGGCCGAGTCGCCGTTGTCTCGGAGTCCCATCAGGGTGCCGTCGCCGCCGGCCGGGACGATGGTGCCGTCCGAGGCGATCGATGGACTGCCTCCGATTCCGAGTCCCGTGCCCTCGGTCCACTTCTGTTTTCCGTCCGAGGTGTCGAATGCGGTCAGTCGCCCGTCGACGTCGGCGATGTAGACCGTCGATCCGTCCTCGGAGAGCACCGGGCTCGATGCGACGCCTGCAGGGAGGAGGTCCGAGGACCACCGTTCGACGAGTCCAGGTGCGCCGTCGCGGGAGTACTGCAGCGAGATCAGTTGCGGCGCAATCGAACCCGGTCGCCACAGGGTCAGGTAGATGGCGTCGCTGTCGCGGTCCACCGCGGGCGCGGCAGGCACAGCGCATTCGGATTCACCCGAACTGCACTGGGCGAGTCCGGTGGCCATCGGCTGGAAGTCCGCATCGGGGTCGGTCAAGAAGTCCGGTGCCGGAACGAGATCGAGAATGGGTACTCGCAGTTGGCCGTTCTGGGAATCGAGGACACTGACCTGACCCATCTGGGTGATCGACAGCACGCTGCCGTCGCCCAAGAACTGGGCGGATTTCGGAACACCGTATACCGGTGTACGCCAACGTAATTGCCCGTGATCGTTGTACGAGTTCAGCCCGCCTTCGTCGCCGATGTAGACGTTGATCGCAGAATCGACGGTGGGGGTGGCGGTCACCACGGAAGGGCCGATCCGGTTGCACCAGCGTTTGCGGGCGGACTCGATCTCGAACGAGAACAGATTGCAACCCGATTCGGTTGCGGCAGTGACGAACATCTGCCCGTTCGAGCCGATCGATACCGGTGATGTCACGGTGCCGCCGGTGGGTCGAGTCCAGTCCAGCGTCAGTGGAGCACCGACCGATACGTCCGTCGAGCCACTGTTGCGGAGGTTCGCGTGCGCCGCGGGCCAGGAGTCGGGCGAGAGCGGTTCGATGGCAGCAGGTTCCGTGCTGCACCCGGCAAGGGTCAACAGGACCGTCGCAGCCACTGCAGTCAGACCCTTGCCTGCTCCGGACGTCGAACCTGCACCGAACCCGACACGCATTCGAGCACTCCCCATGATGTCCGTTGTGCCCTTTCGATCGGCGGTCGCTCGGCCTGCTGCGCCGATGCCCGGGCATCGGTCGAGAGACAACACTAGCCCGCTGACGGGTGCCGGCAGAGAGCGGGCGAGCGAGAAACTAGGGTGAACGTCCATGACGAGTATGTGGAACGCGCCGCTGCGAACACGCTGGCGCGGGTCGAGACGACGCGACAGCGAGCAGGCGCGGTTTCTCACGCGGGCGTCCCTCGACTGGGTGCTCGCCAACAAGGCCTACACCCCCTGGTACCTGGTTCGATACTACCGTCTGGCCAAGTTCAAGCTCGCGAACCCGCATGTGATCCTGCGGGGCATGGTCTTCCTCGGCAAGAACGTCGAGATTCACTCCACCCCTGAACTGTCTCGCCTCGAGATCGGTCGGTGGGTCCACATCGGCGACGGCAATGCCATCCGGTGCCACGAGGGTTCGCTCCGCATCGGAGACAAAGTGGTGTTCGGCAAGGACAACGTCGTCAACACCTACCTCGACATCGAGATCGGCGCGTCGACGCTCGTGGCCGACTGGTGCTACATCTGCGATTTCGACCACCGGATGGACGACGTGAACATGCCCATCAAGGACCAGGGAATCGTCAAAGGCCCGGTACGAATCGGACCCGACACCTGGATCGCCGCCAAGGTGACGATCCTGCGGGAAACCAGAATCGGGCGAGGCTGCGTCCTCGGTGCCCATGCCGTCGTCAAGGGTGAGATTCCGGACTACAGCATCGCCGTCGGTGCCCCGGCCAAAGTCGTCCGCAATCGCAAGACGGCCTGGGAGGCCGGCGCAGCCGAGCGAGCGAAGTACATCGCGGCGCTCGAGGACATCGCGCGCAAGAAGGCTCTCGGTCAGGCCGAGGCGGCGCGGGAGAGCTGAGACCCATGTGAGTGGAACCTCGTAGTGGACTACGAGGTTCCACTCACATGGGTCAGCTGCGATCGGGCAGGGCGCGTTCGACGATGTGCGGGCGACCCAGCGGATGGCGAACCTTGCGCTTGGCTTCGAGGTACACCCGAGCCGTCGACTCCGCGACGTGCTTCCAGTCGAAGTCGACGGTGAGACGTTCCCGAGCGGCGACGGCTCTCTCCTGCGCCGCATCGGCGTTGTCCAACACCCGCCGCACCGCCGCCGTCAGCGCGGCCACATCACCCGGCGGAAAGGACAGCCCGGTGACGCCGTCGACGATCGCCTCGCCGAGTCCGCCGGCCGTCGATGCCACCAACGGAATGCCTGCTGCCGCGGCCTCGAGGGCGATGATGCCGAAGGGTTCGTACCGGCTGGGAAGGACGATGGCGTCGGCGCCGTGCAGCCATCCGAGCAGATCGGAGTGGTTCAGGTTGCCGAGGAACGACACCGACCTGGCGACGCGGTGGGTGCGTGCCAGACCTGCCAGCCACCCGAACTGAGTGCCTTCGCCGGCGATGTGCAGCGTGGTGCCGGGGTGACTTCGTCTGACGCGTGGCAGAGCGGCTATGGCGTCCTGGATGCCCTTCTCGTATTCCAGACGACCGACGAACAGCAATTTCGCGGGCTCGGAGCGGGGCTGTCGGCGTCGGAAACTCCACGCGGATCCGTCGATGCCGTTGTGAATGACCGAGACCGTCGACTCGGCGACGTCGAACAGGGCTGTGACCTCGTCCTTCATCGACGCCGAGCACGCGATGATCGCATCGGAATCGTTCGCGAGCCACCATTCGATCGAATGGACCTGGCGGTTGACGGTGCCCGAGATCCAGCCGCTGTGTCGTCCGGCCTCGGTGGCATGGATGGTCGAGACCAGCGGGACGTCGTAGAACTCGGCCAGAGCGATGGCCGGGTGCGCGACCAGCCAGTCGTGGGCGTGGACGACATCGGGCTGCCAGCCGTCGCCGAGGCCGGGTTTACCGAGGGCGACCCCTGCCCGCACCATGGCGTGCCCCATCGCCAGAGTCCACGCGAGCATGTCCTCTCCGAACACGAAGTGCGCCGGATCCTCGGCGACGGCGACCACCAATACGCCGTCCTCGATGTGGTGGGAGGTGGGATGGGTGGACGCGTCGGTGCCGGTGGGTCGGCGAGAGAGAACGACGACCTCGTGCCCGCAGCGCACCAGCTCGGTCGCCAGGTGATGAACGTGGCGACCCAGCCCGCCGACCACCACGGGTGGGTACTCCCACGACACCATCAGAACTCTCATCTACGCCCCCCTGGGCCTTCTCGGCGTGCATCGGGCAGTCTGCGTGCGTCCAGCGCCGCGAACAGTCCGTCTGCGTGATTCCACTGCCGCGCCAATTCTTCGGCTCGGGCCGGGTGCTGCTGCGCGGCAGCGATTTCACGCAGCGCATGTGCGTGGACGTGAGCTCGCTCTCGGGCGTATCCGGCCGCGGAGTCCTTGCTGACCATGAACGCCCAGTCGCTGGCCACGGCCATGAGTGTCTCACGCAGAATCTGATCGTCGACTCGATTGCGCAGTTCGGGGCCACCCGCCCGGCTTCGGACGGCACGGGAGGCGTCGACGGCATCGAGCGCGGTCCGGGACACCTCGGCGTTGAGCTTCACCAGGTCGGCGACGTCGTCGCCCGCCCACACGCGCCAGTCCTTGCCCGATCCCCAGGAAGAATCCTGCAGTTCGAGTGGGGCTCCGACGTATCCCCGTTCCCGGGCATCGTTCAGCGTTCCGACGGTGACTCCCGCGGCGGGCAGGGCGCGCATCAACTTCTCGAGCCACTGTGGCCCCTCGTGCCACCAGTGTCCGAACAGTTCGGTGTCGAACGCGGCCACCACCACGGCATCGCGGCCGATCCGCTCGGATTCGGAGATCAAGCGCCGACGCACCACGTCGACGAAGTCGGCGACGTGACGGTCCACTGCTGCCGCGGCACGCTCGGGTTCGTAGGGAGCCTTGTCGTTCGAGTCGACGGTGCGGCCGGTGACCCGGGCCGGTTTGAGTCCGGTCGCGTGGTCGTAGGTGTGGAAATCTCGGTAGGCACCGTGGCCCGGGTAGCCGGACTTCGGTGACCAGACGCGGTAGCTGACCGGGAGGTCGCGCCCGAACGCGACGACGTCCGAATCCCACACGGGCCGGCCGAGGGAGGTGTCGCCCCGCATGGCGGGGCCGTCGACCATGAAGTGCGAGACGCCGGCGGCCGCGTATTCGGTTTCCATTCCGGGGGTGAATCCGCATTCCGGTGCCCAGATACCGCGGGGCGTGGTGCCCCATCGGGCGGCGGCGTCGCGTAGGCCCTCGCTGAGGGAGAACCGCCGCAGTCTTTCGTCGAGCAACGGTTGGAACGGGTGCGCGAGCGGCCCACCCAGCAGTTCGACGATGCCCGTGTCGATCAGCGGACGAAGTACTGCCGAGCTGCCGTGTCGCCATCGCGTCTCGAAGCGGTCCAGAGCTGCGGCGGATGCCCGGTGTTCGCGTATCGAGAGCGCGGGGTCGGTTGCCTCGTGCGCGCGTAGCTGCCAGTTTCCGAGCCAATGGTGCATGCCGGCCAGGCAATGTGGATCGTCGAGCTGGGCCGCGAGTACCGGGGTGACGCCGAGCGAGAGGACGTCGGTGTAACCGTCGTCGGCCAGCCGTTCCAGTGCCGCGGTCAGCGGGAGGTAGCAGTCGGCCCAGGACTGATACAGCCATTCCTCGCCGACGGGCCACCTGCCGTGATTGGCCAACCAGGGCAGGTGAGAGTGCAGCACGAGGGAGAACATGCCCGGCACGGTGGCACCGGATGTCACCCGATCACCGCAGCCGAGCTCTTTCGGGCGACGGCGACCAGGTCGAGGCTGTCGTCGATTCGATCGGCCGCGATGTCGAAGTCGGCGATGGTGATCGCGGCGACGTCCTCGGCGAGTTCGGCAGGCCAGGGTTCACCGGCGAGTGCTCGTTCGATCTGCGCGTCGATGAAGGATCCGCCGTGTTTGGCGTCGAGGGCGGCCAGCGTGCTGCCGTGCCGGACTCCGGTGAGTTCGGTGACCTCGAGGCGGGCGGCGACGAGCAACTCGGTGAGTTCTGCCGCGTCGAGTTCGCGGGTGTGGAAGGGGTTGAGGGGAGTGTCGCGTCCGGGCGAGAAGGTGATGCGGTTCGGTGTGCTGATCAACAGCGTGCCGCCGGGCTCGAGGACGCGGTGCACTTCGGCCAGGAACGCTCCTTGATCCCAGAGGTGTTCGATGACCTGGAAGTTGACGACGACGCCGACCGAGGAATCCGCGAACGGAAGGCGGTCGAGATTGCCGCGCACCATCGTCACCGCGGGGTAGCGTGCGTGGACGTGCGTCGCGGCCGAGACGTCGTAGTCGAGGCCGACGACGCAGGCCGCAACCTCGGCAATCATGTTGGCTCCGTAGCCTTCTCCCGATCCGGCTTCGAGCACCGTGCGGTCGCGGCACCGCTCTGCGAGTGCGCGGTAGACCACCTCGTGACGGCGGAACCAGTAGTTCTCCTCGGCGATGCCGGGCACAGTTCGCTCGCCGGTGAGGGGGAGTGGTTCCGGTGCCGGTGTCCGAGCCGATGAATCGTTCACCGACGGAAGGTTAGTGCCTCCGGCGATGAGGTAAGCCAACGTGGTCTCCATAACAGTCGGGGTGCGGATGTATGGTCGATCGGGCAGGGAGGTAAGTTACCCACCAGTAACTACGGTGGGGTAACCTCGTAGCGGAACGTAGAACTGCACCAACCGTTCGACTTGCAGCAACCGTTAGAACACTCACGATCAGCAGAACATGACCAGGAGGTCGACGCAGACCCATGACGAACATCGTTGTTTTGATCAAGCAGGTTCCAGACACATGGTCCGAGCGCAAGCTCAGCGACGGTGACTACACCCTCGATCGCGAGGCTGCAGACGCCGTTCTCGACGAGATCAACGAGCGGGCCGTCGAAGAAGCCCTGCTCATCAAGGAAGCTCAGGGCGGTGAGGTCAAGGTTCTGTCCGCAGGCCCCGATCGCGCCACCGACGCGATCCGCAAGGCTCTGTCGATGGGCGCGGACAGCGCGGTACACCTCAACGACCCGAGCCTGCACGGCTCCGACGCCATCCAGACCGGGTACGCCCTGGCTGCGGCACTGGGCAACGTCGCGTTCGAGAACGATGAGCCTGCCGATCTCATCATCGCGGGTAACGAGGCCACCGACGGCCGCACCGGCGCAGTTCCGGCGATCATCGCCGAATACCTGCAGATCCCGGCCCTGACGCAGCTGCGCAAGCTGTCCGTCGCAGACGGCAAGGTCACCGGCGAGCGCGAGACCGACGAGGGCATCTTCGGACTCGAAGCCACGCTGCCCGCCATCGTGAGCGTCACCGAGAAGATCAACGAGCCGCGGTTCCCGTCGTTCAAGGGAATCATGGCCGCCAAGAAGAAGACGGTGCAGACCATCACTCTGGCCGACATCGGTGTCGAGGACGGCATCGTCGGCGTCGACAACGCCGGAACGACGGTCACCTCGTCCACCCCCAAGCCTCCCAAGACTGCCGGCGAGCGGCTCACCGACGAGGGCGACGGCGGCGACAAGATCGCCACCTACCTCGTAGGCCAGAAGATCATCTGATCCCGCCCCACCGAGCAATCGAAGACCAACGAGGAGCAAAGTCATGGCAGAAGTACTCGTGCTCGTGGAGCACGTCGAAGGAACACTGAAGAAGGTCAGCTCCGAGCTGATCACCGCGGCCCGCGCACTGGGTGAGCCGTCCGCGGTCGTCACCGGCCCGGTCGGTACCGCCGACAAGGTCGCCGACGCGTTGACCGAGGCCGGTGCCGAGAAGATCTACGTCGCCGAGTCCGACGACGTCGACGGTTTTCTCGTCACGCCGAAGGTCGACGTCCTGTCGTCCCTCGCCGAGTCGGTCTCGCCTGCGGCGATCATCACCGCAGCGACGATCGAGGGCAAGGAAGTTGCCGGCCGCCTCGCCGCCCGTCTGGGCTCGGGCTACCACAACGACGTCGTCGCGATCAACGGCGACGGCAGTGCCGTCTACTCCATCTTCGGTGGTGCGTTCACCGTCGAGGCCAAGGCCAACGGCGACGTCCCCGTCCTCTCGCTGCGCCCCGGCGCAGTCGAGGCAGAGCCGAAGGCCGGAGCGGGAACCCGCGAGACCGTCGAGGTCCCGGCGCAGGAAGAGGGCACCGTCAAGGTCACCTCGCGTGACCCGATCGTCGGCGGCGACCGTCCGGAACTGACCGAAGCGACGGTCGTCGTCTCCGGTGGACGTGGCGTCGGCAGCGCCGACAAGTTCACCGTCGTCGAGGATCTGGCAGATTCGCTGGGTGCCGCAGTGGGTGCCTCGCGTGCCGCCGTGGACTCCGGTTACTACCCGGGCCAGTTCCAGGTGGGCCAGACGGGCAAGACCGTCTCCCCGCAGCTGTACGTTGCACTCGGCATTTCCGGAGCCATCCAGCACCGTGCCGGCATGCAGACCTCGAAGACCATCGTCGCGGTGAACAAGGACGAGGAAGCACCCATCTTCGAGATCGCCGACTACGGCATCGTCGGTGACCTGTTCAACGTCGCGCCTCAGCTGACCGAGGCCGTCAAGAAGCACAAGGGATAGCCTCTCGGCGAAAATCTCTGCTCGACGGGCCCTCATCGCGATTGCGGTGGGGGCCCGTCGCGTTTCGACTGGCGCAATCGTGTTCATGCAAACTCTTCCGACACTTCTCCTCGGCGATGCCCGGTAGTCTTCCCCGCTCGTTAGACACACCTCATGACCACTTCCGTCATGAGCTCGACTGCATCGATCGTCCCGGCCACCGACCGCTATTCGCTCGTGTTGTCCACCGACCCCGAACACCGACTCGCGGCGCAGCGCCTGCGCTACGACGTGTTCGCCTCCGAGCCCGGCTTTGCCATACCCACCGACACGGACGGTCTGGACGCCGACCGGTTCGACGATTTCTGCGACCACCTTCTCGTTCGCGACCAGTGGACCGACACGTTCGTCGGTTGCTATCGCATGTTGCCGCCGCAGGCCGCGGTGTCGGCAGGCGGCTATTACACCGCAACCGAATTCGACATCTCCGCGCTCGATCCCGTCGGGATGAACATCGTCGAAATGGGTAGGGCTGCTGTGCATCCCGACCACCGATCGGGGTCGGTCCTCGGCCTGATGTGGGCGGGAATCCTGCACTACCTCGACGTGACGGGATACGAGTGGGTGATGGGTTGCGTGTCGGTTCCGATGCAATCGGCTCCCGGGGAAGCGGTCGGGGCCAACGTGCGTGGTGTTCGCGACCGGCTGTTGGATCGACACGCGACAGCGGTCGACAGGCGGGTCGTGCCCTACAACCCCGTGATCGTCGACGGCGTCGATCTCCTCGACATTCCGGCGGCGAAGCGAGCGTCCATGCCGCCGTTGATGAACGGGTACCTCCGGCTCGGTGCCTCCATCTGCGGTGAGCCCGCCCACGACCCGGAATTCGGAGTGGCGGATTTCGTCGCGCTCCTCGGCCTGCACGAGGCCAACACCAGGTATCTGGACCGTCTTCGTTCTGCAGCAACGACATTCGAGTCGGGTGCCCGATGACGCAACCCCTGGTTCGCGCACACGCCTGGATGCCGTCCTCGCCGTGCGGTGACGGGTGTCTGCCGAAGAATCCGCCCACGGTGCGTCGAATCGTCCTCGTTCTGCGCATCGCTGCGGCGATCGCGGCCTTTGCGCTGTTGCCGCTGTTGGTCGTCCTGGGGGTGCCCTTTCCCCGGGTTCGGCACGCGTTGACGCGGCTGGGCGCTCGGATGCTGCTATCGGCCATCGGCATCGATCTCACCGTGCTCGATACACGCTCGGAGCGGGAGCGGTCGCGTACGGCAGGTGGTGCCCTGCACGTTTCCGGACACATTTCGTGGACCGACGTCGTCGTCCTCACGGCAGTGCGCCCGTCGACGTTCGTTGCGCGAGCCGATCTGGTGGACTGGCCGCTGCTCGGGCGACTGGCCCGGGCGATGAAGGTGCTCCCCATCGATCGCGCACGACTGCGTGAGCTCCCGGCCGTTGTCGACCAGGTTGCCGACCGAATCCGCGCAGGCGCTTCGGTCGTGGTGTTCCCCGAGGCCACCACCTGGTGTGGGTTGGCCTACGGATCGCTTCGCCCGGCTCTGTTGCAGGCTGCCATCGATTCCGAGACGTGGGTGCAGCCCATCCGGCTGCGCTATCTCGATCGACACGGCGAACCGACCACCGCGACGTGCTTCGTCGGAGACGAGACGATCGGAGCGTCGATCGGCCGCATCTTCCGGCTCGCCGGACTGCGCGCCGAGGTCGAGTTCACCGCCCCGGAAGCGCCGGGCGGCGATCGACACGACCTCGCGCGGCGCTGCGAGGTGGCGATCCGACGCGACGACGGAGTGGAGCCTGCGGAACGACCCCGGAAGGACGTCTACGACCCGACGGTGCACGAGGTGATGGCCGAAGCCGAGCGAAGCCCCAGCGCGCCGACGGTTGCAGCCGCCTGATCCACAGCTGAACCGGGCGACCGTGGACCCACCTCGCGCAGGTAGGTCCGCGGTCGCTCGACCGGGTATCGTCGAGCGCGTTATGCCTTCTGTGCGCAGTACGCCTGCCCCCGCCCCGCCGCAGCCATCGGTGTACCTCGATCACGCCGCGACCACTCCCATGTTGCCGTGTGCGATCGAGGCGATGAACTCCGTGTTCGGCACCGTCGGGAACGCATCGTCGCTGCACACCTCGGGCCGGTCCGCCCGTCGCCGGGTCGAGGAATCTCGCGAGTCGATCGCCGCGGACCTCGGTGCGCGCCCGTCCGAGGTGATCTTCACCTCCGGTGATACCGAAAGCGACAATCTCGCCGTCAAGGGCATCTTTTCGGCCCGTCGAGACTCGAACGCCGCACTGACCAGGATCATCGCCAGCTCGGTGGAGCATCACGCCGTGCTCGACGCGGTGGAGTGGCTCGTCGCGCACGAAGGGGCGAGTGTCACCTGGCTCCCGGTCGACGACGAGGGCCGGGTCACCCCCGATGTGCTGCGCGCCGAGCTGGCTCTGCACGCAGACGAGACCGCGCTGGTGACGGTCATGTGGGCCAACAACGAGATCGGCACCGTCATGCCGATCGCCGAACTCGCATCGGTGGCCGCGGAGTACGGCGTTCCGATGCACAGCGACGCAGTGCAGGCCGTACCGCACCTACCAGTGGGATTCGCCGACAGCGGTCTGTCCGCCCTGAGTATCGCCGCACACAAGTTCGGTGGCCCACAGGGCGTCGGAGCCCTGTTGCTGGGCCGTCAGGTCCCGTGCGTGCCGCTGTTCCACGGTGGTGGACACGAACGTGACGTCCGGTCCGGCACGCCCGACACGGCCGGCGTCGTCGCGATGGCGGCCGCACTGCGATCGACGGTGCAGAATCTGTCGCTGCACGGGGAACGAACTCGCGCGTTGCGTGATCGACTCATCATCGGGGTTCGCGAGGTGGTGCCCGACGCCATCCTCAACGGCCCGGAGGGCGACGGGCGGCTCGCCGGAAACGTGCACTTCACCTTCCCCGGGTGCGAGGGGGATTCGCTGTTGATGCTTCTCGACGCCGCGGGCATAGAATGTTCGACGGGATCCGCCTGCACGGCGGGTGTGGCGAGCGCGAGCCATGTTCTGATCGCGGTCGGGTGCGATTCGGGCGTGGCCCGCGGATCCCTGCGGTTCTCGTTGGGAACCGGCTCGTCCGATTCGGACATCACCACTGTGCTTGCGGCCCTGCCGCAGGTCGTCGAACGTGCTCGTGCCGCCGGACTTGCCGGCGTCGGAGCTCGAGGAGGAAATCGCTGATGCGTGTTCTTGCTGCCATGAGCGGGGGAGTCGACTCCGCAGTCGCCGCGGCTCGAGCCGTCGACGAGGGGCACGACGTCGTGGGCGTTCACCTGGCGCTGTCCACCGCTCCCGGGGCGCTGCGGACCGGCTCTCGCGGGTGCTGCTCGAAAGAAGACGCCGGGGATGCACGCCGAGCTGCCGACGTCCTCGGAATACCGTTCTACGTCTGGGACTTCGCGGATCGGTTCAAAGAAGACGTCATCGACGACTTCGTCGCCTCGTACGCCGCGGGGGAGACTCCGAACCCGTGCCTGCGGTGCAACGAGAAGATCAAGTTCTCCGCGCTCGCGGACCGCGCGTTGGCACTGGGCTTCGACGCCGTCGCGACCGGCCACTACGCGCAACTGCACGACGGAGTTCTGCGGCGTGCGGTGGACGCCGACAAGGATCAGTCCTACGTGCTGGCCGTCCTGAACCGCGGGCAGCTCTCGCGTGCGATGTTCCCCATCGGCGACACCCCCAAGTCCGAGATCCGCGAGGAAGCGGCCGAGCGGGGTCTCGCCGTCGCCGACAAGCCGGACAGTCACGACATCTGCTTCATTCCCTCGGGCGACACCCGGGCCTTCCTCGGCGCACACATCGGTGTTCGTCCCGGCAAGGTCGTCGACTCCGAGACCGGAGCCGAGTTGGCGGACCACGACGGTGTGCACGGCTTCACCATCGGCCAGCGTAAGGGTCTCGGGGTGGAAGGACCGGCCGTGGACGGCCGTCCGCGCTACGTCACCTCGATCGAACCGGACACCGGCACCGTCATGGTCGGTTCGGCGCAGAAGCTGGACGTCTGGTCCATCACCGGAGACCGCGCAGTGTGGACCGAGGGCACCGCGCCCACCGGGCCCATCGAATGCGTCGTACAGGTTCGGGCGCACGGCGGGCTGACCGACGCGGTTGCCGAGGCCGTCGGCGACGGGATGGAGATCCAGCTCCGGGCACCCTTGACCGGTGTCGCCAAAGGGCAGGCAGCGGTGTTGTACCGCAAGGACATTCACGGTGACATCGTGATCGGCAGCTCGACCATCTCGGGCACCCGATCCGAGCGCGAGTGACCCCGAGCACGTTCGGAGGGCTGGCGACCGGCATAGGTTCGTGGCCCGGCACCGACGTTCGTGAGGCCGTCGCCATCGTCCTCGGCGAGCTGGGTGAACTGCCACACGTGGTCGAACTGCCAGGGCGCGGGCTCGGTGCCGACATGATCGGCCGCACCGGAGCCATCATGGTCGACGTCGAACTCGACGTCCGGACGTCGGGCTACCGCGTCGTACCGCGTCCGATGCTGGCCGGTCGCCGTGCGACGGATTTTCTCACCGAGGATCTCGACGTGCTCGAGGAACTGTGGGAGGTCGCGGGACTACGCGGTACCGGCCGGACCATCAAGGTGCAGGCTGCAGGACCGTTCACCATGGCCGCGCAGGTCGAATTGCGGCACGGACACCGTGCGCTGACCGACCGCGGCGCTCTACGGCACTTCGCGGAATCCCTCGGCGAGGGGCTGCGTCTGCACTGTGCAGAAGTGGCACGCAGACTCTCGGCGAACGTGGTGGTCCAACTCGACGAACCCAGTCTCGCCGCCGTTCTCGCGGGCAGTCTGACCGGGATCACCGGTATCGACTCGGTGCGCGCGATCCCGGAACCGGAGGTTCTGGACCTGCTCGACTCACTGGTCGACACCATCGCGCTACCGGTCGCAGTGCACTGCTGTGACGGGGGAGCTCCCGTCGACCTGCTGCGCCGAACCCGAGCCGTCGCAGTGGCCGTGGATGCACACGAGCTACGTCGAACCGATCTCGATGCGCTGGGAGAGCTGCTCCAGGCCGGAAAGACCCTCGTACTGGGATCGGTTCCGTCGGCAACCCCGGACCGGCCACCCCTGTGGCGCGAGTGCGCCGAGCCCGGTGTGAAGTTGGTCGACAGCCTCGGCTTCGATCGTTCGATACTCGCTTCGCAGGTGTCGGTGACGCCGTCCTGCGGCTTGGCCGGAAGCACGCCCGAGTGGGCTCGTCGAGCAACGGCTCTCACCCACGAGGTTGTCGCGGCCTATCGGGACGCACCCGAATCGTTGTGACCACGGACCGGGACATTGTGACGAAACACAGTGTGCCGAGTCGGAATGCCTGGAGCGTCCTGCGGCTCCGTCCCGGGTCGTTCGGGACGTACAACAGGTGTGACATCATTCACACGGCCGTCGGGGGTCTGCTTTGAATCGGTGGGAGTTCGTACATGGCATCAGGTGGTCGCGGCTTCGATGAAGTCGCCTCCCTCCGACGTTCCGGCCGGCATCGACGCGGAGTTCTGGCCAAACTCGCCGCCGCCACGTCGGATTGGTACCGGGCTCCGCACGACTTCGAATGGATCCTCAACCACCGGTCCACTCGTCCACTGACGGGAATCATCCGGGTCGTCTTCGGCACCGCCGTCCTGATGTATGCCCTCACGTCGATTCTCATGTTGTTCAGCGATCTCGGCCCCACCGGCTCGCCGGCAATCGGGTGGGTCTTCTTCGTCCTGTTCACGCAGGTACTCGTTGCCGCACGGTGCGTGTTCGGCCCGATCCCCGGGAAGAAGTTCTTCGTCGGGTTCCTGGCGTTCGGCGACATTCTGACGACCTCGGTGCTGGTGTTGTACGCGCCGGTCGCGTCCTTGATCGGAACGGTGCTGTTCGCCGTCACCGGAGCGTTCTGTACGTATTTCCTCAGTCCTCGATTGCTCGTAGCCCACCTGGTGTGGACGGCGACGTTCATCATCGGCTTCGGTATTCGCACGTTCCTCGCTGTGATGGACGGCAAGGTGGTTGCCGTAGACGGACCGGCGGTCGCGACGGCGACGGTGGTGCTGTTGCTGGCAACGGTGGCGGTACCGGTGTTCGCGCAGGTGGCGTGGACGACGTTGTCCAACGACGCCAAGCGGTCGGTACTCGATCCTCTGACCGGGGTGTACAACCGCCGCGGTATCGACAGTGAACTGCTCGACCTGTGGCAGCTCGCGAACAAACGCGGACTGTCGATGGCGTTCCTGGTGGTCGACATCGACAAGTTCAAGGCCGTCAACGACCGCTACGGCCACAGCCGGGGCGACGAGGTCATCGTCCGGGTCGCGGATCGGCTGCGCAGACTCGCCCGCCACCACGGCGGAGTGCTCGCGCGAACCGGTGGCGAAGAATTTCTGCTGGCCGTCGTCGGACCTGCGCAGAGCACCGTCGACCTCGGCGTCGATGTGGTGCGCGTGCTGTGCGACCACCGGGACGACATTCCGGTCACGGCGAGCGTCGGTATGGCACTGCTGCGTGAGGACTCCGCGCTGTGGGACGTGGGCACCTCCGTCGTGGGACGAGCGGCTCGCACGGCGGACGCGGCGATGTATCGGTCCAAGCAGTCCGGCGGGAACAGTGTGGTCGTCGACGAGATCTGACACGGGGATCTGCGATGATCGAGACATGTATCGACTCTCGGACGCCCAGCGGCGCGGTCTGCCCGCCGGTGTCCTGCTCTCGGTGATGGCCTCCGTCCTCGGCGGTATCTACTCCGACGACTTCCTGACCGGATTCGCGCTGACCGCCGGAATCTGCGCGGTGGCGTTGATCGCCGCCACCCTGCTGCTGGGCCTGATGGGCAGATAGCCTTCCGGACGCAGGATCGTTTCGATGTCGGTGCCGTCGGATAATCTTCGTCACGTGCCTGAGCCGACCGAACTGCCTGCAGGAACCGACGATGCCGCCGAGGCTGCCGGAGTCGAACTCGATCCTGCCACCCCTGCCGACCGCGAGCGGTGGCAGACACTGGCCGAGGAAGTACGTGGACATCAATTTCGCTACTACGTGCGTGATTCGCCCATCGTCTCGGACGGTGAATTCGATGCCCTGCTGCGCGAACTGAACGATCTCGAACAAGCCCACCCGGACCTGCGCACGGCCGATTCACCGACCCAACTCGTGGGCGGTGGTTTCGCGACGGAGTTCACCGCCGTCGACCATCTGGAACGAATGCTGAGCTTGGACAACGTGTTCGATCACGACGAGCTCCGTGCGTGGGCCAAGCGGGTCGAGACCGAGGCCGGTCCGGATCTGCACTACCTGTGCGAAGTCAAGATCGACGGTGTGGCGTTGAACCTGGTGTACGAGAACGGCACTCTGGTGCGCGGTGCGACCCGAGGTGACGGGCGCACCGGCGAGGACGTCACGCTCAATGCTCGGACGATCGACGACATACCCGATACCTTGACCGGCAGCGCCGAATATCCGATCCCGGAGCTGCTCGAGGTGCGCGGTGAGGTGTTCTTCCGGCTCGAGGACTTTCAGGCGCTCAACGCGGCGCTCGTCGAAGAGGGCAAACCCCCGTTCGCCAATCCGCGGAACTCGGCGGCGGGCTCGCTGCGCCAGAAGAACCCGGCCGTGACCTCGAAGCGGCGTCTCGGCATGATCTGTCACGGCTTCGGACGGATGGTCGGCTTCACCCCCGATTCGCAGTGGCACGCCTACGAGGCTCTGCAGGCGTGGGGTCTGCCGATCTCCACCCACACGACGCGCGTGCAGGGGATCGATGCCGTCGTAGAGAAGGTCGAATACTGGGACAAGCACCGCCACGATGTCGAGCACGAGATCGACGGCCTGGTGGTCAAGATCGACGAGATGTCGTTGCACCGTCGGCTCGGAACGACGTCGCGAGCACCGCGGTGGGCCATCGCGTACAAATACCCACCCGAGGAAGTCACCACCACCCTGCTGGACATTCGCGTCAGCGTCGGCCGAACCGGTCGAGTGACTCCGTTCGCGTACATGACGCCGGTGCTCGTCGCGGGGTCCACGGTGTCTCTCGCGACCCTGCACAACGCGTCGGAGGTCAAGCGCAAGGGCGTTCTGATCGGTGACACCGTCACGATTCGCAAAGCGGGAGAGGTCATTCCGGAGGTGCTCGGCCCGGTCGTCGACGCCAGGACCGGCGACGAGACCGAATTCGTCATGCCCACCGAATGCCCGGAATGCTCGACGCCGTTGGCACCGGCGAAGGACGGCGACGCGGACCTGCGCTGCCCCAATTCGCAGTTCTGCCCGGCGCAACGCCGTGAGCGTGTGTTCTTCGTGGCCGAACGGCAGCGTTTCGACATCGAGGGTCTCGGATACGAAGCGGCGACGGATCTTCTGGCCACCGGTGCGATCGAGGACGAGGGCGATTTGTTCTCGCTCACCGAAGAAGACCTGATGAAGACGGCGATCTTCCGCACGAAATCGGGCGCATTGTCGGCCACCGGTCGCAAACTGCTCGACAATCTGTCCTCCGCCAAGAATCAGCCTCTGTGGCGAGTGCTGGTGAGCCTGTCCATTCGCCACGTCGGCCCCTCCGCCGCACGAGCCCTCGCCGGAGAATTCGGCAGCCTCGAGCGCATCGAAGCAGCGTCCGTCGAGGAGTTGTCGGCGGTGGACGGGGTGGGCGGCACCATCGCGGCTGCTGTGTCCGAATGGTTCGAGGTCGACTGGCACCGGGCCATCGTGGAGAAATGGCGGAATGCCGGTGTGCGGATGGAGGACGAGCGAGACGCCTCCATCGAGCGCAATCTGGAAGGCCTGTCGATCGTCGTCACCGGTTCGCTCGAGTCCTACTCGCGCGACGAGGCCAAAGAAGCGATCCTGCTGCGGGGTGGAAAGGCCGCCGGTTCGGTTTCGAAGAAGACGGCGTTCGTCGTCGTCGGTGAATCGCCCGGTTCGAAGCACGACAAGGCCGTCGAGCTCGGCGTACCGGTCCTGGACGAGGCAGGGTTCACGCGTCTGTTGACCGAGGGCCCGGACGCAGTGTCGGAGCCGACGACGGACACCGACGCGTCGCAGTAGGGGAGACCGGGCGAGTTCCGGTGATCAGGTAAGGACGGTTGCGACGATCCCGGCGAGGTAACCGAGCCGGGCTACCTCCGACGGCCTGAACTCGGGCCCTCCCGGCCGACCGAGCATCAGCACGGTGCCGGTGGTGCCGAGGGGAGCGGCAGCGATCTTGGTGTCCATGTCCCGCCACACCTGAGGTACCCAGTCTGCGTCGGAGTCGAGTGCAGCGGGAGAGGTCAACGGGAACCAGGGCAGATCGGCGGCGTGTGTTTCGGGTGCGCCCGGGCTACCGACCAGGCGGAACGGACCGTGCGCGTTGGTGGCCACCACGGTGCTCCAGCCCACGCGCAGAACGCGGGGAGCGCCGTCGACCAGAACTTGCAGACGGTCGTCGGATGCCGCTGCGACCCGGTCGATCAGTTCCAGTTCGCGATGGGTGTCGAGAACGCCGGTGTACGGCCGGATCGAGTCCACGCGGACGTCGGTGAGGTTCTCGGCTGCAGTGATCAGCGTGTCGGGAAGCGAACCGGGCGCAACGTCGACCACAAGGTCGTCGACCGCATAGCCGTCGCCGCGTTCGATGACGTCGAGCGAGAGGATGTCCGCTCCGACCGAGCCGAGGGCCACGGCCAGCGATCCGAGGCTGCCCGGCCGGTCGGGCAGCTGTACGCGGAGCAGGTAGGACATGGCACGCTCCCTTTCGACGTCTGGCGTAGTTCAGGGAACACTGTGCACCCCCGGCGCGAGCAATCTTTGCATCTTCGACCTGGCCGGCTCGACACGCAACGCGGGACGTGACAATTCTGACACTCGTGCGGGCGAGATCGGCGGCCGATCGAGACCGCTGACCGGGAGTGAGGTCGGCGAAACGGTGCGCACTAGGCTGGACCGCGTTCGCGGACCTGTGCGGTTCGCTCTGCGCAAATACGGGGCCGGTTCCTGCAGGCCCCACTCCTACTGTGTGAAAGGGGTCTACGCGGTGCCCGATATCTCCCGCGACGAGGTCGCTCACCTCGCCCGGCTGTCGCGCTTGGCTCTCAGCGACGCCGAACTCGACGAGTTCGCCGGCCAGTTGGATTCGATCCTCCATCACGTCAAGACCGTGGCCGAGGTGGCGACGGACGACGTTGCGCCGACAGCCAACCCCAGCGACATCGTCAATGTGACGCGTCCCGATGTGATCGTTCCCGGTCTGACGCCGGAGCAGTCGCTGTCCGGTGCACCGAATGCCGAGGAGGGCCGTTTCGCGGTGCCGCAGATTCTGGGAGAGAGCGAATGACCGACCTGACCAAGCTCGACGCGTCCGAGCTCGCCGACCGTATCCACTCGCGTGACGTCAGTGCGGTGGAGGTGACCCGGGCACATCTGGATCGGATTGCCGAGGTCGACGGCGACCTTCACGCTTTTCTGCATGTGGCGAGCGCGCAGGCGCTGGCCGCGGCGAGCGACGTCGACGCCGGGCTGGCCGCGGGCTCGGCACCGGCCTCACCGCTCGCCGGGGTGCCGTTGGCGCTCAAGGACGTGTTCACCACCACCGACATGCCGACCACCGCCGGCTCGAAGATTCTCGACGGGTGGGTGTCGCCGTACGACGCGACGCTGACCTCGAAGCTGCGAGCCGCGGGCATTCCGGTTCTCGGTAAGACAAACATGGACGAGTTCGCGATGGGCTCCTCGACCGAGAACTCCGCGTACGGACCGACCAAGAACCCCTGGGACACCACCCGGATCCCGGGCGGCTCGGGAGGCGGAAGCGCGGCTGCGCTTGCCTCGTTCCAGGCACCGTTGGCCATCGGCACCGACACCGGTGGATCCATCCGGCAGCCCGCGGCACTGACCGGCACCGTGGGAACCAAGCCGACGTACGGCAGCGTCTCGCGGTACGGACTCATCGCCTGCGCCTCCTCGCTGGATCAGGGGGGACCCTGTGGTCGTACGGTGCTCGACACCGCGTTGCTGCACGAGGTCATCGCGGGTTACGACCCGCGGGATTCCACGTCGGTCGACACCCCGGTTCGTCCCGTCGTCGAGGCGGCCCGAGAGGGCGCTCGCGGCGACCTGACCGGAGTGAAGGTGGGTGTGGTCAAGGAGTTGCACTCGGACAACTATCAGTCCGGTGTCATCTCGTCCTTCGACGCCGCAGTGGCCGCATTGACCTCGCTCGGCGCCGAGGTTGTCGAGGTGTCGTGCCCCAACTTCGTCCATGCATTGGCTGCGTACTACCTGATTCTCCCGTCCGAGGTGTCGTCCAACCTGGCTCGGTTCGACGGAATGCGGTACGGCCTGCGTGCGGGCGACGACGGCCACCACAGCGCCGAGTCGGTCATGGCCACCACCCGCGCTCAGGGGTTCGGGCCGGAGGTCAAGCGCCGCATCATGATAGGCACCTACGCGCTGTCGGCCGGTTACTACGACGCGTACTACGGATCGGCCCTGAAGGTCCGCACCTTGATCGCGCAGGATTTCGACGCGGCATACGAGAAGGTGGATGTGCTCGTGTCGCCGACGACCCCGACGACGGCATTCCCGTTGGGCGACAAGGTCGACGACCCAATGGCGATGTACCTCAACGATCTGTGCACCCTGCCCACCAACCTCGCCGGCCACTGCGCGATGTCGGTGCCGTCCGGACTGGCGTCCGAGGACGGTCTGCCGGTGGGTCTGCAGATCATGGCTCCCGCGTTCGCAGACGAGCGGCTCTACCGCGTCGGCGCTGCGTACGAGGCTGCCCGCGGCGATCTGCGGTAGTTCGAGGTGCTGCATCGGTGGGCCGCCCGGTTGGCGCATCTGCCCTTGCTCGGTGGAGCGGTCCCGGTCATCGGATTGGCGGCGGCCACGGTGCTGGCGATCGTGGCCGCCGGTGCGATCGTGGTTCGCATCCGCCGTGGCCGTCCGCTCGGCTCGCCCGTCGGTGGGCTGAGCGCACTGGGCCTGGCAGCGGCGCTTCTGGTGGCGACCGCCGTACTGACCAACCTGACGGTGACGCGGTACCCCACGGCCGCGTCGGCACTCGGGCGTACACCGGTCGTGCACGTCGAAGGACACGGCCGGTTGTTCGACGTGGAGGTGCCCGGCACGGTGTCGCAGTTCCGTGCTCGTCCGGCGACGGTCTATCTTCCTCCCGCGTACGACGACGGAGCGGACGACCTCCCGGTACTGGTGCTGCTCACCGGACAGCCCGGCCACGTGGTCGACTGGATCGAAGGTGGCCGACTACCGCAGACGATGGACGCATTCGCGGCACGTCACGGCGGCGTCGCCCCGGTTGTCGTCGTCGCCGACGGGCTGGGGGACACCGAAGCCAACCCGATGTGCATGGATTCGGACCTCGGTAATGCTGCGACGTATCTGACAGTCGATGTCCCACAGTGGGTTCGGTCGAACCTCCACGTGTCCTCGGACCCGCGATCCTGGGCGGTCGGCGGGTACTCCTACGGCGGAACCTGCGCCCTTCAGCTCGCGACGACGGACCCGTCGGCGTACCCCACATTTCTCGACATCTCCGGTGAGGACGAACAACGTCGTGGCACCAGAGCGGAGTCGGTCCTTGCTGCGTACGGGGCGGACACACCGGCCGACGAGGATCGGTTCGATCGTTATACGCCTTTGAAAGTACTCTCCCGCAACAGCTTTCCCGACTCTGCCGGTGCCTTCGTCGTCGGAGCCGACGACGAGGAGTTCAGGCCGCAGACCGAGCGGGCCTACCGGGCAGCCGCCGCCGCGGGCATGGATGTGCACTACAGCGAGCTGCCGGGAGGACATTCGATGCAGGTCTGGGCTCCGGCGCTCGATCAGGAGATGGACTGGCTCGGCAATCGGCTCGGTCTGCTCGGCTGACGGTCCAGCACTCCCTTTTCCGGCGGCCCCGCTCTTCAGCGGCAGCGAGCCATGGCCTCACCTTGGTCGGTCCCGTATCGATGGCCGTGGCCCGACGTGACATCCAATGCGGCGAGCAGGTCGACGGACGTCTGCAGGAAGCCGACGACAGGCAACCACGGCGGCCGTGGGGCGTCGATCGTGAACGTCGTCGTATCCGGCGGCGACCACAACAGATCGAGAGACCATCGCGCGACGGGGTCCGACGAGTTGGCCAGGACGGCGGCACCGTCGGTGTCGACCGATCCCGCGGGCGGGCCGGCCCAGACAGCCCCGCAGAGTGACGAAATGTTCTGTTGCACGGCAAGGTACGCATCACTTCCTGCAACCGAACCCAGGCTCTGGCCGTACACGACGACTTTCGGTGTGGTCGGCTCCGCCGCCGCTCGGGTGGCGACCGCTCGAACCACGGCGTTCGCGGACCGGCGGGCGTCGTCCTCGGCGAACAGGAAGGTCGCCCAACTCGGCTTGTCGGAGTACTGCACCGCCACCGTCGCGACGTCACCGCCGAACGTTCTTTCGGCCCCGGTGATCGCATTCTCGTCCACCCAGCCGGACCCGGTAGGAATCGCGACCACGACGACGCTGCGTTCGAAGGCTCCAGCCCGTTCCATCTCGGAGACGGCCAGTGCTACACGCTCGTCCGGTGTCGCGGCCGACTCGAGTCCCACGTACGTCCGTACGGTGTCGAGATCCTGCCCTCCCGACGCGAACGCGCGGCCCTCGCGTCCCAGCGTGCGCCACGGTGCCGAGGATCCGGGACCGCCGGATCTCGTCTCCGATGTCGGGGCGGCCACTGCGTCGTCCATCGCCGAGTTCGAGGCCGAGTACGAGGCCGACAGAGTGGACCGCACGAACGGAACGGCCAGGGTGTATAACAGCGCAGCGACCGTGACGAGCAGTGCCACGCAACGGTTCCGGCCCAGAGCGGAGAAGATTCGCCGTAGCGCGCTACCGGCTCCGCACAGTACGAGCGCAACGCACAGGGCACCCCCGGTAACGTCGACGGCGTAGCTCCAGCTCACCGGCTCGACGTCCATCGCGGCTCGTAATCGATTCTGCCAGTGTATGTTCGAGGCCAACGCGACGCTCGAGATCAGTGCAGCAGCGACGACGGTCCACGCTCGTAGTCGTAGCGACGCGGGCCGTCGTGGCCCGAACACCCGTCGGCCCGCCCATGCGACCGTCAGAGCGAGTGCCACCATGAATCCGGTGAACAGGGCCGCAGTGACGGCGGAGCGGGGCAGAAGTGACGGAGCCGAGGAGATCGCCACAGCCGCTGCAACGGACACCGACGTGCCGAGTCTCGGCAGGCGAAGACGGTTGGGCGACTGGACATCCGATGCGACCGGGGTCTCGACCCCACGGTTCGGGATGGCCGTGGTGGACATCAGCGTCGGTCCGTGAGGGTCGGGGTCATCGACACACGTCGGTACCGCGCGACAACGGATGCGATCAGCAGCGTCAGCGCCAGCACGGCTCCGAACAGTGTCAGGGGCATGGCGGGTTCGGCGACCGGTGCACCGAACGATTGTCGCCAGGAATTGAGGTCGACTGCCGTGGCCGCGACGACCGCAGCTGCGTCGCAGATCTGCCGGGCCCCCTCCTCGGTGCGATGGTCACAGGCGTCGTGCATACGACTGTCGAGTTGGGCGTCGATCGCCCTGCGCCACTGTGGGTCGACGGTCGTCCCCGTCGCGTTCGCGTACCGGAGGAGGTCGTAGCCCAGGTCGTGGGCTCGGCACGCAGCCTCGAACTCGGGTGGCAGTGGGATCGGGGACGAACAATCCCCGCCGGGATTGCTCGCCATCCCGTCCTGCACCGCGGGCCGGTAGCCCATGACGTCCGCGAAGTCGCTCGGGATGGTCGACGCAGCGTCCTCGGCGGGTTCGGTGATCAGTGCACGAACGGTCAGTGCCACGGGGGAGCGACGGTCCTCGGTGGGTGACGACGTTGCTGCTCCCGTCGTGGCGGTCACGACGACGATGGCAGCTGTCACGCACATCAGGGTGCGAGATATGTTCCGGCTCATGGCGATCGACGCTAAGTTCGGCCGGCCGAGGCGAGCATCGCTCCGAGGTTCGGCTGTGGTGAGTGCCCCCGGGACCGGTTCGACGCGGTCCTGATACCTCCGAGCCATGCCGAACCGATACCCCGGTACGAGGACGCCGGCGGTCGATGATGCCTAGGCTCGAGACGTGCGAAAGAAAAGGTCGACGAGTCTCGAACTCGGGGTACGTGCTCGGCGCCGGGTGCCCGAGCAGATCGGCGGCGTCCGTTCGGTCGACGTGCTGATCATCGCGGTGACGGCAATTCTGTACTCGATCGCGTGGCCGACACTGACGGTCACGCATCAGGTTTCGGTTCCGTTGCTACCGTTCGTCGCAGCGTTGGCGGCGTTTCCGTTCGCTCTGATCAGACTCAATCCCGCGATGGGGTGGGCGGTATCGGCGCTGTCCGCGTTGGTGATTCCGGCGGCGTTCGACCGCGTTCCGGATTACGACTATCCGTGGCAAGTGGTGCACATCCTCGTCCTGTTGGCGTTGCTGTTCGCGGTCGCGCTGCGTTCTCCGGCGCAGGTGCTGTTGGTGGCGTGGTTGGCCAGCATGCTGGTGTTCTTCGCGTACATGCCGAGCTCCGACGGAATCGGGTGGTCGGTTGGCCTGACTGCCGTGGTCGTGTTCGGGCTGCTGATCCGGTGGCTCGTTCTCTCGCGCAGGCAGCTCGCGCAGCAGGAGGAGGTCAGCGAACTCGAACGCACTCGCCGCACGATTCTCGAGGAGAGGGCGAAGATCGCCCGCGATCTGCACGACGTCGTGGCACACCACATGTCGATGGTCGTCGTTCAGGCCCAGAGCGCGCCGTACCGACTGGACGACGTGTCACCGGCCGCGGCTCGGGAATTCGAGTCGATCGGCGCGAGTGCACGCGAGGCGCTCAACGAGATCCGGGGGATGCTCGGGGTACTGCGTAGCGATGGAGCGCAGATGCAGGACGCGCCCGCGCCGAGTGCACTGGATCTCGAACGCACATTGCAGGCAAGTCGCAGAGCGGGCATGAATGTGCGGTGGGCCATCGCCGGTACCGTCGAATCGGTCTCGGAGACAACAGGACTGGCCCTGTTCCGTATTCTGCAGGAATCGCTGTCCAATGCCGCGCGCCATGCGCCCGAAGCCGAGGTGGAGGTGGATATCGCGATCGGCCCTGCCGTCGTGGACATGACGGTGGTCAACGCACCGGCTCCGAACCCGAGCATCTCCCGCACTCCCGGAAGCGATTGCGGCGGGCACGGAATCGCGGGAATGCGCGAGCGAGCGCAGGCCGCACACGGCCGGCTGCATGCCGCCCCTCTGCCCGGCGGTGGGTTCGAGGTTGCGGTTCGTGTGCCGACCGGAATGTCGACTCCGCCGGCAACGGCTGACGCCGGCGACGCGGTTTAGGCTGTCACGCGTGGTTACAACGGTGTTCATCGCCGACGATCAAGCGATGGTGCGGCAGGGGTTCGGTGCACTGCTCGGCGCGCAGGACGACATCTCGGTCGTCGGCGACGCCGACAACGGTCGCACCGCGGTCAGCGAGGTAGCGCGGCTGTTGCCGGACGTAGTGCTGATGGACGTGCGCATGCCCGAGATGAACGGGCTCGACGCGGCCCGCGCGATCCTGTCCGCGTCGCACGCGTCTCCGGTCCGTGTCCTGATGCTGACGACCTTCGACATCGACGATTACGTCTACGAGGCCCTGGCTCTCGGGGCCAGCGGATTCCTCCTCAAGGACGCGCCGGCCGAGGAACTGATCAGAGGCGTACGGGTCGTCGCGGCCGGCGATGCGCTGCTGGCACCGTCGGTGACCCGACGGCTCATTTCCGACGTCACGACTCGTCGCGGTGCGCGGAGGAACACTCCTTCGCGCCTGGCCGATCTGACGCCGCGCGAGCGCGAGGTTCTCGAACTGATCGCGACCGGTATGTCCAATGCGGAAATTGCAGGTGCGCTGTTCTTGGCCGAACAGACGGTCAAGACCCATGTGGGCAAGGTGCTGAGCAAGCTCGGGCTACGCGACCGCGCGCAGGCGGTCGTGCTGGCCTACGAAACCGGTGTCGTCACGCCCAAGTGAGGCCGACCGGTACCGGCGCGCGCGGGGACCCACGCCCGATTAGGCTGATGTTCGTCACTTCGGTCCGCTCCGCGGGCCTGCGAGCAGAGAGGCCAAAATCGATGCGCATCGGAGTTCTGACCGGAGGCGGCGATTGCCCAGGGCTCAATGCGGTGATCCGCGCTGTCGTTCGCACCGCCGACGCGCGATACGGCTCCACGGTCGTCGGATTCCAGGACGGGTGGCGTGGGCTTCTCGAAGACCGTCGGGTCCAGCTGCGCAACGACGACCGCAACGACCGGCTGCTCACCAAGGGCGGCACCATGCTCGGGACGGCTCGAACCAACCCCGACGTGTTGCGGGCCGGTCTCGACCGAGTCAAGCAGACCCTCGAGGACAACGGCATCGACGTGTTGATTCCGATCGGCGGTGAAGGAACTCTGACGGCAGCTGCGTGGCTGTCCGAGGAGGGCGTACCGGTGGTCGGTGTCCCCAAGACGATCGACAACGACATCGATTGCACCGACGTCACATTCGGCTTCGACACGGCGCTCACCATCGCCACCGATGCGATCGACCGACTGCACAGCACCGCCGAATCGCACCAGCGAGTGATGCTGGTGGAGGTGATGGGGCGACACGCAGGCTGGATCGCGTTGCACGCGGGATTGGCCTCGGGCTCGCACATGACTCTCATCCCGGAGCAGCCCTTCGACGTCGAAGAGGTATGCACGTTGGTGCGCAAGCGTTTTCAGCGGGGCGACTCCCACTTCATCTGCGTCGTGGCCGAGGGGGCCAAGCCCGTCGAAGGTTCGATGCATTTGCTCGACGGCGGTATCGACGAATTCGGTCACGTCCGATTCACCGGAGTCGCACATCAGCTCGGCGTCGAGATCGAACGTCGCATCAACAAAGAGGTACGCACCACGGTGCTCGGTCACGTGCAGCGCGGCGGCACTCCCACTCCGTACGACCGTGTGCTCGCAACGCGATTCGGTGTCAACGCCACCGATGCCGCGCATTCCGGAGACTTCGGAAAGATGGTGTCGCTGCGCGGTGCCGAGATCGGCCTGGTGTCGTTGGCCGAGGCCACCAAACAACTCAAGCGGGTCCCTCAGACCCGGTACGACGACGCGGCAGCGTTCTTCGGCTGACCCCGAGGCGATCGGTGCCCGAGGACACGTGGTTACTCGGGTGGCGAATGCAATGCATAAACTACGGAGCATGACTGCTGCAACCGTCGATCTGATCGATTACGACGATGTGCTCGCCACGTTCGACCCCGTGCTCGGCATGGAGGTCCACGTCGAGTTGGGTACGGCCACCAAGATGTTCTGTGGTTGCCCCACCGCGTTCGGTGCGGAGCCCAATACGCAGGTGTGCCCGGTGTGCCTCAGCCTCCCCGGCGCACTGCCGGTGGTCAACGCTGCTGCGGTGGAGTCGGCGATCCGTATCGGGCTGGCGCTCAATTGCTCGATCACTCCGTGGGGACGGTTCGCGCGGAAGAATTACTTCTACCCGGATCAGCCTAAGAACTACCAGATCTCGCAGTACGACGAGCCGATCGCCACGGAGGGTTACCTCGACGTCGTGCTCGACGACGGCAGTACGTTCCGCGTCGAGATCGAGCGTGCCCACATGGAGGAAGACACCGGCAAGTCGACGCACGTCGGTGGCGCAACCGGACGAATCGAGGGCGCGTCGCATTCGTTGCTCGACTACAACCGCGCCGGTGTGCCCCTGGTCGAGATCGTGACCAAGACCATCACCGGTACCGGGGCGCGGGCACCGGAGGTGGCGCGGGCGTACGTGACCGCATTGCGTGACCTGTTGAAGTCGCTGAACGTCTCCGATGTGCGGATGGATCAGGGTTCGTTGCGTTGCGATGCCAACGTCTCATTGATGCGGAAGTCGGCCACCGAGTTCGGTACTCGCACCGAGACGAAGAACGTCAACTCGCTCAAGAGCGTCGAGGTCGCCGTGCGCTACGAGATGCGCCGTCAGGCTGCGGTGCTCGAATCCGGCGGCGAGGTGACGCAGGAAACCCGACATTTCCAGGAGTCCGACGGCACCACCACGGCGGGCCGGAAGAAAGAGACCGCGGAGGACTACCGCTACTTCCCGGAGCCCGACCTCGCTCCCGTGGCCCCGGATGCAGCGTGGATCGAGGAGCTGCGAGCCACTCTGCCCGAGCTGCCGTGGTTGCGCCGCGGGCGAATTCAGAAGGACTGGGGCGTCTCCGACGAGGAAATGCGCGACTTGGTCAACTCGGGTGCTCTCGAACTCGTGGCGGCGACCGTCGACGCCGGCGCGTCGGCGCAGGCTGCGCGGTCGTGGTGGGTGTCGTACCTGGCGCAGCAGGCCAACATCGCCGGCGTCGAATTGGGGGATCTGGCGATCACTCCGGCTCAGGTGGCCGAGGTGGCAGCCTTGGTGGCCGACGGCAAGGTCAACAACAACGGTGCTCGTCAGATCGTGGACGGCGTCTTGGCCGGTGAGGGCGAGCCCGCAGAGGTGATGTCGGCGCGGAATCTGGTGTTGGAGAAAGACGACACCAAGCTTCAAGCCGCCGTCGACGAAGCACTTGCCGCGAACCCCGGTGTGGTGGACAAGATTCGCAGTGG